>NZ_PUGF01000011.1 GCF_002976435.1 Solimicrobium silvestre | reverse complement strand
AACGTAAGTCCATAGTATTGGCTGTATTCCAGGTCATAATGGCGGCTCCGATTGGACATCATTCTTGATGCCCAATAGTGTTACCTATGTCCTGATACAGGTGTTACCCATGTCTCACGTCTATACACGTCGCCAAAAAAAGTAAGCAAAAAAAGGCGACCACGCTATTTCGGAAACCCCGATTTTTCAGCGGAAAAATGGGAAAAGTTCGAAACTCGCTACGCTCAAACAACGAACCTTTCTTATCCATTTTCCCGCTGAAAAACCGGCCGAACTAGAAGTGGGGGTAGGTCAAAAACAACTACAACGTCAAAAGCAACAACAACACATACAAACTTCAATCAGCGCCGTGTATTAGCCATCACTAAAAAATACTTACAAACTTCAATAAATTCAAATTCCCAATGCAATCACCCCACCTGCAATAAACACCGCCCCCACTATCCGAATAACCCGATCCCCCTCCCCCAACAACCGCCCCCCAATCAACGCAGCAAACAACATAGAAACTTCCCTCGCAGGCGCAACATGGCTAAGCGGTGCAATTTGCATTGCATACAACACCAACACATAAGAAATTGGGCTAACAACGGCAACAATCAAAGCGTACTTCCATTGAGAACGCCACGACACTATCGTAGAGTACTGATTACGCCACAAAGCAGGCAACAAAAATGCCACCTGAAAAAAATTACAGAAATAATAAAGCAACACAGGTGCCAGCAATAACACCTTCACCGCATAGCCATCTAACACGGTATACGCGGCGATAAAAATCCCGGTTAGCAAGCCATAATAAATCCCCTTATGAATCCGTTTGCGCTGCGACTCTGCTCCCGATCCTGCCAAGACAGCGCGGAATATCTTAGGCCCACCGGCAATCAAAAACACGCCACCAACAACAGCAAGAATTCCCAACACGCCAAATAGCGAAATTTGCTCACCCAACAAAAATAGCGCAGCAAAAGAAGAAATTAAAGGCGCAAACCCGCGCGCCATGGGATAGACCACCGTTAACTCTGACTTCCGATAACCACGAAGTAAAGTAACAAAATATAAGCCATGCAATACGCCACTAGCTACAATAAAACTCCATTCTTTCCAGCCCCAATCAGGCACAACATCCCAACCAAAGTAAATACCAACTGGCGCCCAAACCACCATCAGGATTAGGTTAGAAAGACAGGCAAAACGCGCATCACCGCCAGCTTTTTTAGCTGCGATGTTCCACATTGCGTGAATAAACCCTGCAAGAATAACCAGAAAAAAAGCAAAATGAGACACGAAATAACTCTTTAAAAATAAGTTTTAAAAACAAAAAAGGGACACACAGTCCCTTTTTTATTTAACACCAACTAACTCAGCTTACGCTAAGCGACCATGACACATTTTAAACTTCCGGCCACTACCACATGGGCAAGGATCGTTACGTCCCACTTTTAAAGCGTGATTAACATGCGGCTGGTTATGATCTTCCGGTTCGGCAGTCGGTGAAAACAACTCTTCCGGCGCTGCATTAGCGTCAAAGTCAGCATGCTGATAATGCACATTAGCGAGTTGATCTGGTTCGACAGCTTCGATCTCTTCACGCGATTGAATACGTACTACCATCACCGTTTTGGTAACATCGTTTTTAATCATTTCCAACATCTGGGCAAACAATTCAAACGACTCACGTTTGTATTCTTGCTTAGGATTTTTCTGTGCGTAACCGCGCAGATGTATCCCCTGACGCAAATGATCTAATGCCGCTAAATGTTCACGCCAATGCGTATCCACGCTTTGCAAGGTCACGCTGCGCTCGAAACGACCGAATGACTCACGTCCAACAATCGCTATTTTTGCGTCATATACCTGATTCGCTGCAGCTTGCACTTTTTCAAGCAAATCTTCGTCAGTCAGATCCGGTTCGTCTTTCAGCATTTGCTGAAGCGGCAAATCCAACTGCCACTCCGTCGCCAACGTAGCTTCCAGTGCTTTTACATCCCACTGTTCTTCTACCGATTCTGCTGGCACGTAAGTCCGCACGATGTCATGGAATACTGCACCGCGCAACGAAGCGATCATTTCTGAAATATCAGTGGTTTCCAATAATTCATTACGCTGCTGGTAGATTACTTTGCGCTGATCGTTAGAAACATCGTCGTACTCCAACAATTGTTTACGAATGTCAAAGTTACGGGCTTCTACTTTACGCTGTGCTGATTCGATGGAGCGCGAAACGATACCGGCTTCAATTGGTTCGCCTTCCGGCATTTTTAGCCGGTCCATAATTGCACGTACCCGGTCGCCAGCAAAAATGCGCAGCAAAGAGTCATCCAGGCATAGATAAAAACGCGATGAACCTGGATCGCCCTGGCGTCCTGAACGGCCACGCAACTGATTATCTACACGGCGTGATTCATGACGTTCAGTGCCGACAATATGCAAACCGCCAGCTGCCACTACGTGGTCATGCAATGACTGCCATTCGTCACGTAATTTTTGTGATTGCTGCTGCTTTTGGCCTTCGCTTAAATCTGGATTGGCTTCAATTAACTGAATTTGTTTTTCAACATTTCCGCCCAACACAATGTCAGTACCACGACCCGCCATATTGGTGGCGATGGTAATCATTTTAGGACGACCAGCCTGGGCAATAATTTCTGCTTCACGCGCATGTTGCTTCGCATTCAGAACGTTATGCGCCAATTTGGCTTTGGTCAAAATACCGGACAATAATTCCGAATTTTCAATCGAAGTTGTTCCCACCAACACTGGCTGACCGCGTTCACAGCAGTCTTTAATGTCGATTAACATCGCATTGTATTTTTCTTCCGACGACTTATAAACCTGATCTTGACGATCAACTCGCTTTGAAGGCCGGTTTGGCGGCACAACAACGGTTTCAAGTTTATAAATTTCCTGGAATTCGTAGGCTTCGGTGTCCGCTGTTCCGGTCATACCGGACAAACGGGTATACATACGGAAGTAATTCTGGAATGTGATCGACGCTAAGGTTTGATTCTCATTTTGAATCTTCACGCCTTCTTTAGCCTCAACCGCTTGATGCAAGCCTTCTGACCAACGGCGACCTGTCATTAAACGACCGGTGAATTCATCAACAATCACCACTTCATTATTTTGCACTACATAATGCTGGTCTTTAAAATACAAAGCGTGGGCACGTAAGGCGGCGTATAAATGATGGATCAGGGTAATGTTGGCTGCGTCATATAACGATGCGCCTTCCGGTAACAATCCCATTTGCGTCAAGATTTGTTCCGCACGTTCATGACCGGCTTCGGTCAATAAAACCTGGTGCGATTTTTCATCTTTAGTGTAATCGCCCGGTACATCTACTTTACCTTTGCCATCCGGCGTTTCATCGCCGATTTGCAAGGTTAATAATTTAGGGACTTCATTGATTTTGTAATACAGGTCGGTGTGATTTTCAGCCTGACCAGAAATAATCAGCGGGGTACGCGCTTCATCGATCAAAATCGAATCCACTTCATCCACCACCGCAAAATTCAGGGGGCGCTGCACCCGTTCGCTGGCTTCGTACACCATATTGTCGCGCAGGTAATCAAAGCCGAATTCATTATTGGTACCGTAAGTAATATCGGCAGCATACGCAGCTTGTTTGGTGTCGTGATCCATTTGCGACAAGTTAACGCCGGTGGTTAAACCCAACCAGCTATATAACTGATCCATCCATTCGGCGTCACGCTGTGCCAAATAATCATTCACCGTCACTACGTGCACGCCTTTGCCGGACAAGGCATTTAAATAGGCAGGCAAAGTTGCCATCAACGTTTTACCTTCGCCGGTGCCCATTTCGGCGATTTTCCCGTAATGCAGAACCATGCCGCCAATCAGCTGCACGTCAAAATGGCGCATCTTCAGGGCACGCTTGCTCGCTTCACGGCACACGGCAAATGCTTCAGGCAACAGCTGATCTAAGGTTGAACCTTGCTCGATGCGAGCTTTGAATTCGGCAGTTTTAGCCTTTAATTCGGTATCCGACAAGGCTTCTAAAACTGGTTCCAGCGCATTGATCACACGCACAGTGCTTTGGTATTGCTTCAATAGACGTTGGTTACGGCTACCGAAAATCTGGGTCAGTATGGACATGCGATTAATGAATGAGTGAGATTTAAAAAATAACCGGAGCGAGTTGGCACAAAAACCACCACCAACTCAACCCGCGATTCTACCATGTACAACTCTAAATTCGACATAAAGCCGTCGAATCAGGATGCCGCCGAGTTTTTTGTATTCGTTTTGATACTCGTTTTTTGCGCTCAGGCACATATGGTGCTTAATTACCCACACGCAAGACCACGCCACAAAATTTAATCACCAAGGTAATTTAATATTAAAAACATTGCATTTCAATACATATACCTACATATACTCAACTCAAAACTAAATTACGTATTTTGCACAGTAATAGTAGGGAATTTACTACTCATGTCCTTAGCTTTTTCAGCCACCTTAATCGCTACTTTGCGGGCAATTTCTTTATATAACGCAGTTACTACACCAGTTGGATCAGCCACCACCGTCGGCCGCCCTGAATCGGCCTGCTCACGAATAGTCATGGTCAGCGGCATCGACGCCAGTAACTCAACTCCATATTCGGCGCACATTTTTTCACCGCCACCGGCACCAAAAATCGCTTCTTGATGACCGCAATTGGAACAGATATGCGTGCTCATATTTTCGACAATGCCCAAAATCGGAATCCCGACTTTTTCAAACATTTTTAAGCCTTTACGTGCATCGAGCAAGGCAATATCTTGCGGCGTAGTCACAATCACCGCGCCGGTTACCGGCACTTTTTGCGACAAGGTTAATTGCACATCGCCGGTACCTGGAGGCATATCAATAATCAAATAATCCAGTTCACGCCAGTTAGTTTGCTCCAGCAGTTGCACTAACGCCTGCGTCACCATCGGGCCGCGCCACACCATTGGTTCAGCCGGATCAATCATGAAACCAATCGACGATACTTGTATGCCGTGATTTTCTAGAGGCTCCATGGTTTTGCCGTCCAAGCTTTCAGGCCGGCCTTCAATACCCATCATCATCGGTAGCGATGGGCCATAAATATCGGCATCCAAAATCCCTACCCGCGCACCTTCAGCGCTCAGCGCCAGCGCCAGATTAACCGCCGTGGTTGATTTACCTACGCCGCCTTTACCTGACGCCACCGCGATAATATTTTTAACATTCGACATCAATTTAATGCCGCGCTGTACCGAATGCGCCACAATTTTGCTGGACACATTCACATTCACCGCCGCCACGCCGTCCAAGGCCAAAATCGCCTCAGCGACATTGGCACGTATCAAGTCGAACTGGCTGCTGGCGGGGTAACCCAGCTCCACATCCAAACTAACATCAGAACCATGCAGTTGAATGTTTTTAACTGATTTTGACGATATTAAGTCTTTGTTGGTGTTGGGATCAATCACTAGACTTAAAGCGGATTTAATATGGTTTTCTGTCACGCTCATGGTTTTCTCCGTAAATAATGGCAGCAGTCTAGCAGGCTTGTTCCAGTTAATGTTTGGATGATTTGGAAGGTCTGGGTGAATTTTGCGCGAAATAAATATCAAGGACAACGCATTTCAACTATGCATCGCATTATCTTTTCTACAAAACCAAGGCTCTCTTGTCAACTACATGGATTTAACAGCCACGTTTTCACCTGTTAGAATAGCGTTTTTACTTTTTCGCATCGACAACTATGACCCGCCAGCTGTTCGTCACCACTGCCCTACCCTACGCCAACGCCGCCTTTCATCTGGGCCACATTATGGAATATATCCAGGCTGATATTTGGGTGCGCCATCAACGAATGATGGGCAATGCAGTGCATTTTGTCTGTGCAGATGATGCACATGGCGCGCCGATCATGATCGCGGCGGAAAAAGCTAACTTAACACCGCAACAATTTGTGGCGCAAATTGCATCGGGACGCAAACAATATTTAGATGGTTTTCACATCTCATTTGATAACTGGCATTCCACCGATGGCGCAGAAAATCATGAATTATCCCAAGATATTTACCGCAAACTAAAAGCCGCCGGCTTCATCGCTAGTAAAGTGATTGAACAATTTTACGATCCGGTAAAAAACATGTTTTTGGCAGATCGTTACATCAAAGGCGAATGCCCTAAATGTCACGCCAAAGATCAATACGGCGATTCATGCGAAGTCTGTAGCGCGGTCTATTCACCGACCGAATTAATTAACCCGTACTCCGTACTAACTGGCGCTGTGCCAGTGATGAAATCGTCCGAGCATTTTTTCTTTAAATTATCAGATCCAAAATGCGTTGCATTTTTGCGCGAATGGGCAATTGATGGCAACCGCTTGCAATCCGAAGTCGCCAACAAAGCTCGTGAATGGCTGGATGGCGAAGATGGTTTGGGCGATTGGGACATCAGCCGCGATGCGCCTTATTTTGGCATTGAAATCCCAGACCAGCCTGGTAAATATTTTTATGTCTGGCTAGATGCGCCAGTCGGTTATTTGGCTTCGCTGAAAAACTACTTCAACAAAATCGGCCGTGATTTTGATGCATTTATGGCTGACCCAGCCACCGAACAAATTCACTTCATCGGTAAAGACATTACTTATTTCCACACGCTGTTTTGGCCAGCCATGCTTAAATTCTCCGGCTACAAAACACCGGATCGCGTCTACGCACATGGCTTTGTGACCGTATCTGGCGAAAAAATGTCCAAATCACGCGGCACGGGAATTTCACCATTAAAGTATTTAGATATCGGTATGAATCCAGAATGGCTGCGCTATTATTTAGCCGCCAAACTGAACGCTAAAGTAGAAGATATCGACTTTAGCGCGGAAGATTTTACTGCGCGTATCAACTCCGATTTAATCGGTAAATTTGTCAATATCGCCAGTCGCGCCGCAGGTTTTATCAGCAAGCGTTTTAATGGACAGGTAAATACATTGTGGGCCACCGACACAGACAGTTTCTTAACTAGCATCCGTAGCATTGCACCGGAAATTCAAGCGTTATATGAAGGTCGTGAATATGGTAAAGCACTGCGCGCAATCATGGAGCAGGCCGACATCATCAACGCTTATGTCGACGCGAACAAACCGTGGATTTTGGCTAAAGATCCCGCCAACGACGCCGCATTGCAAGAAGTCTGCAGCCGCTTATTGGAAGCATTCCGCATTCTCACGCTGTATTTAAAACCGGTGTTACCAGAAGTGGCTGCGCAAGTCGAAAGCTGGCTCAATATCGCGCCGATGCAATGGTCGGATGTTGCGACGACACTGCCAAATGGTCACACGATTAAGCCGTATCAACATTTATTGACACGCGTTGAACCGAGTATTTTTGAAGCATTGTTTGATGCGCCGACTGCACCTGTGGCTGAAGACAGCGCAGAAAAAGCAGCTAGCGCCAATATCGAAGAATTAAGTGCAGAAATCAGCATCGATGATTTCACCAAAATAGATTTGCGCATCGCCAAAATCATTGATTGCGTCGCTGTTGAAGGCTCTACCAAGCTCTTGCAATTAACGCTGGATATCGGCGATGGCCGCACTCGTAATGTGTTTTCCGGCATTAAATCCGCATATCAGCCAGAACAGTTAATCGGTAAATTGACGGTAATGGTCGCCAATTTAGCGCCACGTAAAATGAAGTTTGGCGTTTCCGAAGGCATGGTTTTAGCTGCTTCTGCCTCGGATGAAAAAGCCAATCCAGGCTTATATATTCTAGAACCGTGGCCGGGTGCTGTTCCTGGAATGCGGGTTAGCTAACATCACCTCAAAGGGTGAGCACAAAACACGCTCACCCTATTAAACTTCACCAATAACAACACTCTCAACTCAAGCACCGCTTACAATAGCCGAATCGATATTTTTAAAAGATATCCATATGTCGCGCATCAATCTCCACTTCCGTCCCCGTCTGTGGGATGAGTTACTCAGTTACAACCGCAACCGCTTTACCCAAGATTTAATTGCCGGACTCACCGTTGGCATCGTTGCCTTACCTTTGGCGATGGCATTTGGCATTGCCTCTGGCGTTGCGCCGGAGGCCGGGATTTTCACCGCTATTATTGCGGGGTTTCTTATTTCCGCTTTAGGTGGCTCCAGAGTACAAATTGGTGGCCCCGCTGGTGCATTTATTATTGTCGTGTATGGGATTATTGAAAAATACGGTTTAGCGAATTTACTCATCGCCACCATTTTTTCCGGCATCATCATGATGGCAATGGGCGTATTTAAATTAGGCTCGCTAATACGCTTTATTCCTGTTTCAATTGTGATCGGCTTTACCAATGGGATTGCGGTGTTAATCGCCTTGTCGCAAATGAAGGATTTTTTTGGCTTAAATATCGCCAAAATGCCGGGCGATTTTTTTGCACAAATCACCGTCATGGCAGAACAGGCACACACCGTTAATTGGACTGCGTTAGGATTGGCATCAGCTTCGTTGCTAGTTATTTTTGGCTGGCCGCTCTTCCTTACTTTTATTGGTCAGCACGCTCAGCATCAAAAACACTTACTAGCACCTCTCAAAAAAATACCTAGCACCGTAATTGCCTTAGTACTCGGCACGTTAGCTGTGTACTTATTCGGCTTAAATGTCGCTACTATCGGCAGTAAATTTGGTGGCATTCCCCAGCAATTACCTGGCTTTAGCTTACCTACCTTTAGTTGGGTTTTAGTCAAACAGTTATTTGCACCTTCGCTAACTATTGCGCTGTTAGGGTCCATAGAATCATTACTTTGCGCACGCGTAGCCGACAATTTAATGGCAGATGATTTAGATCACCACAAGCACGACCCGAATCAAGAATTAATGGCGCTTGGTGTCGCCAATATTGTGGTGCCATTTTTTGGCGGCATCCCATCTACCGGAACCATTGCCCGCACTGTCACCAATGTTCGTAGCGGCGCAAGTTCGCCCATTGCTGGCATTGTGCATGCGCTGACTTTATTACTGATTGTGCTGGCAGCTGCGCCATTGGCTGCCAGCATTCCTCTGGCAACCTTGGCCGCCATCTTGTTATTTGTCGCTTTTAACATGGGTGAATGGCACGAATTCCGCAAGCTTGGGCACTTCAGCATGAACTACCGGATTATTTTGCTGGGCACATTTTTACTGACCGTTATCTTAGATTTAAGTGTGGCCGTAGAAGTTGGCCTGATGCTAGCCTGTATTTTCTTTATTTATCGTATTTCCAGCGTGACTACAGTTACTGCCATAGATTCCCAACAACTACCAGAGCATGTAGCCGCCTTTTCCATCTTTGGCTCCTTATTTTTTGGTGCTGTCGATAAATTAGAAGCACTATTAAAACCACATCAAATCCCGCCAGAAATTGTAATTTTAGAACTGCATCAACTGATCAATATGGACACCACTGGCTTAGATGGCTTACAAACACTGCAACACACACTGGAAAAATACCAAAGCCAGTTACTTTTGTGTGGAACCAACTCACAACCATTAGATTTAATGAGGCGCGGTGGTTTTATTGACAAAATCGGCGCAGAAAATTGCCTGTTTGATCTTAATCATGCCATCCAGCGAGCGCATGTGCTTTGCGGAACCAGTGCCAGCAAGAACACGCAAAATCAGAGGACAGATTAGGGTAAAATAGCGTTCGTTCCGTTTTTCTTGCCAAGGCGCTCACCATGTTATTTTCGAAACAAAAAACTCGCTATCAGTCTGAAGCCACACTGTTTATTGATGGTCTCAAAAAAGCGAACCCACAATTAGAACAAAATCAACTAACTGGCCGCGCCTTACTGTGGGACAAAGCCCCGCTTAGTTTAGACGAGCAACAACGCTCGCTCGATTCCACAATCACCCGCGACTCGCACTAAGCTAGCATTAGCACCCTTTCTTAATTAGCATCCTTTTTATCTAGCCGCTAATGCTTGATCTGGAAAAAGAACTCCATCAAACCCCAAACAGCACGCCCGACGTGGTGGACGGTATCGCCTATGCAAAACTGTATGGCGAACCGCTGTTCAAAATGCCGACCGACTTATACATTCCGCCCGATGCGCTGGAAGTATTTTTGGAAGCATTTGAAGGACCGCTGGACTTATTGCTCTACCTGATCCGCAAACAAAATTTTAATATTTTAGATATTCCAATGGCGCAGGTAACGCGCCAATATCTTGACTACGTCGAATTGATCCGTAAGAACAATCTGGAATTAGCGGCTGAATATTTGCTAATGGCGGCGATGCTGATTGAGATCAAATCACGCATGTTGTTGCCGGTAAAAACCGGCGACACCGGCAATGAAGCCGATGATCCGCGTGCTGAACTGGTGCGTCGCTTGCTGGAATATGAGCAAATCAAATTAGCGGCTATGGATGTCAACGCCATGCCGCAATTAGGTCGCGACTTTTTATGCGCGCAAGTATTAGTAGAGCAAAATACCGTTCTGCATTGGCCTGATGTCGAAATAGTCGATTTGCAATCGGCCTGGGCGGATATTTTAAAACGCTCCAAATTAGTTGAACACCATAAAATCAGCCGCGAAGAATTATCGGTACGTGAACATATGTCCGGCATTTTACGACGTTTGCAATCGGCCAAATTTGTGGAATTTTCAGAGCTATTCGATGTGTCCCGCGGTGCACCGGTGTTAGTTGTCAACTTTGTGGCACTGCTGGAATTAGCCAAAGAAACGCTGATCGAAATCACTCAAGCAGAAGCCTTTGCGCCAATTTACGTGCGCCTGGCTTACTCGCCTGTCTAACCTTACTTTATCTCCTTACCCCAACCATGAAAATTGTTACCTCCATTGAAGAGTTGCGCGACCAATTAAGAGGCCAACTGCGCACCGCCTTTGTTCCCACCATGGGCAATTTACATGAAGGGCATTTGTCCTTAATGCGCCTGGCCAAACGCCACGGCGACCCGGTAGTTGCCTCGATTTTTGTCAACCGCCTGCAATTTGGCCCGAACGAAGATTTTGATAAATATCCACGCACTTTTCAGGCCGACGTAGAAAAATTAGAAAAAGAAGGCGTCTATGTATTGTTTGCGCCGACTGAAAAAGACTTGTACCCGGAGCCGCAAGAATACCGGGTACAACCGCCAGAAGGTTTGGGAAATATCTTGGAAGGAGAATTCCGTCCAGGCTTTTTTACCGGCGTTTCCACTATCGTGTTAAAGCTGTTTTCTTGTGTTCAACCGCGTGTTGCGGTGTTTGGGAAAAAAGATTATCAGCAGCTCATGATCGTACGCAATATGTCCAAGCAATTTGCCTTGCCGACAGAAATCATCGCGGCAGAAACCTATCGCGCCGAGGACGGTTTAGCACTGTCTTCACGCAATATGTATTTGTCTGAAACTGAACGCGCCGAAGCACCGGAATTATATAAAGCCTTGAACCAAGTCGCCGAAGAAGTACGTTCAGGTCATTTAGATATGTTCCAACTAGAAAAAGCCGCCATGGCACAACTGGCGCAACGGCATTGGAAACCCGATTACATTTCAATCCGCAAGCGCTGTGATTTACAACCGCCTTCCGCCGGCGATTTGGCAACCAAAGAACCGTTGGTCGTCGTGGCTGCAGCTAAATTGGGAACTACCCGATTGATTGATAATTTAGAGGTTTAAGTTGGTGGTTTTAACTTTGCATTCAAGATATCAAAAATCTTAAATCCGTCATACCCGCCAAAGCAAAAATTTCATCTGCTTTTAACGTTCCCCCAAAAATCTCCACTAAAAAATGGCCTATATAATAGGCCATTTTTTCAAAAACAAATAGCATTAATGCATTCAATTTAATAACTATTAATTATTTGGAATTTCAAAAAAATAAACCTAGTATCTGGGAATGGCTACCCAATCTCATTACATTCACCCCATTGCTTTACTCGCATGCATTGCTTCACCTGCATCAGCAGAGCTACCTTTAACTATCGAAGACTTGCTAACCGACAAAGGGAAAGTGACATTCGATGCGACCTATTCCTACGCGAACAACAATCAACAAGGTATTGCTGTTGGCGAACCTATCATCGTGCAGACAGGCCCGACATCCTTTATTACCATACCAACCCGCATCGGTGAAACTCGTACCGACATTGACACCAGCGCAGTCACATTAGGGCTGCGTTACGGCTTAAGCAAAGACACTGAGTTATATGGACGCGGTAGCTATTTATGGAACAACACACGCTCATCTAACTTTTCCGATCTATCCAATAGTAATAGCCAACAATTTTCCGATGCATGGCTAGGTTTAAATTATCGCTTCCTAAAAGATGAAAATTAAATTTAAAAGCAATATATTCAAATTTAAATCAATCGCTCATTATTTCATGGGCGATTGATATTTACTTCATTACGAGATCACTATGACACTTGGGATGTTTGTTACTGCCTTTGCTTTTTATTGCATGTTTACTGCCATACCAAAATATAGAAATAGCAAATATTTTCGTATTATGTTGCTGGCTATAATTATCGTATTTACTTTAGCCATATCTTTAAGTCCGAAAGAAATCGACTTAATTTATCGCCTCATGCTGGGATTTGGATATGGCTTGATGATCGTTATTTTCGGGATATATGTCGCTAAGCAAAGAAATAAAAAAGGATAAAAGGGGGAGTTGGACTTAGCTGCGCCACATAGATAAATATCGTGATAAAGCCTATTAAAAAATAAGATGACGTGCAAACAACAAAACATCAGTTCAAATGAAAGCGGGGTGCGTATGTTAGCCTTTTTATTGGAATTTATCGCGGGGATGTTATCTGGATATTTTCAATAAACCAAAACTTCAATACTAAAAATATTTACCATTTTTTTCTTTGTATTTTTTGGATCAATCTGCATTGTTGCTGTGTTTAATGAAAATGTTCCACTCAAATCTAGCGCAGAAATTGTGGCAATGATTTGTATAGTGTTAGCTCTTACCGCACTAACGACAGCAGCTGTTTGGTACGAGCGTAAATATTACAAACAAAAAAAGAAATCAGAGTAACGGTTATTACATCAGAAAATAATATTTTCAACTTATCTTATTAACTTACTCGTTTAGATCAATGGGAAACACCGAGAAAATTATATCAGCCGTGTTCCTACTACTATTTGCAAGCAACCTGATTTGAGCATCAGAAGTTGCTCACATTCAAAGTTTTAGCACCAACGGCAAACTTCCTATTCAAAGCTGGAAAACGTTACGCGATGCACGCATAGTCAAACAGAATTTTGATTACTCCTGCGGCTCCTCTGCCATTGCCACAATACTCAATGAATTTTATGGGCAACAGGTTACCGAAGAGTTGGTGTTGAATACTATAGACAAGGGCGATTTACGTGCCTCGTTTGAAGATATGGCGCGGATATTGCCACAATTTGGTTTTCGCGGAGTCGGCTACTCGGCTTCTTTTGAACAACTCACAAAACTTAAAGTGCCTGTCATCGTCTATTTAAAATATCGTAAGAATGACCACTTTTCTGTTTTACGTGGCATAGATAATGATACGGTTTGGCTAGCAGATTCTTCCACCGGCAATCGCTATTACAGCCGCAGTCAATTTATGGCAATGTGGGAAACAAGGAATGCTGAAACACTTAAGGGAAAAATTTTAGTAATCTTACCTACGCAGGTAGATGTTTCTGCTAAATCTGATTTCTTTACAAGCAGCCCGAAACGGCCAACAGCGCTATCAACAAAACTGCAATCAGTACGCAATTTTTTGCCCTGAGCCAAGTTACTTTCGATGAATAATATCTTCAATAAAATCCATTGTTTATTAACGGTTACGCGTGGGCACAAAAGCGTGCCCACCCTACAAACTCTAGCTATTAATCCTTAGCATCCATTCCAAACCGCCCCATTTGCGGAGCAACACCACCAACACCACTAGTAGCAATTGATGACGATGTAGGCGCTAACGCTTTCATCATTGGCGGGTTTTGCACAAACGGTTGAATACCTAATTCCTTATCAATCTCATGCGGATAAATCAGCTTGCCGCGTGTGATGACTAAAGCCACTTTACGGATATCGCCGATATTCATTGTCGGATCGCCATCAACCAACACTAAGTCAGCAAGTTTACCTGCCGTGATTGATCCACGCTCATTTGTTGTACGTGTGTATCTGGCGCCATTGCGGGTTGCAACTTGTAACGCTTGAGCTGGAGTCAAACCAGCTTTTACGTACAGTTCCAATTCACTTTGCAAAGTAAATCCAGACAAGGCATCGGTACCGGCAACTAACGGGATACCGGCACGATACATGCGACCGACGAATTCCACCATTTTGTTGTAGGAAGCCAGATAACGTTTAGCTGTTGCGTCGTCAGGGATCTTCATCTGTCCAACGCTAAAACTACGCTTCACGTCAGGCGGCATATGGTCGGCAATCGCTGCGTACGGTTCGGCCATGTCGCCGTCGCGCTGTTTAATGAAATCAAAGGTAGATAAGGTCGAATCAATCACCGTATGGTGTGCCTGCAACAAGGCGATAAAATCTTGCACTTCTTTGGAATCAAAATCTAAATCTGCCACTTTTTCAGCTGGAAGATAAAAACGATCCAGTGTGCGGGTATCTGTGGTTGGGGTAACTAAAAAATTCAACAAAACTTGATTGATATGCTGGATCTCATCAAACCCCTGCTCTACCACTTCCTGAGCGCGCATAAATACCGGCACATGGCCGCTGACACGCATACCGTGACTATGAGCGTAGGCTACGATTTCTTTTACATCTTCATGTGGGAAAGAATTGTAAATTTTAAGTTGCGGATAACCGTGCTCTGAATACCAATCAACTGCATGTTTGGCTTCCTTCAAATCTTTAATCACAAAGCCCATTTGCGCGGCATACGGGCTATTTCCCTCTAAAAATCCAGAAGGTACCAGTTGTGGTGAAAGCAGTTGATCGGCAGCGATTTCATCAATCATTTTCTGCATTTCAGCGTTGGAATTACCCATGTCACGCACGCTGGTAACACCGGCAGCCAGGTTCAGTCCGCCTGACCAACGATCTACGTGACCATGCATATCAAACAAGCCCGGCAATAGCACTCGGCCAGCCGCATCAATCTCATTGTCTGCGCCGGCTACTGGTGAACCAGCAGCTAACACCTGGGTGATTTTGCCGCGTAATACATATACGTCAGATGCTGCGCCAAGTTGAGCGGTTTCACTATCGAATACGCGGGCATTGCGTATGACGGTGAGCCCGGTCATCGCATGTTGAGTACGGGTCGCTAATTCTTTAAGTAATTTGTCCGACGCCAGACTTTGGTGCTTAGTTAATTCAGCGGTATTCGACTGCCACCCGTCTTCAATCAGGGTCGCATAACCGGGCGCAATGGCGGCAAACAAACGCGGTGACTTACCCGTTGTTGCCCAATAAAACTGAGGGTTAAATCCTATGCCGGTTTGCGCCAATAACTGCACATGCTGACTTTTACCGCCCAGCTTTACCACCATGTCATCCACCTTATGCTGACTTAAATTACCAGAAGGAAGTAGCGGGAGATTATTATCTTTACGCTTGGACAAAGCGGTAATACCTAATGAAGCAACTTCATAGGATGAATTCATCGGCAGGTAGAAAGCCGAAGATGTGGCAGGCCCGTCCACTTTTTTACTGCCATGTTCCGATGTGGAATGCCACTCGGCTTGCGACCCGGTTTGAGTAAAATGATCGTCAACGACGGCACCGAAGGTCGATGCGCCTTTAACTTCATACTTGCTCATCGTGCCATCAGGAGCCAGGTGAATATTTTCGTCTAAATCGGGGCCGCGACCATTATCCTTAAAGGTGAAATGAACCTTCACATCGCCTTTGTCATTACTATCTACTATCTGTTTTCCGGCAACGGTGCCGTTATCCAGGATAATGGTATAACGCGTGGTTTCTGCTGCATTAGCTGCATAGGCGCTCATGACACTGAGCATGGCAATTGCCATTACTTTTGATTTCATTTTCTTCCTTTCGTTATTGTTGCAATAGAAGGTTCTGCTCAATCTCTGACTACGGTTTTCCCCAACTAACACCAGGTCGTGCAACGGCATACATTTCCTTGGCGATTTGATTCGTTAAGCCTGATTTATCATCACCCACCGCATACACGTCAAAGTGGCTGCGGCCAGGTAAAAAAGTGAACTGCGCTCCGGCATTTAAACCGTCTAACACAGCTTGCATGCGATGTGCTGCACCGTCTAAATAGAACGTATCGGCCGTGCCGACGTACAAATGAATCCGGCCTTGCAAATCGGCACCGCTCGTCGCCCAATTTTTTTGTACGATGTTGGCCAAATCATAGTGATCATGCCAATAGGCGACTACTTTCGGATCAACTACGCCGGTTTGGCGATTAAACATCGGCAGTGGTTTACCGTCTTCACCTTTCGGTGAAAACACCCAATCAAACGAGGCGATTTGCCCACCATACGGGCCGATGACTTCTTCCATGCGTGAAAATTGGCTCAGCGTGGCGATTACCTTGCCGTCCATGCGCATAATCGGATAGTCGCTGCCATCTGCCCGGTGATATATATTGGCATTCGGCGCGTACAGATTAGGCCCGGTAAAGTCGTGGAAATCACTTGGGTCTGGCGATGTAGACCAGGTGCCACCGAATGTTTTTGGATAATTCACTTGCAGTTGCAGAGTAGCCCAACCGCCGCTGGAATGTCCATTCAGGAAACGGCTGTTCGCTACCGCATCCATGCGGTAATGCTGCTCTAAATATGGGATAAATTCGGTGGTCAGCGCCGCGCCCCACGGGCCGTTGTTCACGGAGTCGGCAAATTCATGCGTGCCTTGCGGTATTGATTCATCGAGCATGACCCAGATCATCGGAGGAATTTGGCCGCTATCCATTCGCTCACGAATTTTTAACCCACTATTGAGCGAGTAATCAAAATTACCGCCAAAACCGTGTGTCCAATAAACAGTTGGATAGGATTTGTTGACTTTATTATCATAACCAGGCGGCAAAATTACCCAGGCGTTGAGTTGTTTAGGGCTACCCCAAAAACGGCTTAATAACGGGCTGGTAAAGTGCTCTTCACGCACCACATCGGGCTTCACCTTAGCCAAAATTGCCTTACGTTCCGCAATCCGGCGTGGATCTTCCTCTGGATGCCGAACCAGCGTCATTGCTGGAAACGCACCGCCGGGGGTCCAGTTTATTGTCACCACATCGCTGATCCAATGCTTTTTGTTACGACCGCCGTAGTTATAACTACGGTCCACATCCAGCACCGCCTGCGCTTGATATTTACCGGCCGGCAAATGAGAAAATCCAGCAGGAAAAGCGATGTCATCCGCATCCAGCAACACGCTAGCACCGGGAGCCACGTCGCTGACATCCTTAGCCGCAATCTGAGTGGCACTGATATTAAATATATCTGAATCTACTTCTTTGGCGCCGGTTCCCGGCTTGAGGAAAATCAGTAATCGCCCGCTCAAAGGCTCACCCACTGTTGCAGCAGTTTGCACACGTATCATCACGTGCTCGGTTTTATTTGTGGCAGAAGCAGGAGCGGCAGCTTGTATCGATTCAGCAGCAGAAACAAGTGAGCAGGAGAGTAGGCCGGCAAGTGCGGCTGCAATAAACCGACTTCCGAATGAATGGGGTCGCATGAATAGCCTTTAGTCAGGAGGGTAAATAAGGGTAGTAATAGAAACCACCTGCCCCCAACAAACCAAAAGCATTTAGGGAAATACGTGGTTTAAAAAGAATGATGAATGTTGCCACGGAAATATTCTCGGTGCAACATTTGATTGACGTAGAATTTGTGCAAAATAGCCGATCACTTATTTTCAAATTAGTTGCATTTGAGCTGCAAATAATTTGTAAATTCCTCGCAAATTATTCGCATACAAGGCGGGTAATGGCATCGCAACTTTAATTTCAGCATACATCTGTATATAAATTACATTACCAATGGGAAACCCATCCGATTTTGCTCAAACTACGCTGAATTCAGCTTCAGAATGACAGTTTATTGGCTTGAAAAAATTGTCCATCTTCCCCTACCCTAAGCAGGCCAGCCGCTGGATCAATCTGAAACAGGCTGTCCAGCAGGCGCCATTCTAAATCGGTATTGAGTTGAGGTTGAGCGCGCTCCAGCCATATCCAGCGGCTGATTAATTCAGGCTCTTCATCAACGAAGGCCAGCATGGCTGAATGCCGAATACCTTGCAACAACGCCAACTCGGTTGGCCGACGTGCTTGACCGGAAACCGTGTAGCCGTCGCCATGCCAGTTGAGCGTATTACCTAAGGCATTTAACAGTTGCCCTGGCTGGGTTTGCATAAAAGTAATGGCATCGGCAAATGCTCCCTCGCTTGTTCCATCGCCTGCTCAGTTGCCTTGAAAGTGCCAAATTCAGTGTAAATACGAATCGCAACTGACGACGGCAGCTCGGCTTGACCGCTGCTTTTGAGGCAAGATAAAGCGCATACATCATTACCACTTCTTTTTTACAAAAAACCCACAAAAAAAATAAATATTGAAACTCCAAAATAAGTGTATTAGTATATCAATACAGCATATGGAGGAACCATGCCAGATCCATCGACCCAACTTTTTTCAGTAGCAGTCGGTTCATCCGAACCGATTTATCGGCAATTAATTGAACAAGTAACGCGTCTGGTTGCCAGCGGCAATTTGCAATCGGGGCAAACCCTGCCATCGGTACGTGACATGGCGAACGCGTTGGCAGTGAATCCGATGACGATCTCCAAGGCCTATAGCATGCTTGAAGCTAATGGCGTTTTAGAACGTCAACGCGGAATAGGTATGGTGATTGCGCATCATAAAAATAATATCCAAAAAATCCAGCATCGCGTTGAATTATTAAATCCGACTATGGAAAAACTGATTTTTGAAGCAAACCAACTTGAACTCGACGCGGACACCGTCATCACTCAGCTCACCATATTATTGAAAGGGTCAAAATGAATCACCCAATTATTCAGCTAAGTAATATCGTCAAATCTTTCGATCAACACTCCGTACTGCGCGGCCTGAACTGGGAAGTCGCTCCAGGTTCGGTAATTGGTTTATTGGGGCGGAACGGTGCAGGTAAATCTACCTTATTAGAATCTGCGTTAGGCTTGCGCGACATTGATAGCGGCAGCAATTTATTATTTGGTGAATCCGTTAAACACTTAAGTGAAACGACTAAAGAAAAAATTGGTTATGTGCCACAACAATCGGATTTATTTGAATGGTTCACTCCGCGACAAATGCTAGCGTATTTCAAGTCGTTTTACCCACGCTGGAATCAGGAAAAAGTCGATGGATTAATGAGTCGCTGGGCAATTCCACAAGACCGTTTAATCAGCAAGCTTTCCGGCGGTGAAAAACAACGGTTGTCGATTATTCGCGCTCTGGCGCATGATCCTGACTTACTGATATTAGATGAACCGGTAGCCAGCCTTGACCCAGCCGGACGGCGTGATTTTTTACGCGAGCTGATTAATGACGTAATTCAACGCGAAACCACGGTAGTTTTTTCTACCCATATTTTGTCTGACCTGGAACGCATCGCCATGACGGTCGCCTTTTTAAATGATGGCGTAATCAAGCTGCAAGAACCGCTGGATAACCTGTTAGAAAACACCGTGCGCATCGTGACCGACAACAGCAAGATTGCATCGTTTTCCAAAATATTAAGCCGCACTGAAATTGACGCAAACCAAAGTAGTTTACTAGTGCAACTTACTCCACAAGAATTGCTCTGGTCACAGAAAAATTTCGTGAATATGGAAGCGATTGGATTAGAAGATTTGTTTATTGATCTGACTGCTTAGGAGAAAAAAATGAGAAATTATTTCCCCTTTTGGTTGATGCCGTTTCAAGTAAGGAAGAATCAAGGATCAATGCTGCTTTTAAGTGTAATTTTATTTAGCCCTTTGATTTTAATTCCTAGTATCTGGCCTGCTACGCACAATCTAATCAGATCGCTCTCTCTAGGATGTGCAATTCCTTTCGGTTTTTTAATCATTGCCTATTGGGCTTCTTACATCGTCAATTTACGCCAGCAACTTAGTCCTATCAACACTCATTTACTACCGAAATTAAAATCGCGGCTATTTTACGCAACGCTTATTTTGTGGTTACTAATTTCAATTAGCGCAGCGCTTATTTTTGGCTTATTTTTTAATCGGGCCATGCAATTTTGGATAGCGATAAGTTTTTTGATGTGTTATCTGACATTCCTTATGAACGGCAACTTCATCGCATTGGCTTTGTATGGTGTTTTCATATGTTTCAGCAAACAAATTTGGCCGGTTTTTTTATTATTGAGCAGCAATTACACGTTCGAAATTTGTGCAGCCAACTTGCTATTTTGCTGCCTGCTTCTCATTCAATTAACGCACCCCAGCCAAATTCAAGCTGAACGATTACAGAAAAAATTTAAAACACTTCGGAATTGGGGCAATGGCGATAAAGCTGAAAAAAATAAATACGAATTACTGTTCGAAAAAAATGGAACATCGGTTTATCAATTTTGCGTACAAAACCGAATTAGCGCGAAAAAATCATTATTTTGTTATGGATTAAGCCCTAGCGCGCATTGGTCTCGTGTCTTAAATATCGTCATATTAATCAGTGTCGCCTACATCTTTTCGCAATTGCTTATAGGCACCAATATCACTTCAAAAAATCATTTATCGGAGTGGACAGTAATAGCATTCATGTCGATAAATTCTGGAGTGCCGCTTTCCTTTATCACAGCCACTTGGCAAGCCATTCACAAAACAAAAAAAGAACAGTTATTGATGAGCTTGTTACCAGGTTCGCCCTCACAGGAAAAATGTAATCGCATTTATTTTCATTACGTCGTGCGAAACAATTTAATTTCATTAATCACCTATTTTTGCACTTTATTAATTGTGAAAAACATTTTCAATTTACCATTTTTCAGCTGGGATTCCATTCTTTTATTTAGCAGCTTACCTTTATTTTCCATGCTGTTGGTTGACTACAGCAAGTTCACCTATAGCACCAACGACATTATGCTTAAACTGATATTGCCATTTTCAATTATTGCCACTATCAGTTTCACCTGCGTTTCATTTTTTGAGATCCCCATCTGGCAATGGGACAGTGGCTTGCTCGTAATCAGCGTAATGTTATTAATCTGGCGCTGGAACAAAATGATGCAAGCACCTCCTGCATTTCCAGCAGGGCGCGCTTGATTTAATGTGAAGTCGTCACTCCCGCACGGGGGTGACGATTTAGAGTGCTAAAACCTAATCACGCTGTTCAAGCTTCTGCTCAATCGCGCCAAAAAGTGATTTTCCGTTTTTATCAAGCATATCAATTTTAATGGTGTCGCCAAATTGCATAAATGGCGTTGTGGCCACATCGCTGGCAATTATTTCCAAAGCGCGAGTCGCATAAATACTGCTATGTCCTTTATTTCCCTCTTTATTAAACACCGCGCCAGATGCGACGATGGTGCCCGCTCTGGCATTACGGGTTTTAACCAGATGTGCGATAAGCTGCGGGAAGTTGAAAGTCATATCTACGCCGGCATTCGGTTGCCCGACTAATTTGCCATTCAAACTGGTGCGCAGCGGTAAATGCACTTTTCCTGCATTCCATGCTTCGCCTAATTCATCGGGGGTAATGGCAACTGGTGAAAAGCTGGTAGTCGGTTTTGATTGAAAGAATCCAAAACCTTTTTCCATTTCAGCCGGAATCAACTCACGCAATGACACATCATTCACCAACATCAACAAGCGGATTTGCTCTGCGGCCTGGGCTGGCTTTGATCCCATTTTCACATCGCCGGTAATGACGGCGATTTCACTTTCAAAATCAATACCCCAAGCTTCATTGTCCAACAAAATATCGTCGCATGCGCCGATAAAATCATCTGACGCCGCTTGATGCATTAGCGGTTCAGACCAAAACGCTGCTGGCATTTCCAACTTACGTGCGCGGCTCAGCAACTCAACATAAGCGACATAAGCAGAAGCGTCCGCAAACTGGTAAGCGCGAGGTAACGGTGCCATGCAATTTTTAGGATCAAAGTCAAAACTGTTCGCAGCGCGTCCCTGATTTAACTGCACATATAAATCATCGCACTGTGGTGCCATAAATGCCCAGCTATCCAGCAAATCTTGCATGCTTGGTGCGATATTCGTTGCGATGACAGCGGTTTTCAAATCGCGTGAAACGACCATTAATTGCCCGTCACGGCTTCCATCTTTTAAGGTGGCTAATTTCATATTGAGTAGAAGTTTTAATTTAATTAAGGCTCGAATCCGGCTTGGACAACACCGAATTAGGTAAGTAACCAGGGCGTTCCAACACTTCAGGAACCAAGCTTGAATTCCACGGCGCTTTGCTTGCTTGCGACAGAAACGGCTTAAACTTTTTCCCGAACTGGTAGGTGTAAGCAAAGCGAATAGCGTTGTCTGAAATCTGCCCGTCATTCCACTGGGTATGCGCCAATTTAACGCCGAGCTGATGCCCGTCACGCAGATTAAAATCAAATCCGGTAGAGAGATTACGCTCTTGCGCATTGCCTTCCAGGCTGGCATTATACTTCACCGTCGGGAATAAAACCTGACTCCATTTAATGCTGGTATTGACGCTTAGAATCGGATCTGTGCCACTTAAACTGTCGTAAGATAAACGCTCACTACCAATGCCAATTTTTAGTTTTGCATCCGGCAATGGTGAAGTTTCCAGACCCACTCGCATTCCATATAAACTACTTCCAGCAATATGCTGCTGATTGTCACCAGACACCGTCGCGGTGGGTAAAAATTGGCTCTGACTGGCACTGGTGTAACCACTAAATTCAAGACCAGTAAACCATCTTTTATCAATAAAATAGCGGTAATTCAAACCGCTACTAAATTGATTTAAATTCAAATTATGATTGCCATCACTATCAACATTCACCGTGCCATGTAATTGCGCCAAGCTAAAGATCAGTTGTTGGTTTGCGCCAAAACGCCACCCCATATTCATCACCGTTTCAGCTTGATCCGGTTTGGCAGACACCAACCAGCCTAGCGTTGTTTCAGGGATTTTTTGAGTGGTGAAATCAACGTCAAGCGATGCGCCTTTTTCGCCCTTAAAGTCCTGCATCACCGAAAATCGAGCGCCATCCAATGCGCCTTTAAATTGCAAACTACCGCTTTGCGTCGGCATTAAACTGGCGTCAATTGGAGCTGGTTCGGGAATATTAGGCAGCGCTACTTCTGAACTTGAATTGCCGACAATCGTAGTTTTTCCCGAATTATCATGATCGATCACATCTGCCCGCACCAGCGTGCAGGGTAATAAAAAGCTGATCAACAGTAAAAGTAATCGCGAAGTCAAAGCAGGGTCCTTAATTTACGCTTAGCGCAGCACGCCAGTCAGCATCCAGTAATAGGTGCCGCGCACAACGCGAATGTCACGTGCATGCTGGGTTAATTTTTTACGCAGAGTACTATCGGTGGGGAAGTTTTTTATCACTTCATGACGACTATCATCCGGCAAGCGACGAATTTGGTAGGTGTTACCTTCCATATCAGTACGTGCAATCGGCGTGCTACTTCCTTCTACATAGCAGTTATCAAACATCACAAATACGCTACCGCTACCGCACGTTTTTTGCAGACCTTCCAAAAACGCCGATTGCTCCGAGCGTTTTACATGCGACCACCAAAAACCCGCTACGCAAGCATTAAAGTCGCCGTCTGGTAAGGCAAACGCATCCGCTTCTTGAAAGCTAACGCGCTCTGCTGGCATTTGCTTTGCTCGCGCTATCGCTAACATTTCTGCATTAACGTCAGTTGCCACTACTTGACTGGCAATTGCCGCATACAACTCAGTCCAATAGCCGGTACCGCAGGCTACTTCCAGCACTTTTTTGTCTTTCAACAAATGTTGTAGTTGCGTCGCAATGCCGATCAATTCAGTTTGACGTTCCGGGAATTGATATATTTCTTCGTAGTGCGCTGCACGTTGGGCGTAGTAGTTATGTAAATTTGTATTCATATTCATTAGTTTTATTCTAAGGGCTTACAAAAAACTGCCTTATAGTTCGTAATTATCTTTGGTACCTTGTAATACCTGATCAATCAATTTGCGATTTAAAGTAGGGGCGAGCAATTCAATAAAGGTATAAACATAACTCCGTAAATAAGCGCCTTGCTTTAAGGCGATGCGTGAAATATTCATACCAAATAAATTCCCTACCGGAATCGAGCGTAAATTTTTATCTCGTTCCGCATCAAACGCCATGCCAGCAATAATCCCTACACCCATGCCAAGCTCCACATAGGTTTTAATCACGTCGGCGTCGATTGCTTCCAATAAAATATCGGGCTTAATCTGGCGCAAGGCAAATGCGTGATCAATTTTATTTCTTCCTGCAAATGCGCTGTCGTAAGTAATTAAAGGATAGTTGGCGATTTCTTCCAGGCTAATTACTTTCAACTTCAACAAGGGATGGTCTAACGGCACCACAACTACGTGTTCCCATTGATAACAGGGCATGGTGATTAAACCGTCAATACCGGCAATCGATTCGGTGGCAATCGCCAAATCCGCCTGATCACGCTGTACCATTTCAGCAACTTGTTTAGGGTTGCCTTGCAGCAATGATAAGCGCACCTTAGGATATTTTTGCATAAAAGCCTGCACCACCGGGGGCAAGGCATAACGCGCCTGAGTGTGCGTCGTGGCGATGGTTAAACTGCCGCTGTCTTGCGCTGCGAATTCACGGCCAATTTGTTTTAAACCTTCAATTTCTTGCATAATCAATTCAACTGACTTCAATACTGAACGACCCGGCTCGGTCAGGCCGCGAATACGTTTGCCGTGGCGCGTGAAAATATCCACACCTAATTCTTCTTCCAACTCAATAATTGCCTTAGAAACACCTGGTTGCGAGGTGAATAAAGCTTTTGCCGCTTCGGTCAGGTTGAAATTTTGCCGTACTGCTTCACGCACAAAACGGAGTTGATGTAGGTTCATGCTGTCCTTACTTACTCTTAAAGCAATTTAAGCATCTAATTCTTTATTGAATAGATGCATTCAACTAACATTCAGTTGCCAGAATACCAAAACTTAGTTTGAAACATGAATAGTCATTCTTATATATAGCTAAATCACATATAAGCAAATAAATACTAAGTAGTTTGGAATAAAGGCATAGTTTATTACGATTGCAGTTCTTTGTGAGAGGCTTTATGACTTTATCTTATGTAATTTCTGGGTTTGTAGTCGGTATTCTGGTTGGTTTAACCGGAGTAGGCGGCGGCTCGCTCATGACCCCCTTACTCACGTTGCTGTTTGGCGTTTCCCCTACCGTTGCCGTTGGCACTGACTTAGCCTTTGCCTCCATTACCAAAACGGCTGGCACATTTACCCACAAATTACGCGGCACCGTGAACTGGCGCATCGTCCGTCTGCTCTGCTTCGGCGCATTACCGTCTGCAGTATTGGCGGCCATTTGCTTAAAGCATTTTGGCGCTTTAGATAAAGAAATCGGCCAAATTATACGCTATACCATTGCCGGTTCGGTTTTACTGACCGTTGTAGCACTGTTATTTAAAGGCAGGATGTTAGCGTGGCTTAACAGCCATCCTGAAAAACAGTTACAAGGTCGCTCGTTAGATGCCGCCACCATTATCGCTGGCGCTGTGTTGGGTGCATTAGTCACCGTTTCTTCAATAGGCGCAGGCGCAATTGGCGCAACGCTATTAGTAATGCTGTATCCACGTTTAACAGCTGCTGAAGTTGCCGGAACCGACATTGCCTACGCAGTTCCTTTGACTGCCATCGCGGCAATTGGGCACTGGTGGTTAGGCTCGATTAACTGGGCATTACTGTTCACTTTATTAATTGGTTCAATACCTGGAATTATTTTAGGCTCAATGGCAGCACGTGCTGTTCCAGAGCGAGTTTTGCGTGTGGTACTGGCATCCACTTTGACTTTGGTTGCTGCAAAACTCATCTACTAAATTAATCCACTGAATCGTATTAAATTCTAAAAAATAATTACTTTACGCTATATCTTTGCAAGGAAAGTCGATGTATCGCTACGACCAGCACGATCACCAGATCATTAAAGAACGCATTGCTCAGTACCGTGACCAGGTACGTCGCCGTTTGGCGGATGAACTGACTGAAGAAGAATTCCTGCCGTTGCGTTTGCAAAACGGTTTGTACATGCAGCGTCATGCTTATATGCTGCGTATAGCCGTTCCGTATGGCATGTTGTCCAGCGCGCAATTACGTAAATTTGCCTACATTGCCAAAACATATGATCGTGGTTACGGACATTTTACGACCCGTCAAAACATTCAATTTAACTGGATTGAGTTAGAACAAACGCCTGAAATTCTGGAGCATTTGGCCAGCGTAGAAATGCACGCGATTCAAACTTCCGGCAATTGCATGCGCAATATCACGTCGGATGAATTTGCCGGTGTTGCGGCGGATGAAATTATCGACACACGCCCTTATGCTGAAATTTTGCGTCAATGGACCACTTTCCACCCTGAGTTTGCATATTTACCACGTAAATTCAAAATTGCTATTAATGGATCCAAAGAAGACCGCGCCGCCATTGCGGTGCACGACATCGGCTTAACGGTGGTTTATAACGAAGCTGGCGAAGTTGGCTTCCAGGTGATGGTTGGCGGCGGCATGGGTCGCACGCCGATTTTGGGTAGCATCATCCGCGAATTCCTGCCTTGGCAGCACGTGATTACTTATTTGGAAGCGATTCTACGTATTTATAACGAATATGGCCGACGCGATAACAAGTACAAAGCACGGATTAAAATCTTAGTAAAAGCCTTAGGTGCAGAAGAATTTGCACGTCAGGTTGAAGAGCAATGGGCTGACCCTAAAGATGGTCCGGCAACCATTACTGAAACAGAATTCAAACGCATAGCAAGTTACTTTACTCACCCTGCTTATGTGACGTTACCTGAGCAGAACGCAGAGTTTTCTGCCCACTTGGCTGAAAACAAAGCATTTTCAAATTGGGTGCGGCGCAATGTGAAACCACACAAAGTGGCCGGCTACCGTAACGTCGTATTGTCGCTTAAAAAGCCAGGTGTGCCACCCGGTGATGCGACTACCGAACAAATGGACTTTATCGCTGATTTAGCAGATCAATACAGCTTTGGCGAACTGCGTATTACGCATGAACAAAACCTGGTGTTAGCCGACGTGCAATTGTCTGAGTTGTTCTCGTTATGGGAAGCGGCTAAGGCGCATGGTTTAGCTACACCGAATATTGGATTATTGACCGATTTAATCTGCTGCCCGGGTGGTGATTTTTGCTCATTAGCGAATGCTAAATCGATACCGATTGCTTTGGATATTACCGACCGTTTCAGCCAGCTTGATTACCTGCATGACATTGGTGAATTAGACCTGAATATTTCCGGTTGCATCAACGCTTGCGGACATCATCATGTCGGCAATATTGGCGTGTTAGGTGTCGATAAAGACGGAAGCGAATGGTATCAAGTATCGATTGGTGGCACGCAAGGTATTAACGCTGCCATTGGAAAAATTATCGGGCCATCTTTTGCTGCGGCCCAAATGCCGGAAGTAATAGAACGCTTAATTAAAGTCTATTTACGTGAACGCTTTGAAGATGAAAAATTTATCGACACAGTGCAACGTTTAGGTATTACCCCATTTAAAGAATTTGTCTATGCAACACCGATTCACAGCACGGTATTGCATGGGGAGGATGAATATGTCTGAACTTAAAATTAATTACGAAATCATTAAAGACCGCCAGGTTGTATCCGATAGCTGGCAGGTCGTGCGCTTGGCCGAAGACCAAACTGCGGAAACGGTAACCGTACCTGAAGGTCCAGTAATTGTGCCGTTAGCAGTGTGGCAAGCGCAACACGAAACTCTTGCTGCTCGTAGCAATGTCGGCGTTTGGCTGGCAAGTTCTGAGCGTGCTGAAGAATTAAAAAATGAGGTAAATGCGCTGCCAGTCATCGCTGTTGATTTCCCTAAATTTTCTGATGGACGCGGTTATTCGATTGCGTATAATTTACGTTCGCGACTTGGCTACCAAGGTGAGTTACGCGCCATTGGCGATGTATTGCGTGATCAATTGTTTTACATGCAGCGAGTGGGGTTTAATGCGTTCGCGACACGCCCAGACCGTAACATTCATGATGCGCTAAAAGGCTTGACCGATTTTAGCGAAAGCTATCAGACTTCGATAGATCAAAAGTCACCACTATTTCGTCGCATAGAACGACCTGCCGCAATATGACCCAAGCCACTACTCGTAATACACTGAATGAACCTGCCGGTTTTGCACAGCGCTTAAACGAAACTCAAATAACTCTGGCGCGTATCGCCAATGCATTTTCGCCTGCCGTTTTTGCTTCAAGTTTAGCCGCCGAAGATATGGTGTTGACGGATCTGATTTTAAAAAATAAAACCAATATCGGCATTTTTTCACTTGAAACTGGCCGCCTTCCTGTCGAAACACTGAATGTGCTGGAACAGGTTAAGCAAACCTATGGTTATCAAATTAAACTTTTTTATCCAAACCCGGCAGCCGTGGCTGCCTATGTGGAAAACAAAGGCTTAAATGGTTTTTATGAAAGCGTGGAGTTACGCAAGGAATGTTGCCAAATCCGCAAAGTAGAGCCTTTAGGGCGCGCGCTAGCCGGCAACAAAGCCTGGGTTACCGGGCAACGCCGCAGCCAATCCAGCACCCGCGCCAGTCTTGACGTGCAAGAGCAGGACGAGGCGCATGGTTTGGCCAAATTTAATCCCTTGGCGGACTGGTCTGAAGACGACGTTTGGTACTATCTCCAGCAACATAAAGTGCCTTACAATGCTTTGCACGACCAAGGTTACCCATCCATCGGTTGTGCGCCTTGCACACGTGCGATACAGCCAGGCGAAGATATTCGTGCTGGACGCTGGTGGTGGGAAACGCCGGAAAGTAAAGAATGTGGTTTGCATGTAGTAGATGGCAAACTGGTTCGAATACAAAAATAATTAAGCTGAATATAGCTGTAATTCACTACTCAGAAATTAAGTAATTCTCAAGGTTTAAATTATGAACGCACCCCAGCAATTTATCGATGCAGCCAGCAACCGCCATTTAGACTGGCTGGAATCTGAAGCGATCCACATTATGCGCGAAGTTGCCGCTGAATGCAGTAACCCTGTGCTGTTATTTTCTGGTGGAAAAGACTCCGTCGTCATGTTACGCTTGGCTGAAAAAGCCTTCCGCCCCGGCTCGTTTCCATTCCCATTAATGCACATCGATACTGGCCATAATTTCGATGAAGTGATTACATTCCGCGATCAACGTGCTGCTGAATTGGGCGAACGCTTGATCGTACGCTCGGTGGAAGATTCAATAAAGCGCGGCACCGTACGTTTGCGTAATCCGGCAACTGACTCTCGCAATGCAGCGCAAGCAGTAACGTTACTAGAAGCGATTGAAGAATTTAAATTTGATGCATGTATCGGTGGCGCACGTCGAGATGAAGAAAAAGCCCGTGCCAAAGAACGGATTTTTTCATTCCGCGATGAATTCGGCCAATGGAACCCGAAAGCGCAGCGCCCGGAACTGTGGGACTTGTACAACACCTGCGTACATTCCGGACAAAACATCCGCGTGTTCCCTATTTCCAATTGGACCGAACTCGACGTTTGGCAATATATTGAACGTGAAAAATTAGCCCTGCCGCCTATCTATTTCGCACATGAACGCCAAGTAATTCCGCGCAACGGCTTGTTAGTTCCGCTCACTGATTTAACACCAGCCAAAGAAGGTGAACAAGTGGTGACGCAAGTGGTGCGCTTCCGCACGGTTGGCGATATTTCCTGCACCTGCCCTGTCGCGTCCGACGCGGCAACTGTGGCTGAAATTATTGCTGAAACGGCGATTACACAAATTACCGAGCGCGGAGCAACCCGCATGGATGATCAAACGTCCGAAGCCTCGATGGAAAAACGTAAAAAAGAAGGATATTTCTGATGAATGCCGCAATTAAACTACAAGAAATAACAAAAGAGCGCGGTCTATTACGCTTTATAACGGCAGGTTCGGTCGATGATGGAAAGAGCACCTTAATCGGCCGTTTGCTGTTCGATAGCAAAGGTATTTTTGCCGACCAGTTAGACGCCATGTCGCGCGCTAAACACAAGCGTACGGTCGGCGACAGCATTGATTTGTCGCTGTTAACTGACGGCTTGGAAGCCGAACGCGAACAAGGTATTACTATCGACGTGGCCTACCGCTATTTTGCGACGCCTAAGCGTAAATTCATCATCGCCGATACGCCAGGCCATGAACAATACACGCGCAATATGGTTACCGGCGCGTCCACTGCAGATGCAGTGATTATTTTGATCGACGTATCCAAAGTTAAATTTAATGACGACGGCTCCGTTGAGCTATTAATCCAGACCAAACGCCATTCCACTATCGCCCATTTACTGCAAATCGAGCATGTGATTGTAGCGGTGAACAAGATGGATTTAATCGACTTTAACCAAACTAAGTACGACAAAATTGTCGCCGCTTATCAAGAGTTTGCGAATCAATTAGGTTTGCGCGATGTAACACCTATCCCGCTGTCAGCCTTAACCGGTGATAACGTCGTAGATAAAGGCGATAAATTAAACTGGTACACGGGCCCAACCTTAATTACCTTATTAGAGTCACTCAGCGTATACGATGCTTCGCACGACGAACCATTACGCTTCCCCGTGCAGTTAGTAGCGCGTCACAACGGCCATGAAGCGAATGATTTCCGTGGTTACATGGGACGGATTGAAGCCGGAAAAGTCAGCATTGGTGACAAACTAATCATTCAACCTAGCGGTCAAACTGGCACGGTTAAAGATATTGTGACGTTGGATGGTTCCTTACAGACTGCGGTAGTTGGTCAATCGATTACGCTGCTGCTGAATGAGCATTTGGATATTTCACGCGGTGATATGTTAGCCCAGGCAACTCGTCCTGCTACCTTGGTGAGTAACCTTGAGGCTGATGTTTGCTGGCTCTCCGAAGAACCGCTCGATTTTAAGCGCAAGTATTTACTCAAACACACCACGAAACAGGTTGCAGCGCGGGTGACAGCGATTGAGTCGCTGTTGGATATTAATACCCAACAAACTCATACTGCGACCAACTTGCAGCTGAACGATATTGCACGCGTAAAAATCACTGTACAACAACCCTTAGCGGCAGATAATTACAATGAGATTCGTAGCACCGGCGCATTTATTTTGATTGATCAGGTTACCCACCAAACAGTTGCGGCTGGCATGATACGTTTGGGTTAAACTACTCAACAAATAATTAAACTTATAATTAAATTTATAAATAAAAAATGGGAAAAGTAGTTTTAATCGGCGCGGGACCGGGGGCGGCAGATTTAATCACTGTCCGCGGAGCACGCTTGTTAGCTCTTGCCGAGGTGGTGCTACACGACGCATTGGTTAGCCAGGACATGCTGGATTTATGTCCGCAGGCGATCAAAGTCCCCGTAGGAAAACGCTTCGGAAAACGCTCCACCGCCCAAGCTGCAATTAACCAGCAGTTAGTTGAATACGGCCTGAAACATGCATTGGTAGTCCGTTTAAAAGGCGGTGACCCAATGTTATTTGGTCGCGCTGATGAAGAGTTAGCGGCGCTGGAGCAAGCCAATATAGAAGTGGAAGTCGTGCCTGGCATCAGCACTGCTTTTGCAGCGGCTGCAGCCACATTACAGCCACTAACCAAACGTGGCTGCGCCCGTAGCGTGGCGTTTTTCACATCCAGCAGCGCACCCGAATTACCCGAAACCACCCAACTCCCCGATTGCGACACCTTAGTCCAATACATGGGCGGTCAAAAAGCCTTACAAACCGCTGAAATTTTATTGGCACAAGGCCGATCGCCAAATCTACCTGTGGTTATTATTGAGAATTGCAGCTTGCCTAATCAACGAATTCAGCGCTTGAAACTTGCTGACTTACAGCAGGGATTGGAGCATTGCCACGGGCCGGTGTTGGTGATGATTGGCGAGGCTTTTGCCGCGCGCAACAGTCTCTCTTAATAAAATTTAATGTTTTACGCAACCTAAATAAACTGGGTGATTTAACGATTTTCCGTGTTAACTCCTAGACTCCCGCCTACGCGGGAGTGACGAATTTGGAGGGCAAGGCTAATCATCTACCGGCATCCCGCGCAGGCGCTAATCCTTACCTACATCTTTTTCAAACACCGTCATCCCCGAGCGCTTTAGTCGGGGATTCAGCTCCCGTCCCTCGTGCAAAGCACGACTAATATTAACTAACTAAACTCCCTCCTACACAAGCGGGAGCCTAGTTTCACCAAAATATCCGATTAATTCTTCTCCATAAATCCCCGAATCATCCGCACTGGCGCACTGCCATAACTCAGGAACTGCTCATGGAACTGCTTCAAGTCAAACTTATCGCCCAAGGCTTGTTTGCGCTCTTCACGTAAAGCCATAATTTCACTAAAGCCGCTGAAATAACTGTCTAACTGTACTGAAGTCAATTGCACGCGTCTCCATTTTCCGGCCGCTTCAGCTTCGCTCTGGAACGCTTCTTTGGTCAGCAAATGCATGGCATCTTCCTGGCTCATTCCTAACACATGTACGCTGTAATCCAGAATCGTATTGCAGATAGAACGTAAATTCCATTTTGAATACATCAGCCACATTTCCGGAGCATTATCGCCGTAGCCTGATTCCAGCATCATACGTTCGCCATACACAGCCCAACCTTCTATCATCGCGCCATTGCCAAACAAACTCTTGATGATCGATGGTGACCTATTCGCGTGCAGCAGTTGCACATAGTGACCTGGAACCGCTTCATGAATACTCAAAATTTGCAAAACCCAGTGGTTGTATTCACGCAAAAGACTTTCCGTTTGCTCTGGCGTTTTATCCGTGATCGGCGTGACGTTGTAATAAGTGTCGCGAGTCGGTGTAAACGGTTGCGCTGAATCGAGTGACGCCATCGTTACGCCGCGCTGATACTCTGGCGTTTCACGTATAACCAATGGCTTCGATGGGTCTAAATCCAGTAAATCATGCGACGTGATCCAGCTTTCCAGCGCTGGAATATGGGCACGCACATCGGACATTAATTTATCTGGCGTCGTATGATTTGCCGATAATTTGTCGATCACCATGCCAATTTTTTCTAGCGAATTTTCCGGCTTGACTTGCTCACCCATGTATTTAGGCCACAGCTCATCGGCCAATTTATCCATATTTTGATGCATGGCCTGTTTGGCGGCAACGGCGCGTTGAAACATTTCTTTAGCGGTAAAACTCGATTGAATATCAAAGCCAAATTTAGCTTCATACAAATCGGCACCAATCCGGAATGATCTGGTGTTAGATGGGTTCTGATTTTTGGCTAATTCAACCAGCCATTCTTTATAGCCATTAATCGCTGTGCGTGCTTCGGCGATACGCTCTTTAAGTTCGCTTTGTTCAAGCTTGTTCAGCTTGACTGCTTTGGCTTCCTGCTCCACTTGATCTAACATGACCAACGCCCCAGGCGCTTGCTGGATAGCGAGTTGGGTATGTTCCATCGTAGGGCGGACTATGCTGGCGCGCGCCGCCGCATAATAGGCTGGCACATTTTTCAAGCGCTTAATCAGTGTGTGTATCCGCTCAGCTTTGCTCGCGTAGTCTGTGTTGAGGATGCTGTCAATTTCACCGGCAATGTTGTATTCCGATGGATTCCATTCAAATTCACGAAATGTCGTTAATTGCCAAACCGAGCCATTTAAAAAATTTTGAATTAACGCCAAATCTGAGCTCTGTTGCACCGGCAATTTGCTCGCATCCACTGCAGAAAACTTTGCCAGCCATTGTTTCGCAAAAGCATTCCATTGATCCCTTGAATGTTGATCTGGGATAGTCAATTGGCTAGCGTTATCAAATTTCCCAAAACCAATTGCCATTTCAGGAGAGATACGCCATAGCGAAGTTAAGAATTGTTGGCTTAATTGATCAAATGCATGATTTAATTTGGCGGACTGAACGGCCCCCGCTGATGTATTTGGTACGCTTGCTGAATTTGCAGAACTCGCTGCAAGGCTTAGCATCGGGCTGCAAAGTGCCATGGATGCCAACACGATGGAACGCATGGCATGTGCTGAAACTGAACTGTATCGCATGAAGTCTCCTAATTTATAAGTAAATATTCTTGGCGTGGAACTGATCCGTTTGAAAACATAAACCAAATTAGCAACAGCATCAACATGAAATTTCAATACCGATAATTATTCGGAATTTGACGAAAAAGGCCGCCGAATATATTTTTCAATATACCCCTATATTTTTTAAAAAAATTTAACGTATTCAATGCTTATCAGGTCGATAAAAATTACGTTGTTTGACAGTATCTAAATAGGCCGATAGATTTAGTTTTCAATATGTCGATATTTAAATAAAATACTAGAGTATGCTTAAACGAAATTTGTAATGATTTAAAACATCATTACTCCCACACACTTCTATAAATTACGACCTACCAAGTTGCGTACTTAACAAAAATAGCGAATACCTCGGTACAATCTGCCATTCTTTTATTCTGACTCTTATCCGAATCGTGCCAGACTCTCTCTCTATTTTGCTGCAACATTTACTCCCTAAGCAGGCTTTAACTGAATTTGGCGCGCATATCGCCAATGCCAAAGCGGGTCGCATTACCACTGGAATTATTCGCTGGTTCGTCAAAAAATACGGCGTGAATATGGCTGAGGCGTTGAATTCCGACATTAGCAGCTACGCCAGCTTCAACGAATTTTTTACCCGCCCGTTAAAACCCGGCGCACGGCCACTAGCCAGCGCGGATTTTATTTGCCCTGTCGATGGGGCAATCAGTCAATTCGGTGCAATCGCACAAGATCAGATTTTTCAAGCCAAAGGACATCAGTTCAGCACCACCGCCTTAGTCGGCGGCGACGCGCAATTGGCCGCTCAATTTCACAATGGCAGCTTCGCCAATATCTATTTAAGCCCCAAGGATTACCACCGCATCCACATGCCGTGCGATGGCCGTTTAACGCGCATGATATACATTCCCGGCGACTTGTTTTCAGTCAACCCGGTCACCGCACAAGGTGTACCGAATTTATTTGCCCGCAATGAACGCGTGGTCTGTGTGTTTGAGTCGGAAAATGGCCCGTTTGTACTCACGCTGGTGGGTGCTACTATCGTCGGCAGCATGGCAACGGTTTGGCACGGCGTAGTTAATCCGCCGCGCACTAAAGAGGTCCGTGAATGGACTTACGATGCACAAAACATCACCCTCAAAAAGGGCGAAGAAATGGGCCAGTTTTTGCTCGGCTCAACTGTTGTAATGTTATTTCCAACAAACACCCTTAGTTTTAATAAAGCATGGCAACCAGCCGCTAAGGTGTGTTTAGGTGTTGCGATGGGGTCGTTAGTTTAATTCTACATTGCTTGGTAATAGCTGACGCATAAGGCATAAAAAGCGCAATCTATTTATAGATTGCGCTTTTTTTATTCAATAACTTATCAATTGCTTCATACCGAGCTCCCCAATCGTTGCCATATTGAGCGTTATTGCTACTCATTAATGAATAATTAATATAATTGAAATAAAAATTAATATGCATTATTATCAATGCCGCTTCAGCACGAATCACACACCAGTAGCAATCAATCTAAGTCAGCACCTCTTGTTGGAGCACTCTTACATAAGTTCCTATTAATTTAATAAGGAGTTGTTATGAATAAGATGAGCCTTCTATTAATTGTTACAACCTTAGGCATTAACTACCACAACACTCAGGCTCAAACCAGCCCAGACGCATTGCTAGATTTATCGAAAGATATCTCAATTGAAACCGGCGAAATCCCCGGTTTTTTTTCCAGCCCGCCTGGTGTCGATATGTTGAAAAACGCCATCAAAAATCGCGACGGCTCCAAAACGATTAAAGCAGGTAAGCAGGTGCCGGAAGCCAATGAACTAAACCGAAAAATATGTGAAAGTATGGGCATGAAAGATGTTACCAATGAGAGTGATTTCACATTGGGGTCGGGAGCATTATTTGGAGGTGCATGTTCCGGCACAGATGTAAGCCGAAAACTATCCACCAGAGCACAACCTGTTCCTGGCAAAGTTGGTGGGCGTATATTTATACCGATTCCAGAAAATGATTTGACTCAATCAAAACCACAGCCAACTATGCAGTACTCACCCCGAGCACCCACGCAAATAATCCCCTATCCGACTACAGGATCAACGCCACTTAATTAGATCTATTACACGCACGCCTACGCTGATTTTTTTAACATGCCATCAAGGCAGGCTTCATCAGCTGTGGCAACCGTGTATGAAATGAGCCCATGCACATGGAGGCAATCTGAGGCAAAGGGGCCTAGCAATGGTAGATTCTATGGCTATACAGCATGCCTGGCCAGTAAAGTAGCAGCTCCTTCAACAATTACTGCTTGTTGGAGTGGCATCTGTAAAACTGCTCAAGATGTGATGAGGCATTATAAATAGCAGGCTTTCTGACAAAATATATGCTGGAGCTGCCAGCTAACAAAAAATGAGAGTCTGAATCATTTCATCTTTTATTTTCTTATTTGGTCAATAAACAATGCATACCTTGCGCTGTTTATTGACCACTTTAGTACATAGTTGATACTCGTACTTCTACTACGGATAATACTGAGCGCGCATCCTCTCAACATAAGCCACTAAATTAGGATGTTTTTCTGCTGCAGCCCGGATCGGGGTTTCAAAATACGGGCAAAGCGCGCCCCAGATAAAGGCCGCACATGTGGCGTCAGCGCCGCTAGGGTGTTCGCCCATCAAATACGGCTTATCTCCTAAGATACTAGCTACCGCCTCAATATTTTTGCTGGCTATCGCCAAAATTTCTTGTTGCGTATGTCGCCCCAGGCCATGCGCTTTGAGATTTTTTGCAATTTGGCGCCGAACCATCGCTTTAACCAAACCACGCATCGGCAACGGCACTGCTTTAAAAAATTGGGCTGGACCACGCTTAAAGTTGGCGTCGTTCACCCATCTGGCGTCCAGCAAGGCCCAATATAAATTGTCTTCCAAGAGTTTTTCAACTGCCCACGCAATGCCTTTTTCCTGTGCAGATAAATTCTTATCAAAATCAATTTGATATTTATGCTCAAGATGCCAGCGAATCAGCGTTGAATCTGCGATCAGCGCGTCGCCATCGCGTATTGAGGGTAACTTGCCTTTCGGTGCGTTTTTAAAACCGGTCGTCGAATCCGTTTGATAGGCTAGCCCAGACATTTTCAAGAGCAACTCAGCCTTCATCACAAACGGACTCGCATCCGGCAAGCCAAACGATGAACCAAATGTGTGCAGTGTAATCATCCTAGTTTCTCAGTTTAGTTGAAAAGAAATTATCTTAATTTAAAAACATGCGTAGTAGCAACGAATTATTTCAGCATGAATCCGTCGTTTGATTGCACAACAAGCGAACCGCCCATCAATTTTGGGGAATTTGAATAAATTCACTATGTTAGAATAGCGCCCTTAAAGTCCGTAATTCGCATTGATTTTTCGCATCAAAAGACAACCAGAGCACCAGTGTATTCACTACAACCTATAAAATCAGGGGAAAAATAATCATGGCTGGACACAGTAAATGGGCCAATATTAAACATAAAAAAGCGGCCACTGACGCAAAACGCGGCAAAGTCTGGACCCGCATTATTAAAGAGATCACCGTAGCCGCACGTATGGGCGGCGGCGACGTTGGTACAAACCCGCGCTTACGTTTGGCGATTGAAAAAGCCGCCGACTCAAATATGCCTAAAGAAACCGTAGTACGCGCAACGCAGCGCGGCAGCGGTAATTTGGAAGGTGCTAACTACGAAGAAATTCGCTACGAAGGTTATGGCATTAACGGCGCGGCAATTATTGTTGACTGCTTAACCGACAATAAGGTACGCACAGTAGCTGAAGTGCGTCACGCCTTTTCTAAATATGGCGGCAATATGGGCACCGAAGGATCGGTCGCGTTTATGTTTAAACACTGCGGTCAATTTTTCTTTGCACCAGGTACCAATGAAGATGCGTTAATGGAAGCTGCTTTAAACGCGGGCGCCGAAGATATTATTAGCGACGATGAAGGTGGCTTTGAAGTGGTGTGCCCACCGTATGATTTCGCGGCCATTAAACAATCGCTGGAAGCGGCCGGTTTTAAAGCGGATATGGCTGAAATCATCATGAAACCAGACACCGAGACTTTATTTGAAGGCGAAAATGCCATCAAAATGCAAAAATTGCTGGATGCCTTAGAAAATCTGGACGATGTGCAAGACGTGTATACCAACGCCATTCTTGAAAACTGATTACGCAACTTAATTGCGTAACTTATTTTCGTAACTTATTACTTAAACCAGCAGCACAACGAAATAACACGAGGTCAGGCTTAAATGACTAACTTTGCCTCACCTTTCCAATCTCTTTAAATAAAATCATGAAAATATTGGTAGTCGGATCAGGCGGCCGCGAACACGCTCTGGCATGGAAACTAGCTCAATCTGAGCGTATCCAAACAGTCTTTGTCGCACCAGGTAATGGTGGCACAGCGTTGGATAGCCGCTTAAAAAATATTGATATTAGCGACCCACATGCGTTGGCTGAATTTGCTAAAAATGAGCACATCGGACTAACCTTAGTGGGTCCTGAAACTCCATTGGCTGCTGGTATTGTGAATATTTTCCGTGACCAAGGTTTAAAAATTTTTGGTCCGACCAAAGAAGCTGCGCAATTAGAGAGCTCTAAAGATTTTGCCAAATCGTTTATGCAGCGTCATGGCATTCCAACCGCAAAACACCAAACGTTTACTGAACTAGCTGCAGCGCATGCATACATCGATGCGAATGGCGCGCCAATTGTGATTAAAGCCGACGGTTTAGCGGCCGGCAAAGGTGTCGTGGTCGCGATGACGTTGCAAGAAGCGCATGATGCAGTGGACATGATGTTATCTGATAATAAATTAGGTGATGCCGGTGCACGCGTTGTAATTGAAGAATTTTTAACTGGTGAAGAAGCTAGTTTTATTGTGATGGTCGATGGAAAAAATATTCTGCCGCTCGCGACCAGTCAAGATCACAAACGCTTATGCGATGACGACCAAGGCCCAAATACGGGCGGCATGGGCGCTTACTCACCTGCGCCTATTATCACGCCACAAGTTCACGCACGCGTCATGCGTGAAATCATCGACCCTACCGTACAGGGCATGGCCAAAGACGGCATCGTATTTACCGGCTTTTTGTATGCAGGTTTAATGATTGATGAGCATGGTAATCCAAAAAACCTGGAATTCAATTGCCGTATGGGCGACCCTGAAACCCAGCCGATTATGGCGCGCTTAAAAACAGATTTTGTGAGTATTTTAGAACATGCAGTCAACGGTCATTTAGACACCGTAGAACTGGAATGGGATCGCCGCACCGCTTTAGGTGTGGTCATGGCTGCCGCTGGTTATCCTGATGCACCAGTTAAAGGCGCGCACATTACCGGTGTGCCAGCCGAGACCATTGACTGCATTACCTTCCATGCAGGTACGCATTTAGACCATGGGAATTTAACCGTAAGCGGTGGTCGGGTTTTATGTGCAGTTGGCTTGGGCGACAACGTCAAAGTCGCCCAAAAACATGCTTACGATGCGATTGATGCGATTCAATTTGAGGGTGCACAAGCACGGCGCGATATTGGCTGGCGCGCTCTAAATAAGAAACATTAAACAGCGCCATTAAAAACGGGGAGCTTAGTTGTTAACTTTAGCTCCCCTCATCCAGACCAACTTTGCCATCCATGACCAATACCGCCGTTAAAAATTTTTTTCTAAGCTTACAAAACAATATAGTTACGGCTCTGGAACAGTTGGATGGTCTCGCTTTTTTAACCGATAGCTGGGAACGGCCAGAAGGTGGCGGCGGCATTTCACGAGTGATTGAACAAGGTGGTTTTTTTGAACGTGGCGGAGTGAATTTTTCGCATGTCATGGGAACTAACCTCCCACCGTCCGCAGCAGCTAGCCGCCCTGAATTAGCCGGACGTAGCTGGGAAGCGATGGGCGTATCTTTAGTGCTACATCCACGCAATCCATACTCACCGACCGTGCACATGAATGTACGTTTTTTCAGTACCCATGCAGAAGGTCAGGAACCAGTCTGGTGGTTTGGCGGCGGCATGGATTTAACGCCGTACTACGGCTTTGCTGAAGACGCTCAACATTTTCACCAAACCTGTAAAAATGCGCTGACGCCGTTTGGCAGTGAGCTTTATCCGGAATTTAAAGCTTGGTGCGATAACTATTTTTATTTAAAACACCGCCAGGAACCTCGCGGCATAGGCGGTATTTTCTTTGATGACTTTAATCGCCTGCCTTTTGAAGACAGTTACGCGATGGTGCAACAAGTAGCCAATGCCTTTATTCCCGCTTATTTACCGATCGCCGAGCGTACCAAAAACCTGGCTTATGGCGAACGTGAGCGTGACTTTCAAGCATATCGACGCGGACGTTATGTTGAGTTTAATTTAGTCTTTGATCGTGGCACACTGTTTGGTTTGCAATCGGGTGGGCGTACCGAGTCCATTTTGATGTCGATGCCACCATCGGTGACTTGGCGCTACAACTGGCAGCCTGAAGCCGGATCACCTGAAGCGCAGCTTTACAGTGACTTTTTAATCCATAAAGATTGGCTGGCGTGAGCATGTCAGAAGAGACTGGCGAAGCAAAAACAACCAACAATCAATGCATCGCCATCTTCGGTGGCAGCTTTGATCCGGTACATTCTGCCCATGTAGCGCTCACTGAATTGTTTAACAATTTGCTCAAACCCACTCAGTTGCGTATCATACCGACTGGTTGGTCTTGGCAAAAAACGGCTTTTAAAACCAGCCCACAACAACGCATTGCCATGTTGTCATTAGCTTTTGCTGAATTATCTAAGCAAACCTCGTTAATAATTGACGTACAAGAAATAAAGCGTGCCGAACTTGGCATTCCCAGCTACAGCATCGATACGCTGTCCATTTTACGTAATGAATTTGGCGCTTCTGCTTCACTGATATTCTTAATGGGAGCCGACCAGCTGCAACAACTTCAAAGCTGGCAAAACTGGCAACGTTTATTTGAGCTAGCGCATATTGCGGTAGTCGCGCGTCCGGGCTTTAAACTGGATGCCATCGATAATTTAGTGGCAAATGAATTTAAACAACGTGCTGGCAGCGTTGAACAACTACGAAATCGTCCGTGTGGACACACTTATTTGTGTGCTGATTTGGCAATCGACATCTCATCGACCCAAGTCCGGGACGGAAAAAACCTGTCTTTATTACCGCCCAAGGTACTAGACTATATACAACAACATCATCTTTATTAGAAATCATGGATATTAAAAAATTACAAACATTGGTCGTTGACGCTCTTGAAGATGTTAAAGCCCAAGACATCAAAGTTTATGACACAACACATTTAACCAGCCTGTTTGATCGTATCTGTATCGCCTCCGGTACATCAAACCGTCAAACCAAATCACTTGCTTCATCGGTACGCGATAAAGTAAAAGAAAACGGTGGCGATATTGTCGGTATCGAAGGTGAAGACGTCGGTGAATGGGTACTGGTCGATTTAGGCGACATGGTCGTGCATATTATGCAACCAGTGATTCGTGGCTACTATCGCCTGGAAGAACTTTGGGGCGACAAAGAAATTAAGATGGGCGCGGCCAAACGCATCAGCAAACGCACAGCCGAAGTAGTAGAAGAAGATGCCGAGCCAGTCAAACGAGTACGCAGCAATATTAATCAAGCTACGCAAACTACGCTGGATGACGAAACTAAGAAACCAGCCAGAAAACCTCGCGCGGCAGCTGTCGCAACAGATGAAACCAAACCAAAGCGTGCGTCACGCGCTAAAGTAGCTGATGCAGATGCCGCGGCAGCACCGAAGAAACCACGTGTTAAAAAAGCGATCGGCACGACCATTAAAGTCGCCGCTAGCAAAACAGCCGTGGCTTCAGCTAAACAAGCAGCAGTTAAACGCACTACTGCCAAGCGTAAAGCTGCTGTTTAATCGACGAATTAGCTAATGCAGTTAATTATCGCCGCGGTCGGCCACAAAATGCCGACCTGGATAGAATCCGGCTTCAGGGAATACAGCAAACGTATGCCTGCTGAATGCCGGATTGTTCTTAAAGAAATCAAACCCGTCGAACGCTCCGGCAGCAAGACTGCTCAAACCGTGATGGCGTTGGAACGTGCCAAGATTGAAGCGGTAATTCCAAAACAAACACGGATTGTTGCCTTAGATGAGCATGGCAAAGACCTCACTACCATGCAACTTTCGCAGCTGCTCACTGAGTGGCAACAAGAAGGTGGCGACACTTGCTTTGTGATTGGTGGCGCCGATGGGCTGGATGCTGAGTTTAAAGTACGTGCCACGCTAAAAATCCGCATTTCCAGCTTAACCCTGCCACATGGCATGGTGCGCGTCATACTAGCCGAGCAGCTGTATCGCGCTTGGTCAATTACCCAAAATCACCCATATCACCGCGTCTAAGTACCGAATAGTGCAATTCGGTAACAGATTTTCAATAATTTCCCATGGGCAATCTTAATTTCGGTTAGGATATTGCCTGCTTATCCATATGCGGCATAAACTATGCGTAAATAGGGGAAGCGTAACTAAACACAGGCGCGTATCTTGTCAGGTGTATTTATATGCGCTGTTCAATGTAATTCTTCAAATTTAAATCATGATGAAATTGCTCGACAATAAAATATATTTAGCCTCCAAAAGCCCGCGTCGGCGTGAATTGTTACGTCAAATTGGCGTCAATTTTGAGATTTTGTTACTGCGTGATTCCGCAACGCGCCCTGTGGACGTTTCTGAAACGGTGCTACCTGACGAACTACCTGCGGCATACGTTACCCGCGTAACCAATGCCAAAGCGGAGGCGGCCTGGGACATGATGGAGTTACGCAAACTCCCCATCCGCCCGGTATTGGCAGCGGATACTACCGTAGTACTGAATGGCGTCATCTATGGCAAACCTGCGAATCGCAGTGAGGCACACGCCATGCTCACAAGCCTGTCTGGCCAAACACATCAGGTACTCACCAGCATTGCAGTGCATTATAAAAAACAGCATTTAGAATTCACTCAAACTTCTGCAGTCACGTTTTGCACACTCAATAAAAACCAGCTTGATCAATATTGTGACTCGCTAGAGCCATATGACAAAGCGGGCGGTTACGGAATTCAGGGAAGTGCTGCCAAATTTATTTCGCACATCGATGGGAGTTATTCTGGCATCATGGGTTTGCCGTTATTTGAAACTGCAAAACTACTAACTGAGGTTGGACTTACTTTCTCATGAGCGAAAACATTCTAATCAATATCACCCCACAAGAAACTCGGGTCGCGTTAATTTTCCAAGGTGCAGTACAAGAATTACACATCGAACGCACTATGTCGCTCGGCTTAGTCGGCAATATTTATTTAGGCAAAGTAGTTCGGGTATTGCCAGGCATGCAGTCTGCATTTATTGATATTGGATTAGAACGCGCCGCCTTCTTACATGTGGCCGACATCTGGGATTCCCGCGCCAATGAAAACGCCACGCCAACACCTATCGAAAAATTACTGTTTGACGGTCAAGCCATTACCGTACAAGTCATTAAAGACCCGATAGGCACAAAAGGCGCTCGCCTTTCCACTCAGATTTCCATTGCCGGGCGCATGCTGGTTTTTTTACCGCAAGATTCGCATATCGGTATTTCGCAAAAAATCGGCAATGAAGCCGGCCGCGAAATGCTGCGCACGATGGTGCAGAATTTACTTGGACCAAATGAAAAAGGTGGTTTTATTGTTCGTACCATGGCAGAAGATGCGACTGAAGCAGAGCTTCAAATGGACGTCGAATATCTGCGTAAAACTTGGGCCAGTATTTGTATGCTGGCAAAAAGCAAACCGCCTACCAGCCTGTTGCATCAAGACTTAAATTTGGCGCAACGCGTGCTACGCGACTTTGTGAATATTGAAACCGATAGTATTCAAATTGATTCGCGTGAAAATTATCAAAAATTATTTGAATTCGCTGAAAATTACACGCCCTCCGTTATCCCCAAACTGACTCACTACACCGGCGAACGCCCGTTATTTGATTTGTATGGCGTCGAAGAAGAAATTCAACGCGCTTTAGGCCGACGCGTTGACCTAAAGTCAGGCGGCTATTTAATCGTGGATCAAACCGAAGCCATGACCACGATCGACGTCAATACCGGCAGCTTTGTCGCCGGACGTAATTTTGCCGACACCATTTTCAAAACCAATTTAGAAGCAGCGCACGCCATTGCGCGGCAGTTGAGATTACGGAATTTGGGTGGCATGATCATCCTCGATTTAATCGACATGGATAATCAGGAGCATAAAACGGCGGTCCTTACTGAATTAAACAAAGCTTTTGCACGCGACCGCACCAAACTTTCCGCCTCCGGTTTTTCAGCATTAGGCTTGGTCGAAGTCACCCGCAAGCGCACCCGCGAATCGTTGGCACATATTTTGTGCGAAACATGTCCGGCCTGTAGCGGCAAAGGCCAGGTCAAAACTGCCCGCACCATCTGCTATGAAATTTTGCGTGAGTTATTACGTGAAGCCAAACAATTCAATCCGCGTGAATTCCGAATTTTAGCTTCGCAAATGGTGGTGGATTTATTTTTAGAAGAAGAGTCGCAGCATCTTGCCATGTTAGGTGACTTCATTGGCAAGCCGATTTCTTTGCAGGTCGAGAGCACTTATCATCAGGAACATTACGATGTTATTTTGATGTAGATAAAATAAATCGATAGCACTATTGCAAGTTGATTTCTACAACACAACCATAAACTCCCTACCCAAACTGCCGATAACATAAGGAGTAAGGGGAGAATGATGGTTGCATCAATTGGAAGCAGTGCCTATAGCTCAGTAACCGGGAGCTTTAACACACCCGCTAGCTCCACTAGCAACCCTCAGATTTCCGCGTTGCAGAGTCAACTTATCGTTTTACGCCAGCAATTAGTAATAACACAATGTGTACAAACACAAAAAACGTTGACACAACAAATTACTAACGTTCAGGCACAAATTACCCTACTACAAAACACTAGTACTGCGCCAAACACCTCTATTCCAAGTACAACAACAGCCATTCAAAATAACACCAGCACCACAAACTCAACAACGGCCACTTTAGGGAATAGCATTAATACACTAGCCTGAGAGTCATTGTTATTATTTATACAAACTCAATGTAATTACCAATGCATGGCATTGGAATCGAGCTCGCTATTTACCTCACATTAACAACTATTACATACGCCATAGTGTGACGTTGGGGTAACTCCTATGTATAATTCCACGTCGGTATTTTTACCCATTGCACTTATTGAAATGCACAAGCGTGCAGCTTTGATCTCACCACGGAAAGTTTGAAAGAATGACAAATAAGCCAAGCTATTTGTATTGGCCGACCTTATTGACGGTAATCACATTTTTTACCGTAAGTTTACTTGTTAGTAAACTGGTTTACCTCTGTTTTCATTTGCTAATATTAATTTCCATTATTACGTTTCTAGTGCAACGCGACGCCAGAGCTAATTTTTGGTCGATATGCAAGACATATTGGGCTATCAACCTAGCCATGTTTGGCACCTTATGCGCGCTTTTAATCAATCAACTGTCAACCGGCAGTTTTGACATCTACCTCTATGATTTACCATCTCGCTTAGCATTATTCGTGGTGATTTTTTGGACTTTATTGCAAGTACCACTACAAAAACTAAAACTGATTAAATGGAGCTGGATTGCCGGAGTTGTTCTTTGCACGATTCAACTTTTTTGCATGGGTAAAGACGTTACTGGTCGCCCTACCATGCTGGTTTGGTACATAGAACTCGTGATGTTGCTAGGTATATTTTCTGCGCTTTCAATCGGCTGGAATGAACCAAAAAATAAACTGACAATCGGCATACAAATTATCGCTGGGGCATGTGGTTTGTATTCGGCCTACATCTCACAGACACGCGGTATTTGGTTAGCCATTCCCGTTTTTACACTGCTCATGTTTGCGACTCTTATTAAAAATTGGTGTAGCAAGCGAAATTTCTTGTTTTTCGGCGCAATTATCTTAGTAATCGGAGTCGCATTTTGCACCACCGATATTGCTAGCAAACGTATTGAAGATGCCAAGCAAGATATCAGTCTTTATTCAAAACAAGAAAACCCTGATACTTCGATAGGGGTTCGTTTTCAAATATGGCAAGGCGCTTGGATTATATTTAAAGAACACCCCATTTTCGGCGTAGGAAGAGCACATTATTCCGATGCCATGCACGGCTTAGAAGAACGTAAAATTATCACGCCTACTGCAGCTACTTTCTTTCACTGCCACAATGAAATTTTGTACAACATGATGACGCTGGGAATTTTTGGCTTAGCTGGAATACTGCTCATCTACTTGGTTCCCGCCTACTACTTTGCAAGAGAGTTACGCCATTCTGATCGCCAGATTAGAGCCTCCGCAGCAATGGGACTGAGCTTATGTTTTGGCTTTATGATTTTTGGTTTGGTGGACGTGATGTTCATGTATAAAGCCACCGATGTTTTTTATAGTTTTGCTGCGGCCATATTTTTAGCGCATATTGTAAAAAGAAAAGCCGAACTTAGTCTTAAATCTGGACTTGAATCGTGACATCTATGCATTTAATCCCCTCAGAAACACTGGCAAAAGCGAAGAAAATCCTTTTTATTGCGCATCTTGCGATCGGTGATTTTACTTATTTGCAAAACTTTTTTAAAGCATTTGCCGAGGCACATCCACAACTTAAGGTAGACCTCTGGATAGATGAAGTGCGATGCACTTCTGATTCAAGTCAGTGGGGCTTTCTTAAAAATTACTCACTGTATGACTGGACTGAAAATTGTTCTTTTTTTCATAAAGTTTATCGCCGTACATATAGCCCGGCATTATTACAAGAATCGATTCACGAAGCACAGCAAGAAAATTACCCACTCGTTGTTTCGTTAGCGACTTTGCGTCCACATAAATACGCCAAGCTAGCACGTGAAGTTGGGGGGCCAAATGCATTGATCATCGGCATGAAGGGTAAAGCGCGTTGGTTTGCACCTTGGGATAACTCAGCCTATGCCAAACTAGATGCCAGCTTTGCGCCGTTCGTCAGGCCAAGCAGCGGGCACCACATCACCGAGGTATATGCCGACTGGTTTAAGCAACTTTGCGGCTTGCAGGTAACTACGCAACAACGCTTCCCTTTTGTCTCCATTCCAACTCAGTGGACAGACTATGCAAAGCAGCAGTTACAAGAATGGGGCGTAACAGAAGAGGCAACCAACACTGGCCAACAAGTGGTGTTTATCAATTCCTACGCCAAGACTAAAAAACGTTGCTGGCCGCTGGCTAGCGTGGCTGAACTCATCGTCAGCATGCGCGCCTTACCGGCATGGCGTGACAGCGTTTTTATCGTGAATGCCGTTCCTCAAGAAATCGACAACGCGAGAACTGTGCTAGCCAGCTATCACTTAACCGACACGCATTTATTTAGCGCCGAACAAAATTTCTTTCAGTTGCCGGCTATTTTGCAGCGCTGTGACTTAATCATCTCGGTTGAAACAGCTGTGATGCATTTGGCGAATGCCGTGCATGTCCCAGTAATTGCCTTGATGCGTCAAAAAAATCCGGAGTGGGTTCCGCTTGATAGTAACAACAGCACCGTTATCACCACCCGCCGACGTCGGGAATGGGTGAATGCGATTCCGGTTGAAGAAATAATAAAGGCCATCACACAATGAATCCCATGCCCCCCACGAATACCGTTACTCAAGCCGAGCAGTCGTCATTCCATATCGCCTTTTGCGTTGATAACCATTATTTTCGCGCCATGGGTGCCACCATTTTGTCGATCATCGTCAACAATCCCGGCGTGCATTTTACTTTTCATGTGCTGGCGTTTGCTGTAGCAGATGCGCACCGTGCGCGGTTGTTAAAGCTCGAAGCTGAGTATCCGGTTAAAACCCATATTCATATCGTATCCCCCGACCTTTTCAGCCAGTTTTCACATTTCATAGCATCCACCTATTATTCGCCAGCCATCTTCACCCGCCTGGCAATTCCGGATGTGCTGCAAGAATATACCGACAAAGTACTGTACCTTGATGCGGATATTCTATGTGTAGGTAAACTCGATGAGTTAATGGCATTGCCGATGGATGAGCAGATTGCCTACGTAGTGCCGGATGCCGAAGCCACTACCGTGCGCCGCGCCGCCGCATTAAAATTATCGCAAGTAAAGTACTTCAATTCCGGCGTGCTGTACATGAATATCAAGCAGTGGCGCGCACATCGCATCACTGAAGCAACAATAGAAGCCATGCTAAAAGGCGGCAATGATTTCCGCTTCCCCGACCAGGATGCATTAAATATTGCCTTGGATGGTAAAGCAACTTACATCGCCAAACGCTGGAATTATTTATATGGCTTGATCGGTGACTTAGAAAACGACAGGCGCGCAATGTACGATGTCGGCGATGCGGTATTTATCCATTTTGCCGGCGCGGTAAAACCATGGGCCGACTGGTGTTTGCACGACTCCCGAGCGATCTTTGCCAAGTACCACGGCATGTCGCCTTGGGCCGATATGCCGATGGACCAACAGCCGCAAAACTACAAAGAAATGCGCATGCATTCACGTTTTTTACTGAAGCGCAAACAACTCGGCGCAAGCATTAAATGGTTTTGGAAATACCTACTGGCACGCCCACGCTAACTGCTTCATTTTAAAAATTATGACTACACAATTAGTACCAGCTGAGTTACTTCAAAAAACCGACAAAATATTATTCGTTGCCCATCTTGCGCTGGGTGATTTTACCTATATGCAGAATTGTTTCCGGGCGTTTTCTGAAGCTTATCCGCATATTAAAATGCATCTTTGGGTGGATGAATTACGCCGCACTCCCGACGCAACGCAATGGGATCATTTAAAAAAATATTCACTCTACGACTGGGTCAATTCTTGCCCGATGTTCGACAAGATTTATAGCGAAACGTATAGTCCGACATTATTCAAAAAATCGATCCAAGAAGCGCGAACAGAAAACTACCCTATCGTCGTTTCCTTTGCCGTTCATCATCGGCATCGCTATGTCAACTTGGCGCGCAAACTAAGTCCACGAGGCTTTATCGTTGGGCAAAAAAAACGCGTGCGGTTTTTTGATATTCGCAAACACTTAATTTATCGCAAGCTGAATGCACACATCCCGGCTTATCAGATCACCAAACAACATCAAGCTGGCGACCTCAACATTGCACATATCAGCAGCATTTACGCAGGATGGTTTAATCAATTATTTAACCTTACTACCACTGAAGCCCAGCGATTTCCGTTTGTCGACATTCCAGCAAAATGGCATGACTACGCTCAGCAGCAATTCAGCGACTGGGGTTTTAACAATGGCGCAAAAGTCGTTTTTCTGAATGGCTTTTCCAAATCATTAGACAGAAGCTGGCCTCTGGAACGCGTGTTTGAACTTGCAACAGAAATGAAAAAGCACGCCGCGTGGAGCAATACCAATTTCATCATCAACGTGGTGCCAGAGCGTATGGCAGAAGCAAAACTGTTATATGCCAACTGCCAACTTGGACAGGTTCATTTGTTTAGCGCGGAACAGAATTTTTTCCAGTTACCGGCTATTTTGAGTTTGTGTAATTTGATTATTTCAGTAGAAACCGCCGTCATGCATTTGGCTAACGCGGTACATGTTCCGGTGATTGCATTAATGCGGCAAACCAGCCCAGAATGGACGCCGATTAACGCCGAAATCACCACCATCGTCAAAGTGTCGCACCGCAAAGCGTGGATAGATGAAATTACGGTTGATCAAGTAGTGGCGGCATTGCCTTAAGCAGACCGAGATTGGGTTGATGTTTGATCAACCCAATCTACCGAGCCGCGTCGAGAAGGTCCGCGCATCGATAGAATAAACGGCGTTTGAATCAACTCCAGACTCATCCTCGGACAGCTCAACAAAGTTAAGTCCAAGTCGCTCAAGTACACGCCGTGAAGCCACATTTGATTCGCGCGCAATCCCAAACACACAGTCAAGACCAGCTTCATCAAATGCCAACCTGAGTGCTTGTTGCGCCATTTCATTAGCGTAACCTAACCCCCAAGTATCTGGTCGAAAACGGAAATAAAGATTCGCCGCATTCTGACTATTCAACCGTTGAACCAAGGCGCTACCGCCAAACCTCGGTCGATTGGAAACGCCCCCAAATCCAATAATACGTTCAGGTTCACTACGCAAAGCAATTGACCAATAACCCCAGCCTTTATCATCCCATTCCGACTGCCAATGGGCTAACAACTCAACCGCTGTGCTAATACTTTGCATTGGGCCTTTAGGATTAAAGAGATTCGTCGCGGGATCGGCATGAATTTCATAAATTGCAGAAAGATCATCCTCAGTGGGCCGAAATAAAACCAACCTATCCGAAATAATATGTTTTCTGCAGGATAAAAAATTCATTGCATGCGCCTATTCAACTTCCAATTCTTTAGTAAATTGCAGCTGATGCAAATGCGCATATGTGCCATTTTTTTGTAGCAACTCAGTGTGCGTACCAATTTCGGTAATTTCACCGCCGGTCAACACGACGATCCGATCAGCACGTTCAATAGTGGAAAGTCGATGCGCAATGACCAAAGTCGTGCGGCCTTGGATCAAGCTGTCTAATGCTGCTTGCACAGCACGTTCCGATTCAGAATCGAGCGCTGAAGTTGCTTCATCTAAAATCAAAATCGGAGCGTTTTTATAGATGGCGCGGGCAATCGCTAAACGTTGCCGCTGGCCGCCGGATAAACGTGTACCGTTGTCACCAATTTCAGTTTGCAAACCTAGCGGCAGGTTCTCAATAACGTCTGTCAAATGTGCAGCCTTTACAGCGGCTTCAATCCGCGCTTGGTCCGGATTCTCATCGCCATAGGCAATATTCGCGGCAATCGTGTCGTCAAACAACACCACATTTTGACCAACCATGGCAATCTGGCTGCGCAGACTGGTGAGGGAAATATCGGCCAGATCATGACCGTCCAATTTAATTGAGCCGGCAGTTGGGGTGTAAAAACGCGGCACTAAATTCACCAGCGAAGTTTTTCCACCGCCCGACATTCCAACCAGCGCCACAGTTTCACCGGCATTCACGCGAAGGTTAATCCCCTTCAGGGCGCGTTGTTCCTGACCTGCATAACTAAATTCAGTATTAACGAATTCCAAATTGCCTTTAGCACGACCATCAAGATCAATACCACCCTCGGGCTCAATTGGCGTATCAATTAAATTGAATACCGATTCAGATGCAATCAAACCGCGCTGCAGTGGGCCATTTAAATCAGACAGACGTTTTAGCGGTGCCAATAACAACAGCATGGCGGTAATATACTGAACAAAATCACCGGAGGTAAATTGGTGGCTATGAAACGGCAATAACGATGGACGCATGGCGACCACGATCACAATCGACACCGCCAACGCCGCCACCATTTGAGTAAGTGGTGTAGTAGAGCCCGAGACTACAGTGACGCGCTGGGCATAGCCGCGTAATTTTTCACTCTTAAAACGAAAGCGCCTGTGTTCATATTTTTGTCCGCCAAAAATTCGAATCACCTGACTGGCACGGGTAGCTTCTTCCACCACTTGAGTCAGTTCGCTATTTAAATTCTGTTGATGTTGATTCAAGTGCCGTAACCGCTTACTGGTGATGCGTACCACATAGGCCATCGATGGAATAATCAACAAAGCCACCAGCGTCAATTGCCAGTTTTGGTATATCAAGAACACCATCAGCACAATCACAGTAATCGAATCACGGATTAAGGTATTAATCGATACTTTCACCATCTCGACCACTTGCTGTACTTCGCTCATGATGGTGTTGATTAAGCGACCGCTGGATTCATTTAAATAATAGGCGATGGAGACATTCAAGGTACGCTTGAACATGGCGTCACGTAGATCGCTCAACAGTTTATTGGCGACCCAAGCCATGTAATATTGAGTGCAAAAAGTAAACATGCCGCGAAATAAGAAAATCCCGACTAGCGCGATAGGCACCTGCCAGATTGGCATTGATCTCTCCTCAGAAAAACCATTGTCGGTTAATACTTTTAAAATATACGGAAAAATTGGCTCGGTACATGCAGCACCTATCATTCCCAGCAACGCCAAACCGATCCGTTTTTTATACGGCTTAACGGCATTCGCAAGTCGGGTGTAGTAAGGATTTATGTTCATAGCATTTATGTTCTTTCGTATTATTCTGGTTCTTATAATTGTGATGCAACACGGAAATTCAAGCGGAAGGGGCCAAACTAGCCGTACACAATCGCCACTTTTTCTGGCGATAACAAACCGACTAATTTTTGTTGCAACTCATCGTCAGGATTAACACGCCAGTCGTCAGAAAAACGTAATTCAACTGAAGCCTTTTCGCCTTGGTACTGAACCAATATCGGACAACCTTGCGCATTTAAATGCGGATCCAAGGTACTTTGTAATTGTTTTACATCCATGGTGTTATTAATTTCAATGCGCAAGCCTTGTGCAAACTGAATCCGTGCCTGCGCAATATCCAACACCTTTTCAGCCGTTACCCGCAAACCGCCAGAAAACCGGTCTTCCGATACACGCCCACTCACCGCTAAAAATTCATCTTCTTTAAAGAAGTGTTTGAATTCGTCATACAGCTCGGAATAAATCGTGACATCTTGTGTGCCGGTGCTGTCATCCAGGGTCACGATTAAAATCTTGCCGCGTTGCGTCATTTGGGTGCGCATGGCAGAAATGATACCGGCCATTAAACGGTTGTCACGCGAGGTTTCTAATTTAGATAAAGGAGTACGAATAAATTTACGCACTTCCGGAGCGTAGATAGAAAACAAATGGCCTGATAAATAAAAACCTAGCGCCAGTTTTTCTTCCGAGAGTTTTCTCTTTTCGCTCCAAACGGCAGCTTTTACATAATCGGGTGAACCTGACATGGCAGCATCGTCATCAAACAAACTAACCTGATGCCGTGCGGCTTCCGCTTGCTCGGCGCACTCTATCGCCAAGCCGACACTGGCTAATAACACGCCACGATCTACGCTAAAGCCATCAAAGGCACCAGCGCGAATTAACGATTCAATCGTGCGGCGGTTAACCTGACGTTTATCAACGCGCTTGGTAAAGTCAAACAAATCAACAAACGGCCCATCTTTACGTGCCGCTACAATGTTTTCAATCGCATTTTGTCCCGAACCTTTTACCGCACCTAATCCATAACGGATTTGCGTGGCGGGTTTAGATGGACCAGCTGGATGCCCTACCGGAGTAAACCGGTAGTCAGAATAATTCACATCCGGCGGCAGCAAAGTTAAGCCACACACGTCGATCGCATCTTCTACCAAAATTTTAATTTTGTCGGTGTCATCCATTGCCAATGACAAGTTGGCTGCCATAAACGCGGCGGGATGATGCGCCTTTAAATACGCGGTGTGATAAGCCAGTAAAGCGTAAGCGGCGGCGTGCGATTTATTAAAACCGTAGCCGGCGAATTTTTCCATCAAATCAAAAATTTCGTCGGCTTTTTGCTCGGTCAAACCATCTTTAGCAGCACCGTTACGGAAAATTTGGCGATGCTCGGCCATCTCTTCGGCTTTTTTCTTACCCATAGCACGGCGTAGCAAATCCGCGCCGCCTAGTGAGTAGCCACCGACCACCTGCGCCATTTGCATAACCTGCTCTTGATACACCATGATGCCGTAAGTTTCAGACAAAATGCCTTCGGTACGCGGATCCGGATAATCAAACCGTTCACCGTGCTTACGTTTGCAGAAGTCAGGAATCAAATCCATCGGACCCGGACGATACAACGCTACCAGCGCAATAATGTCTTCAAAACGATCTGGCCGTGCATCTTTCAGCATGCCTTGCATGCCGCGGCTTTCCAGCTGAAATACGGCTACGGTTTTAGCTTTACTGAGTAAGGTGTAAGAAGCTTTGTCGTTGAGCGGTAAGGTCTCTAAATTAAAGCCAGCCAGCGCCGGATCAAGCATCTTGATGTAACGTACTGCCCAATCAAGAATGGTGAGCGTGGTCAAACCCAAGAAATCGAATTTCACCAAGCCAACGGCTTCCACGTCGTCTTTATCGTATTGGGAAACTACGCCCGCGTCGCCACCCTGGGTGTACAGCGGGCAAAAATCGGTGAGCTTGCCTGGTGCAATCAACACACCACCGGCATGCATACCGATGTTGCGGGTAATGCCTTCTACTTGTTGCGCTAAATCGAGGAGTCGTCTTACATCGTCTTCGTTTTCCTGCCGCTCGGCCAACTGTGGTTCTTCTTTAATCGCCTCGGCAATCGTGACCTGTTTACCTGGCCTGAACGGGATTAATTTAGAAATTCCGTCGCAAAAGTTATAGCCAAAATCAAGCACCCGGCCTACGTCACGAATCGCGCCTTTGGCGGCCATGGTACCGAACGTCGCAATCTGCGAAACGGCTTCTTTGCCGTATAAATCTTTGACGTGCTGAATAACCCGGTCGCGCCCTTCCTGACAGAAATCAATATCGAAATCGGGCATGGAAACCCGGTCAGGATTTAAGAAACGCTCAAAAAGTAAATTGTAAGCAAGCGGATCAAGATCGGTAATTTTTAAGGAATACGCGACCAGCGAACCCGCACCAGAACCACGGCCGGGGCCAACTGGTACGCCATTATTTTTGGCCCATAAAATAAATTCTGCCACGATCAAAAAGTAACCCGGGAAGCCCATTTTAATAATGGTGTCGGTTTCAAACTTTAAACGGGATGCATATTTTTCTTGCTGCTTTTCACGCTCGACCGGATCGGGATAGAGCAGCAGCATGCGTTGCTGCAAACCTGTTTGCGCTTCAGAGACTAAAAACTCATCGAGCGTAACGCCTTCCGGTGTTGGGAATAACGGTAATTTGGGCTTGCCTAATTCCAGCACTAAATTACAGCGTTTGGCGATTTCAACCGAGTTTGCCAGGGCACCCGGCAAATCAGCAAACAGCTCCTGCATTTCTGCCTGAGTTTTAAAATACTGATCTTCATTGAAGCGTCTTACCCGACGCCCATTGGCTAAGATTTCGCCTTCGGCAATACAGGTACGCGCTTCATGCGCGGTAAATTCACTGGCATCAATAAATTGCACCGGATGGGTGGCCGCCACAGGCAAACCCAACTCAGCCGCTAACGCCACCGACTGACGCACTTGCGCCGCCATATTCGGTTGATTTGCTCGCTGAATTTCAATATAAAAATGATCAGGGAAAACGCTCGCCCAATGCTGTGCGCAGCGGCGTGCCGCATCCAGATTGCCGTTTTCCAGCGCAATGCCGATGTCGCCAAAATGCGCGCCGGATAAAACAATCAATCCGCCGGGCGGCAAAGCTGCCAGCCATTCGGCGCGGATTTCGGCGCGCCCCAAGTGCTGGTTAGATATCCATGCCTGACTGAGTAATTCGCATAGCTGCAAATAACCGGTGTGATTTTTAACCAGCAATAGCAAGCGGCTCGGCTTGTCGCGCTGCCCATCATTAGTGATCCAAATATCACAACCGGCAATGGGTTTTAATCCTTTACCGCGAGCGTCTTTGTAAAACTTCACCATCCCAAATAAATTACTCAGGTCGGTGATCGCCAGGGCGGGTTGTTGGTCTTTTACTGCGGCCTGAATGGCATCATCGATGCGTACTAATCCATCAACAATGGAGTACTCGGAATGCAGGCGGAGATGTATAAATTGCGGTGTCGTCATAGCGCGCTATTTTACAGTAGGGAACGCCTGCCTAGAATGGGGAATAATAGAAATCTATACATGTTCAAGCCGTAAATTGATTTAGCTCAATTAGAAAGCACTGTTTTGCGTTTATAATGCTGCCTAATCAAGGACTTATCTTCTTAATCTGGCACCATTTTTATTACAGAACACTATGCAGTCAAGCACTCCGCAATACATCAACATCTCCGCGTACAAGTTCATTACTTTTAACGATACGGCAGAAAAACGTCCTGAATTTTTAGCCATTTGCCAACAGCTGAATTTAAAAGGCACCATTCTCCTTACGCCTGAAGGTATTAATTTATTCTTGGCTGGTTTGCGCCATGAGATTGATGGCTTTATGGATTGGTTGCACACTGACCCGCGCTTTAGTGACGTAGTTGCCAAAGAAAGCATTTCCGACAGCCAGCCTTTCACCAAATTACTGATCAAATTAAAAGCCGAAACCATCACCATGCGGATGCCGTTAATACGCCCGGAAGATGGTCGCGCCCCTTTTGTAGCACCGACCACGTTAAAACGCTGGCTGGATCAAGGGCATGACGATACTGGTCGCCCGGTTGTAATGGTTGATACGCGTAATGACTTTGAAGTGGATGTTGGCAGTTTTAACAATACGGTAGATTTCCGCATTAAAAAATTCACCGAATTTCCCGAAGTTATCGCGGCAAATAAAGATGAATTAAACGACAAAACCGTAGTGACGTTTTGCACCGGCGGGATACGCTGCGAAAAAGCGGCCATCCACATGCAAAATGTCGGCTATGAACATGTGTATCAGCTTGAAGGCGGGATTTTGAAGTATTTTGAAGAAGTCGGCGGCGATCATTATCACGGCGATTGTTTTGTCTTCGACTACCGCACCGCGCTCAATCCACAACTAGAAGCTACCGACACAGAACAATGCTACGCCTGCCGCGCGGTTGTCACGCCGCGTGAACAATTATCGCCTTATTACATTCCAGGAAAATCATGTCCGCATTGTAAAAAACAATGCCGTGAAGAGATTACGCCAACAGTAGAAATTGAAGCTAAATTAGCTTAAATTGGTTGAAATTTGATTGTGCTGCAGTTGCTTTTGAAGTTGAAGTTGATTTTGCCGTTGACGTTGCTTTTGACCTACCCCCACTTCTAGTTCGGCCGGTTATTTTACGGATAAATGGATAAGAAAGGTTCGCTGTTTGAGCGCAGCGAGTTTCGAACTTTTCCCATTTATTCGTAAAATAATCGGGGTTTCCGAAATAGCGTGGTCGCCTTTTTTGGGTTACCTTTTTTGGCGACACAAAAAAGGTAACTGGCTGTCGGGCTACCCCCGACCAACAGCCCTCAATTTAATCGCAATAACTGATTAATTTAAGCCTGAGCAATCATACAAACTAACTCTTAGAAAACCCACCCAACAAAGCAGCCCGCTTAGCTGGCTTGCCAGATGAAGAAGTAACAGACGGCTTTTCAGCCACTGGAAGTGTCGATGCAGTCGGTTGATAAGGTTGCAAAAACCAAGGATCAATTTTAGGTGTAGAAGCATAAGAACGCGGTGCAACTCTGCGGTCATTTTTAACCTCAGCACTACCAGAAGACGAACTACGAGCCCCAGAACTACGCGGCTCACGCAAACCATGCGGTTCAAGCTTAGTAGCAACAAAACCAGCCAAATGCAAACGCACAATTTTTTGCTTAATCAGCTTTTCAATATCCGCCAATAACCGCTCATCTTTTTCAGTGAACAAAGAAATTGCATCACCCGTAGCACCAGCACGACCGGTACGTCCAATCCGGTGCACATAATCTTCCGCGTTGTACGGTAAATCAAAGTTAATTACGCAAGGTAATTCAGCAATATCCAAACCACGTGCAGCCACATCGGTTGCGACCAACACTTCAATTTCACCACGCTTAAATGACTCTAACGCAGCCATCCGTTCTTGTTGCGTTTTATCACCATGAATCGCCGCAGCTTTCACGCCGGTTTTAACCAAATGCACGGCCAAACGTGAAGTGCCGATTTTGGTATTTGAAAATACGATCACCTGCTTTAAATTACGCTCACGAATAATAAAACTCACGGCATCGCGTTTTTCTTCTTCTTGAACCTGATACAAAATCTGGGTCACATTTTCAGCGGTTGCATTACTGCGCGCCACTTCAATGGTGAGCGGATTACGTAAAAAAGTCGCTGCCAGTTTTTTAATTTCTTGCGAAAAAGTCGCCGAAAACATCAAGCTTTGACGCGCTTTAGGCAGCAAATTAATGATGCGTTGCAAGTCAGGTAAAAAGCCCATGTCCAGCATACGATCCGCTTCATCCATCACCAAAATTTGCACTTGGCTCAGGTTGATGGTTTTTTGCTGAACGTGATCAAGCAAGCGCCCTGGCGTTGCGATCACAATTTCAACACCAGCTCGTAACGCAGCAGTTTGCGGTGCAATATCAACACCGCCAAACACAACAAGGCTACGCAACGGCGTATGTTTGCAATAGGCTTTGACGTTTTCTGCTACCTGATCAGCCAGCTCGCGCGTCGGCGTCAAAATCAGGGCGCGCACCGGATGCCGTGCAGGCGAAGCACTTGCGTTGGCGTGCGCTAGCAATAACTGAATAATCGGTAAAGAGAAACCGGCCGTTTTACCTGTGCCGGTTTGGGCCGCCCCCATGACATCGCGCCCTTCTAAAACAACCGGAATTGCAGCGGCTTGAATCGGCGTTGGATGCACATATCCTTGATCGGAAAGTGCCCGCAAAATATCATCGGACAAACCAAAATCGGCAAAGCGCACATCAGCCGCGACCTCTGCACTAGACGATGTAGATATAGTTATAGAGCTTAATTCGGTGCTCAATTCAGAATTCAATTCGGACTTAATTTCAGTCATGGTATTTGGCAGGCCTTCCGTGAGTTAAATACAGCGCCAACAACGCGTTGGTAACACCGCATTTTTAAGACAATCAACGGAAAGTAATGGAAGGCGGAAAGCATGGATTATATTACAAATCAATGAGTTATAGCAACCAAGGCAGATTGCTTGTTACAAGTGCTTGCTAAGCCACCCTAGTTACAAGACACAAACAGCTCGAAATATTAGCGCAAGAACAACCACACCGTTAACACAACGCCAACCAGTACCACAAAGCCGCGCAGCAAGCGCTCCGGCAGGCGATGGATTAACCATGAACCGATCAATCCGCCCAGCACGCCTCCCAAGCCAAGCGCCACTACCGCCGCCCAATTAATCATTGGCGAAAATGCAAAAATAGCAACTGCTGACGCATTCATCGTCATCGCCAATGCGTTTTTAGTTGCGCTGGCAGCGCGGACTTGCTGTCCGGCGACAGTCAGCGCGGCCAACATTAAGAATCCAATTCCGCCACCGAAGTAACCGCCATAAATTGCAATGACGCCTTGTATTAACAACAGCACTGAATTCGGCAACTGGCGCGCGGTTGCTGTGGAATGCGGCTGGTAGCCAAAACTGCCCCAGGCAAATGCGGCAGTGGCAAATAACACCAGCCAAGGGACTAAGTTAGTAAAAATGCTGACCGGTGTAGATAGCAGCAATAACGCTCCGAGCACGCCACCAATCAAGCTAACGATAAACAAACTACGAAACGAGAGATGGCCAACGCCACTGACCATTTTACGGCCAGCTATGGCAGTGGTTATTTGACTTGGGAACAGGGCAATCGTCGAACTCATATTCGCCGCCAGCGGATTCAGTCCGGCCAGTAGCAACGCTGGAAAAGTGATGAAAGAACCACCACCCGCCAGCGCGTTTTGCATTCCGGCATATAGACCTGCCAGAGCGATGAGAAGAAGTACTGGAAGAGGTTGGTTCGCGATGATCATTGAGATCCAATAAGGCCATGCTTAGCTGTAGATGCGCCATTTTACACAGTTACTTACACAATTGCCCTGCTTACATATTCCCCGGTTTTAGCGCCAGTTTGGCTCTATTTTTATGCTTTTGGGTATCTGCAAATAAAAATAATAAATAACTCATTCGCAAACATGCTCAAGATGCCCAATCATTCCGGGTATCTCCGCCACCAGCGCATCAATTGCTACCCGGGTTTTAGTCGGCAAATAGTGCGATTTCGGCCACACAGCGTATATTTCAACTTCCAGCATATTGTCATTCATGACCAGTTCCAGCTCACCTGCACGCGAATGTTTTGCCATCAGCCAGCATGGCAACCAGGCTAGTCCAGCACCGGCTATAGCGGCATCAGTAATGGCCTGTAAGTCGTCAAACATTAAACGGATATCAATCTGGGGTTTCTGGATTTGACCCGCACTATCACGCATTAACCATGGTTTGACGCGACCGGAGCGTCCATAAGCGATGCCGACATGCTGCGACAGCTCGTCCGCGCTGCCGGGTTTTCCATATTTGGCTAGATAAGACGGTGCGGCGCAAATGACCATGCGCTGGCTAGACAAACGCCGTGCAACCAGAGTACTGCTATCGGGCAAACTGCCAATGCGTATCGCCAGATCGTAGCCCTCATCGACCAGATCAACAGTCTGGTCATTAAAGGATATTTCTATATCCAGCCGTGGAAACTGATGTGCCAATGCCCGCAAAACGGGCGCCGCGCAATGACGGCCAAACAGCACCGGCACGCTAACTCGCAAACGGCCAATCGGCTCACCTTTACCGCTGTCGAGTGCCAATGCACCTGCACTTAACTCGGCCAAGGCACGCACACAGCGCTCGTAATACGCTTGCCCTTCTTCCGTCAGACTCTGGCTGCGGGTAGTCCGCTGGAATAGCCGTACGCCCAATCGTTGCTCCAATCGTGCAATACTCTTACCCACCGACGAACGGGTAAGTCGCATGCGTTCCGCTGCCAAGGCAAAGCTGCCAGCCTCCGCCGCTTCGACGAAAGCACTAATACCGTTTAAACGATCACTCATCATTGATTCCAATTACGCTACAAACTTGTTAAATAATATCGCCACTGTGGATTTATTGGATACGATATGATAGCAGTCAATGTCGAAGTGAGTGCAACAATCATGTTGATCCACCTATCGGCTTACAGGAGATGTCAATGCAAGCTTACCAAATTAAAGCAGGTCAACAGATCGCCGGACTTGAAGTGGTTCAACGCACTCTTTCCGCGCCAACTGGGCACGAAGTGCAAGTGCGGATACATGCCGTTTCGCTCAACTATCGCGACTTAATGATCGTCAACGGTAGTTACCGCGTTACCAGTGAGAACCCCGTCATTCCTTGCTCCGACGGCGCTGGTGAAGTTATCGCGGTTGGTGCGCAAGTGACGCGCTTTAAAGTCGGTGATCGGGTTGCCGCGTCGTTTTTCCCAGAGTGGATCAACGGTAATCCAACGACGCAAAATACAGCCGGAGCACTCGGCGCTGCTGTTAATGGCATGTTGGCGGAAGAAGTGATCTTAAGTGAAGATGCCTTAGTCGCCATACCGAAACATCTTACCTACGTGGAAGCCGCCACAATACCCTGCGCTGGCGTCACAGCATGGAATTCATTATTCGTCGAAGGTGGGCTAAGAGCAGGCGATAGCGTACTGCTACTCGGCACTGGCGGCGTATCCATCTGGGCGCTACAGCTAGCCAAAGCGGCTGGTCTGCGCACTATTATTACGTCATCCAGCGATGAAAAACTGGAACGCGCCCGCAGCTTGGGTGCATCGGCAACCATCAACTATAAAACTACGCCTGAGTGGCAAGATGAAGTCTTGAGGCTAACCGACGGAAAAGGGGTTGATCTGGTATTAGAAGTGGGCGGCCAAGGCACGCTGCCACGCTCAATTACCAGCGCCCGAATGGGTGGCAAGGTTGCCATTATCGGAGGTGTCAGCGGTTTCGGCGGTGAAGTTAATCCTGCGGCATTAATTGGGTCAGTAAAACGATTAGCCGGCATTTTCGTCGGTAGCCGCAGCATGTTTGAAGACCTCAATAAATTTTTAAGCGTGGTCGAAATACATCCCGTCGTTGATCGGATCTTTCCTTTTCTACAGGCACGCGAAGCCTTCACACATCTAGAAAAAGCGGCACACTTTGGCAAGGTGGTGATTGAAGTTCGTCAATAAAAGAAGTGACATCACAGCAATAGTCAGACCGAAAAAATGAAACCGCCCGCTAAACTCAGCGGGAGGTTTTTCTTGCCTTCTTGCTTAACAGATTTGAATATCCTAGACTGCTTTTAGCACAGTTACCTGCGAGTGCCAGTGTAACAATACAAAGATAAGCCATTTTACGCAGTATTGCCAAAAACAAATCAAAATGACCATGAATATGGTCGTTGCCATTAAGTAGGCTTAACAACAGACTCAAACGGACTGCGGCATAAAATACCACTATTCGCTAGTTGCACTAAAACAAATTTTTCCTATGCCTAAAAAATTGGCTATGCGCAACACCACGATTAGCCATGTCTATCTGATCATTGCCATGTTTGTTGCAATGATCATTACCCTTACCTTCCTGATGCAAATTCAGATGAATGCCTTAATGGCTGTTCGCGCCTATATCGGTGGAGCGGGGGTTTGGGCCAAAGCGCAAAAAGAGGCAATTCTTAGTCTTGAACATTACGCGTTAACGCATGACGAAAACGATTACCAAAACTACCAGCGTTCAATCCAGATACCAATCGGCGACTTGCAGGCTCGTATTGCACTGCAAAAACCCAATCCAGATCTGGCTATGGCGCGTGAAGGTTTTCTCATTGGGGGCAATCATCCTGAAGATATCGAATCCATGAGTGATTTATTCCTCAGATTCCAGAATTTTTCATTCATGACCGAGGTGATCAAATCCTGGACTACCGGCGATAAATTGATTGCCGAATTAAATGAGGAGGCCGAAAAATTACATCAAGACATAAGCTCGCACTCAATTAACTCTGACACTGTTCATACCTTCATGATCAGGACGAACATCATTAACCAGCATTTAACTGAGCAAGAAAATTTGTTCTCGTCCACTCTGGCGACGATATCGCGCTCCGCCAGTCATGCTTCGCGTAATTTCAGCTACACCATTGCACTGCTGTTTACCTTGCTTGGCGTGGGCATCTCGTGGACCATCATCGCCCGCATTCGCGCTATCGATACCGTACTGCATAACAGCGAAGCTTACCTGCGCATTGCCGCCACAGCCTTTGAATCGCAAGAAAATTTGATCATCACAGATGCCAATGAAGTGATCTTGCGCGTCAACAAAGCATTTACGGAAAATACCGGTTATTCAGCTGAGGAAATAATCGGGCAAACACCGCGCTTACTTAAATCAGGACGCCACCCGCCCGAGTTCTATAAAGAGATGTGGGAAACGATACAACTGAAAGGAGCATGGCAGGGAGAAATCTGGGGGCGTCGCAAGAATGGGCAAATCTATCCTAAATGGCTCTCCATCTCGGCGGTCAAAGGGGCCGGTGGACATATCACGCACTATATTGGATCGTATATCGACATCACCGAGCGCAAGGAAGCTGAAGAAAAAATCAAGTACATTGCATTCCACGATCACCTGACCAATTTACCAAACAGACGTTTGCTACTTGATCGGCTTCAGCAAGCATTAACCTCCAATGCGCGTAGTGGCAGAAAAGGTGCTTTGCTGTTTATTGACCTAGATAATTTCAAGGATCTCAACGATACGCTAGGCCATGACACCGGCGATTTGTTGCTGCAACAAGTCGCACAGCGACTGGAAGCCAGCTTCCGCGAAAATGATACGGTTTCCCGCATGGGCGGCGATGAGTTTGTGGTGATGCTGCTAGATCTGAGCGAACACCACATGGAAGCTGCAACGCAAACTGAACTAATCGGCGAGAAAACCCTGGCTATTCTCAGTCAACCTTACCAGTTGGATAAATATGAATTAACTTGCACCGCGAGCATAGGCATCACTTTATTTGACGGTAACGATCAGATGAAAGACGAGTTGATGAAACAGGCCGACATTGCCATGTATCAGGCAAAAAAAGCTGGGCGCAATACCCTGCGCTTTTTCGACAATCAGATGCAGGACGCGATCACTATCCGAACAAAGCTTGATACCGAATTACATAAGGCATTGGAGAGCCAGCAATTCCAGTTGTATTACCAAATTCAAGTGGACAACGCGCGCCGCCCAATCGGTGCCGAAGCATTAATCCGCTGGCAGCATCCTACGCGTGGCGTGGTATTCCCTGGAGAATTCATTGCGCTTGCCGAAGAAACCGGCTTGATATTACCAATCGGAAAATGGGTATTGGACACGGCTTGCGCCCAGATCAAAGCATGGCAAAACGATGCGTCAACACAGGCTCTGGTTCTGGCGGTAAACGTCAGTGCCAACCAATTCCGCCAGGCTGATTTTGTCAGTCAGGTACAAACCTGTGTTCAACTCCATGCTATTAATCCGATGCTACTCAAATTGGAACTGACGGAAAGCCTGATGCTTAAAGACGTTGATGACACCATCGTTACCATGAATTCATTGAAAGAAATTGGCGTTCAGTTGTCCCTGGATGACTTTGGCACCGGCTATTCGTCACTGCAATATCTCAAGCGGCTCCCTTTTGATCAGATCAAAATTGACCGATCCTTTGTGCGCGATATCGCCACCGATCCCAACGACGCCGCCATCGTGCAAACCATCATCGCGATGGCTAAAACATTGGGATTAAACGTCATCGCGGAAGGAGTCGAAACTGAAGAGCAGCGTGAGTTTCTTAATTTAAGAGGTTGTTACGCATACCAAGGTTATTTGTTTGGAAAACCTGTCCCGCTTGAGCAATTCGAGGCAATGCTTGAGCTGGCATGAGAGTGATGTTATCTGCTTCCCAGACTTTCTGAAATTTTTATTTTTTCAATCAGCAGTAGGCCAGGTAGTAACAGTACGCGGTGGCGTTATTTCAAAATAAACGAATTTACCCTGATTTACTTCAGCCTTGGCCAAACGCTTCCCGACCAAATCGCCCTTTTCGTTGAAGGTATACATGCCGGTTACACCGGACCAGTTTTTAGTAGCGCGCATGGCTTCAGCCGTTTTGGCAGGTACTTCACTATGTGCGACATCAATGGCATGCGCCACCAATTTAAGCGTGTCGTAACCTGCCGCAGCACTGCTGTCTGGCTCCACACCAAATCGTTTCTGATAGCGCTCGACAAAACTTTGAACCTCGGGGCGCGGATCTACAATGTTAAAAAGGGAAAACACCACAGTTCCTTCGGCACTTTTTCCACCTAGTTTAATTAAGTCTGCCGAATCCATTCCATGCCCGCCAAAAATGGGTACCGTAATTCCTGCCGCACGTGCTTCACGCAATATTTGCCCGCTTTCCGGTAATGAGCCAATTAAAAATATGGCGTCCATTTTTAAAAATAAAGCCCAATCCTTAAAAATAGCGGCATGATTATCGGCATTCATATTATAGGAACGACGATCTACCACATTGATGCCGAGCTCATTGGCGCGTTGCTCAAAAAAATTGGCGAGGTCAATACCGTATTCATTTTTAATGTAATAGATAGCAATTCGCTTATACCCTTGCGATACTGCATAGTCGCCAATCTGGCGTGCCTGTTCGCGGTTACCCGGTAGGCTTCTGAAGATTAATTTCCCACCATCTTCAAACATTTTCTGTCCACTTGCTCCTGGTGTAATCATCAATAATCCAGCCTGTTCATATATTTGTGATGCAGGCTCGGTAATGTAAGAATTAAGATGCCCAATGACTGCCGCGACATCAATGTTATTGGCAATCTCTTGCGCGACCAACCGGCCTTTTGATAAGGAAGCTTCATCATCTTTTACAAGAAGAGTAATATTTTTCCCACCCAAAACACCACCGCTACTATTGATTTCAGTGCGAGCTAATTCAATACCGTTGAGTAGCGATGTTTTCGCGGAATTCATGGGCCACGCAACGGCAATGGTAATATCCTTACCCGGTTGAGCCAGATGCTCAGCGCGTTGTTGCGCCAGATTGAGTTTGTCACATCCAACCAGGGACAACAAAATGAGCAGTAATACTAAAAAAAACTTACGCATGTTGTATCCAATATGTGGTTCGTTGAAACCAATAAAATTATAGTGTCTGGCGTTTGGCCAATTCAGCAAACAAACCTTCTTGCTGCATCAACACAGCATATGAACCGCTTTGCACAATCCTGCCCTTTTCCAGAACATAAATCTGGTCAGCATTAATAATAGTACTTAGTCGATGAGCGATAACGATACGGGTAGCCCTTAACTGTTCCATGCTGGCGCTGACTGTGGCCTGAGTCTGGTTATCTAAGGCACTGGTGGCTTCATCAAAATAAATAATTTTTGGTTTATTGACGATAGCTCTTGCAATCATCAGGCGCTGGCGCTGCCCACCCGATAAAGTTCCGCCACCATCACTGACCAGCGTCTGCATCCCCATTGCCATTGCTTCAATATCCCGGTCCAGGCCGCAGGCTTTGGCTGCTTCCCAGGCGGCATCACTCCCCAAAGTGGTGGAGCCCACGATATTCGAAAAAATATCGCCATCCATCAGTTGCCCGCCTTGCAAAACGACGCCCAGCTGACGTCTTACTGCGCCGATGTTGATATCACCCAGATTTTTCCCGTCATAATAAATCGCACCTTGTGAGGGAGTTTCAAATCCGAGCATAAGTCGCAACAGCGTTGATTTACCTGATCCTGATGCGCCAACCAATGCTACAAATTCACCCGGTTTAACACTAAACGACACATCATCAAGCACCGGTGGTAAATCAGGGGAGTAGGAAAAACTCACATTACTTAACTCAATAGCTCCACGCAATTCACCCGGATACGCTTTATTTTGATCCACTTCCGGGACTGTTTCCATAATAGGGCGGGTACGCTCATAGGTTGACATGATATTCAGTAGATCGGTACTAATACGCACCAGGTTCATCGTCGCACCGAGAAAAATAGCGAAGGTAGAACTAAAAGCGATGAATTCGCCCGTACTTAAATGTTGGTGATTATCTGCTCCAGCCACAGGCGCAATCCAGACAAAAATAACGATCATCGCCAGCAAAGGGAAAACAGCACTGAATGTGCCGCCAATATTGCCCCAGCCAGAGGCACGCATAAGCAGACGGCGCTGCATCACAAAACTGGTGGACCAGTTACTGAACGCCCTTGATTCGGCACCAGTAATACGCAGTTTAGCGATGCCGTTCAAATACTCCAGCACCATCCCGGAAATCTTGCCGTTTTTATCAGCCGCTTCGCGGGTCAGGCGCGCCGTAACACGCCCCACTAACAGATTAAATCCAATGGCTGCGAGTACCAAAATAATTGCAACAACGCCCAGTTTTATATCGTAATAAAACAGCAGGCAAACATTCAAGGCCGAAAACAAACTACTCAAAATGGACGAAATCACCGTTCCCGATAACGCTTGCCTGATTTCGTTAATACCGTTAATTCTGGTGGCCAGATCACCGGCGGAGTAATCCCGAAAAAAAGGCACGGGCAGTTTTAGTACCCGATCCCAAACAGCTGCCTGAAGATCACAACTGGCTTTACCCTCAATCCGCAATAGCACCATGGCCTGAGTCACTTCAAAGAGCAATGTGACTAAAATCGTCGCAAACAAAATCATCAGAATTTGCATCATCTGACCAAAATCAGCCGCAGGAAAAGCCTGATCAAATAACACGCCACTGGCGATCGGTATGCCCATACCAAGTGCCGCGCTCACCAAACTAATTGCGGCAATAATTATAAATTCGCGTCCAAAACCGCGCGTAATAAACTGTATGACATCTTTTAAGATTAATGATTTATGCGGCAAACTGGTATAAAACATATGCGCAAAAATCACCAGTTGAGCTGAAAATTGAGCATCAACTTTAGTCCGCTGACCACTGACCGGATTGACTGCTTCATACCCACCACCGCGAACCGGCATCAAAGCGAGCGGCTCTTTATCAGACTCTAAAAAACCCAGCAAAGCTCCACTATCGACTTTCCACCATGCGCCTTTCAACGCCACCACTCTGGTACGTACATGCGACGCATTAGCGATATTCTGAACCAAATTACGGTGCACTCCACCGACCGGCGGCGCTACAAACGTAATATTCAGGGATTTGCCAATAATCTGGCAGGCATTCAGCAAGCGATCCTTACTGCTGCTGGAAAAACTCTCTTGATACTGTTTTTGAAATAAAGAGGCAAAGCCACCCAGTGCATCGGACATGGCCTGACTATCAATGCTGGTTTTGGTTTGCAAACGTAACAGCTCATCCGCTTCATTTTTTTTCTTGTTCTCGATGGTGGCATGTATCAGGCTTAAAAATAACGAATCCAAGCCATCCAACAACATATCGAGGCTAACACCTTGCTCCCTTGCCTCTTCCAAACTATAACAATGTACCTGCGTCGCGGTGGGAAGATGAATTGCAATACTCATCGGCGCAGGTAAGCATGCGTGAAGGTGCATCAGTTCGTGTTCACTCGCGTCGTGAATCGCGTAAACCATTGGCCCACTGACAGAACTTAACCATAATCCTGATGCGCCGGCGCAGACTGTTAGTGCCGTATCCGCTGCCACGTATTCATCATTTGGATAGACAGATAGGCATTCGCTGCTAAGCTTTTCATGCGGAATCAATGACAAGTTATGCGCGAAAGCATCCAGCAACGCTAACTGATTACATCCCTGCACAGTTTGCTCAAACATCCGAGTTAAATCATCACGCTCTATAACCCGATAGCGGCAATCGGCCATCGGAACCGCCAGCAAACCATAACCAAGATCAGAAGCGAGTCTGGGAAAAGCCACTAATTGCCCGACACCAGTCGTAAACAAATAGATCCTGGCACCAGGTTCTAATTCAGCATTAAGCGGCACCATAAACAGGTCGATGCTACCGTGCTCAACTAACCAGACTGAACGATCAGCATGCACCAGGCGAGCGCCGGCTGAACCGAGACTACCTAACTCAGAAATAGCCGTTAAAGGCGTTTCCAGGGTATCTGTTTGCTCATTACTCATTTGAAATTAACCTTGCATAATGGCCGTTTAATTCGATTAAATCCTGGTGAGACCCACGCTCCATTACCACGCCTTTGTCGAGAAGAATAATTTCATCACAATCACGAATTGCACTTAAACGATGCGCCACAACCAGACAACTGCAACCGCGCCGCCTCAAATTATTTTCAACGATTTTTTCGGTAAGTGGATCCAAGGCGCTGGTTGCTTCATCTAAAATCAGTAGCCGTGGATTAGAACTTAATGCGCGTGCAATTTCCAAACGCTGACGTTGTCCGCCGCTAAAATTACCGCCACCTTCTGCCACCACGCTGTCGTAGCCGCCGGGTCGGCTTGAGATGACATCATGAACACAAGCATCCCGGGCAGCATCTACCACCACCTTGTGCGGAATCGTCGTATCCCACATATTCAGATTTTCTCGAACCGTACCGGAAAAAATGCAAATATCCTGATCAACCGCCGCCACTGAATTTAATAATTGTTGACGCGGCCATGCGTTACGGGGTTTGCCATCAAATAAAATACTGCCCTCCCACGGCTCACATAAACCAATCACTAATTTTGACACGGTGGATTTCCCACAGCCGGAAGCACCCACCAAAGCGATCCGTTGCCCCGGTTGCAGCGTTAAACTGAAATTTTTTAAAAGCGGTGGTTCAAGACGGCTATACCCAAAAGTTACATTGCGTAATTCCAGGTGCCCTTCCAATTTGGCGCAAAGCAGATTTTCGGCATTTTCCTCAACCGCAGTGATATTTTCAACCGGGCTCCGCATCACATCATCGAGCCGGTCCATATCGCCCTGAAAGCCCTGCATTTTCCCCGACAACGCAACCAAGGCATTCACCGGATTAACAAAACTTTGCGCCAGCGCCTGAAATGCAACCAACATCCCGATACTCATCCCGCCTTGCATGACACGCATCCCACCGATACCCAGAATGAATATCGAGCTCACCCCCGTCAAGAACTTGGGAATCAGGTTCAAAATAATAGAGGTACGATTCATCTGCTGCATCGAATTCGTTAACCGCGCCTGATAACCAGCCCAGCGTGTAAAAAAATCCGATTCAGAGCCGGAAGCTTTGAGCGTTTCTATTAGTCTCAACCCATTCATCGACGTACCGATAACCTTGCCGCGATCAATCGCCATACGCTGATTTAATTCGATTTGACGCACCGCGACAAAACGCATGACGACAACATTCAACAGAACAACAGCCACCGTAACCAGCGTCATGCTCACGTCATAAAACAGCATCATCGAAGCAAAAAAAGTGGCTGTCATCAAACTCAATACTGCACCGACCAGATCTTCCGACAAAATATTCGCTATCCGCTCACTAATCGCCAACCTGGATCCGATATCCCCTGCCGAGCGTTGCTGATAAAAGCCGACAGGCAAGCGCAATACATGCCAAAAAAAACGAGCCGACGTACTCAGTGCAATCTTGGCATCCAGCTTAATCAGGTAATATTTTTGCAACCAGGTCAGCAACGCCAACAAAACCGAAGTCAGCAACATACCGCTTAGTAAAGGAAACAACCAACTCTGCAAGCCTCCGATCAACACCCGATCAATGAACACGGAACTAAAAATCGGGATCACCAAACCCGGAATGACCAACGACAAACCAATCAGTATCAAATAGATCAACCCTTGCCGCGTTCCCCCCAAACGTTGTCTCAATGAGCGAAACAAATTAGGAGGTCGACCCGATGGGACAAATGCCGGCCCCTTCTCAAACGCCAGCACAATACCGGTAAACGACTGATCAAATTCTTCCGCATCAATTCGTCGGCGACCTAAACCAGGGTCATTAACCAGAACCGTATCGCCTTCAAATCCATCCACCACGACGAAATGGTTAAAGTTCCAAAAAATAATCATGGGCAGCGACATAGTGCGCAACTCGGCAGGCTCTTTTCGAAAGCCGGTAGCCAGCAAACCGTATTTGCGCGCCGCATTGACTATATGACTGGCTCGACTACCGTTGCGTGAAACGCCACAAGACACACGCAATTCTTCCAGCGATAAATATTTTTTGTAATGCGCCAAAATCATTGCCAACGATGCGGCACCGCACTCAACCGCTTCTAATTGAAAGATAAGCGGCGTTTTGCTGCGTTGCTTGCTAAATTTGGTGCGCAATGTCATTGCTAACTGTCGGAAATTGATCATAGTCTTCAGTCAAACCCGATGGTTTTTTTCAGGATAGGAATTAATATCTCAATCGGCCTTTGTTCAGACAATGTAATGTTGGCTGAACACATGGTGCCGCTTTGAATCAAGAATTGCGGCCCTCTGCGTGTTGACCATTCATAATGACTGAAATTACTCCCCGATGGTTTTAGGGAAACCCGAATTTGAATTGGCGCATGCGTTCCAGATAACTGCTGCACAATCTTTTCATTCCCAAACACCCGCATCAAACCCAGGTCGCTGGATGGAAAATTCGCCACCGAAGAAATATTAGCGGGTAAAAATCCAAATTCTTCACGTCTGGCGGTGCTAGGGCTAATTTCAACCTTCATGCCTCTATTGATTTTTTTCCCATCTGAAGCAGGCAAATAAATATAGGCTTCAAGTTCATTGGTGTCCGCACCATCAGACTCAACGCTAAGCAGCGGTGTACCACGTTCAACCAATTGCCCTTCCACTGCTTTTACCTCGACAACTTTGCCCGCATAAGGGCTAACAATGGATGTAGAACCTTTATTTTCCCTGACCATGGCCGCGACATTGCGCTGCAATTCCTCCAACTGATTTTTTACCTGCAATATCTCATTGTCACTTTGTTTTTTATTGTCCAACCGGGTAACTTCCAATTGCTTAATCTGGGTGCGGATGGTTTCGGCTTCCAATTCAGTTGAAGTCAATTCCAATTGGGAATCGATCAAGGTTTTCTTGGTGATTAGCCCTTGGTCATATAAGGATTTTTGCGTCTCAATGCGCTCGTTTAACAGTTTCATTTTTTGGCTGTTTGCTGCTAACTGATCATTGAGGTTATTACTTTGTGCTGCCATGGTGACTTCACGTAATTTGGCGCCCTGTTGTGCCAGCATCAGGGTCTGCTTATATTGCAGAGCGGCTTCACTCAAGTGCGCCTCATTCGCATTGATTTTTTGCAGCATATCGTACTGTTCAAGTCGCCCGATAATTTGCCCGCGTGTGACCACATCGCCCGCTTCAACGGCCAGATCGGATAAACGACCGCTCACCGATGTCGTCAAAATATTGACTCCGCCACTGTTCACAAGAATGCATTGATCCCCTACCAGTTTAGTCGGCAATTTACCAAACACCGACCAACCTCCAATCGTAACCAGAAACAGGATAATGCCAGCCAGCGCAGCCCAACCTTTGACAGTCGTCACCTGCAATAAACTGTCTAATTGCTCTGGTGAAGACAGACGATTTACAGCGACTTCTCTGAATAATTCTTTTTTTATCATAAATTTATTAATGTGAAATTATTCGGGAAATGAACGGTAATGATTCAACGGACCCAATCCAACCAAGCTACCAATATCCAATGAAAAACTATTCCCACCTGACTCAAACGGAGCCGTATTCGGTAAGAACGTTCCCGTTACCAATCGTAATGTCGCCAGCGCATTAGCATAGGCCTGCTGCTGTTGAATATAATTCACTCGCGCACTCACAAACCGAGCCTCTACATTGATCACATCAATCAACGTGGAAATACCATTTTTTTGCTTGATAATTTCCTGACTCACTGCCTGCTCATATAAAGCCAGACTCTCTTGCGATATTTTTAGTTGTGCGGCCGTTTGAATTGCCGACTGCAAGGCATTGTCAACACTGGTGGTGACATCAATTTCCAGGTCTCTTTGCTTCACCGACAATTGATCAACCAGTGCCGAATTTTCAAGAAACGATCCTTTGGCTTGGGTGTTATCGATCGGGAATTGATAATTTAATTGCACATTCACCGAGGGTGTTGACACTGGCCGGCTCGGGTCGGCAATAAATCCATAAGGTGATCCGCCTGCCGATACGTTGGTATAGTTCACGCCTAAACTCAAATTCAATTGCGGACGCAGCTTTTTCTGCGCGGCGAGCAAATGTCGCTGTGCCGCTTCCAATTGCAATGCCAGTACCTTGACATCGGGACGAATTAACAAGGCCTCGGAACTCATCGCTTCCAATCTGGGAACCAGAGACACTGCATTCATATCAGCCGGAAAGCCATCGATGGGGTCAGCCATAGCGCGGATCGCAACGGCATCAATGCCTAGCACACGGCCTAGCGCGAGTTTGGCATTGGTTGCTGTCAGCGCAGCCATTTGTCGCGCCACAATTTTGTCCGCATAATCAGCCTTGAGCAACACCAGATCGGCACGCGGCTTCTCGGCGGCATCAACCAGTTTTTGATTCGAATCCAGTAAATTTTTGCTGCGCTCCTCACTACTTTGCGCCACCTTTAACAGCTCCAGACTAGCCAGATAATTCCAATACGATTGCAATGTGTTGTACACCGTTTGCACCACCTGGTTACGCAAACCATATTGACTGGCAACGACATTAATTTTCCCCACGTCTTCCGCTTCAGTAACCTCGTCCGAACCACCTCCTTTTAATAAAGGTACATTCAGCGTAATGTTCAGCGCCATGGCATTTTGTTGCAATTGAGGTGATACTCCATAGCCACTGCTTTGAATCGCTGCCGCTTGCATTGCAGTCGTGAGGCTGATGCCGTCACGTAATTCCTTGTTAAGACCAATCTGATAGCCGGTCGATATCGCCAACGTTTGATTCAGCGTGTTGAGATTGTCGATAAACGGGGTAATGGCTTTACTGTAGTTAGCACCGGAAACTAAGGTCAGGTCAAATTGCCCGGTCGCCTCCATGCGCTGACCGACCGCGACATCCACTTGGCGCTCCTGCACTTTTACGTCAGGGTTATGCGCTAGTGCCAAGCGTATGGCTTCGTCCAGCCGTAATTCGCCGGCGCACACTAATCGGGGAAACAAGAAGACAAAAAAGGCCATCATCAATAACCGTACCAGGCCATTATTACTTATCGATTGATCGCCATAGTTCACCGATATCGTCTTTATTTTATGCACCTGCAATTGTCTCCACCCAGAATAATATTGAATACAAAAATTAACTGACTCAGTTCAAGTCTCAGCCTGTATCAAGTTTCAACAAAATATATAACCCAATTGCGCTGATGCTTGTGTTACTCAAGACCATGACATTAGCTGTCATATAAATTTTTTTACGAGGAATCTACTAAAAATTTGGAGGTTAACTTTTACATCAATAAATATAACTGGCAATTGAGCGCAGATAAATCGAGAGGTAGAGATTCATTGAGTTACTAGTAACTCCAATAAAAATGGACGTTGCCAGTGCCCTCTATAATAAATCTACAGAACACTCATCTCAACATTGCATATTTCCACCACAACTATTGGTAACACTTAATCCACCAGTAATTGAATCTAATACATCATCAGATAAACCAATGATTTCTCCATTTTTATCAAAAGTAATATCCGATACATCGAGGCCAACTTTTTTATCATCTTTGTTATCAACATCATTTTTTTTAATATCATTCATGTTTTTCTCCCAAAAGGCTTGTCAGCCGGGTTGATGGCACAATCACCAACTAAAAAAAATTACTCCTGCGTATCCATGCAATACAAAAATTATCCAAATAACTCAGCACCAGATTCTGCCTGCAATAAGTCTAAGCAAGATACATAATCCAACTGTGCAAATGCTTCTACGGCCAGAACAAGTTGACGCGACTCTTCCAATTCAGCGGTACTGGATAGTGGTAAGCCTAAGCGGCCCCTAATCAAGGCATACGACGAATGTGCAAATTTATCGAATACTATTTTTTGTGGAATTTCATGCAAATCAGCTAAGCGACTCATCACTTCAAATAACGTCACTTCATCGCCTAGTTCTTCAGCAATTTTTGCTGTTTTATTGAGGAGATCAATTTCTAAATCAACTATGTCCAACTCTTTAAATACGTGTGAAATACTATGAAGAAGATTCAAACCATAACTATTACGCTGAATATATTTTTCAGAAATTGCCGCTTGATATGTCTGCATGATGAGTAATGAGGCGTTAGCCTGATTGGTTCGCTCACTTAAAAACATTTCCAATATTTTAAAATGTAGCCAAAACTCCCCCGATTGACCTGCCTTTATTTTTTTTAATATGGAAAGTGCATTCTCATAACTACCAATTTTAGTCAGATAAGAAAGGAGAATTTCTAGTAAAGAAACTTTCAAACTACCATTAATATTCGCCGCAAATCCTGCACCCAAAAATTGCTGCAACTCATCCAAGGCATTCGATTGCAACAGCAAATTTGCATATTCACGCCAGTAAACGACATTAAGAAGATTAACGTAATCAAACTTCTGGTCTAGCTCGCAAAGTTGCTTCAGATTGCATTCAATATCGTAGCGCTGATTCAGAGTTCCAGGCACTGTATGATTTTCCTGTTTCAGTTCGCGATAAAGTGCGCTCGCATTTTCCCATTTGTTTTGCCATCTTTCGAGACGAATAATGTTAATCCATGGTTGAATTACTTTACTTAAATCTTGAGAATGGCCTGGCTGATTAGCAAATTTTTTCCAAAATCGAATTTGAGCTGTACATAACCTTAGTGAAAAATCATAATGACCTTGATATGTTTCCAGTAATGCCAAACAATTTAAATCCACGGCAATTTTTTCTACATCCATGTCATTTTTTCGAATGATATTTGCTAAAGACCCAGAACAAGTCCGCTTCCATTCAAGCAAAGGGGCACGAATCAATCTATCTGGGGCACTAATAATTGGTCGATAAAATGCATTAGCGTTCATATTCAACTCACATAAAATTGGCCAAAATCACATAAAAAATAAAATTAAATACCTGTATCAATACAGGTATCCGGTCATTTTCAAGCAACGCTAATTTCACTCAATACTTCATTTATACTCTTCGCAAATTGAATGGTTTTTACTTCTTCTATTTTCGGCATACCGTGCATAGGACAACGCAGAGCAGCTTTGTCCAATGACTGGAATCCACGCATAAAGGGTTGAATTTTTTCACTTTGAATAAATAAAGTGCCATCTGAATTAATGTGCCCTACGCTATTTCTCGGATCGCTAAACGCAACTGTGCATTTATTCAGCATCCCATTAGCCCTGATGACAAATGAATTAGATCTTGCTGCATAACATGGAGTAACTACATCGCTGGTCTCTGCTGAATTGCGTAAATTGAACCAGCCGTGTTCGATCAGGCAAGCATTCATATCGTCTTTTACTGCGTCGGCATTTTTAGTCAAGGACATCTGCTTGACACCATCACCACCCCAATTCCCAACGGCTTTAAGGAAGATAGAAAAACGTATGTCATCGGCAAATTCAGAACAAATTTTTGGCAAAAGTTGTTTAAGGCTGTCGACATTTTCTTGGTGAATATGAATTCTCAGCATTACGTCAAATTGCTCTTTACTCTTTTTCAGATCAAGCAGATTGCTCCATATCTTGGCGAAAGTGCCGCGACCGGAAATTAATTTTCTGGTTTTGTTATGCTCATCTTCATCACCATCAATGGATATCTGATAACTGCGCACATTCAATTTCAGTAAATTATCAAAGGTGGCACTATCAAGACCATACGCATTGGTAGTCATACCTGAACTAAATTGAATACCGGAAGTAGCGCATGCTTTTTGCGCAAACTCACTCAGTTCATAGACGATATCTTTTGCCATCAATGGCTCACCACCAAACCAGGAAAACACCAACTCGCTTAATGACGGATTACTCAACCTGGCAGTAATTAATTTCTTTATTGCCTGCACGGTTTCATCTTTCATTTTTCCAATTTCAAAATCCTCATAACAATAGGTGCAGCGAAAATTGCACTGTTCGGTCGGCATAATAATCAATTCCAGCTGGCGTCGACTCAGAAAACCAGCATATTTATCTATTTCCATTACCGCTCCTAAAAGTCATTTGTGAGAAATCTGCAGAAATTATTAAAACTGACATCACTATGAACAATAGCGATTGAATAAGCTGCTGGCAATTCCAATAAATCGAGAATTGCCAGCACCATATACATTATGGCTAAGCTAAATTCAGATCAAATTATCCGCATTTAGCAATTAGCAATTAGCAACCAGAATTAGTGCAGCTATTGTTAACTGATTTCAGTCCACCAGATACGGAATCTAATACCTCATCAGATAAACCAGTGACTTCTCCATTTTTGTCAAAAGTAACTTTCGTTACATCAAGACCAGCATCTTTTTCATCTTTGTTTTCAACATCATTTTTTTTAACATCACTCATGCTTTTCTCCAATTAAGGCTTTTCAGCCTGGGTTATGGCCAACAGTGGCCGGGTACAACTCAAAGTTACTCTCGCGCATCCAAGTTATCAGTCCCATTGACCAATTCAGCTACTTTAAATAGCGATACTGGCGGGTAAATCCCGAGCTTTTTCGCCGCGCCCATATTGATCAGGTAGGTGAACCGATTTAGCGATTCAATTGGCACTTGAGACACCACCATTTTTTTCGACAATATCTGCTCGGCCTTATAAGCCGCTAATTCGCCGACATTAAAATAATTACTGACCAATCCGAGTAACGCGCCGTCATTGCGAATCGGCGCCTCCGTCGCGGCAAATACCGGCACATGCGCGGCCTGTGCCTCTTGCACGACAAGGTTGGCATTTTTGATCATGAACGAATCGGAGGGGATATAAATAAACTGCGGTTTTTGAGCCAGCAAATCACGCATGGCAGCAACGACACCTTCAGTGCTGGGATGTTGGTTAGCATCCAGAACAACAGGAACTAATTGCAGCGTCAGTGCCAACTTTTGTGCAAGTGTTTGCAGCTCTTGCACCGCCAGCATGGCATTTTTTTCTTGCGGGTTATAAATCACGCCAAGCCGTTGAATGGTGCGCATGGATTGCAACGCCTGAATCTGCGCAGCAATCGGAACCAGATGCGAAACACCGGTCACGTTGCGGCCTGATGATTTCAGGCTACTGGTCAGTCTTGCGCCAACCGGGTCGGCCACAATATCAAATACCACCGGGATATCGGTAATATGCGTTTCGGGATCATCATCGCCGATTACGCCCACCACTTTGCTCGTCACCGTAGTGCCAAAGGTGTAAATTAAATCAGGTTTAATGTCGCGTGCTTCGCGAATAAATCCTGCAATTTTTGCGTTGTCGGCTTGCGCATCCCGAATAATAAATTCGGCAGGTATATGGTGCCGTTTAAAGTACTCCATAAAACCTTTTTCTGCATCGGTTTCACCCCGATACAGCATCATCATAATTTTGTAAGGTTTAGTAATCGGCTCCGCCCCCTGAGAAGAGAGGGATGTCGCAAACAAGCACAACAAAAACACATAACGAAAATACATCATATGATCCTTTTATTTTTACCCGGGAATGGCAACTGCGCGAGTTTGATGGCGATCAAAAAAGAACAACAAGACCGTAAAGCTGGTAATACAAATTAATGAAATGATTCCGATCCCTAAAAAGGCACCCTTAAATCCGAATTGGGAAATAAATAGAGCAGCGATGATCGGGCCAAATACATTGCCCAAGCGCTCAGTCAGCCGGAAGATTCCACTGGCCGTACCGGCCCCCACTTCTTGCACCACTTCTTTGCAAAAATCATTGATCAGTGCTAATTGTGGCGACACGCCAATTGCATGAGCAATTCCCAGAAGCGTTATGCTGACTAACACCCCAGCCATATTGTCAAAGTAGTAGATGACGAACATAGCCAACGCGGCAGAGTACCCACCGATGGTGACGAACCAGCGTAAATTACCAATTCTGTCGGCCAGCTTGGCAATCGATGGCGACAAAATGATGATCGCCAAACCATAGGCCATCATGACGCGTCCGGTCGTCGATTGATTATTTCCTTGCAATTTTAGATACAGCGGAACGGAGTAATACAAAAATCCAGTCAACGCAATTTTGGCCGGGATAGCCGCTAAAAAAGTAATGGCGGAAAATTTTTTATTACCAAGCAAGCGCTTAAAATCATTAAAGCCTAATTTTTTCTTTGGTGCCGTACTTGGCGCAGAATGGATGAAGCGCATGACAAACAAACCCGATGCAATACTAAGTACCGCTGATAATAAAATGGTAGGGCTATAACCCAAACGGTCAGACAAAATCCCACCAATCGCCGAACCGGATAATGAGCCGGCAAAGAAGCTGGATAAAAACACCGCCATTCCCCGAGTACGCTGTTTGGGCGGCGTATTGTTTGTTACATAGCTTTGGGCCGTTATAAATACCAAGCCGTAACCCAACGCAGTTATCGAGCGCCATAACAATAAATCGTAAAGAGTTTGCGCTCCGGCGGTCAATATCAAACCTACCGTCGTCACACTTGCTCCAACCAAAAATGCTTTACGATAACCGACCCGGTCACTCCACATCCCTGCCAAGGGCATCGATAACGCCCAGGTAAACATAAAGATTGATATCGGCAAACCAATCACGATATTTTTCGACAATCCAAGCGCAGGTGAATAAAACTGGCCGACAAATACAGGGAAAAATGACAGCGATAATGAATCGGCAAAAATGAGTAAAAAGAAGGGCCAGCGGATGTGATCAAGTGCCGCCGCAAATAAGGTACGACGCTCACCCGGAGCATGAAACTGGAACCCGGACAATGCCTGCTTTACTTGCACAGAGCCGGCATCACCATTATTGGAAATATACTGTTGCAGTGCATGAAATCGTTCATTGATGTTGGCAACGATATGATTGAAATTGGCACTCAATTGACCAATGCCGCCAAGCCGATCAAATGGCAGGTAGTAGGTAAAATCACCAGCACGGACCCTGGCTAAAAAATCACGCATGACTTCCACCGGTGTGGCAATAACAAAGCTCAGCGTGAATCGTAATAACTCAATCGCAATCAAGCTCGCTACCACCAATACCGTCAATACATCGTAAGCTATTTCTTTTAGCTGTTGTTCTACGAGCGCCGACTGCTGTCCCAATTGTAAAGTGCCGACGCGATAATGATTAAATATCAGCGGAACACTGGTATTAAAATACGCGCCGACCAGATTGGTCGTGACATCCGAGTTTGAGGTGGCAATAACACTACGCAATTCGGGCGCTTTGTTATTTACACCGCTTTGATACAGCACCTGACCTTTATTGTCATTCAGCAGAAGATAACTAATGCTGGGGTTTTCTTTACGTATTTCCGACAAAAATTCTTCCACACCGATCATCTTTTCCAGCGGCACTCCATTTTCATAAGCGCGCTCCAATACTGCCGAGGCGGAATAACTGATGGTAGTGACTGTTCTGGCCATTTCGGGCGGTAAGCCTTGTTCAAAATGACGCAACGATAGCCAAGACATCAGTAATGCGGACAACACAAATATCAACGCCACGAACGACACCAAACGGATCTGCAATTTTTTCATGTGGCCTCCACATTTTTATGATGAGAAGGCAAGATGGCGCGCTCTAACTTGGCGATAGTCGACACCAACTGCTGACTGCTGGCCGTAAAATCGTTGATATCTTTTGCCACACCGGAATCCAGCATGTCGTCACCTACTTCAGTAGGCTCAATCGCAATCAGGGTGCTGTCAATCGCCTGACCAATGGCGGCGATTTTCCCTACAAATTTTCGGGTCAACAAATAAACGCCAGCGAAAGTGATTACGGTAAAAAAGGATAACGTCGCCAACACATCAAGCAGCAAGGTTCGCCCCATATCATTGATCGCGCCTTCAATGACATGCTTGTCGTACCCAATCACAACCGCGCCGACCTTTACATTAAAATTATTCAAGAACGGTACGCCGATTTGAAATGTATCGGCATCGCTGGTATGCCAGCTGTCTTCGGCCGCTGTTTTGTTGATCCAGGTTTTCCACTCTGCGACAGTTTTTGCGGCCACCTGCCCTTGTGTTATTGCCTCGCCCGATTCATCAACAATACCGATATAGCGGATGCCGCTTTGCCGCTGAATCATATCTTTCATGATTGGCGGTAAATGCGTATTTTCAGCGGGTTTTAAACCAACATTCAAACCCAGCACAATGGTTTGCCGAACATCTTTGGCCATCACCAGATAGCGATTCAAATTCAATTCCAAAAATGTTTTTCGGTAATTGGAGTAATTTAAAAATGAAATCAAAAAAAGAACCGAAGCAATAATTCCCACCAGAAGCGCGCCAATTCGCAACCATAAAACCGTACGGTCTTGCGGGATTTTGTCCTGGTTAGTTTTATGTGCAATGATAGAAATCATCTTATTTCCTCAAGCTGGAAAATGAGATAGCGGGCGTGAATTCCGTTCAATATGAATACCTGCCAGGTTTAATTCACGTTGATCAGGCTTGTTTTTGGCACTGTGATGATAAGGCGACCAGATAAACTGACGCCAATAGCTTTCCGCCACTTCTACCCAGGTCGTCAGCGTTTCGATGCTATCTAACGATTTCGACAGGCTCACCATCAGCCAACTATATACTGCCTGACTATCACGGCAATCAGAGCAACGACCCGAAGTACAGCAGATCTCCAGCGTTTTCAGATCAGCTTTATAGGCATTAAATAGCGGCAAAGTGGGATTCCCATTTGCCTGACGTGCTGCGTTACCCGGATGATCCTGACTAATACTCGGGCAGACATCATGACCAAAAGTCCCGCACCAGGTTTTACCGGTAACAATGGCTTCAATATGGCTGGGATGATTTAATACAGTCTCTGGATATTCATTCCTGACGCGCTGCATTTCTTCGAGCAAACGACGTTCGTTTTTCATCCGCAGCGGATGACCGGTATTGTATTTACTGTAAAAATTAAAGGTAACGACATTACCGTTATCACGAATACGTTTTACTGTTGGTTCAATGTATTCAATCCCATCTTCAGTCGCTGCAAACACAAAAGTGGCACGCGGATCATTGTGATAATTTTTCAGGGTTGTTTCGAACAAGCCAGTAAATGCAGTCCCACTTGGTTTAATGGCCCGCAACTGATCATCCAGCGGCCCGCCACCAAACAGGGAAATAAACACGGTCACGTTACGAAATGGATCACGATTTGGAAACGGTTTCAAACCGTTAGTTGATATCGACACATATTGCATGGTTTCGGCAAAGGCGCCAATACGATCAGCAAATAAGGTTGGCTCACCGCCAATCAACAATGCGCAATTAATGCCCTGATAGGACTGATCAATAGTGAACTGTTCCCAGTCAGCTAAATCTTTAGCTTCTGTTGACGTTTTATCGTGACCAAACTCAAAAAACCAACACCCTTTACAGCGGATATTGCAGGCATTAGTCAGATGATATTCTGACGCACGTATCTGAGATGAAAATTCACGCACTGCCTTAAAACGCTGCGCCAGATCCGGCGCACCTGCCAATAAAACCGGCAGCCGTTCGGCGATGGCCAATTTGCGCTGTTGATGCGACTCAATCTGTGCGTTCACGTTCTGTCCCTTCAAGATGAAATTTCAGAAATTAACAGGGGAGATCAATTAATAATTTTCTGGCATGACCAAATTTAATGATTCAAGACGTGGCCGGGTCTTGGTGATGAAGCGCTCGCGTAATTCGCCGTTGGTGGTTTTACGCAAACCCCATTTCACATATAGACGCGAACGTTCCGACAGCGGGTGTCCGAACAACTCCATCAAATGCGGCCAAAATCGATCTAAAGCTGCCTGCGCATCACGCAAACCGCTGCCTGTTTCGCAAGCATCTTTAATAATGCGATATCCATGCGCGACATGAACATGCTCGTCCTTGATAATTTGTTTAGCAAAAATATCGGCAAACGGTTTGTAACTGGACTGTTGAAACTCAAGCAGATGCTCTAACACGACTGCTTCACCAATAAAAGAAAAAATCCCCCGTTCCATCCAGGTCTTTACACCGCGCACAAATTCGTTTGAGTAATTCGTCCGCTCAAGAAAATTTTGTTGCAGCATAAAAGAAGTATCTACTCCGATTCCTTCTAATACCTCGGCACTCAACATGTAATGTTGAATTTCTTCGGCAGCTCGTTCACAGCAAATCATTTTTTCAAATGCATTGGGCGCCAGATTATAAAAAATTTGTATATAATCGTCGGCTCCGGTTAATTCACCTTCCGTATGAATCAACATCAAACGTGTTGCCAATTGCTGATATTCGTCCGGCATTTGACGGAAATCTTCCGGTGTTTTTACCGCGTGCTCGTCAATAACTGACGTCACTCGCTCTATCGCCATTTCCATAAATTTATTTCCCAAAGTATTGCCGGTTCAATTGAAAACATGGCCTTAGCGTAGCACTGGGGAAATTATTAGCAGTAGTGGAAAATTGCCTTTACAGTGAATTCTTGCTACATAATTTTGTTACTTTAATCGACTATATTTTTTGAAAAAACAAAGAAAAACCTGCGGTAGATTCGACGGAAACGGGCGCGTCGCTTTGATGCAACACACCAGAAATGTGGTTCAGTGAATATGGGTTCAGGAAGCGCGCGCTTCCCTAAAAATGACGAGCGTTAGCTGATTGAATTAGCGCATGGAAGAACGTAGAGCCGCACGGTATTGTGAAGGGCTAACGCCGTGTGCCTGTTTAAATTGCTTCGCCATTTGAATGGGGTCGCCAAACCCGGCAGAAAAGGCAATATCCTGAATCGACATCGTATCTTTTTTAAGGCATTCACAAACAAATTCAAGCCGCTTGTGCAGTACATATTGATACGGTGGAAGTCCGGTAGCATCTTTAAACACCCTGCAAAAATAATATTGACTTAACCCTACCTGTTTAGCCAGTTCCGGCAAACTAATTGAATGCGGTAGCATCGCTTCGATATACTGATCCAGCCAGCGTATTTGTTTTTGGTTCAGGTTAGGTAATTTTTTATTCGTCACTTCCACAACACGATACCGAGTGATGATATGTGTCGCCAGAACACGCGCATACGTCTCTGCAAATAAAGTGCCATGCGGATTCCCCGCCTCAACTTCACGATTCAGCGATTCGGCTATTTCCAGCACAAACCGATCTTCATTCTCACCCAAGCTGGGAACGCCTGAGAAATTGGATACGCCCAATTCACCGGCCACTTCGGCCAAAATATCTTTACTTAAACTCATTAGGTGCAAGCCGCCTAATTTAGTCAAATAACGTACTCGATGAGGGCAGCCGTCAGGTATATACACCAAGGTACCGCGTCGCTGATTTTCAATTTGCGTCCGACCATCAACCTTACGTTCTGCTTTGGAGAACGGGTTAAGTTTGACCATCAGATAATGCCCGCTCATTTCATGCTCTTCCGTTTCAAAGTCACCCCCTGTACGATGTTCAAAATACAGTGATTTCCAGGCAAAATCTGTGCTGCTACGGACTGGCTGTGCTGGCAAAAAAAGTGTGCGGTCTCTTTCGTTTTTAAAATCAAGCTGAAGTAATGCCATTGATGATCCCTGTTCTTATATTTTGTTAAAAAAATACCCGAAACTAGTCACGCCGAAAAGGATTTACCTGAGAAAACAAAAATCAGTTGCACGGTTGAAATTATTAGCCGTAGTACAACATAAAAATGATAAATAAGATACCGAGCAACGCCGAATTTGGCTATCCCCTATTTAGAACTTAGCCAAATGTGTCGCGAATTGGAAACAAGCACGCCAGATCAACTATGTTGCTGATCATTCAATACAGAGAGAACAACGTGCGGGATTGAGACAAAGCAGAATTGCACGGGGCTCTTAGAAGAGCTAATTGACCGCTGCTTACTCTGCTTAAGGGAATGAAATTAGTTCAACTACCGTTTTAGCTCAGGCTCGCTAATTTGCTTGCTTACACTCGATTTCAAACGAGCTGCTTTTGAGGCATCAAGAAAATCGCTCATAATTGGACTACTGTCGATTAGATTCGGAAAAGTAATCTGAAATTCAGGATGCCATTGGCAACCAAACATATAACCGCTACCCGTCCAGCGAATAGCTTCGATCACACCATCGCCGCATGCGCGTGCTTCAATAATCAAGTCATTACCGAGAGTCTTGATGGCCTGATGATGAATGCTGTTGACGCTGCCGATGCTTGCTCCTGAAAACAAGGTAGCCAGTCGTGAGCCGGCGACGATCTCGATCTCATGATGGAAGCCGTCGTAGAGCGCATGATCACGATGAATACCTGCGCTGGGAAATTGCTCGGCTATATCCTGATACAGCGAACCGCCACAAGCCACATTGATTAATTGTGCGCCTCTGCAAATACCAAGCACCGGTTTTCCCTGAATAATGAATTCCCAGACCAGTTCCATTTCAAACAAATCGCGGATGCGATCGCCGGCCCACTCCGGACGCAACGGCTGCTCACCATAGCTCTCCGGACTGACATCTGCGCCGCCTTGCAGCACCAAACCGTCCAGAGCAGATACGTAGTCACGCACGGAAACAGCACTGCGGTGTACACCACCATCTTGACTAAGGGTCGGGATCATGAACGCAAGAGCGCCGTTGGCCATGATCCAATGCGCCAAGGATTGTTCAAGGTATTGCAAGGTTTTTCCGGTAAAGCCCAGCTCCTTCGGCGGTGAATGCATCAGCCGCGCAGAAAGGCCTATGCGAAGTGGAAGTTCATTCATGGCCTTACGTTCTCCAGCGTTCACATTGCGCTTGCACGACTTCCGGCAACGAGTGCGTTGTTTGCCAAGCTGCACGAAGCACGGCAGCGTCATTTTGCCCGGCAACGACATCCGCCATTAACGCCCTGCAGGCTTCGTCGGCGCGAAGCTCAATGGCGTGTTGCTCGATATGTTTAAAGGTTTCCAGTATATCTTCAGCGATGGTGCGATGTTCGTGCGTACAGGGATCAACATAGGTTCCTGCATAGCCGAAGCGGCATGCTTGAAATCGGTTGAAGGTGTACACCAAATAATCGTCTTCGGCTAACCGGAACGGACGTTCGATCATCAGGTATCGCGCCACACTCTGAATATAAGCAGCAATTTGCGCCGCCCGTAACACGGTCAAAGGCGTGTCCATAACGCGCACTTCAATCGTGCCGTACTCGGGTTTTGGGCGAATATCCCAGTAGAAGTCTTTCATACCCTTAACAACACCGGTCGCTGTCATTTTTTCAAAATACACTTCAAATTCAGCCCAGGTTTCAACAAAAGGTGCCCGCCCACTCAAGGGAAAAGCGAACACCGAATTAAGCCGCGCCGACTGGAAGCCGGTATCGTCACTTTGTACAAAAGGCGACGAAGCACTCATGGCGATGAAATGCGGAATGAAGCGTGACAGGCCGTGCAGTAAGTAAAGCGCCACGTCCGGCCCAGGGCAACCGATATGCACATGCTGTCCAAAAATGGTGAACTGCTTAGCCAAATAACCATACAGTTCCGACAGATACTGGAAGCGCGGCTTATCAAAAATCTTCCGGTCGCCCCAATGCTGAAAGCTGTGCGTCCCGCCACCGCAAATACCGATATTTAGCCGGTCGGCGCTGGCTACCAGTACATCGCGAATATCCGTCAGTTGATGCAATGCGTCCGTATAATTTTCGCAAATACCGGTCGCCATTTCGATCATGCTCAGCGTCATTTCCGGCTTTACATCCATGTCCAGCTTTTGCCGCGCCACATCACGCAGCAAGTCTTCGGCTGAACCGACCAGATCGTAGTCATGCAGGTTAACTAATTGCAGTTCGAGTTCGATGCCCATGGTGAGCGATCGCGACTCGGAGAATGGTCCTAGTGCCATTATTTTCCCCTCTCAATTGATTCGTTACAAAATCGCAGTGCCCATTGCACGCCAATCGGGCCGACGAGTTGCAGTATGGCGACCATACTCAGGACTATTCCACCGACCTGGGCACCAAATTCTGGGTAAAGGGTGCTGATGTCATCAACCAGCAAGAATGCCAGCGCAGACATCGGCATTAAGGCCACTCCTAGCGCAAACGACTGCCGCAGACTGAGGCCGCTAACTGGTCCGAATACGGCAACCCCGATACCCTTTCCGAACAGACGCACGGCAATCACAGCAAGAGCTGCAACCCCTCCGGTAATCATTGCATTGGCAGTAAGCGTTGCGCCGGTCAGGATAAATAAAAGAATCACTAATACACCACCGGCAGTACCGAAATGGTGAGGCCAATTGAGAGGTCGACGATCAGAATTTTTCACCATCACGCCAGCTAGTAACGGTGCCAGCATAGTCGGCAACATGAGCGCTTGCAGCAGGGACAACGACAGCAGCAGTAACCCAAACAGAATAACAACGGCCTGCTCATTTGACAGATCAGACCAGCGCCGCAGCAATCGAAATGCCAGAGCAATCAAGCCCCCCATAAACAACGAGCCCAGCAACAAATATACGGGATGGAATATAGCTGAGCTCCAGTCATGATGGAAAGCTCCGTGTAGATAACCCATGATCAATTTCGACAGCACGACAGAATACAAAACGTTGAGTGCGGTTAAGACGTAGAGCCTTTGCGTGACTTGCCCTTCGGCGCGCAGTTCCGCAGCAACACGCATCACTACTGCGGGAGAGGTACTGATGGCAATTGCAGCCACCGTAGCGGCAAAGCCTGGCGTGGCATCAAACAGACGCAAGACAGTATATGTGCCGATAAAAGTCAGGCCAGCTTCGGCGATGCTGGAAGGAATTATCCATGGATTGAGGCGAAACCAGCACAGATCGACGCGATTACCAAGTTCGAATAGCAGCAAAGCCAATGCCAGGTCGATGAAGATACGTAAAGAACCGATATTGTGAGCGCCGAACCAACCGAACATTAAAGGGCCAAGCAGCAAACCGGCCAGTGCATAACCACAAACGCGCGGCAAACGAACCACGCGCTTCATTACCTCACCAGCAAGCCCGGAAAACACCAGAGCGAGCGCGAGGTACATTGTGTCATTAAGCTGTAGCGGCCACGCAGGCAGTATCAGATTATTCATTGCCACCTCTCAAGTCATGCACACGATTTCATGCTGTAACAGATCTCAATACTTTTTAAGCGAAATGTTTATGTCCATTTAAAAATTGGAAAAGAAATTTTGTACAGATTAAGCGCGCGACATTAAAGCCGCGACGCTTCGATGAAGTTTATAACGCTCATAAACGGACATCTGTTCGCTAGCACACACAGCACCGTGCTAATGTTTCACCAGGAAATCGGGGTAGCTTCCGATGAGATCGTGAAGTCGGCGAAGCTCTAAATAACGCCGGCATAAAATATAAGCGCCTGCTAACTTCAGCAGGCGCTTAATTTAAAATGGAAAAGCTTTCCTAAGAGCTCAATTAAGAATTATTCATCAGAGATGACTGGCGGCAAGGATTCAGCTTCTCGCATCCATTCCACAACCGACTGCCGGGATATCATGCGTTCTGTCCATGCCTGAGCAAGCGGCCACTCAGCAATGCTGACATCACGCGAAAGCAGTCGTCGGATTGTCGGCACAAAAGTCAGGTCGGCAAGCGACAGTTCTCCGACCAGAAATGGACCGCCACTACGTGCAAGCTCTTGCTCCCAAATCGCAAAGACGCTCTCCACTTCAGCTGTTTCAGTTGCACTCAACGGAGTATGCTCTTTATAAAACGAACTCTCAAATGAGATACTCGAACAAAGCTCAGACATGCCGGAATGTACCCACGCAACCAATGAACGTGCATGTGCACGCAGACGTATCTCTTTCGGCAGCAGAGTTCCACCACCGAGTTCATTCGCGTATTCCATGACGGCGAGGGAATCAAAGATCACAACTCCGTCATCAACAAGAACCGGAACAGCGCCAGGCACGGAGAACTCCGCAATCTTTGCAAGGTTGGCATATCGTTGCGGCCTGCGGATATCAACGACATGCTCTTGAAACGGAATGTTAAGCTCACGCAGGGGTAGCCACGCACGCAGTGCCCAACTAGAGGCATTTTTTGTGCCGGTGTACAGAATAAGCGCCAACTTGATTCTCCTTTTGTAGTCGTTACGAACTAAGTTTTAAGTCCTAAATTTGTAAAAATTTAATCGAAAAATTATTAACTACAAAGCATACAAACCAAGGTGCGCCGCTCCGCAAAACTCAGTGATTTAAGGATGCGTACCTTCAGGCGGCGTGCCAAATTTGAACACCTCCACACCGATCGCATAACCGACATAATGCTCACCATCGGGCACAATGCGAATCTTGTTGATAGCTCGCCCCATGTTCACACGCTGCCAGCTTTTCCCACCGTCGGTGGTTGCAAAACCACTCGTCGAAGTGCCTACCCAGCCGGTCAATTCATCGGCGAAGCCAACTCCGAACTCGTTGACAGCGAAATCATCAGCCAGCGGAATTTCTTGCCAGCTTTTACCACCATCAACCGACTTGCCGACCACGCGCTGAGTCACAGTTTTGTCGGGATTGTAGTCCTGGACTGTCACATAGCCGACATTACGGCTTGGGAACGCAACCTTCCACGCCAACTCAAACATGCGCGAAGATGTAAAAGCACGTTGCCATGTTTCGCCGCCGTCGCGAGTACTGACCACGACAGCATGCGAGCGCTCGATGTCGGCATCGTCGCCGCCGACGACCATGCCGTTCATCTCGTCGAAAAATTTCACATCGGTGATCGACGCCAGATGCGCATTCATATCGATGCTCTTCCAGGTGCTGCCTCCATCAAGCGAGCGCATCAGGTAAGCCGGTCCGCCGACGCGGCCGCCAGCGTGAACCATCGTGCGATGTTCCAGAACGCCCGCATTAATAAAGCTAGTTTTGAGAATGTCGATTGCGCACAGACCTTTGACTTCAGGCCCACTCATTCCGGTAACCGGCGCCCAATTCGCCCCGCCATCAACAGTCCGGTACAACGGTGTCGTATCCGTCACTCCGGGAAAATATTCGGTACCGATATTGCCTGCAAATCCCAGTTGCGCATCAACAAAACCGAGGGCGCGAACATAAGTGCCGGGCTTGTTCAACACCAACGCCCAGTGTTGCCCACCGTCGGTTGTTTTAAAAATTTTACCCGCGCCGTTTCCGTAAAATCCGGTTTGTGGATCAATAAAAAAGATGTCGTCTTGCTTGCCCTTATAAACTTCCGTCGGCAATTTAAACCACTGTGCATTTTCTTGCGCGGTCAACGGATGCGCGTATGTTAGTGGCGCGCTAATGCACGCGCACAGCAACAACATGGATGACAAAACGCGCCATGGATGCCGGGCGCTCATCTGTGCCGGTGTAAATGAAGTCCCCTTTTGATCTTCTTTAATCAGCTTAATTTGCATATTTTTTCCACGACCTTGTAGTAAATGAATTCGATTTGAGCTCGAATTTAAATTCGAATTTGAATTAAACAACAACATTTATATTGACTATTAGCAATGTTTTTGTCAATGACTTCAACCGAATTTACAACAGTCATTTAAAAGCTGATCACGGTAAAATATCCAGCGCAAATAGGTTGCTGCACAGCCCTATGTAAATTACCGAAGCGAGCTGCAATGGGAAGTAGCACGAACAATCCTGCAATAAAAATTGAAATAAAATTTAAAAAAGGGAACTAATAAATGCTTTGGATTTTTACAAAATATTTTGTCACAGCAGGTGTCGTCATGCTGGTGTCAGAAGTAGCAAAACGCAGTGATCGCCTAGGTGGGCTGCTTGCGGCGTTACCGCTGGTGACGATCCTGACTTTGATCTGGTTGCACTTCGAACGTCAATCTACCGAAAAAATAGCGAATCATGCCTGGTACACATTCTGGTATGTCGTACCCACACTTCCCATGTTTTTAGTCTTCCCATGGTTATTGCCAAAAATCGGATTTTGGTCAACGCTATTGGTGTGCATTCTGCTTTCCGGTCTTTGCTTTATTGCGTTTGCATTTATCTTGCGACGTTTCGGCATTGAGCTACTTTAGTGTCAACATCGGTTCACTCTACAAACACTCAAAAAATCACGCCATAGCACTTTCAACGACGAATCCGTCGTTGAAAGTGCACAGAGAATGATGAGCAAAATAAACAGGAAAAAGTAAATTAACGCCAATGATAAATTTAGCGAATTTTATAAAATTTACTCGCCCCTATTTAGCAATCGCCATCATTAAAACTTCGTACAGATACCGACCGTAAAACCGGTACGACTAGTATTACCACCGAGGGCGATATCAGAGAATTGCAATACTGTATTGGTTTGCGTGCCGTTATCAATTTCACCGCCACTGACTTTAGTGTAATCAACCATGCCATAAAATTCGGTACGTTTAGTCACGTAGTATTCAACTAAACCATAGCCCGTTGAGACCTTGCCGCTATTGCCAGTTGAGGAATCATTCGTGACGTTATCTGTCATGTAACCAACGGTATAAACCATTACCGGAGTAGGCTTAAACATCAAACCGGCTGTCCATACGCTGTCGGTGCGTTGTAAGGTATTTCCCGCATTACCCATCAGGCTGGTGTTGGCCAATGACCCACCACTTAAGCTTGCTGCTTTTGCGAAACCAGCGTCACGTTTGGCTGTGAAGTAATCCAACAGCAAGGTAGTTGGGCCAACGACAAAGGAGCTGCCAAAACCAACAACATTGAGCACTTTAGAATTAGCATCCGTTGAATGTTGATCAAGAACGGACGCACTAAATGGACCTGTAGCGTAGGTCAATGCCAGCGCGTCTGTTGTGCCGATTGTTGTTGAACCAGCTGCACCGCCAGCCGTGTATTGAACTTCTGCCTTAACCGGACCCCAGCTGTTTTTGTATTTGAGCGTATTATCAAAACGCAAGCCCCACAGGGTATCTTCCCATGAGTCTTCATTTGAGTTGCCTACGCCTATCGGATCGTAATTTTTGTAAATATCAAAGGCCAAGCCGTTTTGACGGCCGGCATACAACTCACCCCACTCTTTGTTTTTCAAGCCAACGTAGGCTTGGCGACCAAACAATTGACCTTGTTGATCGCTGGTACCGTTATAAATGACCAGACCCATTTCCACGTCGAATACGACCGAAGTTCCGCCGCCCAAGTCTTCATCGCCTTTAAAACCAAGGCGTGAGCCGTGCAAAGCACCTTGATTTAAACCGGTTTGCGTACCAACCGCATTGCCTACGCCAGTTTCATAGTTATTACCGCTGCGGAAAGCCGCATCGATCAAACCATAGACAGTAACCGGTGACTGTTGAGCAAAAGCACTGCTGGCTGCCAGCATGGCGATTAACGTGAATAAAACATTTTTTTTCATAATACTTCCCTGATTTGGTTTAATTTAAATTAATTTAATTTTTTGAATTACTTGCAACGTCCAACTACTACTGCTCTTTCTTCCAAATTTCACATTGAAAGCAAAATTTTAAAAAAAGCCCTCCCTAGCGGCCATCTGGATAAACAGATTGGCTGCAGATTCGTATTTACAATCAGACTTACGTTGGGATTATTTAGAGGAGAAGATGTGCAATGAGCACCTCCCCTTTTTCCCTATGGCAGGGTTTGCTGAAAACGAGATTCAGCAAGCGCCCTTGGATGATTGATCGCTCCATTAATCCGGCTCGATCACAATTTGTATTGCTGCACTATTGAATTGCGAAATACCGTATTCAATCGCCTGCTGATTTTCATCAACGTAGACCGTTTCAACATACAGGATAGGAAATGTGCTGGGCTGCGCTAATTGTTGCGCGACTTCCCTGTCGGGCAACCTGGCAGAAACCCGGCTCATACGACGCTGAAAACTATGCACCCCAAACTGAGATAAAGCTAAATGCGTGATGCCGGTTTTTGTATAAATCTCACCCAACCCAGCAAAGCGCGGCAAGGGGAAATACTGCTTACAAACGCTGATCACATTGCCATCGACGATATCAAGCGACTCCACTGCAAGTACGCTGGCGTCAAAGGGTAAATCCAGCAGCGTTAATACTTCCGCTATCTCCACATTTTCGCTACCTTCGCCCCCCTTAATGACGGCCCAATTAAACACCTGACTTTTTCCAACCCGATCGCTCTTGGCGAGGCTATGCGCCAAACGAGTGCGGCGACCAAGTTGATAATCGATAATGTTATCTCGCACAAAAGTGCCGCTGCCATGCACCACATCCACCATGCCGCGCTCTACCAGGGCTTTAACAGCTTGTCGCACCGTATGCCGGTTGACATTAAATCGCTCCGCCAACGTTGCCTCGTTGGGTAAGCGATGCGTTAGGCTGCCGGAAAGAATATCGGCACTTAATGCATCTTCAATTTGACGCCAAATACTATTGCCTGCACTACGGTCGATTTTTTTGTTAGTCATAATTGGTTAAATAAAACGTTAAGTAAGATTTTTTTGAGCCAGGGCAAACGAAATGCTCATACCGGTTCCACCAGTAATAACAACGCCTAAAACATGTTCTGCCGGCGTTATCAATTCATAAGCATTTGGCCCGCTAGCATACACACCTTGCCAATGTTCTAAAACAGACAAAGAGCGACCAAGCAAATTTTCTGCCAATCCAAGGATAAGAGCATCAATATCGGTCCGGCTAAACGGGCTAACTGTTTCACTATGCACGTGTGAATCACCAATCAGCAAATCTCCTCTGGCACCGACTTGCTGAACGATCAAATGAATATCATGCTCCAGTAACGCTGGCGCGGTTCTCTCTACCTCGGCCCGTAAAGCAGCCAATGGTTCAGCCAGTGCTTTGCATTCGGTATATGCCTCATAACGTAACGTAGATAAGCCCGTCATCAAAGCCGGAGCCAGTTGTATGCCGGGATTAGCAACTCGCAACATCTGCAAAGCACAACGCTTAATTCCAACACCTGCGCCAAGGTTGGCATAGTGCTGCGGATAAAGCGTTTGAAAATCGTGCCCGGAACAGATCACCACCTGATCTGCGTAGTGGATGCCGGTGCTTGAATGCAGTTTAGGCAGCTCAATCGCATTAACCTGCACACCGTATTCAAACTTAACGCCATGACGAACAGCTAACCACTTCGCTAATATGCCCATTGCATAACGTGATTCGAGAGCGATTTCAGTGCCACTATATAAACCTCCCAAACCCGTTGCGTGATGCGTAGCTACCTCTGCGGCGTTCATTAATTTAGTGCCGTAAGCTGCACCACATTCCTGCTGAAACGCTTCAATGACAGCCAACTCAGCCGGTGTTCTCGCCACGGTTAAACTACCTTGTGCCTTGTGCCAGCAATCGGTATCGCGAAAAAATTCCAGCCACATGGCACGACTACGCAATGCCATATCGTACAACTCGCCTTGTGGCTGCCCCAAAACCAAACCCAAGCCAAAATTACGCACCGAGGCACCAACTGCCTGAGTATCGCGCTCATAAACAGTGACAGCATCACCGCGCAAACTTGCCGCCCACGCGTGTGCCAGACCAACAATACCGGAACCAATAATTGCTACTCGATGCGCCGATACAACACTCATGGACGCTCCCCCTTAACCATGCGGCTTTCGATAAGATCAAGGATGGCGGGCAAATCGGCAATAGTATCAATTACAAAATGCGCACCTGCGCGCATTAATTTTTGGTATGCAAAGGCGCGTTTGCGCTCTACTTCAGCAGGCGGCAAGGTTTTGAGTTCTTGTAAAGTCAACCCGACTTCATTACCTGACAAGGCTAAACCAACCGTCCACATACCGGCAGCAAGGCCTTCTTCAATACCGGGCGTTGTGTCGTCCACTTTAACGCAGGCACTGACATCGCCTGCGCCTAAAGCAATCACATTCGCCAACGCCATCCAAGGACCGGGACGGCCGCCGTGCGGTAAGTCATCCGTTGCCACGGCATGTTCGACAATCACACCTTTTTGGGCAGCGTGTTCCAATAATTTATCCATCACAACGCGTGGATATCCAGAACATGAGCCGCGTCGAATACCGCGTTCTGCCAAATCGGCCAATACCTCCAGCGCACCGGGAATAACATCGGAATACTCTCCAACACGCGCAATTTGCAGAGGTAAAAAAGCAGCATAAATAGCATCCACATCACTGTCCGTCATGTCGCGACCGTGATGTGCTACCCAACGTTGCGCAACAGCTGGTTGTTGACCCAACGCCTTGATGTGATCCCACTTACCTAAACCCATCGGAATACGTGCTTCGCTGAGCGTAATGGTGATGCCGAAGCCGGCAAAGGCATCGATCAAAATTCGGGTTGGAGCAAATGAACCGAAATCAACCAAGGTGCCAGCCCAGTCAAAAATGACGGCTTGAACCTGACCTTGATAATGGCGGGTGTAACGATAGTCCTGATGATGTTGGGTCATAATAATTCTCGCTAAATAAATAATAAGGTTGCAGTAAAAAGGCGATGAGTTAAAGCGCAGCCGTTTCTATTCCCATTTGCTTAAAAGCACGCGCCATGGCATCAATCGCCATGGCAATTTCGGCTTTGCCTATAGCACCGATACAGCCGACCCGGAACGTTTCTGCATCCGTTAATTTGCCCGGGTAAAGCACAACACCTTCGTCTTTGGTCAATTGGTAAAATTCATTAAATTGCCAATTTGGATGTACAGGAGCGTGCACCGTCACGATGATCGGCGCTTGAATCTCAGGCGCTAAAAATGAACGCAGGCCAAGTCCGTTAATGCCAGAAATCAGTTGTTGGCAATTTTCGGTATAGCGTGCCAATCTGGCCGCTTGTCCACCCTCTTGATCGTACTGATGCAGTGCGGACGCCAACGCTGCCAATACATGGGTGGGCGGGGTATAGCGCCATTGGCCGGTGCGCTCCATGTACTGCCATTGATCATGCAAATCGAGGGATAAAGAATGCGAATTCCCTTTAGCCTGTTCCAGCGACTGGATATTTGCCAATACAAAGCCCATTCCGGGTACGCCTTCCAAACATTTATTACTAGACGCAATCACCGCATCAAAGGTCAATTTAGCGGTTGAAATCGATAACGCACCAAACGCACTCATCGCATCAATAATCAGTTTTTTACCTGCTGCTGCCACTGCGGCGGAAATTGCTTCCATCGGATTCAATATGCCGGTACTGGTTTCGCAATACACCACGGCGACATGGGTAATTTCATCGTCCTGCGCCAAACATACAGCAACCGCTTCTGCATCAACCGCTTTAGACTCACCAAAATCCTTGACTGTTACGCGCCGCCCCATCACTTCAGTAAGTTGTGCAATACGTTTGCCGTAAGCACCATTAACCAGACAAAGTAATTTGCCGCCACGCGGCATTAATGTACCGATTGCCGCCTCAACGGCGAACGTGCCTGATCCTTGCAATGGGACACAGGTATGCGTGCCCTGTCCATCAATTAACTCAACTAATTTTTGGCGTACTTGAGCCGTCAAGTGATTGAAGTCTTTATCCCATGAACCCCAGTCATGCAACATGGCAGTTTTGGTGGCAAGTGATGTGGTTAATGGGCCTGGTGTTAAAAGTAAAGGATCGCGCATTGTTTTTCTTCAGTTTTAGTTAGTCGTTTAAAAAATTACAGCTCAATAAATTATTTATAAATGCTAAGTCAGCCGCCAAGCCTGTCCGTGCCGGTTAAGCCAGCGCCCCGCACTGTTCATCAACAGCGTCACAAGCAGTGAACTCACTACAATCAAACTCGCCATTGCCGCAGCCGATGCGGTATCGCCTGCATCGTCCATATTCAAGACGGCAACTCCTGCCAACACCGTATCCGGCGTGTACAAAAAAATTACGCAGCTGACTGTCGTCATGCTGGAGACAAACAAATACCGGGCTACATCCAGCAACGCAGGCAAACTCATCGGTATGGTTACCCGCACCATCGTGAACCACCAAGGGCGACGCAAACTACGCGCTACAGCTTCAATCTCCGCATCAATCTGACGCAACGTTGTCACCATGGTCAGATGTGCCGTCGTATAAAAATGTGCGATGGTGGCAATGACTAATATCGCCATGGTTCCGTAGAGCCGATGCAAAGGATTGACCGGATCATTAAAGAGAAAAATATAACCAAGGCCTAACACCATCCCCGGGACCGCCATCGGCAAAATGGCCAAACTACGAATGGTGGTAGCCACGGCGCGGGGAACGGGCATTTTGATCAGCAAATAGGCAGTTATAAAAATAAAACTGGTTCCAAATAAGGTCGTCCAGAAAGCCAGCTGCATGCTATTGCGAAACGCTTGCCAGCCGCTGCCATCGAGTTGGTCAAAATCAAAATGAGACCAGGTTAAGCTCATGTCATAAGGCCATAATTTAATAAAGGAAGCCGCCCCAGCCACACCGAGCAAAGCCAATACGAAGATAGAAACAGCAGCACATAACACAAACAAAACCACATCACGCAACCAATTTCTACTGGGTTTATACACAACAGAACGACCTGTCATATTTGCCGACTTGTGGCGCGATAACCATTGTTCCACCGCAAAGCTAAGCACAGCAGGCAATAGCAACATGCCACCGACAACGGCACCTTTACTAAAATTTTGCTGACCAATTACTTGCTTATAGGCCTCCAATGCCAGCACGTTAATTTGACCGCCAATAACCTTAGGAACACCAAAATCCGTTACTACTAAAGTAAAAACCACCATGCCGGCAGAAACAATGCCGTACCGTGCATTAGGTAAAGTAATCGTCCAGAAACGGCGTAATTTGCTGGCACCCAACGATTCGGCAGCTTCATACAAACGAGCATCGGCCATGCTCAGTGCAGCAATTAGAATCAATAATGCGTGCGGAAAGGTGTAAAAAATCTCGCCCATCACAATACCGATAGAGCCATAAATAGAACTACCGCCCATCCAACCTTTGAGCAAACCCTGGTTGCCGAATAAGTACACCAGTGAAATCGCCGGCATCAGTGATGGAGCCAGCATCGGTGCCAAGGCAATCACGCGGAAAAAATTTCGCCACACCATCGTTGTGCGCGTAATGGCAAACGCAAACGCCAGAGCGATTGGCAGCACAGTGCAAACGGTCACTACGGCCAATAGCACGCTATTCCAGGTTGCATCGCGCAGACGTGGCTCTGCCACCATCGCCGACCAGTTAGCTAATCCAATATAGTGATGGTCTGCGGACTTCACCGTCATCATCAACATCGTCATCAGCGGCCAGCCAATGAAAATTAGCAAGGCTAGCGCTAGCGCAGCAGCTATCCAACTCGCCGCCAGTTCATCGGTGCTACGCAATACATTAGTCGAGCGCAGAAAAAACAAAGGAGAATAGTGGTGCTTTACTGCTGGCTTCATTTTTCCGCTCCGTGGAACACACGAACGGAATGAGCAGGTAAGGTCACAGGAACGCGGCGACCAACTTCAAGCAAGGGATAACCTGCATCATTTGGCCCAACATCCGCCAAGATGCGAATCGCCCGATTAGCGCATAACGATAAACAGGCGCGGCGCTGACCACTATGGAATTCAACGCGCTCCACCTCCGCCATCATCGCTTGCGAATTAGCCTGCCAATGCGCCTCAATCTGTACATTTTCTGGTCGGCAAAACAGCGTCACCTCAGTTGTACTCTCCACATTAACCATGCTAGAGAGCGCCTTTTCATTCATCACCTTTTGTGGCAAACCAGCCAGGCTTATTTTTCCGTCTGAACTTAACTGCGCAGATAACCAGTTCGCGCTTCCTACAAATTCAGCCACAAACCGCGAAGCCGGTTCGCGATAGATTTGCTCCGGCGTGCCGACTTGCTCCACCCGGCCATTACTCATGACCGCTATCGTGTCGGCAATTTCCATTGCCTCGTCTTGATCGTGCGTCACCATGATGGTGGTCACACCTAATTTTTTCTGTAAATGCCGTAATTCCTGCCGCACTTTTTCACGCACTTTGGCGTCCAGTGCCGACAATGGCTCATCCAGCAATAACAAACTTGGCGATGTTGCCAGCGCACGCGCCAGGGCAACGCGTTGTTGCTGGCCACCGGATAACTGCGCCGGATAACGATGTTCTGTTCCATTTAAGTCGACCATATCCAGCAGCTCGCTTACCCTCTTGGCTTTTTCTACCCGGTTTGATTTCAGCGCATAACCCACATTGGCACTCACCGTTAAATTGGGAAATAGTGCATACGATTGAAATACGATGCCGTAATTGCGTTTGGCCGGCGGCAAATTGCCGATCTCGCGCCCGCTCATTATCACGCCACCGCTGTCCTGCGCTTCCAAGCCCGCAATAATGCGTAACAAGGTCGTTTTCCCACAGCCGGAAGGGCCTAACAAACAAAGGAATTCACCTTTTTTAATCTGCAAATTGATGTCATTCAACGCTGTAAAAGAATCAAATTTTTTGTTGATGGAATGAATACGGAGCCACCTATTTTCATCGGCCATTGCTTCATTCAAGTTCATGTTTTCTTGTGCCTTCTTAAACACGTTATGGTTTTCAAATTTCATAGCGCCGACTTCTTTTCTGTCAATGCCAACAGACGCGGAAAATAATGTGTAAATTCTGGAACCACCAAATTGGGCACTTTGGCTGCATCGTCGTAACGACGCAAAGCCAGCGCTGCTTGTGCATAGCGACGATTAAAAAAACACAGCGCATCAGCTTCATTCATCACACCGCCTTGCAATTCCATACTCATCTTTGATGCCTCCGATAAAGCCGCCTGATAATACGGGTCGGCATAACAAAGATAGCGTTTAGCATCCACATGCCAACGGATTGGTTCAAGGACTTCTGCGGGAAATAGTAAAGACAAAAATGGGACTATTTTTTGTTCGTGCCGGTCATCAATTCCACACGCCAAATATTCATCACCCTGACCAAACAACATATGACCAAGATCGTGCAACAGACAGGCAATAATCAGGGCATCATCCTCATTCGCCTGCTCCGCCATCCACGCTGTTTGCAACGCATGTTGCTGGTGCGTGATTGCTTCACCACCATACAAATGCGTATCGGCGTTACTGAACAGTTCGGTAATATGTTGCACGGAAAGAGTCATCACAAATGGTCGTATTAGTTAATCTTAAATTTGGTCGCAAGCCGGGTATTCGGCTTCCCAGCCTGCGATTTACTTACTACTTTTTTCATCAAATTATTGCTTCGGTTTTGGTTCGGATTTACCATCGTAACGTTTAGTCCATTCCGCCAAAATACGGTCACGATTTAATGCAGACCAGTTCAAATCCTGCTTGATCAACATATCTTCATAATTTGCCGGGATAAGTGGATTCGCTTTAGCTACACCTGGATAAGCAACAATCGCAAAGTTTTTAGCGAACTGTTCGTTACCGGATTTAGATGCAGACCAGTCAGCCAATTTGCGTGCCGCATCCAGATTTTTTGTACCGGCCATAATTGCCGTTGCTTCGACATCCCAGCCCAGTCCTTCTTTTGGAAATACCAACTCAATCGGTGCGCCACTTTCTTTCAACTTAGCGCCACGATATTCAAAGGCAATACCGATCGGGAATTCGCCAGAAGCGGCTTGCTTGCATGGCTTTGAACCTGAGTGAGTGTATTGCGCGATATTTTCATGCAATTTATCCATGTAATCCCAGCCGCCTTTGTCACCGAATTGCAGCAACCAGGCGCTGACATCAAAGTAGCCTGTTCCGCTTGATGCGGGATTAGGCATAACGATTTTGCCCTTGTATTCCGGTTTCAACAGGTCTTTCCAGCTTTCCGGTTTTTTTAAACCAAGCTTGTTAGCTTCGACGGTATTAAAGCAAATCGCGGCACCCCAAACGTCCATCCCAACCCAGCTTGGCGGATTACGATTATCAACATATTGCTTGCTCAGTTTTTCGACACCTTTAGGCGCATAGGCTTGCAACATGCCTTCTTTTTGCAGCACTAATAAGGAAGTCGCCGCAACGCCCATCACCACATCGGCTTGTGGCGCTGCTTTTTCTGCTAATAATTTAGCCGTGATCACACCTGTCGAATCACGCACCCAGCGGATTTTGATGTCTGGATATTCCGTTTCAAACTGGCTTTGATACGCCTTTAACTGATCGGCTTCTAACGCGGTGTAGACGGTTAAATTGCTTTCGGCGCTTGCAACACGGCTAAACGTAGCCAGCAGTAGTGCGATGGTCATAAACGAATGGCGAATCTGCATGAAAAACTCCTGAGAGATGAATTACAAAGTGGTATCGGTTATTGGGTGTCGGACGCGACTGATGACATCATCTACGACGGAGTGCATCATAAGATTTGAATATGACGTAGCAATGACATCTAGATGACTAGATGTATAATTTCTAGATCACTTGTTGGTGGACTTAATTAAATGGCTTGTTTAACACTGTTTTAGCGTGAATTAATGCTAGAACACATAGGCCAGCTGATTAATGCAGCATGGCGCACCTATGTTTGGCTTGCAGGAAGTGGATGAACGGATGTAATCAGAGATAATGCGGCAGGATACGTAGTTGGCTTTTCGCAAAATGACCAAGAAATTATTCTAAGGAGTGGCGGCGAGTTATTTGTAGTTCTCTATGTTTTCAGTCGGCGCAAAGGCTCGGTCTGGTGGAGATATACGGCATAAGTATCCCAAGGGATCGGGAGCGAAATTTGCCCCATGATGCGCCCGACTTCGCCCCGGTGGTAACCGTGATGGACGACGACATGGGTCAGCATTTCTTCTCTCGACATATACCCTTTATCCCCATCGGTAAATACGAACGGGATAGATTCGGATAGTTGATCCGGCGTCAGATTTTCCAAATACGTAAGGTACCAGCGATCTGATGCTGCCACTGCTTCACGTAAATCTTCTAGCGATGGCGTATCTATGGGATTGTCGGTAGTTAGATTGTGGTTTGCGCCGGTGAGATGCGCCGCGAATATTTGACTCACTATGCACGTGTGGTTGATCAAACGCATGGCAGTGTGCCGACGATCATTGTGCAGCTCCGCATCAAAGCTCTTCATTTTTTCTAAAAACTCGCCATTCGCCCAAGCTTGATACTCAAAAAGCGTGTGAAGTAATGTCAAGGTGCTCATAATCGGAGTGTCCTTTCGAAGTGAGAAAAAATGTGAATGTGATGTTTATATTTTCACGGAGAGAGGTCAACTTGTCTACTCGCATTGCAAAGTCAGGGTCGCCAATGCGGAAGGAGCAGTGCCAGGCGCGTTCACGTGCCACGGCAGACGATATTGCGCGAGCAGGTACTCGCATTCTGGGAGAGCGAGCGATGGGCACGGGAATGGTTTGACCATAAGGGATATGACCACTTTGATTTTCCTCAGACCCCCGGTACCATGCCGATCAGCCTTTCGAAATGTGGCGGGAAGCGGCCCGACTTTGCGTTCTCATTAAATGAGAATGAGTCCCTCGTTTATGTCGATGCCAAATTTCATGCGACGAACAACATCACCGAGTTCGGCCTCACAGTTGAAGAGCTTAAGAAGTACGAAGCGTTCAAAAAATGGGCTCTCAACGAACTGCAGGATGACGGTGAACGGGATATTATTCTGATGCTCTACCCGCAGGAGCTCAACGGGGACCGATTTACTTGGATTCTACTCGATGAGCTGCTTGCCGAGGAGGACACGATAATCGATGGGAAGCCCGCAAAGAAGGCTTCACTCTTAGGTAGAGAAGATTTTTGGATTGGCAACCCTTGAGGCGATGAGGTACCGATGCAACAGACTTGTACGGTCTCGCCTGTTGCACTTCAAAAGTGTCCGGCAGCAATTCGCAATACAGCGGGCAATCGAAAATTTTAATTGGCGCAATTTTGCAATTATTTTTTCGCAGCAGCATTAAAACCGGTGATTACCCACTCGACAACAAAACCGTCGGTCGTGAGCGCATAGAGCAAAGTATCGGCAATGGCAGGCTCATCTTCAACGATTAAAATCTGCATAGGCATGATTAATTATCCTATTACAGTTTTTCCAGCTGTTGTTTTGCGTAACCAGCCGACGGTGAATTCGGACTGAGCTCTAAAAATGTCTGATAGCCTTTTCTAGCTTTGTCCTTATCGCCGCCATGGAATTGCGCATCACCAAAATTGAGATACGCAATGGCACGGGAGGGATCGATTTTGATTGTATTTTCAAACCAACGTGCCGCCTCAACATATTTTTCCTGCTTATAGTAAACAAAGCCGAGGTTATTGGCAGCGAGTGCAAAATCTGGACGCAATTTCAACGCTTCAGTAAATTGAGACTCTGCTTCCGCATACTGTTTTTCCTTGTATAGCTGCAATCCACGATCATTCGCATGCTGAGCCATCTGGCGAGCAGAAACTGGCACGGCTGTCGGTGTCACAATTGTTTGAACGGTACCCTGTAAATCCTTTACCTTGATTACTGGATTGGACTTGGTTTTGATCGATTTCTCATCGATTACTGGTTCAGATCTGGTTGAATCCAGCTTGCTGTTAAGTGCAATAGCATCACTAGAAAGTTGTGTGGTAGCTGTATTGATATATTCTGTTTCCGCTGGCAGTTCAAATACAAAATCACCTCCCTCGGATCCGGGTAAGCTGCCGAAGGCCGGAGTTTGTTGCGAAACTGCCGAGACTGCCGGTGCAACATAGGCAGCAAGTTCGGTTGCCGTGATGATTCCATCACCGTTCAAATCTGCTTTACCCGACAGGCCCTGCAACAATGTCCATGTGAATACGGAATGCCCATTCGGTCCTCCATCGGCAACCATTTGATCAGTTCCGCCAGCTGTCAGCATTTGTCTGCCGATCCGTTTGGCGTTATCCCGTAAATAGTTGGAGGAACCTCCGCCTCGCGTTAAACCCAGGCCGCTGTAGCAGGCATCCATCACAAAAAACACATGTTTTGAATTTAAGCTTTCAGAAATATTTTGAATTTCCGTCATGGGGATGGCGTCTGCGGCAAATTCATTCGGATCAGAATCGACTGGAACGATATACCCCAGATCGCGTCCTGAACTCAACTTGCGTGTTGCTCCATGTCCAGCAAAAAAAACAAAAATCCTGTCATCTTTTTGCACACTGGAATTAGCCAATCTATCATGGAACATCGCAAGTATTCCGTTACGTGTGGCTTCACCGTTTTGGAGCGAGAACACATGATCAGAAGGGAATCCCAGTTTCTCAATCAAAATTTGACGCACCCCTTGTGAATCTTGTACTGCATATTGCAGCTTGGGCCATTTGGCATAATCATTTATACCGATCACAATTGCCCAGGAATTGCTATATCCCGAACTGACAGAAACTTTTTCTTGCGGTGCTTTATCGCTCTTTGCAACAGTAAATGCATTGCCATCCCAACCGGCAAACTGATAACCTTCGGCCACCAGACGATCCAGCACGATAGGCAATGCCTTCACTGCGCGGTCGTGAATGTCATGGAATAGAATAATTCCACGGCCTTCTTTTTCCACAGTTCTCAACACGCGGTCTGCGATGGAACTAGGGACGGGATCAGCCCAGTCCAGCGAATCGATGTTCCACATCACCGATTTCAAATGTGCTTTTTCAAGAGCTTGCAGGCCTTCCTGATTGTGCGCACCGTATGGGAAGCGGAATAAAGTAGACCGGTTAGCATCCATCGCCTTTAATAACGCATCCGTATTAAATATCTCGGCATGCAAGTTATCGCCGCTTAATTTGGATAGCTGCGCATGAGTAAAGCTGTGATTACCGATCACGTAGCCTGAGTCACGCAATTTTTGACTAATCTTGGCAGCAGGTGATAATTTTGCGGTGCCATTGGCATCAACTGAACCTAAATTTTGACCGACGTTAAAAAAAACTGCCGGCGCATCATACTGCTTCAGGATGGCGGCTATTTCTTCCGTGTATTGCTTATGTGGCCCGTCATCGAATGTTAACACGATCGTTTTTGGCGGAAGCTTATTACCGAAGATCTCTCCTTCCGGTTTACTGTTTTCAGGCACCCCAACGACAGGTTCGGTTTTTATGGCTGCTGGCAGTACTGTTCCATAGTCCTTGAGTATCTTTTCCCGCGAATACAACTGCTTTAAATGAGCCACATAGGTATCCCATTTTTCTCTTTTCAGAACGATTCCGCGTTGTTCAAAGTGACTAAATATTTGCCCCATTTCCTTTTCATAATTGTGCTCAATTTCGTTTAACGCTTCCAGATCCTCTGAGATGCGCTTATGCATCTTAATTGCTGTTAGCGAGGTATCTTTTGTCACCGATGTCTGCAATGAAGCAAGCACATCTTTGAATGCAAGGCGATCAGCATCAAACAGCGTATTGTCCGACTCAACATAATCAAGCAAGCGATTAGTAGTTTCAAAACGGGTAGTCTGGGTGGAGGTCACGAACGAATCTAAAGTTCTTTCCACTTCAGCGATTTTTTCCTGATTTTCATGAAACACTTCCTGGCCGATTCTTATGCTCGCATCCAGTTCTGGTTTTGACAGTTTGTCTTCGTCAGCGACAAGAACTATTATTTTTCGGTAATTGGACAATATTTCTTTGAATTTATTCTCAAGCGCAGCATCGTTTGCCGAGGAATTCATCGGAATGATCGCGTTATTCGATGACTTGGAGCGATAAAAAAGCGTACCTCCAACTGCGATTAAGATTGAGATCAGAGCTATTGCTATTATTTTAATGTAATTCACTTTTAAGCCAATATAAGAGAAACAAATGAAGTTCATATCGAACTAACTGTTCTTGTTCACTTGCAAAGTCGATTTTTTCGGAAAGTTGCAAAACATTAACAATTATAATTGAACTACAACGAGTTGAATTGATGATAATTCTGAGGTGCAAGCTTATAGAAGCTTGGCAATTTTGGATATGCCCTATTTAAGGCATTTTGAACGACCGCAGACATCACAATTAATTGCAACTCTGTTGTATTTTGCAATGGCCGATTGCCGGGTCGATTATTCTTGGATTTGTGAATTTGGATTTCTAACTTTTTGACTAAGCTAAAACCGATCACTGATCGCATTTGTCCTATCGCGATCTTATTCAATGCATTAACCGTTTGCACAGTTAAATCTCTGATGCACCTTCGTTGAGCCTTCCATAAGTTTCAAATAAAAAAAAGGGTTACGAATAAACGTAACCCCTTTTTTACTACTCAATTCTGGTGGGCCTCCCGTGAGTCGAACACGGTACCAACGGATTATGAGTCCGCTGCTCTAACCAACATGAGCTAGAGGCCCAATTTCTTACTAGTTTTTTGATCCGATGATTTCAATCCGGCTCAGCTTAAAAACTAAAACCCAAAAGCTTATCGGAAGAGACAATAACCACCGTAAAACGGCAGTTATTGTAACCGATTAATTACCTTCTAGGAAGCTCTTTAGCTTGTCAGAACGCGATGGGTGACGCAACTTACGGAGCGCTTTTGCTTCTATTTGGCGGATCCGTTCGCGTGTCACGTCAAACTGTTTACCCACTTCTTCTAGGGTATGGTCGGTTGACATTTCTACGCCAAAACGCATACGCAAAACTTTTGCTTCACGTGGTGTGAGTGAATCCAAAACGTCTTTCACCACGTTGCGCATGGAAGCATGCAATGCCGCATCCGCTGGAGCTAAGGTATTATTGTCTTCGATGAAATCGCCGAGATGGGAATCATCGTCATCACCAATTGGGGTTTCCATTGAGATCGGCTCTTTGGCAATTTTCATGATTTTGCGGATTTTATCTTCCGGCATTTCCATTTTAATTGCCAAGGTCGCTGGATCAGGTTCTGCCCCAGTTTCTTGCAAAATTTGTCGTGAAATACGATTCATTTTGTTGATGGTTTCAATCATGTGTACAGGAATACGAATCGTGCGGGCCTGATCAGCGATTGAACGCGTAATCGCCTGACGAATCCACCATGTTGCGTACGTTGAAAACTTATAACCGCGACGATATTCAAACTTATCTACGGCCTTCATCAAACCGATATTACCTTCTTGGATCAAGTCCAAGAATTGCAAACCACGGTTAGTGTATTTTTTAGCGATAGAAATAACCAGACGCAAGTTAGCTTCTGTCATTTCACGCTTGGCGCGACGTGCTTTCATTTCACCGGCAGACATCTTTTTATTGATGCCGCGCAGATCAATCAAAGGCAACACTACGCGCATTTGCAGATCAATTAATTTTTGCTGCAACTGCTGAACTGCTGGGACATTTCGTCCCAAAATCGCGCTATAAGCGTGTCCAGCATTTACTTCGCCTTCAACCCAGTTCAAATTAACTTCATTGCCAGGAAAAACTTTGATGAAGTGCGCGCGCGACATACCGCAACGATTCACAACAACATCTAAAATCTGTTTTTCCACATGACGCACTTCATCTACTTGACCGCGTAAAGTGTCGCATAATTTTTCAACGACTTTGGCAGTAAACCGCATGCCCAATAATTCGTGAGAAATGATTTCTTGCGCTTTAGTGTAAGGCTTAGAGTTATAACCTTCTTTTTCAAATGCTTTACGCATTTTTTCAAATTGGGTTGCGATGGTAGCAAATTTAGCTAAAGCATCGCGCTTTAATTGCTCTAATTGCTCGGCTGAATATCCAGCAGCACCAGCAGCACTAGCACCCTCCTCTTCCTCTTCCTCTTCTTCGTCTTCTTCGTCTTCCTCGTCTTCTTCCTCAGCAACACTAGCTGCGACCACGACGACCGAAATGTCTTCCGCATTCATATCGACTAAACCATCTACGATTTCGTCAATTTTGATTTCATCATTAGCAATACGATCAGCGGACAACAAGATTTCTGCAATGGTCGTAGGACATGCAGAAATGGCTTGAATCATGTCTTTCAAACCTTCTTCGATTTTTTTCGCGATGACGATTTCGCCTTCGCGCGTCAACAGCTCAACCGAACCCATTTCACGCATATACATACGGACTGGATCAGTGGTGCGACCAAAATCGGAATCAACAGTTGAAAGCGCTGCTTCAGCCGCTGCTTCAGCGTCATCATCGTCACTCGTTACCTGTACAACGTTATCCGATAAGAGCAACGTTTCAGCATCGGGAGCTTGCTCGTAAACGGCAATACCCATGTCATTGAAGGTACCGATAATACCTTCGATCGCTTCAGGATCGACAATGTTTTCAGGAAGGTGATCGTTGATCTCGGCATACGTTAAATAGCCGCGATCTTTACCCATTTTAATCAGGGCTTTAAGCTTCTGACGGCGACGTTCCAACTCTTCTTCAGTCGCTTCTGTGTCAGCAGAAAATGCATCTTTTAATAATGCTTTTTCTTTTGCTTTGCGATCTTTTGCCTTAGCTTTGTCGACGGCTTTTAACTCAGCACGTTCAACAGCATTTAAGGCTGCCATCTCTTCATTTTCGGGCTGATATTCTTTTGGCTTGCGGCCACGACGCCCAGGCACTTTTACGCCAGGCAGAATATAACCAGACGTATCAATTGCCGCTAACAGGGCAGCGTCTGTAGTTTGGTTGACGACCGGCGCGTTAGAAGTAATACGCGTTTCCGGAGTCTCTTGCGCTTTTTCAGCTTTTGCTGAAGTCTTGATAGGCTTAATCACTGTCTTTAAATCACTTTTTAACGCTGATGCTTTAACTTGCACGCTAGAAACTGCCGGTGCGTTCTGCTTAGAACTTGAAGTGGTTTTTTTGGCGGTCGCCGTTACCACTGCTGGTTCCGCTTTTTTTACTACATTACCGGGCTTTTTAACGACAACCGCGGTGCTTAATTTATTTAATGACGCCTTATTAACTGTTATTTTTGTCGCATGCTGACCAACAGGATTAGTCTTTTTAACCGCTGGAGCAGTTGGTTTCGCAGTTGCTTTATTAACGGCTTTTTTTACTTCCGGTTTAGCAGTAACTGCCGGAGTTACTTTCTTAGTTACTGCTTTAGTTACTGCTTTAGTTACAACCTTGGTAGCTGTAATCGCTTTTGCAGTTTTCTGAGGTGCAACTACCTTAGTTGCAGCCTTGCTTGCAGGCTGAATTACAGACCTATTTACAGCCTTACTTATTGGCTTAGTTGGAGCCTTATTTGCAGTCTTTTTTAAGGCAGATCCTAAATTCAGATTAGCAGCTTTTTTTTCTGTTGCACTGGATTTTTTTGCTTTGAAATCTACTTGGGGTTTTGCGGGTTTCTTCATGCTTTAGCCATTGAATCAAAATCAAGGGTTACTCGAAAGAGCATAACGCTCACTGAATTTAACAACCTACTCAATTACCTTCAACTACCTTCAACTACTGAATAACAAAACAACGAATCAACACCAAAATCACTATCAACCACTTAATTTACATGCAATTTCCCACTACCAATCCGCAAAAGTAACACCTACGCCTAAAAACGTAAGCCTATTATTATAGCACTAAAAGTGGTTTTTCTCTAGGAACAGATTCCACCATTAACGTAAAGCTATTTCGTCACTATTTTGACGATTTATCTCATCTAACTGCCTTTTTAATTCGTAAAAACGCAGCTTGTCTGATTCGCCCTGCAAGCCGCGATTAGTCAATTGAACTTGCTCGGCCTTGATTTGCTGCATTTTCATATTCCGGATTGCCCAAGTCAGCTCAAGACCACACAGCTCTGCATCGGTTTCGCTTTGCTTGGCAATTTCCATAATCAACTCATCAAAGTCTGCATTAATATTTCGCAAATGATCAGATAAAGCGGCAAATTGGGCTTGCTTGCCCATAGCTTGAGCAGCACTCACCAATTGATTCAACATTTGCGCACCGTCCGGCGCCAATTCAGCCGCAGCCAGGAGTGCATTTGCATCCATTAACGCTGCCAATGGCGGGTGCGCCAAAATAATGCGCATCATCTGCCGCTCTAAGCCCATCGGCGCATTGCGCTTAACTCTCGGCGGCGCGACTCTAACTCTTGCTACCGGCTGCTCCAGCTCAAACATGGTTTCAATTTCCATCGGCGTCGTTTGCGTTAGCTGCGCTAAACCACGCACAATTTGCAAACGCAAACTGGAAGGCACCATTGCCTGCAAAGCCGGTTTGGCTTCAAACTGGGTATGAGCCCTTCCTTCCAAAGTAGTTAAATCATTGTCCTGACTGACCAGATTCAACAAAAATTGGGAAAGCGGCATCGCATCTTGCACTATTTGGTGAAATACTTCAGCACCATACTCACGAATATAACTATCCGGATCATGCTCAGTTGGCAAGAATAAAAACTTAATCGTCTTACTGTCATTCACCAGCGGCATACAGGCATCCAAGGCGCGTCGCGCTGCGCGCCTCCCGGCCGAATCACCGTCAAAACTAAAAATCACCTGGTCGGTCTGGCGTAATAATTTTTGCACATGCATAGGAGTGCAAGCAGTTCCTAACGTTGCCACCGCTTGCGGGAAACCCATTTGCGCAAGAGCAACCACGTCCATATAACCTTCTGTTACCAATACATAACCAGCATCACGAATCGCTTGTCGGGCTTCAAACAAACCGTACAATTCGTAGCCCTTTTGAAATAAGGGCGTTTCCGGTGAATTCAAGTATTTAGGCTCGCCACTACCCATCACGCGACCACCGAATCCAATCACTTGGCCTTTGGTGTTTTTGATTGGGAACATGACCCGGTCACGGAAGCGATCGTAGCGCTTATGTCTGCCGCCATCTTCACCTTCTTTATCGATGACCATGCCGGATTCCGCCAATGCTGGCTCGTCATAATCATTGAATTCCTGGCGCAAATTATCCCAACCTTCAGGCGCATAGCCCAGGCTGAATTTGGCTGCGATTTCGCCACTTAAACCGCGTCCCTGCAAATAAGCAATGGCGGTTGGGGCTACTTTTAATTGACGACGATAATAATCACTTGCGCGCGTCATTGCTTCGCTTAAAGCAAGGCTTTTAGCCTGTATTTCGGCGCGTTGCAACGGTGGCATCTGATCATTTTCAGGTACCACCATGCCGTGGCTTTGCGCTAAATCTTTAATTGCTTCGACGAAGCCCTGACCGGAATACTCCATCAAAAAACCAATCGCCGTACCATGCGCGCCGCAACCAAAACAGTGATAAAACTGTTTGGTTGGGCTCACCGTAAAACTAGGGGATTTTTCGTTATGGAAAGGGCATAAGCCCATGAAATTCGCACCACCTTTTTTGAGTTGCACGTAGCGACCCACCACCTCGACAATGTCGACGCGGGCGATTAAATCGGCAATAAAGGATTGTGGTATCACAGTGTATTTACGGCTTATTCACAAATTACAGGGGATTATTTGGTTAGCGCCGCTTTGACCAAACCAGAAACCACAGTCATGTCAGCACGACCAGCCAATTTGGCTTTAACTATTGCCATCACTTTACCCATGTCTTGCGGGCCAGTTGGATTAACTTCTGCAACGGCAGCAGCAACTTCTAGTGCGATTTCAGCATCAGACATTGCAGCAGGCATATAAGCGGACAAAATTACCAATTCGGCTTTTTCAATATCAGCCAAATCTTGACGCGCACCGGCTTCAAACTGGGAAATAGAATCTTTGCGCTGTTTGATCATTTTTTCAATAATCGCCAGCACCATCGTGTCATTCAATTCAATCCGCTCATCCACTTCTTTTTGCTTCATTGCGGCAGTGATCAAACGAATCGTGCCTAACTTTGCAGTTTCTTTGGCGCGCATTGCATTCTTCATGTCTTCGGTGATTTGTTCTTTTAAACTCATGAGCTACTCCAATTGAACGACAATAAAATAAATGACAAAACCCGCCGCGGAAAAACCGGAGCGGGCATGTTAGCTACAATTTACTACTAATTTATACTGATGATGCCATGCCGAAAAATCGACATGTATTGCAGACATCTCTTAGTACATTTTTTTAGGCAATTGCTGACTACGAATACGTTTGTAATGACGCTTAACCGCGGCGGCTAATTTGCGTTTACGTTCAGCCGTTGGCTTTTCGTAAAATTCGCGAGCGCGCAATTCAGTCAAAAGACCTGTTTTTTCAATAGTGCGCTTGAAGCGACGCATTGCGACTTCAAACGGTTCGTTTTCTTTAAGGCGAATGGTGGTCATGTAAGCTCAAGCCAAGAATTTATAGGAAGAACGAGATTCTATCAGACTAACTTCAACAATGGAAGAACTTTGCATGAATATTGTGCAGAAACCCCACAACCCAAATAACAATGCATGCAAGAAATATAAGCAAGCACTATGCAGCCTGCCCCGCTGCCACCCCTGAAGCCCACGCCCATTGGAAGTTATAACCGCCCAACCAGCCCGTCACATCAACAGCTTCGCCAATAAAATATAAGCCGGGTACTTTATTTACCATCATGGTTTGCTGAGCCAAGGCGCGGGTATCTATTCCGCCACGCGTTACTTCGGCTTTTCTATAGCCCTCAGAACCGTTAGGGGTAATTTTCCAGTTATTAATGGAGTCACCCAAGGCGCGTAAGGTTTTATCTTGCATATCAGCTACGCGTTGGTCGGATTGGTAAGCACCCACTTGCAACCAGCCTTCCGCCAATCTGCTTGGTAAGTATTGCGCTAATACATTACCCAGATTTTTACGGCTGGTTGATTTTTCATGGATTAACTGATCGGCTAGTTCAACTTCCGGCAATAAATTAATACGTATTTCAGTATTCTCTTTCCAGTAGCTCGAAATTTGCAGCACTGCTGGTCCCGATAAACCGCGGTGCGTAAACAACAGATCTTCACGGAAGTGACCGCGCTGCTTTTTAACCCCGGTTTCAATCTCGACTTCCAGGGCAATTCCAGCCAGCGGCACAAATGCCTGCCAACTTTCCGCATCAAAGGTCAGCGGCACTAAAGCCGGAACAGGTGCAATGATTGGCAAATCAAATTGCTTGGCAATGCGGTAAGCAAAGTCGGTTGCGCCGATTTTCGGGATCGATAAACCGCCAGTAGCAATCACTACGCTGGCAGCCTGCATTTCGCCGTGATCGGTTTGGAGTTTAAATTGCGCCCCGTCATGGGATAACTGCTGCACTTTGCACGGCATCAACATTTCAACGCCGCCAGCCAGACATTCCGCTTTTAACATACTAATAATTTGCTCAGCAGAACCGTCGCAAAACAATTGGCCTTTATGCTTCTCATGGTAAGCAATGCCATAGCGTTTCATCAAACTTATAAAATCTTGCGGGGTGTAACGCGCCAAGGCACTTTTACAGAAATGCGGATTTTCAGATAAGAAATTTTGCGGGCCGGCATACAAGTTAGTGAAATTGCAGCGCCCACCACCTGAGATGCGAATTTTTTCCGCGAGTACGCTCGCATGGTCGATTAGCACAACACGACGACCGCGCTGCCCTGCTACTGCCGCACACATTAAACCGGCTGCACCAGCGCCAATTACTACTACATCTATTTGCTTAACCACTAACTATTACCTTTAATTCAAAAATTATTGCGCGATTTTACTACTTAAACTAAGGCCTTCAGGCGTTTTGCAACACTTAAGCAATGCCGGACTTGCTCAGCAATGTTTTCCGGCACCGACTCTCTTCCTGCCAATACCTCTTTTATCCAGAGCGCTGTTACTGTTGCGTCAACAGGAACCGTCAACGCCAAATCCGTGCCATGCTCTGCTTCGATTAAGGTGTTTTTTTGTCCCGCATGAAACCATGCAATTTGTTGCACTTTTTTCGTATTCGCGACCGTTTCACCTTCTGTGCCACGCATTAAAAACACATCGCCGCGAGCTGGATCAGCGGCATTGGCAAAATAGTCGCTCAACATACTCAGATATTCAGGGTGCGTATACGACGTTAAGCGCAATGCCGGCTGCACAAATGGCTGCATGATCTTAACCAGCGTATGTGTTGAATTTCGCACACCTAAAATACGTCGCAATGCCAGCATCTGGGCTAAGCGTGGCGCTAAAATTTCAATCGGCATGAATACAGGCTGGGGTTGATTTAATTGCTGCTCTGCTTGCTCAAGACTGGAACTTGCTGCTATGCCCAGCTCCTGAAAAATTTCCGCACTAGTTACTCGTCCAGCGTCTTTTTGCACGCCATGCACCAATACGGGTGCGCCAGCGCGTGCCAATAACATGGCTAGTAATGGCGTTAAATTCGCCACGCGGCGTGCTCCGTTATAACTGGGAATAACAATCGGCGCGTATTCACAATCTGCAGAATTTGGCGCCTGAAGCAGTTGAAAAGATTTTTCTGCCGACTCTAAAAAACCGGCAATTTCGGCAACGGATTCACCCTTAATCCGCATCGCCAATAAAATTGCACCAAGCTCCAAATCACTGACTTGCCCATGCAACATAGCATTAAATAATTCACCTGCATCCGCTTGCGACAGGCTACGCGCGCCTTTGACGCCGCGACCTATTTCCTTGATGAAATGTGCAGTTGGGAAGAGTGTTGTCATTGATTGAAACTCTACAAAAAAGAGTGTTGAATAAGGCTCATCGGGTGATTTATAAGCAAAATATTATTGGAACAGCATTTAAGTTCATTCTAATTACACTATCTTACAGCTGAAACATTATTCCAATTTCGTTTTACGGCGATAATGCCGATACTTTAATCATCATTTTTATTAGGATGCAGCATGGACGTCGATAACAAAGCCTCAAAACTTCACCCACTAGCAATCGCTGCGGCGGCGGCTGTAATTTTGGTCAGCTTAACCGGGGTTGCTGCAATGACGGGGGTACTTCCTAACTTCAGCAAAAGTGCAACGCCGGAAGCTACTACAACTGCGGCTGCTGAAACTGCAACTTCTGCTCCTGTAACGGATTCCGCCAGTGCTTCAACGGCTGCAGAAACACCTGCATCAACAACTAAAACTGCGGCTAAAAAACCAACAGCAAAACCTACCTATACATCCGGTTCCAATGCTCCAATATACGCCGACAATCAAGTCAGTCAGGCTAATGCAAACCCTGAACCGATCGCACCGCCAGCACCACCGCCTTGCCCTAATTGTGGCGTGGTGGAAACAACTCGCACCATTCAACAACAAGCCCCCGCTAGCGGCATAGGTGCTGGAGTTGGCGCATTGCTAGGTGGCGTACTTGGACATCAAGTTGGTGGCGGTAACGGCCGTACTTTGGCAACTGTTGCGGGCGCTATTGGCGGCGGTTTGGCTGGCAATGCGGTTGAAAAAAATACCCATACAACCACGACTTATGAAGTTATCGTGCGTATGGAAGATGGCACTAAACAGCGTTTCATATTGAGCACACAGCGCTGGCGTAGTGGTGATTTGGTGCGGGTTGACAATGGTAACTTATCGTCACGCGATCACTAACTAATTCTATATGGCGTCATTGCGATTGATTCTAGTCGCAATGACGCAAGCAACTTCCAGTTACTCCTCCGCACCCATCCATTCTTTCAAGCCATTCACCCAAACTGGTGCAGGTAGTTTCATGTTAGATCGAATATCTACCGCACGTTCATAGAGCACTGAAAAATCAATTGCCGGAGCGCGCTTAAAGGCTAGTGCTACCACGTTGGCATCATGCACTTCGGGCAACCAGACTACTGCATCAAAGGCCGCTTGAATCGCTTGCAAATTGTCTGCGTAGGCACTGTTTTCTGTATCGCCATCACAAAATAAATTCACCGTTATCATGCCGTTTTCAGACAGGCAATTAGCGCAGGACTGATAAAACTCCACACTTCCCAGTGCCGGCTCTAGCGCTTGGGCGTCATATAAATCGACCTGCAAAATATCCCGGCTGGCGTGATTAGCTGGATTCAAAACAAACTCCAGCGCGTTCATTGCCATTACATTTAAACGCGCATCATTCGGTGGCAATTTAAAATGCTCATGGCAAGCAGCAATCACTTTAGGGTTCAGCTCAACGGCACTAATCTGCGCCGCAGGAAAACGCCGATAACAAAATTTAGTCAACGCGGCCGAGCCCAATCCAAGCTGCACGATATGTTTTGGAGCATCGTTGAATAGCATCCACATCATCATTTGCTGTACATATTCCAGCTCAATTTGATCCGGCATCGCCATCCGCATTGCGCCTTGCAATGCCATAACACCATCGCCATCCCGCTCAAAGCAAAGCGAACGCACGCCTTGGTATTCTAAAATAACGACAGATGGATGGTACACAACGGACTGAGATGGCATGAGCAGCTGATTGAATAATGGAAGTTTGTATTGAAAAGCGCTTTCCAAGAGGTTTTTACGCGGAAATATGCTCACATTCGGGCACGCAGTATAACATATGGCACATGGCCGACTTACTCGACCCGACCAACCTTAAATCATGAATTTCACTCGCTAGATCTACAGCTCACGCCAACTTATTTAACCCGCTGTTTTTCCAGTTTACGTGCCAAGGTGCGACGATGCATTCCCAAACGGCGCGCCGCTTCAGAAATATTGAAGTTAGTTTCGGTAAGTACTTCGTGAATCCGCTCCCACTCCAGCGTTTTAATTGAGCTGACCCGATTTGTCAGTTCAATTTCGGCGCTGCCAGCCACATGTCCGAAGGCCGCTTCAATGTCATCGGTATTGGACGGTTTAGCCAAATACTGACAAGCACCCAGCTTAATGGCTTCAACCGCAGTGCCGATACTGGCAAAGCCGGTCAGCACCACGATTAGCATCGCTGCATCATGGTTATGCAACATTTGAACGCAGGATAAACCCGAAGTATGTCCATGCAACTGCAAGTCAACCACCGCGTAGTTGGGTGTATGTTCTTGCAGCAAAGCCTTGGCCTGTTCTAAATTAGCCGCGCAAATAACTGTGTAGCCACGTCGCTCAAATGAGCGAGCCAAAGTGCGCGAGAATGCCGCGTCATCTTCAATAATCAGCAATAAGCGATTAGACGTCATATTGCTTATTTCCTTCATTCACACTAGTTTTCAGATGGATTGCAGAAAGCGGTAAAGTCATCTGCACAGAAGCGCCACCCACGTTTCCATCTTTATTTTTATAATTACTCACATCCACCTTGCCGCCTAATTTTCGCGCCACATTCACAGCAAAGAACAAACCTAATCCTCGGCCAGGACGATCTTTGCTGGACTGATAAGGCTTGCCGAATTGCGTCAACATCTCCGGTAAAAAACCGGGGCCGATATCGGTTACCACCAACGTCAAGATATCCACTTCATAGCTCGCTTGCAGTTTCACCCAAGCAGGCGAAGCTTCTGCAGCGTTATCGAGCACGTTATAAATCATTTGCTTCAAGGACGAATCAAAGACCACGGGAATATCTTCACCAATATGATTTTCAAATACAAACGAATTAGCTGGCCGTGTATTGCCCCATTCTTCAGCCAGAGTATTTAGAAAGGTGTTAAGTGTCGTCTTTGCAGAAGAATCGCCGCGCACTTCGCCGGTTGAAAGAAGAATGTCACTAATGATATTTTTACAGCGAAACAACTGCGCTTGCATCACGTCGATTTCTTGCCGCAATTCCTCGTTCGAAGTAAATTGCGGCATGTGCTGCCAATCACCCAAAATCACCGAAAGTGTCGCTAATGGAGTCCCGAGTTCATGCGCCGCGCCAGATGCCAACAAACCCATCCTCACAATATGATCTTCCTCGGCGGCCCGTTGCCGAAGATCGGCTAGCTGTGCTTCACCTGCGCGCAGATTCGCGCTAATGCGATTAATGAAAAATGTCAGTAAGGCGGCATCCAGTACAAAACAAATGATCAAACCCTGCACGTACAAATTGTATATACCCTCATCCCCGTACGGGAATTCGACGGGAACGTAAAACTCCGACAAACCGGCTATGCACACACTGGTAATTGCGATGATGAACCAGGTTGACCATGACTCCAGCAACATGGCGCTAATAATCACCTGCAATAAATATAAAAATATAAAGGGGTTATTAGTTCCGCCGCTCAGATACAGCTGCCCCGTCAACATAATTACGTCCACGAATAGCGCAAAAAATAACTCACCATTCGTCACCGTAACCGATTCTTGCCAACGTAGTGTGCTGCCGATATTAAAGGCAATCAGGCAGGCAATGATTGTCAACATGTCCGGTGTTGGGAGGTGGATATGCAGGACGAATTTGGCGATGATGATGGTGCTGATTTGCCCAATCACCGCTAGCCAGCGCAATTGAATCAGCCGCAACATGTTGTTGTGACCAACATTGTTGACGTAGTTGATGGCAATTTTCCAGCGCTTTTCTGCGCTTGCAAAAATATCAATCAGCCGGTTTATTTTCACTCTGTTGGTCACGTTCAATCATTCGGGTTGTAGAAGTTGAGATGACTTTGGGGCAGCCTACCGCAGGCGCAATTCTCCGCACACGACCCAAAAGCCAGCGCCAGCAACCATACATGCCAGCGCAAACCAGGTAAGAGTATAAACCAAGTGATTATTACTAAAGGAAATCATCGTTAAGCCGCCGATTGGATATGCAGCAGGGCTTGATTGCTGAGCATGACCAGCTAGCGCACCTTCATCAACAAAATAAGGTGCAACTGGCGATAAATGATGTACGGCCGCGATCGCCACAACATCGCGGGAAAACCAGCGATTTTCAGCCGGATTGTTGTGGCGCAAAAATGCACCGCCAGGTTCGTTCATACGCAATAAACCGGATACCAGAAGTGGATCAGAATTGGGAAGGGAGTTTGTGGCTGTCGAGTTAAATTCCTTGGTCGGAATAAAGCCACGATTGATAATGACGACGCTGCCATCAGCGCAGAGTAGTGGCGTTAATAGCCAAAAGCCATCACCCAAACCGGTTACAGCTTTAACCGGTGTAGTGAATTTATGCAGAAAAATACCACTCAAACTCACATGCCGGTATTCATCTTTTGTTGCTTTAATTTCAGACCAGTTATCTGGAGTTGGTGCAGCAACAGCTGGCGCGTGCACCCGTTGTTCAACTCGCTCAATTAAAGCGCGCTTCCAAAATAGACGTTGGATTTGCCAGATTCCCAGCGATGTAAAACAGGCAAAAATGAGTGTTGCGCACACGGTTACGGAAACTATCCGTAGCATAGAGCGTGAGCGCGTAATATCGTCTTGCCCGGTCACGCCAGGTTCAGGCAAAGTAGCTGCTCCTGGCGTGCCGTTTTTTTGCAATGTCATGGCACTACTGCGCGGTACTAGCCGGCTCTGCCGGGGTTGGCGCTGCAGTTGGTAATGCGGTTGGCAAGGTGATTGGTAACCCCGCCGGCTTTGCAATCGACTCCGGCACAGTTTCAGTTCTTGTTTCTGTCATCATGCCCGGCATCATATTATGGTTAAGGTGGTACATCACCCACAGCGAACCACTCATCATAATAATCACCAAAATACCAGTAAAAATCAGCGCCAGCATAGACCAACCGCCTTCGGATTTGGTATTCATATGAAGGAAATAAATCATATGAACCACAATTTGTACTGCGGCAAAACCCAAAATGACGAACCCGGTTGTGCTTGATTTTTCAAATACGTTACCCATCACTAACCAGAATGGAATAGCGGTTAATATCACCGCCAAAATAAAGCCGGTTGCATAGCTTTTAAGGCTGCCGTGGTCGGCGTGAAGTTCGTGGCTATCGTGATGCTGATGATGTTGGTCGTGGCTGTGTGCGCTCATGGCAATACTCCCATCAGGTAGACAAAGGTAAAGACGCCAATCCAGACGACATCCAAAAAGTGCCAGAACATGGACAAGCACATCAAACGACGGTTATTTTCTGTCGTAAAACCATGACGTCCAACCTGAAACATCAAGGTAATTAACCAGATAATACCGAAAGTAACGTGCAAACCGTGGGTTGCTACCAAGGCGAAAAATGAAGTCAAAAATCCGCTGCGCTGTGGTCCGGCACCTTCATGAATTAAGTGCACGAATTCATATAATTCCAAGCTGAGGAAGCAAGCACCGAGAATTCCGGTAATGGCCAACCAGATTAAAGTAGTACGCATTTTTTTACGCTGCATTTCCAGCATCGCAAAACCGTAAGTAATAGACGACACTAACAAGAACGCCGTATTTAATGCCACAAGCGGCAAATCAAATAATTCCGCGCCGGTTGGGCCGCCCGCATAGTTGCGGCCTAATACCGCATAGGTTGCAAACAGGCAGGCAAACACCAGGCAATCGCTCATTAAATAGAGCCAGAAGCCGAGCAGCGTACCGTTTTCAGGATGATGCTCTAGCACATAGAAGCGCGAACTTGGGTTGGCGCCAGAACTCGCGCCAGCAAATGAAGGAGTTATCTCAGACATGGCTATTCAATAGTTGAGTGCGTTCACCTTCGACACGAATAACTTCGTCGGCCGAGATGTAGTAATCGCGTTTGTAATTAAAGGTATGGATGATGATAGCTGCCAGCATCGCAGCAAAGCCGAAGCCCGCCACCAGCCACATTTGCCAGATCAAACCAAAACCAACCACTGCACTGAGTCCAGCAATAATAAAACCGGCAGCAGTATTTTTCGGCATATGAATGGATGTGAAGCCAGTTAATGGGCGCACATAATCTGCGCTTTTCATATCGTGCCACGCATCTTTTGCATGCACAAAAGGCGTGAATGCAAAGTTGTACGATGGTGGTGGTGACGAAGTAGACCATTCAAGGCTGCGGCCGCCCCACGGGTCACCTGTCACATCACGCAGTGATTCACGACGGATATAACTGACCACTAATTGCACAACAAAACACAGAATACCGAACAAGATCATTACGGCGCCGACTGCGGCGATCTGGAACCATATCTGGAATGACGGATCATCAAAGTGACTCAAACGACGTGTCACACCCATTAAACCGAGTACATACAACGGCATAAAGGCAACGTAGAAACCAATCGTCCACAACCAGAATGACCATTTACCCCAGTACGTATCGAGCTTGTAGCCGAACGCTTTCGGGAACCAGTAGTTAATACCGGCAAACATACCGAACACAACGCCACCGATAATCACGTTATGGAAATGCGCGATCAGGAACAGGCTGTTATGCACCATAAAGTCAGCTGGTGGAACTGCCAACAATACGCCAGTCATACCGCCAATGACGAAGGTAATCATGAAAGAAATTGTCCACATCATCGGTAATTCAAAACGAATCCGGCCGCGATACATGGTAAATAACCAGTTGAATATTTTTGCGCCGGTTGGAATCGAAATAATCATGGTGGTGATACCAAAGAACGAGTTCACGCTAGCGCCGGAGCCCATGGTAAAGAAGTGATGCAACCAAACCAGGTAAGACAAAATAGTAATCACCACGCTGGCGTAAACCATGGAAGTGTAACCAAACAGCTTTTTGCTACAGAAAGTAGGAACCACTTCGGAGAACACACCAAAGGCCGGCAGAATCAGAATATAAACTTCAGGGTGCCCCCAGATCCAGATCAAGTTCACGTACATCATGGCGTTGCCGCCCATGTCGTTAGTGAAGAAGTTAGTTCCAACCATACGGTCTAACGACAACATTGCTAACACGGCAGTCAACACTGGGAAAGCAGCCACGATTAACACGTTGGTACACAAAGAAGTCCAAACGAATACCGGCATTTTCATTAATGTCATGCCAGGTGCGCGCATTTTAACGATGGTCGCGATTAAGTTAACCCCTGACAACAACGTCCCGACCCCGGCAATTTGCAATGACCAGATATAGTAATCAACCCCCACATCCGGACTAGCTAATATGCCTGACAACGGCGGATAAGCGAGCCAGCCAGTGCGGGCAAACTCACCAACGAACATGGAAACCATGACTAACATGCTACCGAACGTCGTCATCCAGAAGCTGAAGTTATTCAAGAAGGGGAATGCCACATCGCGTGCACCAATTTGCAGTGGTACGACATAGTTCATCAAGCCAGTAACTAATGGCATGGCGACGAAGAAAATCATAATAACGCCGTGCGCAGTAAAGATTTGATCGTAGTGGTGCGGTGGCAAGTAACCCGCCGCATCACCAAAAGCAAGCGCCTGTTGCAGTCGCATCATCAATGCATCGGCAAAACCGCGGAACAGCATGACGATACCCAAGACGATATACATAATACCGATCCGTTTATGGTCAATACTGGTAATCCAGTCGCGCCATAATGGTGTCCATAAACGGAAATACGTCATCGCAGCCAAAACAGCCAAGCCACCAAGCGCAATCATCGCAAAGGTTACAACCAGAATGGGTTCATGAAAGGGAATCGCATCCCATGTGAGCCGACCGAAGATCAGCTTCAGCCAATTAGTTTGATCTAACATTATTACCTTCCGAAGCAATTGGTGCGGTAGTGCAAATCTCATTAACAAAACCGTTCTTACGAAGCAGTGCTAACTTCATGGCATCAGGGCCTTTGGTGCTGCTCATTTTGTGATGCATTGTCATCATTTCATCCATGCAAATCGAACCTTCGGCAAGGCAACGATTCAAAATACCGTGGTACAAATCTGCATCAACAGAGGAAAAATGACGTATCGGATCGCGTGTGCTCGGCTGTTCAAGTTGCGCATAAACGCTGCGATCTAATTTACTATCGACCTTCACACCAGCTGTCTCAGTACCAGCCTTAATTTTTTGCACCCACAGATCAAAATCCGCGTGTGTCATGCCATGAAATTTGAACTTCATATCGGAAAAGCCAGCGCCGCTATAGTTGGCTGAAAATCCGTCAAATTCGCCTGGCTGATTAATCACAGCATTCAGCCTCGTTTGCATACCCGGCATCGCATAAATCTGCCCGGCCAGAGCTGGAATAAAGAACGAATTCATGATGGAAGAAGCCGTAATTTTGAATTCGATTGGCACATCCACCGGTGCAGCTATTTCATTAACCGTGGCAATACCTAATTGCGGATAAATAAATAACCACTTCCAATCCAGAGCCACCACTTCTACTGTGAGTGTTTCAGTGTTAGCCGGAATTGGGCGCTGCGCATCCAGACGCGACAATTTTCGGTAAGGATCGAGCGTGTGGGTTCCAATCCAGGTTATCGTGCCGAGCGCGATAATGATCAGCAATGGCGCACCCCAAATAATCAACTCAAGCCTGGTTGAGTGATCCCAATCGGGTTCATATTTGGCGGCAGTATTATTTTTACGATAATGCCATGCGTAGAAAATAGTTAATGCAATTACCGGAACGATAATTAACAGCATTAATAGCGTTGCTACGATGAGCAAATGGCCTTGTTGTGCAGCCATGTCACCTGAAGGATTTAATACAACAGTATTACATCCAGATAACAGGGCAGCGGCTAGCAACAATCCGCGACGAGCATTTAAGAGTTTCATGCAGGAAAATCCATCCCAACAATTCAAAACGTGCTAATGTACAACGACGAAGGTGCGCTGGCGATTGGACATATTGTCCTACCCTTGCTAGCTGGATAAGAAAGGGCCAACGCAACCATTGATTAAAAAAATATGGGAGATGACAAATGTCCGGAATTATCAGCAATAACGCAGCAATTAATAACAAATCGCAGCACGAAGCCCATTCAGACATCACCCCAAGCGAGATCGCCATCGGCGTTATTATTGGTCGTGCCTCTGAATACTTTGATTTTTTTGTCTACGCCCTCGCCTCTGTCTTAGTTTTCCCCTCGGTTTTCTTCCCCTTTGAAGCAAAACTGGAAGGCGCGCTATATGCGTTTGTGATTTTTTCATTCGCCTTTATCGCACGACCTTTCGGTACCATCATTTTTATGGCGATCCAGCAACGCTTTGGTCGCGTCGCCAAGCTCACCATCGCCCTGTTTTTACTCGGCATATCAACCGCCGGCATCGCATTTCTTCCCACTTACGCCGATCTCGGCGCCCACGCTATTGTGTTGCTCGCCCTGTTCCGCATCGGGCAGGGTATTGCAATCGGCGGCTCTTGGGATGGATTACCGTCATTGCTAGCCTTAAATGCACCAGCGCACCGCCGCGGCTGGTACGCGATGCTGGGACAACTAGGTGCGCCGGTCGGGTTTATGTTGGCGGGTAGTTTATTTGCCTATTTAGTCTCCACCTTATCCAATCAAGACTTTTTAGAATGGGGCTGGCGCTATCCTTTTTATGTCGCGTTTGCGATTAACGTAGTCGCGGTTTTTGCCCGCATCCAGTTAGTCTCTTCCGATGCATTCACGCGTTTGCTAGAACAGCGCGAGCTAGAACCAGCCAATGTCATTGAAATGGGCCGCTCACAACGTCGCAATATTCTGATCGGCGCACTCGCTGCGCTCGCAAGCTACGCATTATTCCACTTGGTTACGGTATTTCCTTTGTCTTGGATTTCTTTATATTCGACACGCTCAATTAGCGACGTGCTGGAAGTTCAAGTCATCGGCGCAGGCTTCATGGTAATCGGCATCGTTGCGTCCGGCATTATTTCTGACCGCTTCGGAAGACGTACCACATTGGCCGCGTTTGCAATGCTGATTGCGATATTAAGTGGCTTTGTCCCAACGCTGATGGATGGCAGCGAATTTCAACAAAACGCCTTTATTTTGCTGGGCTTCGGCTTACTTGGTTTGTCCTACGGACAGGCAGCCGGCGCAGTAACCGCTAACTTTGCATTGAAATATCGCTACACCGGTGCGGCATTAACTTCCGACATTTCGTGGTTAGTGGGTGCTGGCTTTGCACCTTTAGTAGCACTTGGGCTGGCAGCGCATTTTGGTCTAGCTTATGTCAGCCTGTATTTATTATCAGGCGCTGTTTGCACATTGGCTGCGCTGAGCTTAAACCGGGCTTTAGAAGTGCGCGAGTAACACTGCTTAATTAAATCATTAGAAAAACCGACTGAAGTAGCGCAACACATCGCGCTAAATAAAGTCGGTTTTTTCAATTCAACACGCCTAAGCATTATTTTCAAATCTAGCAACTCAAAAACAGGTACATTAATCATCCTCCAATGCCACTTGCTTATAGTAATAACAGGTTGAAATAAGCTTCCCGTCAGGGCTAGCAGCATAACCAGGAATTTCACCAACACGTTGCCAATTCCAATGTTGATATATTTTTTCAGCCAGCGAACCGGCCTCGGTATCCAGCACTAGCAACGAACGCCGTTGTTGTTTAGCAAAAGCTTCCAACGCATACAAAAGTTGCGATGAAATACCTATGCCACGGCTTAATGAATGTACAAATAACTTTTGCACATCGGCCCGATGCATGCCATTCGCGCGCCCGCACAACGCCAGCTGGATAGCGCCCACCACAATCCCATCTTGCTCAGCCACCCAAAGCACCAAACCCCTACCCAGATCAGCCAAGACTCCTTGCCAATATCGATTCGCCTCGGCCTGCTCAAGCGGAGCAAGAAAACCCACCGATGCGCCATGATGCACAACGTCTTGCAATAAGCCTACCAATCCGCTTAATAATTGCACTGATCCTTGATTAACTTGACGAATAATAGCCATAGAAACACCCCCCCGCACAGATAACATAATAATTGCGCCACGTTAAAGTACATGAGCAAAACACATGCCAGAGCAGATACGATTAAACGCAGAACTGAGGGAGGAAATACTTACCAGACAGCAGGACAATCGCCAGCTTGCAGCTTGTCCAAATTAACGGATAAAAACAAAGCAGCGCTGTTATAGTGCAACGCTGCGCTTTTTTGGTGCGGGTTTATTGTTACGCGATTAAACAATAGAGGACTAAAGATTCCAATCCACCGTCAAGCCGTCGTGTTGACATGATTACCCAAATTTGCAGGCAAATTCGGCACTGTCGGGCTTTGAGGGATTGCTTGAATTAATGCCGTAGCACTTTCCTGATCTATATTAAGCGCTTGTTTTAGGACATCAAGTGCCACAGTCTGACTAACCCCAGCATCCGAAATATTGTTTGATGTCCCATTCGCAACTGCAGCTAAGTCCATGATAATTCTCCATTACGTCGTTCCTATATATCGGCAAATTGCGCCAAAACTTTAACCAGCAGCGCTAGAGACATAAAACATAATGAAATAAATCGTGAACAACCGAAGTTTTTTTGCTATAATCGCTGGCTTCGCGAGTGGTACAGAATTTGGTGCCTGTAGCGAGATAGGAGAGATGGATGAGTGGTTTAAGTCGCACGCCTGGAAAGCGTGTGTAGGTTCATAGCCTACCCGGGGTTCGAATCCCCGTTTCTCCGCCAGAACAATAACTTACGGTAGCCAGAGGCTACCGTAAGCTCTTCCAAATAACACATTTGCCACAACTCATTGTGGCAAGGCTGTGGCAAAAATTCCCCATATTTAAACAGTGGTAACCCGACGTACCTATCGCTATTATCAGGCGATTTAGTTGCTATTTTTCAATTTCTAACTTACTGTTTTGTACATAAAGAGCCGTGTCGGCCCAAAACTCGTACTCAAGCGAGGCGCGACCTATCATTTAACGCAATTGAAATTCAAAAATAGACATACATGACACCAACTACTCTTCTTCTGATTTGCGTTGTACTCACCGATTTAGCACTGAACTTTATGCTTGTGCCCTTCTATTTCCAGCATGGAATAGTTGTATTTCGTAGAAAAATTAAGTGCGATCAACGTGAAACCCCTATTCCGTCCATTGCACAAATAGAGGTACGGATTCCGAGTTCTATATGGCCCGATTTTTTATTAAAAGAGATTGACCCGATTCAATTTGCGTTTCGTGAACGAGTTTTCAAAAGCATGATGACATATACGCCGATAATGCACGGCGTACTAAGACTGGATACCGAATCGGGATATGTGGTCGTAACCGGCCGCTTAAATTGGACTACATTGGCATTCATAGTATTTGCATTTTTTAATTTATCCGATCATGTTGATCTAAGCTTTGGATTTATGGCGTTACTGATACTTTCGGTTATTTATTTGATTCAGGCGATTCGCTATTCCCAAATCGCAAACACCGCAGCAATAATCTGGCGCGAATCTTCCTCTCAAAATCAGGATCAATCAAATGCAAATTTCAACCTAAATGCATCGGATCATGTTCAATCCAGATCATTTCGTCTTGCAAATATTCCCGCCGGAGCTGTCGTTGGAATTGGAATTGCATCATTTGTTCTTGCGATCCATTTCATCGGTGCTAAACAGGACCCATACGGTGATCTTGAAACAGCCTTTAAATCGACCAATTATCTTCAAACTAAGGCCATCTCGCCTACGTCGGTCGGCTTCACTAGCCCAGATAGGAAGTATTCCAAATATAAAGGAACCATGGACATTCGATTATCTGCGGACGCAATGGAACTAGATCCGACCTTTCCAAGTTCAATTAGCAATAAGAAAATCGTGGTCCCAATGAATAGAATCGCAGCGTGTAGCAGAACCTGCTCCGGGGACAATACATGGAGTGCGGATATTCTGATCGACAATCCAGCGACTGAGATAGCAGTTACTCAGTCACAGGAAGTACTGGAATGGTGTTGGGATAATCACATACCGATGGTATCAGGGAAAGATCGCAGAGCATTTGTTTACACGCGTACTCCAGTTCCTGAAAGAAGCCGCTATACGGAACAACTCTCATCAAAGGCAATTTACATGGAGCAGGGACGGCAAAGTTGCCTTGGATATTAGTTAAGCGGTAATTTAAATTATTTATAGGTTTGACTCGACACGAATTCATTACAGATTGCGAACACTATTTATGCTTACATTGGTGCTACTTCCTGGCATGGATGGAACAGGAGAATTATTTGACCCATTGCTAAAGGAACTTCGTGAGCAAGTCGACGTTCAAGTTATTCGCTATCCGGCAACCTTGGCCGGATATGCAAAGTTAACAGACTTTGTCAGGATGGATCTTCCATTTGAAAATGACTACGTGCTTCTCGGTGAATCATTTGCTGGTCCAATTTCAGTTAGATTGGCGGCAGAAAATAATCCTAAGCTTAAGGGACTGATACTTTGCTGTTCATTTATTTCCAATCCGAGGTCGGAAATGAACCCATTTGAACCATTCCTGCCTATTGTTCCAATTAAGTTGGCGTCAACAAAAATAATGATTAGCGCAGTATTGGGAAAATTTTCGAACCTCACTCTTTGCAAATCAATCCAGAACGCAATCCAATCAATACCTGTAAATATCATCAGATCAAGAATATCAGCAGTTATGTCAGTAAATGTCTCAGACGAATTCGAAAAGGTCACCGTTCCAATTTTGTATCTTAGAGCGACACACGATTGGTTTGTCCCAAATCGAATTTCGATTGATTTAACAAGACGAAATTCGAAAGTTCGCATTGCCGACATTGAAGGCCCACATTTTTTACTTCAGGCAAACCCAATAGTAGCCGCGAACGAAATTCGAAGTTTTCTGACAGAAATTCAAAACGCAAATTAATAACGGAAAATAGACCTAATTTGAAATATGCCACTCAACTTTAAATGGACGCCGGGCGTCGGCGTAAACCAAGACTCTTTGAAACGAATGTTATCAAGTGTCAAAAAACCTAAAGAGCCTATGGGTGAATCTTGGTTTATGGGCGATGAGCGCGAAATGCATGATGCATTGATCAACAAACCATTAGGATCGATGAGTGTCTTTGAAATAGAAAGGCCATTGGAAGATATAGCATCTGGCACATCGAGTTTTGGACCAATGGCTGAATGGGAAAATTGGTTTGAATATCTCTTGCCGAATTTGATTCCAGTAGCAGCCAATCTCAATGACACAAGCCTACACGAGTTATTGATTACAGCGCTAATGACCCAGCATCCAGAAGGAATCTCTGCTAGGCCGTATCCAGGATACCGGGAAGACGTACTGCAAACATTAGGACAGGTCCTAATGAGCAAGTCAAAGTGGAAAGGCAATGAAATTGCGTTGGAGCGAATGCTAATCCAGAAACCGTATGACATGTGCAAAGGATGGGGATGGTGGAACGCAAGCGGCGACTTATCTTCAACTTTGTTTTTGTGCTTAAAATACTTGGAAACTTCGGAGATTCATGAATGGACAACCTCAATCCTTGAAATTGATGATCCACATTGGAGAGCGCAAATTCTAATTTGGCTAGTTGGAAGCGCTGACATTCTAAAGGACGAGCTAAAGCAACCATTCGATCTTCATGAACATGTGCCAAGCATCGGTTGGAATTGGTCGTGGTGCTTAAAGGGAAATTTCACCGGGATCTATGATGGATCGATCCCGCTTAAACCATTTATTTCGAATATGAATAGTTCAGCGTTTAAAAGCGTCATTCGAGAAATTCTAATCGATGACAAGCTTGGCAAATGGATAGATTCCATTTCGAGAATTGAACATTTAAAGTTGGAAGCGTTGCCGTTTATTGTTGATGTTGAACATTTGTATTGAGTTACTCTCTTTAGCAAATAACCGAATTCAGATTTGAACCGACAAAACGAAATCAACAACATGAAAAACATGATTCTTCAAAAGATAACTGGCATTTTTCTCAGCACGCTTGCTACCGCTTCCGCAATTGCCAGCCCCTGTGACGGCATCAATCGGAGCATTAACTTACAGAACAAACGGTTTTTCGCTGAGACAATCACTAAACAATTAAAAGCTCAAATACCGGACGTTGCATCGGTTCAGATTCTCCAGTACTTTGCATACAAAGACTGGAGCGTCGTTTATGTAAATACACAGGTTTCAGATGAGGTATTCCTGATCTACCATGATTCACCACTCAAAGGGAAATATCTGGATAGCTTGGCAGGTGCATATGCTGCGAATGAGGAACAATCCGTCTACGATCATTTAATAAATGGGGATAGCAAAGGCATTCCCACAAAGTTGGCCAAATGCATAGCATGGCATATTACAAAAGATCGTGACTAGTTGGGGCATCGATTCGCATTTTGCGCCTCGGCGTACCTTAAATCGAATGTCCAATTTCTAAAACCTGAATTTAAACTAAAGCTAACTTTTAAAATGATTACAAAAGAAACCACTCCAGTTCAATGGGCAATGTTCATGTATGAACTGGAAGACGCCAAAGAACACTTGAGCAATTTGATTTCAGATATAAACAACGATCCAGAATATGACGAATCGGCTCTTCGTGTTGACCTGGGACATATTTATTCCCACTTGAATCGGGCGTGGTATCAACACAAAACCGAGCTTGATACAGCAAATCAAGTTGAATTCGAAAAAGCAAGCCAATTTCCTTGCGATCTTAAACCCACATAAATAGGGCAACATAGCTCATTGATAAATTCTCTGATGAATAATATTTCATATCTTATGCTCGGCAGTAAGCCTAGCCGCTGACCATGTTGGCAACCGAAGTTAAACATTTAGGCGTGAAATTGAATTATGACCCCCACTATCAAACCCACGCAGTTAACCCGAGTTGGGTACACTTACCAAGATTACGTATGTTTAAAACTACTGATTGAGTGGTTTCACAATCCTGAAAAATACCATTGGGTCTCTATTGAGGGAGCGAGTACCGAGGATGGTTTATGGGCCATTGATGATGTCGTCGCTCTTGATAAAAACGGGAAATATACGCTCCTTCAAGTGAAGTTCACAATTGATTCGGAGCGGAATGATCTAAAGCTTGATTTTGATTGGTTGCTGAATCATCGGCCTGCTGGTACCTCGTTGCTGCAGAAATGGTCACGTGACGTAAAGAAATACAGTGACGCAGGACGCATCGCGTTTGCTGCTCTAAAGACAAACAGAATTCCTGGCGACGAATTTGAAAAGTGCCTTGAATATGGAAAGATCAACATTGACAAAATCCCAGCCGAATGGTTGGAAAAAATCATCGAGCAAATTGGCAGTTACGAAAATGCGAAGAGTTTCTTTTTGGAATTCACGTTCGATCACAGCCAACAGGAAATACGTGATCTCCACAACCATCTGTACAACCAAATCGTTCCAGATCATGCTACGCCAGAGGGTTGGTATAGATTATTAGAAGCAGTTGAATGCTGGGCAACTCATAAAAACGAGCCTTCGCCGGATGGACAAATCACGTTAAGCCATATTTATGAAATTTTGAATTCAGGTATCAGAGAGTCACTTCCCCAATTTTTTGAAGTTCCTCCAGGATATTCTCCTCCGACCGGACAATTTCACGCCGGGATGCTTCAACGGACTAAGTTGACAGGAGGCTGGGTAATCTCAGGATTGCCTGGAATGGGAAAAAGCACCTACCTATCCTATTTAACTACTCAGCTAACGATTCAGAAAATTCCAGTAATTCGGCATCACTATTCCATTTCCACACAAGATTTCGTTGATAGAACGAACTACTTCAACGTTGCAAGATCACTCCAACACCAACTGCAGTTGCACTACCCAAAACTTTTTTTCGCGCGAGAACTTGATGGCAACAAACTGGAAGACTGGTTACGAACGGCGGCAGACTACTCACATTCAATCGGTATAAACCTTGTATTAATAATTGACGGGTTGGATCATGTTTCACGAGAGAGAAAGGAAATCAGTCAGCTTGAACACCTCATAAATCGACTGTTACCATTTAAGGACAGGCTGTGTTTGATTTTTGGAACGCAACCGATTCGGGACACAGATTTACCGTCCCGCCTGATTGCTGAAATACCCAAAAACGATCGCTGGCTTAATCTTCCTGCCATGGACTTGAGTTCCATAAAATGCTGGCTAGAGGCCCTATCCGATAGTAATCGAATCGCTTTGAACAACTACGGCGGGGATAAGTCTGGAGGGCTTGTTGAAGCTTCAGAAGCTCTGCTTATGGCATCTGGCGGATATCCATTGCATATGACTTACTCTTTACAGAGTCTAACTCTTCTTGGTAAAACCATTAATAAATATGAAATAGGGAAACTACCACCATGCCCAGCAGGCGATATTCGCCTTTATTACGATGCTCTATGGTCCAACTTATCCGAGGCCGCCAGAACCATTCTATTGCTGATTGCCTGTGTCGATTTCCCATGGCCAGACAAAAAAAGCATTGGGTCATGCTTTGAAAATAGCCTGGAATTTTTAGAAAGCTATTCCAAAATTCAGCATTTAGTTGAAAAACGTCGTTCAGGAGTATTTCCATTCCACAGCAGTATTATGGTTTTCTTGAGAGAGCAACAGGGTTTCAAAGATCTATATACTGAATTGCTTCGAAAAGCCAAAACATGGTTGGAAAAAGATGCCCCGAAATATTGGCAATGGGGTTGGAAATGGATAGTAGAGGCACATCTTGGCAATACAGAATTCCTGACAACGGGTATCAATCGCGAATGGTTAGTGGATTCATTTTGCAACGGATACCCGCTACAACATATTGAACACATTTTTTCCGTGGCGGAACAGATTTCGTCGGAGAACAAAAATTATCCTGAATTGGTACGTTTGCGGCTGTTAAAAATTCGACTTATTAATGGGCCCGAATTCCAAATTCAAGAATATCCGCAATTTATGAATTGCGCGCTAAGCTGGAACGAAGAAAAATATGGGATGTTGTGGGGTGCGGACAATCTGAGAACCCTAGATGATAAAGAGATATCCGTCATAAGCTCCCTGTTTAGAGAAGTCGATGATGCCGTTTGTATTGACTGTTTTAAAGAAATCATCCGTAGACTGGAGTTCTACGCAAAAATAGGTGGTGGATCCGAAAATCAAAAAATCGACCTGCTAATCAATGCAGCGATTGACGTACTATGCGATCGCAAAAATCCTAGCGCTGACGAAATATTAGCTTTTCTAGGTCGCATAACCGAAAAAATACCACTTTATCCGCGCGTATTCGATCGCCTCATTGAGACAGGAAATTGGCACGTTATATTGGACTTCTCTGTTTCAAAGTTGCCAAGTGAAGTTGTTGATTTGTTTTGGAATTATTTTGTCCTTGCGTGCAAAATCGAAAACGTATCTATTATCGAAAGGCCGGAGCGTTCCTCAATAGCGTCAAGCGTGTTTGGAAATATTGTCCTTGCGCTTATAGAACCTGACGGTCCGCCAAATCCCCCCCCCGTTGCCTGTCATTCCTAGTTCGGCTAAATCCGTCGGAGATGAAACATTCCACGACATATTTTTCGCATTACTCGCGCAACAATTGCAAAAAATAAGTACTGTAATTTTATCCACCGGAAATCAGATAAATAATGCAGATGAATTTTTTTCTAGTTCAGTGAAAGTTCTGGAGTACGCGGCATTCCAAATTGCGTCCGACCTTAAAGCAGGAATAAGATTAGATTCATTTGAAATTTACAAAATTGCGTTGCAATCTGAAATTCCTAGAACTCGGAGCTATGATCATGAACTAAAAACGACCGAGTTTGCCTTTGAACACGCCCTCGGCAGAATATTCGTACACCTTCACATACTGCTTGGCGAATCCCGGATTGAACCAATCAATTCAAGTTCGCTAGAAAATCTATCTATCAATCCATGGTGGAATCCGCAGAGTTGGCTTAAATTTGTCTCCGCCTGGACTCCAAACATAATACCGGCCACCATGTCCGACCAAATCATTGCAAGCTGTATTAAAACACTGAGGGTTGAACGCAGCAACACGTCGACGCTTGCAAACAACAGCCTGGAGTTGGCGCGCCTGGCCCTCGCATTGAAACGCGAGGCAATCGGTCGTGAATGTCTTGTCCTGGCCGCAAGACACACTCTTGGATATGGCTGGCGGAAAGATACTACATTCAGCGAACTGTTTGATGCTATTCAATTTTGTTCGGGTCATGGTGTAGGAAATATTGCAGATTGGTTAAGACGTGTCGCGCCTTTTGTGGACGACGTATTTGATTTTAGCGAGAGGGAAATACGACATATACCCGGTTGGTACGTGAAACTGCTTGCAAAACATGTTCCCGAACGAATTGTCGATGAATTTGAATATCATATGAAGCAGCAAAATTGGGGGATATTGCCCAATATACTTGAAAACTTTGTAGTGCAATCTGATCTTAATTCTGTGGCCGATACCTTTTTTCTAAAATGTCTGGCATCACATGAATGTATCGAAGCTATTGCAAAACGTTCAGAAACCGATACTCGCTTTACTCGACTGCTTGAAGAGCAAAAAATGTATTTTGGTGGCGAACCGATGGCCCCCAGAGATGAATCGTCTACGCCAACTGAACGAAAACCAATTGAAATTGAATACTCAAAATTTCAACCAGATAATTTAAATGAACTTTATATTGAGCTCAAAGACGAGCTTAAAGTCTATGATGCAGATGAGTTCATAAACTCATGGATTTCATACTGGAACGATGCTGGCTGCGGCGTTGAATTAGTTTCGGCATTTGAGCGTTTCTGGGACCGTCACACGGAATTTCCATATTTAATGCGCCGAGCACTAGGAAGGATTTTTTCTCTAAGCCATAAACTACAGGGCGCAAGAAAAGCTTACAAATGGGCAGTCAGAGATATTCGGGCAAACAACCATTGGGCTCGATGGTCGGGAAGACTTGCTGAAGAAAGTCTTAACAAATATGGGCGAATTTACTCTGCGGAATGGCAAACGCTGCTGACAGACACTACCGTTGGCGAGCAAATTGGAGTAAGGGAAAATGGATGGATCATCGTACCTTCTTGTCAGTTAATTTCCTATTTACTCGAAGCAGAACAATCAGACTTGGCATGTCAAATTACGGAGATCATGGTTTCGAGCTTGGAAGATGAGATCAGTCATCTTCCAATATCTCCTCTTCATTGGCAAAAAGTACCCGTCCCAATAGAGCAAATCAGTGCGAGACTTCTGCTGCTCTACTACAAATGGCCGGATCGCTACGTTCGCCGGAGGACATCAATGCAGATCGCGGAGCTATTGAATAATGATATGGATTTCAGACCTCTATATTTGGAACATTTATCGGCTCAAAAGTATGAAACTGATATTTCTGATCTTTTATCTATATTGACGCTAACGGATCAGAACCTATTTTCCGGGGAGGAACTATCGACTGCGATAAAATTTCCATCTATTCTTTCTCGTCAAATTTTGCGAGAACTTGGATACAAGAGCCAAAATGAAAGCACGAGCAAATATTTTTCTGCACTTACGGCTGCCGATTACTCGGATTCAAGTCTAATCACGCGATCACGAGACGGAATTGCACCAGTCTATTTTTCTACAATTAATGGACTTGGACGAAAGCTAAATTATCCGCTCGAAAAGCATCTGACCGCCGAATGGAATTTGATTTCGGCCAGGCAGCCATTTTTGTTTTTTAGCCCATACGATTTTTCTGGCGATTACTTCTATCGCCAAGATCCAATTGCCTGTAGTTTTTCAACAAATGCAGAAACACTATTAACTTCGGCCAGTCTCAGAACACTAGCGTTTGCGTCGGATGCGTATGAACTTTCAACCGAACAGATTGCTCTGTATGCCGCGAATTTACTCCCGTTCAGCAATTTGCTTGGCAAGCTTCTTCCGGCCTCAAAGCCTAAGAATTGGCCTAAATTCGACACTTTCGAAAAAAATGAAGCATTACCTTCGAAGGAAGATTTAGATGATATGTTATACAGATTGTCTTCTACAGATATGGTTATCCTTTGTGCAAATGGACCGGTGTCACGGGAGATTTCTGGCGTAAATTGTGATTTATCAATTTACACCGTGTTTGTCGAAAATGAATACTTCGACGACCCCAAACGTTTGTATTTATCAGCAAGTGGGGCGATCAAATCTGATGAAATCAGCGTATATCCATTGGCAACAAACGCATTTCCCAATTACCTAGGCCGATTTGAAATTGATTTTCTACTAAGAGGACTTTTTCAGCCTGAGTTTTCGATTGGAAACGGTTCTCGTACAATTATTAGCGAAAATGATTCGCTTAGTTATATTTCAGACGACAAGTGCTGCGCCAAATGGAAATATTGGGCTGATAGTTGGTACCCCGTCTTTCCTAAAGATATAGGCCCAGCTTTGGGAACTTATCTTGAAACTCCGAGGAAGGTTTTTGATCAGCTTACACAGGACTTGGATGGCTCAAGTTACATGGTCGCCAATCTAACAATTTTGGATAAGCGGGACTATTTGAGAGAGGGAAATAAAACAGAAATTTACGCGCTTCGATTGTTATAGGGCTCGTATTCCAGTGCGCGAACTGCATCAATGAAGTACGCCTCGAACGAGCCCATAGTTGTATCCATTTGTGCATCTCGTCAATAGCTATTTTTCATAGATCGATTTTAGCTTCTGCGCAATGCAATTTAGTTCCCTGCACTTCTCGAAATCTAATTGAGGAGGCATCTTTCTGAGTTTTTATTGGCCTAACTGACACAAACTTTGTTGAACCATCACCCAGAACAACAGCGGACCCTTTGGGCAAATTAAGAAACATGTTTACGTCCACCAAGTTCCGTTCGGCTTGGCGAATGCTACGTTCGCCTCTTACGATGTCAGCCTGCCCAAGATTACGTTCAATGTATCGTGTCTCGTCATCGACCAAAATATTGCCGGTCATATCAGACAACCATTGCGCAGTTTCAGGGTTTTGAACTCTATAACAGATTTTTACGCGACAGTTCTCTACAATGGCATCGACAACAGCGTCAGGATTCAAATCTTTAGTGCAGTCCCGCAGATCACCAATCGACTGATGCGCTAGTACCATATGTACGCCTTTATCACGGGCAGTTCCTAACGCTTCTAGGGCGGGGCGTGATAGATGGTATTTAACCTCATCCAAAATAATGCAGACCGGTCTTGGGGCCCCGGAGATTCTGTCTCTACGCTCGGCGATCTGAATCAATCGGATCAACAAAATACGTTGGACCGTTTTGACTATATCATTCCGCATTGAACCAACTATATAAAGGCAACCGCCTTCTTCAATGATTTTTTGAAGAGAGATTCCATGACCATTTTGTGCGTTGATGCTAGGCAGTTCCGCCAACTCACGTAACTTGCCTTCGAATTTTTCGGCGTCAGTCATTGTGCCCTGGCGTCTTTCAAATACATCCGCCAAATTCAGGTCATCTTTCGCCATCATCCGCGCCGTTTGTCGAGCTTCTCGTCGGTCAGCGATGCCGAAGAAATCAGCAGCCTCCCCCTTTTCCGTTAGTGAAAATCCTACCTGCAAGGATTCGAATATTTCCTCTTCGTTTGCACCAAAAAATGGATTAAATTACGCACCATTCGGGGCGTTCAGATTGATAAAATAAAACTGCTTTCCGCAACGTTTCGCCGCGGATGAGAGAACATGCGGTGCCCATTCATCGTTTTTCGGATCAAAGAAAAAGACTGCCTCGCCGCGCTCAAGAAATTGCGCTCCCATCAAACCAAGTGCAACGCCTTTGTATGCACCGGTTGTGCCGATCACTTGCAAATGGGGAGCGTTCGTTTCCATCGGTATATTGAGAAAATGTGGTTTGCGATTTTCATTCAATCCCAGAAAAATTCCTTTTTTAAGATTGATGTAACGAGCTGGATCGAAATCGATTGATTTCGGCAAAAATTCTTGAATGTTGCGTACGTCAGTTCGTTTGTTCCGTTCCATCGACGAAGATCGACTAATCCTCGACAGCCCAATTGAAAGCATCGGTATGACATAGCGCGAAAATAGTATTAGTAACGCGATCCCAAGTACCCAGAATCCGCCCCAACCGAAAAGCACCCCATACGGCATTTGCCGACGCCCAGACTGTTCCAATAGTGCATTCAGTATCCCCCAATATATCGGATCTAAAACGGACAAAAATAGAATAAAAAATAGTGCTTTAAATGAAATGCTTCCAATTTTGGTATAGAACATCAAAACCAATGAAAAGGACAAGATGCCAAGGTATTGCAAGACTTCGAAGTGCTGGATATATCGGTCTAATGCGATCCGGGTAAGATCTGATTGTAGTGTTTCAAACATAGTTAGCCTCGTTTAGGATTGATTGATATGCTTTAAAAGCCGCCCAAATTTTTCAGGGGTGCGTCGCACCAAAACCGAAAAATTTCGGAGAGGGACAAGGCAAAGGTTGGCTGCTTATGCCAACCGTCTTGCCGAAGGAAGGCCGGACAAGATCGCCCAAGCGATGCAGACCGGGCACGGGGGGAGCCGCCGAAAAAATTTGGCCCCAGCCAAATTAGCGGCCCCCAGGCCGCGGTTTTCGTGCGGGGGGCACAGCCCCGCGTCCCAGCGCGTTTCGCGCTTGGGCACCCCCTTTGAGCCGCGCCGAAGGACGCGGTCAACAACCCGAAAATCGCGGAGCGATTTCCGGGTTGTGGAGGTGGTGCGTCCAGCACCAATCGTGTCCGTAAGGCACGACGAGTGAGCACAGCTCGCGAGCCCTCCAAAGGGGGTGCCCAAGCGCGGAGCGCGCCGGGGACGCCATGAGACGCACTGGAAAAGTTCCGCACTAGCGGAAAGCTTCCGTACGACCCTAGTCGGCACGCGTAGCGTGAGGAATGCGTCATCCAGTGTGGCGATTGCTTTTGAACTGCTCTTGCATTCGAGCGAAAACCAGAAGCGATGCGAAGAAGCGAAACGATCGATTCGCTACTACGAACGCTACTCAGGTTCGCTATACCTTCGAAAATTAGCGTAATCATTGGCCGCCTCGTTGAACATCAGAAGCGAGATCGGTCATTAGATGCTCCAATTTTTCGTGGAACAATTTCTCATTTTTCTGAACAGATTCTGGGAATCTGTCGATTAGCAAACTGAGGAAATTGATTGCTTTTGCCTTCCGCCTTTCTGCCTCTTTCGCAGCGAGAATTTGGCTTTCAAGTTTGGACCGCTTTTCTTGAAGTTTGTCCAGTGTGCTTTTCATAGAGTGTCCTTTTGAAGTGCAATCGGCCATGCATCGAGGCAGAAAAATTTGAACCTCTGGCGATGTTTTTGTTGAATTGAAACCCGGTCCCCTTTGACCGAAACAAATTCAATTCCAGCAAAGATTCGCTCAACACCAGCTAGGAGTTTTTCAGGGCAAAGATAATGAACTTCATGCCAATGCCCTTTAGCTATCGATTGCAGGTGAGCAGAACAGATTTCTGAATATCGCTTCGTGGTTTTGATATTCAATTCGATCTCAACGGCGACTCTGAATCCTTCAGAGTTCGTCACCAATGCGTCGGGAACTTTGAGATACCCTTTGCCGTGAATCGATCTTTCCGGCACCCAGTCCGTCCAACCATGATCTATTGCGGCCAATCTAGCCTTTTGAGTTTTCAGATGGTGCGTTATAAATGAAGGGTTGGTTTTTCCCAGCTCAAATGGCCTGCAATCAAAGTTTCCACTTAGTGCCACGCCCTGGGTCGATATACCGTAAATTTGGCAAGCCCTTGATCTGACCAGGTGAGTTTCTGTTTTGAGTGAATACTCTTTCACCATCCGCTTTAATGTCCGCCGGGCAGAGCTAAGTGAAGATCCAAGCAGACATGATGTGACGGCGACGTCGGTGTAAATCTCCCCGTCTGAGAGAAATTCAAGTATCAAAGAAACCTTCGCATCTGCTATGGCCTGCTTTTCCAAAAAGCTCATTCTGGGTGGAGGAGTGAATTTAGTTTTACTTGGGCCCATTTTTGAACGCCTCCTTTAACTTCTTGATGCGTTCATGAATTACCTGTTTTTCCAGGCTAGTCTTTGGAACCAGGTCTGCTTTACTTGAAACTGGCCCAACGACTTTCCGGTGCAAACGCGCTTTCTCATATGCCCGACCAGTGTCAGTTCGCTCGATCCCTCTTAGCAGAACTCCCTTGACCCAAGCGACCTTCAGGCGAATCTCGCGATGGGCCATTGCTGCCCGCAATTCATCGAGTATGTATTGATTTGCCTTCGTCTCTTGTGAAGACGCATTGAAAATATCCAAAATCGCAGCACGGTCATCGGGTCGCAATGACTCTGGCCAATCATATGTACTGAGGTCTTGAGCGGGGGCCTCAGAATTAAGCGTAGTAGTGGTATCTTTAAAATCAACAACCACTACTTTGGATGGCAGAGCGCCTCCGGTGCAAAGAGCGATTTCCTTCATCACCGAAAAATCGATGCCCCCTCCATTTTCACATTCCGCCAAACGCTGTTTGCACAGAATTTCTTCGATGCGCGCAATGTCAATTTGACGATGGCAACTTGCACCTGGTGCCCCACCATGCTCGTTTTTAACGGTTTGTAAAATTAGTGACTGTTCCAGCACGCGCAAAGTACGCACGACAGTTCGACGATGCATCGATACGAAAAAGGATAATTTATCGATCGAAATCCAGATGTTTTTGCCAGCCTCATCAGCCAACATCGCGAGCGCCAATAAAACAAATTTGGCGGCATGGTTCAATCGAAGAACCAAAATCATAGAAAGAAGGGCTTTATTCATGATTTGGCCCTCCTTACACCTGCAACCTGTTCGGCCTTCGTTGGTCGGCCACGGCGTCCAGCTTTCGGCGCTGAGGTCGCCGTGGTTCTCATGCCAGGGATGACCTGCGGCTGTCGCTCCCCGGTAGCCAAAAACCGAATCACATCGGCAAGCAAAACATATTGTCGACCTCCGTCTTCCTGACGTACAGTGACTGGAAAACTTCCACGTCTAATACGAGCGCGGATTGTTGGCACCTCATCCCCGAAAATTGGTTCGAGATCACTGATCTTAAGTACTGCCGGACAACAGGAGAGACGATCGCGAATAATCGCGTCAATGTATTCTAAAATTTGCATCTGATACTCCTTGCGGGTTAAGGCAAGGTGCGACGACTAAACAGAGCAAGATGGCGCGCGCACCCAGCCCGAATTCAAAATCCAATTATTTGGAAAAAACTCAGGCGGATGCTACGCGAGGAGGTATAAAAGGGGCAGGAAGGCAACGACTTTTGAAAGACTCGTCGTCGCTTGGGAGCTTAACTACGTAACAGAAAATGAACGAACCGAACAGACGTTCAACTTGTTCGCAAACATCTTTTTCAACACGCTTAGTGTATCTGGAGCATTCATCATGGAATGATTGCGTCATGCCAGCAAATGCCACCCACATGAATCCAGCAAGAAGCGCCGATTGGCAAAGGATTGCAGAATAATGTTGTGGAATCAAATCAATTTTCAACAAGCCCCAGTAGGCAAACATTACTGATAACAGCACGATTGCTGAGCGAAACATGGTACGTCTTAAAGCCGCAAAGTACTTGGAGAAACGGAACAGAGTTGCCCACCCGCCTTGACGCCCTTCAGAGTCAATGCGAAGGCAACTTTCATATGTCCGCTTTAAGTAATCCAGCATAAATGTCGGTTTAAAATTTGGCTGTCAATTTGTGCTTCAAGTTGTGACCATTTTTCTGCAGTAGATTAGGTTTGTCAACGCTTATTTATTTTTTTCATTTCTGAATTATCATGTCAGCGAAATTTATCTGCCCCGTTAACGATATCAGGCGACTATTCAAGGTAACTGGAGATAACAGGAAATAACTAGGTTTGGTTTTCTCTGCCATGTTGGCATTTTATTTAATTTTAGAAATGTGTATCTTTTTAGCGTCGCGATTGAATTTCGCGGCTCATTTCCTATTTCATTGATAAGCTCAGGATAACTAGCGGCAGTCAAGTTCCGAAAAATCGCATCACTTTATTAAATTCGATTGTGTCGCCTCCAAAAATGTCACTTAATTGCCGCCTCGATGCGCCAATGAGCCCATGTTCAAAGGCAACCTCAAGGCTGGTCTCAACACGAATCGAAGCGGTATGAGTTGGATTGGCGATGCGCGCAAGATCGCCACCTTCAGGAGCGATGACAAACATCTTCAATCCATTTTCGTTAATCGCGCGAATGATTACTTCGTTAATATGTTTGTCGCGAAAACCGTAGCCAATTACAAATAATTTTGCGTTCGGCTTATTCAAACACTCTTCGAATTTTTGGTGATACCAGAGAAGAACGGGCGATAATCCTATTTCGCGAATCTTGTTACCACCCATGATAAGCATAGGTGCCCCATGTTTTTCTTTCCAATTTGATGAGCCGTGAAGCTTGAAGTAGGGTTGCATTCTCTCGGCGAGATTGAAATCTTCGCTCGACGGCGTCCAGGATCTTTCCGCCCACGAATTTGGAATCGCAGTGCCACCACTTGGAGCAGGCCGCATACCTGGCAAATCAGATCCGGTCCATCTTCCATTCGACAACAATGTTATGTTTTGGTCGATGTAGTAATGCTCAAGGAGCAAATCCTGATTCAACGTAAAGATGGCATTGAATCGCGTTAGAAAAGTCCCAACCATGCGTTCGCGAGCCTGCTGGAATTCAAAGTCAGGGTGTTCAAGGAAACCACGATTCATATCTTCAAACATCCTGGTGACTGCATTCTGAATGTCTTGCAAATTTTTTGTGTGTTCTTGTGGAGATTTGATGAAATTAGCTTGAACCTCGGCGAGAGCATTTTCAAAGCCACCAGCGGGCTGATTGCGCCATAATAGTTGCTGTAAATGAGAATTGCAGGCAACTTCGGGACAGCCAAGCAAATATTCAAAAGCTTCGCCAGCCAACCACCCTCCCCAGTTTCTGCTGAAACCTGCACCTAATAAAAGAAGATGACTCATTTATCGATCTCCGTATCAATCAAATACAGTTTAATGGCTAGTGCCAATTCAATTCAAAGCATTTCATTTATCGCGAGTTCCATTTGATAATGTCCCTTAAAAAAACATGAAGTTCCGCCAATCTCGGAAATCGCAAGATTGCTTGACCAATGCACGAATTGCCATTTAATCCGAATACGTTGGATTTCAAGGCAATATCGATATTTGCTGTATTAAATAAAAAATTATAACCGCTTAAATGACAAGCCAATGCGATCGATCATATTTTCAAAATCAGTAACATAGCCCGGCATACCATCCCGTTCCCCCTCGTAACTCTCTATCGTATGAATTTCACCCCCGAAATCGATTTTCAAACGATAGGTAGGACCATCGAAGCTTTGATCACGGAATTTTGATCGCAATGACCAGATCTCGGTAGCTTTCATTTCCGAGACCAATTTTTTTACCTCGGAGAGGGGAATGTGGTACCGATGAATCTTTGAGGCATTGGAACCTGCACGATTCCGAAAGATTACCAGTCCCGTTCCAAATATTTCGACCCTATAAGAGGGACAGGAATTCATGCATCCCGCACGATCCAAAGTGATCTGAATTCTATTCAAAGGCACATCTGGCAAGGGAATGTGTCGCTCAGGCCGTTCTTGCTCTAGGACCTGCTCAGCCACCATCGCGGGTACTGGCTTTCCGCCCATCAAAAATGGTTTGTAGCCGTTTCGTGCGATTGAAGTAATCAATTGTTTGCGATTGTCATCTAACACAGTATCTTCGCCAGCCGCGATCGTACTCACATAACAAACAACATTTCCTTTCTCGTCTACCATTGTTGCTAGATGAAAATTCCAGCTACCAGGCGGGCGAGTGTCAAAGGTATATTCAGAAAATGGAGCCATGCCATTTCGATGTAGTGCCACCTCTTCGTCAGATGGGCGATAAGCTGCCAGTTTCTTTCCGTCACACGCTGGAACAGAAAAAGGTTTGGCCGAATCGGTTTTTTGGGCACTAGAGAACTCAATATCCCCTTGTTCCAAAATCCACAGTCGTGTGCGATTGGGCAAAATTGCCGGTTCGTCGAACTTCAAGTCTGATTTTCCTGCGACTTTAAATGTAAAAACAAAATGCAACTTTGCGGCACCTGTCTTGAAAAGCCAGGGAAGGGATTTTGGTCCTATCAAACTATCCGGCGTAGATAAAAACCACCCTGTTGGATTCACTTCAGGTGAAATGTCAGCCACCAGGTGGTAAACCATTTGATCCGCGCTAACCAAATCAATCGACACCTTTGAAATCTTGGTGTCGGGTCTGAATGTACCTGCAAGCTGCCACCTTAACGTGCCTCCGACAAAATTAAAATGTGGATAGACTGAAAAGCCGATCGACTTAATCTGAATTTCCGAAGAGGATTTTAATTGTGTATCTCCCCAGTCAATCAGGTTGTCTCTTGCGGTTCCGTCGATGATTCTTGTGGACTCTCCAAATGATTTTATGCTTGTGATAGTCGGGGAATCTGCATGCGCAGAAAACGGCAAAAGCATAATTACCAGCATCGCGGTAATTTTGCTCAATTTCAGCCATTTCGCCGTAAGTGTTTTTTTAAATTCTGGCATCCGTTATTCCCGATTGGCCCTTGTTATTTTCATGCAAAAGGCGATCGCGCCTATTCAGTTTAATTAATGCCTACTTTGTTCTGTCTGCCGACCAAAAACAAATATCAACTCTGATCGTCGGTCCTGCTTGCGTATCGAGAAATTTCCACTCCAATCCCGGCTTGGGCAATAAGTTTTAATAATTTTGGCGACAAATATGTACTTTCAACAAAATTCTCTTGATACACAACTCCGAAGTCTAGCCGGGCGTCATCGACACCAGGAAAGCAAGCTATCGCCAATATTTCAGAAAGGTTTTTCTCCAAGAAGACGATGGTTTCTTGAATTTGAATTTCAAACTGATCTAAGTCCGCCTGGCTTGCAATATAGTTTGCGCCAGCATTCGAATGAATTCTTCCTTTCAGTAAACGAGGCTCGCCTCTTCGCCATATTCGATTTGCGGCTAGCTTGTTCCGTAAAATCAACGCGTCCACATCCAAACCATCACCAGATACTCGAAAGATACAGCTCATTGGACCTCACTAAAATAGTCACTAATTCAAAAAACGAAATCACTAAAAGTTATAGAATTCGCGCCATCAAGAGATGGATAGGCTTTTATCAAGCGGACAGTTAATGGGCTTGCTTTCCCGCTATTGAGTCTACCTTTTTAAGTTCGCCTCGGTTGTGCCAAACTCGATTTATTATTAAGAAAATGGTCACCGCGAACATGATAAAACTTAATAACTCAAATATGCCAGCCAAATCCATATACCCAATTCTGGACCAGTAGTTCATTGCCACAACGACCTTTGGCTTTGTTGGCATTATCTCGGCAATGTTGTCCAAGAATCGAACCTCTAAAATGTACTTATTGTTTCGAGCTCCGCGAAACTCGCCGATATTCCGAAATTCAAGATTACGACCAGACCATCCTCCTTGACCCATCGTATTTCCGCCTAGTTTTACCTTGTCCCGCGAGAATCCATGGTTTATTTCGTATCCGTCTGAATATAAAATCCATTCAGCATTAAGATGATGATTCAAGTGGCAGTTTTCAGATTCAATGCCGTCTTCAAGAAAACAGTCAACTTTGTCACCGTTTGATAGATTAAATTCAATGCCAATTTTGTAGAGATCGTTCAGATCCACACTAAATTCAGGGGATCGAAAAACATTTGAATTTGAATCAATGGCGAAACGAGTTGGTTCCCAGTTTGGAATTGCTGAAATTGAGATTCCTATAACCCAAAGCGCCACGCTCGTTAGAAGCGTTAAGAGAATTTTTCTAGTCCAGTGAACTGGATTAACTTTTGATAATATTTTGGATAAGGCCAACGATTTCAATGATTACCCTTCTTTAATTTAAGTAATAAGTAATCTGTCAGAAAAGTCCCGTTCAATACCAATTGAAAAAATACGGACCCACAAAGATCAATAACCAATTAGACGGTGGCGTTAATGTCTGAATTGCGCGAACCGTTCCACGATCGTATGCGCACTCTGCCATATTCCCCGACTAGGGCATCGTCCATCAATACCTTACCGTTCTCAATCGTGCTGAAGGCGAGCAACTGATCTCCAATCCACCACGAGGTAAAGAAAATTTCTTCATTCAAAATCTGGGACAAAAAATAAAGTGCGTAATCAGCACCCAAATAAGTTCCATTTCCGACTTGGTCAAAAAAATGACCGTGATAGTAGTCAAATCCGATAGTCACCTCATTATTTTCGGTTGTGACAGTTAATCCACAAACGGCATTTGCCTCAGCTGGCGCAGCTATTTCTAGAGACAGATAATTGGAACCGTCGCTAGCACGTTCAATTTTCTGTAGCATTCTCCATTCCGGAAATAATGAGAACAAGCGGTCCGCAAATGCTTGCGAAAAATCGTCAAGAATATTTTCTGATTCGTCGATCACCATGCCTCCTTCGCCTATTGACAAAACCATCGATCAACTATGTCCCCAATACATTAATAATTTCCATTAACAAAAAAATTTCGGAATATAATTCACGGTTACCATTACGACCAAGTCTGTAAAAAGCGTTGCTACCATTCCCATTGCAACCATTTTAAAAACTGGTTGAATCGACTTTTTTGGGTATTTTTTATGCATAGCGAAAAAGAGTAGTCGCCATTCAATAAAGCGAAAAATAAAAAAGCAAACTAAATAGGCCAAAGTAAATGGCAGCAAGGATTCGACAATTTCTCTCCTTATCAACAGATTCAAGTATCCAAGCGCCAGGCCAAAAGGAACCGCAAAAATCAGACCAATTAAAAATCTGATGCCTCCCCACATTAAACCAAAATCATAAGCATTTTTGACCGGCCCGCTTGCCCCATAGAAACGATAAAAATACCCACACAAAACCGAATACACTGCAAATTTGAGAACCAAATAGAAAAGTATGATCATTGATTTTGCGATGCTCCGAGATTAATCCACGCCATGTAATTTAAGTTGCATCTAAAAATTCTACTCTCGCCCTGTTGAAAGTACGACTTCATCCAAGATCCCATCTAACAGGTTTTTCAAATCATTAGAAAAGACTTCGAGACGTGGATAAGAAGTCACTATTTCAGCTGCCGCTATTGACAACGGTTCGCTCTCACGTTCAGAGCCGAAAGGCCTATTTGCAACCTTCACATAAATTGCTACGCCGCCGCGTTGATTAATCGGGTAAGCGGAGATATGCAAAAGCTCCTCCTTAAGTTTTGCAGGATAACTTTCTTCCCAAAAACCGCCACTTATGTACGCGCTTCGGTCATTTTGTAAAGGGTATTTCTTAAACTCCATTGCCTTTTCGCCCAATAATTTGAGATTAAACCAAGCGCTCCCATGTCCTGAAAACCCATTCTGCTCGAATTGAACAAACAATTCACCAGAGCCGTCTCCCTCGTCCTCAAGCCTTAATTTTAAATATCCCATTCTGTCCTTATATTTTGATCGTCATTTCAGTTCAATTGGACCCACCATTGCCACAACGTGTCCAGAATTTTGCCCAACTTTCTCGTTTAGAAAAAAATACATGGTTAAAGGTCGCTTAATGTTTGGCGAATTCAAAACGTACATTAGTGGAAAATTGATTTGAATACTGCCGCTGGGAGTAACAATAATTGGATAGCGATTCGCAGGAAAGTTTCCGTCAGTAGTGGACGACGAATTGGTTGTTGAAAACTGGGCTATAACAAAATATTTATTGCTTTCGAAGTGCGGTATTTCGTATTTTAGATTAGCCGTAACAACCGAGTCCTGGGTTAAAGAAGAATCGGAATCGTGATCAATCGAAACGAGTTCTAATTTCGATCCATCTGAAAACAAATTAATAAAAAAACTGTTGGGTGAACAGCCCTGCAAAAGCAAAGTAGATAAAAAAAGCAAGATAAATGTTTTTCGACTTATCATTCAAATCCTCAAAAACTGTTTTATGCCAATCGATACGCATTGACAATTAAGTTGCAACAACATGCTGGCTTAATTGAAGCGCTAGGCCAGCAGACAAAAGCATGCCTAGCACGCCGATATAAGCTAAATACTTTTGTTTACTGCGAACACCTGAATAGAAAGCATAGCCACTTGCCCCTACGCCACAAAGCAAAGTAAGTGCTGCCAGAAAATGACTTTCCAACAATAACTGAATTGCCCAAAAAGGACTCCACACAGCAAGAATAGCTGCTGGAATGATTTCAGGAAAAAACAAAAAAATATCGGAACTTGTAAACATATGCACTGCCGGACGATCGTTACCTAGATTTGGCTTTTCTGCTTGGATTTGCTTTCCCGTAGCCATCGCTGGAAATCCGCAGCATTCACATGTCGCAGAGTTCGGCGGATTGGCAGCACTACATTTATGGCAAATCCATGTGTATGAAGGAGTTTTCATTTTCTACTTAATGCAAATTTATATTATTTTTTATGCGGCAAGTCGTTGACACAGCCTTCTGCCAGAGCTTCCAACGGGTCTGTTCGAACCTCCTCATGGATTAAACATTAATTCTTGTCTACAAGTCAACAGTTGTAATTCAATCTGACAACATTCGCTCTATTAAGTCACAACTATTTTTATTCAATGCGATCTGCTAGCTGTAGCAGCCAACTTTACGGCCAGCTTCTCTGCCTGAAGATGTGTATACCTCTTTAGCATCGAAAGGGTCTTATGGCCGGACACAGCCGCTATTTCAAGCACATTCAAGTCACCCCGCTCTGCAAGCCTCGACAGTCCTTCATGTCGTAGATCATGCCATTTGAAATCTTTGACCTCCGCACGAACGCATGCAGCTTTGAATGCCCCGAAAAGCGTCACCCTCTGCAACGGGAAAATCTTCCCCCGAATTGAGACTATCAAATTATCCAAAACCTTCAGCGCATCAGGCGACAATGGCACCGCTCGCTCTTCTCCATTCTTTGTATCCTTCAATAGCACGATTGATCTTTTTCGATCCAAATCCTGCCAGCTCAGCGCCAGCAGTTCGCCCTGGCGCATACCTGTTTCCAATGCAAATTCCATGGCGGGACATAGAAACTTATTCTGACTACGCTTGCATTCCAAATTCAGTCGAAGCCATTCATCATCTGTCAATCGCCTGTCTCGATGCTTTCGCTCCGAAGGTTTTCGAATTTTTCCAACAGGGTTACCTCTTGGAAGGGTGATACCACACTCCATCTCTACAAATTTCAAAATCTTGGAAAGCATGAACAGCTCTTTTCTGACCGTGCTTTCGCCAACCGTTGCAAGTCTTTTGTCCCTATAGTGAGCGACCATTTTAGGATCAAGCGCCGCCAAGGAATATTTACCCAAGTCCCGCTTTAAATGTTCACATTGGAAACGCCATGCCTCTTTCTTGTCGTCCCTCGCCTTGTAGTGAAAAGGGGCGAATTCAGATTTGAAACGATCGATGGCATCTCCAACCGTGTGTCGTTCAGCGTCACTTCTATCGATAAAAACACCCCGGCCAATTTCGGACTCAACCGTGGCTCCCCAAAGCTCGGCATCTGCCCGTGACGTAAAGGTTTTGGATTGAGGTGGGTAGCCCTTTCTACGAACCTGCACTTCCCACTGGTACTCTCCGCGCTTTCTGATGGTAGGCATTCGATTAATCCTCAGTCATTGTGGCAAAAATGTGGCGATAATTAATTCTCACCATCTTAAAATCCACATAAACCGTTGTCAATCAATAAGTTATATCATCAACATTTACATGCCTGGAAAGCGTGTGTAGGTTCATAGCCTACCCGGGGTTCGAATCCCCGTTTCTCCGCCAAAGATGCTGCGAACTATTCCAAGTTTGCCAAGAAGCCCCTAAGAAATCAAAAGCTTAGGGGCTTTTTTACGCCCGTACCGTCTGGGTATGTCCGTTAACAGCCATGGTTTAATAGTCCATTATTTAATCTAGTTGACCAATAACAAAAACAGAATAGACTCAAAAATCCCAAAAATAGTTAAGGAAAAAACCGACTCACTAAAGCTCTGAATACCTAGGACCTTTCCATTCGTCGAGTTATTCCCTGCATTAACTCAAGTTTGACGCTGTGCTTTTAACGTTGCAGCGATTTCCTTTAATGATTGTGCTATTTCCTGCTGAAGCTCGATTGATTTATTTATCTTCCAATACCAACAGACAAGTTCTCTGCAAATCACGAAAATACCTATCGTTATCACAAGAAAAATAACTATCGCCGCAATTCCAGTCGTCACTTGATCCATACCAACTCCTTTATTGTTAAACTCATCAATATTTAATTACTGGCACAAACCATATAGGCTTATTGAATCGACGTCTATACAGATAACATTATTAAATTAAATAAACTATTTTTTAATATACGAATAAACAAGCTATGACAATCGGAATAATGGCCGCGATACACGACGAGATCGCTGAATTAATTGAGGCAATCACTCAACAAGATAAATCGCAAACCCATCACATCGGCATGCGCGACTATTATGTTGGCGAACTTGAAGGCCAAGCTTGTGTGTTGGTGCTGGCGCGTATGGGTAAAGTTGCCGCGTCGGCTACCGCAGTTAGCCTGATCCGAGAGTTTGGCGTAAGCGAAATTTTATTTTCCGGCTTGGCGGGTGGCTTGGCAGAGCATGTTCAAGTCGGTGATGTCGTTGTGGCAGATCGTTTAATTCAGCATGACATGGATGCACGCCCGTTTTTTCCACAGCACGAAATACCGCTATTAGGTGTCACTGAATTTGTAGTGAGCCAATCACTGCGTGAAGAATTACAAACCGCTACGCGTGGCTTTTTTAAACATGATCTTGCCAAAAAAATTTCTGCTGAAAAGTTGGCGCAGTTTGGATTAACTAAACCAGATTTACACGTTGGCATGATTGCCAGTGGTGACCAATTTATTGGTTCAGAAACTGAAGTAGCGCGCTTGCGTAAAACTTTACCGACTGCACTCGCAGTCGAAATGGAAGGTGCGGCGGTCGCGCAAATATGTCATGAACATGCTGTGCCTTGCGCTATTTTACGTACCATCTCAGATCGCGCTGACTCAGAAGCGCATATTGATTTCAATCAGTTTTTAGTCGGTGTAGCGAGTCATTATTCGTGTGGAATTATGCGACGCTTTTTGGCGAATCGAACAAGGGTGAACAATAGCCTTGCGTAACAAAATTTGACCATTAAATCAAAAACATTAATGCCATTTTTACCAAAAATCACGGAATAAATATACTAACGATATTTTTCATTAAATTTAACCTGTTTAATGGCTATCTTATCGATAAAACTTGCCCAAATTCACCTTATATACCCAATTTTTCCTGCCTATAATGATTCAGACTCTTGACTAAAACTCTCAAGTGAGCTGAGTATGAAACTACAAGTATTGGGCTGTGCTGGTGGTATTGGCGGACGCGAGCAGCTCACCACCTGCCTGTGGCTGGACCATGATGTGCTGCTAGATGCGGGCACTGGCTTGTCCACATTATCACTGCATCAACTATGTACTATTGACCATGTATTTTTAACGCATAGCCATCTTGACCACGTGGCTGGTCTGGCCTTTTTACTGGATAGTGTTTTAGGCAAGCGCCATACGCCAATTACAGTACATGCTAGTGCCACAGTCATACACACACTTAAAACCCATTTATTTAACTGGCAACTCTGGCCGGATTTTACGGTGATTCCCAGCCCGACCAATGGCATTTTGCGCTGGGAGGTAATGGAGCCCGGTAGCACGCTTCAAATTAATGATAAACACATTCAATCAAAGCCAGTAAACCATACAGTGGATGCGGTGGCTTATTGGGTCCATAACCGCATGAATGGATTTTTGTTTACCGGTGATTTGTCGCACTCGCCCGATTTATGGGCGTGTTTTGCCAACGAAGAAAAACTGCGGCATGTGATTGTTGATTGCTCCTTCCCAAATAGCGCAGCAGAACTGGCGCACGAATCTAAACACTATTGCCCAAAAAGTTTACAGAGCGATATAAGGGCGATGCCCAAGTCAATTGAGTTTTCAGTTACGCATTTAAAACCGGGTCAGGAAAATTTGATTTTGTCCGAATTACGCAGCAATTCCGAACGTCAATTCAATGCGCTTTACAGTGGTGCGCAGTTTACTTATTAGTTCAATTTATATGACGCACGAATCTAACGACTATCAAACGCCCAGCATTGAGCAGCGCTTAGAGCAGCTCACGGAACTATGCGTTGAGTTAAGCAGCAACCACGATACGCCGTTACTAACCGAGCATATTTTGCGGGTCGCCCAACGCATGAGTAACGCGGATGGTGGCACCTTGTACCGAGTTAGTAAAGACGGTAAAAATCTACACTTTAATATTTCAATTAATGACAGTCTGGGCATGTATCAAGGCGGCGTGCGCGGACAAGCCATTGAAATGGCGGACCTGCCGTTATTGGATATAAATGGTCAAGCCAATCTGAACACGGTCGCAGCTTACGCGGCGAATATGCGTTGCTCTGTCAATATTCCCGACATTTATCAGGCGGACGGTTTTAGTTTTACCGGCATGCTTCAGTTTGACCAGCAACAGAAGTACCGCACTGTTTCACTGCTCACTGTGCCGATGCTGGATCATGAAAATGAATTGATCGGTGTACTGCAACTGATCAACGCCATTAATCCACAAACCAAAATAATTTCCACCTTCAGCGATACCGATCAGCGCTTTATTGAAGCACTGGCTTCGCAAGCGGCCATTGCGTTGACCAACCAATTATTAATCTCGCAATTGGAAAATTTGTTTGAGTCGTTAATTAAACTGATCAACATTGGCATTGATGAAAAATCGCCGCATACCGGCAAGCATTGCATGCATGTACCGGAGCTGACGATGATGCTTGCGGACGCGGTACACCTTACAGATAGCGGGCCGTTAGCTGATTTCAAAATGAGTGTACGCGACCGGAAAGAACTGTGGATGGCCGGCTTGTTGCACGATTGCGGAAAAATTACGACACCGACTCATGTGGTTGAAAAATCCACCAAACTGGAAATGATTTACGACCGTATTCATGCCATAGACTGCCGTTTTGAAGTGCTCAAACGCGATGCTGAAATTTGCATCCTCAAACAAAAACTGGCTAACGCTGACCTCACTGTTCAGCAACAGCTGGATCAAGCCTTACAACAGGAATTGATTCAACTTGAGCAAGATCGTGACTTTTTACGGCACGCCAATATCGGTGGCGAGCGCATGAGCATGGAAGACCAGGAGCGCGTGAAACAGATTGCTAATTACCAGTGGTGTGGAGCCGATAATGTCATGGGTAATTTTTTGGATCAGGAAGAAGTCGACAACCTGACCATCCGCGCTGGCACGCTGAATCCACAGGAACGCAGCATCATCAACAACCATATTGTGCTCACAATCAAAATGCTGGAAGCCTTGCCGTGGCCGCGTCATTTACAAAACGTACCGGAATATGCAGGCGGACATCATGAGCGCATGGACGGCAAAGGCTATCCACGCGGACTACGTGGCGAGCAAATGTCAGTGCAGGCACGCTTGATGGCGATTGCCGATATTTTTGAAGCGCTCACAGCCAAAGACCGCCCGTATAAAACTGGCAAAATGCTCACCGAATCACTGGATATTTTAGGTAGATTTTGTTTGAACGGACATATTGATCCGGCGATTTTTGACGTGTTCGTGCGTCGTAAAGTGTATCTGGATTACGCTAAACGTTTTATGGATCCAGAGCAATTAGATGAGGTAGATGAAAATAAAATTCCGGGGTATATGGTTTTGTAGAGCGGGCACAATTCGTGCCCATCCTACGATTCGAAGGGGCTCTAAGCATGTCGAATTCAACCGCGAAATTTGGACTAGGCATGCTGCTCCAATGGCAGGTTCTGGCGTGCTTGTTGTTTGCCTCGGCGTTTGCGCTCGAACTATTTTGGTTACACCGCCTACAAACCACTGAAGCGCGCTTGACCGACGCGTTCATGCGCCGTCACGCTGCCGAATACATTCCTGACCCTGACATCGTGGTAGTTGATATCGATAATGCCAGCATGACTGAGATGGAGGCAATTGCCGGACTGTGGGCTTGGCCGCGTGAAATTCATGCGGACTTGTTGGAAGGCTTGTCCGAATTCGCACCGCGCGCGATCGTGTTCGACATCGCCTTTTCTGAGCGCGATATGAAACGTCCCAAAAGCGATGCGCGCCTATCGGAACAAGTCGCAGCCTCGCCCACTCACTCGATCTATCTTCCAGCAACCCTGCTCAACGAGCGCGGAGATGCGCCGCCCGTTGCGCTGCAAAGCGTGGCGCAAGCATTCGCCATGCACGGAAGCCACGTATCCACTACGGCAGCCACTCTACAACTGCCGCAGGCCGTACAACCGGCCGCCTGGCGCTTAGGTTTAATCAATAATCTCGACGATGCAGACGGCGTATTACGACGTTACCGCCTCTACAACGACGTGGCAGGCTGGCGCATTCCATCGCTTCCCGCGCGCGTGGCATCCGACTTGGGCTTCGCGGTTCCGGTAGGCAGTGACTTCACACTGCGCTGGCCCGATTTAGGTCACAAACGTTATCGCTATAGCGAGTTGTACAAACTACTCACCGAGCACAGACCGGATTTAAAACCAGCCGAAGTGTTGCGTCTGGCTCACGAATTTCGCGACAAGATAATCTTTATCGGCGCATCGGCATCCTCTTCGTTCGATCATCATTTATCGCCACTCGGCTCCGGTTATGTTGGCGTCGACGTTTTAGCGGTGGCTCTCGATAATCTGAAAAATGGCCGAGTCATGCGCCAGTCGGCACCGCACTGGATATTTCTATGCGGTCTTGGTTTGTTACTGGCACAAGTGTTGGCGTTTCAGCAGCGCGTGCATCCACTGATAATCGGCGCGGCGTTAGTTGTTACCACCTTAGGTGGCGTGTGGCTGGCCGATATGGCACTGCACCGCGATCTGATCATGCCAATAATCACCCCGTTCATATTTGTCTGGATCTGGTATCTGGGCGCTGCGCTGGTGGGCTATTTACGTGAACGACGCACGCGCGATCAGGCGGTGGCCTTGTTTCGCCGTTTCCTTAATCCGGGTGTGGTACGCAAGATTGTTGAGCAAGGCGAAACCGTGGAAAGTCTCTCTGGCCAGATGCGTAATGTGACTGTGCTGTTTTCCGACATCCGCGATTTCACCACGCTATCGGAATCGTCTCCGCCGCAACAAGTGGTGGCTCTGCTGAACCGCTATTTTGAACGTCAGGTAGAAATCATTTTCAAGCATCGTGGCACGCTGGATAAATTTATTGGCGATTGCATTATGGCATTTTGGGGTGCGCCTTTTGACGACCCGCAACAGGCGCAGAACGCGGTTGCGGCGGCGCTAGACATGCAAGATGCCTTACTCGAATTTAATCAGGAACTTAAGGCTGAAAACCCGAACGCAGCCAATTTCGATATCGGCATCGGCCTCCATTTCGGACCAGCAGTTATCGGTTTTATCGGCGCGCAACGTAAGCTGGACTACACGGCAATCGGCGACACAGTCAACCTCGCCAGCCGCGTCGAAGGATTGACCAAAGGCGTCTCACGCATCCTCGTAACACGCGAGGTCAAAGATGCCTGCGCCGCTGTACATGAATTTACGCTCTGTGGCACGTATGCAGTAAAAGGTCGTTACGCTCAAGTTGAACTCTATGCACCGTCGAGGAAGATTAAATGAACATATCATCAAAAAATTACCCGAACATGTTCGGTTCGCTTAGCTGTGCTCTTCTATGCTTATTAGTCGCCAGTTTGCTGCACGCGGAGCCAGCCCAAACCGTGCGTAACACAGACTTACAAGCTCAGTCGCAATCCGACGCGCAGGTACTCGCCGCTCTGCCCATCAATACACGTCTGGACGTGTTGCTGCGGCGCGGTGCCTGGAGCCAGGTCAAAACCAACGCGGGCCAAACCGGCTGGGTACGAATGTTGAGTTTGCGCTTCGATACCAGCGGGTCGGCAGCAGATACAGGATCGTCCAGCAATCCACTCAGCGCGTTGACTAGCCTGTTTAGTACCGGAAGAACATCGAATACCGGCACAGTAACGACCGGGGTGAAAGGACTGGGTGAAGAGGATTTAAAAAATGCCCAAGAAAATCCTGGGGAAATGCACAAAATGCAGAAGTTAGCTGTAGACAAAAAAACCGCCAAAGATTTCGCCCAACGCTCAAAACTAACTCCGAACCATGTCGCGTATCTGTCAACCGATACCAAGCACGCCGACAATTCACGCTCGGGAGGGAATTAAGATGAACACTCTTTATCGCCTAAGTAAATACATCAGCGCGGCAGCCCTGTTAAGCATTTTTTACAGTAGCGCCAGCGCACAATTCAATTTACAAATTCCCGGCCTCGGCAACATCGGGAAACTGCTCGATACCACAACCAAGACTTTCAAAGAGGTTGATGAGCCTGAGGAAATTCGCATTGGTCAGGAATTCGCGTCCATTCTGCTTGGTGCAAAACCACTAGAACCAGACCAACGTAAGCAACGTTACGTCAACGCCCTCGGCCGCTGGCTCGCACTACAAACTGAACGCCCCGATCTGCCGTGGACTTTTGCGGTGCTGGACGATCCCAGCTTCAACGCCTTCGCAACACCTGGCGGCTACATCTTCGTTACACGCGGCCTGCTTGAGCGCATGCATAACGAAGCAGAGCTGGCGGGCGTGTTATCTCACGAAATCGGACACGTATTACGCAAGCACCACTTACATGCCGTGCAAAAAAACTCGGCCTTTTCAGCCGCAGGAGATTATTTCACCTCTAGCACCGGTGGCAACGCGCAAGTTAAATCCGCCGTATCGGGTGCGATCCGTAACATGCTGGTCAAAGGATTAGACAAAGATGACGAATACGAAGCCGACCGTATTGGCGTCGTTATTGCAGCTCGTGCGGGGTACGATGCCTACGGCTTACCGTCAGTATTACAAACCTTGCAAAAACAAAGTTCGCAGGATAATAATTTCACACTGCTATTCAAAACCCACCCACTGCCCGCCGACCGGCTCACGCAACTTGATCAGTTGATGGGGCAGCAGTTCGATACTCTGCCGGGAATTTCAGGGAAGACGATTGAAGAAAGGCTTAAGGAATTTGGCAGGTAAAGTTAGAGATGTTCAAATGCTTATATAACCCTATGCCGCCATTAACGTCATTCCCGTGCAGGAACTAATCCTTATCCACTCATTCCTTGTGGGTAAAAGCAGGAGCAACCGACAAAGCAATCAAGACAATTGCCAAAGGAACTGTAGAAATGAATCCCAGATTTTTAAATCCCAAAGCTCCAAATACGCCACCGCAAAAGAAAAAAAGCACCAATGAGCAGTATATTTTCAGCTTGTCTCTATTTGCCAAAACTTCACCATGAACAGGTTGTTGTTGATCACGGTTCCAGTAGATTAATTTTCCAAGTTCAATCCCGATATCGGTGACTAAACCAGTAATGTGGGTGGTGCGTATTTCAGCATTGGATATTTTAGTAATCAAGGCGTTTTGCAAACCCATCACATAGCACAACAAAATGGCCGTTAATGAAACTTGCACCAATTCATGTTGCTGTAGCTTTTTACCTATCAAGCCAAATACCAATAACAACAGTGCCTCTAAAATTAATGTCGGGGTATAAATATAAATCACCGAATGCCGCTTAGCGTAATTCACCAACAATGCTGTGCTTGCCGAACCACAAATAAAAGCAAATAAAGAAAATAAAGCCGACAGCGTCAATACAATATTTCCCAAAGCCAAGTTATCTGCCGCAGAAGAAACTATCCCCGACATATGCGATGTATATTGTCCAATCGCTAAAAAACCGCCTGCATTTAAAGCCCCCGCCACAAAAGCCAAGGTAACGCCAAGGTGTAAATTTGATTTTGCGGTGCGTTGCGGGGAGGTTAAATGTGCAAGATAAGTTATCGGCATGAAACATTCTGCAAGATTAAAATTTAAGCTCCAAGTGTAACGCAGCTATACTCACTACTTTAAAAATTCAAAAATAAATCCCACTTTATTCATCACAATGAAAACTCCCAAAAGAATCCTCCCTTTAGTTGAAGAAGGATTAATCGACGAAGTCGTGCGACAACTAATGAGCGGCAAGGAAGCCACTGTTTTTGTGGTGCGCTGTGGCGATGAAATTCGATGTGCCAAGGTCTACAAAGAAGCTAACCAACGCAGCTTTCATCAAGCTGTGGCGTATCAGGAAGGTCGGCGCGTAAAAAATAGCCGTCAAGCACGCGCCATGGAAAAAGGCAGCAAATACGGTCGAAAAATGGCGGAAGAAGTTTGGCAAAACGCCGAAGTGGATGCTTTATATCGCTTAGCCGCCGCTGGCGTTCGTGTGCCAACGCCGTATATATGTTTTGAGGGCGTGTTGTTAATGGATTTGGTAACGGATGCCAATGGCAACGTGGCTCCGCGTTTAAATGACGTGGAATTCGATCATGACAAAGCATTGAAATTCCACACAATGCTTTTGCGCGAAGTAGTACTAATGCTTTGCGCCGGCGTGATTCACGGCGACTTATCTGAATACAATATTCTGGTTGATGAGCAAGGACCGGTCATCATTGACTTGCCACAAGCCATTGATGCTGCTGGCAGCAGTGTTGCATCTAGCATGCTTGAGCGTGATGTGACCAATCTGGCCAATTTTTTCGGCACGTTTGCACCGGAATTAATTGGCAGCCAATATGGCAAAGAAATCTGGAATTTGTACGAAGCGGGATTATTAACCCCTGATTTTGCGCTAACCGGCAAAGTACCTGCGCCAACGGAACCGGTGGATGTAGAGTCTGTTATTAATGAAATCGAATCGGCACGTTTAGAGGAAGAAGATCGGGTTCGTCGGCAATTGGAGATGCAGAATTAATGCGCAGTGAATTAAATTAGCCAGATCAGTGCTTAAGCAACCACCTCAATGCAATACAAACCCCAAGGGCATTTATCAAACCGTTGATTGAGTGGTTTTTGCGCAATCTCGGTGAGTCGATCAGCATCATAGATCGCAAACAGCGGCCCAAATCCTCCGACTGAAAGCAGTTGCCCATCCAATTTGGTCGCTAAAATGTAATCGTATTTTTCTGCTAAAGCGAGGCTGATTTCTGGTGAGTAGCCATCAATTCCGTGAAATATAATGCTGCTGTGCTTGGTTTTGTTGACACCAACAAGTTCAAGCACATCCATCAAACGTGGGCCGCTTAATTGGTGTATGCGGGCATCGTATTCCAAGGTTGGGCTAATTGTTTTAGCTCGCAGATTTTCAAGATCACTCAATGCAAATGTATAAGCACGTTCAAAATGAACGCCTTGCTTATGCATAAGCTGATCTTTCACTACATCGGATTTATCACGGTTAACGTGTTTAATATCGCCAGTAATGGTTAAGATAATTTGAGCAGAAGCATTCTGAATTGTCGCGCTAGCTTCCTTCAATGTTGGTATTAAGAGAGTACCAAGAACTAGCCCGCTTGATAAAAATTGACGCTTTTCCATCTGATTGCTCCATGATTGAAACTCAAATTAGCCCGATTTCTTACGACTAGTTAATGTGAAACACCATCGCGCTTAACTACTTTTAAAAAAGTTAAAAACAAAATTTTAAAATCCAAAAAAAAACTACGGTGCTCCAGGTAATACACATCCAACGTTACCTTTTGTGGAATCGGCAATTCATCACGGCCATTAATTTGCGCCCAGCCTGTTAAGCCCGGCAACAAGGTATGTACTTGCTGACTCGTACGCAAACTGATCAAATCATCCTGATTAAACAAAGCCGGACGCGGCCCGACAAAACTCATATCACCACACAAAATACTCCACAACTGCGGCAATTCGTCCAAGCTGGATTTACGCAAAAATGAACCGATCGGTGTCAGGTATTGTTTTGGGTCACTGAGTAAATGGGTCGCCACAGCAGGAGTATTAATCTGCATGGTTCTGAACTTCGGCATGCGGAAAATTTTATTATTACGGCCAACCCGATCCGACCAATACACAATCGGGCCAGTGGAAGTGAGCTTCACAAATAAAGAAACCAACACAATCGGAATCAACAAAATCAAGCCGGCAATTACAGTCAAAAATAAATCAAAAATACGCTTCATGTACACATTCCGGTTAATTCAAACTCTTAGCGGTAAGCTTCATACCCTGTTCAACCGACATAGGCGGCTCCCAACCCAACAGCTGCCTTGCTTTACTGGTATCCACCTGTAAAGAACCGCAAAGGCGCTGAGCAACGGCTTTTTTTCCCAGCAACATTGCTGCAATCGTCAACCAGCTTTCCGGCACAGGAAGCAACCATTGCTTTACACCCAATCCCCCAGCAAATTGTCGTAACAATTCAGTGGTAGATAAATCACATCCATCCGAGACTAAAAATACTTGATTTGCGGCGTTAGGATGATCTATGCACAGGGTAATCAAGCTGATCAAATTTTCAACATAAACAAAACTGCGCTTATTATTAATCGCACCAAATGGCAAGGGAATACCACTGCGTACCAATTTGAGCATATTAAGGAAATTAGCCTTTACGCCCGGACCATAAACTAAGGGGGGCCGTATGATCACGACTTCCAAACCAGTTATGGATGACAACTCAAGCAGTGCTTGTTCGGCTTCAAATTTAGAGACGCCATAGGAATCTTGTGGGTCAGGCTTGTCAAGCTCATTAAATGCCTTGCCTAAATCGGTATGTTCGCCATTTACCTTAATTGAACTCAAATAAATGAAACGATTCACACCGGCAGCAAGCGCTTGCCTAGCCAAATTCAAGGTTCCGGCTACATTGATACGACGAAAATCAGCTAACGGATCGGGCGACGTATCATTCATGATATGCACACGTGCGGCACAATGAATGACCGTATCAATCCCTTTTAAACTAGCCGTCCAGTCCGTGCTGTCATCAATACCATCCACTGTTACCATTTGAGCACCGCTCAATTGAAACGGCGTTCTGACGACACAAGTCATCTGCGCACCTTGCGCAATTAAATGTTGCGCCAAAGGGCCGCCCACAAAGCCGCTAGCACCAGTTAATAAAATATGTTTATTCATGAGGATAAAGCACTGTGTTATCTAAAGGAATTTGTCCCGCCTTGGCAGCTTGAAAATACATTTCCAATTTTTTCAACAAGGTCTCGCGATCAAAATGTCGTTGATAATATTGTCTGCCGCGTTCACCCATTTGAGCCAGATCTTCTTTAGACGTCGCGGACATTTCCATTACAAGTTGAGCCAACTCAGCAGATGCACCCGAAGCACATGAGCGTCCACCTCCCGATTCATCAATGACTAACCGAGCCTCGCCATCGATCATACCAAGAATTGCTTTGCCAGCAGCTAAATAAGATTGCACCTTGCCTGGCACAGTATGTGAAAAAATATCATCGGACTTTAATGCGACAAGTAAAGCATCTGCAACTTGAAAAAAGCTAGGCATTGTTTCAAGCGAAAACCGCCCAACCAAATGAACACAGCTTTGCAGGCCACGACGAACTACTTCATCGGCAACCCAATCCCGTGCACGGCCATCACCAACAATAACCCATCTAATCCGCTCATTTGATTTGAGCAACTCTGCCGCATTCAGAATAGCCGGAAAATCCTGCGCATCGCCAATATTTCCAGCAAATAAAATGGTGAACAATTCGTCGTCGCGCTTGAGTACATCCTGCTTATGATAGCTGGTTTGACTAAATACCTGCTCTGCCCAATTAGGAAAATACAAAACTTTGCCAGGAAGATGCGCCTGGTCGCAATATTGCTGAACAGACGCGGTAAACGCACGCGACTGAATCAGAATATGATCGCATTTAGCATAAATCCAACTGACCATCTTTCCGACCATTTTCAACAAAAACGGCGAACGAACAACGCCGACCGCCGATAATGTTTCAGGCCATAAATCCTGCACCCATAAGAAAATTGGAATGTGCTTTAAACGACCCAGCACAATCGCCGGAATCGCCATGGTGATCGGCGAAACAGCAAAAACGAAAATAACATCAAACTCAGAGCGGCGTAATTTCCAAGCTCCTGTTAATGAGGCATTTATAAAAAAAGTGAGGTAATTCAACATCAGCCGCACTTTACTTTGCCCACGTAACACGTGGGCAATACGCAGTATTTTAACCGACTGATATTTAGAAAAGCGACCGGGATCAGCTGCAAACTCAGGATACAAATCACCTTCAGGATAATTCGGCGAACCTGTCAATACTGTAACCTCATGCCCCTTATTGGCGAAATCACTTGCCAAATCATTGATACGAAAATTTTCGGGCCAAAAATACTGAGTAACAATTAATATCCTCATTATCTAGCACTCACCAACTCGGTATATTTCCTCATCAAACTGTCTTCTTCCATACCACACGATTAACATAATCCGTGTAGCTCAGAATGATACGCAGCACTTTTTCCGATACATTCGGCATGGAATAATCTTCAACCAGACGCAAGGCACGCTGCTCACCCTTTGGTTGTGACTCCAATATTTTCAGGGCCTGAAATACGCGTTTCAGCTCCAAGCCGGTCATCATCACTGCGGCCTCTTCAAAACCCTCCGGCCGTTCATGTGCTTCACGAATATTCAACGCCGGAAAATTCAAAATCGAAGATTCTTCGGTGATCGTCCCGCTATCAGACAACACCGCGTGTGAGCACATTTGCAGCTTGACGTAATCATTAAAACCTAACGGTTTCATTAACCGTACCAGTGGATGAAAGATCAAACCAGCTGCATCGATACGCTTTTGCGTACGTGGATGGGTAGAAACAATCACCGGCTCTTGATAAGTTTCCGCTAACTGATTCAAGATACCAGCCAGTTTTACCAAGTTCTGTGGCGAATCGACATTTTCTTCGCGGTGTGCACTAACAACGAAAAATTTACCCTGCTCCAAGTTCAAGCGCTGCACCACATCGGAAGCATCAATGCCGGTGCGATAATGCGTCAATACTTCATACATCGGGCTACCGGTTTTAATAATACGGTCTGGTGCCAAACCTTCACGCAACAGATAATCACGCGCAATAGCACTATACGGAAGATTAATATCCGACGTGTGATCAACAATACGGCGATTAATTTCTTCAGGAACCCTAAAATCAAAAGAACGATTTCCAGCTTCCATATGAAAAATCGGTACTTTTTTGCGCTTGGCAGTAATAGCTGCCAGCGCACTGTTCGTATCACCCAAAATCAATATAGCTTCCGGCTGATAAGCGTCGATCACTTTATCGGTTGCAGCGATGACTTTGCCAATTGTTTCAGCAGCAGTTTCACCCGCGGCTTCCATAAAGCAATCCGGCTTACGAATGCCCAGATCGTCAAAAAAAACCTGGTTCAGTTCATAGTCATAATTTTGACCAGTGTGAACTAGCGTATGTTCACAATATTGATCCAGAAGAGCAATAACTCGTGAAAGTCGGATAATCTCGGGACGAGTTCCAACAATAGTCATTACCTTAAGCATTGATAGACTCGCGCACGATGTCCAGTTGCATCAAAACTTCTTTAACTCCTTCAACAGTTAAACGTTTTGTATTGTGCGAAGTGTAATCATCAATATCGGCGATTTCCGTCTGACCTTCAATAAAATATTTATCGTAATTCAGGTCACGCGTATCTGCCGGTATCCGGTAGTACTCGCCCAGATCCTCAGAACGCGCCATTTCTTCCCGTGACACTAACGACTCATATAATTTTTCACCGTGGCGCGTACCAATTACTTTGGTTAAATTTTCACGTTTCAACAGCTCATTCAACGCTTGCGCCAAATCACCGACGGTTGAAGCCGGTGCTTTCTGAACAAAAATATCGCCAGGACGAGCATGTTCAAATGCGTACATAACCAGATCAACTGATTCCTCCAACGACATTAAAAACCGCGTCATGTTCGGATCGGTAATCGTCAACGACTTACCGGCCATTAACTGACTCAGGAATAACGGAATAACTGAACCGCGGGATGCCATCACGTTGCCATAACGGGTTGCAGACAAAACAGTTTTGGCAGGATCACATAAGCGTGATTTTGCAACCATGACTTTTTCCATCATGGCTTTTGAAATGCCCATCGCATTAATCGGATAAACAGCTTTATCGGTACTTAGCACAACACAACGTTCTACCCCATGCTCAATCGCCGATTGCATGACATTTTCCGCACCGAGTACGTTGGTTCGCACCGCTTCCATCGGATAAAATTCGCAGGATGGGACCTGTTTTAATGCTGCAGCATGAAACACATAATTAACACCACGCATGGCATCATTAATACTGCTACGCTCACGTACGTCACCGATATAAAATTTGACCTTGTCACTCTTCAAGGCTATACGCATATCTTCTTGCTTCTTTTCATCTCGGCTAAAAATACGAATTTCAGCTAAATCTGAATCCAAAAACCGCTGCAGAACGGCATTGCCAAATGAACCGGTACCACCGGTGATAAGTAAAATCTTATCTTTAAACATAATAACTTCCTAAAAAATATATTTAACTACAACTAATTAAATTCGCGCATACGCGCAACCAACTCACTCCATGTTGGAGGAACATAGCCTGTTGCAGTTTTGAATCGGGAGGAATCCAGCGAGCGATCTAAAACCAGTTGATCGTCTGCCGCAATATCAATCTGCTTACCGTATTCAGCAGAAATTAATTTTAACAAATCGTATTTGGAAATCGGCTCCGCCGATACGTGATACAAACCCGATAATTGCGGGTTTGGTAAAACAAAATCATTAATTACTCTGGCTAACTCAACGGTTGGCAAACCTGAAAATATGGCACGCGTGTATCCCTTTATGCCACCCTCTTGCTTTAAAAACCAATTTACCAGGCTATGCGCTCCATTCAGTTCATGCCCGATAATGGAAGTTCTTAACGTAATCGCGTGCGGGTAATCGACTTCACCGAGAAATTTACTTTTCCCGTACAAATCCTCAGCATCTGACTTATCCTGCTCAACATAATTACCGCGTTGTCCGTCAAATACACAATCAGTGCTAATGTGAACTAATCGCGCTTGCGCTACTGCACACAGATGCGCCAAGCGATGTGGCAACAATGTATTGATCGGAATTGCGGACAACACGTCCTTGGCTTCAGCTAACTGCTTCACTAGACCGATACAGTTAATAACGACATCGGGCTTAACTGAGGCAAACAACTTCACTAATCCATCACTACTTTCGACATCGACTCCACAAATAATTTTTTCTTTCACGCCGTCAGAAAAATATTTCACCACTGCCGAAGTGCGAGACGTTCCATGGACCATCAAATCAGAATTACTGGAAAGCAGACGAAATACTGCATTTCCCAGCATCCCGGAAATACCTAAGACTAAAACTTTATTCAAAACAATTCCTTTCTGATGTTGACACTATTTTTCAACGCAATAAAAAGAAGAAAGCAAACCGCATCCCCCCATTGTTTACTATCATACTTTGTAAGTAATTGATTTTAAACATTTTACGTAGTAGTTCTGCCTCGTACAGCTTAGTAAAAGACATATCCAATTTTCAACTCTACAATAAAGTCTCAATCTGATATTTTCCACCGTAGCTATCCTATCAATCTGCTCTTAGGCTTAATCAGTTTGACAGCCACCTTCTATCAAAAGAACGAAACTTAACTAGTCTTCAGAACCCCAACAACGTTCATAATTGTCTCAGTTAGCTCAGTACATTCACTTCAGAAGCACCTCAAGAAAATCATGCGCAGAACCAATCTCAATAGGCTCTGTTGGAATATTCCATAATCGCTTAACAGCTCTAGCAATCGACACCGGTGAATTAGGATCGAAAGTTTGAGTCGGTTGACACACATCGCGAACAAAATCCAACTCCGATGCAACAATAGGCATTCCTGTATGAGATGCCTCTAATAATGGCAAACCAAAGGATTCTGCTGTTGAAGGAAATATTAATGCTTTTCCTGAATGATATAAATCAAGAACCTTCTTATGTGGCAACAAGCCTAAATTTGTAATATTCAAATTATGAGTAGAATTTGCATTATCTATTTCACGTCGGAGCGAATTATAACTATCCCCTAACGTTAGTGCCAATGAAGGGAAAATTCCTTCTTTAGCCAACAATATCCAAGCAGCCAAAAGATTTCGATGATTCTTATGCGCCTCACCATCCGCCACATAAATGAAATCGTACTTTCGAGCGTCAGCACAAGAAACTGACTCCACGACTAAGATATCCATAAATGGAATAACCCGCACGATAGGATTTCCCCCATGCCACGCTTTTACGGCCGATTGCATAGAGGACGTTTGTACAATATATTCATTCACATGATTTTTAAACGAACGGCATATAAACCGCTCTAAAGCTACACGTACTTTGGTTCTACCTAAAAAAGACGACAAAGGACTCAGCCCCAAATAGTTTCTGTTTTGTTGAAAAACGACAACCCTACCGGCTACTCGCAATAATGGGGGCATACCGTGAAAGCACAAAATCAAGTCATCATGCCTAGCAACATGCCTCAATCTAAATTCTGCCTGAAGACGCCCCATCAATGACGGGCTAACAAAATTACAATCCATTTTGGGTGGCAAACAGAGAAGCTCAAATGCACGTTTATCTAGATTGGCCCACCCTTCCTCGAAGGTTAGGGCAAGAAGTAATTCTTTTAATAAAACAAGCCCACCTCCTACATGTACATTAGGTGCATGTAGTAACAAACGCCCCACTACTTGTCTCCTTTATATAAATCTTTTGCACCAACTCCATCCGGAAATATGGCGCGTACCGCTTGCCTTAATCCATTGTCTATCCACGCAGCAGTTCTGCGGAAAGTTTGCTCTGGGCGCGCACTAAACGATGTCACATTGAAATAATCTTGTTTAATTGGAGAAACTGGTGAAAAGTAATAATTTGAAACACAACAACGTAATTTAGGAACAATAATTGGGCTTACTGAATGCCAAGAGGTTGGCGTTGTTTCCATAAGAACCAAGCGATTAAATTTGCTATGAATCACTACGTTTTCACGAACAGACTTTTCCCACAATTCAAGATTACCCCCATTTTGTATTTCCCAGTCCGGAGTGACGTAATACAGCAAATTCAATGTGCGATAGTATCGACGTGAAACCTCGTGGGAATTATCAATGTGGGGATTTAGAAAATGTCCTTCTCCCATCATGCTGAGCCCACCTGCATACAATGTAGGGTCCGGAATTTGTTGAGTTATTCCGGTAATTTCCTCAATCACCTTTACCACTGCTACATCTTGCATAGCAAAAGTTATATCTTTAAGTATTGAATTAAATTGATCAAAATGTTTTGAGGTATATTTTCTTTCCCTAAAGCTAGACATTAATCGCATCTGTCCCAGGCTTGGAAATACACTATATATTTTCTTTGCAATATCTTCCGGAAGGAGATTTTCAATATAACAATATCTAACACCAACATCCTTCTTGCTTTGCATAAAAAATTCACGTGCAGTAGTTTTATCTTCCTGCAAACGCGTAACTATTAAATCAACCAACTCATCCCTAAACATTCTTACCTCGATTTTTAAATGACATTGATTTGCTATTCAAATAATTCTTCAGGATTTGACTGGCCTCAAAAATATTTTTCACATCCGGTATAAAAAATCTACCGCCTGCGGCTGTCGGCTTCAGTGCTCGCTTAGAGAGCCTAATAATTTTCCGAATGCTGATACTCATCGCATTAAAAAATATTTTCAAAAGCACTATGATAATATTTAATTTAAATTGATTCTTATAAACAACTATCGCATTAAAAATTTCATTAAAATAATCTGGATGATTTACCAAACAAATTGAATAAAGGTGAATATAATTAAATTCATTCAATTTTCCATCATATAACCTGCTCAGTGTTTCATATGCAGCTTGGCTCCATACCGTCTCTACGCTAAAGAACCTTGGAATCAACGGTGGCCATATTAAATCTTTATAAGGCTTAATATGTGGATCATCTTCCAATCTCCCTCGATGTGCATTCATAGCACTGCGCCCAGTATTGCTATTCCCCGCAGCCCCAGGAATAGTCAATGGATAATCAATCAATACAAAAGAGTCGATCATTGATGCGATTCCAAGTGCACCAGAAACGTCAGGACTAACACCATGAAAATAATTTCCGGTTTTTTCTTTCACTTTTTCCATTACGGATCGCTTAACAATACCGTGATAAATTTTCGGCAAACCATCGGTACCCTGACATGCGGCTCTCAGCGAATTATTCAAACCTGATGCACTTTGCATTTGTGATATATCCGAGGAAAAACTATCTATATAAATTCGACTAGAATGACCAGATCCAAACGTTTTAGATAAAAAATCAGGCCATGCGTAATTCGCAACAACTCTAGGTGAAATAGCATCAACATTATTTTCAATTGCCCATTGAACAGCATCAAGAATTTCAGAGGTCACAGTATCGTCATCTCCTATAAGGCAAACATATTCTCCTGTCGCCAAGGACAATGCACGATTATGGTTTTCTGTCATTGATAAACGAACATTGCAATAATGATAGTGAAGGCGACTATCTTTTGTAATCTCTTCAATGTCAATTACTAGTCTTCCATCAGTGCTCGTATCGTGAATAATTAATTCTATTAACTCTGACTCAATGCTCAACACGCTTTTGGCGGCAAAAATCGCATAATTACTGCGATTATGTGTTGCCACCACAATAGATAGAATCGGCATAAATAACTTCTTTACTTATAAAATTAACAAATAATACTGATGTCAGTATTAGCCTTAAACCAAAATATTCATTTTAATTTGTTGATTAAAATTTTTAACCATCACAAAAACAAAAGTTAATAACAAATCAAATGATACAGATCCGATTAAAGG
>NZ_PUGF01000010.1 GCF_002976435.1 Solimicrobium silvestre | reverse complement strand
GTTAATGATGCGTTTGCAATCGGTGCAGGTATCTGCATTATTTCAATTCTAGAAAATAATCCAAACATTAATTTTAAATTTCATATTTTTTCATTGAAACAGCTATCTACTCTCAATACTCAAAACATAAAATCAATCGCTGATAAATATAAAACGAAAATCAACCTTCACTTGATTGAAAACCATGAATTTGAACCATTCTTAAAAATGGAAATATTCAGAATGGCGCCCTATTCACTAGACATATTAACAAGGCTCTTAATTCCTAGCTTGCTGCACGGAATCACTGATAAAGTTTTATATCTTGACGCTGATATCGTATGCGATGAAAAAATTAACTCATTTCTAGCATTAGATTTAAAAGGAAATGTATTAGCGGCTAGAACTGATAACACCCCGCATAATGAGAATAAATTTGGGCTAAAACCAAATACGTATTTTAATGCAGGGCTTCTGTATATCGATATTAACGAATGGCAGGAACAAGATATCTACAAAAAAATCCTCAAAGCTTTAGAAGTAAATAAAAATATATTCCTTCCTGATCAAGATGCTCTAAATATCGTTTTGCAGGGCAAAGTTACTTACCTACCCCAAAATCACCATTATCATTATTTTTTTGATAAACCAAACCATGAAATCGTCACAAAAAAAATATTTATTCATTATTTGGGATGCATAAAACCGTGGCATGGAATATTTTCAGAAACCGTACCGTTTAATAAATACAAAGCAAATTCCCCATGGAAGGACTATAAGCACTCATGGGTATCTGCAACATCTCTTCAGCTACGAGTTTATGCGAGATATTTGTTCCGCCAGAAAAAATATATATCTGGGTTTAAGTATTTTTTTAAATATTTGAAAATAAAAATCGCTGCATAATTTACTCAAAAGAATTCTTAGATTCAATACAAAAGCAATGCTCAATAAATTAAATAGGTATAGAGGTAGTGCCCCATTAGTTATCGCAATATTTTTTTTTGCGTTTGGCGTTGCTTTTCAAAAAATAGATAACATTAGTTTTTATTTACTGGTGTTATTTTTTTTAATTATCGTTTTTCTGCAATCTGAAAAAGATCGAAAATTCTCACTTGGAATTTGCAGGGAGTATTGGCCTATTATTTTATCGATGTGCGGGATTGTTTTTGCCATAGGCATAAATCAACTGTCCACAGGGAATTTCTCGATCCGAATCTTTGATAAACCATCACGGCTTGCTTTATTTGTGTGTGTATTTTGGCTTTTTTTAACAATTCCATCTAATAAATTTAAACAAGTTAAATGGGGATTCATACTTGGCTCAATTATTTGCACCATCCAAATAGCCTTATTAACAAGTGACCATATTTCCCGGCCAATGGTTAATGATATAGAAATAATAGCCTTACTTTCTACGTTTTCATTTTTATCTATAGGCTGGAATAGTGCAAATTCAAAAACTGCACTATTTTTTCAAATTACTGCTGGGCTTGCAGGATTGTATTCCGTTTACATTTCGCAGACACGCGGAGTTTGGATGGCACTACCAATTTTTGCGGTGATAATTTTAAGTACGTTATGTGCAAACATAATCACGAAAAAAATATTTTTCACCTTCATTTTTCTTGCCACCATCTTCACAGGAATATTTAGTACAACAAACATTGTCCGTGATCGAATAAAACAAGGGAGCCAGGATATAAACCAATATCTAGAGAAAAGCAATCTAGATACCTCCATCGGTACAAGATTTCAATTATGGGAAGGGTCTTGGATTATTTTTAAAGAAAATCCTATATTCGGTATAGGTAGAGAGGATAAAAACTTTTCCTCTAGCTTAAAGAAATTAGCCGAAAGAAAACTGGTAACGCCCGTATTATTTCTACAGCCTCACTCTCATAATGAGTTTTTGTACAATATGATGAGTCTTGGTATTTTTGGGTTAATTGGGCTATCTATCACCTATTTAACTCCACTTTATTATTTCCTTAAATATATACGACACCCTGACAATGAAATTAGAGTCGCGACGGCAATGGGATTGGCTTTATGTTTAGGGTTTATGATATATGGATTGGTGGATGTTTTGTTTATGTACAAAGGCGCCACTATTTTTTATTCAATCTCTATTGCATTTTTTTTAGCGCAAATTATTAAACGTAAAAATTTAATTTCGCATTGTTAATAGCTAAATTTGAAATCATAGTTCGGTTAAATCCATAGCTAACGCTGCCTGTTGCAACAATATACTCAAAATAAACGAATTTTAAAAATTAGTCCTGAGTGCGCCTGCCATTTATCTTCATGGCTTTAGCTTGCAAACCGAGTCAGATCAAATCAACAGCACTTCATAGTATCAACAAAAAAACCGCTTCTGGCGTTAATGCTCGATGTGTTTTTTGTTGTGACCTGTTGCCATTCTTTTTGTTCACTACCCACTGTGTGGCACCGAACAGACTATGAGCGATATAGAACTCAAGATGACTCTATTGTGTAAGTGGCTGAAGCTGGGTGCCGCAAATGCAATCAACACATCAGCTCAACAAAAATTCAAGGAGTATTTCATGTTATATACCATCGCATTAATTCTCGTCATTCTGTGGCTACTCGGCCTGGTTACATCTTACACGCTGGGTGGATTCATACACATACTCTTAGTTATTGCGATCGTGGTGATTCTTTTACGGGTCATTAATGGTCGTACACCGCTTTAGCATTAAATAGAAAAAAGGGGGCAGAACAAATTGCGCTGCACCCCTGTTTCACTTTCACGATATTCTTGAATTCTTGATCAACGTACTGGCATCGCTGCCAGACTAGAATAATCAACGTTGAGCAATCTTGCCATTATCGTCTGACAATACGATTTCAACACGTCGGTTCATCTGGCGATTTCCTGCCGTATCATTGGATGCAACCGGGAAATCTTGACCGTAGCCTCGAATTGCAATCCGCTCTGCCGCAATACCCATATCTTGCAATGCACTACGTACCGCTTTGGCGCGTCGTTCAGACAACTCCTGGTTGTACGGCGCAGTGCCGGTGCTGTCGGTAAAGCCTTCTATCAGAACTGTGCGTTGTGGGTTTTGATTCAACACATCAGCCAGTTTTTGCGCAGTATGCATACCGTTAGAATTCAGACGCGACAAGTCAGTACCAAACAAGACATCGCCAAGCGTGATCACCATGCCGCGATCTGTTTTTTTAGCAGCCAGATCAGCTAATTCAGCTTCCAGTTGTGCCGCATGTGCTTGTGCTTCCTGGGTTTTACGTTGAGAATCGGCAGCATTCATCTTTGCCTGATCGGCTTCCGCGGTGCGCTGATTCAATACCATCTGATCACGTTCTTTGACTGTGCTGGCCATTGCCACTTCCGCGAGCTTTTGTTTGGTCACTTCCTGAGCCAACGCAATTTTATCTTTTGCGATGTAAGCCAACTTATTAATTTTATCCTCGCTATCGTCATGAGTAGATGCGAGGTTAGCTTGGTTCATAGCGATGGTAGCCTGTTGCATTTCTAGCGGTGCATAGCGGGCGACATTGGGATTATTTTGTGCGACACCATAATCACGGCGTGTCTGCTCAAGAAAACTGGTAGTTCTTGGCACCGTACTACAAGCGCTGATTAAGACCGCAATGGTGAGCAGAGTAGGCGAAAATAAATTTTTTTTCATGATATTTCCCTATTTTGGTTGCACTTAATTAAAAGCGCTGGATTCGTGAATGATTCAGTCTGTATTAAAAATCAGGTCAGTGATTAGCGCGATCAATTTGATCTTGCAATGTGTGTATATCGTCTTGCAGCGTATTAACTGCCGCTTGTGCTTTAGCTGTATTAGCCTTGCTTTGAGCTAACTTGGCGTCAGCTTGCGCTTGCTTGGCCAGGTCATCAGCCTTCTTGTAATCTTTGTCCTTCATCGCGGTGTTAGCCAGTGCCAACTTGTCACGCGCTGAACGCATTTCGAGCGGAGCATATTCTGCGCCCCCCGCACTTGAAGCATTATCCACCGCAGCAGTGGATACTGCGACGTCAGCAGTAGTCGGTGTTTTCATGTCGGTGCAACCAGCAATTAAAATGATGGTCGCAAAGCACGCCGCTTGAACATATTGATTCGAAATTGTTGTCATCATTATTCTCCTGTAATCTGTGAATCGAATGAAAATTGCCATCGATGATTGATGTTATAGGCTGCTTTTTTAGCCAAGTCGGTTCGTTGACGCACATTGGCGCAATATTTACGATGATCAATCAGATTTAAAAAATAAGCGGAGGGGGAAATTTAAACATCACGCCAGATCAGCACTAGCGAAGATTAATGTTCGGCTGAATCACTGCGTCGACAGCTTGGAATAAAAAAACCGCCAAAGCTCAAAACAATTTGAACTTTGGCGGCTTATGTAAAAGAAATGCGAAAAACTGATATTACTATTAACGTTTGATTGGCGATATTTTTGTACCTTCGATACTTAGGTTAACCATCAAACCCTGTTGATCAAAAATATAAGCATAAGCATCGTTCTTCAACGTAGTCGATGACAAATTTTTGGCGACGCCTTCATTAACGACGACGATACTTGGGCCAACACCAAATTCCCATCCATGTGACTTATTCAGGTAATTCACTGCTTTATCATTCATGAGAAAAACAACATAGCCATATGATTCAGCACCTGCCTGCCAGCCCCACGATGCGGAGACGGAATTATAGTAACCGTTAAATTTATCACTATTGAACAGCACACCCTCACCATAACTTCCGCCAAATACCAACCCTGCTTTCAGAATATGCGGAAACACCAGAATTGCCTTGGCGCTTTTACCGATGGTTTCAGCAAATGGGTTAGTTTTGTAGAGGGCATGCAATGCTTGTGTAGAATCCTTGGTGAGCTCTTCGGCGGTTGTTGCATTCGCCTGCCCGACTAGCGCAGTAAGCGCAAACAATGTGGTAGCAACCAAAATAAATTTATGTACTCTGTTTTGAATGTGCATCATGTTATTACTCCTCTTTAGTGGTGAAATTAATGTCAATAGCAATTGGCAAAACCTAATGAAAGATGGGAAACAAGTTTGTTAAAGTTAACGTGACCTGATCTCATCCATGCTCCATTATTTCTTTTTTCCTGAAGTTAATCTGTTCGTTAGCGCACAGAAGAATAATGTTGAGTTCCGATTATCATCATTCAATCTTATGCTCAGAAAATTCCGTGTCCATGACATAGGTACGACAATGTTCCAAATAACTGGATTCGTGCGTTGCGATGAGCTCCACAACACTATTCCAGAGCCAGTCAGGTAGTTCAAACTTCTTGGTTTGATTGCGTAACAATTCCCCGCACCACTTGCTGCGCGTACCTGCATCCATCTGTCGCGCGTGTGCCTTGCCGACTATCGAACCCAGATACTTGGCTGCGATCATTGCCTCAAGCTGAGTCAACTTATTCACTTCCAGTTTGAGATCTTGCGGCAGTAATTCCCTGATAAATACCGAGCAGCCCATTAACTGCGAAGCCAGCATCCGTTCACCTAAATAAGGTGACAGCTGCAGTGCTCCCTCCAAGACGCGCTTGCCGTTATCGCGCGGCATCTTTGCATCAAAAGCGCGTGGTGCCAGCGCCTTGATTGCCTGCTTAATGTCCATCAAACAAAAGTCTCTGCCCTTTGATACTTCCTGGTCGATATCCAGCAGCGCTGCATAACGCAAATTCCCTAACGAGCTACAACCTTTTCGCCAATACGCTGCATCAAGTACGGTCACTACCGCATCATCGTTTCTTGCGCGCAATCGTGTGGCGAGCCCAGAAAATTCTTTATCACCGAACATTTTTGTAATGGCGAGTGATTCACTTTGTGAAATCGGCCAAAAGCGTTTTCCGAGTGGGATTGATGGATCCAAATTATCCAAATTTTGTTTAGCAAAATTTTTCCATTTGCTCGTCGATGCTTGGCGCATAACTAATTTCACGCATTCTGGGCGCGGCATAGTCAAGGTTTCATCATGAAATTCCTGCGCGTAACCTTCCATTAACTGTTCCAGCATTTTGAGTGTGATCACCCCTGGCAAATCAGAGTCGCGTGCAGCAATGGCCAGAGATAAACCCAAGCGTATCAAATCATGAATGGGATTACCGATTACTGTCTGATCGAAATCTCGGATCTGAACTTCTACCTGACCGTCGGCATTAGCAACCGGGCCTAGATTTCCAAAATGGCAATCACCACATATCCAAATCGCAGGGCCCTCTGGGAATTTGCCAGAACTAGATGTCTCCAGCCATTCATAGAATTTCGTGGTGCTACCCCGCACATAGGATTGTACCGAACGTGCCATCTTTAAATTCCGTTGTGCCCGCAGGAATAAGAGGCGCTGATCAGGCTCAAGAAGTTGTCGTTGAGACTTTTTCATTATGCTGCTTGATGCCTATAGGTTGAACTAAAATTGGTGCTGGTATATTTCCCGACCGCCAGCCCCGGTAGACCGTCTTAACAACCAACTTATACTGCTGACTTAGCGATCGCGGCCAAAATAATTATTACTGGCTTTGATCATCTTGCCCTGGTTGGTAAAACAGAAGCCCTGACAATAACGATTAACTTTATGCTGATCTGTACGCTGACTAACATAATTAATACGAAATTATGATGAGTTAAATGGTTAGTGCACTTGATTCCAATCCATGCCGTTTTTCAGCGTCGTTCACTATATTGAAATCTTGAGGAAAGTCATTTACTTGAACAGCAATATTGGTAAAACGCGTGAAATCTAGCATCAAACGTCGCTCCTCGATATTGATCGTTCCTACCAGACTGGCATGTAGAACCCAGTCATGCATAACCGCTAAATTTTGCGGAATCGGGGTTAAAGCACCAGCGTGTATCGCCGTTTTTAAGCGCTTTTCTATCGCTTCGAATTTTGGCAATAATCGGAACGCCATTTCGCAGTTGGAAATAATATCCCCATACTCACCCTGAATGAAGGAATCGGCCAGCAAACGATCACGGCTTTCGCCTGGAGCCTGCATCGCGACAGCGACTTTTGTTCCCAATGCATCGAGTGGAGCGCGATGTGGTAGCCCAAGTGGAAAGATCACAATGCGCATCAGTAATGCCGATAAGCGGTTCGGGAAATTGTCCAATACCCCTATCAAAGCCTGCTGCGCTCTTTGCAATGCATCTTGAATTGACCAATGCACATACGGTGCGTCCTCCTCTGGGCGGCCATCATCTTCAAAACGTTTCAATACAGCTGAGATGAGATACATCTGCGACAAAATATCGCCTAATCGCCCAGATATACGTTCACGCCGCTTCAATGATTTACCCAATACAAACATCGACAGGTCGGTCAGTAACGCAAACGCGCTAGACAAATGACTGACTGCACGATAATAGCGATGCAACTCGGGTGCCGCGCTCTTCGGCACGGAAGCCGCGTATCCAGCGCTTAAGCCAATGACTATACTGCGCACCAAATTGTTCAAGAAAAAACCGACGTGGCCGAAAAAAGCCCGATCAAAATCATCTATCGCTTTTCTACGATTGGGTTCATGAGTTGCGTGCATTTCCTTGAGTACAAAAGGATGCGACCGGATTGCGCCCTGCCCGAAAATGATCAGGCAGCGTGTCAATATATTCGCCCCTTCCACAGTAATGGCGATTGGTACTTGCTGATAAGCGCGCGCCAGAAAATTGTTCGGCCCCATACAAATACCCTTGCCGCCTAAAATATCCATACCGTCATTGACCACCATACGCGCACGTTCTGTAACGTGGTATTTAACGATGGCGGAAATCACGGCTGGTTTTTCACCCAAATCGAGCCCAACTACCGATAACTGGCGCGCGGCATCCATCAGATACAAGTTCCCGCCCATACGTGCCAACGCCTCTTGCACGCCTTCAAATTGACCGATGGCCGTGTTGAACTGACGCCGAATTGCGGCATAAGCGCTGGTTCCACGTACGGCAAGCTTGGCCATCCCGACATTGGATGACGGAAGAGAAATTGCACGCCCCGCGGCCAGACATTCCATCAGCATGCGCCAACCTTTACCTATTTGCGGCAACCCGCCAATGACCCAATCCATCGGAATAAAAACATCGGTTCCTGATGTCGGGCCATTCTGGAACACCGCATTTAACGGCCAATGGCGACGACCAATGACAACCCCTTGGTGTGAAGTTGGCACTAAAGCACAGGTGATGCCTAGATCGGTAGAATCGCCGAGTAGATGATCAGGATCAAGAGTACGAAATGCCAATCCAAGCAGCGTAGCAATCGGTGCCAGCGTGATGTAGCGTTTCGACCAGCTGACACGAAGCCCGAGTACCAGCGTACCTTTAATTTCAACACGGCAAACCACACCGACATCGGGAATCGACGCCGCATCCGAACCTGCATACGGATTGGTCAATGCAAAACAGGGAATTTCCAGCCCGCTAGCCAGGCGTGGAAGGTAATAATCTTTCTGCGTAGTCGTTCCATAATGCAATAGCAACTCAGCTGGGCCAAGAGAATTAGGAACCATCACCGATACGGCCAGCGCTGAACAATGCGTCGAAAGCTTCATGATGACTTGCGAATGCATATAGGCAGAAAATTCTTTACCACCGTATTTACGGGGAATAATCATCCCCAGAAAGCCATTCTCCTTGATGTATTTCCATGCTTCCGGCGGTAAATCCTGCCAAACCTGGGTGGTATCCCAATCTTTAATCAAGCCGCATAGTTCATTAACTTCATGATCTAGAAACGATTGTTCGATACTGGTGAGTGATGGGGCTGGGAAACTCAGTAACTTACTCCAATTTGGATTTCCTGAAAATAGTTCGGCGTCCCACCATATTGAGCCAGCCTCCAGAGCATCGCGCTCGGTATCTGACATGGCCGGTAAAATGCGTTTAAAGAGATCAAGTATCGAAGGAGAAATCAAAGAGCGTCGCAGCGCTGGTGCCGCGATTATTACAGCAGGCAAGGCGATGCACAGCAAAAGCACAACGCCTGTTTCAAATCCAATAGTCGCGCTGAAATAGCCGACTCCTATCCATAGTAGGATAGCAGCCACCCGGTACCTGCCTGCTATCTCAGCGTAGATCAAACCTAGGGTAGCCAGAATTGCTACCAGTATCCATAGTGCCATGTCAGTTCTCCGATGCAAATGTTCCAAAACCGTGCATCCATCGCAATGATTGTTCAGTGATCAATTACTGAACAATCATGCAAAATCTAAGGATGTAAATGAGTTGAAAACAGCATAACTGACAAGAAATTGACTGTCGGTTCGTTGCCGCACTTAATGATTTATAGGTTTGGAAAAACTGGATAAGGCGCGCGCGCCGCTAATTATTTAGCTGACGGCAGATTGTGATCATGAATTAGTTAGCCAAGAATAAAAAAGCGGCATATCAGTTACCTGATATGCCGCTTTTTATTCTTACTATGTTTTCAACTAGTCATTTCTAATGGGCTGACCAACCATTGCATCAACTCGTTCGCGTAACTCTTTACCGGGTTTAAAATGCGGTGCACGCTTTTCTGGCACCATCACTTTATCGCCTGATTTTGGGTTACGCCCAATTCTTGGCGGGCGACTGTTTAATGAGAAACTTCCGAATCCCCTAATTTCAATTCGCTGTCCAACGGCCAAAGCTTCGGACATCGCGTCTAAAATGGTTTTTACGGCGAAATCCGCATCTTTTGCAACTAGTTGCGGATAACGCTCAGCCAAACAAGCGATCAACTCTGATTTTGTCATTGTGAAGCCTCACTCATTAAGCAAGTGAGCAACATTGCATTGTTGAAATACCCGGCGTGACATGCCTTATCAGCATGTTCACACCTGCAATAATTGCTCCTAAGATTACCCATGTCGTAATAACTGAGTTGTAACTTAGTTTTTGCTATCAAGCTTAGCTTTTAACAACGCGCCCAAACTTGTTGTGCCAGAAGCAGCACTAGAGTCAGTTGCAGTCATTTTTTGCATTGCATCTGCTGTATCGACATTGTCTTTCGCTTTGATTGACAATTGGATACTGCGAGCTTTACGGTCAATGTTCAATACCATTGCTTCAACGCTGTCGCCAACTTTCAAATGAGTACCAGCATCTTCAACGCGGTCGCGTGAGATTTCTGAAGCACGCAAGTAGCCTTCAACTTCTTCTGACAATTGAATCACTGCGCCTTTTGGCTCAACTGATTTAACGGTACCAACAACAACAGCACCTTTGTCGTTCATTGCGCAGTAGTTATTGAATGGGTCGCCTTCGAGTTGTTTAACACCCAAAGATACGCGCTCACGCTCAACATCAATCGCCAATACGATGGCTTCCAGCTCGTCACCTTTTTTGAAGCGACGTACTGCTTCTTCGCCTGTTTCTGTCCATGACAGATCAGACAAATGTACCAAACCGTCGATGTTACCGGACAAGCCGATAAATACGCCGAAGTCAGTGATTGATTTGATCGCGCCGCGAACTTTATCACCCTTCTTGTGGGTAACAGCAAAGTCATCCCAAGGATTAGCTTTGCACTGTTTCATACCCAGGCTGATACGGCGACGTTCTTCGTCGATTTCCAGAACCATAACTTCAACTTCATCGCCCAATTGAACGACTTTGTTTGGTGCTACGTTTTTGTTAGTCCAGTCCATTTCGGAAACGTGAACCAAACCTTCAATACCTTGCTCTACTTCAACAAATGCGCCGTAGTCGGTGAGGTTGGTTACTTTACCGAATAAACGGGTGTGTTGTGGGTAACGACGTGACAAACCTGTCCATGGATCGTCGCCCAATTGTTTCACGCCCAGAGAAACACGGTTTTTCTCTTGGTCGAATTTCAATACTTTTGCAGTAACTTCTTGGCCAACTGTCAATACTTCTGACGGATGACGTACACGACGCCATGCCAAATCGGTGATGTGCAACAGACCATCGATACCGCCCAGATCTACGAATGCGCCATAGTCGGTGATATTTTTAACCACGCCGGTAACAACTGTACCTTCGCGCAATGTTTCCATCAATTTAGCGCGCTCTTCGCCCATCGACGCTTCAACTACAGCACGACGTGACAACACAACGTTGTTGCGTTTGCGGTCTAACTTGATAACTTTGAATTCCATGGTTTTGCCTTCGTACGGTGTTGTATCTTTCACCGGACGTGTGTCAACCAAAGAACCTGGCAAGAAGGCACGGATGCCGTTAGTCAAGACAGTCAAGCCGCCTTTAACTTTGCCATTAACTGTACCAATAACGATTTCGCCTGATTCCAGCGCTTTTTCAAGTGCCAACCATGAAGCTAAACGTTTTGCTTTATCGCGTGACAAGATCGTGTCGCCGAAACCGTTTTCCAGCGAATCAATCGCTACGGAAACGAAATCGCCAACAACAACTTCTAATTCGCCTTGATCGTTTTTGAATTCTTCCAAAGGAATAAACGCTTCGGATTTCAAACCTGCGTTAACGATAACGAAGTTGTGGTCAATACGAACTACTTCAGCGGAGATAACTTCGCCAGAACGCATATCTTGACGTGACAGGGACTCTTCAAACAGAGCTGCGAAGCTATCGGTACCGGTAGCGTAGTCTTGCGACATAAATACTGTTGCCATAATGTTTTGTGTAGGTAGTAAACAGCTCGTTGCACCGAATCAAACGCGTGGTGAATCAAACTGGGTTAGGTTAAAAAAAATCCAATATAGCCTTGCGCTATCTTGAACTGTACTAATTGCAAACGTTTAAATACTACTTTTTACGCTCAAACTTGCATATTGTTGCAAGACTTCCGCTACGGCTTGATCAACCGTTAATGCTGAGGTATCCAATATATATGCGCCTTGTGCTGGCTTTAATGGTGCTGCGCTGCGATTTTGGTCGCGGGCGTCACGTTCCGTTAAATCTTGCATGAGGTCTTGCATACTAGCAGAAAATCCCTTGCTAATCAATTGCTTAAATCTTCTTTCTGCCCGTGCGGCGACGCTGGCCGTTAAATATATTTTTAAACTGGCGTCAGGAAACACTACTGTCCCCATATCCCGGCCATCTGCAATCAAGCCCGGCGCCTTGGAAAAACTTTTTTGCAATTGCAGTAAAGCCTCGCGTACCGCTGGTAAAACAGCAATTTTTGATGCCGCATTACCAATTTCTTCAGCACGAATAGTGTTACCGACCTCTACGTCACCCAGCCAAATTTGCTCGCCTTCAAAACGACACGGCAATTGACTAGCGATTGTTGCTATCGCCAACTCATCATCTAGCGCAAGTTTTTGGGTTAATGCTGATAAGGCAGTCAGACGATACAGTGCGCCCGAATCCAAGTAATGAAACTGCAAAGCCTGGGCAACAAGTTGCGCAACAGTGCCTTTGCCGGATGCGGTCGGGCCGTCTATGGTGATAATCGGATTGGTCATTTGTGAATTTTTTAAAAAAAGAATAGCGATACGTATTTTTTTGTACAGGCAATATTGTGTCATACCAAGCTGAAACCGTGTGAATAACCGTAATCCTGAGCATCTGTCAAAAACAGTGATCACGCCATAAACATATTACGCATGATATATGCATGAATGAATTTCCTTCACGGAAAAGCTTGCGGCACGGAACATCAAAGATATTTTATTGAATCAATTTAACTCGGATTGACAATAGCAACTATATCAATAGCCAATGGAATAGCTTACCAATTCTACTTGCAATAAATACACATTAAATATTGAATTATATATTGCAATTAGACTCACATATTTGCATTAAAAATTAATTTCAATGATGTTGAATTTACAAACAAAACTTAATCGTATTAAGGAGACATTCAAATGACGAAAATACTAGTGTTAATTTTAACAATAATGATTTCAGGAGCGGCGAATGCTGGATTTAATGGGCTCACATGACATAGCCGCGCCAATTGTGGAAATAACGAAAGTATAACTTGGGACTTTACAACATATCGATTAATGGCAACTGTTTCGCATCACTATCGCAATGAGAAATTTAGTCACACTATTAAGATGGATTATCAAAATACATGGCGAAGTGCAGCAGTCCACTGGGGAGAGGCCGCTTCTGGCTCAGGATGGAGGGTAATTGGTTATCATTTCATCAAACAAAAAAATCAAGAGATAATTCTAGGCCAAACAAATGTAACTGATTGCAGTATTTATAACGGATGGTGGGACAAAAATAAATAACAGGAGAATTTATTATGAAAAATAATTTTTATTACACTGCACTTTTACTAATGCCAACATTAGCAACCCAGGCTCAGACAAAGCCAAATGATTCAGAAATTTTTCCAGAACCATTTATCGGCGTACAGGTTGTACCGTCAAACAAAATGATGTCACCTACAAATAGCATCAGCAATAAACAGCTAAAGGAAAACGGATACATCCACTCTGAATCTGAAAATCCTGGCAAGCTGATGGCTATCAAAAGCAGACTACCCAAAAACCGGGTAACGCTAACTGATGACCCTCACTATTATTATCTAAGGAAAAATATTGAGGACATCAAACTGACTTTTTCTTACCACCCCATCTCGCAAGGCGAATTATTGGGTTATGCGCCAGTTGGCACGCAGATCAACCAAGCTTGGACTGGCATCAGGGAGTTCTTTAAAAACAAGGAGTTCGGACTATGTTCGCTCACAAAATATCATATCGTGGATTCAAAAATGGGAGTAAGAATTAATGCCGACTCGGTTGCTTATGAAGTCAATTCCCATTTAACGACGCTTAATGTAGAAGGTAGTAACGAATCAGGATTTATGTATACGGTCAATTGGGCAGACAGCGTATTTTGGAATCAGCTAGAGTGCGCGCAGGACACGTTTGATAAAAGCATCATACATCGCATGTCGGCTTACGCCAGCAAAATCGCTACTCAACGTTAAATTCAGCACGATCTGTTCCATAATTAAGGTGTTCACCATGGTAGCGTTCAATTTAAATATAGTAATCGGCTACCAAACACCCTGTTCTACGACTGAAAAAAGTAAACTAATATTGCTTAATAGCGGCAAAGACCGAAAAATATTCAGGGAAGGTTTTTGCAACGCATTTCGGATCAAGTATACGGACTTTCGTTCCGGCTCGCAGTGCTCCATTCAAGGTGGCGAGTGAAAAACACATCGCCATCCGATGGTCGTCATAGGTTTCAATGCTGGCTGGCTTCAACTGCGCCGGTGGCGTGATGGCTAGATAATCGATACCGGTTTCTACTTGCGCGCCGAGCTTGGTTAATTCGGTGGCCATTGCGTCGATACGATCGGTTTCTTTCACGCGCCAACTAGCGATATTGCGCAACACGCTGGTGCCATCTGCGTACAAAGCGGCGATGGCTATAGTCATTGCCGCATCAGGGATTGCGTTAAAGTCGGCATCAATGGCTTTTAATGCGCCGTTGCTGCGCGCTTCAATGAAGTTATCACCCATGGTAATGCTCGCCCCCATTTTCTCCAGCGCCTCAACAAAGCGCACATCGCCTTGTATGCTATTGCGGCCAACGCCGGTTACTCGCACTGGGCCGCCACAAATGGCACCGGCGGCCAAAAAATAGGAGGCCGATGACGCGTCACCTTCTACATGAATACTGCCAGGGCTTTGATAATACTGACCACGGGCGATGGTGAATCTTTGCCAACCGTCGCGTTCTACATGCACGCCAAAACGCTGCATAAGGTTAAGGGTGATTTCAATATATGGCTTAGAAATTAATTCACCAACGACTTCAATCACGATGTCATGATCGCAAATAATCAATGGCGCAGCCATTAGCAAGGCAGTTAAAAATTGACTGGAAACATTGCCCGCCACTTTCCAACCTTGTGGACGAATTTGCCCACTTTGGATATGCAGCGGCGGGAAACCCGGCAAACCTGTGTAGGCGATATCCGAACCGACACGACGCAATGCATCGACCAGATCACCAATCGGACGCTCGTGCATGCGTTGCACTCCGTGCAAAGTGTAATTACCCCCCAACACCGACAACGCCGCCACTAAAGGACGTATCGCCGTACCGGCATTACCCATAAATAAATCAGCCTGTTTAATCGGAAACTTTCCATCAACGCCATGCACCAGATAGTCTTGGCTAATGCCTTTTTGTTGCCATTGCACGCCCAAAGTTTGCAGCGCATTCAGCATAACTAAAGTATCGTCGGAAGCCAGCAATTCGCTGATTTCGGTATTACCTTCGGCTAATGCTGCCAATAGCAAAGTGCGGTTCGAGATACTTTTTGAACCGGGCAACTGAATAGCACCTTGGGTGCGCGTGACCGGATTTAAATCTATATACGGTGGGAAATGAGGAATTTTCATGTTCAATGTTTGATAAATTAATTAGCCAACGTAGTAGGCAACATTAGTCGCCACCCTCTTTCGGCGGCGGCTCTGCAGATTCGATAGACTGGCTCCACCGTTGGCGTGCCGCCTGAGCATTGCTGAAAATTGCCAGTAACTGCTCGCCATCGCTGTGCTGCAATGCATTGGAAATACGTTGCAATTGCGCTTGGTAATGCGTCAATTCCACCAACAAAGCAGCGCGATTCGCCAAGCTAATATCGCGCCACATTTCTGGCGAAGATCCGGCAATGCGGGTGAAATCGCGGAAGCCTGATGCGGCATATTGAAAACGTAATTCCGCTTGTGGCTGTTCGGTAATTTGATCCACCAATGCATAGGCCAGCAAGTGCGGCAGATGACTGACCGCAGCAAAAACTTGGTCATGCTCGGCAGGATTCAAATAATACGGTACCGCACCACAACGTTGCCAGGTATTGGCAACCAGATTAAGTGCAGAGGGGCTATTTTCTGGCAAGGCGGTAATAACCAGTTTTTTGCCTTGGTATAAATTCGCAATAGCCGCATCCGGGCCATTCGATTCACGACCAGCGATTGGGTGCGCTGGAACGAATTGGCTAATTTTGTCCTCCAGCGCGCGCCGTGCGGCTTCGACGACATCCGCCTTGGTGCTGCCAGCATCGGTAACAATAGTCTGTGCTTGTAAATGCGGATAGATGGCACGCAAAATAGCTTCGGTTTGCGCGACCGGCGCTGCAATTAATACTAAGTCTGCGCCATCTAATGCTGCGGCCAAATCGGCGCCGGCGACATCAATTATGCCCAAGCCAAGCGCACGTTCCAATGCATTCTGATTACGTTCCACGCCGACGATTTGTTTGACAGCGGCCTGTTTTTTTAACGCCAAAGCAAAAGATCCGCCGATTAAGCCGACCCCAAAGATCACTACTTTTGTTAATTGCTGTGTGTTTGTATGCGCTAGCAAAACGGCCTCTAATGTATGCGGTTAACGTCATTCCCGCGTAGGCGGAAATCCAGAAGTTCTCAACTCGCGCTAAAGGCGCTTAATACGTCACGGGATCCTCGCCTGAGCGAGATGGACTCTAGCTGTGTTTTTCCAAAAAAATAAATCTACTACCCACAACCTTAAAACTAAATACTCAACGGATAAGAACCCAAAATCTTGAAGAAGGCCGCGCTATTTCTCAATTCACTTAAAGATCGCGCTACCGACTCGTCATGCTGGTGCCCTTCTACGTCAACGTAGAAATAATACTCCCACGTACCAGTCCGCGCCGGGCGCGATTCAAAGCGCGTCATGGAAACGCCAAATTGCATAAACGGAGCTAGCAAGCTATACACCGCGCCAGCTTTATTCGGCACCGCCAGCACCAAGGAAGTTTGATCTTTACCGGAAGGCTGGCAATGTGAGTTGCCAATTACGACAAAGCGGGTGCGGTTATGCGGATCGTCTTGAATATGCGCATGCACCGCTTGCAACTCATATTGAGCGCCAGCCGTTTCACCGGCAATCGCCGCCACGCTAGAATCTAAACTCGCCATGCGCGCCGCTTCGCCATTAGAGGCAACTGCCACTCGCTCCACATTCGGATAATGCTGGTTCAGCCAGGTTTGGCACTGCGCCAAGGCTTGCGAATGGGCGCAAATTTTAGTGATACCTGCCAAGTCGCCAGACGCAGTCATTAAACTGTGTTGCACCGGGATCGACAATTCGCCGCTAATCGACAAACTAGTTTGCAAGAGTAAATCCAACGTACGGTTGACCGCACCTTCGCTGGAATTTTCAACCGGAACCACACCAAAATCAGCCGTTCCCGCTTCCGTAGTACGAAACACTTCGTCTATGGAAACACAAGGCAGCAACACAATTGCATGACCAAATTGCTGGAAAACCGCCTGCTCGCTAAACGTTCCGGCTGGGCCTAAATAAGCCACGGTGACGCGACGCTCCAAGGCGCGGCAAGCCGACATTATTTCGCGGAAAATAAGTTGAATATCAAGACTAGGTAACGGGCCGACATTACGTTCAGCCACGCCGCGCAATACTTGCGCTTCACGCTCAGGCCTGAACACCGGTGCATTGGTGTTGGCTTTCAGATGCCCGACTTGCTGCGCCAATTCGGCGCGTGAATTTAACAAAGATAGAATTTGTGCGTCAACCGCATCAATTTTTTCACGTAACGGCTGCAGTTGCTTATCAATACTCATGATATTCCTTGCTGAATTACTTAAAATATTGCCGCTCAAATTCGTCCATAAAAGCAACCAAGGCTTGCACGCCTTCTATCGGCATCGCGTTATAAATGGAAGCGCGCATACCGCCGACCGAGCTATGTCCTTTTAATTGAAGCAAACCGCGTGCTTTTGCTTCACTCAAAAAAATCGCATTTAAACTTTCATCGCGCAAGAAAAACGGCACATTCATACGTGACCGGCAGTCTTTAACAATGCGGTTTTCATACAAGCGGCTGTTGTCGAGGTAATCGTACAGTAACGCGGCCTTGGCGACATTGATCTTTTCTAAAGCAGCAACTCCGCCCTGACGTTTAATCCACTGGAACACTAAGCCCGCAATATAGATCGCATAAGTAGGCGGTGTATTGAACATGGAATCGTTGTCCGCCACGGTTTTCCAATTGAACGCGGAAGGGCAAGCAGGCAATGCATAGCCAAGCAAATCTTCCCGCACGATGACTATCGTCAAACCGGCCGGGCCAATGTTTTTTTGCGCACCGCCGTAAATCACGCCGTAGTCGGACACACTAATCACGCGCGACAAAATATGCGAAGACATGTCGGCCACGATAGGCATGCTTACATTAGGTGTAAAGCCGTATTCAACACCATCGATAGTTTCGTTGGTGCAGATGTGTAGGTAAGCTGCATCACTAGACAACTGCCAATTGGATGGTGCCGGAATTGAGGAGAATTTACCGTCTGGCGAGAACGTTCTTGCGTCCGCAGCCACATTAACCGTGCCGTATTTGGCTGCTTCTTTAATCGACTTGACTGACCAGGAACCGGTGCAGATGTAATCCAGCGTTGCTGGTTGGGCTCGATTCCCAAGACCAGCTAAATTCAACGGCACAATCGCATTTTCTGCAATTGCACCGCCCTGCATAAACAGTATTTTGTAATTACTTGGTACAGCTAACAATTCCCGCAAATCCTGCTGCGCATTCGCCAGGATAGACATGAACTCAGTGCCGCGATGACTCATTTCCATCACCGACATACCGCTTCCATGCCAATCCAACATTTCTGCAGCAGCTTGTTGCAATACCTCTTTGGGAAGTACCGCAGGACCAGCGGAAAAGTTATAGATCATTCTGCAGTATCCTCCGGTGCGGCCTCATCTTTACCGTCGTCTGTAGAAGCGTCTGTAGAAACATCGGCAACGGCATCTGGATTTTCGCCGTTTTCATAAATAACTTCTTCCACATCAGTTTCCACAATGCGTTGCAAGCCACTTAATTTGGTACCGTCTTCCACTGCAATCAGGGTAACGCCTTGCGTTGCACGCCCCATTTCACGAATCTCGGCAACGCGAGTGCGGATCAATACGCCACCGGTGGTAATCAGCAGGATTTCGTCGGTAGTATCAACCAACGTCGCAGCTACCACTTTACCGTTACGTTCCGACGTTTGAATCGCGATCATGCCTTTGGTGCCGCGACCATGGCGGGTGTATTCGCCGATTGGCGTACGTTTACCGAAGCCGTTTTCAGTTGCAGTCAATACTGATTGCTGCTCGTTTTCAGCGACTAACAACGCAATAACTTGTTGACCTTCTTCCAGGTTCATACCACGCACACCGCGCGCTGTACGACCCATAGGACGTACATCGCCTTCGTCGAAGCGAACGGCCTTACCGGAATCGGAGAACAACATGACGTCGTGTTTACCATCGGTCAGTGCTGCGCCGATCAATACATCGCCCTCATCCAGATCAACCGCAATAATCCCAGCTTTACGCGGATTACTAAAGTCACTTAACGCCGATTTCTTCACAACGCCCAAGCTGGTTGACATAAAGATGTAACGATCTTCAGGGAAGGTACGGTTGTCGCCGGAAATTGGCAGAATAACCGTAATTTTTTCACCGTCATGCAGCGGGAACATATTTACAATCGGCTTACCGCGTGAGTTACGTGAACCTTGCGGCACTTCCCACACTTTCAACCAATATAAACGGCCGCGATTACTGAAGCACAAAATGTAATCATGAGTATTGGCGGTGAATAATTGTTCAATCCAATCATCGTCTTTGGTCGCCATTGCTTGCTTGCCGCGACCACCGCGTTTTTGCGCACGGTATTCAGATACCGGTTGCGATTTCATGTAGCCGGTATGCGACAACGTCACAACCATGTCTTGCGGCGTGATTAAGTCTTCAGTTTCCAGCTCAGTCGCGTTGTGTACAATTTCAGAGCGACGTACGTCTTTATTGCCAACGCCATATTCATTCATGGCGGCAGTTAATTCGTCAGTGATGATGGTAGTCACGCGAGATGGTTTAGATAAAATATCTAACAAATCCGCAATTTGAATCATCATTTCTTTGTATTCATTGACGATCTTGTCTTGCTCTAAACCAGTCAAACGTTGCAAACGCATTTGCAGAATTTCTTGCGCCTGATCGTCGGACAGCTTGTATAAACCGTCAGTTTGAATACCATAATGTTTCGGCAAATTTGCCGGGCGGAAAGCATCAATGCCGCCGACGTTATCGGCGCTGGTGCGAGTCAGCATCTCACGCACCATGGACGAATCCCAGGCGCGACTCATCAACTCGGACTTCGCCATCGGTGGCGTCGGCGCAGCTTTGATGATGGCGATGAAGTCATCGATATTCGCCAACGCAACAGCCAGACCTTCCAACATATGACCACGTTCACGGGCTTTTTTCAGCTCGAACACGGTACGACGCGTAACAACTTCACGGCGATGCGACAAGAAACAATCCAACATTTGCTTCAAGTTTAATAATTTCGGCTGGCCATTGACCAAAGCCACCATATTCATACCGAAGGTGTCTTGCAACTGCGTTTGCTTGTACAGATTATTCAGCACAACTTCAGGCACTTCATTGCGCTTCAATTCAATCACGACGCGCATACCGGACTTATCGGACTCGTCGCGAATATCGGAAATACCATCGAGCTTTTTGTCGCGCACTAATTCAGCAATGCGTTCCAGCAGCGATTTTTTATTAACCTGATACGGCAACTCGTCAACGATTAAAGCGGTACGGCCTTCTTTGCCATATTCTTCATAATGCGTTTTGGCACGCATCACCACACGGCCACGGCCAGTGCGATAACCATCGCGCACGCCGGATACGCCGTAAATAATACCGGCGGTCGGGAAGTCTGGCGCAGGAATTATTTCAATCAACTCATCAATCGTGCACTGAGGATTGCTTAACAAATGCAAAGCGCCGGTAATGACTTCGGTAATATTGTGTGGCGGAATATTAGTCGCCATACCAACGGCAATACCAGATGCGCCGTTGATTAACAGATTAGGAATGCGAGTCGGCAACACCGACGGTTCTTTTTCTTTACCGTCATAGTTAGGGACGAAATCAACTGTTTCTTTGTCGATATCAGCCAAAATTTCATTGGCGATTTTTGAAAGCCGGCACTCGGTATAACGCATCGCCGCGGCATTATCGCCATCGACTGAACCAAAGTTACCTTGACCGTCGACCAAGGTGTAACGCAGCGAAAAGTGCTGAGCCATACGCACCAGGGTGTCATAAATGGAAGCATCGCCATGCGGGTGATACTTACCCATGACCTCACCAACCACACGGGCACATTTTACGAAAGGGCGATTGTAGACATTATTCATTTCATGCATAGCGAATAACACGCGTCTATGCACTGGTTTTAAACCATCACGAACATCTGGCAAGGCACGGCCAACGATAACGCTCATCGCGTAGTCGAGGTAGCTCTTGCGCATTTCTTCCTCTAGGGAAATCGGGAGTGTTTCTTTAGCGAATTGATCCATAGTCATGCAGGCAGTCTGTTAACTTGACATTAAGGGTAAAGTTCTTGGTCTTCACATGCCGAATATTGAATTGCACCAACAAATACTATTAAGCAATCAAATTAAGAATGAAAAGCAAACAAGCACCTCATCAACAAATTAACGCATGAAGCAAACCGGTATGACCAGCCGACCCAATGCGCCAAACCGCCAATTCTACCATGTTGAAGCTCTAACATCGGCGGTTTTACCTGCATTTCAAGCAACAAATCTGCATTTAATTACAAATTAAAGTTCTAAAAAGTAACTACGATAGGATCGAAATAGTCAACTACTTAACGATTAAAATGTCACAAACATGAAATGTGCGCTTGCAACAAACGAGCGTAACAAGCGCGCCAATTGTGACATTTTTGTGACATTTCGCTCAATGCGAATCAATGAACATTAGCAATCTTGCCGAGGGTAAAAATTTCTTAAGTAGTAACACTTACTTTTTGTTGCAACCGCACAACGCATAAGGGAAATATCACGTATTCAAATTAACATGTTTAGTAATAACTCTCTGCTTATGGCAGAATTGCAACCAAGCGCATTACGGAGGAAACTACGTATCTGTAATGTCCCAAGGCGATGGTATTATTCAACCTTTGCATCAATTGAACTACGCAGATTTTCTGCGAAAAAATCTCACCCGAGAGGAGAAACATGAACACATTAGCAAAACTAGTTTTCGCGGCTTCTGCTGCTGTAATGGCAATTTCTGCTTCAGCACAAACTACCGTTACCGACACTAAAGCTCCAACTCCATACAGTGCTTACGTGCAAGACGCACAAGGCAATATCGTTCGCGACGCGTTCGGTCTGTGCATTCACACTGGCTACTGGACTCCAGCTGACGCGATTGTTGTAGGTTGCGATGGCGTTGAAGCACCAAAACCAGCACCAGTTGTTGTTGCTCCACCAGCACCAGTTGCGGCTCCTGCACCAGTTGTTGTTGCTCCTCCAGCACCAGTACCTACTACAGAAAAAGTTACTTTCGCAGCTGATGCGTTATTTGACTTTGACAAGTCTGTATTGAAACCAGAAGGTAAAGCTAAGTTGACTGAATTGGCTGCTAACCTGAAAAATGTAAACTTGGAAGCCATCGTTACTACTGGTCACACTGACTCAGTTGGTAAAGCTGAATACAATCAAAAACTGTCAGTACGTCGTGCTGAAGCAGTTAAGGCTTATTTAGTTTCTAGCGGTGTTGCTGCTGACCGTATCTACACTTCCGGCAAAGGCGCTACTCAACCAGTTGCTGATAACAAAACAGCAGATGGCCGCGCTAAAAACCGTCGCGTTGAAATCGAAGTTGTTGGTACACGTACTATCAACAAGTAATTGATTGCTCGCAATGAAGAACCCCGCTACGGCGGGGTTTTTTATTGCCTATTACAAACGTCCTTGCAAACTCAATAATTGCAAGTGCATGTTGCAAGTGCGGCCATTCTTAATTAAGATACGCGGATGAATGCAGACCCTTTAGAAATCCAAAAATTTAGTGATGTGGCTCATCACTGGTGGGACACTAGTTCCGAATTCCGCCCTCTACACGAAATCAATCCGTTACGCCTTGAATGGATACACGCACGCGCCTCATTAAACGGCAAAAAAGTCATTGACGTTGGTTGTGGCGGCGGTATTTTAGCTGAATCCATGGCAAAAAAAGGCGCATCAGTCACCGGCATTGACCTATCTGAAAAAGCACTCAACGTCGCCGATTTGCATAGCCTGGAATCCGGCCTGACTATCCGCTATAAACATATTGCTGCAGAACAAATGGCCGCCCAAGAAGCCGGCGCCTACGATGTAGTGACTTGTATGGAAATGCTGGAACACGTGCCCGATCCAAGCTCGATTATTGCGGCATGCGCGCAACTCGTCAAACCAGGCGGACTGGTATTTTTCTCAACATTAAATCGCAACCCTAAGTCCTATTTGTATGCAGTATTAGGAGCAGAATATTTGCTCAAATTGCTACCCAAAGGCACGCACGATTACGCTAAATTCATTACGCCAGCCGAATTGGCGCAGGCAATACGCCAAGCAGGTTTAGAGCTACTGTCATTACGTGGCATGAGTTACAACCCGCTCAGCAAAATTTATTCATTAAACTCTGACACCAGCGTCAATTATCTAGCGGCTTGCCGTCGTCCAGAATGAAGTCTTTAGGTACGATACGTGCAGTGCTGTTTGACCTCGATGGCACCTTGGCCGACACCGCCCCTGACTTGGCTGCCGCGGTTAATTTAATGCGCACCCAACGCAAGTTAGAACCAGCTCCCTATGCGCAATTACGCCCGCACGCTTCAGCAGGTGCTCGCGGCTTATTGGGTGCTGGCTTTGGCGTTACGCCACACGATGCTGAGTTTGATGCAATGCGGATCGAATTTTTAAACAATTACGAAGCCGCCATTTGCCAGCACAGCAGCTTATTTGACGGTATTGCCGAACTACTACAAACCATTATTGCACATGGCATTCCCTGGGGCATCGTCACCAATAAAGCAGCGCGCTTTACTCAACCACTGGTGCCACTATTAGGTTTGCAACACGCCAGTTGCGTGATTTCCGGTGACACCACCGCACACTCCAAACCACACCCGGAACCGCTACTGGAAGCAGCCAGACAATTACAGCTTGCACCGCAAGATTGCTGTTATTTAGGTGATGATTTACGCGACATTCAAGCAGCGCAGGCGGCAGGTATGCGCAGTATTGCAGCGGCGTGGGGCTATTGCGGACAAACTGAGCCGGAGCAATGGCAGGCAGATTTACTACTATATGAACCGAGCGAGTTGTTGAAATTTATTATTTAATACTATTTATACGTGATATCTTAAATTTTAAAAAATAAGGGTGATGCATATAAAAATCGCTCAAATGCACACCAAATCAATCAAAAAAGACTCAAAAAAAAGTCCAAGTTAACTTGGACTTTTTTTTTCATTCATCAACTACAACACAACTTATCGCTTTTTTTGAATCGCTTCAATCTGATCCATAATGCTATTCATGCGAGCAAAAATTGCCTGATACGGTGCTGGTGAAGCCAAATCAACTCCCGCCGCTTTCACCACATCGTACGGATCAGCCGAACCGCCTGAACGTAATACATTCAAATAATTTTCACGCACTGCTTTATCATTTGGATGACTCAAAATCTGTCCGGCAAACATAGAACCGGCGGCGATCGACGTTGCGTATTGGAATACATAAAATTGATTATAAAAGTGCGGAATATAGGCCCATTCGATCCCGTATAAATCATCAATTTTCATTACACCTTCTGCATCACCGTGGTAGCGCTTTAAAATATCCGTGTAAATTTTAGTGATATCTTCGCCAGTCAACGATTCGCCTTTATCGACTTTAGCGTGAACGGTGCGCTCAAAATCAGCAAACATCGCCTGACGGAAAAACGTGCCGCGTAAATTTTCTAATGCCGAGCCTAAATACAATAACTTTTCATCGTCATTTTTAGCGATTTTAAGCATGTGATCCAACATAAACACTTCGTTGGTCGTGGAAGCAATTTCCGCCGTAAAAGTCGGGTAATCAGCATTAATGTACGGCTGCGCTTTATTCGCTAAATATGAATGCATCGCATGACCCCATTCATGCGCCAAGGTCGAAATCGACTCATAATCATCGTTATAATTCAGCAGCAAATATGGATGCACATCATAGACCGCGCCATTCATATACGCGCCAGATAATTTATGCGGACGTGGATACACATCCATCCAGCGGTGCTGCAAACCATTCTGCATCGCTGCGACATAATCACTACCCAACGGCTGCACCGCGGCTAACATTAATTCCTTACCTTGCTCAACCGGATATTTCAAATTGCTGGATACAATCGGCGGGTAGATATCGTAATAATGCAGGTCAGTCACACCCAACATTTTTGCGCGTAATTTGAAGTAGCGATGCAGTGTCGGCAAATTAGCATGAGTTTGCTCAATCAGCATGTTATAGACCGCTGGCGGCAAATTATTACCATCCAAAGCGCGGGTCAGCGAATCGGGATAATGACGCACTTTGGTGTAGACGCTTTCTTTTTTCAACTGCTCATAAAAGGTCACGCCATAAGTACGTTCGAACTCTTTCCATTTACCCCAGAATGCATCGAACACAATTTTGCGATCAGCCCGGTTATCGGCAGCCCGATATTTGGTATACGCCGCCTGATCTAACTTAACTTCCGTGCCGTCTGATAATTTAACGGTAGGCCATGGCATATCAGCATTAGACAACGTGGTGTAGACCGATTGCCCGGCATTGGTTGCCGAACCAAAATTAGCCACCAACGACTCACCGCTTGCATCCAAGGTGTGCGGCGCAGTGCGTAAAATACCATCCATAAAATGGCGGTATTGTTGCAAGGTTTTATCTTGATTAATAAAGTGCGTCACTTTATTTGCACCCAACTTTAAAATTTCAGGGCGAATAAATGAAGTTGCTTCATCCAGCTTGACCGCCAGAATATCAGCTCGTTGGCTCAAATCCTGACCTAATGTAGCGCCGGTATCTTGATCCCTGCTTTGCGATGCATAACTACTTAAACGCACAAAACGCTTAACCATATCGGCGTTTAAATCCAAACAACTTTTAAACCGCTTAACAGATTCGCCCAATTTCCCCTGGCATGCAGAAAATTCCTTAAGCTGTTTTTCAAGTTGCTGGCTATCAAACTCCCAAGCGTCTTGGGTCGCGTATAAATCAGCTAAATTCCAACGGTCGTTTTCAGTTTCTGCTGCCGAACTCAGGCTAGGCAGCAATGCTGAAACCAGAGTGAAGGTAGCTGCCAGCGTGGTGGCAAGTGAGATATTCTTTGTCATCCCGATTTTCCTTTTTGTAGTGACAATTAGCTTAGAAACAGTGAATTTCTAATCCAACATAAGACTTTATACTTAAATGAAAAGTTTCACCAGACGCAACAATTATTTATCGCAACACTATCGACTGCTCTACCCACCCCTAAAATGCGGTACAATGTAAAACTGTTTTGGGGACGACCTGGCTTCGACGTGGGTTACAAAGCAGCGCAGGGCATACCGAGGCCAGACTACCTCGTAAATACAATCTGAAATTTATAACTGCAAACGATAACTCGTACGCATTAGCAGCTTAATTGCTTGCTAACTCTACACCACTTCTTCCCTAGGGTGGGCTGGCAACAGCAGTAGAGTCATTCATAGGGAATCGTCTAGAGTCGGGTTACTTGGCTTAAGACTAAATAATAGGTGACTCGTCTTTCCGCAGCGTGTGCGTCCGCGTCGTAAAGATTAAATCAAATGGCAGCACTAAGTATGTAGAACTGTCTGTAGAGTATTTGCGGACGCGGGTTCGATTCCCGCCGTCTCCACCATTAACATGTTTTAAGTAGTTCAAGTAAGTACATAAACCCGCCTTCCTCACTATGAGAATGCGGGTTTTTTGTTCGCCGCAGGCTTTCCCAGTTCATTTATATCCGGCATTAAATGTTGCCCCCCCATTGAGATCATCATGGCCTTAACCAATAGACTCCTTAGCATTCATGCAGATTCCAGCTGGATCGCTCCCGTAATTCCCTTCTAAATCAACTAGTTGCTGTTAGGTTTTGCGCTTCCAAAAAAAATGTAAGATTAGCTAGAATTCGTATGCTAAACGCCTATTTTTATTTTCCCCTGACTGTAACTACTGTGAATTACGTGATCGACTAGCGCTGTCGTATCAATTGGCATAGAATGTATTGCATTTGCGATTCATTGGAGATGATTATGAAAACCGCCACCTTGCCACCAATCCGCGTTGAGCCTAAGTTTCGAGAAGAAATGGAATCAGTTCTAGTCGCAGGCGAGACCCTTTCATCGTTTATTGAAGGCGCTGCACGTCGGGAAGCCCACTATCGGAAGGTGCACGGCGAATTTCTCGCACGAGGACGCGCATCACTGGCCAACGCCCGAGAGACTGGAAAAACAATTCCTGCGCAAACTGCCATTGCCGAACTGGATAAGATCATTGACGCCAAATTCGGTACAGGTAGTGCCCGCAAAAGAGAAAGTAATTGAAAGATTATGGCTATAAAGTTGATCTGACCGAAGAGGCGCTCGAACAGCTTATTGAACTTTTTTTGTTTAAGTGCGGGCAGTCTGACCTGTTAGCGGCCATCGAGGCTCGTGACGCCATCGAAGAGGCAATTGAACAAATTAGCCGCAGTCCTTACATCTATCCGATTGCGGACAACGATCCGACCGAGCGTAAGCTGGTCATCCCGTTCGTCCGAAAAACGGGCTACATCGCGCTGTTTTCCATTGAAAGCGAATCGCAGATCTACCTAACTAACATTCGTCATCAACTGCAGGATGACGTACTTCGTTAATAGTTGCCCTACTCCATATTTTTATTTGCCGTAAATTGATTATCGAACTGCGGCAATGTAGAACCTCTATCGACCGATCAGGACACGTTCCCGCCCCCCACCACAAAGTTTGACCAATAAAAAAACGGCGCAATACATCGCGCCGTTTCATTACTAGCCAATACCCCAGACTAATTCACATTATTTTGTTGAAGCATCTTTTACAGCTTCAGCTTTCACTTCTTTTTTAACCGTAGCAACTTTAGCCGTTCCCTTTTCTACTGCCGATGTCGCTGTACTTTGCGTAACTGTTTTCGCTGTAGACGTTGCCTGTGTCGCCTTAGTAGTTACTTTTCCCTCTACTTTGGACGCTGCCTTTGAAGCGGTAGCGGCAGGCACTGCAGCTGCTGCTTTCACGTCGCTCGTCGCAGATGCTGCTGAGGATGCAGCCATCGCTTTAACAGCGGGCATAGCTGGTACGGCGGGTGTAGCTGCAGGAGTTTGAGCAAATGCAGCACCAGTAGCTAAGGTGGCAGCAAGTAAAGTGGTGATAAATTTGTTCATGATAGATCCCTGTTAAGTTTAATGTTTCGTAGTCAATCTACGTACTCCAAAAACGTGATCCAACGTGATTAGGTTGACCCAGATTGACGCAAATCATTAGAACGCCTCTTCACTTAACACTGTCAACCAAGCCAGCGTTCAGGCGTTTGCGCGCCAATCCTGCCGCAATTCCAGCATGGATATGCCAATCAACTCACCCAGATCGCTACGCTGAAACAAACCATCAAGGATCTGCAAAGGTTTTCTACGCTTATTAACATTCGCGATTAACAGGACTCTTAATAGCAAAAATGCGGATACCTACTTAGCACGGCTTTTATTGGTAATTAAAGAAATAACGCGCCTGTGTTTGCTAGCGCACAGATTGGTGATGCCTGATCGTTTATCGTGAGAATGATGTTGCTAAACCCAATTCAGGGTTATTTCTAAAGAGGTCACAAAATGAAACAAACGCGTTTGATCGAACTAATGGTTATGGTTGTAGCAATGTTGATTCTGTCCGGTTGTGTCTGGGGAGGATATGGCGGATATCACGAGGATGAACATCACGACAGAGATCGTGGTGAGCATCGTGATGGTGATCATGGGGATCAGAACCACTAGTCAATTTTGTAAACCAACAGTTTTCAAGAAATTCATCACGTAAGGAGATTATCGTGAAATGGGCAGGCTTATATCTAGTGGGTTTCGTTATCTTAATTGGCGGTGTTTTGGCTGCATTCTGGAAACTGGGAATTCTTGCCAGTATTGGTACTGCATGGACTCTAATTGGCGTTGCGATTGCTTTCGGTATAGGCATTATGATTGCCATTTCCAATAGCGGCAGTAAAGAAAATATCGAAATTAATAGGAAATGAGCGGTTATGTTTGCTCTTACACGGTTGAGCATTAGCAGGGATAAAATCAGTCACAATCTGCTGCCTAATCTACTCAACCGCATTTCTGGTACTGCCCCACCCCACTGTTTAGAACGGCTAATGAACTAAACTAAATTTGTTCATCATGCCACCCGCTACTATCTCATCAGTTATTTGCCTATCGACCAGAACATGGCTGCGACGGCGATTGCCATAACGATGGTTCCTCCCCATCCCAACAATCGCAGCCGAAGACTTATTACAAATTCCCCCATGATGTCGGAACGAGATGCCATTAACATCATCACGACCATAATGGGCACGGAGATAACGCCATTAATGACTGCGCTCCAGTAGAGCGATTTAATCGGATCAATCGGTGTGAAACAAAGTGCTACACCAAGCAAGGTAGCCAAGGTAATGATCCCGTAAAACCGTTTTGCCAATAAGGGTTTCAGAGCCAGACTATTTTTCCATTGCAGTGCTCCTGCCATTGCATAAGCAGCTGATCCGGCCAAAACAGGAACGGCTAGAAATCCAGTACCTATAATACCGGCACTAAAAAGCCAAAATGCGAATTCGCCCGCAATGGGTCGCAAGGCTGATGCTGCTTGCTCCGATGTCTGAATATTCGTTACGCCATGCAAATTTAGCGTTACCGCTGTCGTGAGCACAATAAAATAAGCCACGATATTAGAAAACCCCATTCCAATTACGGTATCAAGCTTGATGCGATGAAAATTGGCGCTGGCCTGATTAGGGGCATATCTAATCGGCTTAGCCTGTTGATTGGCCCGTTGCTCTTCAACCTCTTGCGACGCTTGCCAAAAAAATAGGTAGGGGCTGATGGTCGTTCCAAATACCGCAACCACAGTGGTAATAAATGCGGCATTTAATGATAAATGCGGTAAGAACGTTCTCTTAAGTACGATGTCCCAAGGAATTTGTACGACGAATATAATCCCGACATAGGCAAACAAAGCCAATGTCAGCCATTTCAGTACACGCACGTAGCGAAAATAAGGAATAAAAATTTGCAGTACTAAGGAGATCACGCCAAAACCCATTGCGTAGAAATGCGCCGGGCCACCGATCAGCAGTTTCAGCGCAGCACCCATCGCAGCGACATCCGCAGCAATGTTAATGGTATTAGCAACCAGTAACAGTCCAACTAAAAAATACAAAAGCCAAGCGGGAAAATGCCGATAAATATTCGTTGCCAAACCATGCCCACTGACGCGACCAATTTTTGCGCTAATCACTTGTATCGCAACCATAAATGGATACGTTAGGACCAGCGTCCATAACATGTTGTAACCAAACTGAGCCCCAGCCTGCGAATAGGTGGCGATACCGCTAGGGTCGTCATCAGCAGCACCTGTGATTAAACCTGGGCCTAACTGATTCCCCCATGTTTCGTTCGATGAGTCGATAACTTCCGTGTCCGAGTAATTTGACATGCTCACTTTCGCTTGATCAGTATGGGATAAATCATTATTAGGACAAATGAATAGATATCGCTAGCTAGAATAAACGGTAGGGTAATGCACTTCTGTTCGATAACACGCATTGCGTTTGATTCAAATTAAGTTTTACTCAAATTAAGTTTGCATCGGGACAAATCTATCTAAGGGAATTTGATGGCTTGCTTGTTTTTGCTTTCAAAAGGCCAAAAAAATTTCGGCAAAAAACCCAAAACGGAGACAGTTGAAATAATTTCTATATGAAAATATTTCCGTAGAACAATCGATTCCTTCGGGCAATAATCATTGCATTAATCCAACACCCAAAGCTCCATGTCATTGTTTAGTCATGCTTAATGGTCATGATATAGATCCGACTAACAACGTTATGGAATAAAAAAATGATTAATCGTAACAGTTTTAAAAACTCTGCTCTGACGCTAATGCTCTCATCATTCGTCTTGCTTTCTGCCAACGCTGTTGAGGCAACTACGTCCGTTACGCGCACACTGGTTACCGAACCAAGCCAGGGGCTGACCTCGATCTATGACTTGATTAATTCGGCGAAAAAAACAATTGATATGACGATGTATGAATTGACCGATACCACGGCTGAGAATCTGTTAGTACAGGCTGCCAGCAACGGCGTCACCGTTAGAGTGATACTTGATCAAGACAATGAAAAGAGCAACAATCAAGCAGCGTATACATTGCTGGCAGCGCATGGTGTTCAAGTACATTGGGCAAATACGGCCTATACATATACGCACAAAAAAACGATTACTGTGGACGGCACGACCGCTGCAATCATGACGCTAAATCTCTCTTCGCAATACTATTCAACTAGCCGCGATTTTGCTGTTATTGAAAATGATGCTAACGATATCAAAGCCATTGAAGCAGTATTCAATGCTGATTTCGCTAACAAAGCGATTACACCGGCACTGGGTGATGACTTGGTGTGGAGCCCGACCAACTCACAGTCTGTGTTGCTGGCACTGATCAATGGCGCTAAATATAATTTGAAAGTGGAAAACGAAGAAATGGACGATACCGCGATAGCTGCTGCATTGGCTAGTGCGGCTAAACGTGGTGTCCAAGTTGAGGTAACAATGACCGCTAATAGCGACTACGCGACAGAGTTGAATCAGTTGAAAACCGCTGGCGTAAAAATTGCCACTTATGCGGCTACAGCTCCACTGTATATTCATGCGAAAGTCATTATTGCCGACTTCGGTTATACCGCTGCCAAAGCCTACATGGGATCAGAAAATTTCTCGAACACCTCGTTGAACAAGAATCGTGAGCTTGGCTTAACGCTGACTGACAGTGATATTTTATCGTCATTAAACGCAACATTAACGAGCGATTTCAAGGGTGGCACTGCATATTGAATTGGCGATGCATTAACAGCTAATTGATTGCCAGCTCTGCACAGTCCCCCTTGGGCGGACTGGCAACAGCGGTAGAGTCTTTAGAGAAAGTCGACTACGCATCGCAAAGATTATGTGGCACTGTCTGTAGAGCATTGGGGGACATAGGCTCAACTCCAACCTTCCTCCCTCAATAACCCGTTAGTTTTAACTGGTTATTTCATTTACGCCACCGAGATGCTCCAGGGAAGAGCACACGCCCAAGATTTACCTTGCATCAATGCAGATATTTGTCTCGAAGTTTTTTTACTTGCCCAGACGATTGAACTTCCGCCAAAGCGGCACGTAATTTGGCAAGCATCTTCGGGTCACTTTGTTTGTTCAGCGCAAAATAATAGCTGTAACGGCTATCAAATAGCAGCACCTGCTCCAACTCTTCATTTTTTCTATTCAGTGATTTCGCCCAAAAAGCAGCACTCAGCTCATCGGAAATAATTAAGTCTATGCGCTTTAAAAACAATTTTTTCATATTGGATTCTTCTGTCGGGGCATAGTCAATTTTATTTTCTGCGACTCCGCTTGCGCTTAAAAAATCCTTACTGGAAGCATAGGCGCGAATTAGCCCGACATGATAGTTAGCGGCATCAGACAGTTTATCCATTCGAATATCATTCCGCTCACGTAATTTATAAACAAAAATTTCACGGGGAATAATCGGCCCAACCCAAGCAAATAGCGATTCGCGCTCTGGCGTGCGGGTGGTTGGAAAAATCAGCGTATTTGGCTGTGTCAACGCGGTTTGGTACGCACGCGCCCATGGAAAAACCGTAAAACTAGCTTGAAGACCTGCTGCGTGTAACGTCGCCTGTAATACTTCAGTGGCAAAGCCGGTAACTACGCCCTGCTCTACGTAATTTAAGGGCGGCATATCATCTGTCACCACCTGCAATTCAGTCGCCTTCAGCGGGAAACTATAAAGCAAAACCATCAACCAACCTACGATGCAGTACCGTGATAAAAATACGGATCTATTCATTACTTCATTCTCCGCAAGTCGATATTGAAAATAGATCCAAGAAAAATTCCATTCCCTGACGATACTCAGCTCATAGAGATCAGGTTATGCAAATAAAACTCCCCACCATTCCCTGCGATATTACTTTTGCTGCTTTAATCGTTGCAAGAGCTTATTTGTGCTCATCTCTACCTCATTACGTCCCTGCAAATCCAGTTCAAATAACAAGTTTTGCAATGCATCTGACAAATCAAGCAGATGATCACGCATAAGAAATAGCGCCTCTACAACCTGTACATTCCGACCGTCAACGACCACGTTAGTTTTTGGATTTTCCATTAAGTCCTCCAACTAGCTCGAATATAGAAAATAATTTCCACGCATATTTAAATTATTAAAACTCCTCAAAATCATCGCCAACCGGGGTTTTGTGTTCCGTATGTTTGATGAGTGCAGACGCAGGTCTCTTAAAGGCTTGATTCGGTTTTCCTCTTACCTGCATACCGTGAGAGTGCGTGTTGGCCACTTTTTTTGGCGCAGCTCTGCTAGACGAAACTTGATTATTATTGAGCTTAAACACATTGACCACTTCCATCAAATTGCTGGCTTGCTCCTGCATTGATCCGGCAGCAGCTGCGGCCTCCTCGACCAACGCGGCATTTTGCTGCGTAACATTATCCATCTCAACAATAGCTTGATTAATTTGATCAATACCCTGCGATTGTTCCTGACTAGCTGCAGTGATCTCGGCCATGATATCGGTGACTAGCTTGATGCTGGTCACAACTTCAGTCATCGTCGCCCCCGCCTCATTAACGAGCGCGCTACCCGCTTCAACTTTTTCAACTGAATCACCAATGAGCTCTTTGATTTCCTTTGCTGCCGCAGCAGATCGTTGCGCTAAGTTGCGTACTTCGGAAGCGACTACGGCAAATCCACGCCCCTGCTCGCCAGCACGCGCAGCTTCCACAGCGGCGTTCAACGCTAAGATATTAGTTTGAAACGCAATGCCATCGATAACACTGATAATATCCACGATTTTTTTTGCCGACGTATTGATTGCGCCCATGGTGTCGACGACATTTGAAACAACGCTTCCCCCTTTAGTAGCAACGCTCGACGCATTCTGGGCCAGCTTATTCGCTTGCAATGCGTTGTCGGCATTTTGTTTAACGGTACTCGTTAATTCTTCCATTGATGACGCCGTTTCTTCCAGAGCGCCAGCTTGCGCTTCTGTACGAGAAGATAAATCCAAATTACCTTGCGAAATCTCACGGGATGCCGTCAATATGGTTTCAGTTCCGACACGAACCTCTCCAACAATTTTCATCAAATTGTCGTTCATTTCTTGCAGCGCTCTCATCAATTGCCCAGTTTCATCCTCGCATTGAACTCCAAATTGACTAGTTAAATCACCTGAAGCAATCGTTTCGGCAAGGGACACTGCTTTAACCAGCGGAACAGTGATTGATCGGGCAATCCACACGGCACCAAATACACCAAGAAGCACAGCAAGCACACTCAAAACAGTTACCTGATTTCTCGCGCTTGCGTAAGTTTGTTCACTTTGCTCACCACCTTGCTCAAAGTGTTTTTGTTGGAGGTCAGCCATTGCACGCAGGGTGTCGGCAAAAGCATGTAACGCAGCATACGTTTCTCCATAGGCTAATTTTGATGCCTCATCATGTTTACTCGCCGATACCAGTCCCAGCACTTTAGCAACCGAGTTGATATAGCCGATATGCGTTTCTTTAATTTTTAAAAATAATTCTTTCCCCTCTGGCGTCGACATGAGTGGCTCTAACTTGTTCAAAGCATCATCAAATTTAGTTGTATTAGATTGAAGACGTTCTCTCACCCTCCCTATTTCCTGATCGTCAGTCATTCCAACCATTTCAAACACCCGCGACATACTTCCTCGAACATTATCAAGAGCATCATAAGAAAGTTTGGTTTTAACAAAGGCGACATGCACCAACTCATGGGTTCCCGTATCCATCTTGGACATGTTTAAAATACCAACAAACGCTACAACAATAAGTAGCGTCAATATGAACGCAAAGGCAATCCCTAGCCGTGTGCCAATCTTTAAGTTTGCGATATTCATTTATTGCCTCGTTGTTATTTATCACCACACAATTTATAAAAGTTGCATGATATAAATTCTAGTCAGCAATACTTCTTACTTCAAGGTCGAATTCACGATAAAAGGCGCGTGAAAATGCGCCCAGCATCACGTCAGCACCTGAATTACTTTCATCCTATTGAGCAACAATTTCCTTAATGTGCCTGCCGGCTGCGCCTTAGCACGTTTGCATCGTCATCAAATAGTAGCTATTTGCGTATAGATTAAAAATCTATACGGAGACAAATAGCAAATTGCAACACATCGGCCTAGCTGCTAAGCTGGGACTAGCTTAATAAAGCTAAATTATTTAACAGCATGAAAAGTCCATCCAACTTGTTTAAATTTCAATGGAATTCGATCTACCAGCCGATCAGGCGATTCATTTGCTTTTCACTATTTGATGTTTTTGATTCAAGGTGCACAAACCGGAAATTCAACTTACTTAAAAAAGGAATTCAGCATGGCTACCAAACTCGAGAAAGTTCTCTACACCGCACACGCACACACTACCGGCGGGCGCGATGGACGGTCTGTCACTGATGACGGGCTGTTAGATGTCAAATTATCTCCACCCAAAGCGATGGGCGGTGCCGGCAATGCCACCAACCCTGAGCAACTTTTTGCGGCAGGTTATTCTGCCTGCTTCATGGGAGCCATTAAACATGTTGCTGGAGTGAAGAAAGTCGCGGTGCCTGCTGATGCGTCGATTGATGCCAGCATTGATATTGGCCCGATCCCTGCCGGTTTTGGTATTGCTGCAAAATTAGTGATTAGCCTGCCAGGGCTTGACCGTACCGTTGCACAAGATTTAGTCGATAGTGCCCATCAAGTTTGCCCTTACTCCAACGCAACCCGCGGCAACATTGTCGTTGAATTGGTATTGGCTTAAATTATTCTCATACCAAGCAAGTAGTTGAACAGAGAGAGGCCTCTCTACCATTTCGTCAACATTAAAAATGTGGGATGTTGACGGAATGGTAGAGCGGCCTCCCTTTATTCATGTTGCCAGTGTTTGTACACAATCAGCTTGAACCTGTTCGCACTACTTGTCGGAATTTTCAAATACCGTCTTACAGATTATTTCCGCGACCCGCCTGCTGGAAGGGAGCAACATGTGAACGGTAGAAACTTGGCGTTGATCGGATATCCATGTTGCACTGGCTTCTGCTACAGAAACCACGCCATCGTTTGGTGCATCACCAAAAAACATTTTAGTAATGACGACCCCACGCACACCAACAATACTTGTTGTTGGTTCATTCAATGCGCCAACTTGATCCATCCGTTCGGATGATGAAAGTAGTTGGCCGCAGTCACCGGCAAGTGCACGAAAAAGAATATTGTGCTTTAGCCGTTGTGCCAGACGCGATGGATGAATTGGCGACCCAAGCAAAAAAATATGACGTGGGCGATTGGTATTAGCTGGTAGCGAGTTAAGCGCTGCGCGCAACAAAACGCCACCAAGTGAATGACCCACAACAATGTAATTTTCCGATGCAGCCAACGAAGTGATGCGCGCCACCAATCGCTCTTGTATAGAGCGGAAATCGTCAAATGCCGTCGAGTAGCAAAAAGAGCTCGTTTGCATTCCTGCTCGTCGCAACAAATGCAACATTGCCAAGCCTGAGATTGGGGTGCGCCCCATTCCGTGAACAAATAGCACAACCATGTTTTGTGCTTGCCGGCTCGCTGTCACAAAGTTAACTCCTGATTAATTTACGGAATAAAGCTGAATCAAATTTAGTTTAGTGGCCGCATTAACCTTGATACAAACCTCAAACTAACTCGTCTTTTTGGTCGGTGGCAATGGAATAAATTCAGGATCACCCGCTACCGATCCCATCCGCTGTTCCTGCCAATCTTTTGCGGCCTGATCTATGCGCTCTTTGCGGCTGGAAACGAAGTTCCACCATATCCAGCGTTTGCTCTCTAACGGCTCGCCACCCAACACGATGAGACGTGTTTTAGAAGTGGAATGAATACGCGTGCTGCTGCCCGGCGCAATGACGCCCAAGCTGTATTTGAACAGCTTGTTTTCACCTATCGTCAAATCACTTTCCAACGCATAGACTGCCATTTCAGCGGCCAGTGGTGGCAAGGTGAATGTGCCGTTTTCTGGCAATTGAATGTCTAAATAAAGAGTATTCGAGAACGTAGCAACCGGTGAAATTTTTCCGAATGCAGCGCCGATTAATACACGCACTTCGGCATCGTCCACTTGCAGCGCAGGTATTTGGCTGGCCGAAGTATGGATGAAATTTGGCGCCACTTCTTCTTGATCAATTGGCAAAGCAACCCACAATTGAAGACCGTGCAAACAATACGTGGTGCCTTGCAGCGCTTCCGGTTCACGCTCGGAATGCACAATGCCGCTACCGGCCGTCATCCAGTTAATATCGCCGGGTTCAATTTGTTGAGTTGTCCCCAAACTGTCGCGATGCACGATTGCACCATCAAATAAATAAGTGACGGTGGCTAAGCCAATATGCGGATGCGGGCGGACATTATTACCTTTGCCTGGCTCGATTGTGATGGGGCCGAAGTGGTCGAAGAACACAAACGGTCCGACCGATTGACGCACAGCGGCAGGTAGTAAACGGCGGACAATAAAGCCCCCGCCGAGATCATGTTCATGGGCCGGTAACAATTGGGACAGCTGCGATAGTTGAGATAAACCCGTCGTCGTCATCACATACGCTCCACAACGCTTGTGATTTCGGTGTTCACCGTCGTCATTAATTTATGGATTGGACATTTCCCAGCGATCATTTCCAATTCCTTAATTTGCTCATCGCTTAAATCACCGCTGACATGCACGGTGGCAGCAAGTCGATAAGTACCTGTTTTTTCGCTTGAGTTATCGCGCTGAATGCTGGTGCGAATATCGTCAACCGGAATACCTTTTTTATTTGCGTACCAGAGAACTGTCAGCGCTTTGCAGGCACCTAACGCGGCATCGTAAAGATCATGCGGATTCGGGCCTTCGTCCAAGCCGCCTTCTGCTATTGACATATCCACGGTTAAACGGTGTTGACCGATGCTGACAATTTGGGCTGTCGCGGTATTTTTTATGCGTTTTAATTCGATGCTCATAGATAATATTCCCTGGTTAGTCAGTTTCGAGTATTGCTTAAGGCTAAGATATTTAGAAAAGACGATAGCATAATTTATCCGTAAAAAAAGCAAAATACAACGAGATCATTTCGAATAAATTACACTAAAAAATAGAATTACATCTTGCCTCAATTCAATTTTCCCTGCCTCTTTTAACGGATTGTTTCTTTTTTGCGTCACAATTTTTTAAGTGATTCACTCGCTATTTATGACAATCCCTACTATCAACACAGCGCAGATTATTTAGCTCACTCGATTAAATTCCTTCCATTTCCCAAAAATTTTCATACACTAATTTATAAGTTTTTAATGTAGATAATTTTAACTTCCAATACAGCAACAACGACAAGTTAACAAACAAATGCCACCTCCTTTTTTGCACCTAGTGCAACCGCGATGATAGTGGTGTTTGTGTCTCACGTGAAAATTCCAGCAGAAACATAAACAAGGAGCACGACCATGAAAAAACATGGCTCAATGAACCATATTTTTCGACTTGTTTGGAGTCAGGTATTAAATACTTGGGTTGCGGTAGCAGAAACAACCAAAGGGCGTGGCAAAGGTAAAAATTCACGTCGCAAACTCATTGCGGCCTCCTTATCACTCACAGCACTTTCATTTGCCATGCCTGTCGCACACGCAGGTCCAACTGCCTTACCTGCGGTTAACACCTTACCGTCCGGCTATCAGGTAACGGCTGGAAGTGCAACGGTTAGTAGTTCCGGAAACACATTAAATGTCCAGGAAAATGGTCAGCGAGCGGCAATTAACTGGCAAACTTTCTCCATAGGAAGTAACGCCACCGTCAACTTTATCCAACCAAACAGTTCATCGGTCATGTTGAATCGCGTTGTTGGTAATGAGCAATCCGTGATTTCTGGTGCGCTCAATGCCAATGGGCAAGTTTTTTTACTGAACTCTAACGGCCTGTTGTTTACTAAAGGTGCCAGTGTCAATACGGGCGGTTTAGTTGCATCTACCCTGAATATTTCTGATAGTGATTTTATGGCGGGGCGTACTACGTTTACCTCAAACGGCAGCCACTCCAGCGTGATCAATCAGGGGACAATTAATGCTGCTGATGGCGGTTATGTCGCCATGTTGGGTAACCATGTCACCAATCAAGGCCTCATCACTGCACGTTTGGGTACGGCGATTCTGGCAGCTGGCGATCAGGTCAGTCTGAACTTTAACGGCAACTCGCTGGTAAATGTTGTCGTCAACAAGGGCACGTTGAATGCATTGGTTGCAAACCAACAGGCAATTATTGCGGATGGCGGATTGGTGATATTAACTGCCAAAGGTGCCGATACTGTTCTTGCCAGCGCAGTGAATAACACCGGCGAAATTCGTGCTCAAACGATAGCCAACCAATCCGGCAAGATTTATCTGTTGGGTGACATGCAAAACGGCACAACCAATGTTAGCGGCACGCTTGATGCCAGTGCACCGAACGGTAGCAATGGCGGCTTTATTGAAACATCGGCTGCCCATGTTCGGGTGACCAATGACACAAAAATTACCACCGCAGCGGCGATGGGATTGGCTGGGTCCTGGCTAATAGATCCGCACGACTTCACCATTGCCGCAACAGCATCTGGAACAGTTACTTCGGGTACGCCATCCGGTGATATTTCAGGTGCGACACTTGGTTCAGCACTGAACAACGGCAACGTGACTATCCTTTCCTCACAAGGGTCAACAGTCAGCGGTAGCGGCAACATCAACGTCAATGATACGGTGACGTGGGCGGCTCACACACTTACGCTGACTGCTGCCAATAACATCAATATCAATGCCGTGATGACAGCGTCTGGCGCAGCGTCACTCGCCATGAATCCATCAACGACGAATGGCGGTGATACAGCAGTCGCTGGAGGAACCGTGCTGGTAGGGTTAAATAATTCCGGCTTTACAGGAGCCGTAAATTTTAGCGGTTCAGGAACTCTATCGATTGGTGGAACCATATTCACCGTCATCAATAACAGCACCAGCAACAGTGCTGGCATGACTGCATTACAGAATATAAACTCCGGACTGAGTGGAAATTACGTACTCGGTAGCAATTTAGATGCTACCGGGTTTACATTCACGCCAATTGGAACCGGTTTGGGTGCGCCATTTGTCGGCGTTTTCGATGGGCTGGGACATACAATTAGTAACCTGACGATTAATTTACCGTCAGGAGCCGGAGTTGGTTTATTTGGCTATGGAAGCCTGTCATCGTTACCAATACGTAACGTTGGCTTAGTTAATGAAAATGTTACTGGTCACTATTATGTCGGTGGCTTAATCGGTTACAACTATGGTGCAGCGATTAGCAACTGCTTCGTAAAAAATGGCACGATCATTGGACAAAATTACGTCGGCGGCCTGGTAGGCTCAAATTACAACTTAATTAGTAACAGCTATTCAACGGGCAGTTTATCGGGATCTTACGGCTACAGCGCTGGAGGTTTAGTTGGCGCTAACTATGGCACGGTTAAGAATAGTTACTCAACTGCAGGTTTGTCATTTCCGGGTATTTACACCTATTACAATGGCGGTCTGGTCGGATATAACGCCGGAACGGTCACCAATAGTTATGCAACAGGCTCAGTAAGTGGTGGAGGCTATTATGTCGGTGGCTTGGTTGGGCTCAACGAAAATGGCTCAATCAATAACAGCTACTCCACCGGAAATGCGAATGGAAAACAGTATGTCGGAGGGCTAGTTGGAGAAAACCTTACCGGAACGATTAACAATACTTATTCTACAGCCGCCAGTGTGACCGCAACAATACCGGGCGACACCGGGGGATTAGTTGGGCAAAATTCCGGTAATGTTATTAATAGTTTTTTTATTGGAAGCGGAACTGCCGTCTCTGACAATACGGGAACCGTCACTGGTACATCAGGATTAACATCTGCACAAATGATGCAGCAATCCAATTTTGTTCCGGCGGGAACGGGGGCAAATCAGTGGGATTTTACAAATACGTGGGTGATGTATAACGGCTCAACTACCCCACTTTTGCAGGTATTCATGACACCGCTTACCGTAACTGCAAACAGCTCTAGTACAACTTATACTGGATTAGCGCAAAGCGGTAGCGGCGTAACCTACTCAGTCTCGCCCAACATGAGCAACCTGATGGGCACAGTTGGGTATAGCGGTACCGGGACCACTATCGGCACTTACACAATCACGCCAAGCGGCCTATTTTCTAACCAGCAAGGCTACATCATTACCTACGCCAGTGGGACTCAAACCATCACTCCGGCACCACTCACCATCACAGCCAGCAATGTCACCAAAACATATGGTCAAACCCCGAGTTTGTCAGCCTTCACCAGCAGCGGTTTAGTCAATGGCGAAACCGTCGGCAGCGTGACAGAAACCAGCGCAGGTACGTCAGCAACGGCAGGTGTACCCGGCAGCCCTTACAGCATCACCGCCAGCGCAGCGTCGGGTGGTACTTTTAGCGCCAGTAATTACGTCATTTCTTATGTGAATGGTGGGCTGACGGTGACTCCTGCTTCGCTCACAATAACCGCTAGCAATGCCACTAAAACATATGGTCAAACCCCAAGCTTGTCAGCCTTCACCAGCAGCGGTTTAGTCAATGGCGAAACCATCGGCAGCGTATCAGAAACCAGCCAGGGTACATCAGAAACTGCAGGCGTCACCGGCAGCCCTTACAACATCACCGCCAGCGCAGCGTCGGGCGGTACTTTTAGCGCCAGTAATTACGTCATTTCTTATGTGAATGGTGGGCTGACGGTGACTCCTGCTTCGCTCACAATAACCGCTAGCAATGCCACTAAAACATATGGTCAAACTCCAAGCTTGTCAGCCTTCACCAGCAGCGGTTTAGTCAATGGCGAAACCATCGGCAGCGTGACAGAAACCAGCGCGGGTACTTCAGCAACGGCAGGTGTACCCGGCAGCCCTTACAGCATCACCGCCAGCGCAGCGACAGGCGGCACTTTTAGCGCAAGCAACTACACAATCAATTATGTAAACGGCGGCCTGACAGTAACCCCTGCTGCGCTCACCATCACAGCTAGCAATGCCACCAAAACATATGGTCAAACCCCAAGCTTGTCTGCCTTCACCAGCAGTGGTTTAATCAATGGAGAAACAATAGGCGGCGTGACAGAAACGAGTACGGGTGCAGCAGTAACGACAGGTGTCACCGGCAGCCCTTACAGCATCACCGCCAGCGCAGCTTCGGGCGGCACTTTTAGCGCTAACAACTACACAATCAACTATGTAAACGGCGGGCTGACAGTCACTCCTGCTTCGCTCACCATAACTGCCAGCAATGCCACCAAAACATATGGTCAAACCTCAAGCGTGTCAGCCTTCACCAGCAGCGGTTTAGTTAATGGCGAAACAATCGGAAGCGTGACAGAAACCAGCGCGGGTACGTCAGCAACGGCAGGCGTCACCGGCAGCCCTTACAACATCACCGCCAGCGCAGCGTCGGGCGGTACTTTTAGTGCCAGCAATTACACCATCAACTATGTTAATGGTGGGCTGACAGTGACTCCTGCTTCGCTCACCATAACTGCCAGCAATACCAGCAAAACATATGGTCAAACCCCAAGCCTGTCAGCCTTCACCAGCAGTGGTTTAGTCAATGGCGAAACAATAGGCGGTGTGACAGAAACGAGTACGGGTGCAGCAGTAACGGCGGGTGTCACCGGCAGCCCTTACAGCATCACCGCCAGCGCAGCTTCGGGTGGCACTTTTAGCGCCAGCAATTACGTAATTTCTTATGTGAATGGCAGTCTGGCCGTTACCCCTCTGGCTGTTTCGGTAGGTACGGTAAGTGGCGCTAGCCGCACCTTTGATGGAACGGCTAGTGTGGCAAGTAGCTTACTCACCATCACCAATCTCATCAACGGTGATACGGCAACGCTGACTGGCAACGGAACTCTGGCGAGTAGCGGTGTTGGTGCAGAAGCACTTACTGGCCTGACTGGCCTCAGCTTGAACAACCCTAACTACACACTAACTGCGGGCACACCAAGCGGTACGGTAAATATTACCGCCGTAGTTAGCTCTACTGATTCTTCAGGTACCACAAACCTTGGTAGCGTGGTAGCAAACGCTACTATTCAAGGACAAACCGCCATCACACTTCCTAACCCAGTCGTAACACAAATTGGTCAAGGTAGCGCTAACGGTCAAGTGAGTAATTATGTCAATGTCGTTAATCCGTTGCCGCAAATTAGTGCTGCTTTCAATGGCAATACACAATTAGCGATTATTTCAGCACCAGGTGAAAACGAGCCAACTCAAGTTGTATCGATGTCACAAGCACGCGCAATGATGCAGCCATCAGGCAGCGCCACGAATAGCGATGGCACCACATCGGATTCAGGGCAAGGTGGAAGCAATACATCAGATGTACGCGTACCAGTCAGTCGAAATTCATTGGTTGACATAGTCAATGGCGGTGTTCGGCTACCTAATGGGGTCGAGCAGCAATTGTTTGTTGTTAAAGGTCAAAATCCTTAATACCTCTGAGTACACACATGAAAACAAAAAATTTTACTCATTCTCTTCACGCGATAGTCATCGCAATGGCATTTTCTACCGGAGCGGCTTTAGCTCAGACGGTTCCAAATATTGGCGATGCGCTTCGACAAGCGCAACCGCCAGCTGTGCCAAATCCACCGGCGCCAGCTTTGCCACAGATAAATGGCACTCAATTACAAATTGAAGCGCCCATGACTGCTTTGCCGAACGCCCCCCAAGTCACCGTCAATAAACTGGAGATCGTCGGCAACCGCGTCATCGACACAGCCACCCTCAATGGGCTCGTTGCGGATGGAACTGGGAAGTCATTAACCCTGGCTGAATTAGAGGGACTTGCACAACGCATCACCAGACATTACCGGGCCAAGGGTTATTTTGTAGCTCGCGCCTATATTCCGGCGCAAGAAGTCGCGAACGGAACGATCAAAATTAGAGTGGTTGAAGGCAATTACGGCCAGTTCCGTCTTAAAAATCAATCCTTGGTGAAGGATGACATCGTGCAAAACATGCTTGACGATGTAAAGCACTATGACATCGTCTCGCTAGAGACATTAGAGCGTGCCATGTTGATTATCAATGACACGCCAGGTGTGCAAGTAACCCGGGCAGATGTCATGCCGGGTGAAAAAGTAGGCACATCCGATTTCGCCATCGATACCAAAGCGACTGAACGTTATACCGGCTTCGTGATGCTGGACAACTTCGGTTCCATTTACACAGGGCGTGATCGCTTGAGTTTTAATGTCGATGACAATTCTATTTCCGGACATGGTGACCGCTTATCCATCAGCGGTTTAGGTACCGATGCCGGCGGCTTGCTCAATGGACGCGTTGGCTATTTATTGCCCCTGGCAGCTAACGGTCTACGTGGCGAGCTGGCGTATAGCCAGACTAAATATCAGTTAGGCAGCACCTATGAAGCGCTTGATGCGACTGGTACCGCCAAGGGCGTAGATGCCACATTAAGCTACCCAGTAATACGCACCCATGCGCAAACGGTCGAAGTCAATTTCAATCTGTCTCATAAAAATTTAGAAGACAATATCCAGTCCACCAACACAGTCACACCAAAAACCACAACATCGGCTACCGCGGGCGTACTCGTCAAAGATGAACGTAAATTGCTCAGTTTTGATGGTCTGACACAAGCCAGTGCCAAAATCACTTTCGGACATTTAGATATTAACAATGCTGACGCATTAGCAGCCGATAACGCAGGAGCTCGTACCGAAGGTAATTACAGCAAACTGGATGCTGAAGTAAGCCGCGTTAGCATATTGCCAGAAAGTTTGACATTCACTACTTCATTAAAAGTACAGCAAACTCTGGACAATAAAAACCTGGATAGTAGCGAACAAATGGCCGTTTCTGGCTCGGGTGGTGTGATGGCATTTCCATCAGGTGAATTAATTGGATCAAATGCCGTCTTTGTCCATGTTGAACTATCGCGACCTTTGCCTCCTGTGGGTGAGTTACAAAGCAATTGGCAAATTTTTACTGAGTGGGGTACCGCCAAAGAACCGAACCCACTGTCAACCGACATCTCCCGACATATCAGCGACGTAGGTTTAGGATGGTCGGCAAGTTATAAAGGTGCATTAATTCATGCTTATTTAGCGCATCGGGTAGATAGCACTCCTGCTGTAAGTGAACCCTATCCAGATTACAAATTTTTGTTGCAAGCTGGCTGGGTATTTTAGCCAGCAGATAAATCAATACATAGTTCAGATTTTTTAACTCAGCGATTTTTTTGCGGATAATACTGCTGATAAAACCAAGCATACGTATTTTCGATCTGTGCCTGTATTCTGGGTGAAAGCTCATGTGCGACTGGTTTAATAATGCGCTCTACTTGCTTGTGCATGTATTTCATATGGTAATGACTATCGCTTTCGCGAATCCCGACGTTAAGCTTGTCAGGATTAATGTCAAAAGGACTCACGCCTAACCAGGCATAAAGATGCGACATGCATGCTACCGGACGTTCTACCATATCTTCGAAACGGAGAAAATACAGACGCTCTTGCACCTTCTTTGGTAAGTCTGTAACAGCGTGCAGAGAAATTAATGGAGCGCCGATAATTTTATCTTTAGCAAACAGCATATCGGCCCGCCCAAACCGGTCATAGTCTGCCAGATGATCAATAAAATCGACCAAAATAGTACGCTGATGCTGCGCTTCGATAGATCCTAGAATTTGCCCCAGATCGCGCAGGCACACAATCAGTTTAGCTTCCGGCTCAATATGCAAAAGTAATTCTATCGCATGCAGCCAGGCGCGATTTTTATCAACCACCACTTTCTGTTGACTATCCTGATTCCAGCCCCGCAAAAAACCCCGCATGGCGGATGCTAAATGCGCGTAGCTACTATCAAACGAATTGTCGAGCTGGGAAAGAAAAAAACTGTCGTCGCTAATCATGCGTCGAATACCTAGCAAGGTATTGCACAGTGGTGAACTATGCCCTTCACACTGAATTTCCGGGTGCTCGGCAAGCAATTGACATAGCAATGTCGAACCCGCTCTTGGCAACCCCGTTACGCCGACGAATTTTGGAATCATGAGAAATCACCTTTCGTTGTGTGAGAAAACAGCGAAAAATACCGTTGATTTACGGAAACTACTAATGGGATATTTTGCCCTCAGATTAGGGAAAGGGCAATCAGAACTAAGTCCATTAATGACTTGCCTGTCATTTTGCACGCCACAAGTGAAATTCAGTCCTGAGAATAAAGCTATTTATAAACGGCTCAAGCAGGCTATAACTTAGTCAATGATGGAAATAATGCCACTGTCGAAAAAATTTACACAATGCCAGACTAAAATTATGTTACTGCCAAACAATTCCTTCAAGGTAATTCAATAAGTACTTGTATCCCAACTACAAAAGAAAAAATTTCACTATTCTGGCGCAAATATTGCTTTATACAAAAACAAACCCAATCTCGTTGTAAAAGGAGATGAGCAATGCTGGAATTCAACAATGCGAACACGCTCAGGATTTCACCAACCTGTGTTGATGATGACATTGTCGGCGTTGCTTGCTTGAATTTTTCACGCTCCTACCTGGCAATAGCCGTACTTACCGGATTCGCATTGACGGGATGCGGTGGAAATCAAAATGATCCGCCAAAAGAAAATACGCTTTCACAGCATGTTGTTTCAACCAGCGAAATACCGGCATTGATCCGTCGCGTGGATCAACTTAGTACCGCACTCAGAAAACAACCGAACACAACGTCAGTTGGCTTGCATAGCGTGGCAGGAACTTATCAGGGCGAGACGAGCGACGGCCGGCTCTGCTCATTGATGGTGGATGAAGATCACCCCGGATTTCAGTTTCAGGTTGAGCGCGAAAAAATAGGCATCCACTGGGAACCGTTAGCCTATGCGGCGAACGGGGCTGTTATTCATAATCTGGAAGATTCCAGCGCGCCAGGTCAGCCAGGCGTTCAATTGACACGATTTACCAACGCACCGATACCGATGACCGAGGTGCTGATTTTACGCATTGGTACCGGCACTCCTGCGTTGCCGCAGATGATCTACCTGCGTACTCAGGGCAGTACAACGAAGACAGTGAAATGCATCTTCGAAAGAAAATAACGCCGACTTACTCAAGCTACACCGTTTTAGTTTTATGGTTTACCTAAACTCGGGAGCACAAAATGACTAGCAACACTCACCTCAACCTTAAAAAAACACTTCAATCGACGGCGTCAACTTGCCTGTTACCTTTGCTATTCGTCTGCGCGCAAGCCCATGCTGGCCTGATCGGTTACCAAGGACAAACGGCGTTCAATGCGGCGATTACAGGCATGTCAACCAACACCACCGATTTTGAATCGATTACTGCGGGAACAATGTATGCCCCCAATACCGGCCCCGCCGGATCTGGCTTTACCCTGGTGCTTACTGGTCCCGATGCGCCGCAATATGCACCGACTGTATCGAATCAGTTCTGGACCACTTCAGGGGTAAATTACCTGGGTCTGAACAATCCAGATTCAGCGCTCGAAGTTGGTGATTCAATGACGTTCAACTTCTCGTCGCCAGTCAGTGGCTTTGGCTTGTTTGTAATCGGTTCAAGCGACGTCGGGCCGGGTGACATCAGCTTAACTTCAGGCGCAACGACCGTCTCTAATGGGGCAGTCGCCGATATCACTGACGGGAATGGCGACTATGCTTACTATATCGGCTTGGCAACCAACGATTTAAGTACGTTTAGCAGCGTCACCATCAGCGACCTTAACGGCTTGAGTGATCGTCTGCTGCCCATCGACATGGATGACGTCACCCTCGCCTCGAATCAGAGCGGGCAAGGTGGATCAGGTGGACCGACAGTACCTGAACCAAGTTCTCTGGCACTTTTCCTCACTGGTGCAGTATTGCTGTCTTTGGCAATTTATCGTCAACGCCGCTTGAAACCCAGCACCACCCGTTTAAATTAACCCCACACATTCACCTCATTAAGGAGAGTAATCATGTTCAGTTCAACTCGCGCTCTTGCTGTAGCCTCATTGTCAGCGCTGCTAGGTTTATCTGCTTTACCAGCCTCCGCGCAAACACCCTATCTCGGTGAAATCAAATGTTTTGGATATAACTTCGTGCCACAAGGCTGGGCGGCATTAAACGGGCAATTAATGTCAATTGCTCAGAATACGGCGCTGTTTTCCTTGCTCGGCACCCAATTTGGCGGCGACGGTATACAAACATTTGCGCTGCCCGATATGCAAGGGCGCACCCTCATTGAAGTTGGTAACGGTGCCGGGCTCAGTTCCCACGTTGTTGGCGAAAGTGCCGGTAATGAAACGACTGGACTAACCATTGCTAATTTACCACCACATACGCATACGTTCGCACCATTGGGTAGTACTAATGATGCCTCATCCGTTTCCCCAGCTGGGCAGGTAGCCTCTTCCAAAGCGCGTACGACTCTCTATACCAGCCCCAGCGGTATCGTAACAATGGCAAGCGGTGTCACCAGCGCAACTGGTAGCGGTGTTCCGATAAATAATATGCAGCCTTATCTGGCAGTGACCTGCGCTATAGCACTACAAGGAATTTATCCTTCACGGGATTAATAATCAATCCAGCCAAATAAAAACCCTGCCGGGCAAATGTCCGGCAGGGTTTTTTATATCAGTTGGCGTGATCAAATTGGGGAAGTCTTGCTAGCCCTTTAGCCCTTCGCTGCGGCAGCAACATTTTTAGCCCAGACCAACGCACTTAAGTGGGCTTGGTTCACGTCTGCCGTTGCGATATGCAGCGACTCTGCCAATGAACCAGCCAAGGCGCTATTTAATTCACACGCTTCAGCCAGAGATAAATAGGGGCCGTAGAGTCCTTCGCGGGTCAGCAATGCCTGCGAGACCATTTCCGGCAATTGCACGGTTGCCAAAACGCGCTCCATCGGCACGTTCAACAATCGGTCCAACAACGAAAACATACCGGCTACAAATAAGTTTTCAGCATCGCCTTTTGGCAAATTAGCGATCCCTAATAACTCGGCAAAACGCCCACGAACGATCGCTGTTTCCATCAACACCGGTGAATAGCCGCTACTGCTAGCGGTTGCCAGCAACACCGATAGCCAACGATATAAAGGGCTATAACCCAGCAATTGCACCGCATGCTTTAAGGATTGAATCGGGGTACGCAAACCAAAGCCCGCCGAATTTATATATTGCAGCAATTTATACGACAAGCCAGCGTCACGGCGCAACACGGCTTCCAGCGACGCAATATCCGCATTTTTTCTGACCAATTCCATCAATTGCAAAATCACGGTTTGCGCGGCATTAATGCCTTTAGGCTGACTATCTTGCTCTGGCCTTGGCGTAAGATGCAGCTTACCGACAAAGGCATCCAACCCTAATGCAGCACAGGCGTCGAAGTCCTGCCATGTGACTAATTGGCGCGCTACCATGCGGATCGATGATTGTTTTAAAGCGGCGTACATTTTGGCTTGCGCCGCAAAATCAGTCGCGCTTAAGCGTACTTCGATATGGGAAATTAGCCCAAGAACTGTTTTATCAAGGCGGTTAATGTCGGCACCACGCAAGCAGATTCCATAACCTTGAGCACGTAATTCTTTTACAGCTTCCAGCGTTGCTTCATCAGCCAGATACGATCTTCTGATGGTGAGAACGGTGTTAGCTGGTGGCAGTAATTTCAGTGCAGGGAGATGAAACAAAGCGGGCACAGTTTCTAGAAACAATAAACTGTCTGCCAGTAACCAACCTGTGTCATTGTCATGAAACTGCTCTACCACAAACACCAGCAAGGAATTTAACTCTTCCACGTTGAGTGGTTCAGTATTTTTTTGCTGCCAGCTTAATTCATAACCAATCACTTGTTGTTTAGAATTAAGCAGAGGTTCTCTCAGTATGAAGTTTACATCTTCCATGATAGCTCTTACCAAAGGTTGTGAAAGAATGCATTTAATTTAAAAGCCCAAGCTGTCCAATAAATCATCTACTTGCTCTTGGCCTGCTACCACATCCACTTTATTATGCGGGTTCATTTGCGGGCCATTTAACAAACCTTCGCCGCTACTGCGTTTAACGTCGGCGGGAGAATAATCGATCAGAATCTGGATCAGTTGCTGCTCCATATTTTGCGCTAATTCCGTAATTTTTTTAATTACCTGCCCGGTTAAATCCTGAAAATCCTGCGCCATCATAATGTCCATTAAATGGCTTTTGGTGCTCGATGTATCTTGGTTTGTGCTACTCAAGTAAAGTAGCGTTTGTTGCGCTAAAGCGCGGTAAGCGGCTTCAGTAAACTCCGCTTCCATTAGCGCTTTCCATTCACCGCTTAATCCTTTGGCTCCTGTATCAATTTTTTCTTGTAGTGGTATTGCTGCGTCAGTGGCATTTAATACTTTCTGAGCCGCCTCTTCAGATTTTTTAGCGACATAATCCAACCTGTCTCGCGCATTGGGGATATCTTCCGCCGCATTCTTCAACAGTTTATCCAGACCCAAGCCGCGCAAACTGTCATGCAAAGTCCGCGTCATATGACCAATGCGAAGCAACACATCATCTTGCTTCACGCCCTCACCCGCGCCTTCATTTGGTGGTGCGTCTTGATCAGCTCCCTGATTAGATAAGCCGCTCATATCAAGCTCCTGTTTGACCTACTTACCTAACTTCTCAAAAATTTTCCCCAGTTTTTCATCCAGAGTCGCCGCCGTAAATGGCTTAACAACATAGCCATTTGCACCAGCCTGAGCAGCAGCAATAATGTTTTCCTTTTTGGCTTCCGCTGTCACCATGAGTACCGGCAATTTAGATAATGCCGGATCAGCACGAATCTGCTGCAACATGGTTAACCCATCCATATTCGGCATATTCCAGTCTGAGATCACAAAATCAAATTGACCATTGCGTAATTTAGCCAAACCCATTGCACCGTCTTCGGCCTCATCAACATTGGTATAGCCTAGTTCTTTTAATAAATTTCTCACAATTCGACGCATAGTAGAAAAATCGTCAACCACAAGAAATTTCATGTTTGGGTCAGCCATAAATACTCCGTGTTTTCATAAAACCAATTTAAATAAAATTTAATTAGAACTGTGCTCATCTATAAATTTAGTTCTAATTTAAAAGATTAGCTAATTTTTTCTAGTGCAATTTGCTTTTATTTGAATTTATTCGCTAAACACGTAATGAACGGCCTCCTTGGGTTGCCAAATAGTTCAGCACCAGCTTGGACAAATCATTTAAAGGCGCAACTTCATGGGTTGCTCCAACCGCAATTGCCTCGCGTGGCATGCCAAAAACAACACAACTCGCTTCATCTTGCGCAAAATTATAAGACCCTGCTTCACGCATCTCTAACATACCGGCAGCGCCGTCTTTACCCATGCCGGTCAATATAACCCCGACCGCATTTTTACCGGCATTTTTTGCGGCAGAGCGGAATAGCACATCAACGGAAGGGCGATGCCGGTTAACGGGTTCATCACTACTGAGCTGAGTGATGTAGTTAGCGCCACTGCGGGCTAATAGCAAATGAGAATGTCCCGGTGCAATGTAAGCATGTCCAGGCAAAATACGCTCTCCCCCTTCGGCTTCATTCACTGAAATTTGGCACAAGGTATCGAGCCGTTTGGCAAACGATTTGGTAAAGCCTTCCGGCATATGCTGGGTGATTAAAATACCCGGGCAATCCGCTGGCATTTTTAATAGAAATGATTTAATCGCCTCTGTGCCTCCAGTTGAAGCACCAACAATAATTAATTTTTCACTACTAATCAGTGGGCTTCGCAAAGCCGGTAAACTACCGCTCGTTCTTTGACTTACATCCGCTAAAAATTGCGCTCTGGTTCTGACTCTGGCTTTAGCGACAATGCGGATTTTATCGGCAATTATTTCGGCATAGTCCATCATCCCGCTTTGAATCGAAATTTTTGGCTTGGTGACAAAATCAACCGCGCCCAACTCTAAAGCGCGCATGGTGATTTCGGAGCCGCGTTCCGTCAACGAAGAAACCATTAACACGGGCATGGGACGCAGGCGCATTAGTTTTTCTAAAAATTCCAACCCATCCATTTTGGGCATTTCAACATCTAAGGTAAGAACATCTGGATTGGTTTTTTTAATCATCTCACGCGCAACCAGAGGGTCGGGCGCAACACCAACGACTTCCATATCCGGTTGCGATGAAATAATTTCGGTCAGGACGCTGCGAATTAAAGCGGAGTCATCCACTATCAAGACTTTGATTGCCATTTTCAAGCCCTCCGCTAAGTTAGATTCAGCCACTTCAGTCAGGTCACGATCGACACATTCCCACTAAAATAAATCAATTTCACCGCCACCCAACGAATCTTTTTTGAGCTTGCCGGCATATTCTAATTCGCGCTGTTTCAATGTGTCGTTGTGGACTACTTTGAGTTTTTTAACCAGTACTTTTCCAGTGCGGGGGAAAAAGTAAACTTTTCTTGGATGAATATCGATTAAGTCTTCAGCAGTAATTTTAATATTTTCCGTCTTCAAATATTCACGCACAAATTTCGCATTACGCTCACCCACATTAATCGAGGTAAAACCGCGTAATACGTTACCTCCGCCAAAAACTTTTGCCTCAAAATTTTCGCGTCTGGCTCCGGCCTTCAATAACTCATTAATCAAAATTTCCATTGCATAAGTGCCATAGCGCATAGAAGCAGAAACGGGGCTATCTGCATCGCCCCCACCGTCTGGCAGCATAAAATGATTCATGCCTCCCACACCGGTAACTCTGTCACGTATACACGCCGACACGCAAGAACCGAGGACGGTCACAATGACCATGTCTTTCCCGGAAAAATAATATTCGCCCGGCAAAATTTTAGCCGCTTCGCAATCAAAAGTGCGATCAAAATAAAAATTGCTGGCCAAGTGCTCTATGCTCATCACGCTCATGATTTAACCTTTTTTATCAGCGCGGTTATAACAATATGAAATGGCGGATTTTTAGCGAGATAGTTCATACACCGTTTTTCCTCGCAAATGAAATAAGTCAGTAAGATAGGAGAAATTTTCTGAATGCCCTACAAACAAAAGTCCATGTGGCTTTAGCAAAGGGGCAAAGCGATGCAAAATTTTCTTTTGTGTCGGCTTATCAAAATAGATCATCACATTGCGACAAAAAATCACATCAAAAGCACCGCTTATCGGCCAACTGTCCGATAACAAATTTAACTGTTTAAATTCAATCATATTGCGCAGCTCCGGCCGCACCCTAACTAAACCATCCTGCTCGCCTTTACCGCGTAAAAAGTATTTTTTAACCCGTTCATTCGACATTTTATCCAAGCGGTCTATGTTATAAACGCCCTTAGAAGCCGTGGACAGAACGTTGGTATCAATATCGGTCGCAATCACAGTTGCCGGCGGATTCAAACTTTTAAAAGCTTCACACAAGGTAATGGCAATTGAGTAGGGTTCTTCGCCGGTAGAGCTGGCCGAGCACCACACTGTAATGGGTTCTTTTAAGCTTGCCGCATACTCAGCCAACAAGGGGAAATGATGTTCTTCCCTAAAAAATGACGTCAAATTAGTGGTTAAAGCATTGGTAAATGCCTCCCATTCTGCCGGATCATGACCGCGCTCTAGTGCATCTAAATACTCGCCAAAGCTTGACATATGCGAGGCTCTTAAGCGGCGCGCCAAGCGGCTATAAACCATTTCCTGCTTGCTTTCAGTCAGTGAAATTCCGGCACGCTGATAAATTAATCCACGCACGCGTTCAAAATCTTTATGAGTAAAATCAAACTCTTTTACTGATTCTGATTTTCCATTACTACCAACCTTGAGCATGGGGATAATCCTTGTAGCGTGTTTTACAACAGAAGTCGTGGAAGAATCGTTACAAGCCCGTCACACGCTAATTGATTTGATGATCAACCAAGCCCATGTCTGGACTGGTCATCAATTTATCAATATCAACCAAAATCAGCATCCGTTCTTCAATCGTGCCCAGGCCGATTAAATAATCCGAGTTAAACGTTGTGTCCATTTCTGGCGGTGGTTTAATTTGCTCTGTCGTCAATGTCGTCACATCGGACACGCTGTCTACCACCATGCCGACAATTCTGCTGTTGATGTTTAAAATAATGACGACGGTAAATTGATCGTAGGTTGGCGTACCTAGATCAAACTTGATCCGCATATCCACGACCGGCACAATAATCCCCCGTAAATTAATGACCCCTTTTACAAACACTGGCGCATTCGCTATCCGAGTGACTGCCTCATAGCCGCGAATTTCTTGCACCTTCAAAATGTCTATCCCGTATTCTTCTTTTCCCAGGGTGAACGCTAAAAATTCACTCCCTGCCACGTCATGGGACAACTTGGTTGAATGGTTTGCAGAATGGTTCTCTGCCTGCGAAGATGGCAACATGATTTGCTCCTCAATCTAACAATTAATTTATCGAGTCGTTCTCAATAATGCGGAAACATCCAAAATTAAAGCAACGCAACCATCACCTAAAATAGTGGCTCCTGAAACGCTAGGAATTTTTTTATAATTGGACTCGATATTTTTAACAACCACTTGCTGCTGCCCGACCAGCTCATCAATAAACAGAGCAGCCTGTTTACCATCAACCTCTAAAATCACCAAAATTCCCTGACACGGATCCGTATATTTTGCTTTAATTTCAAACAGCTGATGCAAGGCGATCAGAGGCAAATATTCATTTCTCACCTTCACAACCGTACCTTTACCGCTAATAACTTTAATATCATCCGCCACAGGTTGAAGTGACTCAACGACATAACCCAACGGCAAAATATAGACTTCCTCACCAACCCGAATTGACATGCCGTCGAGAATTGCCAGGGTAAGCGGTAAAGAAATAACGATGGTAGTGCCAAAGCCTTTAGCGGAACGAATATCAACGACGCCACCCATATTGGTGATATTACGTTTCACCACATCCATCCCGACACCGCGCCCAGACACATCCGTTACCACTTCTGCAGTTGAAAACCCCGGTGCAAAAATGAGCTGCCAAACATCAGCGTCGGGCATGTTATCTGGCGCAACCAAGCCCTGTTCCCGCGCTTTAGCAATAATTCTGTCGCGGTTTAAACCACCGCCGTCGTCGCTCACTTCAATGACAATGTTCCCACCTTGATGGGATGCCGATAAAGATAACTTCCCTGCCTCATATTTACCCTCAGCTAACCGTACTTGGGGCATTTCTATGCCGTGATCAATACTATTTCTAACCAAATGGGTTAATGGATCAACGATACGTTCGATCAATCCTTTATCCAGCTCAGTCGAGGCACCATACGTCACAAATTCAACCTTTTTCCCCAGCTTGGAAGCCAAGTCACGCACCATGCGTGGAAAGCGGGAGAAGACATAATCCATCGGCATCATCCGAATCGACATGACCGCCTCTTGAAGGTCACGGGTATTTCTAGTGAGCTGGCCGATGCTGCTTAACAAGCGTTCATGCTCTAGCGGGTCTAAGGTGGCGGTACGCTGCTCTAACATGGCTTGCGTAATCACTAATTCGCCGATCAGATTTATTAACTGATCGACCTTTTCTATACCAACCCGAATAGTGGTGGACTCTTGATTTCCCGCTGCTTTGTCTCCGTCTTTTTTGGTTGCAGTGTGATGCTCGGCGGAGCCATTTAATTGCGCATGCTCTGCTTTGTCCGACTTATTTTCCGACTTAGCAGGAAGACCCTTCATTAATTCACCCGGAGTTCGATCGAGAGCAAATGCCGGATCAATAGGTTCAAAAAATCCATAACCGAGTTTTTCTTCATCCGGCTGTTCATCACCCGGCTTCTCTATTGGATCAAAAAATCCATAACCTAACTCATCCTCATTGGCCTCTCTGGGAGGTATATTCGCTATTGCAATTTCAGTGATAAACAAATCTTCCGGGTCCAAAATGAACGAGCAAATAGCGATAATATCGTCCGGCACCGCATTGGTATTTAAGACGAAGGCAAACCGATGGTCATCCAATGCTTCTTTGCTGATGTCACCTAACAAACTGAGCTCTTCGCCCAGGGTTTCCAGATCTGTTTCGGAAACTTTAGGAAATTCCACCCGATAACATTTTTTATATTGTTCTTTTGAGTTTTTCGGTACGGCCTTTTCCACCTTCGGTGGAGGTGCAATCTTCGTTACTGAATGTTGTGCCAGCGATTGCAACATCATCCGCACATCTGCTACAGCTTCCTGATCTACTTCAGCACCAAATTTATGTCCATTCAATTGCATTTTCAGAATATCTTTAGCGACCAGAAATGCATCAACATGTTCTGAAGTAATCGCCATCTCACCTTTGCGGATATTGTCTAATAAGGATTCTAAAAAATGCGTCACATCGGACATATCCGTTATGCCAAAGGTCGAAGCACCGCCCTTGATGGAGTGGGCAGTTCTAAAAATCGCATTTAAATCTTCACTGTCTGGCTCAGCAATATTGACCGCTAAAAGCAGCTTTTCCATTTCAGCCAGCAGTTCTTCAGCCTCATCAAAAAAAACCTGATAGAACTGACTCATATCAATCGACATTACCCAACTCCCTGATTTTGTTAATCTTCAGAATGTCTACGCAATCATTTCAATTAACCAATCACTTTTTTTACTACGTCAGTCAGTTTTTGCGGATCGAAGGGCTTTACCAGCCAGCCATTCGCGCCGGCAGCACGACCTTTAGCTTTCATATCATCACCCGATTCCGTGGTGAGCATCAGAATAGGTACTTGCTGATAACTGGGCATGGCGCGCAGTGCTTTGATGAGGGTTAACCCATCCATACGCGGCATGTTTTGGTCAGTCAGCACCAGGTCAACTACTTGCAGACGTGCTTTATCCAATCCGTCTTGACCATCAACGGCTTCAATAACTTGATATCCGGCGGCTTTTAAACTGAATGACAGCATCTGTCTAAGCGAGCCTGAATCATCAACGGCTAATATAGTTTTTTCCATCACGACTCCAACATTCATGTTTGTGGGTAAAACACCCAGACAACACTCTAGAACACTTCAATATCGCCACAATCCATATCTTTTTGATGCACTGCTTTGCGTAATAAATCTTTTAACTCTGAACTCTGTACGTTTAAATTTTTATTTATTTGATTGAGCATATCCACTATTTCATCTTCTTCACCTTCATTGGGCAATACGCTTCCCTCTACTTCCAACTCACTTAACACATTACGTAGGCCAATAATTCGTTGCACTGTTCTGGCTAATAACTGACTGGTTAAATCTTGAAATTGCAAACCTGTTACGGCGCCATTGGTATGTTGCGCAATTTCTTCCTGAAGTAATTTCAAACGTTCAATTTTAGGATTTGTTGCGTCAAAGTCGGCTAATAAGATATCTACTTCTTGCTGCTGCGCGCTGACTGCGGCATGCAAAGCAAAAAAGCTGGCACCTAATTTTTCCACGGCTTCGCCCAGCAAAAATGCGGTCTGAACCAGATCAGTTTCAACTTCCAGCAGATGTTGCCGGCCATGATCTGACACACCCGATAGCAAGCGTTTTACTTGAGACCCCAACATTTTCTTACTTGTCATGATGTACCTGTCTTAGTCTCTAAAATGCACAATGCACTAAGCTATTCATTTTTTACTCATTTGCTACTTATTTTTTACTCATTTACTACTTACTTGCTGGCTCGGGCTTTACGTCGTCGGTCTTTTCTGGCGGACTTTCTGTCGCCGCTGCAGCAGGGGGTCCTACATCAATTGCACCACCATCTTGTGAAGCTGAAAGCTCAGCTTGTTTATTCATCACAAGAATACTTATCCGTCTGTTAATTGGATCTAAAGGATTTTCTTTATTAAATAGAACAGCAGAAGATAAGCCAACCACTCGCAATACTTTGCTTTCATCCATACCGCCCGCAATCAACTCTTTGCGTGACGCATTGGCGCGATCAGCTGACAACTCCCAGTTGCTGTAACCACGCCCGCCACTGGAATAAGGTGTGGCATCGGTATGTCCTGACAAACTGATACGATTCGGCACCTCATTTAAAGCAACGCCGATTTCGTCCAGTATTTCTTTAGTATAGGGTTCCAATTCAGCTTTTGCCGAAGCAAACATCGGGCGATTCTGGTCATCTAGTATTTGAATCCGTAAACCATCGGTTGTCATATCTAGCTGTAGCTGTTTTTTGTATTGTTTCAAGACGGGATTCGCATCAATAACAGCTTCTATTTTCTCTTTTAACGCCTTTAAGTGTGCCGCATCGGCTAGAGCCAGTGCCGCTTCAGCGTCTTTTAAATTGTAATTTTTCTTATTTTTTGCCGCATCGCTTTTCTTAACCTGCCCTTCTGACGCCGATAAATCTCTCCCTCCGCCTTTAATTACACTAGAGCTATCGCCTGAGCCTTCGCCGCCGGACATGGCAATTTTCAGCGGCGTTTGAAAATATTCAGCAATCCCCTGCAAAGTACCTTTGGTGGTTGAGCCTAATAGCCACATCAATAGAAAAAACGCCATCATTGCCGTCACAAAATCTGCGTAAGCAATTTTCCAGGCGCCACCGTGGTGGCCGCCAGCTACTTTTTTGATACGTTTGACAATAATCGGTCTCAGTTCTTCATTTGCCATGAATTCCGCCTACTGATTTATTTTGATTTGTTCTGTTTGATGTGATCTTCCAACTCGATAAACGATGGACGCTCCGTTGAATACAGCACTTTTCGTCCAAATTCGATGGCTAACGCCGGTGCAAAACCATTTAAGCTCGCCAATAAAGTGACCTTAACGCATTGGAAAGTTTTTGAAGATTCGTCCAGCTGCTGTTCCAACAATCCGGATAATGGTCCTACAAAACCGTAGGCCAATAAAATACCCAGGAAGGTACCTACCAAGGCATGTGCAATGAGTTCGCCTAACTCCGACGGAGGAATACCGACTGATTCCATGGTGTGCACCACGCCCATTACCGCCGCTACAATCCCAAAAGCGGGTAACCCATCGCCCAGTTTGGCAACAAAATGCACTGGGGCATGCGCTTCAATATGGTGGGTTTCAATTTCGTTATCCATCAGATTTTCAATCTGAAAGGCATCCATGTTTCCAGAAACCATTAAACGAAGGTAATCGCAAATAAATTCCATTAAATGATGATCGTGCACCACTTTCTCGTATTTGCTGAACAGCGGGCTTTCCTCCGGTTTTTCAATATCGCCCTCAATCGACATCAAGCCTTCTTTACGTACTTTACTGAGTACATCAAACAGCATCGTCATCAGTTCCAGGTACATGGTCTTGTTATATTTAGAACCTTTTAATACGCCGGGTAAGGCTTTAAGCGATGCTTTAAGTGTTTTGACGTTATTACCGACCATGGACGCACCAACTGCTGCGCCACCGATCATTAATAGCTCTAAAGGCTGAAATAAAGCAGCTAAATGCCCGCCTGCCATGGCAAAACCGCCAAACACCGAGCCTACTACCAAGATGTATCCAACGATTACTAACACGAGCAGGCTCCCTGAAAAGGTTATAGTTCACCAACTTAAGTTAGACTAAAAATCGCACTGTTTCCATAAAAAAATTCTATTTAAATTCATTATAGAATCCATAAATACACTTTGACGCCGTTTATCCGGCTATTTTCCGGACAAATAATTTGATCGGCATCGACGCCTACAATGGGAAATTCATAACTAATCAGCAATGAACCGGCTTGCATTTCTTGTTTAGCTTTAGCCCACAAACCCGGCATAGCGGCCGGTGATAAGTAGGCAAAAATCACATCGAAGTCAGAAAAATTCAACGCTTCGTAGTTGGCCCGTAAAAATTGCGGCGACTTTCTTTTACCCAACGTTCTCAAATAACTCAACAGCCAGGGCAAGGGCGCAATTTCAACGCCGGCAAACTGACTTTCCGGATTTCTTTTGGCTAGATAGAGCACCAGACCACCCAAGCCACTTCCAATATCAACGAATGAAATTGGACGTTTCTGTGGCAACAACTTTTCAACTGTCGCCCACACTTTGGGAGTCGATGGAAAATACGGAACTTGGGTGCGGAAAGTTGACCAGTAGAAAAACAGCAGGAAAGAAAAAATGAGGAAATAGAGAAAGGGAGGTAATGCGAGTGCCAGCATAGCGACGATTGCCAAAGGCAGTAACGGTTGCATCACACACCACCACCACGCCAGATTAAAGCAGCGGGTAAGCAGCAAGGTTAATGCAGCGTGGAACAACAGCGTGACGGGCAGGCTTAATTTAACTTTAAAAACTTGCCAAAGAACAGTTAAAACCAGCGCAATAAAACTAAGTGAGGCAATTTGAATGAGTAACGCAACAATAGCGGGTGGAGTTTTATTAAATTGGCGCAGCAAGTGAGTTTTAGCCAAAATGCACCCTGAATAAAGTTACTCCATCACAGAATAGTCTTACCTCTAGTACTTGCGCAAAATTGTTTCAGGCTACCAACTCATAGGCAGCTTTTTCCACTTCTTTGACCTTTTTCAATTTACCGGCGCGGGAAGGCATATGGCATAGTCCGCAAGCGTAATTTTTATGTAAATCATATTTATACGAAACAAAATGACCGCCGCATTTGCAGCAGCAGGCGAGTGACAACATCTTACTTTCAAAGAATCTTACTAAAGTCCATGCCCTTGTCAAAGAAAGCACCTGCTCTTGATTCGGATTGCCGGGCATTTGTTCTAAATAGAGTTTATAGGCTTTAACAATGGCCTCGATCCCTTTGACATCCGCATGCTCAATCAGATATTTATGGATATTCATAAATAACGACGCATGGATATTTGGCTGCCAGGTTAAGAACCAGTCGGTTGAAAAAGGCAACATGCCTTTCGGTGGAGAAACACCTTTTAATTCTTTGTATAGTTTCAGCAGCCGTTCCCTTGAAAGGGAGGTTTCTGATTCCAACAATTGCAAACGTGCGCCTAGATTGACCAATTCAATCGCCAGTTGAATTTCATGCGCTTCAGTTATCACACTTTTCTTGCCCATAATAACCACCCATTATTAACAAGTTTTTACAAAAAAAGGAGCATCGACTAATACGGCTACTCAGTGAATTTCTTCTACCGATTGCCCGGCCATCAATATGGCCGCATGCGATTGTGCCAAAGCACGGTCTTTGTTGTAATTGGTTAGCATGCTAAGAATCGAACTATCTTCAAATCTAAAACGTGCCAGCATCATATTTGAGCCAGCCAATTTCAGAATCTGAGCATTGTTCAGGCCTTCAATCAAATCGGCAATTTCTTTGCCTATCCCTAATCGGAAAATCGCCGTAGCCTTGTCAGAACGTATCATTTGCTGTGCCAACATCAGGTAGCTCAAATTTGAGTCACGGATTTCTGCCATCATATCGTTCGGGGTCATGTTGATTCTCCAGGATAATTTACAACTGGCAATTAGTTGCTCCAAAGCCAGTGAGACCATTGTGGAACTTTGTAAATTTACTGAGAATAGGTTCTACGCGGTATTTACGGTAGGAAACAACAGATGGCCGCACATAGGACTTCTTCCTACATGCAGCAAGACTGAAGGCGTTTGCGATTGAAATCAATGCAAACAAGTGATGATGAAACAAGATTTAAAAATTTAATGCATTCAGCATGTCCAAAAAAAACACAATGAAATCAAATAATTAGCTACACAAACGACGAAACCTTGTTACTACAAACTATTAACGGCACACGACTATGCCGACTTTAGGAAATTTTGAAAAATACTTAAACTATTTTTTCCTGGCCTATTCTGCCAGCGAATATTTATCAGCATTTCTTAATTAACGACACAAAATAACGCCACTTTAGCAATTAACGTGGCGTTTTTTGAGATGCAAAATAAGATTTTAATAAATTAGATACCGGTGTATTTTTATTTAAAATACACCGATTAAGCAGGATTTACTTAGGAAAGTATATATACCATACATTTTTTTGTTTTTAGTCGGCTAGAGAGCCGTTAAATACGTTAAAAAAATAGCGGCAACGTAGGGAGTATATAAACTGACTAATTTGCTGTGATATTGACTTATTTCCCCCAACTATTTAGCGGAAAAACGACAAACTAGCTATTCCAGACACAAGTACCACGTACAGCTTTATCCAAACCCACGAGTGACTGCTGGTGTGCGGCTAATTCTTCTTCATTGGCAGCTTGCACCAAAATGGTTGCTAAGGGCTGTTCATGCGCCGCATCGCTGTTATTAGCATTGGAAGAGTGATCTTCCTCATCAATCACAAAACTATTTTGCCCGCGTGACATCGCCAAATACACGTCTGCCAGCAATTCAGAATCAAGTAACGCGCCGTGTAATTGGCGGTGCGCGTTGGAAATGCCGTAACGGTCGCATAAGGCATCGAGCGAGTTACGCTTGCCGGGATGCATTTCCTTGGCAGTTGCCAAGGTATCGACGACATTCAACACTTGGCTGGTGAAGCTGCTCAGTTTCAGTTTTGCGTATTCCGCATCCAGAAAACCCATATCAAATGAGGCATTGTGAATAATCAGTTCTGCGCCTTGTACATATTCACTCAAGCTGGCGGCGATATCGGCGAATTTAGGTTTGTCCGATAAAAACTCAGTCGTTAGTCCATGTATTTCTAACGCACGCGGATCAGAATCGCGCTCTGGATTGATATACACGTGAAAATTATTACCTGTTAATTTACGGTCGATCAGTTCGACGCAACCGACCTCAATTACCCGGTCACCGGTACGCGGATTCAAACCGGTTGTTTCGGTATCTAAGACTACTTGACGCATACGTTCTTTCAATTTTTTCTTTAGGATTTACGCAATTCAGGTGGCGCGTCGGTCTAGCATCGCACGCGCCAACGTTCCGGCATCCACGTATTCAAGTTCACCACCAACAGGCACACCTCGGGCTAAGCGCGTGACGGTTAAGCCGCGGGCTTTTAAGGTTTCGCCCAGATAATGCGCGGTCGCTTCACCTTCATTGGTGAAATTGGTGGCAAGTACCACTTCCCGCACCACGCCATTGGAAGCACGCTGGACCAGTTTAGTTAAATGGATGTCTTTCGGACCCACGCCATCTAAGGGTGACAAGCGTCCCATTAAAACAAAATACAGACCTTTAAAAGTCATGGTTTGTTCTATCATCAGCAGGTCGGCGGGGGTTTCAACAATGCACAGCAAGCTCGTATCGCGCTCGGCATCCAAACAGGTTTCACACACGCTCAGCTCGGTGAAGGTATTGCACAGCTCGCAATGTTGAATTTTGGTGAGTGCTTCCGTGCAGGCATGGCCGAGCATGGACAAACCGTCCCGGTCATGCTGCAACAAATGAAATGCCATGCGTTGTGCTGATTTTGGTCCTACTCCAGGTAAGCGTCTTAACGCTTCAACCAAACCATCTAAGCTGGCGTGTTTTTTCATTTATGTATAATTAGAACGGCAGTTTAAAACCAGGCGGCAATGGCAAACCGGCGGTTAATCCTGACATTTTTTCTTGCGAAGTTGCTTCTGCTTTACGGATCGCATCATTGACGGCAGCTGCTACTAAATCTTCCAGCATGTCTTTGTCGTCACTTAACAAGGATGGATCGATCGTAATACGCTTCACATCGTTTTTGCACGTCATCACAACTTTAACCAAACCCGCGCCAGACTGACCTTCAACTTCAACCAACGCTAATTGATCTTGCGCTTTTTTCATATTGTCTTGCATGGCTTGAGCTTGCTTCATCAAACCGGCTAATTGACCCTTCATCATTTCACTCCTCCGAATTACAACGTTAAATTAATTAATTGGCTTAATGGTATTTGGCACTATCGTCGCCCCAAATTCACGCATCAAACCTTGCACTAACAGATCATTTTTTATCGCGCCTTCAGCCGCATCTTGGCGCACTGCACGTTCAACGATTGCTTCAGCGTGCGCGGTGCGCTGCACCTGACCAATTTCTGTTGTCAGCTTAACTGGCACAGTAAAATGTTCGCTCAAGACACTGGCTAATTTATCCGCACTACCCGCAGTTAATAAGGTTTCTAACGGCACACGCAGACCGAATGTGATGACATGCGGCGTTACCTCACAACTAAGCAACTCACTTTGTTGTGCCAACTGCTGAGCCACGCCACGCAATGACAGGCCAGCGGAAAGTCGCGGCCAATTACCATCCCACTCGCCACCGGACAATAATGATACGCCTTGTATTACTGGGGCTGGCGGCAGAATTGGCGCTGCTGGTAATGATGTTGCTGGTGCTACTGCACGTACTGGTTCAGTTTTAATCTCGGAATTAAATTCAGCTTCCGCATTTAATTCAGTTTTTTTTTCAGCCAACACCGTTACAGGTGCAGCGGAATCTAATTCTTCCCAAGGCAAGGGAGCGGGCGGTGTTGCAGAAGCGGGCTCCACATTACGCCCTGCGCCGCGCCGACTATTGAGTGCGGCTAAAGCGGCCATGGCCGGATTGATTTTAGCCGGAGCTACACCTTCAACACCAGTACTGGTGCGGGCTTGCGCCTGAACTTGAGCTGGCATCGCAACCGGTGCCGGTGCTGGGCGTGAGGGATTAGCGGCAGGTGTAGCAACAGCTGATCGCATCGCAGCGGATGCCGGATTTGAGGTCACGTTTGAAGATGATTTGGCCGCAGGCGCAGACAACATTGCCGCCGCTTCGCCCGTCACCGGACGGAAAGCCAACATGCGCAATAAGGTCATGCTAAAGCCGGCATATTCATCGGGTGCCAGACTTAATTCATTCCGGCCATGTACTGCAATTTGATAAAAAAGTTGAATTTGCTCAGCATCAAACAAGCTTGCCAGACGCAAAATTTCAGCGCGTTCCGGTAAATCATTCGGTATCGCTGCCGGCACTAATTGCGCAATACTTAATTGATGCAACAAGCTAGCCAGATCTTGCAACGCCGCTTTATATGACAAGCTACGGGTCGCCATTTGATCTGCCACCGCTAATAATCCAGCGCCATCTTGTTCTGCCAACGCGTCGCAAATTTTAATCAAATAGGTTTGATCAAGTGCGCCCAACATGCCTTGCACCGCTTCTAAACTAACTGTACCGGCAGCATACGCAATCGCCTGATCGGTCAGCGATAACGCGTCACGCATCGAGCCTTGCGCGCCTTGCGCCAACAAACGTAGCGCGGGCAATTCAAATTGAATCGTTTCTTGTCCGAGAATATTTTCCAGATGCCCAACGATGGCAGTCAGCGGCATTTGCTTGAGATTAAACTGCAAGCAGCGCGACAGCACGGTGACGGGAATCTTTTGCGGATCTGTGGTGGCTAAAATAAATTTAACGTGCGCTGGCGGCTCTTCCAATGTCTTTAACATCGAGTTAAACGCATGATTGGTGAGCATGTGCACCTCATCAATCATATACACTTTAAAGCGCGCATTGCTGGGCGCGTACACCGCTTGCTCCAGCAATTGCGCCATTTCATCGACACCGCGATTTGAGGCGGCATCCATTTCAATGTAGTCAACAAAGCGGCCGGCATCTATCGCTACGCAGGCGTCGCAAACGCCGCATGGATTAGCGGTAATTCCAGTTTCGCAATTGAGTGACTTGGCTAAAATCCGCGACAAGGTGGTTTTGCCCACCCCGCGTGTTCCGGTAAATAAATAGGCGTGATGCAAACGCTGCTGTTCTAAAGCATGCGTTAAAGCACGTACGACATGCTCTTGCCCCACCAAAGTCTGAAAACTTTTGGGGCGATATTTGCGGGCGAGGACTTGATATGACATGGCCGTGATTCTAACCTAAAAAGACGGTTTAGCACCGGCCAGAATGGGGGAAATAAACGAATTATTATATTTTTTAACATACATAAAGCAGCGCAAGGGTTGCGTGATGGTGACGCAGGGGTTTCGTTAAGCATGCATCACGCCTGCGTAACGATTTCGCCCCCGCGGGCGAAATTCCTTAGCGACCATCTTTATCCCACACGCACACCAACTTACCTAGCCAACCAAACTCTCCAACCCTTCGCTCAACTCACTTATACCCGGCATATCGGTCAGTATCATGTCGATTCGGATATTTAATTTAGCTGCCACCTCAGTAGGGAAAGTAGCCTGCATCTCCTCGGCAGTAAGGTCATGTTCAAACGCTCGGGAACGCCATGCGGCCAAGTGAATAATCCCGGCCATTGGATCAAAGTTGTCATGTTCCAGTGGATGCGGGAAACAACGAATTGCGGTACCGAATTCATCAGGGAATTTCCAGCGCACCGCCAATTCCGCACCCACATCGGCAAAATTATAACCAAACGATTTGCTTTCAATGTCAAACCGGCGTGCATCTAAAGCACCCGCTATTTTATCCACTTCCATCATTTCTTCCGGCATGGCGGCATGCATCACCAGTTGCCCAATGGCGTGCATCATGCCGACCGTAAAAGCAAAATCCGAATTAGTTTTTTTCTGTTTGGATAACCATTTAGCAATAACTGCGGTGTGCATGCTGTAGCGCCAAAATTTCTTCAAATCGAAACCGGAGACGTTTTTAAAACCATTGGTCAGCCCGGTGGAGACCACTAAAGTACGCACCGTCATAAATCCCAGCATCAACACGGCATCATCAACAGTGCCGATACTGCGCGAGACATGGTAATAAGAAGAGTTGGCCAATCTGAGAATTTTGGCACTTAATACTTGATCAGCAGCTAATTTTTGCGCAATATCTTCAACGGAAACGCGATCATTATTAAAACTATCAATAACCTCTTGAACAACTTTAGGAATCGTTGGCAGTGCATGTTGTTGTAAAAATAATGCATCGAAGTTCATCGCTTTCCCCTTTGGTTAGAATCCTGAGATCTACCTTAGTTTTAGAACATTTCCAGCACTATTTCAACAGTAATTGCCAATACATAACGTCAATCCATGCGTTCTTTTTAAAACCAACTTCCTTAAATTGCGCCACCGGCTCGAAACCAAATTTTTTGTGCAAGGAAATACTAGCTAAATTAGGCAGGGCAATCCCGGCAATTACGGTGTGAACGTTTTGCTCTTTTAATGCATTGATCAATTCAAGATAGAGCAAGCTTCCTATACCCTTAGCCGCTACATCAGAACCAAGGTAAATAGAACTCTCCACCGCAAAACGATACGCATGCCGAACCCGCCATTTACTTGCGTAGGCATAGCCCAAAATCCGCCCATTCAATTCCGCCACCAGCCACGGGAAACTTACCGTCACGCCCACAATCCGCTGCGCCATTTCATCTTCGCTAATCGGCTCTTCTTCGAATGAAATGGTGCTATGCAAAACGTAGTGATTGTAAATAACGCAGAGTGCGCCAGCGTCAGCAATCGTCACGCTGCGCACCAAGATATCGCTAGCATTTGGACTCATGTTATTCCTTGCTATCGATATCTAACTCAGCCAATTTTCGGGTGATTGTATTGCGACCGATGCCTAGCCTGATCGCTGCTTCATTTTTTCGGCCGTGGGTAAATTTCAGCGCAGATTTAATTAAAATCGTTTCAAATTGCCTGGACAAGTTTCCCATCACATCAGGCTGATTTACTTCCAACATGGCCGCCGCTTCACTCTCCAGCAAAGACTGCCAATTGGCAGGTAGATTTGTGTGATCAGTAGCATCAACCAATGGCGCTATTGCATTAACGGCCGCTTGTATATCCGGCGATTGTTGATGAGGCACTGAAACTCCAGCACGCTCCAACAACTCAGGCGGCAGATCTTTAATTTCGACAGTCTGACCGGGTGCCATCACGACGATCCAGTTGCATAAATTTTCCAGCTGACGGACATTTCCCGGCAACGTTAACTGACTTAAAAACTGCATCGCCGATTCGCTCAGGCGCTTGCTTTCAACACCCAGTTGCAAAGCACTTTGCATGAGGAAATGGCGAGTTAAAATCGGGATGTCTTCGCGTCGCTCACGCAAACTAGGAATCCGCAGCCGGATCACATTTAAGCGATGGTACAAGTCTTCCCGAAATAAACCTTGTTGTACCCGATGTTCTAAATTTTGATGGGTCGCCGCGATCACGCGCACGTTAGATTTAATTGGCTGATGTCCACCAACCCGATAAAAATGACCGTCTGAAAGTACCCGCAACAAACGCGTTTGCAGATCAAATGGCATATCGCCGATTTCGTCCAAAAACAGCGTGCCACCTTCGGCCTGTTCAAACCGTCCACGACGCGCCGTTTGTGCACCAGTAAATGCACCACGTTCGTGCCCAAACAATTCTGACTCAAGTAAATCTTTAGGAATGGCAGCGGTATTTAACGAGATCATCGGCTGCTGCGAACGCGGGCTATGTTTGTGTAATGCGCGCGCAACCAGCTCTTTACCCGTACCCGATTCACCGGTGATTAACACCGTAACATTCGATTGCGCCAAGCGGCCAATCGCCCTGAAAACATCTTGCATCGCAGCGGCCTGACCGAGTATTTCCGGTGTTTCGGACGACAATTGCTCAACACTTATTTCGCGCAGGCTTTCTTCCAGAGCACGTCGAATTAACTCAACGGCTTTATCCAGATCAAACGGCTTGGCTAAGTAATCGAATGCACCACCTTGGAACGCGGCTACTGCGGAATCCAGGTCGGAAAAAGCCGTCATGACTATCACCGGCAAACCGGGATGCACTTCTTTTACTTTTTGCAATAAGGTTAAACCGGAAATTCCGTGCATACGGATGTCAGATACCAACACTTGCGGAGCTTCGTGCTCCAGGGCGGCGAGTGCATCACGTGCATTACTAAAACTGCGCGTCACCAAATTTTGTCGTGCCAGGGCTTTTTCTAGCACCCAGCGTATCGACTCGTCATCATCCACTAACCAGATTGGTTTCATATTTATTTTTCTCGCTTAAGGAAGCGGAATTAGCACTCTAAAATCCGTGACGCCCGGCCGACTCTCACATTCAATCACGCCTAAATGCTGCTGTACAAAAGTTTGCGCCAACGTTAAGCCCAAACCACTGCCGCCGTCGCGGCCAGACACTAAAGGAAAGAAAATGCGATCAACAATATCGGCCGAAATTCCCGGTCCATTGTCAATGATATGCAAGTCTAATGCCAGCCTGTAACGTATCTTGGCAATGGTCACTTGGCGCACTACCCGCGTTTTAAAAATCAGCTCGGCATCGCCCAGTTCTATCCGTTCCGCCAAGGCTTGCGCTGCATTGTGGGCGATGTTTAAAACACTTTGAATCAGCTGTTCTACGTCGCCACGAAAATCGGGAATCGATAAATCGTAATCACGTTGAATGGTTAAGCCCAGCGGGAACTCCGCCATAATCAAACTGCGTACCCGCTCACAGACTTCATGAATATTCACATCACCGACGATGTGCGGCAAACGATGCGGGGCCAATAATCTATCCACCAGCGTTTGCAGGCGATCGGCTTCTTTGATAATGACTTGGGTATATTCGCGCAATTCTTTAGCATGGCGCTCGGGTAATTCCATCTCAAGCAATTGCGCTGCACCGCGAATACCGCCCAAGGGGTTTTTAATTTCATGCGCCAGGTTGCGTATCAGTTCTTTATTTGCCTGACTATGATCGAGCATGCGATCTTCACGGTCTTGCTTGATTTGCTGCACATTCTCACGCAGCTCAATCAACACCGGCGTATCTGAATTATCCAAGACAGTGAAAATACTATGCACTTGCAGCGGTTCGTGGCCGGCGCGTTCTAATATTAGATCCTGGCGCTTGTCGGCAAACTGGTATTCCAGGGCTTGCTCAAAAAGATGCTGCAACTCTTGCCCGTTCATAAAAAGATCGGCCATTTTTTGATTGGAGAGCGACTTAAGCGAGGTCTTGAGTAAATCTTCTGCCGCCGCATTTGCATAGCGAATGCAGCCCTGCCCGTCCAATACCAGCACGCTGGACGCTAATAAATCCAGCCCGGCGAATGAAGCTGTTCTTTCCATGATTCACCATAAAAAAAGGCCGCCTAAGCAGCCGTACTTCCTGAAGCGCTATGCGCGATTAATTCAAACCATTAATTTCACGTTGCAACGCATCGACGTTTTGTTGCGCGCGATTGACATCTTCTTTCAAATTTTCGGTACGCTCTTGGTATTTGGCGTAATTACGTTCACCACCTTGGCGTTCTGGCTCACCGTTATTATATTGGGCGTTCAAATCGGCCAGTTTCTTTTGCTCTGCTTTTAATTCATCAGATAAGATTTGCCGGCGTTCCGCATCACGTTTCTTTTGTGTGGAGTCATCTATTTTTGGAAAGTCGCCAGGCGCTTTTCCAACTTTTTTAGCCGTGGGAGCAGGGAATGTGTTGAGTCCAGGTAAATCAACTTTTTTACAGCCCTTACCCTCACCGACATTGCCAAAGGTTTTTACGCCGTTTGCATCAACGCAAACAAAGATATCGGAATCTGCATGAGCCCAATTGACACTAATAAGAATTAAAGCTGATATTAAAAGTTGTTTCATGGAATGATTCTATTTCATATTGATATGTTAGTGTAAAACAAGAACAACTACATTACCAATAGAAAACATGAAAAAAGCGAGGCATGCCTCGCTTTTTTACACTTCACTTACACTTATCTTTGTGATTAGTTAGACAAAATCCGACAAAATCAAAGTGAGTAGTACATATCGAACTCAACTGGGTGAGTTGTCATGTTTAAACGTTCTACTTCTTTTTTCTTCAATTCGATGTAAGCATCGATCATCGTGTCGCTGAACACACCACCGCGTGTCAAGAATTCACGATCTTTGTCCAGATAACCTAATGCTTGTTCCAACGATTCGCATACTGTTGGGATCAATGCATCTTCTTCTGGTGGCAAATGGTACAGATCTTTCGATGCTGCTTCGCCCGGATGTATCTTGTTTTGAACGCCATCTAAACCAGCCATCAACAACGCAGCAAAACACAAATACGGGTTAGCCAAAGGATCTGGGAAACGTGCTTCAACGCGACGGCCTTTTGGATTCGCTACGTAAGGAATACGGATAGAAGCTGAACGGTTACGTGCAGAGTAAGCCAACTTAACCGGCGCTTCGTAACCTGGTACTAAGCGCTTGTAGGAGTTAGTACCTGGGTTAGTAATCGCATTCAATGCGCGCGCATGTTTGATGATACCGCCGATGTAATACAAAGCGAATTCAGACAAACCTGCATAGCCGTCGCCAGCAAACAAGTTCTTACCATCTTTCCAAACGGATTGATGTACGTGCATACCGGAACCATTGTCACCAACGATAGGTTTAGGCATGAAAGTCGCTGTTTTGCCGTAGGTGTGCGCTACGTTCCAAACCACGTATTTCAAGTTTTGAGTCCAATCAGCGCGTTCTACTAAAGTAGAAAATTTAGTGCCGATTTCATTTTGACCCGCGCCAGCCACTTCGTGGTGATGCACTTCAACCGGAATGCCCAGGCTTTCCAGAATCAAACACATTTCTGAACGCATATCTTGGAAACTATCAACCGGTGGAACTGGGAAATAACCGCCTTTTACAGTCGGACGATGGCCAGTATTGCCGCCTTCGATTTTTGCATCGGTTGACCAGGACGCTTCACCGGAGTCAATTTTTACGAAGCAACCGGACATGTCGATTTTCCAGCGCACGCCGTCAAAAATGAAAAATTCTGGTTCTGGACCAAAGTAGGCTGTGTCGCCTAAACCTGTTGATTTCAAATAGGCTTCTGCACGTTTAGCGATCGAACGTGGATCACGGTCATAACCTTTTCCATCGGAAGGCTCGATCACGTCGCATTGCATGAACAATGTGGTTTCTTCCATGAACGGATCGATATTGGCGGTATTCGGATCTGGCATCAACAACATGTCAGAAGATTCAATTCCTTTCCAACCCGCGATGGAAGAACCATCAAAAGCGTGGCCGGATTCAAATTTATCGATATCGAATTGAGATACTGGCACGGTTACATGTTGCTCTTTACCGCGTGTGTCTGTAAAACGAAAATCAACGAATTTAACTTCATTGTCTTTCGCCATTTTCAATACTTCTGCCACTGTCATCGCCATGCGAAACTCCTTAAAGAAAACTAAATAGATTTGTTGAAAATCAACGATGCTAAAACTGCCCACCTTGATCCATTACGCGCACCAACTATAAGCAGGTTCTATGCCAAGTTACATTCTGATTAATATTTAAGCAAAATCGACTTATTTTAGCTTTACGAAGGTAAATAACATTAACCCACATAAAATTATTGCACCAAAATGGTGCTTTAGCTAAATAAAATTCCAATTTGGTGCGAAATATAACCTTACGTTGAAAGTCGCATCAAAATGGAGCACGACGAATTCAGGCATTATTCTAGGCAATATTTTAAAGAAAATCCTGCTTAACTTCGATTTAATCCTGAAAAAACCTCGCATAATGTGGTTTTTATTATCTTAATTTCATTTGGGATACGACATGACAAAAGCAATACTCGATCAAGCCCAGCAACGCGGAATGTCCCTGCCCTACGCTGGCGCGGTGACTCCGCAGGAAGCATTTCAGTTACTGGAAAGCGATACGGCGGTACAGTTAATCGATGTCCGCACCAATGCCGAACGCGACTGGGTTGGGCAGGTGCAAATTAACCCAGCTCAATTACACGCGGTGCAATGGAATTTATATCCAACCAAACATAACGCCGATTTTTTAAGCGAATTAGCCGCACAAGTCGCTGACAAAGAAACGGTTTTGCTGTTTTTATGCCGTTCCGGAGTGCGCTCGCGCAGCGCAGCGCAACTGGCTACCGAACATGGTTACACGCAGTGTTACGACATTTTGGAAGGTTTTGAAGGCGACAAAGATCAGCACGGGCACCGCAAAGCAATCGCTGGCTGGTGTCATGCCGGCTTACCTTGGCGCGGTGCTTAACTTAAAAATTGAAATTAAGCCGGGACGTATTCGGCATTCCGCAGCTCTAACTCCTGCTCTAAAACGGCGAAGGCTTGCTCCACTTGCGTTGGCTGGCCTTTAACGCCTAATTCAATATGCCGCCTGATTTGATGGTTACCAACACTAGGCAAGCTAAACACTTTAATCAACGGAAAATCAATTTCCAATTGTTCCATCAAAGGCGTGAGCGTTGACTCGGCAATTTCAAATATCAATACGGATTTTTCTGCTCGCTCATGTTGATGAAATAAATGCGAATAATGCGTATCAAGCACCCAAGTCAGCATCGGCTCGGCCATGACAGGAAAACCCGGCACAAAATAATGGCTGGCTTTAAAAAACCCGGGAATCAAATTATACGAATTAGGAATAATGCTGCTGCCTTTGGGGAATTCGCCCATCTTTAAACGATGTAAAAGATCTGGTGTATTCAAGTCAACCGGCTTGCCAGCTTCCTGTAAGGTTTGCGTAATGCGCTGCTGAATCAACGTTTTGGCTTCAGGGTGTAACTCCAGATCAACCCCTAAAGCAGCAGCGGCACACTGGCGTGTATGGTCGTCTGGTGTGGCGCCGATACCGCCGCAACAAAATACGATATCGCTCGTTGCCATCGTGCGTTGTAAAGTCGCGGTGATGCGCTCAGGGTCGTCGCCTATAATTTCTGTCCAGCCTAATTGCAAGCCACGGGCAGACAATAATTCCACTACTTTTGAAAAATGTTTATCGGCACGTTTGCCGGATAAAATTTCGTCACCGATAATGATTAAACCAATCGCCATGATGGAAACTTTCAAAATTTATTAAAATTAAGCTTGCCGCAACTGTTGCAATGCATCCAAACAAAATAACTGAAACCACAAACCGGAAAACATAAACACCAGCACATATAACCAAATTGCGACAGCGGCTAACAGCGGTAAAAATACAACCGACAACACGCCACCCAGCCAAACCATGCCCGGTAAAGCACCCAGTAAACCGGCAATAATGCCCACGGTCCAAAGCTGCCAACGATGTTGCTTCAAAATAATTTTACGCTCTTCTGCGCTGGCATGCACAGCCAAAGCATCGTGCGCCATGACGCGGTACGTGACCCATCCTAAAAGAACCGGCTGAATTATCAAGCCAAGATGCATGAATAAAGTGAGCGGCAAGCTGATTAACCAGGCAAAGACAAAGATAACAACGCAAACCAAGGCATAACCCAGACTGCTCCACCAACCACCGCCGTGCTTTTTTTCCAACTGCGGATAATATTGCTGGCTCACTTTGCGATTAATTAGCGGCATGGCAATGCAGGCGACAAATAACAAGGCGGTGAGCAACATCAACGGCAGTAGCAACCACATCGCGATTAAAGGCACAATCACGGCTTTTAAGGTTAATAGCCCTAAAAATCCCAGGATATTACCTGCCAGTTGAAAACCATTATTATCAATAAAATACTGCTGTAAAAAATCAATTAATGGCTGGAGACTAAAATACAGTACAACTGCCCACAAACCCAATGCCAGCACACTAGGCAGCAAAGACAGCAGCAACATTTTGATGTTGAATTGCAATAAAAATGCCCGTCCATACGATATTAAAACTTTCTTCATCCTTGTTCCATTTTTGTGTTTATTTTATGTTTTTCTGAATTTGCCATAAATCCTGTGGCGAGAATAATAACCTAAAGTATCAATTCCCATCCTTTCAGCGCGTAACCACCGCAAAACTCAGGACTGGTTCAAGAATTCCGCGCTAAATTAGTCTACAATCTCGCCACTTATTTTTAATTTTTGAAAGTTTTGAAAGAACAACATGACAACTACGATGACTGCCTCTGGCCTGCAATTTGAAGATTCCATCATCGGCGAAGGCGCAATTGCTGAAGCTGGTAACCACGTTAGCGTGCACTACACTGGCTGGTTGCAAAATTCAGATGGTAGCAAAGGTGCCAAATTTGATTCCAGCAAAGACCGCAACGAAGCGTTTGCGTTTCCATTAGGTGCTGGCCATGTGATCAAGGGTTGGGATGAAGGCGTGCAGGGCATGAAAGTAGGCGGCGCGCGTACATTGATTATTCCATCCGCATTAGGCTATGGCGCACGCGGCGCTGGCGGTGTTATTCCACCAAATGCAACCTTGATTTTTGAAGTGGAATTGTTGGGCGTTTAAGCCGGATTTTCCATTTTTACCGCGCTTCACCAAATAAAAACGCCTCGCTGGTATTTGCATACCAGCGAGGCGTTTTTTATTCGAAACGACACTTCACTTTTAGTCTTGATGACCCAGCCGCACAACGATCTCAGGATGACGTGCCACCAGCGCTTTTAATCGCATCAAATTCACCAGGTTTTCAGCCTGCTCATTCGTAAAATCCCCAGGTTCGACGCCATGATCCCAGCCCCAACGGGTATGTGATGTATCCCCCGTTAATAACACCGGCCCTTTCGTACTTCGCACCAGATAAGCCACGCTGCCCGGCGTATGTCCCGGTACGCTGATCGCAAACACCGAACCATCGCCAAACACGTCAACCACAGCATCAAATTGATGTTGCGGATCAGGCTCAAAATTCCATTCCTGCAAATTCTGTTTATGTGCGAGTAAATTATTCGTGCTACTGAAAACAAACATATTTATCCAATTTTTTCCTGTCGTTTCCGACTTGCCGATATACAGCGGCACGTCATTAGGAATGGCTGGCATACCGGAAATATGATCGATATGCAGATGCGTGAAAAACACGCCCGATAATTGTCCCGGCATAGTCCGTAAAACATCATCAGTACTGGTTTGAAGTTTCATTTTTTCAAGGTGCATAACTTTAGCCACGATCCACGATACTCCAGCTTTATCGGGATCATCAATCAACTGTTGCGCCACACCGGTATCTACCAAAAAATTACCGTACTTGGGATGTTTGAGTACGTGCACATAAACATGGATCGGTTCGTCCCGATCTTTTAATTGCGCCTGTTGCGCAATCGGGTTATTCAAATTAACCATGCCAGATAAAGGCACCGTCCAATTTACGCTATTAATCGCCGTCAGCTCAACTGGGCCGGGCTGAGCAAGCATGCTTTCCATTTCCGTACTGCTGGAAACCTTACCCAGAGTTGATGGAACAACAGCATGCGAGGTAATACCGCATCCAGATAGGCTTGCCAGCGTCAGCATCATCGCCAAACCGCACGTCCAATTAAGGCTAAATTGTGTTTTCATTGTTCCTCCGCAATTAAAGTAATCGAATAATGCCATATCCAAATATAATTGATCAATTGACTAAATTCAGATGAACATATCCATAAATGGATAGGATAAACAAATGAAGTGGGATGATATTAAATTATTTTTAGCCGTGGTTGAGCAAGGCAGTTTGAGTGCTGCGGCACGCGAATTGAAGCTTGGACAACCAACCTTAAGCCGAAGGATCGGCGAATTAGAAAGCCTGATCGGTGAAGCTTTGTTCATCCGACAAACACAGGGCGTTACGCTCACCAGCGCGGGCGAAAAACTGCTACCGGCAGCGCAACGAATGGCTGAGTGGGCGAATGAAGCAACGCAAAGTTTAAGTAAACAAAAGCAGCAATTGAGCGGAAAAATAAAAATTGCCGCACCGCCAGGAGTAGCTCTCGACTTTGTTGTGCCCTTGGCGCAAACCTTACAGCAGCACCATCCGCAACTGCGCATAGAAGTTTTGGCTGGCATTGAGACATTGAATTTAAGCCGGGGCGAAGCAGATATTTCGCTGCGCACCCGAGCACCGACAGATGACGATTTAATTTGCCTCGACCAGATCAAGGCACCAATGCGCATATTAGCTTCAAGCGCTTATATCAAGCAATTACCTGATTCTTATACTCTGGATGATCTGGATTGGATATGCTGGTCTGACTCACATCAAGAATTACAAATGGTTCAGGAATTAAAAAAACAAGTGAAGCAGTTTAATCCGGTGTTCACCTCGAATGATTTCAATATTCAAATGGCGGCCTGTCGTGCCGGACTTGGTGTGATGCTACTTGCAAAAGTGCCGCCTATTTTTCCCCATCTAAACCAATTACATGAACTAAATATTGCGCACGGGTTCAGCAGTGAAGCGGAACTATTTGTTGTCTGCCACAAGCGCCATCGCCACTTGCCCAAAGTTGCCATTGTTTTAGAAGCGATTTCTGCTCAATTTGCCTTGGCCCGGCGTCAAATGGCGTAGTACGCTCAGATCTGAGGAATTACTCTAAATTTGAGTGCGCCTTCCGTGGTAATTTACGGTTCGTTTTGCAGCTCAAACAGAGCCTGAATTAAGTATTATTTCACTACCAAGCATCACTACCCATTAACTGAGGAACCACCATGAGTTTATCCGAGCAATTCGCCCAGGCACAATTAGATTCCAAGAATTTACCAGAGCGTCCAGACAACATGACGCTGCTCAAAATTTATGCTTTATTTAAGCAAACCAGCAATGGCGATGCAAGTGGTGAACGTCCAGGCTTTACTGACATGATCGGCCGCGCTAAATGGGATGCATGGAATAGCTTGGCCGGTACGGCACAAGAAGAAGCACAACAGCAATACATCGATTTAATTAATGATTTGAAGTAAGCCAAATAGACAAGACAAGCAACGCTTACCTTGTATCAAATAACGACATCTCCAGCTCAATTTGATGGAGATTGTCGTTAAATTCAACAACTGCCCTACACCCCCACCTATTTTTTAAATATTTAACGCATCTGATGGGCTTTCCATCGATGAAAATCGCGTTTTTAGACGGTACTATTTATTGTCAATAAATTTACTTGCCAATATTAATAAAAAAATAAATTTAATATCCGACACTACCAAAGAAAATTAACGTATTAATTAATCTAGCTTATTGCTTTTAAACATTCTGATGGCATCAAACATCTGCCAGGCGGCAAGAATAATAACCGCTGAACCAACAGCAATCACATTCAATGTGAGGTTTTTTTCAGTAGAAAAACTGAGTGCGTAAGGTGAAAGAATGAGCCAGATTCCCAATACGATATTGACGATTTCCTGACCATCATCCACTTTTCTGCAGGCAGAAATAAGATTAAATATAATCAGCGCTGCGCCGACTCCACACGCATTTCCCTTGGCGTCCAAATTAAGCAAATAGCCCATCTCCCAAGGGGAAACCAACAGCCAGCAACCGAGCAACGCACTTACCCAATCTTGCCATCGAAGCGACATAAGTACTCCTTCAGAGGGTTACGCCACCAAAGAAAATCAAAACGGCGACACGTTTCAAGAGCCATTGCTCGTCGATTTTGCACTCTTTCTTTTGGCCGGAGCCGACTCGGATGGTGTCATCATTAAATTCTGCCCGATGACTTCGGCGAATTTCTTACCCGCGCCCATCCATTGTTCGTAGCCATTTTGCGGATTACCCAAGGCCGAAAACATGACATCGAACGGCTTTTGAAGCGTGTCTGGCGTAACTTGCTGCGCGCCTTCAAACAATTTGTTTGCATTGTTACAGGAGCCGCTAATTTGGGCTTGTGCAATTTGACTGAATTCAGTGCCGAAAGCGGAAGTAATTGCGCTGAATTCGTTGGCATAAGACAGCATGCGATTTAGCTTGTCCTGTATTCTTTCAGCATCCAGCGCAAAGATTTGTCCTGGTGCTTTGACTTCAAGTAAATAGCGAAGTGATTGTGAGGAATCGTCTAACGATTGCTTGGTCATCCGCGCGTTTAGCTCAACCAGTTTCATCGAACTTTCCAACGCTTTGGCTACAAAAGCCAGCCATTGCGCTTGCTGCTCCTGTATTGTACCGATCATTTTTTCTTGAGTAGATGCAGACATAATTATCTCCTGGTTTTAATTACCGAAAAAAAACTAGTGACTAACAGCAACTTTAAATTAATAACAGTCCAACCCTGCGACAGACATCAACATCATCATAACCACCTTAGCTGAATATGTGAATAGTTAAACCTTAACTCACGCTAGCCACTAAATTAATTACCTCGCCACGCTCAAAATACGCAATCAAATTATTCACCGCACACTGCTGCATCGCACGTCGCGTAGGCTCGGTTGCGCTAGCGATATGCGGCGTGAGGACGACGTTAGGTAAGCCTAAAAATTCCGGATTCAAACGCGGTTCATTTTCATAGACATCTAATCCGGCGGCAGCAATTTGTTGATTACGCAAAGCTAAAATCAATGCCGCATCGTCTACTACGCCACCACGTGCAACATTAATCAAGGTAGCACTACTACGCATTTGGCTAAATTCTTCAGCCCCCATGCAATGATGGGTTGCGGCTGAATACGGCAACATCAGTATCAAATGATCTACGCTTTTCAATAGCTCTTGCTTGCTGACATAACTTGCGTTATTTGAGTGCGCTTCTTGCGCTGGCGTTAAACGTGACCGGTTGTGATACAGCACCTGCATATCAAACCCCATAGAACGCCGCGCAATTGCTTGCCCGATCCGCCCCATGCCTAAAATGCCCAAAGTTTTACCGTGCACATCGGCACCTAAAAAACCATCCAGGCTCCACTTCTGCCAATGCCCGGCACGCAACCAATGCTCAGATTCAGTAACGCGACGCGCCGTTGCCAGCAACAGCGCCCACGCAAAATCTGCGGTGGTTTGATTTAACACATCGGGCGCATTAGTCACGACGATGCCTCTTTTTGCGCAAGCCGCGACATCGATGTTGTCGTAGCCGACGGTCATCGCACAAATTAATTTGAGTTGGGGCGCATGCTGCAAAACATGCTCGGTAAAGCGTGCATTACCGGCGGTAAAAACGGCCTGCTTATTTTGCAGTTGCGCTATTAACTCCTGCTCAGTAAACGTCGCATCCTGCTGATTGGTTTCCAGTTCAAAATGGACTGATAATTGCTCAATGATTTCAGGGAAGGCAATGCAGGTAAGTAATACAGCAGGTTTGCTCATGAAAATAATCCATTCATTTAAACACCACAAATGTTGCGCCAAAATGGCAACGCCAGTACAGATTTAGTCCAAGTTTAGTTGATTTAAATCAATTTATTTTGAATTTTATTCTGTGAAAAAGGCACTAAAACGACTTGCTCGCAGCCAAAACATGAATTTGCTTATGCGTATTTTATCTAAGGTTGATTTGTAGGAACTCCAGAATTACCTTAAAATACAGTGCTTTGTGACTTGCAACGAATTTTAACTGCTGCAGTCACCTCCAATCCCCGTTTTTTCCAGATAGGCTAGTTATGACCCACGTTGTCACCGAATCCTGCATCCGCTGCCGCTACACGGACTGCGTTGATGTCTGCCCGGTAGATTGTTTTCGCGTTGGACCCAATTTTTTAGCGATTGATCCCGATGAATGTATCGACTGCGCAGTTTGCGTAGCTGAATGCCCGGTGAATGCGATTTATGCTGAAGAAGACGTTCCTGCTGACCAACAAGATTATCTCAAACTCAACGCTGACTTGTCGCGTACCTGGCCTTCCATCACCAAAACCATCGCTCCTTTGCCGGACGCGGATGACTGGAAAGATGTAAAAGACAAGATTCAATATTTAAAACGTATTTAAAGCCTCGTATTTAAAGCTATATTCGTTAAAAGCTAGTCTGCTTACTATTGGTAGATTAGTTATCTCTATAGGAATGCATCCATCATATGGAAACCAAGCTCGCCAATGAATCATTGGCCCCCATCATCGCCGACGCAGTTATCGTTGGTGCCGGCCCGGTTGGACTGTTTCAGGTTTTTGAATTAGGCCTGTTAGAAATCAAAGCGCATGTCATTGATTCCCTGCCTATGGTTGGCGGCCAGTGCGTCGAGTTATATCCCGACAAACCGATTTACGATATTCCTGCCGTGCCAGTCTGCACAGGCCAAGAACTGGTCGACAATTTGCTAAAGCAAATCGAACCATTTTCCCCGACCTTTCATTTAGGTCAGGAAGTTACCTTGGTAGCGCGTCGCGAAGATGGTCGCTTTGATCTGGAAACGTCGACTGGCACACGCTTTATTACCAAAACTATTTTTATAGCGGCTGGCGTTGGCTCATTCCAACCACGTACGTTAAAAGTAGATGGCATTGAAGCCTTTGACGGTTCCCAATTGTTCTATCGGGTTAAAGATCCGCTGCGCTTCCACGGTAGAAATATCGTAATCTGCGGTGGCGGTGATTCCGCTCTGGACTGGGCTTTGGATCTAGTCGGTAAAGCTGAATCTGTCGTACTGTTGCATCGTCGCGATGATTTCCGCGCTGCTCCTGCATCGGTCACAAAAATGCGTGATTTGTGCGAACAGCTTGAAATGCAATTGATTATTGGTCAAATCACCGGCATTGAAACTAAAGACGATTTACTGTCTGAAATCAAAGTAACCGGCCAAGACGGTGTAACCCGCCGCTTGCCGCTGGATGATTTATTAGTGTTTTACGGTTTGTCGCCAAAGCTCGGCCCAATCGCTGATTGGAGCTTAGAAATTGAACGCAAACAGTTAAAAGTAATGAATACCGAGAAGTTTGAAACCAATATTCCCGGCATTTTTGCAGTGGGTGATATCAACACCTATCCAGGTAAAAAGAAATTGATTTTGTCTGGTTTCCATGAGGCTGCATTGGCCGCCTTTGGTGCCGCACCGTATATTTTCCCTGACAAGAAAATTCACATGCAGTACACCACGACATCACCAAAATTGCATAAAATTTTGGGAGTGGAAACACCGGTTTTTGATTAAACCGTTGCTACACTAAATAATTAGAAAGGCGCCTTTTCTTCCAAGATCAGGTGCCTTTTTTATTTACAAAATTGATTAACCTAAGGCCGCCATTTCCATTACAATCATCCAAATAATTTTTAACAACTAGTGATTGTTGGCAATAAATAATGAGTATGTCCGTGAATTAATGTCGTTTAAATATTTATTCCAGTTTTAATCGCAAAACAATGTTAAATCCCCTATTTTCCAATGGAAAGTTTCGCGACAAACTTGGCAGACACGCCGAAAAAGAATAAAGTAAATAGTGCACCGCAACAAACTGATTTAGCTTAGCAGCACCCTTTGAAAGAAAACTATGCTTTACCACCTACACGAGATGAACCGCGCCCTCATAACCCCATTAACTCATTGGGCTGAAGCGTCTTCCAAGTTATTTAGCAACCCCATCTCACCGCTGGCACACACGCCGTTTTCACAACGGATTGCTGCGGGCTATGAACTAATGTTTCGTCTAGGGAAAAGTTACGAAAAACCGGCGTTTAACATTGACTCCACCATCGTTAATGGTCAAACGGTAGCGATTGTAGAAGAAGTTGAATTGCAGAAAAGTTTTTGTACGCTGATCCACTTCAAAAAAGTTCTCAGCAGTAAAGAAATCAAACAACTCGATCAACCTAAAGTCTTATTGGTAGCGCCCTTATCCGGCCACCACTCAACGCTGCTACGCGATACCGTGCGCGCCTTGTTGACCCACCATGATGTCTACATTACCGACTGGACCGATGCCCGCATGGTGCCATTGGCAGAAGGTGAATTTCATCTGCATGATTACATCTACTACGTGCAAGATTTTATTCGTCATTTAGCGCCTAATTTACATGTGATTTCAGTGTGTCAGCCGACAGTGCCAGTATTGGCCGCCATTTCACTGATGGCGACCGCTAAAGATCCTAAGCTGCCAAAAACCATGACGATGATGGGTGGCCCAATCGACCCAAGAAAATCACCAACGCAAGTCAATAATCTGGCAGTTGAAAAGCCTTATTCCTGGTTTGAAAACAATGTGATTTACAGCGTTCCTCCGAATTTCCCCGGCAATGGCCGCAAAGTTTATCCCGGCTTCTTACAGCACACCGGCTTCGTCGCTATGAATCCAAGACGCCATGCCCAAAGTCATTGGGATTTTTATCAGCACTTAATTAAAGGTGATGATGATCCGGCTGAAGCGCATCGCCAGTTTTACGATGAATACAATGCGGTATTGGATATGCCTGCCGGCTACTATCTGGACACGATTAAAACCGTATTCCAAGAATTTAGCTTGCCAAAAGGCACTTGGGAAGTGGAAGGTAAATTAGTCCGCCCGCAAGACATTAAAACCGTAGCGTTATTTACCGTTGAAGGCGAACTAGATGATATTTCCGGCCCAGGTCAAACCCAGGCAGCGCATGACATTTGCACCGGTATTCCAGCCAATCGTCAGCAAGATTTTGTAGCACCGAATTGCGGTCACTACGGAATTTTCTCAGGCCGCCGCTGGCGCGAAGTGGTTTGTCCGAAAATCACTGAATTTATCCAGAAGCACGGTTAAACCATCAACTATCCTTTGCTGTCGTGTGCATTTTATGTATAAGTACACGGCAGCAACGTCCTATTCAAGCGATAATACGGTTTTGAGCTTTAATGAAATACCGTGCCCTCTTTAACTCCCTCAACAAGCGCAACGCTGGCAGATCAAATCGAAGATCTGCTGCCACAAACCCAATGTACTAAATGCGGGTTCCCAGCTTGTCGCCCCTATGCAGAAGCCATTGCGTCTGGTGCCGCTTTATATAATCAATGCCCGCCCGGTGGGGATCAAGGTATAGCGCGTTTAGCGCAACTGTTGCAGCAACCGATATTGCCACTCAACGTAACTCACGGCGTAGAACATCCGCGTGCTGTTGCCGTCATCGATGAAGCCATTTGCATAGGCTGCACGCTGTGCATACAAGCTTGCCCGGTCGATGCGATTGTTGGCGCCGCTAAACAAATGCATAGCGTTATCATCGATAAATGCACGGGCTGCGATTTATGCCTGCCGCCTTGCCCGGTTGATTGCATCAGCATGGTGAATGTGACAGGTGAACAAACCGGCTGGAATGCTTGGAGTGCGGAACAGGCCAATGCGGCGCGTGCTCGGCATGATTTTAGAATCACGCGTTTAGAACGTGAAAAACAAGAAAACGACGCACGCTTATTAGCCAAAGCGAGTGAAAAACTACGTATAACCCAAGCAGAAATAGCGACTACTCCAGAACAAGCTATTGAGCAGGCGCGTAAGAAAGCCATCATCAACGCAGCAATTGCGCGTGCTATGGCAAATAAACCAAAATAAATCACACAAAGATCACTAAAAATTCAGCATGAACGCATCTCAACGAATCAGCTTTTTCCAACGTCTGCAAACAACCAATCCACATCCCAGTACCGAGCTGGAATACACCACGCCGTTTGAATTACTAATTGCCGTTTTATTGTCTGCTCAAGCCACCGATGTGTCGGTTAATTTAGCTACACGCCGTCTGTATTTAGTGGCTAATACTCCGGCTAAAATACTGGCACTCGGTGAAGCGGAACTCATCCCCTTCATTGCCAGTATTGGCCTGTATAAAACCAAGGCCAAACACATCATCGCCACTTGCCAGATTTTATTAAACCAACATAACGGTCAAGTCCCGCGTGAACGCAGTGCTTTGGAAGCCTTACCCGGCGTTGGTCGTAAAACTGCTAACGTGGTTTTAAACAGTGCCTTTGGTGAACCGACTATTGCCGTCGACACGCATATTTTCCGGGTTGGCAATCGTACTGGTTTAGCGGTTGGCGAAACCGTAGAAAAAGTGGAGCAGCAACTACTAAAAAATGTGCCGGAAGAATTTAAACTCAACGCCCATCATTGGCTGATTTTGCATGGTCGTTATACCTGCAAGGCGCGTCAGCCATTATGCTGGAATTGCATGTTGACTGACTTATGCGACTACCAACAAAAAACCCCTATGCCGGGCAAAGGGGTTTAGCTGCAAGGGTGTAGCTGCTTAAGCTGCTGACAAGAACTAAATTAAACGATCCGGCAGGCTTCTTCAAATGTTAAACGTGGTGAACGCGGGAATAACTGAGCCGCGTCGCCATAGCCAAAATTACAAATAAAATTCACTTTTAAACTGCTACCGGCAAAAAAAGCAGCATTTACTTTATCTGCATCAAAGCCAGACATTGGTCCACAATCCAAACCAAGCGCACGCGCAGCCAGCATCAAATAACCACCTTGCAATGTGCCATTACGGAAGGCTGTGGCATCAATATTCGGTTGATTGCCGACAAACCATGATCGTGCATCGGCATGAGGAAATAACTGCGGTAATTTTTCATAAAATTCCATATCCATCGCAATAATCGCAGTCACTGGCGCGGCTTTGGTTTTTTCTTGATTACCCGGTGATAAGCAAGCCACTAATTTTTCTTTTTCTGCGGCGCTTTTCACAAAAACGATACGGGCAGGTGAACAATTGGCGGACGTTGCACCCCATTTTGCTAAATCATAAATTTGTTGACACAATTCATCACTAACTGGCTTATTTAGCCAGACATTATGAGTACGGGCTTCAGTAAAAAGAGTAGCGAGAGCGGCTTTATCTAACATGATTATTCCTTGTGAGTGGCAGAAAACAGCATCATAGCAGAGAGCGCTATGTCATAAAACGAAGCTTGTCCAAGTACAATAGCGGTTTACGAAAAAATTACTATTAGATTTTAATTATGTTTAATCCTACTCAAGACGATGTGCGCCGTTTTTTTTGCGAAACTTATCGAAAAAGTCTGGCGCGTGAAATCTTAACACCGCTGGAATCTATCGCCTCGGACTGGATTATGCAGCATCCCGAATATGAATCCGAGCTGGCTGATTTAAATGCCGCGCTGGAAGCGGATTATTCAGTCGACCAAGGGAAACCCAATCCGTTTTTACATTTGTCTATGCATTTATCTATTGCTGAACAAATTTCCATCAATCAACCTGTGGGAATTAAAGCGGCTTACCTCAATCTAGCGCACCGTCTTCAGTCCGAGCATGAAGCGCACCACGTAATGATGGAATGTCTTGGTGCCATGATCTGGGAATCTCAGCGTAATGGCATGCCGTTTGATGGCGCTGCTTACGTTGAAGCGGTGCAGCAAAAATTAAAGTAATAGTTAGATATGTGAATCCAAGATTATTAATTTCTGCAAACATCGAGTATTTCTTCAACTAATTCATCATCTAATTGCCGGCCCGCCGCCACCCTGAATCGATGGTGGCGGACTGAGACACGAATGACTTCGCTCTCACTATCAGCAACTGAGTCCCGCTCACTTCACATGACCTTATAAAGTCGAAGACTTCGGTACCAGCAATGCGCTACCCCTGCAACAGACTTTTTAGCACTTTATCGATGTCGATGCCATAAAATTCAGAGCGCACCGAATAAGGCTCACCGCAAGGAACCGTCAGCGAGCCGCCATTCTTTGCGCCGAGTTTCACTTCGTGGCGATCGGTACAGGCAGCAACCATTGCAGCCAAGGTCGATTCACCTCCGAATACCGGTTGATCTTCAATCTGCCTCACATCAATATCGGCGCGCAAGGTCTTACACATACTCAATCCGTCAATCAAAACTCCGTTCGGTGTCTCCGTCGTGCTGCGACGGCCGCCACAATCATCACGCATCAACTTGACAATAGATTGCAGCACCATCCGATCACGCTGGCTTTGGTTCGGCGCATGTGCTTTTGCGAACCCGGTTTCCTGAGCCAGTTTTCCCCATTGTGTTTCCATCGGGACACCAGCGCCGAGCAATGAAGGAAACCAGCGTGCCTGGCATTGTGCGTTTGCACCGCATTCAAGTGTGTGTGCAAAGTCGGGGGTTTTCCCCGCTCTTAATTCCTTGTAAAAATCATTGAAGCGAGCAAAGGCGCTGCCCTGCCCCTGACGTGCAGCAAGCCCATATACATAGACCGGCAGCCCGCATACATATTCGAGGCGGTTGCCAGCAATCGCTTTCGGCGTCAGTCCATGCCAGTCCTGCCGGTTGGTGTACAGAATGCATTGTGTCAATGCGTCGTCGACTTGCGCGGCGGCTTCTTCGCGAGAGAGCCAGCCTTTTTGTATTGACGTCAGCCAACGTAAAAATTCCGCGCCGCCTTCGTGTATCAAGCGAGAATCGGTATAAACATCAACTGCATCACGTAACTGGAAACGATGACTGAATTCGTGTGCTACCAGTAAGGTCAATTTTTCTCTTTCCTTGGGTCCAGGTTGTTGCGGCCAGTTATAAAACGAAGCAAGCAGAACGTCACCGGCATTGCCCCGTATGTTCGGCCCACCTGGCTCACTCGCAGCGACTGCGGCCAAAATTGGTGCTTTAAATACCGCATCCGGCAACACCGTTTTCAAGTACGAGACCGTGCCGTCAGCCACTTCTTTGATCTGCTCCACAGCAACTGGCGACAGGCGCGGATCGAAATACGCGATCGTTCCACCGGTCGACTCAACAGGTTCTTGCATCAGCAGCGCCGATGCATCACCGGTCGCTTGTGTATCTGCAATGACACTGCCCTTGTAGGCATGGCCTGCCGCAGCAATGCCCGGCGCAACAAAGCGGTAACTGAGTTTGCCGCAACTCTCGCTGACGGCATAATTCGAGGTGTGAACGTAGACGCCGCCAATCAGCGGAAATGCGCTCGGATAATAACCCGGTGGAGTGTTTGAAGTGGCTGGCACGCGAAAGCGCATGACAGAACAAGTATTCTTTGTGCGGCTCAGCACGTCGCCGGTCACGCTGCCGCAGTCATCGAGTGCTTGCCATGTCGCGCGGATAGGTTCGTCACTCCTGCTTTTATTCTCGAACGGCAACTCCTTGCACTGGTCTGGCAACGTATAGCTTACCTCCACGCCATCCGGCGCAGCGAGATTGATTTCCACCTTTACTTCGGCGGCCTGCACTGCAGTCCCAATGATTACGCAAAAACTGCCCAGTAACGCCACGTATCTGTGTGATTTACTCATGTAATTAACACCTTGGAAATAGGAAAAAACCCCTTGCAGCCAGCACCTACCGAAGGGAACTGGCTGAATGTTTATGGGTAATCGTTTACCCAACAATATTAGATTAGCAATCCCCGTGCCAGCTTGATATCTATATAAATCAATGAGTTGCAAAAATTATCTGAGTGAATTGTCCGGACAGTTGACCGGACACTAGTACAAAGATACCGCCATAAAAAAGAGATTAACTGGAGCCACATAACGTGAAGACGCTTAAGAATCGACGCATGAAGACAAAAGCCATTGCAATTTTAAAAGATAATTCCAAACCATGATAAAAATATCAAATCAGGTTTTCATTTAAGTTTTCTGAAAACTGACCGATAACAGAGCAAGATAACCGGAATTGTTTATGTCAACTATTACAAGTTCAGCACCAGCCAGTCCCTTCACTCCGCCAGCTTATGTTAACCCCGTTGCTTCTTCGTCAACCTACGCCGGGTTAAGCACTACAGCGACGAAGCTGGGTCTTGAATCAAGCATTGTCGCCAATCTGGGCAGCAGCTCTTCTGGCACGCCTTTGTATAATGCGGTCGGATTGCTGAATTCAATTATTACAGCTGGCCAGCCCGCAGCACCATCCAGCGCGACCTCGACAGGCTCTGCAGGTGCGACTCCGCCGGCATCCACTTCCGGTATTTATACTGCAAGTGGCACGGTGCAAGGTACCTCAACCAATCTCAATGCAAACTGGGCCACGATCCTGAAATCTGAGCCAGCCACGGCGGGTACGGTTGCAGCCGATTCCACGATACAAGGCATTCTGTCCTCGATTTCGACAACGGCCTGACCACAGCGGATTATTGGCCTTTGGGATTGCAACAAAAAAATGGCGTCAAGAAGCAAAAAAACCACGCATAAAGCGTGGTTTTTTATTGAAACAGGTGCCGACTTAACTACTTATTTGCGTAAAACCAAGCTACCAGGCAGGCTGTGAATATAAGCGGTGATATTTTCAATATCTTTCGCAGACAGTGCTTTTGCCTGACCGTTCATGATCGCATTTACACGTCCATTAGCGACTTCAGAACCGCGTTGATACGCAACTAAAGCATGCGTTAAGTAATCTTGATGTTGACCAGCCAGTTTAGGATAAGTAGGGTCAATTGGCGTCTTGAAATCTACACCATGACATGCAGCGCAACCAAATTTTTCTACTGCGGCTTTACCAGCATCAATATCACCACCCGCCCAAGAATTAGCTGCGACGGTCATTGACATTGCGACTCCTGCTAATAACAATAATTTTTTCATCGAAATCTTTCAGATACGTTATTTTTGTTGTGCGTAATAAGCGGCCAAATCAGCGATGTCTTGATCAGACAAACTTGCAGCGATACCGTGCATGGTTGGATGTTTGCGGTCGCCTTTTTTGTAAGCGTTTAAGGCGCTTTCCAAATATTTAGCGGATTGTCCACCCAACATAGGCACTTGATAAACTTCCGGGAAAGTCGCTTTGTAACCTGGAATGCCGTGACAGCCGATGCACATTGCCACTTTATTTTCAGCGGCTTTGGCATTACCAACGACGTCCGCTGCCAAGGCAACATTAACCATGCTTAATAGTGCAACGAGTGCAAAAATTTTTTTCATAATAAGAGATAAGTTGGCAATAATTGTGCAAAAGTTGAATGCAATCCGAAGGAATACGACAAATGTTGCCGTAATTCAAAGCTTGCGCCCAAAAACGATTTATTCTAACCGAACACTATCTTTCAGTCCATGTTCATGACATGAATCAATGCCAAGATTTTGATTTGTGTCTTATACAATCCACCTTGCAATCGATTCATCAACAAACTAAACTAATCGAACTTAGTTTAACTGGGGGATATTTATGCAAACTGTCAACATTCACGAAGCTAAAACCCATCTATCACGGCTAATTGAACAAGCCGCCAAAGGTGAGTCATTCATTATCGCAAAAGCAGGCAAACCGTTAGTTAAAGTGATGTCATTAACCTCACCAGAATCCGGGCAAGTGAAACGGCTAGGCTTTATGAGTGGACAACTGCGAATTCCAGACGATTTTAACCAAATGGGTAGCACTGAAATTGAACAGCTTTTCGGTAGTGGCGCATGAAACTACTGTTAGACACACAGCTATTATTATGGGCTGCCGGAGAACCCGAACGCTTATCGATGGAAGCTCGTAGCTTGATCGAAATTACAGAAAATGAGTTGTTTTTCAGTGCCGCCAGTCTGTGGGAAATTGCCATCAAACAAAGTCTGGGACGCGATGATTTTCAGGTAGACGCACGCTTACTGCGCCGTGGCTTGCTCGATAACGGCTATAGCGAGCTTCCGATTGGCAGTGAACATGCGGTAGCCATTTGCAGCTTACCGCCCATCCATAAAGACCCTTTTGACCGCATGCTAGTTGCTCAAGCGATGGTAGAAGGTATTGCCCTGCTTACTTCCGATTCTGTTGTGGCGCAATACCCTGGCCCCGTGCGCAAGGTTTGAATATCTTCGCGTACTTGTTGATATTTAGTATTAACGACCAATATCACGCTCAAGCGCGCTAACGTTTATACTATTTCCCATTCTTTTACTTACTAAATATCCTCACCATGCAAACACCCCAAACCCGTTTTGAAGGCTCAGAGAGCTATGTCGCCACCGATGATTTAAAGCTCGCGGTCAATGCAGCGCTCACTCTGCAACGCCCTTTGTTAATCAAAGGCGAACCCGGCACCGGCAAAACCATGCTGGCGGAAGAAGTCGCTGCAGCGTTAAATATGCCGCTCATGCAATGGCACATTAAATCCACCACCAAAGCGCAACAAGGTTTGTATGAGTATGATGCGGTGTCGCGTTTGCGTGACTCGCAACTCGGTGACGAGCGCGTTAAAGACATTCACAACTACATCGTCAAGGGCGTATTGTGGCAAGCGTTTACTGCCGACCAGCCCGTCGTTTTATTGATTGATGAAATTGATAAAGCCGATATTGAATTCCCTAACGATTTGTTACGTGAACTCGATCGTATGGAATTTTATGTCTATGAAACCCGCGAAATGGTACGCGCTGTACATCGCCCATTAGTCATCATCACGTCCAATAATGAAAAAGAATTGCCCGATGCGTTTTTGCGCCGCTGCTTTTTCCATTACATCAAATTCCCCGATGCAGAAACCATGCAAGAGATTGTTCGGGTACATTTCCCGACTTTAAAAAATGATTTATTGGCACAAGCCTTAACCAGTTTTTATGAAGTACGCGAAGTCGCCGGCATCAAGAAAAAACCATCTACCTCTGAATTATTGGACTGGTTAAAATTACTGTTAGCGGAAGACATTCCTGCCGAAGCATTACGCAGCAAAGATAATAAAGCCATCGTCCCGCCGCTGCACGGCGCCTTGCTTAAAAATGAGCAGGACGTACATTTGTTTGAGCGCATCGTCATGATGACGCGTCACAATCGCTAAACAGCTATAAGGATAAGCATGCAAGCAATTACTCTCACCGGTCGCTATGTCACGTTGGAACCGCTAGCCCAGGAACATTTAACTGGCCTGCAGGCAGCAGCAGCGGATGGACAACTCTGGAACCTGTTTTTTACCGGCGTACCGACAAAGGAAACTACCCAGCAATGGCTAGATACTGCACTAGCATTACAGGCTGATAAAAAAGCCCTGCCATTTGTGGTACGTGAAAATAGCAGCGGCGAAATTGTAGGAACTACTCGCTATTGCAATATTGAGATGAACCATAAGCGCTTAGAAATTGGTTTTACCTGGTATGCCAAACGGGTGCAGCGCGGTGCTGTCAATACCGAATGCAAATTACTGTTGTTGCGCCACGCTTTTGAACAACTCGAGTGCAACGTAGTGGAATTTCGAACTGACTGGTTCAACCAGACCTCCCAACGCGCTATTGAACGCTTGGGTGCCAAGCGCGACGGTGTATTGCGTAATCACGTGATTGCTCCGAATGGGCGAGTTAAGGACACCGTTGTTTACAGCATTTTAAATAATGAATGGAACGGCATTCAGGAACACTTACGCTTCAAACTTGAAAGACATTCTGCGTCATGTTAATTGGATTTTTCTTTACCCTCAAAGACGCCAAAATTCCGGTTTCTATCAAAGAATTTTTGATGCTGCTAGAAGCGTTGCAAAAAAATATAGCCAGCACTTCGCTAGATGATTTTTATTTTTTGGCACGCATCATCATGGTCAAAGATGAAGCTCATTTTGACAAATTTGATAAAGCGTTCGGCCTGTATTTCAAAGGGATAGACGCAATCTTTGAAAAGCATCCGGAAATCCCGCTTGATTGGCTAAAAAAGCGCTTAGAGCGCGAATTAACCGACGAACAAAAAGCGGCGATTGAAAAATTTGGTTACGACAAATTAATGGATCGTTTATCCGAATTACTCAAAGAGCAAAAAGAACGCCACGAAGGTGGCAATAAATGGATAGGTACTGGAGGCACTTCGCCATTTGGTCACGGTGGAACCAATCCGGAAGGTATTCGCATTGGCGGCAAAGGCGGTAAGCGCTCGGCGGTCAAAGTGTGGGAAGCCAGAGCTTATCGTGACTATGATACCGAACGTGAATTAGGCACGCGCAATATTAAAGTCGCGCTACGCCGCCTACGTAAATTTGCCAGGCACGGTGTAGCCGAAGAATTAGCCTTGGATGCCACCATCCAAGCAACCGCCCACAACGCGGGTTACCTTGATATTAAAATGCAGCCTGAGCGTAAAAACAACATTAAAGTTCTCATGTTGTTAGACGTCGGCGGCAGCATGGACGACCATATCGCGCGTACTGAAGAATTGTTTTCCGCCGCAAAAACCGAATTCAAAAATATGGAATTCTTTTACTTCCATAATTGCGTCTATGATTATTTATGGAAAAACAACCAGCGCCGCCATGCCGAAAAAATACCGACCTGGGATATTTTGCGTAAGTATCCCGCCGACACTAAATTAATTCTGGTCGGCGACGCAACCATGAGTCCCTATGAAGTTCTGCAACCTGGCGGCTCAGTGGAATACAACAACGAAGAAGCTGGCGCCACCTGGCTGCAACGGCTGACTAACACATTCCCAAAACATATCTGGCTCAATCCAGAACCTGAAGGCTTGTGGGAATATCGCCAATCGATAGCAGTGATTCGTCAGTTGGTGAGCAACCACATGTTTCCGGTGACGATAGAAGGGTTGGAACGTGGGATGCAGTTACTAAGTAAATAGCGAGATAATTTGTACTAGCTCAAACTTGAACGTACATAAAATGTCTGACCGAATCGAAACTTAAAACCACTCCATTAAATTTTTTAGTTACTACCTTTTAAATTTAAACTTAATTGACTGAAAGGTCACCTCTGCCAGTTGACATTGAATTTTATGTGGCGACTGTCCCTGTTGTGCCCTAAACGGTCGGTCAAGGCTCTCCATTGCCGCCGTTCGATAACCAATTTACGATAAATATAAATATGAAGTAGGGGTCAATAAGCGTAACGCATTTCACCGATCTTTCCCATCTAACATGCGGCGCAATAGATGAAGCCCATTGCACCTTACCTTGTACACCTTATACCGCGTTATGATTACGGCGCTTGAAATAACTGCGTATTTAAATCAACGCAATGTTAAATCTACGATTTTAAATTTAGATTGAAGTTCGCCATCGTCCCAAATTTCTGAAATAACGTACCGGGCTGAATTTTCAATATACCAATACGAAGTCACATTATTTATTATCGGAGTTTTGCAAACAAAAACTGTAGCGTTACCTGTAAGTAATGCGTTAATTTTTGATGCGGGAAATAGATCTTGTGGAACACATTCAGTGGTGAAAATATCTTTTTCAGATAATCGTTGTTCAATCGTAAATTTGGAACTAATCGAAAAAAGTTTGCCACTAATAAGTTGGACTTGATCAGGAGAGGGAAGCTCATGTTCAGGAAAACGACTACTCCAATTTAGTACCGAAGCAAGCCCAAATACATGGATAAAGGACTGGTTGAGTTCAGCCATGTCTTTAGTTGCTGGAAATGAGTGGTATGCAAATTCAAGATTATTAGGTAATTTTGCAAAATGCATGACTGAATTATTAAGATGCTCGCCAGTCGGATCAAGAAGTTCAAATTTGATTGATTCAATTTCTTGATTAGCTGTTGGTCTCATTGCTCCTAACTGCGATGCCGAATCAAACCTTTCAGATTTGACTAATGTTTGCGCGCTTTCCAAGTCAAGAATTCTTGTTGCTGGAGGACTAGCGTTTTTATTGGGCATTGATGTTGATGAACATGCAGCGAATAATAGAATCCACGAAAACTTCAACAAGATTTTACAAGCGTTTAATTTAGTCATATATATAAATAATGGTTAATTGAAATTCCTAAAAACTGTCAGCAAAGTGCCGAGGCCGTGTAAAAACAAGAATTCGCGCTGCAATTAAATTATTAGCGCTCAATCCGGCTTAGGAAGCAACTTACGACGCGTCAGTTTAATCGGAAATATTCCTTTTGAACATCCCATTTTTTTGAGCGCGATTCATAAAACGGCCTAATTCGCGTTTAAATTAGCTCTGATTCGACCTAAAAAGCCCACCTCATCCCTGCATCGCCTGCATTAATGGTGCGATCCCGATAATTTTTATCATGCGCTTCATGTTGTACGCCAGCACATGCAAACTCATTTCGGTGTCCACGTGTTTTAGCGTTCGCATTAGGAAGTGCTGCGCGCCCATCCAGAATTTGATCGTGCCGAAGGTGTGCTCAACTGTTTCGCGGCGGATGCGCATCGCTTGCGGGAAATGATCCAAGCGGCGCGGCGTTGGGGACTTGGTGTGCATTGGCTTTTTAACGGACACGTTTTGCAGCCAGATGCCCAGTATTTATGTGAAGTTATTCCGCGTTCAACAACGGTCATACGTTTAATTAGCTGTTGACCCGCTGGACAGCGATACACATCGTTGCTCGCATCGTAGATGAAATCATCTTTGCCGAAGCGTCCATCGGAGGTGGCATTCGATGTCACGCTCTTGGCGACAATCGCTTTGATGTTGGCTTGGTCGCAGGCCAGTATTTCTGTGTTCTTGTAATAGCCTCGATCACCGATGGCGGTGAGTTCTTTGACTCCCATTGCGTCCCGTGCTTGGGTCGCCATATTGAATAATTGATCGCGGTCGTTGCCGTCGTTGCTCACTTCGTGTGCGACGATTAAATGGTGCTTAGTATCGACGGCGGTTTGCACGTTGTAGCCGACGATACCGCTGCCGCGCGTGCGCATCGAGCGTGCATCGGGATCGGTTTGGGACAGTTGATTATCGGGTGCGTCGTCGAGCTGCTCTTTGATATGGGCAAGCTGTTTCATTTGCGTTTGGAGCTTGGCAATCTTTTGGTGTAGTCGCTCGGTACGTGCTTGTTTGATCTCCGGTTCGTGGCGATCTGCGGTGTCTAATTCGGTTAAGTATTGGTTGATGCTGGATTCAATTTCCTTCATCCGGTACTCGACTTTGCCCTTGGTAAAATTCTTATCGCGGTTATTCACCGCTTTGAATTTACTGCCGTCGATTGTTACCAGTGATTCTGCAAAGAGATCGAGTTTCTGGCACACCGCGACGAACTGACGGCAGACATTGCGAATGGCTGTGCCGTTGTCTTTGCGGAAGTTAGCGATGGTTTTAAAGTCGGGCGTTAAGCGGCCAGTGAGCCACATCAATTCGATATTACGTTGCGCTTCGCGCTCCAAGCGGAGACTGGATTGGATGCGGTTAAGGTAGCCATACACGTAAAGTTTAAGTAGGACGGCGGGATGGTAGGACGGGCGTCCTGTTACAGCGGGAGTTACGCCTTCAAATCCGAGTGCTTGCAGATTTAGATTGTCGACAAACACATCGACCACCCGCACCGGATTCTCTTCGGTCACATAATCATCCAGCACCTCCTGCAGCAGCGTGCTTTGGGTGCGGTGCTCTCCTTGGATAAATCGCTTCATCAACGCTCCTTAACGTGGATTCGACTTTTTATATAACGCTTGAGAGGGATTTCTGTTTACATCGTTGAGTAATTTTTTAGGATTATTTTTGATGGCGAACAAGACTGCGTTTTGACACAGCCTCTGCCGACAGTGAGCAGATGCCGACATATGGCCAACGTCCGCTTCAGAATTATCACCGGGCATGCGTTATGACACAACCTCTGCTGCTGCGAACAGCCGATCATAGTAATTTCTTCGACATCAAGATGCAATCCAGTTCAATTCCCCTTGGCGAATTGTATTTCGCGATTTCTATCCCCTGAAACCCGCATGAACGATAAAATGGGGCGGCGTTTAGGGTGGATTCGAGATTCAATTCAATGAGACCAACATCAATTGCGATGTGTTCAAGGTGCTTGATGATTTTTGCACCAATACCAAACCGTACTCTTTGTGGGTGAACAAATACCGCATCCACTTTGCCAGTTTGGAGGTTCACCTTTCCAGTTCCAACGATTTCATGGTCAATTTCGGCAACCCAAAAACCATCGTCAACAACATCACTAAAATATTCAGGTGGTTCACCCGAAGTCCACTTCATAATTAAATCGAATGGATAATGTTTGGAACATTGCGCCGTAATCGCAAGATTCCGTATTTCCCACACAATCGATGAATCGGCTCGATTAGCCTTTCGTATCAACATATATCCCCCAAAATTGGTGCTTGTAGCAGAAGTCGGCTATGTGCCGATTGTGACTATAGGTCGACACCCAGTCAATGACAGCCTCAGATTCATCACCATGCATACGTTTTGACACGAACTATACCGAAACCACCCATCTGGCAAAAACGTTTTCGACATTAATCTTATTCGTAATTATTTAGCTTCTTTTGAATATTTGCGCATAACCTTTCAAATTCGTGCCACGAATACTCAACAGAATCAGGCCTAACATTCATCTATTTCCAACGAACTAATGATCAATAATTAAACCTGACTCTGTGTGGATTTAACAAAAATCGGATGTTCAGAGGCCACCCGGGAAACTTTTTTTCCCAATTATGCCGCCCGCAGCGCATAGGTTAATGTAATGGACGCCTCCCGCACTGCCGGATGGGTTCCTCGATAACCGCCATTCATACCCAATGCCCAGATTTCTCAGAACCTCTCTTTCAACCAGTGAAACAATTCCACAGCCCATCATTCAAGGCGGCCGAATACAACAATGGTTGTTTAATTGATGTCGTTAATTCTGCTTGCAGCAAGCATTTACGAGAGCCGTGGCGGCAGCCTCCGCCGCGTTGACCTGATCCGGTGGCAAGTTCTGCAACATACTTGCGGTGACAGGGTTATCGTTAGGATTTTCATTGAGAATTTGGGCACGTGCAAGATTGTAGGTCAACGCCATCTGTAAGTTTCTTGGAATAAGCCTGCCACCTTCATACATTGTGGCAAGCCACCCCAGTGCTTTAGTATTTCCTTGTGTAGCGGGTTGAGTCAAATAATCAACCACGTCCTTTTGCCATTGGATTACATTCGGATCGGAATAATCTATTTGAATCTCTGGCGAGAAATTTAAACCTTCAGGGTTTTCGATGGCGAATCCAATTGCTGCTTCTGCGAGACCAGCTTTAGCGGCAATCCGCAAATAATCCAAACGCTCTTTCGGGCTGATATTTAAATCTGCGCATACGGGTTGAGCATCTTTTATGTAAGATTTCGTAGAGTCGAGAATAAGTTTTTCCGTTTCAATCGGCAACAAATTTAACGTTCGTTGTGCATCGGTGCTGCGCGAGCAAATCGACTCGGCACGATAGATGTTGAAGGCCGCATCCTTGTCGCCTTTGTTTGCAGCGGCATATTGTGTTTTTACGAATTGACTCACAGTAAGGCCATTCAAATTAAAATAGCCCGCAATATCCCTAAACTTTTTAGACCCATCGCTGATTGAGGGAGAATTCTTGAAATCGGAAAACCATTTCCTTCCTGACTGTGGCAAATCTTTAGCTTGATTGGTGATCTGTGGCGATGCTGGTGGAAGGACTGATTCCCGTAGCCAATAAGACAAAACCCATAGGATTACAGCCGCTAAGAACGCACCCGCAATCACAATAGTGATCAGTGGTTTTGGCTTCCTGTACGTTGCTTCGTTGTTAGGTTGCGTAGTCACGAACTGTCTTCCCTAAGTTTTGACCAATCAAATTCTTATTAAATTGAACGTCTATCGGGCGACTGGTTTGCGCCGATTGCGCCCTGTTCGCTTCATTAGTCATTCTTTAAATTCGTACGCCCCATTCAATTTTTTGATTGAAAAGAGGCCTGCATAATCAGGGAAAATTTTTGTGCGCACATAAAAGTAAAAAAATATCAGCGCGCATGAAATTGAAATCATTGTTCCAATATATATTGGTGCCTTTTCGAAGTTACTAATTTGCTTAGGAACCTGTATTACAGAAAGTAAGATTGTGACGTTGTATGCCCATGCTTTATTTTGGGTAAACCCCCATGCAAACAATAATGTCCAGGCAGCACCCAATATTGCTCCGACTAATCCGCCAATTGCACCGTACTGTCCACCATAGACAAAGCCAGCGACTAATCCAACCAGCACCTGGACATATGCGATAACGATTACGGCCTTTATCAGGCCTTTGTACTTCTCGCATAGCCCCGGGTTAGCATAAGATGCAATAATATTTGCGATAAATCGGCCGCTCATACCTTCGCCAGTTAGCTTCTCGAAGACAGACTTTTTACTTTCCCCAGTTCCCAACATTTCCAGAGCTATTTTTTTCGCTTCGTTTTTTTTCATGATCTAAGCTATTTTATTGAACTATTGTTTCGCTGAATGCTTCGCGAGCTAAATAAGTCGAGTCACTTTTCGACCATCTGTTTTTTCATTTCTAAATCATCGGCCAGTGACCGCAACGTACCGATAGTACTCATTAATCGCGTCCACCCAATGTCCACAATATAAAAGCAGACATTACGTTTCAAAACCATTTAAACAATCATTACCTATTAAGGAGTCGGCTTACTTGATTCGTCAGTTTCAGGTTGCGGTGATTTAACTTCACTTGCATGTTCAATGATCGGTTTCGGATCAGGTGGATTATATTTGTCTAAGAATTTAAATAAAGCTTCATAGAACCGATAGGAATCCTTGACATAAGTTAGCCCATGTCCTTCATCGGCGAATTCAACCCATTCATACACTTTGTGATTTGCATCAAGTGCTTGCATCATATTTTTGCTATGCGAAATCGGTACGCGTCGGTCATCTTCCCCGTGCAGCAATAAAAGTGGCGCTTTGATCTGATCGGCATGTTTGAGAGGTGAAACCTGTGCAAACTGTTCCTTGCTCATGGCGATATCACCGATTCGACTACGCTGAACTTCACGCGTTATCTTATTGTGATTTCTGTCTGAAGAATCTTCCAGCATGTCGCCAATGTCTGATACGCCGGCAAAACTGATTCCACACTGATACAGATCTGGTGTTTTCACAAGCCCCCATAAAGCGGCATAACCACCATAACTGGCGCCATAGATACATATCCGTTTTGGATCAGCGATGCCTTCTTTAATTAAATAATCAACGCCGGCAGTAATGTCATCCTGCATTGATTTACCCCATTGCTGGTATCCTGCTTCCTGAAACTTTAGCCCGAATCCATAGGAACCTCGGAATTGTGGTTGGAATATTGCATAGCCACGATCCGCCAACAATTGAACTTCCATGTTCCAATCCCAAGTGTCTCGCACCCATGGCCCTCCGTGGATCAAAACGATGGTTGGCTGCATGCCCTTGGCGTTAGCTGGCCTGGTGAGATACGCAGGAATCACAAAGCCGTCTTTGGATGGGTAGGAAATAATTTCCATCGGCAGCATTTTGTCCGGATCAATTTTCGGTTTAGCTTCGGCTACCAGGTGCATCTTCATAGTGGGAATATCGAGAATAAACCATCTTCCTGGGTCAATATCGCTATAAGAAAAAACCAGAATTCGGTTAGCTGTATCTCCAGATATGATGTTAATGCGCTTTGGTAGTGCCGCATCAACTGTTTTTTGAATTTGATCCCAATCCGGATCAAACCAGAACCGTTGCGGCATCATGCCATTCGTTAACACGCTTGTAAATGAATCGAGGTTAATGCCCTCGACATCAAGAATGTCCTGAGTTGGGTGGCCTGCCATCATTTCACCAATTTCATGTTTGACCGTGTCGTAACTGAATATGGCTCTGGTATCTCTGCCCATGTTGGAAGAAATGATCAAGGTGTTTTCTTTATCGGAAACGGCTACGGGAAACCAGTAATTGTCGGTGACTTTAAATTCGTCCAATTTCACCCATGGCTTGGTGGTATCGGGTCTATACCAGTTTGTTACTGTAGTTACGTCTTTCCAAAAAGCTGAGTTGAACATGGTGATTGCTCTTAACTGACCATGCTTATCAAATGTCCAGTGATCAGGAGTGCCGAAACCTGGCAATGAAAATCCAGTCATTTTCCCTGTTTTCGCATTCACTATCGAAATATCATCGTCACGGAAATCGTCGTGAACCAGCAACATCGGCGAGTCTGGTTGACCTGTATTGAGCTTGCCAATAACAATATCACCAATATCAGTAACCGACTTTCCTTCTAGCGTAATCGTTTCTGAGTATGCGCCAAAATCAACAGCGAGCAAGTCATTGCCTATCCAAAAAACTTTGCGTGCTTCTTTGCTGTATCGAATATTTCCTCTTGTAGTCCATTTTCCGGAATTAATTAGTTTCGCTTTGTTCGTATCGACATCAATTAGAATGATGCCGTGATTCATCCCGGTGAATGCGATCGCCGCAATATGCTTTCCATCCGGCGATAAGGTGGCTGCCTGTATTCCTGCTGGACTGAGCGCATCATCGAACGTCAATGCGGCTACGCAGACCGGTGCGCAGGCCAAGCTAAACAAAATAATGAAGTGAACGAATTTTTTCAGAAGCGGGAGAAAGGCCATATTGGGTATATTAATTTATTATTCAGGCGAGGATATATAACAGTTTGGGTTTTGGCTATGCCCTAAATAGGGCATTTATCATTTATATGTGAAATATTTAACAGGATGTCCGAACGGCTGGTTCACGCCGATTCCGAGCTTTCGCTAAAATCCACTATCTTGCTCCCGACGTTTACATTTCAGTCGTTTGAATAGTTAACAAAATTCTTTACTAACAAGTCAATAATTGCTATGTCATCTGGTAGTTTCTGTTTAATGAAGCCACGACTAGAACAAATAATTAGTTCCCCTTAAAGCGCCAAGCGTAAGTCTGGCTAACTTTCAACTGTTCCTTACACCCTTTTATCTCAACTTTAATACCACCGAATTCATCACGGTGCGCGCGTGCAATCGCATGCATATTCACCAAAATGCCACGATTGATTTGCCAGAACTGTTCTGCGTCTAACCCTTTCTGCAAATCTTTAATGGCGGTACGTATCAAGCCTTCATCGGTGGCACTGACTACGCGGGTATAGCGGGTATCTGATTCAAAAAACAAAATATCTTCTACGGGAAAAATCTGGATAGATTTACCGGCATTAGCGCTTATCCAGCGTATGCGTTCCTTGCTCGCATTTTCGCTTAACCGTTTTTCAAATGTTTCCATCATTTGAAGTAAGCCTAACGATTTTTCACCGGTTGCGAGTTTGTTCTGTACTCGTTCTATGGTCTGAGCCAAGCGCTGGCCTTGAATAGGTTTTAACAAATAATCACAGGCGGCCAGATTAAATGCATCAATCGCATGCACGTCATAGGCAGTAACAAAGACGATGTTGCACTTACCGTCGGTAGCGCGCGCGACATCCAAACCGCTTAAGCCCGGCATACGAATATCTAAAAATGCGATATCTGGCTGATGTTTAACAATTGCATCCAGCGCCTCACTACCATCTTCACATTCCGCGACAATCACCAACTGTGGCCAAGCTTCGCTGAGCATGCGGCGCAGTTCATCACGTTGTAAATACTCATCATCGGCAATAACCGCTGTCGGCATGTTGTCCCCTCATTTTAATTATTGAATTAAATCGGTATTGGCTGGAATGGTAATACAGGCACAAACCCCACCCCCATCATTTTCTTCCAGACTTAATGACGCATGGTCATCATAAAGCTGCTTTAAACGTTCGCGAATATTGGCAAGACCTATGCCAGTTCCAGAAGTAATTCCCGAAAAACCCAAACCGTTATCGCTAACCGTCAGCACAAGCCTTTCTTTGCCTTTAAGGCCTATCTTTTGAGCAAGAACTGAAATATACACCGGACCTTTTTTAAGTTCAATCCCGTGCTTTACCGCATTTTCTACCAATGAAATAAGCATTAATGGTGGAATAAATTGCTCAGCTAATACCGGATCGCAGTACACGTCAAAGCTAAGCCGGGGAATTCGGAATTTAATGACGCCTAAATAGGCGCGAATAGCTTGCAATTGCGCACCTAATTTAACCTGCGCGCAAGAACCGTCATTACGTAATTGAGGAATAGTAGCGCGCAGATATTCCACCAAATTGTCGATAATGGCAACACCCATTTGCGGGTCGCTAAGTATCGCTGACCTGACGCCGGATAAGGTATTGAATAAAAAATGCGGTTCGATCTGACTGGCTAATACGGACAAACGTAGTTCCGCTTCATTGCGTTCTTTTTTGTAGAGTGTTAAACGCTGTTCGACTAGCGCGTCTTTCATTGCGCGGCGTTGTCGAAAATAGGCAACCACATCCAGACCTCCACCTAACCATGAAAAAAACAATATAACTAAGAGATAATTTAAGATAGCCAGAGTAGGATTTTTCTTTAAATTATTATGCGTATCAATTTGAATACCGACAGAAACATCCGTTTTCCTTTTTAAATTCAAGTCCTGCTGATGTTCTGCAAAATATTTTTTCTCATAAAAATTGCCAATTCGATTTAATGTCACTGCGATGACTATCCCCAAAATTACAGCTGCAACAATTCCCATTCCAATTCTTTTTTCAGGCCAATCCCGTTTAGAAATTAGCACGGCCAACCAACGTCCCAGCAATAACGCTACGGCTACCGATCCCCAGACGAGTGCCATTGACAACGTAAAGGAAAAAGTAACATCCTCTATCGGCATCAATATACAAACAAAGGTCAGCAGTAATGCGAGTAAAAACATCGGCAAAAGGTACGACATTGCGCGATATTTAAACCACGTTTGACTAAATATAGGGTACTGCTGCGCACGCGCTCCCCAACCACCGTATTTGCCTAAAATTTTACTAGGCAGTGGGTTATCCGCAGAGATAATTGATGTTGATTGTTGGTCCATGTCGCTTTCTATCTATCATCAAACTTTTTATTAATTCCAAATTCTTAAGTGATGAAGTCTAAAGGAATTACTTTAATTATTTTCAATTTGCGACGAATGCCTTTCTTTTGGCATTGAAATAGCAAAATCAGAGATTATTCTGGTTCGAAATAAACAATGCAGCATATATAAAAACACAATATATTAAAAAAATTAGTTTATTATTCATGGCCCCTGCAATTCAAACAAAAAGGATTTTATGACGAATATCAATACCAAGGCCACATCCAGTCCGCCAGATCAACACCCTCAGACTTGGCGTGCCGTGATTTCATCGTCAATAGGCAATGCGCTGGAATGGTTTGATATTCTCATTTACGGAGCCTTCGCCGTTACGATTGCCAAATTATTTTTTCCCACCGCAGACCCCACCGTTTCGCTGATGATCACCTTTGCGACTTTTGGCGTTTCTTTTTTTATGCGCCCGCTCGGCGCCATTATTCTTGGTACGTACTCTGACCGAGTTGGACGCAAAGCCGCATTAACGCTGTCCATTTTATTGATGATGGTCGGAACATTCCTCATCGCTGTCATGCCGACCTACAATTCCATCGGCCTGTGGGCACCCGCCGGCATTGTATTAGCGCGTCTGATTCAAGGTTTTTCTGCAGGCGGTGAATTCGGTAGTTCAACCGCTTTTTTGGTGGAACACGCTCCGCATCGGCGTGGTTTTTTCTCTAGCTGGCAAGTTGCCAGTCAAGGTTTAAGCATGTTATTAGCAGCCCTGGCCGGTGCAGTATTGTCGTCACAGCTAACAGTAGAGCAGTTAGAAAGTTGGGGCTGGCGCTTACCCTTTATTTTTGGCCTGTTAATTGGCCCAGCCGGTTTATATATCCGCCAGCATTTGGAAGAATCGCCAGAGTTTACCGAGGCTGACGCAACAAGTACCCCGCTGCGCGACATTCTGGCACAGCAAAAAGAGCGGCTCTTAATCGGCTCCGGCTGCGTCGTAATGGCCACCGTGTCTGTCTATACCATTCTCTACATGCCGACTTATGCGGTTAAACAATTAAAAATGACATCAACTGAAGCATTTAGCGCGACGATGTTAGCTGGCGTAATCATGATGCTGCTCTCCCCTTTCATTGGTCACTTCAGCGATAAATATGGCCGAACCCCGTTTATGCTCGCGAGTAGCGTTTTATTTGCATTGCTAACTTACCCCTTGTTTCACTTTTTAACCCTTAATCCTAGCTTTGCCAATTTACTAATGGTGCAAGCGATGCTGGGATTATTAATGACGATGTATTTCGCCGCAATGCCGGCCCTACTGTCCGATATCTTCCCCGTACAAACTCGCGGCACTGGGATGTCACTCAGCTATAACATCGGGGTAATGATTTTTGGCGGTTTTGCTGGAATGGTGATTACCTGGCTGATTGCCGCGACCAAAAACAATCTGGCGATCTCTTTCTATGTCATTGTCGGCGCAGTAATCAGTATTATTGCTACGTTGGCAGCGCGTTATCGGTTGCGTTTGCGATAACTATTTTCCTGCTAACTTCCTGCGATCCTCCTATAGAGCGCGCACAATTTATAGAAATTTTCAAAAAACTAAATTAGAATAAACACTCCAACCCAGCTATTTTTCTCGCATAACTCACAAAGCTAAGCGGTAGAATCACCCGCTTTGTGAGCGCTCTGCTCAACTCTTTTGAAAGTTATGCATGAATAATGTCGTTATTAGCGGTACTGGGCTATATACGCCGCCGTTTTCCATCTCTAACGAAGAATTAATTGTTTGCTTTAATAGCTACGTTCAGCAATTTAATACTGAGCATGCCGCCGCTATTGTCGCTGGCGAAGTCGTCGCCTTAGAAGAATCCAGCGTTGGATTTATTGAAAAAGCTTCCGGCATTAAATCGCGTTACGTGGTTGAAAAAACCGGTGTACTTGACCCAAACCGCATGGTGCCGCATATCCCGGAACGCTCCGACGACGAGCCTTCCATCATGTGTGACATGGCCGTCGCCGCTGCACAACAAGCCTTGGCACGTGCCGGACGAACAGCAAGTGATGTTGACGCCGTCATTGTCGCTTGCAGCAATATGCAACGCGCTTACCCAGCGATTGCCGTTGAAGTACAAACCGCCTTAGGTATTGATGGCTATGGCTATGATATGAATGTGGCCTGTTCATCGGCCACTTTCGGAATTCAAGCGGCAGTCAGTGCGATTCAAAGCGGACAGGCGCGCGCCGTGTTAGTGATTAACCCTGAAATTACCAGCGGCCATTTAAATTGGCGCGACCGCGACAGCCACTTTATTTTTGGCGATGCCTGCACCGCTATTTTGCTGGAACGTGCTGATTCAGCGACATCCAAACATCGCTTTGAGATCGTCGGACTCAAACTCAAAACACAATTCTCCAACAATATCCGCAACAACTTTGGCTTCTTGAATCGCGCCGATGAGTCCGGCATTGGCAAGCCAGATAAATTATTTAAGCAGCAAGGCCGCAAAGTATTTAAAGAAGTCTGCCCAATGGCTGCTGCCACCATTACTGACACAGTGCAAAAAGCTGATTTAACGATAGAGCAAATTAATCGGTTCTGGCTGCATCAAGCCAATCTGAATATGAATTTACTGATTACCCGCATGATGTTGGGTCGCGATGCAGCACCAGAAGAATCACCGACCATTCTGGATACTTACGCCAATACCTCTTCCGCCGGGTCTATCATCGCATTCCATACACATCAAGATGATTTACCGGCTGGCGCACATGGCGTCATTTGTTCATTCGGCGCGGGCTATTCAATCGGTTGTGTGGTGGTGAAGAAGCTGTAAGCATTCAATTAGTTTCTGTGATGCCTGGTTAAAATTGGACAGGCATCACCAGTAACACGTACTAGATTCAACGCAAAGCAAACTTCCCTAGATTAAAAACATCAACACTCTGGAGATCATGATGAATATCATTAAATGGTTGTTCGGTATTTTGGTTCTGGTAGTTTTAGCTGTGGTTGTGCTGGTATGGAGTTTGCCGAATGAATACAACGTGTCACGCAGCGTTGTCATCAATGCTCCCGCAGCAAAAATCTACCCCATGATTGCCATCACCAAAGAATGGAAAAACTGGTCGGTCTGGAATCAACGCGACCCGGCCATGCTAATGACGTATAGCGGTCCAGCCAGTGGCGTAGGAGCCGAATGGCGCTGGGAGAGCAAAAGCCAGGGCAACGGCAGCATGAAGTTTTTGGATGTAGTACAAGATCAAAAAATTGTCTATGAACTCAGCTTTGAAGGTATGGGCAAACCCTCCAGCGGCAAGTTACTGCTCACGCCAGAAGGTAATGGCACAAAAGTCACCTGGACCATGCATGGCAACGCTGACGGCAATTTAAAAATGCGTTTATTTGGCGCTGTGATGGACAAAATGGTTGGGCCGGATTTTGAAGCTGGGTTAGCCAATTTGAAGCGGAATGCTGAGCACAAATAGAAATAATTCGTTCATCCCATCACCTCCCGCGCTGACTACGAATACTATGCAACCCGCAATCGTTCCAAGTCCTGCAATTGGGCAATCACGTTCGCATCGTATTGCAGCTTCTCTGCAGCGGGAATCACTAGCGTTGTATGTTGTTTCAAACTGGCTTGCGGCAGATCACCGAGGCGAATCTTTTCAGCACGCGTCTGTTCAAGCGCATGGGTGGCTGCTTCATACAGTATCACCTCGTGATCAAGCGAATAGCTGCGGGCGAGTTTGTCGACGATGATCTGCAAATGCGCAGGTTCAGTGTCGAAACGCTTCAAGGTCAGGTCACCGCAGATCCCGATTTGCCAGATCACGAATAACGCAGTAGGGTCGACGACCCGCTGAAAGATCATGAACTGGGTGGCTTCCATGGATTGCATGCCGGTACTGCCGGGATCAATCCCGAGGTCAGCGACCAGACAATCCAGTGCAGAAATGCCGGGCTCCATATGCGCCGCAAAACCTTCAGCTCGCGCATCAGCGATTGCCATGTGTGAGATACAAGCAAAAATTCCAGGATGACCATAAAACGCCGCGCATACGCGCTTACCGGCACGCACTTCGTGCAAAATGGTGTCCGCCATGCGGCGATAAGTATCGCGCCGGGTTTTACCATCGATTTTAGTGTCTTCGTAATGATCCAGAATACAGACGAATTCCTTGGCTACGCCTTTTAACCACTCCCGCGTAAAAATATTTGGCACCGCAGCAAACACGATATCAAACGATTCTATATAGCTTTTGGACAATGGCGTTAATTGCCCCGCCATGCGCATGCCAGTACCGACACACACTAATTTACCTGCTTGTTTCTGGATCATTACAACATCTTTATAAAATAAAATTTACGCTGAAGCGCTATTACGTCCGCCAGATTTCGCTTGATAGAGCGCTTTATCTGCTACCAACAAATTTGCGTAATGGGCGCTAATATTTTGAACGTCTTTATCAATAAATTGTGATATTACTATCACTGGGGACTCATCACGGGGATCCATACCAAGCAATTGTGCGACTTGCGCTTTATCGCCGGAAAGCATCGCTTGCTGCTCGATATGTGATAAACCAAAATCGCTCATCGCCTCTACGGGGGCTTGTTCATGTGCGTCACAGGCATTGGCATCTTGATCAAGGTAATTCAGATAATCTAGTAGTTTAGGTATCATTTCCGGCACTCCATGATATTGATTGAAAGAAAGTATTCTATAGCACTTTTATTAAAGATCGAACGAGAAGTTTCATTTTTTCACTTATTTTGCAACACCAAATCTGACAACCACACAGGTTCACGATAAAGTTTTTGCCAGCCGCGTTATGCACATGCCGATTCCTACATGCACTAATTTACCCGCCTGTTTTGGGATTATCACAACATCTTTATAAGATAGGACTTACGCAGGTGGCGTATGATGCTGGCGTCTTGTAGGGGCATCCCTTGTGGGTGCCCTCGTCAATCAACCAAGGGTACCCACAAGGGGCACCCCTACGCAAACCTATCCCAGCTTCGCAAGTCCTAGAAGATAAAATTTACGCGGAAACGCAATTACGCTCGTCAGATTTCGCTTGATAGTGAGCTATATCCGCCGTTCCCATTAAATTAGAGACTACAACGCAATTACGCCCTTCCGATTTCGCTTGGTAGAGCGCTTTATCCGCCGCTTCCAACAAAGTCGAAAATTGACGATTATCATTCTGATCGATGCACGCAATACCAAAACTCGCGCTCAACGGAAATTGAAAGCCACATGGCTCGGCATCAATCGCGGCGATCGCGGCACGACAACGTTGCGCCAGTTGCCAAGCCATTTCGACGTCGGTGTTGGGCAGGCAAATCGCAAACTCCTCGCCGCCGAGACGTCCGAATAAATCACCGTCGCGCAATTCGGCGCTGACGGTTTGACAGACTTTGATCAAAACCCAGTCACCGACAGGATGACCAAAACTGTCATTGATTCGTTTAAAGAAATCCATATCAAATAAAATAAGGCTGACAACCTTGTTACGCACACTGACAACCTCCTCGGCGGACGTCATAAAATGGCCGCGAGTGCTGATACGGGTAAGACCATCAATTTGCGTCGTGCGCCGAAAAAAATTCTTTTGCAGTATGACTTTCCACAAATACAGGCCAAGCGCCGTTGCAACAACCATTACCAGCGCGATGATGAGCCATAGATTCTGACTATTTTTTTTCTCCAACTGTTTTTCTATCGCCAGAATTTTATTTTGCTTCTCAAGCAAAGCCACTTGATTCGACTGATCCTGCATACTGAATTTAACGCGCTGGTAGGCGACATTTTTTTGAAACTGTTCATCCAGCAAAGCATTTTTTTGAGCCAGCGCCTTCTCCGCGTAACCGAGCGCAGCCGAGTACTGGGCTTGAGCTCGCTTGATCTGTGCTAGCGTCTCTAAAGACTTTTCTGTCTCCTGAGCCAGTTTTTGTTCTGTGGCGTGCTGATAGGCTAAGTGCCCATATTGTTCAGCCGCGACTAGCCGCCCAGTAAGCAGATAAGCGCGCGCCAATCCGTCTTCTAAACGAGAAACATAATCGGTGTGCATGGATGAAGGAAATGCACGTAACGCCGTCAGACCAGCATTAATGCCGCTCTGGTACTCCTGATTGTCAATTAAATCTATCGCTGCAAAGGAGTGAACAATCTGAGAAACATAGGTTCGGCCATTTTTATCGCACAAATCTACGGCTTCCCGCATTTGCTCACGCGCCAAAGAACGCTGCTTTAGCATCATATAAATTTCTACACGATCAGCGCTGGCAATACATTTCGCCGATAAATCCTGATTTAGCAGCGGTAAATCATACATTCGGTTGGCGTAACTTAATGCTTCGCTATATGCATACAGGGAATTGAGCAGGGTGACCGCCGCCTGCAAAGAAGTTATTTTCGCTATCGTATCAGTGACACGCGGGAGTAGGGCAATACTGGTATTCATGGCATCCAATGCCCGCTCATACTCACCTAGGGCTGCGTAGGAAGTCGACAAGTGATACAGAAATTTAGATTTAATATTGGGGTCTTGCACCCTATCGATAAACCCGTTGAGGTAGGCGACACGCTCATGATGTTGGTTAAAAAAACCTAGCACCGAGGATTTTAATATTAGAAGATGTATTACTTGTGGCGGGCTGAAATGGGCTTGAGCCGATTCCAACACCGCCAATGCAGCACGCGCTTGTTGAGGGTCGCTTTTTAATAATTCTCCGACTCGCGTGAGTTCTTGTTCAATATCTATATCGCTGGTTGCATATGCACTAAAATGGCAGCCCAATAAGCTGATCAGCAGCGTTAATGCGATCAAGAATCTCATATCACCTCACTTAACTGCGTGCAATTCTCCACAGTAATCACATGGCGGAAAACATTGATACTTCTATTGATGGTAATTGAGCGCTACTAATGCCAAGCACTTTTGCAACCTGTTCTTTATCACCGGATTGCACCACTTGTTGCTCTTCAGTTGACAAACCAAACTCAGTCATCGCCTGTTGAGGATTTTGTTCATGCGTTGTACGGGCATCCGCGTTTTGATCAAGATGATTCAGATAGTCTAGCAGTTTAGGCATAATATTCTTGCGTCTCAGGTTGAGTTAATCAGGTTGTCAATATTGGTTCAAAGCAAGCATTCTATGTCACTTTTACCAAAGAAGTAACAAGATGTTTCATTTTGTTCACACTATTCGCGACATCGGATATGGGAGTCCTACCTGGACACATTGCCTCCCCTCCTCTTTATGCCAATGCATAAAATCCATAACGTTTTTTGCGTAAACACCGTCCAGATTCTCATCCTGACAAAAAATACCAATAGCCACTTACCCAACCCTACATTATTCAGGTCGTTAAAGGCATCAACACTACTTTTTAACGTCGTGGAAGGCAGTATGAATATTAATCAATACTGCGCCGTCTAGAACTACCCTACTACCAGATAACAAAAGCAGCTCGTCGAACTCCTCAACATTATTGAATTGACTAACATGGGCATAGCCAATATTTAAATACTGCTGTAATCTTTACAGAAAGTTTTAATTTAGCAACTTACCGCTCGATTGGCTCTGTTAACGATGCAAAAGCGCAGCAATTTATGAGTGGCGAAAATCGACACAAACCAGCTTTTGACGAAAATTACTTATCCGATGCAGCCTGATGTTGGATTAATTAATTTCAAAAACTATAAATAGGAAATTCAAGCAATGAGTAAACTTATTGTGCAAAGACATAAGGCGATATGGCAAGACGCCGCGCGTGATTATGTAATTTTGGTTGACGGGAAGGAATTGGGTAGAGTTGGAAATGGTTCTGAAATAGAAATCCAAATCAAACCAGGAACACACACGGTTCAATTAAAAATTGACTGGTGTCGATCTCCAAAGATAACCATAACTGTTGCAACGGAACAGGCCATAACTCTTGATTGCGGACCAAACAGCACCCCGTTGCTCGCTTTAATTTACATTATTTTCCTAAGAAAAAACTACCTTTGGCTACGCGCTAATTAATGAAATCTCATGATATGAGTATTGTTTAATAGTCGTAATTCAACACATAGCAGCCTGTCACAGCTTGAATCAATTAGTTTTATAAATAAAGACACGGGGAGCGAAATTGCACTTCAATACAGGTAAAAAGCAACGCAAAGCAAACAATGGAATTTTCATTGGAATTGTGTCAGTCATATTCATTTTTTATTTATTAGGCTCATTCTTTACAGGGCACGTTCAATTAATTGCGCTTTGTATTTACGCCGCAGTAAGTATTATTTCGTTCATCGCGTACTACGCCGATAAAAATGCTGCGGAACGTGGCACGTGGCGCATTCAAGAAAACACCTTGCATATGATGGCACTTTTGGGTGGTTGGCCAGGTGCGTACGCGGCGCAAAGAATTACACGCCACAAAACTATTAAAGAACCTTTTCAGAGTATTTTCGTCGTAAGCGTTATCCTAAATATTCTCGGTTTTATTTTGTACTCGTCACCTACCGCTTCAAGTGCAATTTTAGGATTAATGGGACGGATATAGGTGGGAATTTAATATTGCGTCAACGAATAACAAAACCCAAAGTTACCTTCAACTCTGCAGGGAACATGATTTAAAAACCTCCCTTCTGGCTCGTCAGGGCGACGTTTTCAAGAGGGAACAAAGTTCAAAATACCAGGACCACTATTTATGAAATCAATTTTAATTATTTGTTTAATTTATGTGCTGATGTGTTCTCATGCGGATGCACAAGTTTGTCCGGACACAGCTACTTATAAGCAGGCAAGAGCAGTCATTCAGGATATGGATCGCATCCTCGCGCCAACCGGAATACAGGAAGCCTACAAAACCAAGATCGGAGGAATTGATCAATGGCTTAATGTAAGAGGTCAGGACAAAGAGAACCCCATCATTCTTTTTATTCATGGCGGGCCAGCCGCACCGCTGACTCCAGAAATATGGCAGTTCCAACGACCAATTGAAGAATATTTTACTGTCGTGAACTGGGACCAGCGGGGTGCCGGAAAAACTTTCGGTGAAGTAGATCCGGATTCAATCAGTGACAGCATTCATATCGCTAACTATGTCGATGACGCGATAGAGGTCGCCGAGCATATCAGAAGTAAATATCACAAAAATAAAATCATTCTGATGGCCCATAGCTGGGGAACCATTATTGGCCTGAACGCCGCACTGAAGCGCCCAGACCTGTTCTACTCCTATGTAGGAATCGGACAAGTTATCAACACAAGAGATAACGAACGAATCAGTTTTGACTACGCGCTCGAGCAGGCGAAGGCGCATAAAAATACCGTCGCAATCAATGAACTTGAATCGATTGCGCCCTATCCAGGAGATCAGCCTATCACGCGCGACCGTATCATCACCGCCAGAAAATGGGCGCAATTTTACGGCGGGTTGAGTGCGTATCGTGAAAATTCTGATTATTATTTCAAAGCCCCGCTACTCTCTCCCGATTACGACGACAGCGATAGATGCGCAATAGATAAAGGCAACATGTATACATTGGGTAGAATCCTGCCGGAATTCCTCAATGTTGACTTAACCGGCATTCACTCTTTCCCCATTCCTGTTGTGATGTTCATGGGACGCCATGACTACACAACGCCAACGATGCCTACCGCCATCTGGCTGAAAAAAGTAAAAGCGCCGTACAAGGAAGGTGTCTGGTTTGAGCGTTCTTCTCACATGATTCCATGGGAAGAACCCGGCAAAATGCTGGTGAGCCTGCTGAAATACGTGCGCCCACTCGCGGCAGACAGCACGAAGCGGTCTAATTAAAAAATTTGGATTGATTTTTGATTACTGAATCTTACAAATTTTTTAACACACTGATATCTTTTTAAGGCAAAGTGTTGACATGGAGAAACTTTAATCCAAGCTACCGCGCTGTTAATGCTTCACGCTTTGCGTGAATTGTTCAGCATTTCCTTAACCTTATACTTATACAAATTCTATTCAAATGTTTAAAATTTTTAGTTTTTTAAAAAGCGGAAGTCGCACCGATAACGTGCCTGATTTAGCCAATAATCAGATTCAGGAAAAAGTTGCTCGGGACTTGGACGTCAAAAGTGCTGTGTTAGCGCATGAAAATTGGAAGTTAAGACTAACAGCCTATTTGTCAGATCAATCTACAGAAAATTTGCGCCCTGAAGTCATTTGCTTTGATGATCGCTGTGATTTAGGTAAGTGGTTACATGGTGATGCTAAACAATGCTTTGGAGATCACCCCCGATTTCAATCGTTAGTTGGTGAGCATAAAAATTTTCATTATCACGCGTCCAATGTCGTTAGCTTAAAAATGCAAGGCAAAAAGGAAAAAGCGGAATTGTTACTTAATTCTGAGTTTCAGAAATGTAGCGAACGAGTTATTTCCATGCTCAATGAATTGGGCGATGAAACGGTTGTGGCGCAATAAGCCGATTCTGCTCAATACGCGACCTACAAAATTTGTGATTGCGGTAATGATAAATACCCTGAGTAGGATGATCGGGTGAATACATCATCCACTAAAGGTAATCGCATGAAGTAGTAGATTGCCAGTCCCAACAACGTGCCGAGGTAATTCAGATTCGATCCTGCCTTCAGGCACTTGTTGGCGACGCTTACCCGTCTAGTGCTGACATTGCTGAGCTTGCTGGTTGAGTACACTTCAGCTTGCATTGTTATAAATGCAAAAATACAATTCAATAGAATATGTTCGCACGAACTATGCTGAGCATTGCACTTCAATCCAACAAGCTGTATAAAAACACAGTGCATTTTGCGCGCTCCCTGCTATACTAGCGCCTCCGATTAACCTGCTTTTACCATCACACCTCTGCATGTCGACCAAAAAACCTGCTGCAAATCCGGCCGCTTATAGCGAATCCTCTATCCGTGTTTTGAAAGGCTTAGAACCCGTTAAACAACGGCCAGGGATGTACACCCGGACTGAAAACCCACTGCATATTATTCAAGAAGTGATTGACAATGCTTCGGACGAAGCCTTGGGCGGTTATTGTAAACATATCGTCGTAACACAAAACCCGGACGGCAGCGTGACCGTGGAAGACGACGGGCGCGGTATTCCGGTGGGCTTGCATCCTGAAGAACAGGTGCCTACGGTGGAGATCGTATTTACCCGTTTGCATGCGGGCGGTAAGTTTGATAAAGGCTCGGGCGGCGCGTATTCGTTTTCCGGCGGTTTGCATGGCGTGGGCGTATCCGTCACCAATGCACTTTCCAGCCGATTAGAAATCACCGTTTGGCGTGACGCTGGCGTGCATAAACTCACCTTTGCCGATGGCGATGTCATCGAACCGCTCACTTCGCAAGCGCAAACCCGTGGCGACAAAAAGGCTGGTACGCGCGTCACCATCTGGCCTAATCCTAAATACTTTGATACACCCAATATTTCACAAAGTGACTTACAACGGCTACTTCGCTCTAAAGCAGTGTTACTACCCGGCGTTAAAGTCACTTTGCACGCGCCTAAAGAAACCTTGGAATGGCAATACGAACAAGGCTTGCGCGGTTACTTAACTGAGTCGCTGACTAGCGAAACCTTAATTCCGCTGTTTGAAGGCGCGCAATACGCTACTGCTGACACTGACGGATTCGCCGAAGGTGAAGGCGCAGCTTGGGTCGTTGCCTGGTGTGAAGAAGGCAATGTGGTACGTGAATCTTATGTTAACTTGATCCCAACTCCAGCAGGCGGAACCCATGAATCCGGTTTGCGCGACGGTTTATTTGGTGCGATTAAAAACTTTGTTGAACTGCATGCGCTGCTGCCGAAAGGCGTCAAGTTGTTACCTGAAGATGTGTTTGCACGCGCTTCCTTTGTACTGTCAGCCAAAGTGCTTGATCCGCAATTCCAAGGCCAGATTAAAGAACGTTTAAATTCCCGCGATGCCGTGCGTTTAGTATCGACTTTCAGCAAATCTCCGCTGGAATTATGGCTAAATCATCACGTCGATTACGGTAAAAAACTCGCTGAACTGGTCATCAAACAAGCACAATCGCGTTTGCGTTCCGCCCAAAAAGTGGAAAAGAAAAAATCTTCCGGCGTGGCGGTATTGCCCGGTAAATTAACCGATTGTGAATCAACCGACTTAAGCCGTAATGAACTGTTTTTAGTCGAAGGCGATTCTGCGGGCGGTTCGGCCAAAATGGGTCGCGACAAAGAATTCCAGGCAATTTTGCCATTACGCGGCAAAGTGTTAAACACCTGGGAAACTGACCGTGACCGGCTGTTTGCCAACAATGAAATTCACGACATTGCAGTAGCGATTGGGGTTGATCCGCACAGCATGAACGACACGCCCGATTTATCCGGTTTACGCTATGGAAAAATCTGTATTTTGTCGGATGCCGACGTCGATGGTTCACACATACAAGTCCTGCTGCTCACCTTGTTTTTCAAGCACTTCCCCAAGCTGATCGAAACTGGCCACATTTGCATCGCCAGACCGCCATTGTTCCGCGTTGATGCACCACCACGCGGCAAAAAATTAGCGCAAAAAATTTACGCTTTAGATAGCGGCGAATTGATGGCAATTGAAGATAAATTGCGTAAAGAAGGCGCCAAAGATGGCAGCTGGAGCATTGCCCGCTTTAAAGGTCTGGGTGAAATGAATGCAGCACAATTATGGGAAACCACCATGAATCCGGACACACGCCGTTTGTTGCCGGTAGCACTCGGCGAAGTTGATCAGCTGGATTCCGAACTGCGCTTTACGATGCTGATGGGTAAAGGCGAAGCTGCAGCACGGCGCGCCTGGATTGAAGAGCATGGTAATGATGTTGAGGCGGATATTTAAAGCCGTACCGTCATTATCACGTAGGGTGGGCACGGGGTTGTGCCCACGCGTAACCGTTAATGAACAATGAAAAACAATGAAAAAATAGTAGCGAACATTTTTAATCGAACGTAACGCGTGGGCACGATAAACCCCTGCCCCCCTACCAGACCAACAGTTAAAAAACACCATGCCAGTACAAACCGATTTATTTAGTGACGACAGCAGCAAAAACGTTCCTCCGACGCCGCCGGTTCCACCCTCCCCTCCTAGCGATGACGAATCCATTACGCTGGCTAATTTTGCCGAGCGTGCTTATCTGGATTACGCCATATCGGTAGTAAAAGGACGCGCTTTGCCGGACGTCTGCGACGGACAAAAACCCGTTCAGCGGCGCATTTTATATGCCATGAATGAGCTCGGTTTATCTGCCACGGCCAAGCCGCGCAAATCGGCGTTAGTGGTCGGTGAAGTGCTCGGTAAATTGCATCCGCATGGTGACCAGTCGGTGTACGACGCTTTAGTGCGTATGACGCAGGATTTTTCATTACGCTACCCACTAATCGACGGCCAGGGTAACTTCGGTTCACGCGACGGCGACGGTGCTGCGGCGATGCGCTACACCGAAGCACGCTTAACTCCGATTGCCGGTTTATTGATGGACGAAATTGATTCCGGTACGGTCGATTTTCAGCCTAACTATGATGGCTCCAGCAACGAACCAAGATTGCTACCGGCACGTTTGCCGATGGTGCTATTAAATGGCGCTTCGGGTATTGCGGTTGGTTTGGCGACTGAAATTCCATCCCATAATTTGACTGAAATTGCACAAGCAGCGATTGCCTTAATTAAAAATCCAGCTCTCACGCACAGCGAGTTAATGGAAATTGTGCCCGGCCCTGATTTTCCTGGCGGCGGACAAATTATCAGCCCAACTGCCGCTATTTCCGACATCTACCTAGGTGGTCGCGGCAGCTTGAAAGTACGCGCCTGCTGGAAAATTGAAGAGTTAGCGCGTGGTCAGTGGCAAGTAGTTATCAACGAGCTTCCACCTGGCACATCCAGCCAAAAAATATTGGAAGAAATTGAAGAGTGCACCAACCCTAAAATTAAATTAGGCAAAAAAACACTCACGCCTGAGCAGCAAAATCTCAAGCAATTAATGCTGGGTGTGCTCGATACAATACGCGACGAATCCGGCCGAGACGCCCCGGTGCGTTTAGTGTTTGAGCCAAAATCTAAAAATCAAAGCAGCGCCGAGCTGATGCAAATCTTATTGGCGCACACCTCATTAGAAACCAATTCTTCCATGAATTTGGTGATGATCGGTGGTGATGGTCGTCCACGCCAAAAAGGCTTGCTGGAGATTATTTCCGAATGGGTGGCCTTCCGCTTTGTAACCGTAACCCGTCGCTCCGAATTTAAACTGAAAAAAGTAGAAGACCGGATTCATATTTTAGAAGGCCGGATTGCGGTTTTATTAAACATTGATGCAGTAATCCGCATTATTCGTGAATCGGATCTACCTAAACCAGCCTTAATCGAAGCGTTTAATTTATCGGACCGTCAAGCCGAAGATATTTTAGAAATCCGCTTACGCCAATTAGCGCGTTTAGAAGCGATTAAGATTGAACAGGAATTAGCCGCGTTACGTACCGAGCAAGCTGGCTTGCAGGATTTATTAGAAAATCCAGCTTCAATGAAACGTAAAATCATCAAAGAAATTGAAGTCGATCAAAAACAATTCGGCGACGCACGTCGCACCTTGATTGAAGTCGCACAAAAAGCCGTGATTGAGCAAAAAGTAATTGATGAACCGGTGACGGTGGTTATTTCACAAAAAGGTTGGTTACGCGCCCGTACCGGACACGGTCACGACGCAGCACAATTCACCTTTAAAGCCGGTGACACACTGCAAAGCACGTTCGAATGCCGTAGCGTGGAAAACTTGCTGGCGTTTGATTCCAATGGTCGCGTGTATTCGGTAGCGGTATCTGCCCTACCCGGCGCACGCGGCGACGGTGTGCCAATTACCAGCTTGATCGACCTGGCCAGCGGCGCGCGGATTTTGCATTATTTCGCAGGCGATGCAGCAACTATTTTATTGTTAGCAGGCACAGGCGGCATGGGCTTTACTGCCAGCGTTGCAGACATGACCGGGCGCATGAAGGCAGGTAAAGCCTTTATTAATTTTGACGCAGGCGATGAATTGTTAACGCCGAGCGTAGTTAAGCCAGACAGCAGCGCGATTGCCTGCTTGTCTGAAAAAGGTCGTTTATTAGTGTTTGGTTTAACTGAATGTAAGCACTTGGCCAGCGGCGGTAAAGGCGTGATTTTGATGGATTTGGAAGCTGGCGAAAAACTATTGGCTGTTCAAACCATTTCACAAAAAGGCGTGACCGTGTCAGGTATCGGACGCGCTGCCAAGCCACAAGAAGTCAGCTTATCCGCCACCAATTTAGCACCGCATATTAACAAACGGGCGCGTAAAGGGCGGGTATTGGAATCTAAATTGAAACCGGTGAGTTTAAAAGCGAATTAGGTTTTAGGGTATTCCAGCTACAAGCTACAACACCTTAGGCCAATGTGAGCTTGTGGCTGTAAGGCGGAATTGTGCTGCCAAGGGCCTGTTACTGAAATACGCCGACTGACTTCCTCCAAAGCTCGAATAGCCAGATGCTGGGTTTTCAACCCAGCTTCTGGCTAACTAATTACTCCGTATTGTTGCGATCAACTAATTAGGGAACAAGCGGTAACAAAACGCTACTCGCATTTTCACCGCCATAATAAACACTCTCAGTTGCTGACTTATAATCTTCTGCTTTCGCATTGAAAATATTGTCAACATAGGTTTGCGGGTTGCGATCATACAGCGGGAATAGGCTTGATTGGACTTGAATCATTATCTTGTGTCCTGGCAAAAAGACGTGATCAACATTAGGCAAACCAAATTTGTACTCCTCGATTTTTCCCGCGGTTAAACTTTGTGGTTTGTTAAATCCATGAACATAGCGACCGCGGAAAATCTCAATGCCAATTGGGAGTTCAAAGCCAGCCATGCTTGGTTTGGAACCTTGCTCTGCCGGTTCTGGTGACACGTTTGGAAAGACATCAATTAGTTTGACTACCCAATCACTATCTGTGCCAGATGTGGCTGCGAATAGATCGACTAAAGGTTCGCCCATAATATGAATTGGTTTGTCTAATGCTTGAGTTTTGTAGACTAATACATCCGGACGATCAGAGACAAAACGCTGATCATGCACCAGCCATGATTTCCAGCTTGTCTCATCACCCAAATTGACAGGCCGAGGTAAAAAGGGAACAGGTTTGGATGGATCGGAAACATAATCATTATGACCCGACGAATTGTCTGCCTTGAAGCTTGCACTGAAGTGTTGACCAAGATAGAGCGGCGTCATTGTCCCCATTGGCCATTTAGGCGATATATCCCAACGATTTAAACCTGTTGCATACGTAAGGACATGAGGCGTATGCGGATCGGACGCGCCTTTCAGGTAATGATCCAAAAACGGCTTCAAGTAGTTGACCCTAAATTCCAAGGCTGTGTCACCAGTGAAAGTTAGAGCTCCTAAACCATAACCGTAATGATTTGCACCTGAGTGTCGCCATGGGCCGATCACTAGCGTCACCATGTCGTTGTTCTTGTCTTTAGGTTTGATCGCTTTGTAGACCGCAGGCGCGCCATAAGAATCTTCCTGATCCCACTGACCTACGACTAACATCGTTGGCACAGTAAGCGGCCGTGCCGCCAGCCATTTATCAACGGCTTGCAATGACCAGAATTCTGTATAAGCCGGGTTTTGCAAAATTTTCTGCATGTTTGGGAAAAGATCGATTCCCCATTTTCGTGCATAGTCACCAGCTGATCCGCTTTCAAGATAGCGGGTGTAATCGTCTCCGACGCCAAACCCAACCTGCGCGCCAGCATTTGCTTTGTCCGTGCTTTGATCAACGATGAAATCCATCGTTGGGACACGGAAAGCACCATTATGAAAATCGTCATCGCCTATCCAGGTATCGACCATTGGACTTTGCGGAACAGCCGCTTTCAGTGCCGGATGCGGATTGATTAACGAGTTCAGCGTGGTGAAACCAAGATAGCTACTGCCAATAGTGCCGACTTTGCCATTGCTTTCCGGGACATTCTTAACTAACCAATCGATAGTGTCGTACGCATCTGTTGCCTCATCCACACCGGTATTGTTGAGTGGCCCGACAATTGGGCGAGCCATAACAAAGTCACCTTCAGAATTGTGCGTGCCACGAATATCCTGATAAACCCGAATATAGTTGTCTGCTACGAATTCAGCGTCCATTGCGGGCAGAATTTCAGTGATCAATTGACTTCTGGTGCGCGTGGTTGACGACTTGGCGTCATAGGGTGTGCGCGACAACAGTATTGGCCCTTTGGTGACATTTTTTTTCATGACGATAACGGTGTACAGTTTGGTGCCATCCCGCATCGGGATCATCTGAACACGTTTAACGTAGTCCGCTTCTGGTCGGACAAAATCATAGCTCGCTACGTCATCTGGCGAGATTGCGGTTAATTTGCTTTGGTTTGATTGCGCATAGGTGAAGGTGGTAGATACTGCCAACACGATAGATAACAGCACTTGTGCTTTGCATTTGGAGGATGACTGTTTCATTTTTAGATTTATTATTGAGCGTTTAAGTTATATTTTGGATTTACGTAAACTTGTTCCAGCAATGAACACCAACACGGACAGCGCGCATTGCAGCAAGGAAATTGTAATATAGCTTGGTCAATTTGCGGAAGTCTTAACGTTTGATGATTGGTCTGCATTGCTAGCGTTTGAGAGCTAACGTCAATCCATCGCTGATCGGCAGAAGTGATAAATCGATGCGCTCATCACGATGCAGTTTGATGTTAAATTTCTGCAAGGCAGTCGTGTCATCACTCGTTGATGGGGCGGCTACTTTTCCACTCCACAATGTGTTGTCGATGGCGATCAGTCCGCCCTTGCGTAGCAATTGCAGGCAGCTTTCGTAATATCCGTCGTAACTACATTTGTCCGCGTCAATGAATGCGAAATCATATTGACCAGACTCTCCTGCAGAAATACGCGCATCAAGTGTTCTTTGCGCTGGCGCCAATTGAAGATCAATTTTGTGGGCCACTCCGGCCTGCTCCCAAAACGGTTTTCCGATCCGCGTATATTCATCACTAATGTCGCATGCAAGTAACTTACCGTCATCGGGCAGCGCCAACGCTACGGATAACGCACTATAGCCAGTAAATACGCCTATTTCTATGGTGCGACGCGCTCCCAATAGTTTTACCAACATCGCCATGAACTGTCCCTGCTCTGGCGAAATCTGCATCTGCGCATACGGATGAGTATCCGTAGCGGCACGTAATGCCGTTTGCGCCGGATGTTCACGAATTGAGTGATCCAATATATATTGGTACAGAGTTTCATTAAGGTTCAGCGTTTTATTTGACATACATTTATCCTTTTAAATATAGGTAAGAAAGTTCAACGTACACGGCATATAAGACCTATCACCTAATTTTATTGGTTTGCGTTGTAAGCGCCTGAAAGCAAGGCCCATATCTACGGATTACCCTATAAAATTAATTGACAATATCAATTATTATGCACACATTAAATGACAATATCAACCATTTTTATAAAACTTTAACGGATGATTTGTTGGATTTGATTCACACCATCATGCACCAGTACTGATAATCGCAATATCAGATTCTGCGTGACGGGCCGTACCCATATGGAAAGCAGGCAGTCATGTAAGGTAAGGACGTGCGTGCCTTGTATGCATGGAGGGGCTAGCTCGATAGTTCTGAAAATAATGGTTCGATACCAAGCAAAAGAAATCACAATGCGCAGAATAAAAATACTGCTATTAAAGAGCTGGAAGATGACTGAATAAACGGCATCAAATCTACTTTAGAAAACTACGCCGATCATGCATCCAATGTTACTCGCCTAGCATAGTTATCAATGCCGCGAAAAGAACGTGCGCTGGATTTTTCGTTTGCGTCGCCCAAACTGGCGATGCCAGCCTTTAGCTTGCCGCTACCTCCATTGAAATGGCACATGAAATCAACATGAGAGTAGTTGCTGATGAAGTCGAGACTGCTGAGCAGCTGGAGTTCTTACGTATTAATGGCTGCGATATCGCTCAAGGGTATTTTTCAGTCGTCCACTTCCAATATCAGAGCTACAAACATGGCTTAACAAAAGAAAAGAAGCGTTGCTTGCAGAGGCAATTCAACAACGTAATTACTGAATAGCTACTTCCAATCCAATTCAAGCATTCCCAACTTCTATGTTGCAGCGTTTCATGGTTAAATATCCCCTACCAGAAAACGACATAGGCGAATAATCACGCATGTTATCCCTTCTTTTTTACGTTAATCATTCATGAGCGGCCCAACCACCGCCATTATTGTTGCTGACCCGGTTGCCCTCCTGCTTTCGGCTGCGGGGATTCGCGCAGCGATGGCTATCCGCCAGGGGTACGAAGATAGCGCCGCCTTAGCAGCTGAACATGCTGCGCAGCACGGCCAGATACTGCAAACCCAGCACGCCGCCAATCTGCAAGGGCAACAGGCTATGTTGCAACAATTAGCGCAAAGCGAAGCTGAATTTGCGCAGCTTAGTCAGTTAGCCGACAGCCTTGGTGCTTCCGAACGGATACTGGCGGGCCGCCCGACTCGTCCTGACACTACTAATGACAATGACGCGGCACTGATCTCGTATCTGCGCACGCTGCAAAGTTATAGCGCCGAATTAAAATCGATTTTACTGACTGAATCTGCCCGCCTAATGGGTAGCACGGGCAGCGATGAGACTCCAGCTTTTCAGGAATTTGCCAACTTGGCTGCTAGCGAAGTAGAGCCAGAATCGGATGCAGTAATGCAAACCGCGGCGCGCCTGTTAGCGCGCATCGCTCACTTGGGCGCATTACCGCAGCAAATCCAACAATTAGCGCAGCAATTGAATCGTAATCTGCCAACCGAGCGCGCAGAGCTACTCACTTCCGAATTGCGCCGACAAATTCAACTACATCTGGAACAAACCCAGCAACAGCAGGTGCAGGAGGCGACTGCTCTGGTACTGCAACAGTCGCTCAAAGATTTGGGGTATCAAGTGGAAGAATTCAGTTCTACCTTGTTTGTAGAAGGCGGCGTAGTACATTTCCGGCGGCATGACTGGGGCGCCTATATGGTGCGGATGCGCATTAATGAAGCCACCGGCACGGCCAATTTCAATGTAATTCGCTCGGTAACGAATGCCAGCAACGAACGCAGCGTGCTCGATCATTTAGCAGAAGACCGCTGGTGCGCCGAATTTCCTGCGTTGTTAAAAGCATTGGAAGCATGCGGCTTAGGATTAAATGTCACACGCCGTTTAGAGGCGGGCGAATTGCCGGTGCAATTAGTGAATAAAGATTTGCTGCCGCAGTTTGCCGAACATGAAGACGCTCGCACTTCTGCGCCCTTATTATCACGAGAGATTCCGCTATGACTCTTCCCTTACCGCGCTGGCAGCTTGATCTGGAACGGCTGCTTCCGATCCGTTCACAATTTGTGATTTCCGGCAGCATACACGACAGTTTTTTAGCAGCCACCGATAGCGGAGCTACATTGGTGCCGTTCATCCGCGCCTTATGGGAATCCCTCAAAGCGCGTGACTATCAATTTTTACTGATCTACGACCCGACCGATGGCGTGCGCGTTTATCCCGATGAACTGGCGGCGCGTGAATCGGCTGAAAAATTATTTGATGTAAAACTCAAAACCGGCAATCAGATCGTAAGTTTGGAAACGCTCACTAACATCATGAAAAACCTGGTGTCGCAACGCGAAGCGCGCTGTGCGTTGGTGATTGATTTTGCCTCGCGCCTGAGTCGCGAAGCCGCGCATTTGAGTGAAGCCGAATATCGCTTTTTTATCGCGGCAGAAAAATTGGCGCTGACCTCCAGCCCTATCGTCACGCTGAATGCCGCCAACCGCGTTGGTGAGCACCAGCGCCCACTCTACAACCCGGTGCTGTGGCTGGTAAATCGCGCCCAAGATTTACCCACTTGGTACACGCTGGACAACGAACGCATCGCCAGCTTAGCGATAGGCAAACCCGATTACGAAACCCGCCATGCCAGCGCCCAGCAATTAGCACCTTTATTTGCTGGTTATAGCGTTGCCAGTACCGCAGCGCAAACGCAGTTTTTAAACCGCTTTGCCGAAGGTTCGGAAGGCATGAGTTTAACGGCGCTGTCAGACATTACCGAGCTGGCCGACCGGCAACTACTCGGCATCAGTGACATTGATGATGCGGTACGCTGCTATCAGTTAGGCGCGCTGGACAACCCGTGGCGCAAAGATTATTTACGCGAAAAAATCCGCGACGCACTGCCCTTTATTGAGGAGCGAGTTAAAGGTCAGCATCCGGCGGTGGTGAAAACGCTGGATATTTTAAAACGCTCGGTGATGGGCTTGACTGGCGCGCAAGCCAAATCAAGCGGCAGCCGTCCACGTGGCGTGCTGTTTTTTGCAGGACCTACCGGTGTCGGTAAAACCGAGTTGGCCAAGACCTTAACGCAACTGGTGTTTGGCGACGAACGCGCTTATCTGCGCTTTGACATGAGCGAATTTGCCGAGCAGCACAGCGGTGCGCGCTTACTAGGTGCGCCGCCCGGTTATGTCGGTTTTGATGCCGGTGGTGAGTTGACCAATGCGGTACGAGAAAAACCATTTTCGGTGGTGCTGTTTGATGAAATCGAAAAAGCCCACCCGCAAATTCTGGATAAATTTTTACAGATTCTGGAAGACGGCCGCCTTACCGATGGCCGTGGCGAAACCGCCTATTTTTCTGAAACAATTTTAGTCTTCACGTCTAACTTAGGGGTGTTTGTAGAAGACCGCCAGGGCGTGCGCCAACAGCAGGTAAAAGCCGACGATCCGTATGAACTGGTAGAGACAAAAATCCGCAGTTCGATTGAAGATTATTTCAAATTCAAACTGGCGCGGCCGGAACTACTCAACCGCATAGGTGACAACATTGTGGTGTTCAACTTCATCACGCCAGATGTCGCGGAACGTATTTTTGACGGCATGTTAAAAAATATCGCACGGCGTTTGTATGAGCAATTCAAACTGCAATTAAGCATGCCCTCCACGGTACGTAGCGCCTTGCTGGAACGCTGTGTGCGTGATCTTTCCAATGGCGGACGCGGCATAGGTAATGCACTGGAAGCGGCGTTTATCAATCCGCTTTCACGTGCTTTGTTTGAACATGATCTGGATGGTCGCCAGCGGCTGGTGGTAAGCCAGTTGAGCGAGCAGGATAAAGTAATCGAATTAACGCTGGAAATATCGTGAACTAGCGTATGCAGAATTCAAAAACCAAAATTAATATTAACAAAGCGCACTTCCCAGTCACCGTTCTCGGCCCGGGTCGACGCATCGGCATCTGGCTGCAAGGCTGTTCTATCGGGTGTAAAAACTGCGTCTCGCAAGACACTTGGGACGCCACGCCTAGCCGCCTGATGACGGTGGCGCAATTACTAACATGGTGCAAACAAACCAGCGACGCTCAAGAAATGGATGGCATCACCATTTCCGGTGGCGAACCATTTGACCAGCCTGCCGCATTAAGTGCCTTACTCGACGGCCTGCATCAATGGCGTACCAGCAGTCAGCACGGCTTTGATATTCTCTGTTACAGCGGTTATCCCTTGACTACACTACAAAAAAATCATTCGGCCATTTTAGCCAAACTGGATGCATTAATTCCGGAACCCTATATCGATAACAAACCGCTCACCGACTTATGGCGCGGCTCTTCCAATCAGTCATTGCAATTACTTTCCGCTCGCGCTGAACAAAAGTACGCGCCGTATTTAAACAACAGCGTCGTTGAATCTGGTAAACACATTCAAGCCATGCTTGATGGAAAAAAAGTCTGGTACATCGGCATACCCGCGCGCGGTGATATGGCAGCGTTGGAAGCACTTTGCCAGGAACGCGGCGTAACGTTTGACTCAGCTTCCTGGCGCTCATAGATGGGAACCACTTACCTGCGCCGCTGCCCAAGTTGCGGCACCGAACACCAGCCCGAGATCATGCGCTGCCTATGCGGTACACCGTTGGCGGGCGTTGATTTAATCCGTAAAACCGCATTAGCCGTTGAAGTAAAATCCAACCCGACACCGGTTAAAAACGCTGCCGACACGCTGCTTTGCCCGTTTGCCGATTGCGGCCAACCTAATCCTGCGGGCAGTTTAGTTTGCCTGTATTGTGATAGACCACTCACTAAACCCGCTACTCAACAAACATCTGTACAAGCCGTTACTACGGCCGGTACGATCACCAACCTGATCAACCTGCCCAGCCAACTCAGCAAACGTTACCGCATCACCGAAACCATGCCGGCGCGTGGCGCCGAAGCCGAATTATTACTGGTACAAGCACTGACTGGTGGCGCAATTTTAGTCGCCAAAATTTACCGGCACGGCATTCTTCCCAAGCCAGAAATTCAACAGCGAATTGCCAATATCGCACGTGAACATCGGGTCGACGTATTGGAAGCTGGCGTCTCAGATGGCTATGCGTATGAGTTAATGGAACTCTGCGAAGGTGGCTCGTTGCGCCGCCTACTTGAGCAATATCGCGGTACATATCCAGACCAGCTACCTTCAAACATCGTGCGTCGCATCGTACAAGAACTGGCGATTGCACTGGCTGCGGTACACGCTACCGGTCTGGTACACCGTGATTTAAAACCGGAAAATATTTTAATCCGCAGCGAACAACCGCTTGATCTGGTACTCACCGATTTCGGCATTGCCTCGGTACTGAATGCCACTCAACGTTTTACCGGCGTAGCACGCACCCTGCCCTACGCCGCGCCCGAGAGTTTATCGGGCGTGATTGACGCCAAAGCTGATTATTGGGCGCTCGGCATCATCACACTGGAAGCCGCCACCGGCGTGCATCCGTTTGCCGGTTTGTCGGACGCCGTAATCCTGCATCACCTAACCACCCGCAATATCGCCACCACCGGCATTCAAGATAAGCAAATAAATAAACTGGCTCGCGGCCTATTGCAACGTGACCCAAAACTGCGCTGGGGCGCAAGCGAATTACAGCGCTGGTTGGCCGGTGATACAACGTTGGCAGATCCGCTTAATGAACAACTCGGCTCTAGCTCTAGCCTCGGATCCAACTTCAATCAGCCCTACCACATCGGCGAACAACGCTGCCATCAACCCGAACAACTCGGCGTGGCTCTCGCACAGCACTGGGAACAAGGTGTGGCCGACATCTCGAACGGCCAATTACTGGCCTGGTTTCGCGATGTACAAAAAGACCAAAACACCGTGCGCTTATTGCTAGACATGCGCAGCAACACGATACAATCGGTCGATGTGCAATTACTTAAATTGATCCTGCATCTGGCACCAGGTATACCGCCGATCTGGCACGCGCAAAGCATCGCCTTGCCAGTTATTCTGTCGCAAGCCAATCTGGCATTAAAAGGGGACGCCGCAGCCGCGCATTGGCTGCATGATTTATATCAGTATCGCGTGTTGGACATTTACGCTCAGGCGGGTAATCAAACTGCCGGTGAAGTCAATCAGCGCTGGACCGCCGCAATTGATCAAGTCAATAGCGCCTGGCAAAAAGTTAGCACCATCATCAACGCGTCACATGACTCGGCTCAAGCTCCTAACATTGATAAACTCATGTACGGCAGCGACGCGTTAAGTCGCCCGCCACTGTCCGCCATGCACGCCCGCATTCTGGCGTTTTGCTACGACCAAAACTGGGCCGAACGACTACGGCAACGCGTTTTTGCCGAAATCGGCAATTTAACTGTAAATTGCCCATGGCTAGCCGATCTGGGCGACCCACGCACTATGAGCAGCGCCGACTTGCTCGTCACAGAAAACCTGTTACCCGAAGCCAGACTCGCTGCCGAGCGCCAAATAAAAACCAACCAACGTAAACAAGAACAACAACAATACGATTTCCAGGAACTCAAACAGGAAGTCAGCGACATTCTGACCGAACTACGTCAGCTCACCGACACCCACATGCTAAGCACTGACGAATGCGAACAGCTACAGCGCATCTGCGACAACTACTTCGAGCATATTGCACAAATTCGCTCCTCTGGCCGGGTTGATTCGACTTGGCTGGAGATGAAAAAATCGGTATTACGAAGCGAGCACATCGTTCACCAGCTTATGCAAAAAGTGAATAGCCTGAGCGAACATCGCGCCATTACCGCTGGCTGGGTTAACGGCTCAACCTTGAGCTTTGGTGTTGGATTAGCTGTAATTGCATTATTCGCTATACGATTTTTTAGCCGATCAGTCAGTTTCCTGTTCATCGCCGCTGCCATCGGCATAGCCATCTGGCGCTTCTTACCGGACTATTTACTGATGCGGCAAATTCGCGAACTTGGGCAGCGGCTACCGGCCAAAACTTAAGATTCGATCGCGATTAAAATTTATTCATCGCTCGGTAAAAATGCCCAGCACAGGGCATAGCCAATATTTAAATACTGCTGTGATCTTTGCTGAAAGTTTTAATTAAGCAACTTAAAAATCGTAAGATTGAACTAACGATTCATCACCGCGCACGAATTGTGAATAACGAAAACCGCACAATATAGCCACTCGTATCCGATTGAAGAGTCACTATTTAATAATTGCACAAGGGGGAAAACAATGTTTTGGTTTAACCATCCGCAACCGATAGACCGACGCAAAGCAGTTCCGGAACTCGCAGTAAAACAAACTGGAGTAGCGCCGTTGAGTACGAATATGATTATTGTTAAGCGACCTCCGACAGTTAGTGTCGCCCCTGTTCTACCTACTTCTGATTAAGTCGGATGAAGGTCGCTTGTCGGAACTTTGCAGAGGTACGATAGAGCATCCAAAATCTAATTTTCTTTGGACTGTCTAATAAAACTGTTTGGTCCGTAGAATAACCAAACGCGGTAAGACGTACAAGGTAGGGCGCAATGGGACTCATCTATTGCGCCGCATGTTAGGTGACACAGAGCGGCCCAATGCCCTGCGTTTATTGACGCCCAACCACATATCTTTCATTGCAGTGAACTGAAGCTCCCTATATCAGGCTACTTACTGTGCACCTGCTTCGCATTTAATTTTCTTTAACGAATGGGTGTCAGCTCAATTACTTTCGCAAGTATTAAAATCTGCCCAACGCCAACACCTTCTGTGCACAGGATTTGACATCCGTTCATTTGACGAGGATACTTTTTCCGAGATTATATTGAAAATGTCTGTGACACCATAAAAAATCGTCCAGATCGCACTCTGAATACAGTTTCTATTCAGAGATTCACAAGAAGGAAATCGTATGAAACCGTCAGTCGCGCTAAACATGCATAGGGACTCCATTCGGAAGATTGTCGCGTCCCATCGTGCCATCAATGCACGGGTGTTCGGCTCAGTTGTGCATGGTAATGATACTGATGGCAGTGATTTGGATATTTTGATCGACCCAACCTCAACTACGACACTCATGGATGTGGCTGCGATTCAGGTTGAATTAGAACTCCTGTTAGGTGTGACAGTGGATGTTCTGACACCTAGAGCATTGCCTGACAAATTCCGTGCCACTGTTCTTGTTGAGGCTATGCCAGTATGAGCAAAAATGAACTACGGGTGCCGGATTACCTTGGGCATATCCAACAAGCCATCGAACGTATTCACCGTTACATTGAAGACTTGGATGAAGTTGTGTTTCTCAACAATGAAATGATTCAGGACGCAGTCATACGCAATATTGAGATAGTCGGTGAAGCATCAAATAATATCGTAAAGTTCGCTCCAGATTTCGCGGCGCTACATAGTGAAATTCCTTGGTCAGTAATCTATGCAATGCGCAATCGCGTGGCACATGCCTACCATAAAGTGGATTTGGAACTTGTCTGGAACATGATTCAAAACGACCTTCCCGTGTTGCATCAACAAATCGTAACGCTGTTGAATAATTTGGATCACCCTCATCACTAACCGTGAATTGATGCGCAAGAAATAAGGAATATTTACCGATTTAACGCGATAAGACGCACAAGGCTGGACGCAATGGGACTCATCTATTCGCCACATATTAGGTGACATAGAACGGTGCAATACGCTGCGCGTATTGATCCCCTATCTCATATCTTTCATTGAAATTAATTGAAGCTTCCTATATCAAACTAATAATTTGATCGATGAAAAACGTAACTTCAATACTTAATAGAAAAATCCATACTATGTCAGCGGTACGAATAAAACTTTGCAGCTTTTTTCTAACCTTGGTTATGTTTATCTTGTCGTCAGGGGCTTTAGCTACTCCCGTAACCGAAAATGGTCTTCGACTAGCAACGCAAATTGATAATCTTCACGTCGAGCAGCACTGGCCTGCCGGCGTGCATGTCAATTGGGAGAGTGGCGAGCCAGACGGACGTCATGTTGGTACATCTGGCAAACATACCCATTGCAGCGCCTTTGTTGCTTCTGCCGCCAAGTCGTTAGGTATTTATATTCTGCGCCCGCCAGAACATAGCCCGATTTTATTAGCCAATGCCCAATTTGATTGGCTGGCAGCGGGTGAAACGAGCACGCAAGGCTGGCGCTTAGCAGAATCTGGAATAGAGGCGCAAGCACTCGCAAATCAAGGTAACTTGGTTGTTGCGGTATACAAAAACCGCAAGAACGACAAACCCGGCCATATTGCCATCGTGAGACCCGATACGAAGAGTGATGCGGAGATAATGCAAGATGGGCCTCAGATCACGCAAGCCGGACTGAAAAACTTTCAAAGTACCAGCCTTAAAGTAGGATTTGCAGGACATCCAGGTGCGTTTATCAACAACAAGGTGCGTTACTACGCACATCAAGTTTCATTTGCGCCATAGCTGACTGCTTTAAATATGTTTGGAACCGGTCAAGGTGTTTTGGTGAAGAATCGGGATCGGTACAAAGACGGTGCGACCATCTGGATAAATATGGTGTGCCAGCCAAGGGCAAGGAACTCAACCAGACGATTGGAAAAATACGAATTCTAAAAATCATCATTACGACAACCTTCGTCGCTGCTCATGCTGGCGCGTTCGTTTAATCCAAGATTACTTTTTATGATTGTGGTCGTTGTCGTTTCTTTTAGGGTTGCCGCTGGAGTGCTTAATTTATTAGGAGTTTAATTTATCATGTCGATCATAACTGACCGTTTAACCTTCATGGGACTGACTTTGCCTCCGCCTGTGCAAGCACCTGCCGGGGTCATCATTCCATTTCAATTTGTGCATGTTGTCGGACAACGTGTTTTCATTTCTGGACATGGTCCACAGCAAAGTGACGGCGCTATTGCCCAACCGCTGGGTAAAGTTGGCGGTGAACTGACTTTAGAACAAGGGTATATGGCTGCACGGCTCACGGCATTATCGATTCTGGGCAGCCTGCACCGTAAGTTAGGCAATCTTGACCGTATTGCGGCGTTTACCCGGGTCTTCGGTATGGTGAATTCCGCTCCTGGATTTTGCCAGCAACCTAGTGTTATAAATGGATTTTCAGATCTGATACTGGAGTTGTTTGGTTCAGAAATCGGCGCGCACAGTCGTAGCGCTGTTGGCATGGCTGAACTGCCATTTAATATTCCGGTTGAAATTGAAGCTGAAGTGCTGCTGTACCCGGATTAAGTTGAAGTTGATTGTTTAACATAAGGCGCAATCCTGTTGCGCCTTATGCCTTACTTCATTAGCTCACGTCAAAATTCAAGTTGCCCACCCAAATTCAGATTAGATTAGCTTAGCTTAGTTTAAGCGGACCAGATCCGGTCCGCTGCGTTCATAAAATTACTACCGAGGATTTTTTCAATTCTGCCTGAGCTATGTCCGCGTTTTGCCAGCATATCTGCCAGCTCCATGAATTTATTGGTACCGGAAAGATCAGATAAAAACGGGACAATATCGGCGCGTTCACCTGTGGCGGCTATGCCGGTAGCATGACGATGATCCACTTCGTTTTTTAATTCAGTCATGTAGCCCTGCATATCGTCAATTTTGGTCACTGAGCCATCCGTGCCTATACCTACATGATCTTCACCGCACACATTGACGGCATGTTCAATATGCGCGATTAAATCTTCGGATGTGAATTGACGGCCAATGGCTAAGAATGGCATGAAATAAATACCCACAAAACCACCGCTTTCGGCGACTAAACGAAGCTCACGATCTGTTTTGTTGCGCGGCAAATTGGTCAGTGCCCGGCAGCCGGTATGAGAAATAATGGTAGGCTGACTCGAAGCGGCGATAGCATCCAGACAGGTTTGCTCACCGCTATGGCTTAAGTCGACCAACACATGATGACGATTTAATTCATGCACAACTTTGCGGCCAAATTCGGTTAAACCCTGGTTTTCCGGCATCATCGAGCCATCACCCAGTGAGTTGCGAGTATTGTAGGTAAGTTGAATGAAGCGCACGCCAAGATTGGCGAAAATTTCAACACGGTGTTCGTTATCGCCCATCATGACGGCATTTTGAAAGCCGTAAATCACGCCCACTTGTTTATTGGTATGAGCCGCTTGGATGTCCTTAACGGTCCACACTTTTCTGAGCGATTCTGGCGTGCGCCGGATTAAGGCATCCCAAGCAGCAATTTGCCGTACAGTCTGTTCAAAAGGATCTTCCTTCCCGAAAACATAACCCATGGTCATGTTAATAGCCGTCAATCCTGAGGCCAGTGCTTCGTTGATGGAGCGTTGATCTATGCCCATCGTAAATTCATCTTTCTGCTGAGCGGGCGTCAGATTAAGGTTGGTAATGGAACCTGATGTATCAATAATGATGGGTTGCTCTTTCATTGCATTCGTCTCAAGTGGTAATGTATTTTCAGAAGAAGCCGGAAGACTCAATGGTGCTTGGTAAAAGAGGCTCCGGCGGTGTGCATAAATTGACGTTTGGTGGTCGTTCGCGTTAATCATCCTGTTCTGGAATGGGTTGATGCTGATAATCTTTTCTGTCAAAGCGAATTCCTCGTTTTACCGTAAATTCTATGGAACGCAAGTGAGCAATATCCTGGGTCGGATCTTCTTTGGTAAAGACCAGATTGGCAAACTTTCCAGTTTCAATGCTGCCGATTTCCTTCTCTTTGCCCAGTGCTTTTGCGGCATTTTCAGTTGCGGACAAAATGGCTTCGCGGGCTGATAATCCGGCATATTTCACCAGATATTCCAATTCGCGATTTAGGGCTGGAAATGCGTCATCTGCTGAGGCGTTCGAATCGGTACCGGCAACAATCGGTATTCCGGCTACCAACATAGCATGGGTAATTTCACCGGCAAGTTCAATCGAACAATGGAGATGTTTAGTTTTTCCGTCCGCTGTCACTTTAGCCTGAGAAGGAAGTTCATAAACGCTCAACGTCGCATCCATGATGGTTCCTGATTTTTTGAGCGCGCTGATATATTTTTTGATTTCCGCATTGTTGGCTGACATGTCGTCATAGGACGGTTCATTCTGGTGGCCGTATTTGGCTTTACCCGGTTGGGCTGCATATCTGGCAATCATGCAAACATGCGAAACGCTGGTTGCGCCCAATGAATCATAAGGTGTGGCAGGGTAGACTTGCAGATGTGTCCAGACTGGAAAATGCTGATGATTGGCTTCTTTGACGAGACGTTGAACCAGCGGCCCCGGCAGATTGGCATAGATTTTTAACCCGGTGGCACCGGTGCCGCGCGCCTGCGACAAGGTCATCGCCATATTGGTTTTGTCAGTCACCGCATACATCCAGGGCGCCGTGCCAGGCGGCATACCTAATGCGGAAGTAACGGTACGCGGGTCATTAAAAAAACTAGGGCCGGCAACCAGCGATGCATAATAAATATCGGGAGCAGGAATTTCGTTAATCAACGAAGCCCGGGACATATCACCCAAAAAGCGCGCATCGCCCGCCATGTCGCGTACACCGGTGATGCCAGCATAGACATCGCGCTTTAATTGTGCCTGTGCAAAAGACAGGTTTGGGTGTGTTCCATAATGGACGTGGGAATCAATTAATCCAGGCAAGACGAATAAGTGATGTACATCGACAATTTCGGTCTCTGTCAGTGATGCCGAATTAACCTGGGCTGCGGGAATAATGGCTTCAATCCGTTCACCATTAACAACGATAGCCATGTCGGATTTGGATTCGTTTCCGGTAATGACAGTGGCACCAAGATAGATTACTTTGCCTGTTGCTTTTCCGGCGAGTTTGGCAGTCACCAGCTCTTCTTTGCTCAAGCCTGATGTTGTTGTTTCTGCGGCATACGTTGTTTGAATCAGGCAAAGCAGACTAATCATTACGGCTAATTTTCTTGTTTTATACGCCATGTTGCTCACCTAATTCGTTGGTTATGAGGAATTTAATCTAACATCATTAGTTTAAGTGTAAAAGATAATTTTGATTCGACACATAAAAATGTATGCCAGTCTCAAAATTCAGTCGATTGGTTTAATCAACCTATGAATAGATGGGATACAAGCAAACACAACTCAATTCAAGAACTTGAATTGGCCTAATGCTTCCTATATCAGACTGCTTACCGCGCTCCTGCTTCGCATTTAATTTTCTTTAGCGAATGGGTGTCAGCCCAATTACTTCTCCCATTATTAAAACCTTCCCAACGCCATCCCAGGCTGCGCACAGAATTTGACATCCGTTCATTTGGCGAGGATACTTTTGCCGAATTCGTTTAATTCGGGATTAGAAAAATTGGTGCTCGCGGCAATCCCGCAAGCGTCAATTTGATTTAAAGAGGTGGCACACTCTACTGTGTGCCGCACCATAGTACTCACAAAACGCATGACATAATCAAGCGAGGAGTAGTTCAATGACCCAACGCAATCCCCTGCATCTGCATGTGCCGGAACCAACCGGACGTCCAGGACAGGTAACCGATTTTTCCTATTTGCACCTCTCCCCTGCCGGTGCAATCCGCCGCCCCCCCATTGATGTTTTAGCTGTCGACACCAGTGACCTTACCTTTGCCTTAATTCGCGTACTGGACGAAGCAGGTAATGCCGTCGGCCCCTGGGCACCGGATCTAGATCCGCAAACGGTGCGTGCGGGAATGCGGGCAATGATGAAAACCCGCATCTTCGATGCACGCATGCTGATCGCTCAGCGGCAAAAGAAGATGTCGTTCTACATGCAAAGTCTGGGCGAAGAGGCAATCGGCACTGCCCACGCGATGGCGTTGCAAGATGGCGACATGTGTTTTCCGACCTATCGCCAGCAAAGCTTATTGTTGGTGCGCGACGTGTCGATGGTGGATATGATCTGCCAATTATTTTCAAATGAACGCGACCCACTCAAGGGGCGTCAATTACCGGTCATGTATTCAGTACGTGAAGCCGGTTTTTTTTCGATCTCCGGCAACCTCGCGACACAGTTTATCCAGGCGGTAGGTTGGGGTATGGCTTCGGCCATCAAGGGCGATACCAAAATTGCCTCGGCCTGGATCGGTGACGGCGCCACGGCCGAAGCCGATTTCGATACCGGTCTGACCTTTGCGCATGTGTATCGCGCGCCGGTGATACTCAACGTGGTCAACAATCAATGGGCTATTTCAACTTTCCAAGCCATTGCCGGTGGTGAAAACACCACCTTCGCGGCGCGTGGCGTCGGCTGCGGTATCGCTTCGCTGCGGGTAGATGGCAATGACTTCCTCGCTGTGTATGCAGCGTCAAAATGGGCGGCCGACCGGGCGCGCAGCAATCTTGGCCCGACGCTCATCGAATGGGTTACTTACCGCGCGGGCCCGCATTCAACTTCGGATGATCCCAGCAAATATCGCCCCGCAGACGACTGGGCTTGCTTCCCGCTGGGTGATCCGATTGAACGACTGAAGAAACACTTAATCGGAATTGGTGCATGGTCCGAACAGGAGCATGAAGCAACCCAGAAAGAACTGGAAGCGGAAATCATTGCGGCACAAAAAGAAGCTGAACAATACGGCACCTTGAGTAACGGTTATGCACCAAGTGCGGCGGCGATGTTTGACGATGTCTACAAAGACTTGCCGGAACATTTACGTTTGCAGCGCCAACAACTGGGAATCTGATTATGGAAGAAGTTATGGACAAAGCGATGGACCAAAAAACGAGCCAAAAGACGAAGCCGATGACGATGACGATGATCCAGGCCTTGCGTTCGGCAATGGATGTGATGCTGGAGCGTGATAATAATGTGGTGGTATTTGGGCAGGATGTCGGTTATTTCGGTGGCGTATTTCGCTGCACCGAGGGCTTGCAACAGAAATACGGTACTTCACGAGTATTTGATACGCCGATTTCCGAAGGCGGGATAGTCGGGGTCGCCATCGGCATGGGCGCCTATGGTTTGCGCCCAGTGGTTGAGATTCAATTTGCCGATTATTTTTACCCGGCTTGTGATCAGATCGTGTCTGAAGCAGCGCGTTTGCGGTACCGCTCGGCCGGGCAGTTCATTGCACCGTTGACGATACGGATGCCTTGCGGCGGCGGTATATACGGTGGCCAGACTCATAGCCAAAGCCCGGAAGCGATGTTTACCCACGTGTGCGGATTACGCACTGTAATGCCGTCCAACCCGTACGACGCAAAGGGGTTGCTGATCTCGTGCATAGAAAATGATGACCCGGTGATTTTCCTTGAACCTAAACGTCTCTATAACGGCCCCTTTGACGGTCATCATGACAAGCCCGTAGTGCCGTGGTCCAAACATCCACTGGGCGAAGTTCCGGAAGGTTATTACACTGTGCCGCTGGACAGCGCGTCGATATTTCGTGCAGGTTCCGACCTGACCGTGCTGGCTTATGGAACCATGGTGTTTGTGTCGGAAGCCGCAGCTAAAGAAAGTGGCGTTGACGCCGAAATCATTGATTTACGCAGTATTTGGCCACTCGATTTGGCCACCATCGTAGCTTCGGTCAAAAAAACCGGACGCTGTGTAATTGTCCATGAAGCCACCCATACCAGCGGCTTTGGCGCGGAATTATCAGCTTTGGTGCAGGAGCATTGCTTCTATCATCTTGAAGCGCCGATAGAACGCGTGACCGGTTGGGACACGCCTTACCCGCATGCGCAGGAATGGGCTTATTTCCCAGGACCCGGGCGCATCGCCGCGGCATTCAAACGTACGATGGAGGCATAAAATTATGGGCATACATGTCATCAAGATGCCGGATATCGGCGAAGGCATTGCAGAAGTAGAAGTAGTGGTTTGGCGTGTGCAGCCGGGCGACGTTGTTGTTGAAGACCAAATTCTGGCCGATGTAATGACTGACAAGGCGACGATAGAAATTCCATCATCGGTAGCAGGCACAGTATTGACTCTGGGCGGCAAAGCCGGAGAATTCATGGCGGTCGGCGCCGAGTTAATACGCATAGAGATCGAAGGAAAAGGTAATGTCCGTGAGAATGCTCCGGCATTGCCCGCGGCAGTAGCGGTCGCAGAAAAGGTAGAAAAAACCGCTGCCGCCCCGCTTGCAGCAGTTGCGCCGATGGCAGCGGCAGCAAGTCAGCCCGCTCCGGCTAACAAACCCGGCAAGGTACAGTCAATCTCCGTGGCACGTCCTGCTGGTGAAAAGCCGATCGCTTCACCGGCCGTGCGGCGACGTGCTTGGGATCTTGGCGTCGAATTACAATTCGTGCATGGCAGTGCTGCGGGCGGTCGCATCCAGCAACAAGACCTTGATGACTTTGTCGCACGCGGCCCACAACAGGCCGCGGGTAGTGTCGGTGCTCGTTACCATCAACTCCACACAGAAGAAGCCGTACCGGTCATCGGGTTACGCCGCAAGATTGCGCAAAAAATGCAGGATGCGAAACGCCGCATTCCGCATTTCACTTATGTCGAAGAGATCGACATGACTGAGCTGGAGGCATTGCGCGTCAATCTCAATAATAAATGGGGCAAAGAGCGCGGTCGCCTGACCATACTGCCCTTCCTGATGCGTGCGATGGTGTTGGCCTTGCGCGACTTCCCTCAAATTAATGCTCGCTTTGACGACGAAGCTGGCATCGTCACACGTTTTGGTGCGGTGCATATCGGCATTGCCACGCAAACCGATAACGGCCTGATCGTCCCGGTAGTACGCCATGCGGAGTCACTGGATTTTTGGGCCAGCGCAGCAGAAGTAACGCGTCAGGCTGAAGGGGCTCGTAGTGGAAAAGCTGCGCGTGAAGACCTGTCCGGTTCGACCATTACGTTAACCAGTCTGGGTACGTTGGGCGGTATCGTTTCCACGCCCGTAATCAACCACCCCGAAGTGGCCATCGTCGGGGTCAACCGTATGGTGCTACGGCCGGTGATACGCGGCGGTGCGGTCGTGGCGCGGCAGATGATGAACTTGTCGTCGTCATTCGATCATCGGGTAATCGATGGTATGCATGCGGCTGAATTTATTCAGGCAATACGCGGTTTCCTCGAATGCCCGGCCATGCTGTTTACGGAGTAACCCATGCATACACAGACAACAACACTGCTGATTATTGGTGGCGGCCCCGGCGGTTATGTCGCCGCAATTCGCGCTGCGCAATTGGGCATAGCAACAACCTTGGTCGAAGCTGCAGAGCTGGGCGGCACCTGCCTGAATATCGGCTGTATTCCTTCAAAGGCCATGATTCACGCCGCCGAGGAGTTTGCCAAAGCTTGTGAGTATGCAGGTACTTCGCCGTTGGGTATTCATGTGCAGGCGCCACGCATCGAAGTCAGTCAGACCGTGCTTTGGAAAAATGGCATCGTCGGCAAATTAACGGGCGGCGTCGGTGCTTTACTCAAAAAACATAATGTCACCGTGATTAAAGGCTGGGCCAAAATCGTCGACGGTAAGACCGTAGATGTTACGCAGAAAGAAGGCGACGCAAAGGGCGATGCAACTACTACGTTACGCATCAGCTGTCGTCATTTATTGCTCGCTACTGGATCATTGCCGGTCGCGTTGCCCACTATGCCGTTTGGCGGGCGCGTCATCAGTTCAACCGAGGCCTTGTCGCCAACGTCTCTGCCCAAAAAACTTGTTGTGGTCGGCGCCGGTTATATCGGCCTGGAGTTGGGCACCGCTTATCGCAAAATGGGCGTCGAAGTCAGCGTGGTCGAGTCACTCGACCGTGTGCTGCCCGCTTACGACACCGAACTAACCAGACCAGTTGGCGCTTCGTTAAAACGGCTTGGCATCAATCTGCATCTCGGTTGTACCGTGCAAGGTTTGAACGCTGCTGGAGATGCAGTCCGGATCCGCAACGGTGAAGGCATTGAAAGCGAACTGCCAGCCGACCAAGTACTAGTCGCCGTAGGACGCAGACCCAACACTGCTGGTTGGAACATGGAAAGCTTAATGCTGGATATGAATGGCCGCTCGGTTAGCATCAACGATCAATGCCGCACTTCCATGCTTGATGTGTGGGCAATCGGCGACTTGACGGGTGAGCCGATGCTGGCGCATCGCGCCATGGCGCAAGGCGAAATGGTGGCCGAAATCATCGCCGGAAAACGACGCCATTTTCAGCCAGCCGCAATGCCTGCCGTTTGCTTCACCGATCCAGAAGTAGTGGTGGTAGGTAAAACACCAAACGATGCGCAGCAGGCGGGATTGGACTGCATCAATGCCACATTCCCGTTCGCGGCCAATGGCCGCGCCATGACGATAGAGTCGAACGATGGCTTTGTACGGGTGGTGGCACGCCGCGATAATCATTTAATCGTCGGCTGGCAGGCAGTGGGGCGTGGCGTCTCCGAGCTGAGTGCGGCTTTCAGTCAGTCTATTGAAATGGGGGCAGCACTAGAGGACATTGCCGGCACTATTCACGCACATCCGACATTAGGTGAGGCAGTTCAAGAGGCAGCGCTACGGGCAATGGGGCATGCACTGCATATCTGAACATGGGATTTAATTAAAAGCGTAGGGTGGGCACGGGTTCATCGTGCCCACGCGTTACCGCTGATGAACAACGAAAATTATTCGAGGTATTATTTATCGAAGGTAACGCGTGGGCAAAGTTGCCCACCCTACTCTACTGAAAGGTCACGAAGTGCGCAGACCGTCCGCCAGTTCCGCGCAGTAGCCGTAACGCCGAAAATTCTTTCGATCTGGACGGCTAATTTTGAATCGCCGAAACCTTCCGGGGTATGCAGGTAGAGAACAGTTCCTTTGACTTGCCAGCGTTCACTTGGTCGGCGCACAGATTCCAAACGGTCATGATCGATGTTGGAGGGTGCCTTATCCAGAAAGAAGAAATGGAGTGTTCTCCCCTCTTTTTCTGTTGTTGATTCAGGAAACGGGTTCGCTGTTATCGCATCCGCTAAATCCTTGTCGCTGATGACGATCACAGGCGGCTCAAAGCCGAATTTCGCGTGAATAGCTGCGCCAATCGACGTGGCGATATTGCGTGCCCGTGTATCCGATCCGCGAAACACCACATTGCCGCTCTGAATGTAAGTTTTAATGTCGGATAAGCCCAGCGACTCCAGCTCTGCCGCAAGTGCCTTCATCGGCAATTTGTTGCGCCCGCCGACATTTATCCCTCTAAGTAATGCAATCCAAGTTTTCATAGCGAAACATTACACGAGAAAATTTTGCAATTCAATTAAATTTAATTTCTATAAGAAAATTTCTAACTAGTAATTAAAAAACACTAAAAACGTCAATCCGCTGCAGCGAGTATAATTCCGTCTGGCTCAGGCTTCTTCTGAGCCATTTCTGTTTGTCCGGATTCTATGTACGCCACATCAAAAATAAATCAGTTAAATCGCGCCACCCTCCTCTTCCCCTTCGCTTTAGTGTTATTCGAATTTGCGGTGTATATCGCTAACGACATGGCACAACCGGCCATGTTGATGGTCACGCAGGAATTCGGCGTAGATGCCTCCTGGGTACCGCTTTCCATGACCGCTTTTTTAATCGGTGGCGCATCCTTGTCCTGGCTGACCGGGCCCTTGTCTGATCGAATAGGCCGCCGTCCTGTGCTACTCGGTGGCATTCTGTATTTTATTTTGGCGTGCCTGGCTACCTATCTGGTATCCAGCATTGAAGCTTTTATGGCACTACGGGTCTTACAAGGGATCGGTTTGTGCTTCATTAATGCGGTCGGTTATGCCGCAGTGCAAGAAGCATTCGAAGAAAAAAGTGCCGTTAAAGTTACCGCTATGATGGCCAATGTGGCCTTGATTGCCCCCATGGCCGGCCCTCTGGCCGGTGCAGCCTTAATTCAACTAGCGCCGTGGCGCAGCTGCTTTTTATTCATTGCGGCGGTTTCGTTCATCTCGTTGGTCGGTCTATGGCGAAAAATGCCGGAAACCGTCAATCTGCATAGCAAAAAATTACCCTTTTCCAGCATCGGACGTGACTATTTACATCTGTTCAGTCAACGGCGCTTTGTCTTGTCAGCCCTGACCATTCCCCTGATTTCAATGCCACTAATCGGCTGGATTGCGCTGTCGCCCGTGTTGCTCGTTAATGACTACGGCATGAGCCTGATGGAATACGGCTTCTGGCAGCTTCCCATCCTGGGTAGTTTAGTGGTGGGTAATGTGTGCGTGATATTTTTAACAGATCGCTGGCCGCTGGGCCGCTCTGCCTTGCTCGGCATCTGGCCGATTTTGCTCGGAATATTGATCGCGTTATTTGGTGTGCTGGTCAAGAGTGCATCCCCTGTTTACCTGGTCATCGGTATCAGTTTGATTGCCTTTGCGGAAGGCTTATCGTTTGCGGTGCTGTACCGTTTTACGCTGATGTCGTCAGAAATCGCGAAAGGCTCGGTTTCCGCCGGGCTAAGCATGCTGACCATGGGCTGTTATGCGATAGGCATTGAATTGATGCGCCTGGCATATGTGGCTTGGGGCATAACAGGCTTTACTGCGATGCTGGTAGTCGCAGCATGCGCTTTCATTCTGATTTCACAGCCACGGATACGTCACGAAATGGCGATACGCGCCGATAATTTACTGATTAATTAACTTGTACAACGGTAGCAGGCTTCTATGCCTGCTACCCTCACTTATTCCCCGTGTCAGTACTGACAAGAATTGTGCCGATTTCAAACAGGCATAGCCATATTTTCATCTAGAGTAATCCTGGCAACCCAGCTACCATTTATTCCGTATTGGATTTCTCCAAGTATTTCTCACTCCACCACCGAATCAGGAAATTACCATGAAAATAAATGGCGTTATTGTTCCCATCGTTACCCCTTTTGACAAAGAAAATCGTCTTGATCTGGCCGCACTGGAAAAACTGCTGGAGCACTTTATTGAAAAAGGCGTGCATGGCGTGGTGGCCTGCGGAACTACCGGCGAATATTACGCGTTGAATGACGTTGAGCGTCAGCAGGTATTAGCCTGTATCGCCCGCGTAGCTAAAGGACGTATCAGCTTGATTGCCGGTGCTAATGATCTTTCTACTCAAGGCGCAATTCTCCGCGCAAAACAAGCGGCAGAGCTCGGTTATGAAGCCTTGATGATGGCTCCTCCGGCTTACAGTTTGCCGAATCAGGCAGAAATTATTGCGCATTACAAAGCAGTAGCAGAAGTTAGCCCGTTACCTATCATCATGTACAACTTCCCAGCGCGTGCCGGAGTGGAAATTGACATCGACAGCGTGCTTGAATTAGCCAAGCTGCCCAACATTATCGGACTGAAAGAAAGTAGCGGTAATTTTAGCCGCGCATTAGCCATCATTCAGGCCAAACTGCCCAACTTTGAAGTTGTTTGCGGTTGCGATGATCAGGCTGCCGATTTTTTATTTTGGGGCGTGACCAGCTGGATCAGTGGTGCCGCCAACGTGTTTCCAGCCGAGCAGGTCGCCATGCTGCGCGCCGCGCAAGGAAAAGACTGGGCTGAAGTAAAACAATTGATGACAGCGATGTATCCGGTGATTCAATCGATGGAATCTGGCGGCTACAACCAAAAGGCCAAACTGGGCTGTCTACGCCACGACATTCAAGTAGGTGAAGTACGACAACCTTTACAATCGATTTCAGCAACGGAAGCTACGCACTTCCAGCAACTGATGCAGCAATTTATTGCTACTCAGGCTCACTAGGAGACCGCCATGCCGTTATCCAAACAAAGCATTTTTGACCTTGCCCGCACCGGACAATTATGGGCCGGGAATATCATCCCGAATCACCTTACTTCCACAGCACGTTTAGAAAATTTTACGCCGATCGACAATTCCTACATCGGCACCATTGAAGCCGGAACAAAAGCCGATATGGACGCCGCAGTTGTTGCCGCTCGAAGCGCCTTCGAATCCGGCGAGTGGTCGCAACGGCCACCATCTGAACGAAAAATAGTAATGCAAAACTGGGTTACGCTGCTTGAAAAACACGCAGAAGAACTCGCCGCACTGGATTGCATCGACGCTGGCAAACCAATTACCGAATGCCTGAATGCCGACCTCCCTGCCACCATTTCTACCTTCGCATGGTATGCCGAAGCGATTGATAAATGCTACGGGCGTATCGCACCAACCGGGCCGGAAGCAACTGGCTTAATTGTTAAAGAAGCGATAGGCGTAGTGGGCGCGGTTTTACCCTGGAATTTTCCAGCACAAATGTTTGCCTGGAAAGTGGCTCCGGCATTAGCCGCCGGTAATTCTGTGATTGTAAAACCGGCAGAACTGACTTCGCTCAGTGCTTACCGCATGGTGCAACTGGCGCATGAAGCAGGCATTCCGGCTGGCGCATTGATACTAGTTACGGGCTTAGGTGAAGTTGTTGGTGCAGCACTTGGCTTGCATCACGATGTGGATGTAGTTTCATTTACTGGCTCCACCGAAGTTGGACGCTTATTTTTGAAGTATTCGGCCGACAGCAATCTAAAAGAAATCATTTTGGAATGCGGCGGAAAAAGCCCGCAAATTGTGTTTGAGGATGCGCCGTTAGATGAGATTGTGAATGATGTGCTAGCGGCTGCATTCTGGAATATGGGTGAAAATTGCAGTTGCGGCTCACGTTTAATTGTTCACTCCAGCATCAAACAAAAACTCATCAGCAAACTGACTCAAGGGTTGGAAAGTTGGCAAGTTGGCTTGCCCACCGATCCAGCCACCAAGATCGGCCCAATGATAGAAAAAGCCCATTTTGAGAAAGTAAAACACTTTTTGGATACAGCACAAGCAGAAGGTGCCAAGTTAGTTCACGGCGGCCGGGTCCATAGCAAAATCGGCGGCGGCTGGTATATTGAACCAACTATTTATGATGAAGTCACGCCAGCGATGCGCTTGTTTCAGGAGGAAATTTTCGGGCCGATTTTAGCAGTAACTAGTTTTGACACTGAACAACAAGCACTGCAATTAGCCAACGACAGTCAGTATGGTTTAGCTGCTTCCCTGTACACCATGGACATCAAACGCGCAGCTCGCATGGCGCGCGGAATACGGGCTGGAACGGTATCGATCAATGGTTTTTCAGAAGGCGATATCACTACCCCGTTTGGTGGCTATAAACAGTCTGGCTTTGGTGGGCGCGATAAAGGCCTTGAAGCATTTGATCAGTATTTACAAACCAAAACAATTTGGACAGTGAATTAAGAAAAAAGAATTTATGCCATGACAAGCACGGAGAATGTTGTAGCTGAAACCAGCATTCAACATCTTCGTGCTTTTCGCACTAGCAATTAGAAAATATGGCGTAGCCCTATTGATACGCTAGCTCTGCTGGATACAAATGAAGTTAAATTATTATCTGCATCGCGCGTTGATGGAAACGCATATTGATCACTTATATTATTGACATAGCCTGCATCAATCTTGCTGTAATCAGTTTGAATATAAATAGCGGTGCGCGGCGTAAAACTGTATTTAAGCATTCCGGCTACGGTGTTTTTCCTGCCGTCCTCAGCACGCTGCCTGTCATGATAATAAGCACCGATCAAATCAATCTTCGGCGTCATGGAATAAATAAAGCCAAGATCAAAAACATGATTCTTTTGAAGCGCCAGATCACTGCGATAATTCAAATAACCAAAAAATAACTGGACTGGCTTAATGTTGTAACTGCCGCCTACATTCCATACCTTATTAGCGATGACAGCATCCGTGTTGCGCACTTCCTGATACGCCGCAATTGCCGTAAATAGGCCAGAAGCATAAGCCAGACTTCCGCCTACATTGCGCCAAGCCTTACTATCACCCGCCTTCTCACCCATTCCCACCATGAGCACACCGGTAAAATCACCGTAAGTCCCTGAATACATCAAGGAATTATCCCAGTGAATATCACCTGCATAGTTATCGTAAATAAAGCCAGATTCCGTCAAATTCGCCCAACCAAACGGCTCAATTGCCCATTGCGCATTATAAACAGGTGAGAATTGACGACCTGCCGTCACCGCTCCATATGTGCCTGATAAGCCGACCCAAGCTTGACGGCTAAACAATTTGCCACCGTCGCCGGATTCACCCGTAGCTGAATTGAAGCCCGCATCCAGCATAAAATTTGCTTTAAGACCAGCGCCAAGATCTTCTTCTCCACTCACGCCAAAACGATTTACGTTAGCCGCACCGCTACCAACTTCCGCTAAATTTCCGCCGTCACCATTTTGATTAGTGCTGTAGCGCAGCGCCGTGTCGATAGCACCAAATACAGTGATATTAGATTGTGCGCTAGCGTTGTAGTTGAAACCCATTAGTACGCTGGTGAACACAGTTAATGATGGTTTATAGAATGAACTTTTCATCGTTGGCTTACCTTTAGTTGAGAAATAAACCTGATTCGCAATTTGCTTGCTGCCAATCAATTATTTGTTAAAAATTTATTAACAAACGTAGTATATATTCAACATTATTCTTTAGGCAAATAACAAAAAACCCGCCAAATACAATTTGACGGGTTTTTAAAAAGCGCTGAAAAACTTAAAGCAGCTTAATTAATCCTTAGGATTAAGAGTCACGAGACGCTTTTTTACGCTCATGTTCTTTCAAGTAACGCTTACGCAAACGAATGCTCTTAGGTGTAACTTCGACCAGCTCATCGTCCTCGATAAATTCAACTGCATATTCCAGGCTCATCTGAATTGGTGGTACCAAACGTACCGCTTCATCCGTACCGGAAGAACGCACGTTGGTTAATTGCTTACCCTTAATCGGGTTAACAACCAGATCGTTATCACGTGAGTGAATACCGATAATCATGCCTTCATAGACTGGGTCATTGTGCACCACGAACATACGACCGCGGTCTTGCAATTTCCAGATTGCGTAAGCAACTGCTGCGCCATCGTCTTGGGAAACCAGTACGCCATTGCGACGACCAGCCATTTCACCTTTAGTATTATCAACCGGTGCATATTCGTCAAACACGTGGCTCATCAAACCAGTACCGCGTGTCAAAGTCATAAATTCACCTTGGAAGCCGATCAGGCCACGCGCAGGAATACGGTATTCGAGACGCACACGACCTTTGCCGTCCGGTTCCATGTTTTGCAGATCACCACGACGACGACCGAGTTCTTCCATGACGCCGCCTTGATTGTTTTCTTCAACGTCGACTGTCAGCATTTCATACGGCTCATGACGCACGTCACCTACCATTTTGAATACTACGCGCGGACGGGAAACCGCCAATTCAAAACCTTCGCGACGCATGTTTTCGATCAAAATAGTCAGATGCAATTCGCCGCGGCCGGATACTTCATACGTAGAATCATCGTTTTCAGCCTGAACAACACGCAAAGCCATGTTGGATTTTAATTCACGATCCAAACGATCACGAATCTGACGTGTCGTCACGAATTTACCTTCGCGACCAGCCAATGGTGAGTTGTTCACCATGAAGTTCATGGTCAGAGTCGGTTCGTCGATCTTCAACATCGGCAAGCCTTCTGGGGTATCCGGTGCGCAAATCGTGGAACCAATGCTGATTTCTTCAATACCGTTGATCAGTACGATGTCGCCAGCAAGCGCTTCATCAGCGATTACACGATCAAGACCTTTAAAGGTCAATACTTGATTGATACGTGCTTTGGTTGGCTTGTCATCTGGACCGTTCATCCAAACCACGTCTTGCAAAGCTTTAACTTTACCGCGCAGGATACGGCCTACGCCGATTTTACCAACGTAGGAAGAGTATTCCAGAGAAGTAATTTGTAATTGCAAAGGACCATCTGGATCATCTTCACGTGCAGGAACGTGTTTCAGGATCGCGTCGAACAGCGGCTCCATATTTCCTTCGCGTACAGAATCTTCCAAACCTGCATAGCCCTTAAAGCCGGATGCATAAACAATAGGGAAATCTAACTGCTCGTCGGTTGCACCGAGTTTGTCGAACAATTCAAACGTAGCATTCACCGCTTTTTGTGGATCGGCATTTTCACGATCAACTTTATTCACCACAACGATAGGCTTCAAACCCAGCGCCAAGGCTTTACGCGTCACAAAGCGAGTTTGCGGCATTGGGCCTTCTTGTGCATCAACCAGCAACAAAACGCTGTCAACCATCGACAATACACGCTCAACTTCACCACCAAAATCCGCATGGCCTGGGGTATCAACGATGTTGATGTGCGTGCCTTTGTATTCAACTGCGCAGTTTTTGGACAGAATCGTGATACCACGTTCTTTTTCAATATCATTCGAATCCATGACACGAGCATCAACCTGTTGGTTGTCTCGGAATGTACCTGATTGACGTAATAACTGATCAACTAGAGTAGTTTTACCGTGATCAACGTGGGCGATGATCGCGATGTTGCGTATTGCGCGTTTAATGTTTGACATGATAGATATTGATGTGAATGGTGATTTCTGGTAACTCGGCATTATAACATGTTGCGATGCAAAAACTTTGCAACTTCTTTCAGCAAGCAAGCTTGCCTCGGAGTGATTTTTATTAGCCAGAAGTGGAGATTAATCGTTCAGGCGCAAGCACCTGATACTCTTGCAGCAGACCTGAACCTAGTAATTTGCCATCACTAAATCGATAAACCCGCACTCGGCCTAAGTTCGCAGGTATTAATTCGGGTAAGTTTATACCTTCTTTTTGCAAAGCCAATCGTTGCCCATGCAAAAACCGCACGGCTAATTCATCTGTTAATTGAATTGCTTCAAAGTCAGACAATAATGCATCAACCGGCTTTAATAAATTTATTCGTTGCTCTGGAGACATTTGCTGGATCGCATCCAGGCTAATCGCATCCGCCAACTTCAAACTAGCCACCTGCGTGCGACGCAAAGCGTTTAAATGTGCCCCGCAACCTAAAGCGCGGCCAATATCTTCGCCTAACACACGAATATAAGTCCCTTTGGAGCAAGCCACCCGCAAGCGCAAAAATGGTGCTTCATAACTCAACAAAGTCAGTTCATGAATCACGACATTACGTGCTTCACGCTCTAAAGTAATTCCAGCGCGGGCATATTCATATAACGGCTTACCATCGCGCTTAAGCGCCGAATACATCGGCGGCACTTGCTCAATCGGACCGCGAAACTGCGCCAGCACTGCATCAATCTGTTCCAGAGTAACTCCAACCGAAAGATTCTCCAGCACGGCACCTTCGGTATCACCTGTTTCTGTCGTAATGCCTAAATGCACTACGGTTTCATAGGTTTTATCTGCGAATAATAAGTCATGCGAAAACTTGGTCGCTTCACCGAAACAGAGCGGCAACAAACCGGTCGCAAACGGATCAAGCGTGCCGGTATGTCCGGCCTTTTTTGCATTGAGCAAACGTTTGGTCTGGATTAATGCATCATTACTGGATAAACCGACCGGCTTATCAAGTAACAACACACCATTTAGCGCATCGCGTATGCGCTTAACTCGTTGAGTTTCTGCCATGGGAACTAAGCGTACTGCTTAATCTTTGATGCCAGATTCTGGATTTTCATCCTGATCTGATTCCGGTTCAACTAAAGGCGCACTAGTCGCCATCGCTTCATCAATTAATTTTGACATCGCCATACCGTACATCGTCGACGTATCATGCACAAAATGCAGCTGCGGCAAAGTATGGATATGTAAGCATTTTCCTAAATGCATACGCAAGAAACCTGCCGCATTATTTAAGCAAGTGAGCGTTACTTTAATTTGTTCTGGAGTATCACGCAACGAAGTGAAATACACTTTTGCATGTGCATAATCAGGAGTGACTTGAACTTCCGTCAAAGTGATCATGCCGACCCGTGGATCTTTCAGCTCGGCGCTAATAATGACCGATAAATCGCGTTGGATTTGATCTGCCACCCGTAAGCCGCGCCCGGGTATTGATTTACTATTTTTTGCCATTTTATTTATGCACAACACTAAACAGTCACGGCATTATTCCATGTAGGAATAATGCCGAACTTATTACAGCGTACGAGCAACCTCTTGAACTTCAAATACTTCGAGTTGATCACCTACCTGGATGTCATTGAAATTCTTCAATGACAAACCGCATTCAAAGCCAAACTTAACTTCTTTAACGTCATCTTTAAAGCGTTTCAACGAATCCAACTCACCAGTCCAGACAACCACATTATTACGCAGCAAACGGATTGAAGAACCACGTTTAACCAAACCTTCCAATACGTAACAACCAGCAATCGCGCCGACTTTACTAATCGTAATAACCTGGCGAATCTCAACTAAGCCGAGTGCATGTTCGCGTTTTTCTGGTGCCAACATACCGGACAGAGCGGCTTTAACATCATCCACTGCATCGTAAATAATATTGTAGTAACGAATATCAATACCATTAGCTTCGGCTAATTTACGCGCTGAAGCATCAGCACGAGTATTAAAGCCGATCAAGACTGCCTTGGAAGCAACTGCCAAGTTGACGTCGGATTCTGAAATACCACCGACTGCCGCATGCACCACTTGAACACGAACTTCTGAGGTGGACAATTTTTGCATGGAATGAACCAGCGCTTCTTGTGAACCCTGAACGTCTGTTTTGATAATCATGGCCAGCGTTTTAACTTCGCCTTCGCCCATGTTTTCAAACATATTTTCCAGTTTTGCGGCTTGCTGTTTAGCGAGTTTCACATCACGGTATTTACCTTGACGGAACTGACCGATTTCACGCGCTTTACGCTCATCGGCCATAACCATCACTTCTTCACCGGCATTCGGCACTTCAGTCAAACCTTGAATTTCAACAGGGATCGATGGACCAGCTTCGGTAATCGACACGCCATTTTCATCCAACATAGCGCGTACCCGACCGTAGGAAGAACCAGCCAACACCACATCGCCACGTTTTAATGTACCGGATTGAACCAGAATCGTTGCAACTGGGCCGCGACCTTTATCCAAACGAGCCTCAACCACTAAACCACGTGCCGGTGCATCTTTAGCGGCACGCAATTCCAACACTTCGGCTTGCAATAAAACTTGCTCTAACAATTCGTCAATACCTTGACCTGTTTTTGCAGAAACCGATACGAATGGAGAATCTCCACCGTATTCTTCTGGTAAAACATTTTCAGCGATTAATTCTTGCTTAACGCGATCTAAATTAGCACCCGGTTTATCAATTTTATTCACTGCAACCACTAACGGCACACCAGCAGCTTTTGCATGTGCAATTGCTTCTTTGGTTTGCGGCATAACGCCATCGTCAGCAGCCACCACCAGAATAACGATATCAGTCGCTTTGGCACCACGAGCACGCATCGCCGTAAAGGCTTCATGACCCGGAGTATCAAGGAATGTAATCATGCCACGCGGTGTTTCAACGTGGTAAGCACCAATATGCTGAGTAATTCCACCAGCTTCGCCAGAAGCGACTTTGGCACGGCGAATATAATCAAGCAAACTTGTTTTACCATGATCAACGTGACCCATGACTGTAACGACCGGAGCGCGTGGGAACGATTGATATTCAATCTGAACGCCGCCATCTACCAACATCGCTTCAGGATCATCCAACTTAGCAGCAAAAGCTTTATGGCCCATTTCTTCAACCAGAATCAGCGCAGTTTCCTGATCCAAAACTTGGTTAATGGTGACCATTTGGCCTAATTTCATTAATTGCTTAATGACTTCAGATGCCTTAACCGACATTTTGTGTGCTAATTCAGCAACTGTAATAGTTTCTGGTACATAAACATCTTTAACTACGGCTTCAACCGGAGCTTGGAAGTTAGTTTCACGATCATCAGAATGAGAACCACGGCGTGAATTTTTACCGCCAGCTCGCCATCCGTCACGACCACCAGGGCCGGGAGCAGTATTGCCGCGAGTTTTGAGGCCTTTCTTTTTCGCTGCATCATCTTGCCAAGTCGAAGAAACATTCGCTGATTTAATCGATTTCTTATCGACTACAACAACTTTTTTCTCGTCTTTTTTCTCAGTAGGCTTTTTGTCTGCTGGCTTATGCAACGTGCCTTCAGGAGCTTTTGTGGCTACTTTTGGCACTTCTGCAACCACAGGAACTGGCGCTTTAACTGGCTTACGCTGCGTGCTCATCATCGCTTTGATTTGAGCAACTTCGTCAGCAACTGCTTTGCGAGCATTTTCTGTCGCAGCAGCACGTTCAGTAGCAACTTTTGTCGCTGCTTGCGCTGCAATTACGCTATCAGCGGCTTTCTTTTGTTCGGTTGCTTCAACTTCGTCAGCCAGGCGTTTTGCTACTTCAGCGGCGACGATTTTTTTAGCATCGTTTTTAGCATCATTCTTATCATCGACCTTGTCTACGACAGCAGCTTCTACAGGCACGACTGGATCAGCAGCAGCTGTAGTTTCAGCAGCCACTTCAGCGACTTTCGCCGGAGGAGCTTTACGCTTAGTTTGCGATGCTTGTAATTTTGCCGCATCTTCTTGCGCTGCAGCGCGCTTGGCAGCAGATATCGCTACTAATTCAGCTTCTTTTGCCGCAGCTAACTCAGCTTCTTGCAATGCTTTGTTTTGCGCTTCTTTTTCAGCTTCCAAACGGGCTAAGTGATTTTGCTTTTCAATTAATTCGGCTTCTTGTTTAGCGCGCAATTCATCGGCCAAGCGATCTTCTTCCGCTTGTTTGGCAAGTTCTTCTGCTGTTGGGGAAACTACTGGCTTATCCGATTCCGGGAGCGTTTCATCACGCTTCACGAAGGTACGTTTTTTGCGTACTTCCACTTGAATAGTGCGTGATTTACCTGTTGCATCTGCCTGTTTAATTTCCGTTGTCTCTTTACGAGTCAAGGTAATTTTTTTGGTATCGCCATCCGCCTCTACACCGTGGGTGCGACGCAAATGCTCAAGCAGACGTTCTTTGTCTTCTTTAGACAAATCATCAGAGGTCGAACCCTTGACTACACCTGCCGAACGCAATTGGGTTAACAGCACATCGGCTGACATCTTTAGCTCGGTGGCAAATTGGGATACATTATTACTCGCCATTCAGTCCTCTTTTTCTATGTGGCGCGGTGGATGACTCATGCAGTTCACGGTAGTCAACCAATACTCATCGGAGTGTCGTAAATCATTCCAGCGGTGTTACCTGCATCAGCATTAAATTCTGATCCGCTGGATGATTTTACGTACATCCTTATTTAGTTTCCGTGATACTCCATGCTTTGGCCAATATGGCTTTAGCACGATCATCATACTTAGCGTCGATGAGTTTCATTTCATCATCGGTTACGTCGTCAAACTCATTTTTAATCAATTGGCGTGCACGTTCGGCTGACAGAGCTAAAATCGCTCCAAACTCGTCATATGCCAAACCAGCAAATGCGCTCAGCGTTTTAACTTCAGCTAAACCCAATTTACCAGCAGTCACACGATCCATGCCCGGCAAATTAATCAACGCATCTTCAACGCCATCCACACCTTCTTCTGAAGCAATGGCTTCTGAAACTATTGCATCACGAGCACGATTACGCAGCTCGTTAACAGTATCTTCATCCAGCGCTTCAATTTCCAACATTTCACTAATTGGTACATACGCGATTTCTTCTAAACTAGCGAAGCCTTCATCAACCAGAATATCAGCGACTTCTTGATCAACATCGAGCTTTTGCATAAACAACGCACGAATTGCCGAAGTTTCCAGCTCAGATTTATCAGCCGATTGCTCAGCAGTCATAATATTAATTTGCCAGCCGGTTAATTCCGCTGCCAAACGCACGTTTTGACCACTGCGACCAATCGCAATCGCTAAGTTTTCATCATCAACGACCACATCCATGGCGTGTTTTTCTTCATCGACCACAATCGACGAAACGTTAGCTGGAGCCAATGCGCCAATAACGAATTGCGCTGGATCTTCTGACCACAACACAATATCAACGCGCTCGCCGCCCAACTCACCAGTCACAGCCTGAACTCGTGAACCACGCATACCGACACAAGTGCCGATCGGGTCAATACGAGGATCATTCGTGTGCACAGCGATTTTGGCGCGAACACCAGGATCACGCGCTGCCGACTTAACTTCTAATGAACCTTGTTCGATTTCTGGAACTTCCAGCTCAAACAATTTCATAATAAATTCTGGCGCAGTACGCGACAAGATAACTTGCGGACCACGGGCATTGCGGTCAATACGCAAAATATAAGCACGTACCCGATCACCAATTCGTAAGTTTTCCTTAGGAATCATTTGATCACGCGGCAAGCGAGCTTCGATTTTGCCTGACTCAACAACAGCTTCGCCACGCTCCATGCGCTTGATGGTACCGGTAACTAAAGAGTCACCGCGCTCCAAAAAGTCAGCGAGAATTTGCTCACGCTCAGCATCACGCACACGTTGCAACATAACTTGCTTAGCATCTTGCGCAAAGCGACGACCGAAATCGACTGATTCGATCGCTTCTTCAATATATTCATCAACTTCGATATCCGGATATTGCTCCATCGCTTCGAAATGCAGAATTTCTTGATCAGGCAATTGCAAACCTGCATCATCTGGTACCACGTGCCAACGACGGAAGGACTCAAATTGACCGCCCTCGCGGTCGATCGTTACGCGGATATCTACATCACCCTCGTAACGTTTTTTAGTCGCCTGTGCTAAGGCATGCTCAAGCGCGCCATAAACAATTTCCTTATCGACGTTTTTTTCACGCGCTAAGGCATCAACCAACAATAAAACTTCGCGACTCATGCTTTGCGACTCCTAAAATCGACTTGTGGCACCAAACGGGCCTTTTCAACATCGGCAAGCGTAAACTCCAGCATAGCCACCCCATCTTTATTTTCAAATTCCAACATCAATGCTTCTCCAACTGGCGCATGAATAATGCCTTGATACGTCTTACGATTCGGCGTACCCGCCATTGGCAAACGTAATTTTATAATCGCTTCCCGATCAACAAAACGAACATAATCAGAAAGCTTAGTTAATGCTCTATCCAAACCTGGCGACGACACTTCCAGCCGCTCATAGTTGGCATTCTCTACCGTCAAAACATGACTCAATTGATGGCTTACAGTGGCGCAATCTTCAACCGTAATTTGCCCGCGATCTGCTTGCTCAAACGTAAAATCAATATAAACACGCAACAAACCCCGCGCAGCAAGCTCATATTCAACAAGCTCATAGCCAAGGCCAGTAACAGTTTTTTCAATTAGCGTGTGCAAATACAAAGAAATTCTCCGAAAACAACATTACATAGTCAAACATACTAGTGAACCAATTGGTTCTGCAAAAAAAAAATGGGCATGAGCCCATCTTCTTTTTTTGCAACTTTCCGATGAGCATTAAACTGCATCAAACCGGAAAGCTTACTAACTATCAGATTATAAACGAAAACTTATTCACTGACAATGCAAAAATTTGATCAACTCACTAGGATACAACATACAAATTAACCGCGTGCGCGCTTGCGAGGAATACCCTGGTAAGTATGCGGCGTAGCGCCAGCAACACCAGCCCGAGGCTTGCGAGGTGCTGCAGCAGGAAATCCTAATGCTGTTTGCATAGGATCCGGCTGGCGACTACGCTGTGGCTTGCCCGGAGCTGCACTAAATTTATCTTGCGGCTTAGCAAAACGAGGGGCCCTATCTGTATTGGCAACATTGCCACTATTACCAGCAAATCGCCCGTTCGGGCCAGATTTAGCTGGCTTGGAAGAACCACCTCGATCATCCCGACCTATTTTCGCTTCTTTTTCCATGCCGCATAATTTCAATAATTCACGCGCAGCATTTTCTTCCAACTCTTCCCAACGACCGCGCTTCAAATTAGATGGCAAAGTCATCACGCCGTAACGAGTACGAATCAAGCGTGAAACAGTCAACCCGATCGCCTCAAACATACGACGCACTTCACGGTTACGACCCTCGCCAATCACTACCCGATACCATTTATTAACACCGTCACCGCCGCCATCACTAATTTTAGAAAATTGTGCCAAGCCATCTTCCAGCTCAACACCACTTAATAATTTCTGACGCATGCCTTCTTCGAGTGTACCCAAAGTACGCACAGCGTATTCACGCTCGATACCGTAACGCGGATGCATTAAGCGATTAGCTAAATCACCCGAAGTTGTAAACAGCAACAAACCTTCAGTATTAAAATCCAGTCGCCCAACTGCTAACCACTTGCCGGTTTTCATCGTAGGCAAACTAGAGAATACGGATTCACGACCTTCAGGATCATTAGTACTAACAATTTGCCCGGCAGGCTTGTGATATACCAAAATTCTTGGTGGCTTGGTGCTGATTTTACGCTGGATAATTTTGCCATTCAGACGCACGAAATCGGTCGGCAAAATACGCTGACCTATATGCGCTGGCTCACCATTAACAGAAACCCGACCAGCTACAATTAACTCTTCCATGTCGCGACGCGAACCCAGACCCGCCTCAGCCAACACCTTATGCAGCTTTGGTGCGTCATCGTCCGAAGTTAAATCACGCCGAACCGGCTTCGCAGCTCCTCGACCAACTGGCTTGACATCAGCATGCGCCTGATCAAATGCTTCCGAGGTTACGAAAGAGAAAACATCATCCGGCGCCTGAGCACCTTGCGATGGCGTAGGGCGCGAATGCGACCTTTGCCCAGCCCGGGACTTATTGGCACTATCAAATTTTGCAGGTCTAGCATCACTCCTGCCAGCAGGCTTTGCGTGCTGCCGAGGAGCGCGCTCCACTCTTGCACCAGCATCCGATTTTTCAGCACCTTCCGTGGATGGCATTGCGTCAGTCGCCGCACCAGCCGCGGACTCAACCGCAGTTTCTGCTCGCTCATTACGAGCGCGTCGCATCATGCGCGGGCCGCGCACACCGTGTTTTTTCTCTCTCGGCTTATCTGACGCGGTCGGCGCAGTATTTTCTGTATTGTTTTCAGCCGGCATAGCATCATCTGGATTTTTAGTAGACATCATTATCATTCTTGGTTGGGTAGACCAGGCGCATCCTCAACCATTAATTCAGGCACTGGGTCATTTAATATTAGGGTAATTTCAGAGGAGCTCTCTGATGTTTCAGCTGAATTAGCTTCAGTCTCAATACTCATTACATCTTTCACGTCAGGAGCTTGCTCCACAAGCGCCACTGCCGCTTGATTATCATTGCCAACCTCATCTGCTGCGGAAAAATCCATATTCGATTGAAGTAAAGATTCGGGTAAATTAGCTTGCAAATGCGTTTCTATCACTTCCATTTGCTCTAAATCGGTCACTTTCATCATTTCTTGCGAAACAGCTTGCAATGGCGGCAACTGCTCTAGTGACGCCAAACCAAGATCATCTAAAAATTGCTTGGTGGACGCAAATAAAGCCGGGCGACCGGGAACGTCACGATGACCGATAGTTTCAATCCAACCACGATCTTCCAACATGCGGATTGTTTGCGCATTCACGGTAACACCGCGAATTTCCTCAATATCACCACGGGTAACTGGTTGCTTATAAATAATAATTGCTAAAGTTTCCAATGCGGCACGCGAATACTTAGGCGGCTTTTCCGGATTCATTCGATCCAGATATTTGCGCATTACCGGTCGACTCTGAAAACGCCAGCCAGTTGCAAGGCTAACCAATTCAATACCGCGCTCTTGCCACTCATTGCGCAGCATTCCCAACATCAACTTCAGGGCATCGTTACCTATTACATCATCGATTGATGACTCATCCACAAAAAGTTTTTTCATGGAATGTAAGGTTAGCGGCTCATGCGCGCATAGCAGAGCAGTTTCGAGGACTACTTTCGCCTCAGCAGTATTCATGTGCAACTCTTTAGCAACTAAATAATGGGATATGAACTATTGTATGTTTAGCGGAGGGCATCATTTCAATGCGCATCCTAAATTCGGCTTTGCCAAATTTCATCCGAAACCAATAAAAACTGAAATGGCTGGATAGTTAACAGAAAATGTACTTACTTAACAATAAATTCGCAGCAAGAAATTCGTCGAATTATCGGGTACATTCAACGAGGAATTGTAAACGATTATTCTTGGATCACAAGCGAAATGCATGAAAAAAATTAATCAGTAGCAATCACTACCAAAAAGGCCACGAAATTCGTGGCCTTTTAATTGGTTGCGGGGACAGGATTTGAACCTATGACCTTCGGGTTATGAGCCCGACGAGCTGCCAGACTGCTCCACCCCGCGTCTGAAAATAAAACCACGCTAAGGCGCAATTCTTAATTCTGCGATACTAAAACTGGTTGCGGGGACAGGATTTGAACCTATGACCTTCGGGTTATGAGCCCGACGAGCTGCCAGACTGCTCCACCCCGCGTCTGAGATGCATACTATACTGCAGTGCCGCAATAATCACAAGGCTTATATTGCTTATTCGCGTATTAAAGGAAGAAAAATGCAAAAATCATGCCTGATCGCCACTAATTTAACCAAATAAATTCAAAACAGTCCTAAAATAGGTTTTTTTCTCACGATCACGTATTGGTTGCTATGAAATTCTGCTCTGAATGTGCCCATCCTGTTTCCCTCAAAATCCCGCCAGAAGATAATCGCTTACGTTTTGTGTGCGATCACTGCAATACCATCCATTACCAAAACCCTAAAATGGTGGTTGGGTCGATTCCTGTATGGGAGCAATCTGGAGAAACGAAAGTTTTGCTGTGTCGCCGCGCGATTGAACCGCGTTACGGTTACTGGACTTTACCTGCCGGATTTATGGAGAATGGGGAAACCACCAGCCAGGCTGCGATGCGCGAAACCCTGGAAGAATCTGGCGCTAACATTGAACTCCACGAATTATTCTCGCTATTAAATGTGCCGCATGTGGATCAGGTACATTTGTTCTATCGCGCCACCTTGCTTGATTTAAATTATTCTGCGGGTACTGAAAGCCTGGAAGTGGCCTTATTTTCCGAATCTGAAGTTCCCTGGGATGAAATTGCCTTCCCTACAATTTTCCACACATTGAAATTTTTCTTTTCAGCCCCCCATGCAAACACGCCACTCAGCCTGCATTGCCATGACATTTTAAAACCACGCACCTTTTTATAAGCGCGCCTACTATTCTTCCTGCTTAATCCCGGCCTCACCAAGCCAATAGGCATCAATATTTTTAAAGCCCCATTTACTGACTAATTCCCGAGATACAATTTTGTCCTGCTTGCCGGGCTGCGATAAGTCCAGCAGCACCGGTACTATATAGGTCATCGATTTACTGGAAAAAAATACTCGGACCATGGGCAGCAGTAAAGACACATCGTTTTGCTCAACCACGACGCCCATCCGCCCTGTTTCCAGCATCACCAATGTGCCGGCCGGATAAATACCGATGCTGCGCACAAAAGCCTGAAAAATCTGATCATCAAAATGTTTGCCGCTCCACTCGGCCATTTTATGAATCGATTCTGACGGGCACCAGCCTTTTTTATAGGGGCGGTTCGAGGTCACGGCATCATAGACATCGCATACGGCACTCATTCTTGCCATTAAACTAATTTTATCGCCCGCGTAGCGGTAGGGATAACCTGTCCCGTCGAATCGTTCGTGATGATGCAGGCAGACATCTAGCGCAACTGGGCTGATCGCTTTGGCGCGCAATAACAATTGATAACCTGCTAGTGGGTGCTGCTTAACCATTTCAAATTCAGACTCTGTTAATTTGCCTGGCTTATTTAAGATCTTGGTCGGCACCGTCATTTTCCCGATGTCATGCAATAACCCGGCCATACCCGCCTCTTTAATTTCATCACTGCTTAGGTTCAATTGTTTTGCCAGGGCAATCATCAAGGCGCAAACCGCGATGGAATGCATATAGGTGTATTCATCTTTATTTTTAAGGCGAGCCAACCCAATTAGAGCTCCAGCATTCCGATTAATTGAATCGGTAATTTCTTCCACTAGCGGTTGCATACTCTCCATATTCGCCGCGTTGCCCATGCGCACCTCATGGAACATCGACATCACCGCCTGTTTGGATCTGGCAACCACTCGACTCGCGTGCTCTAGTTCCATGTCCATGGAAACAGCTTGCTTGTGAATTAACTCCGGGGTTGGCTTCGCTATCTCTAAAGAGTGTTTGACTGGTGCTAATTTTGGCTCACGCTCAGCCAGCACATCTACACCTTTATCAGTGTTAATAATCAATTCGGTGACATTGCTCGACTTAACGCTGTGATATCTGGCTTCGGTGTCCACCAAAAAAGATTGCTTCCAAAACGGGTGGGCTATCCATGAAATGCAAAATTCTTGGATATACATTCCTTGACGTAATTGCTGAATGGTAATTTTCTTTAGCATGGAAAATTTGATTTTCGCGTTTCAAGTCAGCAACAAAGTATAAAAATTGCGCCCACGGCGCTTAAGTAATTTAATCTACTTGAAAAGTATTATATGTTCTGAGGGGAAGAAAGGAGGAACTAATGCTAGTTACATGTGTAAATAGCAGTTTTTACTATAATCCCATACCTTACGCGGAAGTATCTACCATTCCAATGACTTTTCTGACGATGAAATCATCAAAATTAAGCTCAGTGTAAAACGTAATCAATATGGTAATTTTAAAAGTACCTCAGTACATTAAAAGATGATATCTAGTTTTAATGCGCTTTAAATAAGTGTAATGACTTAAATAAATTTTGCATAACCGGATTAGCGATGAAGGAAAGATTGTAGGGGTGCTCTGAAGCCAACGCTAAAAATTTGTCTGCTTCGGGTAATTCTCTTATTTTCTCTGCGATCTTGCCCCATAAGATCAATTTAATTTCTAGTTCATTTTGCATCGACAACGCCTGCAATATCGTGCGCAAAAAGGGCAGCCATGCTTTGGCATCCTGAACTGGGGCGACCTCGGTTCTAAAAACCAGGCTAGCATTCAACAATAAAAAACCTTGCTGCATTAAATTGGCCTGCAACTCTGCGCCAGTTTGTATCCAGCCAGAATTAGGTGCGCAAGCTAGTTCGGCAACGGATGTAAGCGCGCTGGCCGTGGTATTTTGAATATTCAATACGCCTTCTGCAACCAATACCATTTTGATGAAATTGCGTAAAGAAGTGGCCCGATTAACCGGCTTCGATAGTCCGGCACCGGGTTGCCATAACGATTGAACGGCACCATCCATAAAACAAACACCAGTAGCACTTGCGGCGCGCGGATAAGGCCCTTCGCCCAGCAACACAAAGCGTACTGAAGTAATTGGCTGTGTAAACGCAGCAAACAACCGGTTTTCAGTTGGAAAAAAATCGTGCTGAGCTAACGTGGAAAAATAATTCGGCTGCTCTGCTGACATGGCGTTTAAACCAGAGCGTAAATGGGCGTGCCACGAAGGATGCGCTGCAGCTAACGCAGTCTCAATGAATTCTGGCAGTGCAACTTTCTTTGCTGCTGTCATTAATGATCTGCTGGTTTGTTATCAGCATCAATTGGCGTTGGCGTTGGCGTTGGGACTGGAGCTACCGCATTCGGCGGTGGTAAATTAAGCGTTTGGAGCTGTGACAGCCGCGATTTATTACCGCGATTACCGCCCGTATTTTCAACATTCGATCGTTGATCATTCATCACTGGATTTGCTACCGGATTAGGGTAGCGATCTGGCACGGTATTCATCGTCTGCATGGAAGCTTTCGAGTCCTGCGGTAAATCGACCCGTTTGCTAATACCATTATCCAGCAACAAAATATAGCCGGAATGAACTTCATTTAAAGTGACGCCCGGGCTTAATTCTGTGTTCATTGGATAAGCCTGAGTAGGCTTGCCATCCACCGCAATAATCGCCACACTTTGTCCCATAGGATTAGCTAGCACCACACCCTTAAGCTGATAATTCGTATCCACTGCCATCGCACCACCAAACAAACCAGCCACACTCTCTACATCAGCAGTTGGCTTGGTGATTTGAGGTGCTGAAATTTTTCTAGTCTCCGGTTTAATCAGTTGCAGAACCCAATAACTGCTGGTTGCGCACAACAAAATAAACAAGATAAAACTACTAATTAAAGGTATTCGTTTCATGCCAATCTTTCTTCTTTTAAGAATTACGCAAAATTGTTCCAGCAAGGAGGTGCAACGCCCCTGGAGCGGTTTTGCGTAAGTCCGATTATCTTACCAATTGATTAATTTCGATGATAGGCATGAGCACAGCCAACACAATCAATAACACCACAACACCCATCGCTAAAATCAACACTGGCTCAAGCAGCCCAGCCATCGTTAATGCACGACGCTCTAAATCCTGTTGTTGTGAATCTGAGGCGCGCTCAAGCATCGCGGGTAAATTACCGGTTACTTCGCCAGCACGGATCATGTGAATTAACATCGGTGGAAAATATTGGTGGCTAGACAACGCGCGCGCCAGACTAACCCCTTCGCGCACAGCGGCCGTGGCACTTTCAACTTGTTCTCGCATGGCGACGTTAGATAAGGTGTCGCGACTTGTTTGAAGTGCCTGCAAGATCGGCACACCCGAACCGATAGTAATAGCTAAGGTGCTAGCAAACCGCGAGGTGTTTACACTGCGCTCAAACTTGCCATACAACGGTGCAGTGAGTAACCAGCTATGCCAGCGCATTTTTACCTCAGGATTTTTCAACACTTGCAACCAAGCCCACAATCCGAATGAAAAAACCACTGCCACGATAATGCCGTAGGCACGAACAAAATCAGAAATAGCTAACATAATCACCGTCAAAATCGGCAATTTTTGCTTGGTATTGGCAAACACCGAAACAATTTGCGGTACCACATACGCCAACAGGAAAATCACAATCGCAAACGCCACTACTGTAACAATCGCAGGATAAGTAAAAGCCAGCTTAACCTTTTGAACTAATGCATTACGCCGCTCAATAAAATCAGCCAGGCGCGATAACACGCGTGACAACTGACCGATTTGCTCACCGGAGGCAACCAGCGCCGTATAAATATCGGCGAAATCACGCGGGTGCTGTTTTAGCACATCAGACAGGGAATGCCCGGCCATGACTTCAGAGCGAATTGCGGCGATTAAATCGCGCACATAAACGCGCTCGGCTTGCTCAAGTAAAGCGGAAAACGATTGTTCAAGCGGCAGACCAGCTTCTAGCAAACTGGCTAATTGACGCGTGAATAAAGACAGCTCGGTCGTGGAAAGCTTGTCAGCAAATAAGGCGCGCTGGCTTTTATTTTGCTGTTCATTAGCAATCTGCTCAAGCTGAATCGGCGTTAATCCCTGCCCACGCAATTCAGCACGCGCAGCGCGAGCACTATCAGCATTAATTACGCCGGTTTTATTCTGCCCGTCGGCTAGAAGGGCTTCGTATCTGAATGCGGGCACAATATTCCCAATCTATTCTTTAGTTACTCGCAACAACTCTTCACGCGAAGTAACGCCTTCGTTGATCCAACGTTCACCATCTTCACGCATGCTCAACATACCGTCGCTTTTTGCCACAGTACGAATTTCTGCTTCAGATGCTTTTTGATGAATTTGAGCGCGTATCTGCTCGGTGGTCGTGAGTAATTCATAAACACCAACCCGCCCCTGATAACCGGTGTGAGCACACTTATCGCAACCCACCGGATGCCAATCTGTAGCTTCTTGACGCTTACAATGCGTACACAATTTACGAACCAGTCGTTGTGCCACCACGCCTAATAACGAGGAAGATAACAAGAACGGTTCAATACCCATATCCAGCAAACGGGTCACCGCGGCAGCGGAATCATTAGTATGCAAGGTAGCCAATACCAAATGGCCGGTAAGTGAGGCTTGCACGGCAATTTGCGCGGTTTCCAAATCCCGGATTTCACCGATCATGATGACATCAGGATCTTGCCGCAAAATAGCGCGCAAGGCCTTGGCAAATGTCATTTCAATACGCGCATTTACTTGCGTTTGACCTATGCCGGGCAATTCATATTCAATCGGGTCTTCAACCGTTAAAATATTAGTGGTGCTGGCATTTAAGCGCGACAAAGCGGCATATAAGGTGGTGGTTTTACCTGAACCAGTTGGCCCGGTTACCAACACAATACCGTGCGGCTGGTTAATTAACTTATTAAACTTGGGCGACATCGCATCGCTCATGCCCAGATTAATCAAATCCAACTTACCGGCTTCTTTATCCAGCAAACGTAACACGGCACGCTCGCCGTGTCCGGTAGGTAAAGTCGACACCCGCACATCTACGGAGCGGCCACCGATACGTAATGCAATACGCCCATCTTGCGGCAAACGTTTTTCGGCAATGTCTAATTGCGCCATGATCTTAATCCGCGAGATCAAGGCCGCATGAATCGCTTTTTTAGGACGCACTACATCGCGCAATGTACCGTCGATGCGAAACCGTACTACCGAAATTTGCTCAAACGGTTCAATATGAATATCCGACGCGGTCTCGCGCAAGGCTTGTGTCAACAAGGCGTTGATCATGCGAATCACAGGTGCATCGTCAGCTGATTCAAGTAAATCTTCAATCGCCGGCAAATCGGACATTAATTTGGCTAGATCTAAATCAGACTCGACCTCATCCACCACCTGCGCGGCATCGCCACCGGAACCGGCATAAGCGCGATCAATGGCTTGCTCAAGATCAATATGACTAATCTGCACCAGCTTAATGCGACCATAACGCCGCCCTACTTCGGCTATCGCTGTTGGTGCTGTTCGCTCTGAAGCCCAAACATACAGCAACTCAGGTTCTCCCCAAGCTGCCAGAATGGCGCATTCCCGTGCAAAAACATAGGGCAGCAAATTCGCTTGCGCGATGGTAATAGGTGCCATGCTAGTGCGCCGCTTCCGTCGGAGTGGTCGTGGTTTCCGGCTTGGTTACTGGCGACGTATCTGGTTTAGTGCCCGACTTAGCGCCGTCTTGCGTATCTAATTTAGTCGCCGTCGACTCTCTGTTAAGTATGTTTTGCGGAATTAATATACCGGTTTGTTCTGGCGTTAATGACGGCACGTTCAAGAGCGGCTCATCCGGCTTATCCGTACGCACCTTAGCACGCATGTAATCGTAACGATCCACTGAAACAGAATGGCTTTGATCAGGATTACGGATCACAGTCGGACGTAAAAAGATCAGCAAATTGCTCTTAATGTGTGATTTATTTTTATATTTGAACAAGTTTCCGATATAAGGTATATCGCCTAAAATTGGCACTTGATCATTCGTTTCATTACCGCTTTCCGCCATTAAACCACCCAGCACCAGAACTTGGCCATCGTCGACAATCACATTCGTTTCGATGGCGCGTACATTCGTAATAATCCCGGCAGGATTGGTAGAGGAGTCAATATTCGACACTTCCTGATAAATCGTCAACTTAACCGCGCCGCCTTCGGAAATTTGTGGCTTCACCCGCAAAGTCACACCCACATCTTTACGTTCTATCGTTTGAAACGGGTTGACTGTCGCACCACCACTACTCGCTGCCGTATTTGTATATTGTCCGGTAATGAATGGTACATTTTGCCCTACCAGCATCTTGGCTTCTTCATTGTCCAGAGTAGTCAGGGTCGGCACGGACAGCACATTTGCGTTACCCGTCGATTGCAGCGCAGAGGCAAGCGCACCCAAACCAAGTTGGGCACTAAACACCCCTAAATTCAAGCCGGCATTGGGAACTGCCGTTTTACCTGCCGCTGCCAGGTTAAACAGATTATTACTTGCTCCACCAGTATTAAATGAGGTTGCTGAACCTACTCGCACATTACTGTTGCTGTTACCGGTGAGTGCGGCCCACTGAACACCGAATTGCTCCGCCTTGTTAGTGGACACTTCGATGATTAGCGCTTCTATATACACCTGAGAACGTCGCGCATCAAGCTGATCAATCACTGTGCGTAAATTACGGTAAACCGTTTCACTTGCCGTGATAATCAAGGTGTTGGTTGCCGAATCAGCTTGAATATAACCAGTTGCCCCACCAGTTGATAAAGTGGTCGGTGCATTACCATTATTGCTGGTGCTGGCTCCCAACGCACTCCCTAAGCCTCCGCCGCTACCCGAACCACTTCCGCCGATACCGGTGGTTGGTTTGTTTTGCGATGGTTGTTGCGCTGAGTTGTTCCCTGAGTTTACGTTTGAGAGAGAACCTGAACCAGATGACGAACTATCGGAAGCTGCAATCGCACGCAGGGTTTGCGCTAGTTTCAAGGCATCCGCATTACGCAAATAAACCACATGAACATTACCTGGCAAAGCGGTTGGCTGATCGAGTTTTTCAATCAGGGTTTTCACCAAGTTAGCGCGCGCTACCGATGGAGCGTGCAACAGAATAGAATTGGTTCGGCTGTCAGCCAAAATATTAACTTTACCGCTATCAGCAGACGCTCCAGATTGCTCAGTTAAACGCAGCACCAAGGTTGCAATATCACTGGCAATACCGTATTTGACTGGAATTACATCGACATCACTGGTAGCTGGTACATCGAGTGTAGCGATAATTTTTTCCAAGCGCTTCAGATTATCGGCATAGTCAGTAATCACTACCGAGTTACTGCCCGGATTGGCATTAATCGTATTATTAGGTGAAATCAGTGGGCGTAACACCGTTACCAGATTCGCTGCATTCTCATAATTCAGGCGATAAATCTGGGTAGATATCTGGTCGCCTTTGATGCCAACTACCTGAGTCGGCCCAGCTTGCAATTTACCGTCCGGTTCAGGCACAACTTTAGTAAAGCCATTGGCTGTCACCACTGCATAACCCTGCAAGCGCAACGTTGACGTAAGTAGTGCAAATGCCTGCTCTTTAGTGACCGGTTGTTCCGATACCAGATTAATGGTGCCTTTAACTCGTGGGTCAACAATGAACGTGGTCCCCGTGTAGTGGCCGACCGCTTTAATGACTGACTCAATGTCCGCCCCAACAAAGGTGAGCTTGGATTCATTTAAGCTGGGTTCCTGAGCAAAAGCGGCAACGGAAAATAAGCCCGTAATAGCGCAAAAAGCCAGGCTTGCCGGTAGTTTTCGTAATGAGAAATTTCCAGTGTAAGCCAGAGTCAAATTACGTTTGAGTGGAGTCAAAATAGAAGGTGTCATTCGCATATTTTTCATTAAAATTCTAAAGCAATCACATTTTTATCAGTACCGGCGCGGCGCTGTCCCAGCAAATTCAACAAATTTGCCAACTTATCTTCTTGTCCTTCTTGAGCCTGTGCCGACCCACTAAACTGCAAACGCCCCTGAACTAAAGCGCCTTTACCACTTAATAACATTGGGCCCTGCAAAGTTTTTAACTCTATATCAGCTTGCTGCCCATGCCAAACAAAATTCATCAAATACGAACCCAGCGGTTTAATCGGCGACAAAGCAGAAGCAATGTCTTGCATCTGCAATTTCATCGTGCCGTTAATGTCTACTTTCCCCTCTGATAAAGTCACCCCCAAGGCATCCCAAGATAAGGTCATTTTCCCCGAAGGTTTAACTGTATTTAGCGGCGCGCCCAAACCACTCAACCGTTCCGCGGGCAATATCAAACCGCCAGGACTTACTTGAACATGACGTAAATTGCCGGTTATGTGCAATGGCTGCTGCAATGCCGCCGAATTTTCCAAGCCTAATTCAATTTGCCCCAACAACAAAATGGGGGATAAATGCCAAGCAAATCTGCCCGGCAATAAAGGCGTTAGATCTCCGTTTTTAGTAGCAGCAACGCCAATGAAGGCGGAACCATTCCACAAACTACCTTGTGCATCGCCCAGTGCAAATCGTCCGTCCGTCTGCATTTCTAGCAACGTACTCAGCCAAACCGCTGGCGCAAACGCCATCACCGTCAACAACATGCCCAACAAGCCCAAACAGATGCAAACAATTTTTTGTTTGAGGCTTAATTTATTTGCAGTTTTATTCCCGGGCAAATCGTGCTGCTCAAATCGACTCACTGCTAGTTACTCCCATTAGTGACTGATTGACGCAACGTAAGGTTAACGCTCACCAATCCGCCCTCTAAACCGGTTATCTTGATTTCTTCCACAAATAATCCGCTGGATTTTTGCATTTCAAGCAGCCAGGTTTGCAACGCAGACATTGACGTTGAACTAAATTGGGCGCGAATCACACCATCATTGACGGATAGCGTTTGTGCTTTCAAACCGTTATGCGACAACGCCGTTTCAATCAGCTCACGGCTAACTTCATGGCGATTTTCCGCACTGGGAATAGCGGCCAATTCCTGCACCATCTGCTGCATTGCCGCTGCCTGTTGATGCAATATCGGTAGCGATTTTTTTAATTCCTGGCGCCCGGTAATGGCAGGGTCAATTGCAATTAAATAAACCAGGGTGACGACAAAAACAACGGTAGCGGTGATTAAAAATTGGCGTTCACGTTGTTGCCGTGCTTCCCAAAAATGCGTAAAAGTTTCTATAAAAATAGCTTTGAATTGCATCATTTAGCATTCCTCACTTGCCATATCTCTTCATTATTTTTCTTAAGAATAAGACCCTTGGCGCTCAATTCCTGCGCGAGTGCTTGCTGTGGCATTTCGCCCTTAATTTGCAACACTAAGCCGTGATCTTTATATTCAATCGAAACCAGTTTTGGCAATTGCGCGGCATTCATTGCACTCCATGCCGCACCGAACTGGCTAAGCAACAAAGTAAAATCGTCCGATCCGCCCTGCCCGGAATTACGCTGCGCCAAATCTAAATGTTTTTTCATTTGATCAAGCGGAGCAGGTATGACGGTTTCAGTAGGGAAGCTCACTTTATAGGTTTGCGTCATTCCCGTTTTCAACGCTTGCGCTTCACGCTTCAAGCTCCAATATTCGTTATTTAACCCAATGATATTCACCAATAAAACCAAGGTCGCGAGTACCAACGGCCAACGCCAAATTTTCCATTGAATCCGATTAGTTTGAGCTGTATTTAATCCCGCCATTAAATTGAAACTGACTGTCTTGGCGGCTTGAATCGTGCTGACCCAATTGAAGCCCTGCACCGTCATGCGCTCAGCCCAAGCGGGATTAGCGTCAATCGCCGTTTTATACTCTCCGACTAATTCGCCAGAAATCTGTAACGCGATAGCGCCAGGCGGCGTCAGCATAGCAATGACCGATAAACGTTCTTGGGCATTTTGCTCAGGTTCAAGCAGCATACCTACGCCGCTATCGACATCAAAGCGCATAGAAAGATTGGCGCATAAATCTTGCGCGTGTTCTGCCAAACGCACACTACTCTGACCGCTTTTAAAGGGTAGGCAAAGTTGCGCAGGTAATGCTTTTATACGATTTGCGCCAAGGGCAAACAAACTGCCCGACAGTTGTTGCAACCAACTACGCTGCGCAACCGCGATAGTGCGTTTTGTTGAACTAAGCGGCTTGACGCCCAACAATAATACGCACTCAGCAGAGTCACACATTAATTGGTCTTCAACCAGATTCGGCAAAGCTAATTTTAATTTCGCTTCCGGCATCGGCGGAATACTGAGTTCCAATAAAGTCACATCGGACGCCGCGATCAGTAACACCACATTTGATTTGGAAATAGTCGTGGAAAGCTCAGCTAAGGTGCTATGACCTTCGCGCACAATGGCATCTTCCTGAGAGCAAAGTGCGTAAGCAAGTGCGCTATTTGGCCATGCCGCGGTATGTTTTGCTGGTATGCGTAAATACAGTGTATTCAAGATGTTTATTCTTCGTAAATTTTACTTAAAGTTTGTATTTTAATTCGCTTGTTTTATTCGCTTATTTGTTAATTTTTACCGCATTTAATTTTCTCTTACCCAAACTACTCTAGTCGCGCCACTTATTGGCGTGCGCTCAATTAAGGCATCCACATCCAATGCAGAGCGATCTAATTGCACATGACCATGCACAATAAAATAGTTGGTTTGAGTATTCACCACACCTGCAGCTGGGATCGGTACTTTGCTATTGGTCCAGCGTGCCGCTAAATCAGTCAAATCTTTATAGTAAGCCTGATTCCGAGCAGTGACTATTTGCTGGGCATCCGACAATGAGATGCCCGCAATTCTAGCCGAAATTACTTGGGCGGATGCCGTATTTATGTTGATTGGCGTCGCCACTGGCAAAAATACCACCAACTCGCGCAATTTTGCGACAGTGGCAGGGGTGAATCCCGGAATCGCCAACAAATCATCAACTTGCGTTAACGCCAAAATTTTAGCGGATACCGCAGCCGCGCCCACGCTACCGTCTGAATTAAACTGTGTGGCTTTTGCTTGGGTGGAAGCGACCATGTTGGCGGTAGCCGTTGCCAAGCCAGGATCCATCCCCTGCCCGCTTAACAAACTCCCAAACGCTAACAAAGTAGCTGGGTCAACAACCCCTGCTACGGCCAGATTGGTCAAATTTAAACGCGATTCTGCGTCAATAACATAACCAGACAAGGTGGCATCTGTATCATCTTCACTACCGCGCCCGTTATCAACGTACTGATCCAGGCGGGTACTTTCCAGCGGTACCGACCAAGGCTCACCTAAATAATCTACCCGATTTACCCTGGCATCTTCGCGCAAAATTAGGCGCGCCCAATCTAAAGCGCCGCGCATCACCCATTGTTTTTGCAATTGAAAACGCTGATTTTCAATCGAGCGTACTTGCACATTTTGCTGTCCAAATAAACTCATTACCAAGGTAATTGCCAACGCGGCCAGCAGCAGCGCCGTTACAATTGCCACGCCGCGCTGCGCGCTGGGTAGCGTTACAAGGCTGCGACGCATTACGCTCCGCCCAAAATAAATATCTTAAGCATATTTTTGTCATTATTTTGCAATTGCAAAGACACTTGCAAACCCGTTGTCGCATTAGCCTGGTTCACATTTTGCACGCCATTATTGACAGGCTGATTACCTGGAGCAGGATTACCAGGGGAATTAGTCGAATTTGTGTTTCCAGCAGTAGATGTAGTCGAATTTGCGGCCACTGAACTATCTGGATAGCCGGTAAATTCCACGCTTTGTACTTTTTTCTGCATCACGATTTCAACCTGCTGATCAGGAGGATTTCGCGCCTGCGCCAACAATTGCGTCAACACGGTCAAATCACGTGTGCTGATGGATTCAAAACGAGTGATAGTAGAATTTTGCAAACGGTAGGTCACGACTTGCATGGCAGGAGCCTGATCGTCCGAGAATACATTACGTATCAATATCAACCGTTGCGGCTCAATCCAGCTTGAGCGCCCTTCTGGCAAATTGGGGTAATTAAATGGATTTACGTTTTGCGCGCAATCGCTTTGCAATTGTGCAAAGGTCAGTTGCAGACCACGCGTTTGTTCCAATTCCGCGGTTAATACTTCACGACTACGGACAATGCTGTCCAAGCCGCGCCAGCCCAGTACCGCGACGATCGCCAAAATACTAATTGCGACCAGCAATTCAATGAGGGTAAAACCCTGGCTTTTCATCTTACAACGCATTCGGTACCACCTGCGTCAATTTGATAATACGGCGCTCTGGAAAACGCTCATCAACGACGCTGACTTCAACCCGGCGAAACGAAGGATTCGGCGTAGCGATCACTTCCTGAAGGCAAACCAGCGGTAAATCACCTTGCGGGCAAGGGAAATTACTTTGCCCTACATCTGGCCAGGTAGTCGATAAACGGATTTGCGACAGACGATTTTCAGCCGACCAGGTGGCCATCATCGAGGCGCGTAAATGGTTGCTATTTTGCGTTAAGCTACCGACTGCTCGCAAGCTGGCACCTAATGCCACGCCGACAATCACCAAAGCAACCAGCACTTCTAACAAAGTAAATCCTGCCTGCTTTTTACTTGGCATAGTTAGCATCTTGGCTGCTCGGCTAGTGGGTTTAAAATACATATCGCTCAACGGTTATTCAACGGAAAAATGTCCAATGCCATCAGCTTGAATCGTTGCCGTGGCATCTTCATAGCCGAATGTCAGCGTGAACGGCTTATCAACCGGTTCACGTCCAAAGATTATTTTTAGCGGTAACGCTGTTTGATTCGGGCTTGGCTGCATCGTGATAGCTAGCGGGGAATTTTTAAAACTACGCTCACGAAACAAATCATTATCGTTCAATAATTGCCAGCCACTGTCACCGCGCACATAAAACCGAAACTGCTCGCTATCAAGCTCAAAAGCCACTGGGCGATTCCGCACAATGGCCTCTTCACGAGCAAGTTGCAATAACAAGGCAACGCGTTTCGCGTCACCGAGTAAAGCCTGCTTCTTATTAGGTAACGCATTCATACTGACCATGCCGAGCATAATACCCACAACCACCAACACCACCAGCAGCTCCAGCAAGGTAAATCCAGCGGCCTTGCGATGTGCTTGAGGTGAAGTTTTAGCAGCGGAAGGTTTAGCAGCGCTAGTCAGCATGCTGCGCACTATAAATCCCAAGAACCGATGTCAGCATTAATTCCGTCGCCGCCCGGCTGACCGTCTGCGCCATAGGAGAACACATCAAACTCGCCGTGTATGCCAGGGCTGAGATATTGATATGGGTTTTGCCAAGGATCTTTTGGGAGTTTTTCTAAATAGCCATCGGACTTCCAGCCATTTGCAGCTGGGCCGGTCGTTGGTTTGGCGACTAATGCCTGCAAACCTTGCTCGGTCGTCGGGTAACGTTGATTGTCTAATTTATACAAAATCAGCGCTTGCTTAATATTAGCGATATCTTGTTTGGCAGCGGCGATTTTTGCCGTATCGGTATGTCCTACCAATTTAGGAACAACGACGGCCGCCATAATTCCCAAAATTGCAATGACCACCATGATTTCAATTAAAGTAAAACCACGCGCTAACGGTTTTCGTACCCGTTTAAGAAGAGAAACTGAATTTTGCATGTCAATGATGTCAATAAAAGTCGGGACGATAATTGTATTGCATGTGGAATGATATTTGCGAATTGCTGATGGAGAAAATTGAAACAATTTAACTACATTGTGCTTATTTGAACTGTTCAAGCTCATTGATTGTGAACAAAAGACGGTTTTATAGTGTTTTTTATAACTCAATAACTTACCAACTGATGATACCCACCAAGCGAGTTAAGGTTTGTTGCTGCTGTTGTTGAAGTTGCTGTTGAAGTTGAAGTTGAAGTTGAAGTTGAAGTTGAAGTTGAAGTTGAAGTTGACGTTGACGTTGCTGTTGAAGTTGCTTTTGCCCTACCCCCACTTCTAGTTCGGCCGGTTTTTCACAGGGAAAATGGATAAGAAAGGTTCGCTGTTTGAGCGCAGCGAGTTTCGAACTTTTCCCATTTTCCCTGTGAAAAATCGGGGTTTCCGAAATAGCGTGGTCGCCTTTTTTGGCCTACCTTTTTTGGCGACGAAAAAAAGGCAGGTAGCTGTCGGGCTACCCCCGACCTACAAGCATCGGATTAGCTCCGAAAGCAATTCAAAATCAAGCCGCATATCAGACGGTTTTGACGTATTTTCAACTTCTAAGAAGATATTGCGAAGATTTATATTAATCAGCCTGAATGACAAACTTAAGGCTTGGGGCCGGTGGTAGACCCTGTATCCCTATAGGGAGGGAGTCTCCGCCTGCATGCGGAGACCGTTCCGCAGGTGAGTGGCATGCCACTCAAAACCCCTGCTACACCGGCGACTAGTCAC
>NZ_PUGF01000008.1 GCF_002976435.1 Solimicrobium silvestre | reverse complement strand
ATTGAAGTGTAGTAAATAAATAGAATTAAAAAATATTTTCGTAAATCAATAAACGATTGATTTTATAGGGAATTACCAATGATTAATTCTGGTAATTAGGGGCGATAGCAAAATAAAGTATTTTGTGCGAAAATTACACCGAATATAATTTACATATGAGATTTTCTTATGCTCGACAAAATCAGTAAAAGAATTCTGGCCGAATTACAAAACGATGGCCGCATCAGTAACGTAGAGTTGGCAAACCGTGTCAATCTATCTCCAGCAGCGTGTTTGGAGAGAGTGCGGAAGTTGCAAGAGTCTGGATATATTTTAGGATATACCGCTCAACTCAATCCGCAATTACTTGATGTTGCACTACTCGTTTTTATTGAAGTAGTTCTAGATCGTACAACTCCAGACGTGTTTGATGCTTTTAAACGTGGCGTTCAAGCGATACCGGAAGTGTTGGAATGTCACATGGTGGCAGGCGGATTTGATTATTTAGTCAAAGCGCGTGTTAAAGACATGAATGCTTATCGTGACTTTTTAGGTAAATCATTATTGCAGCTCGGTGGTGTTCGTGAGACACATACTTATGCGGTGATGGAAGAAGTTAAAAATACCACTCATTTACCGATTAAATAATCGTTAAAAATCTGTTCGAAAAACCCGTCATCACTTGTTGGGGGGGGTAAATGTTGGATTTTAATTTTAGAATACTATAGTATATAAAATGATTTTTTCCCCTAAGGGGAAGTAAAAACATTGTGGTTAAAATATACTGTCATTTATTCTGATTTTAATGGCTGGTAAAGCCATTAAATACGTTAAATTTTTAAAAAAACAGGTTGAGTATTTGTTTTGTTATTATTTATTGCTCGTTTGCATTAATTACCTGCTATAACTCCTCTCAATTCCCCTTCTAGTCACGCCCAAAAAATCGAGAAAATGCCCTATTTAGGGCATATACATTCGTTCGATCTTGTTGCACAGTTTAAGAACAACTCAATCAAAAATTGTGGGCATATGCTGAAGCTGCATAAGGTTAATTAATCGATACAAAACAATTCAGCTGGCTTCGTCGTTAACCTAGTAAAAATTTCAATTTGACATATCCTGAAGAGTCGTTTCTTACCGAATTAGGGCTTACGCAAAACAGCTCCAACGGCGTTATGTATTCTTTAACGTACTAATTACTGTCTGCGTCGGCTAGGGTTTAATAAACTCGTTGCCGGAACAATTTTGAGTAAGTTCTACGACTGTGTCATTGTTGAAGTGATAAAACATGAAGGTGATTATGCCTAACGAAGCCATCAGTTCAGTTGACGAAGAAATCGATACCTTTTTAAAAGCCGTTAACACGACGGAAGAAATACAACTGGATCGATTCACTTACCTTGAATTCACACGTAGTGATGTGAATGCCATGCTTGATTTGAGTACAAAGCTAGCGGCGTATAAAAATGAAATCAATAACGCTTTTTCCAGCTACATATATTGCGTATTTAAAGACGCGCACGCGACAGATTCCGCTAATGAAAAAAATATTCTCGACGAACAAATTTCAAATTTCCATCAATTAATTAATGGAAATTATGACAAAAAATATGTACGCGGGCGTATTGCCATGGGCCTTGCGCACCGCAAATTAGGCCTGCCATTTAGCGCCTATATTGCCGTTTATAGTAAATATAACGCGTTGTTAAGACCGCTTATTTGGAGCATCTGTAACAGCAATGTCTATGACCTGATCCAATACATGGATGCACTGACCAAGGTTATGTATTTTGATATTGGCATTGCGCTGGATTCTTACTGTTATGGCGATACGTTTGCGCTGAGTCAAATTCAGCATGAACATGGTCATCATATTGAGCAGTTATTGGCGTCAACAGAACAGTTATTATTTCAAAAAAACCACGACGGTTTAACCGGACTTCCAAATCGGCACTCGTTTAAAAAACAACTAACCCATTTATTACAATTTGCTGAAAACAAAGCCAGCACCATCAGCGTGATCAAATTAGGATTGGATCATTTTAAAATTATTAATGATGGTGAAGGGTATGAAACTGGTGATCAAGTACTGAAAGATATTGGAGCCAGGCTGTATGGCTATTTGCATAAAGATGATCTGGTCGCGTATTGGGGCAGCGACACTTTTACCATCGTCTTAAGCAATGTTGAACAATCGAGCGATGTGGATCGTATCTGTAATGAAATCAATGAAATTATTCGTGCCCCGCTTCCAATCAATGGCAAAAAAATTCATTTAACCTGCAGCATGGGAATCGCGTTATATCCGCAGGATTGCCAGAACATAGAGAACTTGATTACGTATTCGAATAGTGCAATGAATCAGGCAAAAGAATTGGGCGGTGATCGCTACCAATTTTTTAATACGGAATTAGATGCACGCTTAATGGAACGTATCACCATTGCCAATGAGCTTTACAACGCCATTGAGAATAATCAGTTCTGTTTATATTATCAGCCAATCGCCGATTTACAATCGGGCCAAATTGTCAGTATGGAAGCGTTGATTCGATGGGCTCATCCAGTTCGCGGATTAATTTTACCCAGTCAATTTCTTGCCATTGCGGAAGAGCTTTCTATCATCAATAAACTTGGTGAATGGATCTTCCGGCAAGTGTGTCAGGACATTCGACAATGGCAAGCACAGGGAATTGATGTGCAGCCTATCGCGATTAATATTTCGCCGAAACAATTGCTAGAACCACTGTTTACACAAAATTTATTAAGAACTTTAATTGAACAGGGAGTTGATCCGCGCTTCATCATATTGGAAATTACAGAGGGTCTGTTTTTGCATAATTCCGATGCGATGAAAATAATATTAAAAGAGTTTAAAAAGCAGGGTTTTTTAATTTCGATGGATGACTTTGGAACCGGTTATTCGGCCTTGGGATATCTTAAACATTACCCCTTTGATTTTGTCAAAATTGATCAGTCGTTTATTAATAATATTACTGAAAATTCAGGCAATGCAGCGATCACCAATGCCGTTATTTCAATGGCGCACAGCATGGGAATTAAAGTTATTGCTGAAGGCGTAGAGCACGAAGCGCAATGCCAGTTTTTAAGTAAAAATATGTGCGACCAGATTCAGGGATATTTTTTGTCACGGCCAATGCCGCGAGAACAGACGGCCGATTATCTTTCCAAAAAAACCGTACTTCCTAACCATTTACTTCGCATCACAAAAGTAAGCCGAACCTTGTTATTAGTCGATGATGAGCCGAATATTTTGGCGGCGCTTAAACGATTATTTCGTCAGGATGGTTATCAAATTTTAACGGCAAATGGTGGCTTAGAAGGCTTGGAGATTTTAAAAGAAAAAAAAGTGGATGTGATTGTTTCAGATCAGCGTATGCCAGTAATGACCGGAGTTGAATTTTTGCGTCAGGCTAAAGCAAGCTACCCTGAAACGGTACGAATTGTGCTGTCTGGCTATACCGAATTGCAATCGATTACCGATGCGATCAATGAAGGTGCTATTTATAAATTTTTGACGAAGCCATGGGATGATCAACAGCTACGGGATCAGATTGCCGAAGCATTTACGCAAAAAGAAATGTCGGATGAAAACCGTCGCTTAGGATTGGAAATTCAAACGGCCAATCAAGAATTGGCGGCGGCGAACCGACATTTGGCCGAGATATTACAACTCAAAGAAAAACAGATAGATCGGGATGAAACCAGTTTAGATATTGCGCGAGAAGCGCTGCAATACATCCCGATACCGATGCTCGGTATCGACGAAGATGGCATGATTGCTTTTGCCAATATAGCGACTGAACAAATACTTTTTAAAAATACGTCTGTATTAGGTTCGCACATTGATGAAATTTTACCTCGCTTTAACAGCATCGTTACCAAGATGGAAGCAGGGAAAAAATTCTCGCTTGGTATTTCCGATTTTAATTATCTGGCTAACTGGAGAGCAATGGGCGAAAGCTCAAAATCCAGAGGCAAACTAATTACCTTTTTTCAGGAAAATTGATCAGGATATGAACAAACTCATTCCACTTGATGATGCTGTTGCCGGCATGGTGCTTTCTACGAACCTGATGGGTAGTCATAACGAAAAATTACTACCTGGCGGAACCGTACTTACCGACTCGATGATTTCTTCGCTAAGACGCCATCAGGTTGAGGAAGTTGAGGTTGAAATTGAGGAGGAGTTCGATGCTGAAGCTGAGGCAGAAAATGCTCAGAACGAAAAATTAAAACTGGAAAAAAAATTGGCACGTTTGGATAAATTATTCAAACTGACTGAACATGAAAAACTGAATCAACAATTAAAAAATTACATTATCCAGTTTTTGACGGTGGGGGAAATATGAAGAATATCGACCCGAATGAAATATCAAACAGCGTGCAAAAATTACCCGCTCTTTCAGCGATAGTGGTTGAACTTCTGAGCAGCATAGATCAAGAAAATATTGATATTGACGACATCGCAAAAAAAATATCCTACGATCATGTGTTAACAATTAAAACGCTGCGGCTAGCGAATTCATCTTTTTATGGGATGCAGCATAAAATTTCTAGCGTACATGAAGCAATTGTTATTTTGGGTTTTAGAAATGTCAGAATGTTGATTGCAACTTCGGCGATTACCAGCAGTTTCAGCGCAACCGAATTACAAAATTTTAGTTTCCCCTCGTTTTGGCGTCACTCTATTGGCACTGCCGTGTGCGCTAAAGAAATTGCCGCACATATTGGTAGCAACCAGGAATATGCTTTTATCGCGGGATTGATCCATGACATCGGCAAACTGGTACTCGCCACGCAATATTCCGGGCAGTATGAAAAAACGCTGGAGTATCAGGAGTTGCATAACTGTGATCCTCTTATCGCTGAAAGAGAAACGCTAGGAACCGATCATAGTGCGATCGGCACAATCGTTGCTAAACATTGGAAATTTCCAGAGGAAATGCAATTGGCTGTGTCTCAGCATCATCCGGAAGAAGGTGAGCAAGTGGTTCATTTAGCGGGAGTTATTCATCTGGCGAATATTTTCGCGTTGGCGCTTGATTTCTCAAATGACGAGCGTGCCGTCGTACCAAAAATTTCACCCTTCGTTTGGGATAATATTAAATTGGATGAGCAAGCGTGCAATCAGATTTTCGTTAGCTCTGCGAAAAAATTTGAGGAAATTGCTCAAATTTTAATTACGTAATCGGAGGCGATGTGACTAATGAATCTTCCCCTATTTATGTGACCCCAACATCTGCGATGAATGAAAAAAATCAAGCGGATGATATGTACCGGGCTCCTGTTGTGCGTAAAGATTTGCATGAGGAAAAGGCACTTGAAAAAATCAGTGTGGAATTTGCACATTTTTTGGATTGCAGCCCCGTTCCTACCTTTGTCCTCGATTTAAATCATGTCATCACGCATTGGAATAAAGCGTGTGAGCACGTATTAGGATTTTCTTCCGACTTTATGTTGGAAACAAAAAAACAGTGGATGCCCTTCTATCGTACCCAGCGCCCAGTATTGGCTGATCTGATGTTACACAACAAAGTGGAAGAAGATGTTTTTGGACTTTTTAATGACAAAATAAAGCCATCGTTTCTTGCTAAAGGTGCTTGCGAAGTCGATGCGTATTTTGAAAATTTAGGTGAAAGCGGTTTGTGGCTGCATTTTACAGCGGCACCTTTACTGAATAAACAAGGCGACATCATTGGTGCAATCCAAACCTTAGAAGATATTACTGAGCGCAAGGAAGCTGAAAAATCATTACGACTGGCGCATTCCGATTTAGAGATATTGGTTAAAAAAAGAACTGCGCAGTTAGCCGAAGCAAATATTCAACTGGAATTGGATATCAGTGAAAGGGAAAAAATCGAATCCGAACTGATACGTCGCAATAATGATTTGACTGAATTAAATTCACAATTATTTAAGGCGCAGGAACAGTTGGTACAGTCCGAAAAATTAGCTTCTATTGGTCAGCTCGCGGCGGGCGTTGCGCATGAAATAAATAATCCGATTGGGTATATATTTTCAAATTTTACGACACTCGAAAACTACATAAGCCAGCTGTTTGAAATGATTCATGCTTATGAAAATGTGGAGCAGCATATTACCGCTGCTTCTGTGATTGCCGAGATCAAAGACATTAAAGAAAAAATTGAATTGGAATATTTAAAAGAAGATATTCCAGAATTAATGCTGCAATCTAAAGAAGGGATTGGTCGGGTCCGGAAAATTGTGCAAGATCTTAAGGACTTCTCCAGAATCGATTCTAATCAGGAATGGCAATGGAGCAATTTGCACGAAGGGATGAACTCCACGTTGAATATCGTCAACAACGAAATCAAATACAAAGCGGACGTCATTAAAGAGTTTGGCGATATCCCTGATGTTGAATGTCTTCCTTCACAAATTAATCAAGTCATTATGAATTTGGTGATGAACGCCACGCATGCAATTGGCGCTGAGCGCGGCAGAATTGTGATTCGAACCAGCCGGGAAAATGATAACGCCAAGATCGTTGTCGAGGACAACGGTTCTGGTATTCCTAAAGATATTTTAAGCAAAATATTCGACCCATTTTTTACGACTAAGCCAATAGGGAAAGGCACCGGATTAGGCCTTTCTCTTTCTTACGGCATTATCCAAAAACATAATGGCCACATCGAAGTCGTCAGTGAGTTAGGCAAAGGGACGAGTTTCATTATTACTCTGCCGATCAAACATGATTACGCTGAATCAGATGACGAGGGACAAGCGAATGAGCCTTGAAACCACTGATTCAAAATCGGCAAAAATTTTATGCGTTGATGATGAACCGAATATTTTATCATCCCTGCGGCGGCTATTCCGCGCGAAGGGGTATCAGGTATTCATTGCTGAAGGTGGTCGAGAAGGTTTAAAAATAATGGAGTCAGAGCAAATTGATCTGGTTATTTCAGATATGCGTATGCCGGAAATGGACGGGGCTCAATTTCTTGAAGAAGTGCGTTCAAAATGGCCTGACTGCATACGGATATTGTTGACAGGATTTTCTGAAGTGCACTCCATTATTGCGGCCATTAATCGCGGTGAAATACATCGCTACATTGCCAAGCCATGGGACGAAAATGATATTTTATTGATCGTCAAACAAGCGCTGGAGCGAAAATATTTGTTTGATGAAAAATTGCGATTGGAAGCGCTGACCAGCTCACAAAATGAAGAACTTAAAAATCTGAATGCCAGCCTTGAATTTAAAGTGCAAGAACGTACGGAGGCACTTAAAACTGCCAATGAAAAATTGAAAGAAAGTTTTTTGACATCGATCAAAGTGTTTTCATCATTGATTGATATGCGTGGAGGAAAGTTAGCCGGACATTCGCGTCGGGTCGCAGACATTGCTAGGAAAATTGCCGTCAGAATGAAACTCGATTTTAATGAAGTACAAGATATTTTTGTCGCTGGATTATTGGTTGATATTGGAAAAATTGGATTTTCTGATGACTTATTAAGCATGCCGATGAATAAAATGAATGGTGAGGAATTAGGCCTTTATCACAAGCATACGATAAGAGCGGAGCAAGTTTTAATGCCTCTTGAAGATTTGCAGGCAACCGCAAAAATTTTACGGTCGCAACATGAGCGTGTTGATGGCAAAGGATTTCCCGACGGTTTAATGGAAGATGAGATTCCCATCGGGGCGCGTGTCTTGGCGATTGCCAGCGATTACGATAATTTGCAAACGGGAAGTCTGGTGCAGCGCAGAGTGCCGGCAGAAGAAGCGCAGGCCATTATTATTCGCTCGGCAGGTAGTCGGTATAGCGAGCGTGTGGTTGCGGCCTTTAAAGAGGTGTTTAATCATCAGAATGGCGATGTACAGGATCATCATGAAGTAACACCTAAAAATTTACTTGTCGGTATGGTTTTATTCACTGATTTAATCTCACGTGACGGGACTTTATTAATTCCGGCAGATTGCGTATTAAATGAACACATCATCGAAAAAATAATACTTCATAGCGTCTCTAGCGGCGTGCATATGACGTTAAAAATTCGGAACAGCGGGAGGCATGTATGAAACGTATTATGTTAGTGGATGATGAGGAAAATGTGCTGCACTCATTGCAGCGTGCATTGAGGAAAATCGGGAATGAGCAACAGCTTTTGTTTGAACTGCATACCTCTCCGATCGATGCAATTAAACGCTTAGGCGAAGCACAATTTAATCTGGTGATTTCTGATTACCATATGCCGGCCATGAGTGGCGTTGATTTCCTTAAATTGGCAAAGGCGATCCAACCTGAAACTATTCGCCTGATGTTAAGTGCGTCAGCGGATTTTAAAACCCTGCTGGATGCAATCAATGAAGCCGAAGTATTTCGCTACATAGAAAAGCCGTGGAATGTTTCTGATTTAGAAGAGGTTGTACGATTGGCGCTTTTACAGTACGGAAATGCGTTAGCGGAGCGGCTGTTACTTAACGAATCTAAATTACAAAAAAATGAAATTACGCCGCAAGAATTTGAGGCAAAGAAACTGGAAATGGAAGAGCCGGGTATTACTAAAGTTAAGTGGGGCACAGATGGTTCTGTGCTGCTTGAATAAAATATTTGCAGGTACTCCTAATATTAATTAATCCGTGACTATTTATGTTAACGCTTAAGAGAGATGAATATGTCATTTGAGTTTGAAGAATTTGATGAGTTAGTCGCTCCTGCGGTGAAAAGCCTGGTGGTTCCTAAAAAGGAAACCGGCTATTCAAGGCTGCAGTATTTGATCGACAATACGACGGCTATTATTTACGCCAGTGTTCCCACCGGGGATTTTAGGATGACCTATGTGAGTGGCAATGCATTCCATGTCCTTGGTTATCGTCCTGAGCAAATGATAGAAGATCCGAATTTTTGGTTTAATCATATTCATCCCGACGATACTGCCCAAATATTTTCCAGTTTGGCGCTACTTTTTTCAGAAGGCCAACGTACTTATGAATATCGATTCTTAAGTAGTGCCGGTAACTATATTTGGATGAATGATATGTTGCGGTTGGTGTGCGATGAGGACGGTAAGCCGGTTGAGGTGGTCGGCTCGCTCACCGATATTACTGAGCGCAAAAATATGGAAGTGGATTTGCAGCGTAAAGGGGAAGAGCAGCAAGCTTTAATTAAAAAATTACAAGAAGCGCATCAACAATTACTGCAAGCAGAAAAAATGGCTTCGGTAGGACAATTGGCCGCTGGTATTGCGCATGAAATTAATAATCCGATCGGTTTTGTGAATTCAAATATGAATTCGATGCAAACCTACGTCACGACTTTATTCGGTGTTATTGAACAATACAATACGGCGATTGGATCATTAACACTCAGTAGTGAAACTAAAGATGCGATTGCAGCGATTAATAAAAATGCAGATTTAGAGTTCGTCAAAGAAGATATGGCCGATCTGGTTAGAGAATCGTTGGACGGATTAAGACGAGTAAAAGACATTGTTCAGTCATTGAAAGATTTCGCTCATGTTGGTGAAACAGAGTGGCAAGAAGCCGATATTCATCAAGGGTTGGATAGCACCTTGAACATCGTTAAAAATGAAATTAGATATAAAGCGACGATAGAAAAACGTTACGGTGTTTTGCCGCTAGTGCCGTGCATTATTTCGCAATTGAATCAGGTATTCATGAATCTTTTTATTAATGCAGCGCATGCCATAAAGGACAAGGGCGTTATTGCAATTAGCACTGGAACGGAAATAATCGAAGGTGCTAATTGGATTTGGATCAAAGTTACGGATACGGGTTGCGGTATTGATCCCGAAAATTTGAATCGTATTTTTGAACCATTTTTTACCACTAAACCGATTGGTAGCGGAACGGGATTGGGCTTATCACTAGCATATGGCATCATCAATAAGCACAACGGTAACATCACTGTTAAAAGCGTAGTTGGTAAAGGTACCCGGTTTACTATTTATCTCCCAGTTGATCAAAAGGAGCAAATTAAGGCCGTTGCGTAGAAGAGAGTAGATAGCTCCTATAGCAATGCGTTTTGATGTTCAATTTGTGGGTTTTCTGAGTTTAAGGTTTGCTCTACCAAATTAATCAAATTTTCGCGCAGCCATTTGTGTGCCGGATTACGCGCTTCGCGCTCATGCCACAACATATCAACATTGACTGCCGGAGTACTAATCGGTAATTCTTTCCAGATTAATTGATTCGCCATTCCTGTTGATGAAATTAAATGCTGCGGCAATACTGTTAATAAGTCGGAATTTGCCACGACGCGACCGGCAGTAAAAAACTGATTGACGGTTAATATAATATGTCGCTGCAGCTTCATTGGCATAAGAATTTCATCAATTAATCCATGCGCACGACCAGAAAAACTAACTAGCAAATGATGCGCGTTGCAATACGTTTCCAGGGTAAGTGGCGTATTTGCCAAAGGATGATCTTTGCGCATAACGCACACATAGCGGCCAGTATATAAACTGGCATGGCGAATGGGGCTATTTGCTGAGCTTTGCCCACCTGCCAATTGAGAAACCACGCCGGGGAAAAATCCTACCGCAATATCAATATCTCCTTGCAGCAACATCGAACGCGGATCTCTGGTCACTAACGGAACCATGCGCGCATTAATTCCCGGCGCGCATTTCTCAATTTCACGGACTAGATGCGGCATCCAATATGCCGCCGTTGAATCTGCCATTGCCATGCGAAAAGATGCCGAGGCACTTGCCGGATCAAATGTCGGTGGCGCAATGGCAGCTTCAAGCTTACTTAACGCTTCGCGAATTGCTGGCCAAATACTTTCTGCTCGGGGAGTTGGTTTAACACCATAAACAGTACGAATCAATAATTCATCGTTAAAAGCATGACGTAAGCGCTTCACTGCATTTGAAACGGCGGGTTGTGTCATCGCTAATTTATCGGCGGCGCGGGTCAGATTTTGTTCGATCATGACGGCATCAAATACTCGCAATAAATTTAAATCTAAGGTTAAAAAATTCATCAATTTTCTACCGAATTAAAGATTGGTCATTCATAGAGTATATAACCACTATGATAAAACGAAATTAGAATTATATATTGCAGTGCAATATAATGTTGTTAAGAGAAAACTAACGAGGAAAAATCATGATCTTAACTACATTGGAACAGCCGATATTAGCGGCAGTGCCAGCATTGGCAGCTTTTACGTTTAAATTTTTATTGATTGGTGGTTTTGTTGCGTTCGTTATTTTATTCAAGCCAATGTTACTGGGAATATGGCGTGCAACAAAATTACATTTAAAGCAATATTTCAGCAAAGAGCAGCAAAATTTGCGCCTTAATTTAAAAAACAGACAATTGATTTATAAGGCAGTAAATGACTTAGACGGACATTCTCCAAGTTTAGCTGCTGAAATACGCGCTTTATCGGCTCGGATATAAAACATCTAGATCGCTTGATACAAAAGTGATGCTGAAAAACTCTATAAATCAATCGATTTTAAAAACGGTATTTGGTGAGTTATTTCAACGCAGGATAAAAATAAATTCCATTTTCACAATATATTTGAGATGTAATTTATTAAAAAGCAATTAATTTGATGAAATATCCTGAAAAATGCCCTATTTAGGGCATAGATTTTTACCCTCTAGTCCATATATGATTAGTTATGAAAAGTAGGACTTGCGCAAAATTGCCCCAGCGGCGTTGTGCTTTCCTTGCCGTACTATTCGTACTGCCTGCGTCGGCACGCCTTGCTGGAACAATTTTGCGTAAGCCCTAAAAAGAAGAAAATAAATATCATAAAGAATTGAGTTACCTAATATCTCCTCCTCCTTGTTGTTTATAAAGGATTCATGCCCGGCATAAATTGCAGGGCATTTTTTTTGCAATGACCAAATGAAGCATCACAATTGAAACAACATGTGAGTTAATTAATGGGTAAATTCATGGCGAAAAAAACTTGTAACCATTAAGTAAACCAAGCGCTCCAGACACAAAAACGGTTGCGGATAGCGTGTTATATGGATTGTAAAATGGGCTTGGCACATTTGTTATACACAAAATTTAAAAAAAGCGATAAAAGCAAGTTGATGTTAATTGATGGATAAAAACAAAGATATAACCCATTGATTTTATTGATATTTGACAGATGAATATCAAATTATTGGTTATCAGCAATATTCTATTAAAGGCAAATGTTGCCACTGTTTGAAATTCTATTCACAAAGTTATCCACAGAATAGTGGTACTGTGAATTTGTCCAGCAAAAGAGCTCGAGTTTGTTCTCAAGACGTTATCAACATAGGCAAATTAAGCGATAATAGCGCTCTGAATTAATCGCACTATAGAAAGTTTGCCATGTCATTTATAGACACTCCCTTACAAAACGACACTTTTCTGCGTGCTTTACAGCGCCAACCAACTGAGCACACGCCAGTTTGGTTGATGCGTCAAGCCGGGCGGTATTTGCCTGAGTATCGTGCTGTGCGGCAAAAAGCAGGTTCATTTATGAGCTTGGCAAAAAATCCAGATTTTGCGACAGAAGTCACAATTCAACCGCTAGACCGTTTTAAACTTGATGCGGCCATTTTATTTTCAGATATTCTGACCGTCCCTGACGCTATGGGACTAGGTTTGTATTTTGAGGATGGTGAAGGCCCTAAATTTGAGCGGCCATTACGCGACGAAACGGACATCCTCGCATTGCAAGTGCCTGACATGAGCAATTTGCAATATGTGTTTGATGCCGTCACGCAAATTCGCAACACACTTCAAGGCCGGGTGCCGTTAATCGGCTTCTCAGGCAGCCCTTGGACATTAGCCTGCTATATGGTTAAAGGTGGCGGCTCAAAAGATTTCCGTACTGTTAAAAGTATGTTGTATAACCGGCCTGATTTAATGCATCACATTTTGCGTGTCAACGCCGCTGCGGTTGCAACCTACTTAAATGCTCAGATTGATGCTGGTGCGCAAGCCGTCATGATCTTCGATTCTTGGGGCGGCGCGTTGGCCGACGGCGCATATCAAACTTTTTCATTGGATTACATGCGTGAAGTGCTGCGTTTAGTTAAAACGGAAAAAAATGGCGTAAAAATTCCTTCCATCGTATTTACCAAAGGCGGCGGATTGTGGATAGATCAAATTGCCGACATTGGCGCAGATGCCGTCGGTTTGGATTGGACTGTCAACCTTGGCAAAGCACGCGCACAGATAGGACATAAAGTTGCCTTACAAGGTAATTTAGATCCAATGGCACTCTTTGCTAAACCTGAGCAAATTCGTCAACAAGTGCAAGAGTTAATTCAAAGTTATGGCAAACCGACGGACGGTAATGGGCATGTATTTAATTTAGGGCATGGTATATCCCAATTTACGGCACCAGAATCGGTGGAAGTATTAGTGGATGCAGTGCACGAATTTAGTAAGGCTATACGTAGTAACACGTAAACAAATCGGAAAAAATAGTAGCAAAAACATGCGCAAGATAATATGCGCATGGTTGTGCATTGCAACAGTGTTGCTGCATGCGGTTTGCAAGGCGAAATGCGTTGATAAAGCTTGTTAATAAAAAACTTAATTTTATTGAGCATGCAGAAACCGAGATAAGTTATGCACAAAAAAATTGATTTAATTTCCCTGTCAATAGCTTTTTTTGAAAATAACTCCTATTTTGTAAGTTATTGATTATTAATGGAAATTATTAAAGTATCGCTTTTATTGTGTTTTCAAAATACTGTTGCCCGAGTGAATTAAGGCGATTAGGGAAAGTTTCTCCACAAAGTTGTCCACAGGTGTTGATTAAATAAAACACACATATGAATCCACTAGTTAGCCAATTTCTTAAGAAATCACTTTAAGTTGCAGAGCGAAAAAATTCTCCAAATTGTCTTGGATACGCCATTGGAGCGGGTCTTTGATTATCTTTGGACTGGCGAAGAAACACCACAAGTAGGCCAGTTTGCCCTGCTCACTTTTGGTCGTCGTGAAATGGTTGGTTTAATTGTCGCGATGAAACAGAATTCTGATATCCCGCGGGACAAACTTAAATCCGTGCTTACGGTAAGGCAGCAGTTATCCCCAGTTTCTTCTGAGTGGATAGCACTTTGCAGTTTTGCCGCCGACTATTATCAACGCCCTCTTGGTGAAGTTGCACTTCCAGCCATCCCCAAAAATTGCCGTACTTCTAAAACCACCGCCTTAGACAAAGCATTAAAAAAACTTAGCTTGAGTTTAGAGGTAAAGGGCGAGCCAAGCGAGTCGCCTCAACTTAATGCCGCTCAACAAAATGCTGTGCAGCATATTGTTGATGCCAAAGGATATGCACCTAGTTTGCTGTATGGCGTTACTGGCAGTGGTAAAACAGAAGTGTATTTGCAGGCGGCGGCGCAAGTGCTGGCGCGAGATGCCAGCGCACAGATTTTAATTTTAGTGCCGGAAATTAACCTGACGCCGCAATTGCAGGGACATTTTCAGGCGCGCTTTCCCGAATTAACCGTCGCAGTTTTACATAGCGGTATGGCGGAAGGCGAGCGGACTTTGCACTGGCTGGCAGCACATACCGGCAAAGCGCGGCTAATTTTAGGAACTCGATTAGCTATCCTGGCTTCTTTACCAGCGCTTAAATTAATCATTATTGATGAAGAGCATGATCCATCCTATAAGCAGCAGGAAGGTTTGCGCTATTCCGCACGCGATCTGGCAATTTGGCGTGCCAGACAATTAAACATTCCTGTCGTGCTCGGTTCTGCTACGCCGTCATTGGAAACCTGGCAGCACACAATTTCAGGCCGCTACGTTAAGTTGAGTTTGCCGGATCGGGCAGTTGCTGCAGCGGTATTGCCGAAAATGCGTCTGATTGATATCGCGAAAGACAGGCCGCAAGAAGGACTAACAGCATCGTTAATCTCCGCATTAAAACAGCGTCTTGATAAAGGTGAGCAGTCACTACTGTATTTAAACCGGCGTGGTTATGCACCTGTTATTGCGTGTGATGCCTGTGGCTGGATGAGTAATTGTACGCGTTGCAGTGCTTTTTTAGTATTGCATAAACAAGAACACAAATTACGCTGCCACCATTGCAGTTTTGAGTTGAGGATACCAAAATCGTGCCCGACTTGCGGTAATTCGGATATTCAACCGCTGGGACGAGGTACGCAACGGATTGAAGAAAATCTGCAAAAATTTTTTCCAGACGCAAAAATTCGGCGTATCGATGCGGATTCAACCCGACTGAAAGGCAGCGCACAAGCCGCCTTTGAAACAGTGCATCGTGGTGAAGTGGATATTTTGATCGGCACGCAGATGGTTGCAAAAGGGCATGATTTTAAAAATCTAACCTTGGTCGGTGTCATCAATCCAGATAACGCTTTGTTCTCGCAAGATTATCGGGCCGGCGAACGTTTGTTCGCGCAATTAATGCAGGTATCCGGTCGCGCGGGACGTGCGGCGCAAAAAGAAGGTGGAAGTGTTAGTGAAGTGTTGGTGCAAACACGTTATCCACAACATCCTCTTTATCACGCTCTGAAAACGCATGATTATCCGCGTTTTGCAAAGGAATGCCTGGCAGAAAGGCAGCAAGCAGGTTTGCCACCCTTTATATTTCAGGCCTTACTGCGTGCAGAAGCAAAAGAATTGCAGATTGCCATCGCATTTTTGCGGCAAGCTGCAGAATTAAATGTGCCTGAAGGCATCATCATGCACGACCCTATTCCGATGAGCTTAATGAAAATGGCAAATTCGGAACGTGCTCAATTATTAATCGAATCCCATTCCCGTCCTGCCCTGCAAGCCTTCTTAAAAGAGTGGTTGTTACAGTTACGCACCCTCAAACCACGGATTACCTGGTCACTGGAAGTTGATCCTGTTGACATTTAGTTCAAACAGACTTTATCTCAGCTTAAAATCGGCAAAAACGTCTTAACGGTAGTTAGCCGAAATTATGAATAATTGCCGCATGGAAATTTAAAAATCAGGAAAACGTTGAAAATAAATATAGTGATTGCTGAATTTTTGTGCAGATTTACCACATTTACGAGAAAGACACATTTTTTGACAATCAAAATGTAAGTAAATGTTTTTAACTGGAAACTTTATGGATATAATCCGATCAACAATCATGATTATAGGCAATGTTTGTGATGTGCTGTTAATGTTGGTTGTCAGCTTTATTTACAAAATTTCGCGGGTTTATTTATATTTTGAAGTAATACCTCTTTACCTCACATTCGTTTTTGGAGAAATACATGAAAGTTAAAATTCTTTTAAGTGCTGTTATTGCTACGTTGGGTTTTGCTGGTTTGAATGCCGCACAAGCTTCAGATGGTACTGTTAATTTCACAGGAACTGTCGTTGCTACAACATGTACAGTTGCTCCTGCTTCAGTAACTCAAACAGTTGCCTTGCCGCAAGTAAGTGTTACTGCGTTGACTGGTGCTGGTACTACAGCTGGTGCAACGGCTTTTAATATTGGCTTGGCCGCTTGTACAGCTGGTAGTAAAGCTCGTATTCAATTTGAAGCTGGACCAAATGTTGATCCGGTTACTGGTAATTTGAAAATTACGAGCGCAGCTCCTGCCACTAATGTGCAAATTCAATTAGTAAATCAAGCCGGTGGTGCTATTAATATGGCGACTAATGTAAATCAGGTAACTGCAAATGATGCAACATTGACAGCTGGTGTTAATACTTTTTACTACACAGCTCAATATATCTCTTCTGCAACTGCGGTAGCTGGTAGTGCAAATACTAGCGTTACATGGTCAATTGCTTACAATTAATCTAATACGCAATGTTGGTGGGAAGCAGGTAAGTAATATTACCTGCTTCGATAAGGTCATTTCGATGGCCTTTTTTTAAAAAATGTTACTTATCAGAAACACAAAAACTATGTGCCGTAAAATTAACCATCTTATCTTTTGTGCGGTCATGTTGTTTACAGCTCAGACTCATGCCAATATTGTGATTAACGGTACGCGTGTCATCTATGACGCAAGTGATAAAGAGGTGACGCTCAGGTTGAACAACGCCACAGCACAACCTTCTTTGGTGCAAGTATGGTTGGATTCTGGTGATGCAAGATCGACACCAGATAATGGTAAATCCCCTTTTATCGCGACTCCACCAATATTCAGGGTGGATTCCAACAAAGGGCAAACGGTGCGTATTGTTTATACTCATGAACCTTTGCCGCAAGATAAAGAATCGGTATTTTGGGTGAATGTTCTTGATGTTCCTCCAATGCCGATAGCAAAAAAAGACGACGACGCAAATTATATGCAGTTGGCGATCCGTAGCCGGATAAAACTATTTTTCAGACCCAAAAATTTGCCCGGTACTCCCGTTGAGGCCGCTGCGCAAATCCATTGGGAATTAGTTCAAAAGCCAGATGGGCTAGTGCTGCATGCCACCAATGACAGTGCTTTTCACGTGTCATTGGGTTCGACAACATTGATTTTTGGCGATAAAAGTTATGAGGCATCTACCGAAATGTTGGCTCCAGGAACTAGCTTAGATTTTCCTATCAAAGAATTAAAAAAAATCCCAACTGAACCCGTCAAATTAAATTACTTAACGGTGAATGATTTTGGTGGAATCGTAGAGCACAGCGTCAGCTTGCTACAGTAATTCGCTAAGTGAAAAAACGACTTCCTTGCCATGGATAATTGCCTCGCCACATTAGCTACTTTGCTGAGCAGACAGTTAGCGCTTTTAGTGCTAACTGTTGCTGTGAGCAATGCATGCATGGCAATGGGAACTGGTTTGAATAACAATTCGTCCAATGGTGCGACGGTTGAATCAGCTTCAACTGCATTATATGGAGGATTTGATTCGTCAATGTTGGCAGGCGGTATTGGAAATAAAATTGATGTTTCGCAATTTACTCACGGAAACCCAACATTGCCAGGAAAATATCGCGTCGACGTTTATATCAATCAGCAATGGTTGGGACGACGTGATATTGAAATTATCGCCATTCCAGGCAAAGATCAGGCTGAATTATGTGTGACGAAGGGGCTGTTGGTACAAATGGGTGTTGAGTTTTCTACACTTCCAACGCCGGAAGATCCAAGTGTATCTGATGGTGAAAAGTGTTTTGATGTAGAGAAAAAAATTCCGGCCGCCATGGTCGATTTTGATTCATCTGATTTACGTTTGTCTTTGAGTATTCCACAACTCTATCTAAGCCATATTTCACGCGGTTATGTGTCCCCAGACGACTGGGATAAGGGTATCGATGCAGGGTTCTTTTCTTATAACTTAAATTCGTTCCACAGTAGTAACGGTCAGATAGATAGCAATCTGTTTTACGCCGGTATTAACTTGGGGATCAATGTTGACGGTTGGCGTTACCGATATAACGGAAGCTATAGCACTAACACCAGTACAAATAGTACTGAAACTGCGCAACAAAACGGGCATTGGCAACTCAATAGTAGTTATTTACAGCATGATATTACTAGCCTAAAGTCGCAATTAACTATCGGCGACTCTTATTCAAATGGTGATTTGTTTGATAGCGTGTCATTCCAAGGTGTGCAGATCGCTAGTGATGACCGTATGCTGCCCGAATCACAACGCGGTTATGCCCCAGTGATCCATGGAGTGGCTGAAACCAACGCCAAAGTGACTGTGCGCCAAGGTGGTAATGTCATTTTCGAGACAAATGTACCGCCAGGCGAATTTAAGATCGACGATATGTACAACAGCGGTTCTAGCGGTGATTTTGTGGTAACCGTAACCGAGGCCGATGGCCGGCAAAAGCAATTCACGGTTCCCTATTCCGCTGGCGTACTTTTGCTACGCCCTGGCGCAAGCAGATACAGCGCTGTAATTGGGAAGCTTCTCAATGTTACTTCACAAGATGCGCCGATATTTTCTGAGGTAATTTATCAACACGGGTTAGGGCACGGGATAACTGCTTACGCTGGCGGTATTGCTGCTGAATACTATAGTTCCGCACAATTAGGTATGGCACTAAATACTAGTTTGGGTGCCATCGGTGTAGATTTGACGAGATCAGTAACAAAGCAGGCTCCGCAAGACAGTACGCTGCTGGGTAGAAGTTGGCGTCTTAGTTATAGCAAGGTGCTGGAGCAAACACATACCAATTTTGGCTTGGCGGCGTATCGTTATTCAAGCGGTGATTTTCTTACCCTGAGCAACGCCGCACTATTACATGTAGAACAAGAAGTGACCGGTATAACATCGCCATTACTTTTACCGGAAAATAGCTTCCAAGTTAGTTTTAGCCAGCCGATTAGCGAGCGATTTGGTAGCGTGTATTTGAATGGAACTGCGCAAAATTATTGGAATGGAGCACCAAGTGCAGTGAGTTATCAGGCGGGATATTCAAATACTCGCCCTTGGGGAACTTTTGGTGCTTCGTTGGGACGCACAATTGACGCAACCGGTATTTATCATAATCTGTTCACCGTAAGTTTTAGTTTGCCGTTGGGAAATGAAGCGTTCATGCATCGTCCAACCTTGTCAGTTACGGCAAGCCATGGCGATAATCAAACAACCGAGCAAGTGGCATTGAATGGTACTGTCGGCGAAAACAATCGGTTTAGCTATAACGCTTATAACAATTACGTTAGTTCTAATTCAACATCGACTAATAGTACTAATATCGTCGGTGCAGGCCTGCAATACGCTGCTCAATACGGTCAACTCTCTGCATCTTACAGCGCGGGAGAAGGCAGGCAATCGGCTATCAGTGCTAGTGGTGCTCTGATATTGCATCAAGGTGGTTTAATTTTAGCGCCGAGTTTGGGTGAAACAATTGGTATTGTGTATGCGCCCGGAGCAGAAGGTGCATCGGTGATTAATGCCAATGGCGGTAAGATTAATCGCGATGGTTATGCCGTAATTCCATTTTTGATTCCCTATAGTAATAATGACGTCATTATTGATCCTAAAGGTAGTGGGATGAACGTGGAGTTGGATACGACATCCCAACAAATTGCGCCGCGTGCTGGAGCTATTGTGTTGCTTAAATATTCAACGACAATAGGACGTGCTGTATTAATGACCATTAATCTTGTGGATGGCAGGGCACCACCGCTTGGTGCCACAGTACTTGATGAAGCTGGCAAAGAAATTGGTATGTTGGCGCAAGGTGGGCGGTTCTTTAATCGCAAACTGACCGACAAGGGGCGACTCACCGTCAAATGGGGCGCGGGAAGAGAGCAGCAGTGTATTGCCAGCTACACCATGCCAGCAGAAGCAGAGTCAGAAAATGAGTTGCCTTTCCAGCAGTTAACCGTAAGTTGCTTATCCGATGTGCAAATGGTGAGCACCAAGTAATAGGAAATCAGATTATGTTGAAAAGAGTATGGCGATTTAGTTTGATTAAAATTTGCATGTTGATGTTATTACTGACTTCATGGCAGGCATTTGCTAGTTGTTCGCAAAACCCAGTAGCTGGAACGAAATTCATTACGGCACCAGGTACCATTTCTATTAATCCTTATCAGACCAATGGATTACCGGTTGCAAATGGTACGGTTCTTTATACAGGTACATTCACTGGAAACACTGGGAACTTCACCGTCACTTGCACCGCTGCATTTACAGGTTTGCTTTATCAGGGAATAGGGACGGCAACAGCAAATGTCTATCCCACCAGCATTCCGGGTATCGGCATGGAAATTCATAACACCGGCAGCGCCAATGATAATCTTTGGCCCGCCGCAGTAACTGTTGCATCATCAACATCTTATTCTAGTACCGCCTCAGCTGAGGTGACACTTCAGCTGGTTAAAACAGGTCCAATTACAACCGGCGGCACTTTATCTGGAACCGTGGGGAATTATGTTATACCAACACAGGCTAATTACTCGATTTTCCCGATTGCATTAACCGGAGTCACCATCGTTGGTTTGACTCAACCAACCTGTGTTGTGACCAGCACCACCATCAACGTTGCGTTGGGCAATTTCGCTATAAATCATTTTCCAGCCATAGGCTCAACCTCGCCACCAATGCCTTTTAATATTCAGCTAGTCTGCTCCGGAGGTCCAGGAGTCACCACCACAACCATGTCGACGGTACTTACGGACGCGACCAACTCCGCAAATACGAGCAATACTTTACCGCTCAGTGCAAGTTCAACGGCAACTGGGTTGGGTGTGCAAATTACCTATAACGGAGCTATCGTGAGCTATGCGGCAGATCCGAGCGTCAATCCAGTAGCTACTTTTGTTCCGCCTTATCCCAATCAAGTTACTTTAGGAACGGGGGAGAATGGCACGTATAATTTCCCGTTTTATGCGCACTACATTCGCACTGGAACGGTGACGGCTGGTACCGCCAATTCGTCGGCGACCTTTACTATTATTTATAAATAATTTACCCGGATAATTTTCCAGTGATTCACTGGAAGGTCTTGTTTTGTTACGTCATTGGCGCGCCAGACGAGCATGTGTGATTCTGGCGTGATGATCACGCTATCAACGGAAGTGCTGAGCGCTACATGAACGGAGCAAGCATTTAAACGGGGCGCTGGTAAGGTTTCCGTTTGTACAATACACGTTGGTTCAACAATGCGTCCGGTAAACCGGATAACGCCATCTGAGGCGACGCATAGGGTTGACGCAAAAAGCAATAAAAACGGCAGTTGTTGATGTATGCACATGACGGTTCCTTAAATCACCATTTCGCCGATGATTTACTCTTTAACGGCAACTTAGCGCGGTTTATTTAAGGAATTTGTGGATATATATTTTCAGCGCAGAGGCGAATTTTTCTTGAATTCGGGCTGAAAATCAGATAAGGGGAGGTTTCTCCTATACCCTCCCCTATTTTTGAAAATAGTTAACGTATCTAATAGGTTTTAAGGGGATAAAGAATAATTTTTTTACTAGTATGTAGTAAATTTAATGTGTTTATTAGCTAATAATGAATAAAAATTATTTATATGCCCCAGTATATTAAAAAATAAAAACTAACTCCGTACAAACCGATAAATCCCATCTTCACCCAGCTTCCGTTGTAGTTTTCCCGCAAACCATAACAGGTGCAAATGCGCCAACGCTTCGCCCAGCGCAAACGTCAGTTGATGTGTATCTAAAGGCCGCAGAAACATGATCGGCACAATATCATTGGCACTTTGCGGGGTAACGCAGGCCACCAACACTTCGGCCAGGCGCGCATGGTGATGATCAATCAATTGTTGCACCCGGATATGAATGCCTTTAAACGGTTTGCCATGCGAAGGTAGCACCAGGGTGTCGGATTCAAGGTCGCAGTATTTATCCAGCGAATCCAAAAATTGCTGCACCGGATTAGCATACGGCTCTATTGCCCAAACCGAGACATTGGTAGAAATACGCGGCAATAACATGTCGCCGGAAATCAGACATCTAAGTTCATCGCAATATAAAGAAACATGTTCAGGCGAATGGCCAAAGCCGGTAATCACACGCCAATGATGCGCACCAATGTGGATAAGTTGATGTTCCTGCATGCGTACATAAGCCGTTGGCACGCTGGGAACTAAGGTGGGGTAATAATTTTTACGACCTAATAACTGCTCAACTAAAGCCGGATCTGTTACGCCGTGGCGCTGAAAATGCGGCACGGTAGATGAACCCTCAACCCCGCTTAAACCCGCTTGCATCATGCGTCCAAAACTGTATTCACCGGCACTCATCCAAAGCGAAACTTGCCAGCGTTCGCACAGCCAATCAGCCAAACCAAGATGGTCGGGATGGCAATGCGTAGCAATTACGCGGGTGACTGGCTTGCCATTTAAATGCAGTGCGAAAATAATTTCCCAATTCGCCTTGGTGTCATCATTAGAAATTCCGCAGTCAATAATCGTCCAGCCGTTATCGTCTTCCAGCAGCCACAAATTAATATGGTTAAGCGCAAACGGCAGGCCCATCGGTAGCCAATACACGCCAGCGCAAACGCGTTGTATATCGCCCGGCTTGGGGAGCGTGTCTTCAAACGGATAGCTGAGTTGGGTTTCTAGCGGATTCATGGCGACCTTAAAATAGAGAATTCAAGCTGTTGCAATATGCCATACAATATACCTTACGTGAACGTTAACCAGTAGGGGCGTCCTTTATGGGCGCCCGTCGTTGATTAACGAAGGGCACCCACAAGGGGCGCCCCTACCAATTGGTGTGCAAGTCCATGATTTTTCATTATTATTAACCCCAGTTTCAGAGAAAATACCGTGTTGCCATTAACTAAACCCGCCATTACCTACACCATCACCGAATTATCGCGCGAGTTTGATATTACACCGCGTGCGATACGTTTCTATGAAGATCAAGGTCTATTAAGTCCGCAGCGGGAAGGCCCGGGCGGACGAAATCGTGTCTATACAGCGCGTGAACGTACACATTTAAAGCTCACTTTACGTGGCAAACGACTTGGGTTGTCATTATCTGACATTAAGAGTCTGGTCGACATGTACAGCTCGCCTAAAGATACCGAGCCACAATTACAACGTTTTATTGCTGTATTGGCGCAACATCGCGCTGCTTTGGAGCAGCAACAAGAAGATATTGATGTATTGCTGACCGAAATCAGCGCGCACGAAGAAGAGTGCCAGCGAATCTTGAAAGCTGAGTTGAAAACCGAATCGAAGTCAGAAACTAAGTTAGAAAATAAGCCAGAAATAAACATCAAGCCAAAGGCAATAGTTATTCGTAGTTAAAAAGCTATGACTTCAATTGACGTTTACGTTAACGTCAATTGAGGTTATCATTTTGCAGCTACATATTTAAGCACAGCCAACACAACAAACAGCATAGCGAGGAATCCATGTTACATCTGCCCGGTTTAACCTTTGACCACGGTGAAGATATCGCCGCCTTACGTGAATCAGTACAGCAATTTGCGTCGAAAGAAATTGCACCGCGCGCAGCGGAAATTGATAAAACTGATCAATTTCCGATGGACTTGTGGAAAAAAATGGGCGATTTAGGTGTGTTGGGTGTGACCGTCAAAGAAGAAGACGGCGGCATTGAAATGGGCTACCTGGCACATATTATCGCGATGGAAGAAATCTCCCGCGCCTCTGCTTCGGTCGGCCTGTCTTACGGCGCACATTCCAATTTGTGCGTGAACCAGATTAATCGTAACGGTACTCCAGAACAAAAAGCCAAGTATTTGCCTAAGTTGATTTCAGGCGAACACATCGGCGCATTAGCAATGTCCGAACCCAACGCAGGCTCCGACGTAGTTAGCATGAAATTACGCGCTGATTGGAAGGGTGACCGTTGGGTACTGAACGGTACCAAAATGTGGATTACCAACGGCCCAGACGCTGATGTATTAGTTGTTTATGCGAAGAATGACCTCGAAGCGGGTCCACGCGGAATGACAGCCTTTTTGATCGAAAAAAACTTCCCTGGTTTTTCGATTGCACAAAAACTCGACAAGCTTGGTATGCGCGGTTCACACACCGGTGAATTGGTGTTTCAAGATTGCGAAGTGCCAGCTGAAAATGTGCTGGGCGGCTTAGGCAAAGGTGTCAATGTATTGATGTCCGGTTTGGACTTTGAACGCACCGTATTATCCGGCGGCCCGCTCGGTATTATGCAAGCCTGTATGGACGTGGTTGTGCCGTATATCCATGATCGTAAACAGTTCGGTCAGCCGATCGGTGAGTTCCAACTCATGCAAGGTAAAATCGCAGATATGTATTCGACGATGATGGCTTGTAAAGCGTATGTTTATGCTGTTGGTCAAGCCTGTGACCGCGCTAAAAATCCGGAAGCGGTGCGCGCATTGCGTAAAGATGCTGCCGGCGCGATTTTGTATTCGGCTGAAAAAGCTACCTGGATGGCAGGCGAAGCGATTCAAATTTTGGGCGGCAATGGTTATATCAATGAATACTCGGTAGGCCGTTTATGGCGCGATGCCAAGTTGTATGAAATCGGCGCAGGTACCAGCGAAATCCGCCGCATGTTAATCGGCCGTGAATTGTTTGCTGAAACTAAGTAAAAATGCAAACCGGCATGCAGCCTCTGCATATCTCTACGCCGTTATTGGCGCATAGGCCGCTCTCTAGCGAGCTCGGTAAATCGGTCTGGTTGAAGATGGATAACAACCAGCCGTCCGGCTCGTTTAAGTTGCGCGGCATCGGGTTGCTTTGCCAGCGCGCGGTAGCAAACGGGGCGCGGCATTTGATTTGCCCGTCCGGTGGTAATGCTGGATTTGCGGCGGCTATTGCAGGTGCTGCATTGGCGGTAAAAACGACCATTCTGGTGCCGGAAGCGACTCAGGAAAGCGTACGGGCAGCTATTCGTGCGATAGGCGTTGAATTAATTGTCAGTGGCGCACAATGGGATGAAACTAATCAGGCCGCGCTGCAAATGAGCCAGCTGGACGGTGCTGTGTATATCCCGCCATTTGATCATCCCGATATCTGGGACGGTAATGCCACCTTGATCGATGAAGCAGTGCAACAGGCCGAATTTGATGTGGTAATTTGCTCAGTCGGTGGCGGTGGTTTATTGTCCGGCGTAGTACAAGGCTTGCAGCGCAATGGCTTATCAACAGTGCCGGTAATTGCTGTCGAAACCGAAGGCGCCGCATCTTTTCACGCGGCGGTGCAAGCCGGTGAACTGGTGACCTTGCCAGCCATCACTTCCATTGCCACTACCTTAGCAGCCAGACGCGTTGCCAAACATGCGTTTGAATTAACGCGTTCCCATGTTATCCACAGTGTTACCGTGTCAGACAAACAAGCGGTAGATGCCTGCTGGCGCTTTGCCGACGACATGCACACCTTGGTGGAACCGGCTTGCGGTGCCGCGTTGGCGGTGGCATATCAGAATCTGCCCGTTTTACATGAATTTCATCGCCCGTTAATTATTGTGTGCGGCGGAATTGGTGTTGATATGGCGAAGCTGGCCGCCTGGAGATCCTTGTAAAATGCCACAAGTCGCCTTCCCTAAATTGCTCTCCTCGCAAATCGCTTTTGATATTGCGCGCACCATTTTGGATGGCTTCAACAAGCATTACCGTTTGTTCCGTGCAGTGAGCCAACAGGCAAAAACGCGCTTTGAATTAGCGGAGTGGAAAGAAGGACAAAAAATCGCGCGGGAACGTATTTCTTACTACGATAAGCGGGTCATCGAATGCGCAACCATCCTGGAAGATGACTACGATGAAGCCGACTTAACCGATCCGGTATGGCGCGAAGTAAAGCTGCATTATATGGGGCTGTTAATCGATCATATGCAACCCGAATTGGCAGAAACTTTCTTCAATTCGGTGTGCACAAAAATGTTGCATCGTAATTATTACAACAACGATTTTATTTTTATGCGCCCCGCTGTCGCTACCGACTATATCGAGAGCGATCACCTCCCCACCTATCGCGTGTATTACCCTGCCAATGATGGCTTTCATTATTCGCTGAAAAGAATCATCACCAATTTCCGGCTAGAGACACCCTTCGCTGATTTGGATCGTGATGTAACGGCGATCGCGCAGCGCTTAAATGAATTAATCGGTGCAGAACGGGTTGAACCGAATCAGCAACTGCAAGTGCTGTCGAATTTATTTTTCCGCAATAAAGGCGCGTATATCGTTGGCAAAGTGGTGAACGGTAATCGTGAATATCCCTTCATCGTTCCGATTTTACATAACCGCCATAATCATTTGATCTTGGATACGGTGCTGTTAGATCCGGTGCAAATCACCGTCCTGTTTTCATTCACGCGTGCGTATTTTATGGTGGACATGGAAGTGCCCTCCGCCTACGTACAATTTTTGCGCAGCATTATGCCGCGCAAGCCGCGTAGCGAAATTTATACCGTATTGGGTTTGCAAAAGCACGGAAAAAACCTGTTTTACCGCGATTTTTTACATCATTTAAGATACTCATCGGATCAAATTCAAGAAGCACCGGGGATTCGCGGTTTAGTCATGCTGGTCTTCGCCCTGCCCTCGTTTCCGTATGTGTTTAAAGTGATTAAAGACAGCTTTCCGCCGCCTAAGGACACCACTAAAGAATTGATCAAAGAAAAATATCTGCTGGTGAAAAATCACGACCGCGTAGGTCGCATGGCAGATACGCTAGAATATTCCGATGTGACTTTTCCGCGCAGCCGTATTACCGAATCGTTGTTGGCTGAAATCAGACGTTATGCGCCTTCTGTCCTGGAAGAAAATGAAAATGAAGTCGTCATAAAGCACTTGTATATTGAACGACGCATGGTGCCGTTAAATATCTGGTTAATGGAAGCAGAAAAAGAACACAATAACGCGGCAATAGAACATGGCATTCGTGAATACGGTAACGCTATTAAAGAGCTGGTCGCCGCCAATATTTTCCCCGGTGATATGCTGTACAAAAATTTTGGCGTAACCCGTTTAGGGCGTGTAGTTTTTTATGATTACGATGAAATTGAATACACGGTTGATTGCAATTTTCGCAGCATTCCATTAGCGCGTAACGACGAAGATGAAATGGCTGCTGAACCGTGGTATCACATAGCAAAAAATGATGTTTTCCCAGAGCAATTTGCACCGTTTTTATTGGGGAACGCCAAAGTACGTGAATATTTCATGAAATATCATGCCGATTTGTTGACGCCTGGATACTGGCAGGCATGCAAAAAGCGCATAATGGAAGGCCATGTAGAAGACGTTTTCCCTTACCCGCAAGAAATTAGATTTTGTCATTCGTCAGCTAGTCGTGGATCTGGAATTAACACCGGCCCCGACTTTAACCCGGCAGCTTAGGCTGCACAATTTGGAGATTAGTATGAACATTGTGATTGTTGGTGCAGCTCGCACACCAATGGGTGCTTTTCAAGGTGATTTTTCATCAGTAACAGCAAGCCAGTTAGGTGCTGTCGCCATTAAAGCCGCTTTAGAGCGTTCCGGCGTAAAACCAGAAATGGTTGATGAAGTTTTGTTTGGTAACTGCTTAATGGCTGGTCAAGGTCAAGCTCCTGCACGTCAAGCAACATTGGCTGCCGGTTTGCCGATTTCGGTAGGCGCGGTAACTTTGTCAAAAATGTGCGGTTCAGCGATGAAAGCGGCCATGATGGCGCATGATTCCATTTTGGCTGGTACTAACCATATCGTCGTTGCCGGTGGTATGGAGTCCATGACTAACGCACCGTATTTATTGCCAAAAGCACGCGGTGGATATCGTATCGGTCACGGTCAGGTAATGGATCACATGATGCTGGATGGTTTGGAAGACGCTTATAGCCGTGACGAAAAATCCGGTGGTGGCCGTTCTATGGGTACTTTTGCCGAAGAATGCTCCGCAAAATATAATTTCAGCCGTGAAGATCAAGATGCGTTTGCCATTGAATCCGTTAAGCGTGCACAAGCAGCAACTGCAGATGGTTCGTTTGCCTGGGAAATCGCACCAGTGACTGTAAAAGGTCGTTCCGGTGACGTCGTTATCGACAAAGACGAAGGCCCGTTAAAAGCCAAGTTAGACAAAATTCCAACGTTAAAACCAGCATTCAAAAAAGACGGCACCATTACCGCTGCCTCTTCTTCTTCCATCAATGACGGCGCTGCGGCGTTGATTATGATGAGCGAAGAAACAGCAAAAAAACTTGGCTGCAAAATTTTAGCGCGAGTAGTTGGTCATGCAACGCATGCACAAGAACCAAACTGGTTTACTACCGCACCGGTTGGCGCGATGCAAAAACTGTTTAAGAAAACCGGCTGGTCAGTGAAAGATGTCGACCTGTTTGAAATCAACGAAGCCTTCGCAACCGTGCCAATGGCCGCAATGCGTGAGTTTGATATTCCTCACAGCAAAGTCAACGTACACGGCGGCGCATGTGCCTTGGGTCATCCAATCGGCGCATCCGGTGCTCGCATCATTTGTACTTTGATCGGCGCATTGCAAAAACGTGGCTTGAAGCGCGGTGTAGCAACACTGTGTATCGGTGGCGGTGAAGGTACTGCAATGGCGATTGAATTGGCTTAATGCGTTAGTGTGTTAAAGAAAAGGTGAGCTTGGTCTCACCTTTTTTCGTCAAATATTTAGAGAATTAAATATGAGCAAAAAATTAATTTCATCCGGTTCCGACTTTGAAAAATTAGCAGGCTATAGCCGTGCCGTAGTTGAGCATGGTTTGGTGCATGTGTCTGGCACTACCGGTTTTAATTATGACGCAATGACGATAGATGCCGACTTGATCGACCAAACACATCAAATCTTTAAAAATATTGAAGCGGCATTAAAACAAGCAGGAGCAGGATTGGATGATGTAGTTCGAGTGCATTATTTAATCACCGACGCGAGTTATTTTGAGCAAGTCGCGCCAATTTTTGGACAGTATTTTGTTAATGCCCGACCAGCCGCAACGGCGATGGTGGTCGGCTTAATTGATCCACGTATGAAAATTGAAATCGAAGTTACTGCCCGATTACCGAATCTTAACTAAAAATAGTTAGAAAAAAATGCCAACAGTCTTAATTATCGGAGCTTCACGCGGCATAGGTTTAGCCCTGGTGCAGGAATATCATGCCGCCGGCTGGCGCGTGCTGGCAACGGCACGGCAAGCTGCTGATTTGGAAAAGTTATCCACAATCGGTGCGACACCATTGCCGCTAGACGTGACCGATTTAAATGATTGTGCTGCCATTGGTTGGCGGCTCGATGATGAAAAAATTGATGTCGCCATTTTAAGTGCCGGTGTTATCGGAACGCGTACCGAAGGTTTGGATACACCAGGCGCTGACGAGTTTAATCACGTTATGCAAACCAACGTGTTAGCAGCGATGCGCTTGCTACCGATCATCGCACCGATTGTGGCTGCTTCCAACGGCCGGTTGGCGGTAATTTCGTCGATGATGGGTTCGTTATCGATGCGCAATGATGCGAGTTCATGGCTGTATCGCGCCAGTAAAGCCGCCTTGAATTCGGTTCTGTTGGATGTTGCACACAGCTTCCCGGAAATGGTCAGCATTGCCATGCATCCGGGTTGGGTGCGTACAGAGATGGGTGGTGCAGGAGCAACCCTGTCCGGTGAACAAAGTGCCGCAGGAATCCGCGCGACCATTGCCGCCCGTACCAAGCAAGATAATGGAACGTTTTACAATTACGACGGTACACAACTGACGTGGTAAGTCCAATTAAGATAGAAACACACTAGAAAAATTTATGATACTGACATCTGAACACCAAATGATACGCGAAGCGTTGCGTGAATTTTCGCAAGAACGTTTAGCGCCGAATGCAGCGCGCTGGGATAAAGAACATCACTTCCCGCAAGAAGAATTAACGCAATTGGCGCAGCTTGGCGCGTTTGGTGTGGCCGTACCAGAAAAATGGGGCGGTGCCGGCATGGATTATTTATCGCTGGCGTTGGTATTGGAAGAAATCGCCGCCGGTGATGGAGGAACCTCCACAGTTATTTCTGTGAACAACTGCCCGGTTTGCTCGATCGCCATGATGTACGCCAATGACGCGCAAAAGGAACAATGGCTGCGTCCATTAGCGCAAGGCAGCATGTTAGGTGCGTTCTGTTTAACAGAGCCGCATGTCGGCAGTGACGCTGGTGCACTGCGTACTACCGCCGTCAAAGACGGCGATGAATACGTGATTAACGGCGTGAAGCAATTTATCACCAGCGGCAAGTATGCGGATGTGGCGATTGTGATGGCGGTCACTGATAAAAATGCCGGCAAAAAAGGGATAAGCGCGTTTTGGGTATCCACTAAAACACCGGGCTATATCGTTACCCGATTAGAAGAAAAGTTAGGTCAGCATTCATCCGACACGGCGCAAATTTTATTTGAAAACTGCCGCATTCCCGCCGCCAATTTAATTGGTGAAGAAGGTCAGGGTTATAAAATTGCCTTGTCCGGCTTGGAAGGTGGGCGAATCGGTATTGCCTCGCAATCGGTTGGTATGGCGCGTGCCGCATTTGAAGCGGCACTGAGCTACGCTAAAGAGCGTGAAAGTTTTGGTAAGCCGATTTTTGAACATCAGGCGGTGCAATTCAAGTTGGCCGATATGGCGACGCAAATTGAAGCGGCGCGTCAGTTAATCTGGCATGCGGCGAGCATGAAAGATGCGGGCATGCCGTGCTTGAAAGAAGCGGCAATGGCAAAATTATTTGCGTCAGAAATGGCTGAAAAAGTCTGTTCCGATGCGATTCAAATTCATGGCGGTTACGGTTATGTGACTGATTTTCCGGTGGAACGAATTTATCGTGATGTGCGCGTATGCCAGATTTACGAAGGTACTTCTGACATTCAAAAAATCATTATTGGCCGATCATTGGCGCAAGAATAAATCTAAGCAAAAAACGGAGCAGCGATGAGTTCAACTATCCATTTCTATTTTGATTTCACTTCACCCTACGGCTATTTAGCGGCCATGCGGATCGACCAGTTAGCGGCAAAATATGCGCAGCAAGTTGAGTGGCATCCGATTTTGTTAGGCGTGATTTTTAAAACCACGGGAACGCTGCCGCTCGTCGATGTACCGTTGAAAGGCACATATTCACTACACGACTTAAAGCGCAGCGCCAGATTTCACGCTATTCCCTTTCAGCAGCCAGAGCACTTCCCAATTAGCACACAGAACACCGCCAGAGCGATGTTGTGGATTGCAAATAAATTAGGAGAAGACAGCGCGATCAAGTTCGCCAAGGCTGCGTATCAAGCTTATTTTGTCGATGGCATAAATATTGGCGAAATTGAGCATGTCGTGCAAATAGCGAATCGGCTTGGGTTTGATGGCGATACATTGGCCAATGAAATATCTAGTCCTGAAATAAAAGCGCAATTAAAAGCAGAAGTCGATGCAGCACAAGAGCAAGGTGTTTTCGGCGCGCCATTTGTCATCATTGATGGCGAACCGTTCTGGGGTTTTGATCGGTTTGACCAAATAGAAGCACTGTTAAAAAATGGCCAAATCTAAACAGGAACCGCTCTGCCCTTGCGGTTTGGGACCGACGTATGAAAGTTGTTGCGGCCGTTATATAAGCGGTGCGGAATTAGCTCCCGATGCAGAAGCATTAATGCGTTCAAGATACACCGCTTATACGCTGGAAAACGAAGTGTATTTGCAAAAAAGCTGGCATCCAAGTACTCGCCTGAAAGAAGTGATGCGTGAGCAGGATTCCTGTAAATGGATATCACTTAAAGTACTGTCGCATCATCAGGAGCAGCTAACTGCAACAGTTGAATTTATCGCCAAATACAAAATTAACGGACGCGCAGAACAGCTGCATGAAACTAGCCGGTTTGTTTGTGAAGGCGGTCAATGGTTGTATAAAGATGGCGTTTTTTCAAAATAAAAAAGCAAAGTAAATATGAAATTAGAATCTAAATTAGCACCACGCTCAGAAGAATTCAAAGCCAACGTCGCAGCGATGCAAGTCGTGGTGGATGACCTGAAAAATAAAATTGAAAAAATCCTGTTGGGTGGCGGTGACGATGCCCGTAAAAAGCATTTAGCACGCGGTAAATTATTGCCAAGAGATCGCGTACAAATGCTGCTTGATCCCGGCACACCGTTTTTAGAATTCTCACAACTTGCTGCCTTCGAGATGTATCACAACGCAGCGCCTTGTGCCGGTGTGATCACAGGTATTGGCCGGATTTCTGGCCAGGAATGCGTGATCGTCTGTAACGACGCCACAGTCAAGGGCGGAACCTATTACCCGCTAACCGTAAAAAAACATATCCGCGCACAAGAAATTGCCGAGCAAAATAACTTGCCGTGCGTTTATCTGGTTGATAGCGGCGGCGCTAATTTGCCGAATCAAGACGAGGTATTTCCTGATCGTGATCATTTCGGCCGGATATTTTTTAACCAGGCTAATTTATCTGCGCAAGGTATTCCACAAATTGCCGTCGTTATGGGTTCTTGCACCGCTGGCGGCGCATATGTGCCAGCAATGAGCGATGAATCGATTATCGTTAAAAACCAGGGCACCATTTTCCTAGGCGGCCCACCGTTGGTTAAAGCCGCTACCGGTGAAGTCGTCAGTGCCGAAGATTTGGGCGGTGGTGATGTACATACGCGCTTATCCGGCGTGGTCGATCATCTGGCTCAAAATGATATGCATGCGTTGTCCATGGCGCGCACTATCGTGGCAAATTTAAATCGCCAAAAACCTAGTCAGTTAAAGTTGCAGGAAGTTGTAGAGCCTGCCTATCCGGCGCAAGAATTGTATGGTGTGATTCCGGTTGATACACGCAAGCCGTTTGATGTGCGCGAAGTCATCGCACGGGTAGTCGATGGCAGTGTGTTTGATGAATTTAAAGCGCGTTACGGCACAACTCTGGTCTGTGGTTTTGCGCACATCCACGGCATGCCGGTCGGTATTATTGCCAACAACGGTATTTTATTTTCCGAGTCGGCTTTAAAAGGCACGCACTTTATCGAACTATGCTGCCAGCGCAAAATTCCTTTGGTTTTCTTGCAAAATATCACCGGCTTTATGGTTGGTCGTAAATATGAAAACGAAGGAATTGCCCGTAACGGTGCCAAGATGGTAACGGCCGTGGCAACCGCAGCAGTACCTAAATTTACCGTGATTATTGGCGGTAGTTTTGGTGCCGGGAATTACGGCATGTGCGGTCGTGCATTTTCCCCACGGTTTTTGTGGATGTGGCCAAACGCACGTATTTCAGTGATGGGCGGTGAGCAGGCTGCCAGCGTATTGGCGACGGTAAAACGCGATGGTATCGAAGCCAAAGGCGGCGCATGGTCAGCGGAAGAAGAAGCGCAATTCAAGCAGCCAATTAAAGAGCAATACGAACATCAGGGTCATCCGTATTTTGCCAGCGCACGTCTTTGGGATGACGGTGTTATTGATCCGGCAGATACGCGTATGGTGTTGGGTTTAGGTTTGTCGGCGGCGCTGAATGCGCCAATTCCAGAAACAAAATTTGGCTTATTCAGAATGTAGGAACAACAAAATGACATATCAAACACTACTGGTAGAAATAGCACGCGGCGCGGCAACGGTAACTTTAAATCGCCCTGAAGTAAGGAATGCGTTTAACGAGGTCGTGATCGCGGAATTAACCGAAGTATTTCAAGAGTTAGGACAAAATTCAGAGGTTCGAGTTATTGTCTTGGCCGCGAATGGCCCGTCATTTTGTGCCGGTGCAGATCTCAACTGGATGAAAAAAATGGCGACCTATACGCCAGAAGAAAATCTGGCCGATGCCGAGCAATTAGCCGAGATGTTGTACCAAATCTTTGGTTGCCCAAAACCGGTTATCGCCAAAGTGCAAGGTGATTGCTATGCCGGTGGTATGGGATTGGCGGCAGCTTGTGATATTTCAGTCGCAGTAGAGTCGGCGCAATTTTGTTTGAGTGAAGTCAAGCTCGGTTTAATTCCTGCGACAATCTCCCCTTACGTTATTAAGGCGATGGGCGCGAATGCGGCACGTCGTTATTTTATTACTGCGGAACGTTTTTCTGCAAAAGAAGCGCATCGGATTGGCTTTGTGCATGAAGTTGTCGCGGCAGAGCAATTGGATGAAACCGTAGCGCAGTTGGTCAACGCGATTGTGAATAACAGCCCGAACGCGGTCATCGAAGCTAAATGGTTGGTAGAAGATGTCACCAGTGCCGAAATCGATGAAGATTTGCTGGCGTATACAGCAGAGCGTATTGCTGCAATCCGGACCTCAGAAGAAGGACGTGAAGGTGTTGCTTCGTTCCTGGAAAAACGTAAGCCGAATTGGTTGTTGCCGGTAAACTAGAATATCAAAATGGTAGGGGCACCTCTACGAAGATCGGTGTCAACGCACATTAGAATTAGTAAGGAAAAAAGTTGAAGTCAAACAGCAATTGGATAGACCGCAGTCTGCAGCATGTCTGGCATCCTTGTACGCAAATGCAGCATCACGAGACTATGCCGTTGGTGCCGATTAGTCATGGTCGCGGCGCATGGTTATTTGACGCGGATGGCAATCGCTATTTAGACGGTATTAGTTCCTGGTGGGTGAATTTATTTGGTCACGCAAATCCGCGTATTAATGCCGCGTTAAAAGATCAGCTGGATAAATTGGAACACGTTATGCTGGCGGGTTTTACGCATGAGCCTGTCATCCGTTTGTCGGAACAGTTATCCGAAAAAACCGGTCATGCATTAGGCCATTGTTTTTTTGCATCGGACGGTGCTTCGGCAGTGGAAATCGCGCTCAAAATGAGCTTTCATAGCTGGAGCAATCTGGGGCTGGGAGACAAGCGTGAATTCGTTTGCTTAAAAGGTAGTTATCACGGTGAAACCATCGGAGCCTTGGCGGTAACCGACGTGGCATTATTCCGTGACGCCTATGGCCCCTTGATCGGCTCGGCGCATGTGGTGATGTCGCCGGATGCGCGTCAGGCTATAGATGGCGAAACGGCGCAAGACGTGGCGCGTCGCGCAATAGCTGAAGTAGAAAAATTATTTGAGCAACGCAGCACCAAAATTGCCGCGATGATAGTGGAACCGTTAGTGCAATGCGCAACCGGTTTCGCTATGCATGACCCGCTCTATTTGCAATTACTGCGTGCCTTATGCGACAAATATCAGGTGCATTTAATTGCCGATGAAATTGCGGTGGGTTGCGGCCGAACCGGTACTTTTTTTGCGTGTGAACAAGCGGCGATTTGGCCTGATTTTATGTGTTTGTCTAAAGGGATTAGCGGCGGTTATTTGCCGCTGTCTTTAGTCATGACGACAGATAAAGTGTATCAGGCGTTTTATCATCAAGATGTTAAACGCGGCTTTTTACATTCCCACTCTTACACTGGAAATCCTTTGGCTTGTCGGGCGGCATTGGCAACGCTGGAAATTTTTGAACAAGATAACGTGTTGGAGAATAACGTTGAACGTGCGGCTAAAATAACTGCCGCATTAGCGCCACTCGCACTGCATGCGAAAGTTAAGAACTTCCGTCAGCGCGGCATGATCTGGGCGTTTGATGCTGTGGATGTCAGTGCCGGATTTTCATCACGTTTTTTCAAGGCGGCGTTAACGCAAGAACTGTTATTACGGCCGATCGGCAATACGGTGTATTTAATGCCGCCGTATATTTTGAATGATGAAGAGTGTGCCTTGTTAGGGCAGCGTACTTTGTCTGTATTTGAACAAGTGGCGGCAGCATGATTGAACAAATCGAACAGCGTTTGGCTGAACTGGATAAACAAGATTTACTACGTCACCGACGAGTAACTGCAACACCATGCGCTGCGGTGATGAACGTTGATGGTCGTACTATGCTGGCATTTTGCAGCAACGATTATTTGGGTTTGGCCGCACATCCGCAAATTCAACACGCTCTGCAAGAAGGCGTTACGTTGTACGGTGCCGGTAGCGGCGCGTCGCATTTAATTAGCGGCCATTCAAAAGCTCATGCGCAACTGGAAGAACGGTTAGCCGCTATGCAGTCGCCGTATTTGGAACAGGCGCGCGCCTTGTATTTGAGTACCGGCTATATGGCTAATCTGGCGGTGTTGTCTGGATTGGCCGCGACTGATCCTGGTCAGGCAGAAATTTTTTCTGAAAATTTAAATCACGCTTCGTTAATTGATGGTGCTAAATTAGCGCGTTGCAAAGTGCAGGTTTATCCACACGCCGATTTAATCGCGTTAGAAAATTTGCTACAACAAAGTGGTGCTTCAACAAAAATTGTTGTCACCGACAGCGTATTTAGTATGGATGGCGTAATTGCCCCTTTGCCTGAAATATTGGCTTTGTGCGAACGTTATAATGCTTGGCTAGTGATTGATGATGCGCATGGTTTTGGTGTGTTAGGTGACGGTGCTGGAATACTTTCCCACTTCAATTTACGCAGCAAAAATATTGTCTACATGGGTACATTAGGCAAAGCTGCTGGCGTGTCTGGTGCGTTTATCGCAGCACATGGCAGCGTGATTGAATGGCTGGTACAAAAAGCCCGCCCGTATATTTATACTACCGCCGCACCGCCAGCTTTAGCGCATGCGCTGTTGACGAGTCTGGATATTATTTGCGGTGCCGAAGGTGCACAACGTCGGACGCATTTACAAGGTCTGATTAAGCAGTTTAAAACCGCAATAGGCTCTGAGGTCGGTGGCATGTCTTTACTGGCTTCCGACACGCAAATTCAACCGCTGATCGTCGGTGAAAATCATCTGGCTATGCAGCTGGCGGCACGTTTATACGAGCGCGGGATTTGGGTGCCGGCAATTCGTCCACCAACCGTGCCGGTTGGTACAGCGCGTTTGCGGGTTACTCTGTCAGCCGCACACAGCAGTGCGCAAGTTGCGACCTTGCTGAGCGAGCTAGATGGTTTACAAAAGAAAGCAGCGTGAAGATGGAATACAAAAAACCGTTAGCATTTTTTGTGGCGGGTACCGATACCGAAATTGGCAAGACGCTGGTTTCAAGCGCCCTGCTTTACGGCATGGTGCAGCAGGGGTTGCAAAGTATCGGCATGAAGCCGGTCGCGGCAGGCGCATTTTTGCAGGATGGCGTTTGGTGCAATGAAGATGTATTGGCACTAAAAGACGCCGGTAATGTGATTTTGCCAGCGGAATTGTCCAAGCTGGTTAATCCGTATTTATTTAAGTTAGCGGCAGCTCCGCATATCGCCGCGCAACAGGAAATGCAGCAGATTAATTTGTCGGTGATTCTGGATTGCTATCAACAATTAACGACTTATGCACAAGCGTTAATCGTCGAAGGTGTCGGGGGTTTTAGAGTGCCATTGAATGCGCAGGAAGATAGTGCAGACATGGCGCAACAATTGAATTTGCCGGTGGTGCTGGTGGTTGGAATGCGGCTCGGTTGCATTAGTCAGGCATTGCTTACAGTTGAGGCTATTACTGCGCGTGGCTTAACTGTGGCGGCTTGGGTGGCGAATTGTGCGCAAGGTGAAATGGCGCATTTGCAGGATAACTTGATCGCTTTGCAGGAACGTATCAATGCGCCGTTGTTAGGTTGCATTCCGTGCTTAGACAAACCAACAGCGCAGGCCGCAGCGGCGCATTTAGATTTAACAAAATTATTGAAGTTGCCTGAGCAACTTATTACCTAGTTTAAATGAGGAAAACACGATGGAACAAAATACAGAGACCAGCAAACAACAAGGCGTAACGTTTCATCCGGCGCCAAAACCAGTCACACCTATCGTGGCCGAAACTTGGCCAGTCGATGAAGTATTGGGTTTGTTTGATTTGCCATTTAATGAGTTGCTGTTTCGCGCTCAAGAAGTGCATCGCCGTGAGTTTCCGGACGGTGACGTTGAGCTGGCGACTTTGTTGTCAATTAAAACCGGTGGCTGCGAAGAAGATTGTGGATATTGCCCTCAAGCGGCGCGTTATGACACTGGCGTAGAAGCTAAAAAAATCCTGGGCATTACCGAAGTATTGGATGCTGCACGTTCTGCTAAAGAAAGTGGCGCAACCCGTTTTTGCATGGGTGCTGCATGGCGTTCGCCTAAAGACCGCGACATGGAAAAAGTCGAAGAAATGGTGCGTGGAGTGAAGGCTTTGGGTTTAGAAACCTGCGCTACGTTGGGTATGTTGAAAGAAGAACAGGCTGCGCGGTTAAAAGACGCTGGTCTGGATTATTACAACCACAATTTAGATACTGCGCCAGAGTTTTACGATAACGTGATTTCTACCCGCGATTATCAAGATCGTTTGGATACGCTGGGTTATGTACGTAATGCTGGCTTAAAAGTATGCTGCGGCGGGATTGTGGGAATGGGTGAATCACGTCGTCAACGCGCTGGTTTGATTGCGCAATTGGCGAATTTAAATCCCTACCCGGAATCGGTGCCGGTGAATCATTTGGTACAGGTGGAAGGTACGCCTTTGTTTGGTACCGAAGAGCTTGATCCGCTGGAGTTTGTGCGCACTATTGCTGTGGCGCGGATTACTATGCCGCGTGCGCGGGTGCGGTTGTCGGCTGGGCGTCGGCAGATGGGGGAGCCGGTGCAGGCTATGTGTTTCTTGGCTGGTGCTAACTCGATATTTTATGGGGATAAGTTGTTGACTACTGAGAATCCTGAGGCTTCGGATGATCGGGTTTTGTTGGAGAAATTGGGGTTGAGGACGCGGGCTAAAGTTGAGAGTGGTGGGTGTAAATAACTCGACGTAGGGTGGGCACGGGTTTGTGCCCACGCGTTACCGTTGATTGACAATTACTTCCGGTTGATTTGTCGTTTATTTTTTGATAGCAGCTTGATTGATTTTAGTTTTGTAGGCCGGTGGTAGACCGGCGGCTAGTTACCTTTTTTGCTTCGCCAAAAAAGGTAACCCAAAAAAGGCGACCACGCTATTTCGGAAACCCCGATAAATTTACGGATAAATGGGAAAAGTTCGAAACTCGCCTGCGGCTCAGACAGCGAACCTTTCTGATCCATTTATCCGTAAATTCATCGGCCGAACTAGAAGTGGGGTAGGTCAAAAACAAGGTCAAATGCAGCGTCAAAAGCCAAGTCAACAACAAGGTCAAATTCAACAGCAGCACATACGCATTATTTAGCGCAATTCAGTTTTTGCTTCATCGCTTTAAGACATTAAAAAATAATAAGGAATAACCATGTTTACTAAAATTCTCATCGCTAACCGGGGTGAAATCGCTTGTCGGGTGGCGGCTACTGCGCGTCGTCTGGGTGTTAAAACGGTGGCGGTGTATTCGGAGGCGGATGCGCTGGCTAAGCATGTGGCGGCTTGTGATGAGGCGGTGTTGATTGGGCCGGCTGCGGCTAAAGAGAGTTATTTGCTGGGCGATAAAATTATTGCTGTGGCGCTGGCGACTGGGGCACAGGCGATTCATCCGGGATATGGATTTTTATCCGAGAATAGTGAGTTCGCCGATGCTTGCGCTAAAGCGGGGTTGGTTTTTATTGGGCCACCGGCTTCGGCGATACGCGCTATGGGCAGTAAGTCGGCGGCTAAAACGCTGATGGAACAAGCCAAGGTGCCGCTGGTGCCGGGCTACCATGGTGAAAATCAAGATGCGGATTTTTTGCATAAAGAAGCTGATCGTATCGGTTATCCGGTATTGCTGAAAGCCTCTGCTGGCGGCGGCGGTAAAGGGATGCGCGTGATTGAAAACAGCGCGGACTTTAAAGCGGCCTTGGCTTCTTGCAAGCGCGAAGCGATCAGTTCTTTTGGTGACGATAAAGTCCTGGCTGAAAAATATTTACAACGCCCGCGCCATATCGAAATTCAGGTCTTTGCCGATACCTTCGGCAACTGCGTTTATTTGTTTGAACGTGATTGTTCAGTGCAACGTCGCCATCAAAAAGTATTGGAAGAAGCACCTGCGCCGGGCATGACGGAACAACGTCGCGCGGCGATGGGCGAAGCGGCGGTGGCTGCCGCTAAAGCGGTTGGTTATGTCGGCGCTGGAACGGTCGAATTTATCGCTAATCAAGACGGTTCATTTTATTTCATGGAAATGAATACGCGTTTGCAAGTTGAGCATCCGGTCACTGAAATGATTACCGGAACTGATTTGGTCGAGTGGCAGTTGCGCGTGGCAAGTGGCGAACCGTTGCCGTTGTTGCAGCCGCAATTACGTATACATGGCCATTCGATTGAAGCGCGTGTTTATGCTGAAAATCCAGAAAAAGGTTTCTTGCCGTCGATTGGTACTTTGGTGCATGCACGCACACCAGAAGCCGTGAATTTTGAGTTAGGCGGTAGTTCAGATCCAGCTAGTTTCAGGATAGATAGCGGCGTGCGCGAAGGCGACACGATCTCACCTTTTTACGATCCGATGATCGCTAAAATGATCGTATGGGGTAAAGACAGAAATGAAGCCTTGGCGCGGATGGCGCAAGCTTTAGCGCAGTATCAGATTGTTGGGCTGTCATCCAATATTGGATTTTTACAGCGACTGATACACAGCAAAGCATTTTCTAGTGCTGATTTAGATACTGGTTTAATTGAGCGTAATCAGGCCGAATTATTCCCAGCTCCGGCCGTGATGACATTGCCCGTATTGGCGTTAGCGGCAACCAAATTATTACTGTCAGAATGCCACGCCAATAGTAGCGACCCGTGGGCCTCTAGCCACGGCTGGCGCATGAATAGCAGTTTGCTGCGCACCTTACGTTTTGAATCCGAAGGTGACGTGCATGAGGTCGTTGTGCGTTATCTGGCAGATGGTTGGAGCATGAGCGGAGCGGGTTCTGAAGCGCGGGTGCGGTTAGCTCAAACTGAACACACACTAAGTATTCAAGTCGGTGAATTAACCGTGAGCGGCACCGTCGTGCGTCATGGTGAACATTTCCATGTGTTCAACCAAGGCCAGCATGTTGAATTAACTTACACCGATCCGTTGTTGCATGCCGGTGAAGCGGAAGCGGAAACCGGGCGCTTGACTGCACCGATGCCAGGCAAAATTGTGGCCTTGTTAGTGGCAGCCGGGCAAGCGGTAAAAAAAGGCGAGCCGTTGCTGATTATGGAAGCCATGAAAATGGAACACACGATTGCGGCACCGGTTGATGGCGTGGTGAAAGAGCTGATGTATTTAGTCGGTGACCAGGTAGCCGATGGCGCGCAATTATTGATGTTTGAGTGAGATGTTATTAAGTGAATATTAAGTGAATAAGCTTCAACCGTCATTCATGTGCAACTGGATCTCCGCCTGCGCGAGGATGACGGTATTGAGGGTTTTACGCTAAATAAGAATATGAACATTATCTATTGCAACCAAAGTAGTAATCCTGAAGTCCCATTACGCGCATTTCAGAACGCTTTACCGCACGCGAAAATCAGGCAATGGCAAGCAGGTGACAATGCTCCTGCTGACTACGCGCTAGTCTGGAAACCGCCAGTGGAAATGCTAGCTGGCCGTGATGATTTAAAAGCGATTTTTAATCTAGGCGCAGGTGTTGACGCCATCATCAAGATGGTTGATCAGTTACCCAAACAAGTGCCGATTATTCGCTTGGAAGATGCTGGCATGGGCGAGCAAATGGCAGATTATGTTTGCCACGCGGTGCTGCATTATTTTCGCCGTTTTGATCTGTTTGCGCGTCAGGCCCAACACGCACACTGGCAGTCAATAGCGCCATTGAGTAAAAAAGAATTTACGGTTGGTGTACTTGGCATGGGTACGCTAGGACAATCCATCGCCGCGAGTTTGCTGCAACTTAAATTCCCAGTTATTGGCTGGAGTAACTCAGCTAAACAAATTGATGAAATTCAGTGCTATTCGGGTGCAGATGAGCTGCCTAAATTTTTGGCAGAAAGCAAAGTCATCGTTTGTATTTTGCCGTTGACGGAACAAACCAGCGGTATTTTAAATCGGCACACGTTAGCGCAGTTACCGCGCGGTGCGTATGTAATTAATGTGGCGCGCGGTGCGCATATTGTGGAACAGGATTTGCTGGAACTGGTGCGCAATGGGCATATTGCGGGGGCGACTTTAGATGTAGTTCAAACCGAGCCGCTGCCGGGCAATCACCCGTTTTGGCAAGAGCCAAAAATCACTATTACACCGCATGTTGCAGCGCTGACGTTATGGGATGAAAGCGCTGTACAGATCGCTGAAAAAATCGCGTTGCTAGAACAGGGTTTGCCCGTTACTGGCGTTATAGATTGTGTCAAAGGATATTAAAATGAACTCATATGCAACCTCAGCCACTCTTCCAAGCTCAGTCAAAATAGTGGAAGTCGGCCCGCGTGACGGCCTGCAAAATGAAGCGACGACGATTAGTGCCGAAGTTAAAATTGAATTGGTGAACAGGTTAAGCGCCGCCGGGTTTATTAACATTGAATCGGCCTCGTTTGTTTCGCCAAAATGGGTGCCGCAAATGGCTACTTCCACGGAAGTCATGGCTGGTATAGAGCGCAAAGCCGGTGTTATTTATTCGGTGCTCACACCCAATATGAAAGGCTTTGAAGCGGCAATCGCTGCGGGCGCTGATGAAGTGGTGATATTTGGTTCTGCTTCGGAAGCTTTTTCCCAAAAAAATATTAACTGTTCAATCGCAGAATCAATCGAACGGTTTCGAGAAGTGGCCGTAGCGGCTAAGGCCAATAACAAACGCTTGCGCGGCAGCTTAAGCTGCTCGTTCGGCTGTCCATATCAAGGTGCAGTTAGCCCAGAAGCCGTTGCCGATGTTGTACAGCGTTTGCGCGACTTAGGCTGCGATGAAATCGACATCGCCGACACAATCGGCGTAGGCACTGCCAGACAGGTGCAAACCGTTATGCAGCGAGTAATGAGAGAGTTTCCGGTATCAGGTTTGTCAGGCCATTTTCATGACACTTATGGACAAGCCTTGGCTAATATTTATGCCAGTCTGGAAGTCGGCATTAGCATTTTCCACTCCTCCGTTGCTGGCTTGGGTGGCTGTCCTTACGCCAAGGGTGCAACCGGCAATGTCGCAACCGAAGACGTGCTGTTTTTAATGCAAGGCTTGGGGATTCACACTGGAATTGATTTGGATAAAACCGTCGATGCCGGTCAGTTTATTTCTCAGCATTTGGGACGTAAAGCAGTTAGCCGCGCAGGGAATGCGTTGGCGGCTAAACGGGTTGGTTGATTAATCAAGGGCACCCGCAAAGGGTGCCTCCTACAAAATCACCCCAAACTATGTGCCATATAAGTAGGCACTTTTCTGCGCTTACTCGCCTGTTCATAAGCATAAGCCAATTTAATTAACATCCCTTCCGCATACTGCCCAGCGATAAACGAAACGCCAACCGGTAAGCCAGCAAAAAAACCAGCCGGTACGGTGATATGCGGATAACCCGCAACCGCTGCCGGTGTGGAGAAGCCGTCAATAACGTGGTCGCCATTTACATAGTCAGAAATCCAAGCTGGGCCGCCGGTCGATGCAAACAAGGCATCCAGCTGATGTTCTCGCATGATTTGATCTATGCCTTCAACGCGTGAATATTGATGATTATTTTCAAGCGCGATTAAATAAGCGGGGCTGTTAAGATCACCTTTTTCTTGAGCTTTAATCAGCAATTCCTGATCAAAGTAAGGCATTTCGCGCGAGCGGTTCTTTTCATTGAAAGCGATCACGTCAGCCAATGAATTTACAGCACAACCCTGGCCGAATTCCGCCAGATATCGATTTAAATCGGCCTTCAATTCATACAGCAATACTTCCAGTTCCGAATCGGTATATTTGGCAATGTTAGGCAGTTCCACATCAATCAAGATTGCGCCCTGCTGCTTCAATACTTCCAACGCTTCATCAACCACGGCTTGTTGCCGCAAATTACTGGACATGGCATTGCGCGTGACGCCTATTCGGGCACCCTTGAGTCCATTTTTATCCAAGAATTTGGTGTAGTCGGTAGCGCGTCCACGACTGCTGGCCGTTGCTGAATCACGCGCATCTATTCCGGCTAACACCGTTAATAATAATGCTGCGTCGGACACGGTGCGCGTCATTGGGCCGGCAGTATCTTGTGAGTGTGCGATTGGAACAATACCGTCACGACTAATTAAACCTAAGGTTGGTTTGATACCGACCAGACTGCACAGTGATGCGGGTGAAACGATCGATCCATCGGTCTCAGTCCCCACCGCCAAGGTCGCCAAACTAGCGGCAATGGCGGCAGCCGAACCAGAGCTGGAACCGCTGCAATTACGGTCGAGTGCATATGGATTTTTAGTCAAACCACCGCGTCCGCTCCAACCTGAGGTGGAACGGGTGGAACGCATATTGGCCCATTCGCTCAAGTTGGTTTTACCTAGAATGACAGCGCCGGCGGCACGTAATTGTTTAACCAAAAATGCGTCACGCGGTGCGCGAGCGCCAACCAATGCTAACGACCCTGCCGTGGTTTGCATTTTATCTGCCGTGGCGATGTTGTCTTTGATGAGTACCGGAATGCCATGTAAAGGGCCACGCGCACCGCTTACTTTTCGTTCCGCATCAAGCGCTGTTGCGATCGCTAATGCATCAGGATTAAGTTCGATAATCGAATTGAGATGCGGACCTGCGCGGTCTATGGTTTTAATGCGTTGTAAATACTGCTCGGTTAATGATTTGGCGCTTAATTTACCCGAGCTCATTAAGGCTTGTAATTCGATTACGTCAGCGTCAATGAGGGAGTGATTATTTGCTAAATGTGCTTCACTTTTTGAGCTGCTAGAAACAGCCGCATCTGCATCATTATTAATCGAATTTGCTGCACCGATAAGTAATCCTAATTTCACAAACAGTCGACGATCCATGGCAACTCCACAAGTTAATTTGTAATGTTTTTCTGTTTAATCGTTAAATCAAAAAATACCGATTGAAAGCCGATGCTGCTCTGCTATAACTTAATTATGCACGTCAAAAAGGGAGATCATTATGAGACGCAGATGCTATTTTATGTTGCCCGATATTGCTAGTGCGCGGGCGATGTTAGATCAACTATTATTGGCACGAGTTGAAGAGCGATATATCCATTTTCTGGCTAGCCCGGATACTTTACCAGCAGATATGCCAGAAGCAACTTTATTTCAACGTACTGATTTGGTGCATGGTACCGAGGTAGGTATTTTTATTGGTGCCTTTTCTGGTTTGATGGCGAGCGGCTTAATGCTGATATTGCCGTTGGTCAGACTGGAAACGCAGATAGTGTCGTTCATTTTGTGTGGCATTATGGGGGCTGTTTTAGGTGCCTGGCTGGCGGCACGCGCCTCAACGGCTATCCCGAATTCGGCTCTTGAGCAATACAGTAACGGCATATTGCAAGGACAAGTTTTGTTGATGGTGGATTTGCCGGTGGGACGGATGGGCGAAATTAAAGAAATGATTAATAAAAGCTATCCAATGAAGGCTAATTTAGAGCCAGAAATTAGCACGAATCCAAGCATTGCTTAGTTTGGCGATTGTGAATATGGATTTAAGCTGTCATGTAGACAGCATGGATAAGTTGTTGAAAAATTTTAGTTATCGGCTCTATTTAGTGATCTTGGTAGCGCGGTTGCGGGCTGTAGTTATTAGCAACACGCTGCTTAAAATAACAGTCATTGCGACAATATCGCGTGTGCCGATTTTTTCACCAGCAAACATCACTCCGAGCGTAACGGCGATGACTGGATTAACGTAGCTGTAACTAGACGCTAATGCCGGTGGAACCGTGGCAATTAAGTACATATACGCAGTAAATGCGCCTAAAGAACCTGCCACCACTAAGTAGCTCCAGGCGAACCAGGCCGAGGGTGTAATTGTGCCAACGAAGTGTTCGCCATTTAAGTAACCCAGGACGACTAAAAACACCCCTCCCAACAGCATTTCACTGGCAAAACCCATTGCCCCGGGTGCTAAAGAAAATTTGCGTTGCGATAAAACCGAGCCTAAATCCCAACAAATAATCGCACCTAATAACGCGACGATACCTATCGGTTTTGCTGAAAAATCGCCGCCGCTAGCGAGTAAAAGAGCACCTGCAAAGCCAATCAAAATACCCATCCATTCGCGTCGATTCGGCCATTCCCCATACATGCCGACACATAAGGTTAAAACAAAGGGCGAGCAAGCAATGAATACGGCGGTCAAGCCGGAAGAAATGTATTGTTGAGCGTAGGAAGTTAAGCCCATTCCGCCACCTAAAATTAAGCTGCCGACCAAGCCTGCGTCGCGCCATTGTTTAGTTGTTGGATTGGTTTTGCCGCGCCACTTTAAAAAAATAAATAGCAGGCTACCCGCAGCTAAAAAGCGGGTTCCCATCAGCATAAAGGGCGGGAATGAAGTCAGCGCAACATGGATTGCAAAGTAGGTGGAGCCCCAAACTAAATATACGGTGAGTAAGGCCAAGGCGACTAATCTAGGGAGAGCAAACATATTAAATGCGCATAGTAAATGCGGTTAAAATTATTAAAGAAATTTTTAAAGACACAGCACATCACTGAATGCACTAATTTATGGAACTACGCCAACTCCGTTATTTTGTCGCCATCGTTGACCACGGTTCTTTGTCGCGTGCTGCAAGAGTGCTGCATATTGTACAGCCAGCGCTGACTCAACAATTACAATTACTTGAACAAGAATTAGGTGCACAGCTGTTGCATCGTTCGGCGCAAGGGATGTCGGCAACGGACGCGGGTAAATTATTTTACGAGCATGCGCAGGCGATTTTAAAGCAGGTCGGTGACGCGAAATCGGCGGTGGCGCAATCGGCGTTACGTCCAACGGGCACCGTGGCGTTGGGCATTCCACAAAGTGTTTCTGGCGCGTTGGCACTACCGTTATTGATGGCGGTGCGTGAAAAATACCCTGAAATTTCATTGCAATTAACCGAAGAATTATCGGGTAATTTAATCGAGCAATTGAAGTCGGGGCGGATTAATTTAGCGGTCTTGTTTGATGACGGGCAGCTGGCCCCATTCATCGTAAAGCCGATGATTGAAGAACAGATGATGTATATCACCTGTGCTAATTCACGCTTTGCTCATCTGGGTACGTCAATCGATCTTGCTGCCGCGCTGCAAGTACCGTTAATTTTGCCGGGTTACCAGCACGGGGTCAGGCCACGCATAGAAAATTTGGTACGACATGCCGGGTTAGCGATAGGCGATGTGATCGACATTAATTCCGTCGCTATTTTGAAGTCGGCATTATTGGCTGATATGGGCGCGACTATTTTGCCGGTTGCGCCGTTATTATCTGAAATTGAACGTGGGGAAATGATCGCATTGCCGATTGCAGATAGCCACATTTCACGCACAGTGGTGTTGTGTGCGTCGAAAAATATCCCGCTCACGAATGCCGCCAGTGCGGTGGAACGACTGGTGTTAGAGGTCGCTCAAACGCTGTGCGACAGTGGCCGGTGGTTGGGAGCGAGCAGTTTGATGTAATGCGAATTACAAAACAACTTTCACCATGGGGTGACCGGATAAAGCGCGGTATAAATTGTCGAGTTGTTCACGGCTAGTGGCGCGTACCGTGACGGTAATCGCCAAATAAGTACCTTTGGCCGATGGACGCATTTCCATTTTTGCGGCGTCAAAATCAGGATCATGCAATAACACTAACTCGAACATGGTTTGCGCAAACGACTCATGCATCGCACCCATGATTTTGATGGGGAAGTCGCTCGGGTATTCTATTAAACTATCTTCACTCATTGTTTTTTCGCTATTTGGTAAGCAGTATAAAGTGCTGTGTAGATGGGGCCGGGTTGGCCAGTGCCAATGATGTTGCCATCAATGGATACCACCGGTAAAACTTCTTTAGTGGCAGATGATAATAGTATTTCATCGGCAGCAAAGACTTCAGAACGTGTAATTTTACGCGCAACAAGCGTAATTTGCAGATCCTGGCACATTTCTTCAATTAAACCATAACGTATCCCCTCCAAAATCAGATTATCTTTAGGCGGTGCCGTGAGTACGCCATCTTTGACGACCCATACGTTAGATGCGGATGCTTCGGTTAAAAAGCCATCCCTAAACTGGATGGTTTCGGTGGCCTCATTTTCTACCGCGTATTGTGCCGCCAATATATTTCCTAGTAGCGAAATAGATTTAATTTCACAATGCAACCAACGTTTATCTTCCATGCTGATGCAAGCCACTCCTTTGGCACGTGCCGCCATGCTGGGCGATGCGAGTGGATTGGTCATGATGAATACGGTTGGCGTCACGTCAACAGGAAATGCATGGGTGCGTTTTGCGACGCCACGGGTAACTTGTAGATACACCATTTGGTCATCGGCAGGATGAGCGTTAATCACTTGCTCAATGAGATTAATCCAGGCTGATTCAGTATACGGGTTCGTAATACGAATGGCGGCCAGGCTGCGAAACAAGCGCGCTAAATGCTGCTCTGCACGGAACATCTTACGCGCATAAACAGGAATGACTTCGTAAATGCCATCACCAAAAATAAAGCCACGATCTAATACAGGAATTTTGGCTTCAGAAAGAGGCGTCAGTACGCCATTTAAATACACTAATGAGTCTTGCATGATGAGGTGATTTTGCAGGGATTGAGATACTATTTTTACATAATTTCCCTCATCACTTTATGCAAAGAAAGTATGGCCTCGAATTCTCAATATTGCTTGGACGCGTATTAGCAGGATTTGGGGGGGGCATCACGCGGATCGCCAGGCTGAAAACCTAGACGTGACTAACGTGTTTGTATTCCGATTTTTGTTTGAGTCGGCGGACGATTGTTGCGCCAGTTTTGCCCACCGGATGGGCGATTAGCATAATCATGAATATTGGTGGCTACGTGGTTGTTAATATGTCCGTCACGCCAATTGGTGTACCACCCAGAGCCAACTGCTGCCCCCCATGTAAAGCCAAAGGAAAAGCGGCCGCCAATTGGGTAAGGATAATAATAAGAGGGGTACGGTGTTGGGTAATAGCTCCAAACGTAAGGCGTTGGGGAATAAACGATGACGCGTGCCGGTTGATACATCGGCACATAGATCACTTCCGGATTGATAGGCACGATGGTGATGATTTTGTTGTCAACCGCGACGACCTGTTTGGCATCGCTTTTTAAATTGCCTACGGATTCAGCCTGGCGACGGAATGATTGAATCGCTGCAAGAGCCCCTGTTTCATCCGCATCAACGGCATCACCTAATGCCTGGGTCCAATCCAAGTCGTCGTTCATCAGCCTGATGATGTCGGGATAATTGAGTAACTTAACCACAGGGTCCGCCATTGATGGGTCCGGCATTAAGCTATTGTCCATCCTAAATTTATCCAAAAAACGTTGCGCTTTTACAACATCAAGCGGGTACGTTGAGGCGGGTAATGTGATGGCGATCAAGTCGTCAGGGTAAAGCGCGATGCGCCCAACCAAGGTTTCAAGCTGTTGCGGTGAATAAGCGGCAGTGTTATTGCTTGGTATCGCTTGCGCTAAAGCGAACGTGCTGCTCAAAAATCCGATAACTAAGAGGCTGAATACGGCGAATCGACGGGAACTAAAAATCGACATCATTTAAGTGCTCCAATGCAATAAAGATTAAATCGCGTGTAAATTTGAGTTTAGCTGGAAATAGTTAATAACCTGTAGTGCTTACGCAAAATGTAATTGAATGTACTGAATAATCAACGAAGTGTTGGATGTTGCTGTGCAGACGATTGATTGAAGCGCCGAAGTGTAGAGATACAGTTTGGTAGCTGCTTAATGTTATTAATTAAGGGGGATTAATTAGGGCGACTAATCCACTACAAAACTGCGGGAGAGTGGTCGTTATCTCCGCAGTTTGTTAGAGAAGGATTAAAGAACGTTAGTGAACAGTAACGATTTGCAGCATGTAAGGGTCGTATTGACCCAAAAAATCATCTACTTCCTCTAAACTAGGGTCTGAGGCGATGAGATCCGAAACATCTTTGCGGAAGGTGACAGCTTGCATACCTCCCATGAAAAATTCACGCTTTACCGCTTTGTCGGTAATTTCATAACCGCCATAGCGCAACGCTTCATTGTCATCATCAGCGCCAAATTCTACGACGCTGTACTGCTCGCTGTTATAAATGAGGTTCATTGTGATTCCTTTGCTCAAGACCAGGTTAAAGTGAAAGATGGTGTTTGACCAGGGGATTTCAAGTGACAATCTACCTCTTACGACTTACGACATACTCCTTGTTCCAGTATAAGTGATAACGGCTAAACTCACAGGGTTGTTGACTGCAGCTAACAATCTGTAACAATTCTCTAGGAGTTGATTGAGTTTAGGTTAAGCTCAGTGCTTAATTCAAGTATTTTTTTATAACTGGGCGTAGTTAAGAAGAGCTTTACCTGTTCAAGATGCTCTGCTGTGGAGAGGCTTAAGAACAGTTGATGAGGATTTTGCTGGATCAGGCGATTCAAATAAACCCGCATGATCATATTGTTACCGCAACAAAGACAACCTGAGGCAATACGGGAAATGATGGTGTTGGTATCAGATAATAACGTGGTTTTACCGTCTGCCAATCCTTCTAATAGAACCGCTGATTTTTTGAAATCAGGCTCTGAGGAAGTAGCGAGTGCGTTCGTTATCGCTACTTCACGTTCAAAAGCTGTTCCACCTATCACTAAGATAGTTTTGATCATTCCACAATCAATTGTGTCGTTTGGATGATTTTAATGATTCAACACCAAGCTGTTTTAATTTGCGATACAGGTGCGTGCGTTCTAAGCCAGTACGCTCGGCAACACGTGTCATGCTGCCACCTTCGCGTTGCAAATGGTATTCAAAATAAATACGCTCAAAAGAATCCCGGGCTTCACGCAAAGGCAAATCGAAAGAAAATTGCGAGAGCGGGTTGAGAGGCATGGGCGCAGGTGCCAAGCGTGCGTCAAAACTGCCGCCGACAACATGGTGAGTGCCAATTTGCGTAGTTTGGATGCTGCTATTACCGTAACTGGCTTGATGCGAAACGACCATGCCGGCATCGGTGGTTAAAGCCATGCGGTTCGGCAATGAGCCGCGTTGTGGTTCCGTCGTTTTAGTTAGGCCTTGCTGAACTGCCTTTAGCAATTTTTGTAAAGAAATTGGCTTTTCTAAAAAGTTCAGCGCACCGATACGAGTGGCTTCAACCGCCGTATCAATGGTGGCATGACCAGACATCATAATGACCGGCATAGTTAGCAGGCCGTCACGCTGCCATTCTTTTAATAATGTTACGCCGTCGGTGTCCGGCATCCAAATATCGAGTAAAACCAAATCAGGACGGGACAATCCGCGAAGTTCGCGAGCTTGTTGGGCATTTTCAGCGGATTGCACAACATGACCCTCGTCTCCCAATATTTCGGAGAGTAATTCACGTATTCCCATTTCATCATCAACGACGAGAATATTTGCCATTATTTGTTGCCTTTCATTTGCAATCCTGTCTCATGAACCTGAACACTGCAGGTTGATCAATTATTAGGTGCTAACTTTAACAGTAAAATCGCTACTTTTGCACCATTTCCATCAGTTCGGTTTTTAATATCGACACGTCCGCCGTGTTCTTCTAATATTTTCTTTACTACCGCCAAACCTAAACCGGTTCCACGTGGTTTTGAAGTGGCATAGGGCTCAAACGCACGGGCTAAAATTTTACTGCTAAAACCTACGCCATTATCAATAATTGATAAGCTTGCCGCGCTTTGTATTTCCCCTTCAGAATTATTGTAATGTACAACTTCGGTAATTACATCAATTTGTCGGTCTGGGGAATTGCCATGCTGTTCATTGACGGAATCTTGAGCATTTTGCAAAAGATTATGAATAACCTGTCTTAGTTGCGTCGCATCACCCATGATGGTCGGCAAGTCTGTGGATAATTTCATGCGTATGACATCGGCGCCATCACCGCCAATATACAGATTCATGACCTCATCAATCAAGCCATTTAGGTTCAATGGGGTTAAATGAGCCGGTGGAGTTCGCGCATAATCGCGGAAATCGTCCACCATGCGTTTCATGGAGCTCACCTGATTCACAATCGTAGCGGTACTTTTACTTAATATTGCCGCATCAGCTACATTCAGTTTATCGTGCAGTTTCATTTGCAGGCGTTCTGCGGAAAGCTGAATTGGGGTAAGCGGATTTTTAATTTCATGCGCTAAACGACGCCCTACTTCACCCCATGCAATGGAGCGTTGGGCGGAAATAATATTAGTAATATCATCAAACACAACGACATTACCCGTGCCGGAAGAAACCGGTAAATGTGATCCGCGTGCCAGCAGCGTGATGGTTTGATTATTATTGGCCATTTCGCCAAAATCAAAACCGGAATCCTGTTCGCCAGTAAGGTGGCGCGGCAGTTCTATTTGCTGTTGCCAGTGCTGATCGGCATTGTCGCCAGCGGCGGATTGTGCATTGTGTTCAGAAAAAGCTTTAGCAATGGCGTGCGCAAACGTACTCAGGCCAGGGATTTCAATAAGTGGCTGGCCGATGTAATTTTCTAATGGTAATTGCAAAATACGCTCAACCGACTCATTGCACGTGACCAGATGAAAACTGCGATCCAATACCATCACGCCGGCAGACATATTGGCTAATACCGATTCTAAATAGGCTTTGGCATTTTGCAGTTCACTACGATTTTTTTCAACAGTAGCGCGCGCATCAAACAGTTGATGCGTCATGATATTAAATGACTTGGTCAGGCTGCCGAGCTCATCGGAACTGGCGATGATAGGCCTCGGTGACAGATTTCCTTGCGTCACCGCTTTGGTACCTTCTGCCAATAATAAAATCGGTTTTATCAGGTCGGTGGCAAGTAAAAAAGCGCTCACAATCGACGCAAAAATAGCCAGCAATAAGGTCAGCGTGAGCGTGGCAATATAAATTTTCCGCAAAATAGTACGCCCAGCAGCCAATTCCTGATATTTACTTCTGGCCGACGCTAACTTGTCGGTGTTGATGCGAATAGATTCAGGGATAGGTTGAATGAGCTGTAAATATTGCGGATCTTCATGCAAAGAAAGGCTGTCTTGGTTGTTGGGAATTAACACTAAAACGCGCAGCCGAATGCCGGTTTGTTGGGTGGCTTTTGGTGTGAGCTCATTCCCGCCGTCGCCGTCCATACTCCCGTCAGGACTCGTTTCGTTGCCGCCTTCATAGTCGGAAAATTCCCGGTTATTACGTGCCTGACGCAACATCGCCTGTGTTGGCATGTCGGGCAATAAAGAACTGAACTGACCGCCGGTACTGCTAACAAGCTGGCCCCGGCCGGTGACGATGGTGGCTTCAAGTTGTTGGTTTTGCTCAAATAACCGTGACAGTTGAATAACCCGGTTTGATCCTGATAAATCGGCTAATTCTTGTGCTGAGCGGTGTGCCCGGATGGTTAATTCACTGAGCGAGTTGTCTAGTGCACTGCGTCCTAAATTAAGGCCGGCATCAATCGCGTTTTCAACACGCGCATCAAAACCGGATTCGATCGAACGTGACACAAATTGAATCGATACTGCATAGATTAAGGCGCCGGGTACGATAGCCAAGGTCGCAAATAAAATTACTAGCCGGGTGAGTAAGCGAGTGCCGAACTCTTTCTTTTTATAGCGGCGATACAGTCGTGTGAGTAGTAAAACAATGAGTGCCAGGAGAGCAATCGCGACCAGGCTATTTAAGCCAAATAGCCAAATGTAGTTCTTTTCAAAAACGGCGGTTTGATCAGAAAGAGAGGCGATTAAAAATAGAAAAATGCCCGTTACTGCCGCGCCAACAACGAATAAATACCTTAAAAGACGGGTCACTTTTCATCAGCCTTGAAGGTCATCCGTTTCCAATCGGAAGAGAGGCGCCAGTCACTGTTATTGAGTGCATTAAATTGAAACGGTTTAGGTAATTGGTTGGTATCTAAGCGGCTACGTACTGCGATGTTGTAAGTGGCACCGCGGCTGAGGCTGGTTTTTTCCGCAACCATCCAGCGGCTTGGGTGGCGTACTAACGACAGCGCTTCATCGAGGTCTTTGTAGTTTTGCGCAAAGTTGCCATTAACCGAAGCGCGATATTGACGGGTGACCACGTTGTAGGAAATGCGCACGGTCTGTTCATTGGTAATCGTCTTCTCATCGAACCAATACCATCTTGGTCGTGTGATTTCTACCTCAGTCACAAAATACAAGGGAATGCCACTGGTAATAACATTTTCCAATTCATGCGTTAATTCAAAGTTAAAACTGGCAGCGAGTCGATAACTGTCATCGCTCGATTCAATCCTGGCGTAAGAAATTTCAATACTGCTTGCATGTGCAGAAGGCTGCCCAAAAAGTAGGCAACTGAGCATGGAAAACAGTAGCAAGTGAATGAGTCGTTGCATTTTGTTTGGCTGAAACGCTTTAAAGATTAAGGGACTTACGCAAAACCGCTCCAGCGGCGTTACACCAGTTGTACTGCCATCGTCGGCGTGCCTTGCCGGAACAATTTTGTGTAAGTCCTAGATTAAATAAAAATGGATACCGTCGGCGTGATCAAAAGAACCAATTACAACAATTTATTCTTTTTGAAATAAGGCATAGAATAAACCGTCATGATCAGAGTCTGCCGTCGCTGTTGGTAGCATCTGCCCAGGCGCCGTTAAGCGTTTAGCTTGATGGCGATGTGCAAACGCGGCAGCTTGTGCTTCTGATTCTTGTGGCCACACCGAACAGGTAACAAGTAATAATTTACCATTAGGCTTGGTCATCATCCAAAGATTGTCGAGAATTCGCGCTGAAAGTGTGGCAAGTTGTGCAGAATCGACCTTGCGTCGTAACCAGCGGATATCGGGATGACGCCGCACAATGCCGGAAGCGGTACACGGAAGATCGGCAATGACCCGGTCAAATTGTTGACCATCCCACCAATCTGTTTTAGTTGCATCGCCGACGATTAACTTTGCTTTGAGCTGCAATCGATCTAAATTCTCGGTGATTCTAGTGACGCGTTTTGGATCAGAATCTAAAGCCAGCAAATTGATATTTGCGGTTTCCAGCAAGTGACCAGTTTTACCGCCCGGTGCCGCGCAGGCATCTAACACACGCATACCGTCTTGCAGATCAAGTAAGGGCGCAGCCAATTGGGCAGCAGCGTCTTGTACCGACACTAAGCCATCCATGAAGCCGGGAATTTGTTGTACTGGAAGTGCTTGTTCCAAGCGCACTGCAAAGTCGCCGATGGATTTTGCTGGCATTCCATTTTCTTGCAACAGGGATAAATAGGTCGACATGGAAGTTTTATGCTGATTAATTCGCAGCGTGAGTGGCGGCGTTAAATTGCCTGCAGTGAGGATTGCTTGCCAGTCGTTAGGGTAAGCTGTTTTGCATGAATCTATCCACCATTGTGGATAATTCCATCGTGCTGGTGGCAATTTCATTACCGTGTCTAGCAACTCTTTGCGCTCACGTAAAAAACGCCGTAATAAGGCGTTCACCATATTTTTAGCGTGTGCAATATCGGGATGTGCCGCTGCTGCATTCACAGCCTGGTCAACTACCGTAAATTCGGCATACGGATGTACGGATTTATCTTCTTCTACAATTAACGCTAAACAACAACACAGCAAGCTGTATAGCAATGCCGGTTCTGGCGCTTTGGTTGTCATGGCACTGATCAACGCATCAACGCGGCCGACTTGGCGCATTGTTCGATAAGATAAATCCTGTATGGCACCGCGATTTGCTGGCGCAACATTGGAACTAGTAAATATCTTGCTGAGTGCTTGCGGTAAAGCCAGACCGTTTAATACCAGAGAAATAGCTTGTGAAGCGCCGATCAGGCTGTACGACAGCGAGTCTGATTTTAAATCGAGATCGGATAATAACGGCGCAGCTTGGGGAAATTTAGGTGGCTTAGGTAGTTTAGTCATCTTATTCTTATAAAAAAACGAATGCAGCGGTTGATGGCTTGGAGCGGCTATGTGCAGTCAATATTACGTACTAAAATGACGCGCGGCTAACCAAGTTTGTAAATCATGAAATACATCTGCTGCTCCGACTTCATTAAAAATTTCATGGTAAAAGTCTGTATAAAAATGTGCCGTACCGAGGTTACTTGGCAGACTTTCAAAAAAATCATGGCTGCCTTGCGGGTCAACCAGTTGATCGGCTTCAGCTACTAATAAAAGCGTAGGAATGTCGAGTATCGGTGCGCGGGTTTGCGCAAATTCGATGGCTGCGAACATGCCATTTAATAAGCTGGCCGTGATTTTTTTATGTACCAAAGGATCATTTTCATACGCAGTCATCACCGCCGGATCATGTGATAACAGTGCCGGCTTCAATCCGTTTGAAATAGCAAAATGCGGCGCAATTGAGCTCATTACACTCAGAAGGATTTTTTCTATTTTTGACAGGCGCAGAGCCAATGCCGGTGAAGATAAAATCAAACCGCTTAATGGAATGTTGGCTGCAGTAGCAACACGAGCGGCAAATAAACCACCCATGCTGTGTCCCAATAATATCGGACGAGTCTGGCAATGCTGCGCAAACTCGTTAATGATGATTTCAGCGTCATGCACAATCGCTAAAAGATCAGGAATATCGCCACGCGCGCCAGTCGATTGACCATGACCGCGGTGGTCATAAGTGCGTACCGAAAAGCCGCATGAATTTAAAAATGCTGCAACATGGTTGTAACGCCCGCAGTGCTCGCCAAGTCCGTGCAAAATAACAATGCAGGACTGCGTTTCACCTTCTATGAGCCAATCGCGTATGAATAACTCGGTACCATCAGCCATACTTAAACGTGACTCGTGGGCGCCTACCATTACACGCCCCAGACTATTTCACTACCTTGAGCATTTGCTGCGCGTAACATTTGTAAAAATGGAAATGCGCGGGAAGCGAAGCTGACGTTTTCAACGCGCTCATGCACATGGTCGCCGTTTTCACTAGGTTGTGGATGCGCTGTGATGTCATGTTGTACGAATTCAGTTACTGAATGGGCACGGCTGTCGGCGATGGCTGCTTCAATAGTGGCAATAGCGGTGGTTGTGTCGGTATGCATAATAATGCCGCGTTCAACATCTTTATCTAACAATTCTAAAATGCGCTGTGCATGTTCCTTGTACATGACGATGTCAGGGGAGGCCTTGCATTTAAACGTGATTAACATGGAAATCTTTCTTAACTAAAATAAAAGGTTAAACAGAAACGGGAAGAGTGTTGCACAGCAAAATAAAAAATTCAAATATAAATAGCGCTAAAAAAAGTGCCTTTTGTCAGATGAATGTTGTCTTTGCCGTATTAAATTGGTTTAAAAGAGCTGAGGAAGGTATCAACAGCATCTTTATTAATCGCCTTTTCTGGCCCAACGACCACTACTTGAAACACCCAGACATCGCGTGCCACTAAACGTCCCACCATACGGGTTGTTGTAGTCGTGCTAATTGCATCGAAATCGGTGTTAATGGTTAGTTTACTCTCGCTAGTATTGGCCGAGGTTTTTTCGTGCGTAATTGTTCCGGAAATATTTTTTAGTAGTGCTATTTTTATATTGGTCAGTGCAGTTTGGGCTTGCGCTGCATCGGGCAGTTTAACTGCGCCAACGGCAAAACTAACGCCATCAATTTGCGCCCCTGTCATGTGCATGGTGACGGTTTGTTGTCCCAGTTGAATCTCGCGGCTTAATAACGCCGGCTTGGCTGGCATTAACACGGTATAAGGTGATTCTCCGCCCCGCACATCGCGCCAATCAAACTTGGGCGAACAGGCAGTAATTGACAGCGCTAGCAAGAAAGCGATAGTTAATTTAAGCACAAAATACTCGTGAAAATAAGGTAAGCGCTATTGTAGACTAGCCGATGGCGTAAGTTCGGTTTGGCGTTGAAATAATCGTATTGCTAAGGTAACAGCAAGTAAGCGTGTCGTTTCTTAAGGTATTTTGATCGGCCTATGATTTTTCTTTACTTGATTCGACAGCGACTCGTCTATGTGTTGATGGATCGTTTCAGTGATTTTCCTTGCTCGATCAATGTCAAAATAAATCAAAAACAAGTAATCAATTATTAAAAACTATCAAAACAATAGCAAAAAAATATTGGTAAAGAGCTTCTTCAGCAAGTAAGCTTAGCTTTGCCTGATCGTATTCAGACAGGTTTTGTACTCGTACACCGAGCTTAAGTTAACACCCAAAGGAGCAATATGACTGACAAAAAACTCACTACCGCCGCTGGTGCGCCGGTTCCCGATAACCAAAACACCATGACTGCCGGAGCACGTGGCCCCGTGTTGTTGCAAGATGTCTGGATGTTGGAAAAGCTGGCGCATTTTAATCGCGAAGTGATACCGGAACGGCGTATGCATGCCAAGGGTTCCGGCGCTTATGGCAGTTTTACGGTCACGAATGACATCAGTAAATATACCCGCGCCAAACTATTTTCTAGCGTAGGCAAAAAAACCGATTTATTTGCTCGCTTTACTACGGTAGCTGGTGAGCGTGGTGCGGCCGATGCCGAACGCGATATTCGCGGCTTTTCAGTCAAGTTTTATACCGAAGAAGGTAACTGGGATTTGGTCGGTAACAATACGCCGGTTTTCTTTTTGCGTGATGCTCTTAAATTCCCCGATTTAAATCACGCCGTCAAACGTGATCCACGCACTAATCTGCGCAGTGCCACTAATAACTGGGATTTTTGGACTTCGTTACCGGAAGCCCTGCATCAAGTCACTATCGTAATGAGTGACCGCGGCTTGCCTGCCACCTATCGTCACATGCATGGTTTTGGTTCGCATACATTTAGCTTTATCAATGCGCAAAACGAACGTTCTTGGGTCAAATTTCATTTCCGCTCAGAACAAGGCATTAAAAATCTGACCGACGCTGAAGCAGAAAAACTGGTTGGGCAAGATCGCGAAAGTCATCAGCGCGACTTGTTCGATAGTCTTGAAAAAGGTGATTTTCCTAAGTGGACGTTGCTGGTGCAAATCATGCCGGAACAAGACGCGTCTAAAGTGCCGTACAACCCGTTTGACCTGACTAAAGTCTGGCCGCACAAAGATTATCCATTAATCGAAGTTGGTGTAATGGAGCTGAATCGCAATCCGGAAAATTTCTTTGCTGAGGTAGAGCAATCGGCATTTAATCCTGCGGCGGTTGTGCCGGGTATTAGTTTTTCACCCGACAAAATGTTGCAGGCGCGTTTGTTTGCCTATGGCGACGCCCAACGTTACCGGTTGGGAGTAAATCACCATCAGATTCCGGTCAATGCGCCGCGCTGCCCGGTACATAGTTATCACCGCGACGGTGCCATGCGTGTGGATAACAATCACGGCGGCACAATTGGATACGAGCCGAACAGTTACGGCCAATGGCAGGAGCAACCCGATTTCCGTGAGCCACCGTTGTCCGTTGAAGGCGCGGCCGACCATTGGAACCACCGCGTGGATGCCGATTATTATTCACAACCAGGTGCGTTGTTCCGTTTGATGTCGTCAGCGCAGCAGCAAGTGCTGTTTGAAAATACCGCTCGCTCGCTAGGTGATGCGCCGTTGGCAATCAAGCAGCGCCATGTGGACAATTGCAGTAAAGCTGATCCGGCATATGGCGTTGGAGTGGCAAAGGCCTTGGGTTTGAAATAGTTAGCGGGGCGTAACACCATGACCATGGATTTACGCCCCCAGTCGTTGCATCATAAATTCAATAAAGGTACTGAGTTTAGGCACCTGTTGACGGTCGCGTAAATAGACCAGATGCACGGGGCGTGGCGGTGCCAAATAGTCGCTCAAAATACTGACCAGATGGCCTTGCACCAGATCGTCGGCCACTAATAATTGGGGTTGCATGATGATGCCGAAACCTTGCAGCGCAGCCATTCGTAATGCTTGCCCGTTATTGGACTGAAAGCGGCCGTTGGATTGAGTGGAAAACTCGCCATCAGCTTGTTGTAAGCGCCATTCAACCCGTTGATTAGAATGGGTAAAATTCAGACATTGGTGATTAGTCAGTTGTTCCGGCGTGACCGGCGTGCCGTGTTTAGTCAAATATGACGGCGCGGCGCAAACCGCCATGTGGTATGGCTGCAAAGGTCGGGCGATCAGGTTGGAATCAGCTAACTCACCCACACGGATCACCGCATCATAGCCCTCTTCAATCAGATCCACGACCTGGTCATTCAAGGTCAGTTCCACGCTTATATCCGGGTAATTGTTTAAGTATTCGGTCAGCAGCGGCGCTAATTGTATTGAACCATATGTCACTGTGGTGCTCAGCCTCAAATGACCGCGTGGAGTAGCCTGCATTGCTTGCGTGCCAGCTTCGGTAGCGCGGAGTTCTTCTAGCAACGCTTTACAGCGCGGATAATAACTACGGCCAATTTCAGTTAAATTTTGGCGGCGCGTGGTGCGTGACAACAAACTCGCGCCCAAACGCTGTTCGAGATGACGTATATGTTTACCGACCATCGGCGGTGAAATACCAAACAGTTCTGCTGCCGCCGTCAAACTGCCGCTCTCTACCACGGCAACAAACACTTCCATGCTCAATAATCTATCCATTGCAAACTCTGAGTTTTTAATGAAATGCAGTTTATCGTATTTATCTGCGGACGAGAAACACAGAAGATAGCGACTCAGCTTCACTTCTTATGTACTTCTTATTTACTTATCAACGAGGAAATCATGAAAATTGTTCACATCGGAGCAACCGGCACCTTAGGCAGCGCAGTCGTTACAGAGCTTGCCCCGCGCCATGAAATTATTCAGGTTGGTCATCAACGCGGTCAGTTGCAGGTTGATATCACCAATTCCGACAGCATTAAAACGTTGTTTGAACGCATCGGAAAAGTCGACGCCATTATTGCTACTACCGGTAATTTGCATTTTGGGCCGTTGACGCAAATGACCGCCGAGCAGTTCCGCATTGGTCTAAATAGTAAATTATTAGGGCAAGTTGACCTGGCCTTGATCGGACAACATTATCTGAACGACGCTGGATCGATTACCTTAACCAGCGGCATCGTTGCCAATCAGCCGATCCGCTTAGGTGCTAACGCATCTGCCGTGAATTCGGCGATTGAGGGTTTTGTGCTGGGCGCGGCGATCGAATTGGCGCGTGGAATCCGGATCAACGTGGTTAGCCCAACGATACTGGAAGAATCGATGGGTATTTATGGCGATTTCTTTGCCGGTTTTGAAGCAGTACCGGCACGCCGTGCAGCGCTGGCGTTTCGGCGTAGCGTTGAAGGTGCACAAACTGGGCAGGTTTATCAGGTCGTGTGATGCGAAAGAAAATGATTTTTCATTTTCAGTATGATTGCGATTGATAGTGAAACAAGCCATGTCAGAAGGCGCGCCAATGCAATATGTGTTGGTACTGGCTGTAGATAAGCGTGAAGACTCTGCTGTTTATGCTTCAGCAAAATTACGATTAGAGTTAAAAATAAAATCGGGTAATGCTTCTTAATTACCTGGTTAATGGGAGTAGTAAGTAACTCGCTTAAGTGCGTAACAGTTGACTGCGATAGAGCGTTAATAAAATATAAATGACTCAAAAGTCATTAGCAAATTTAAGAAGGCACGATTATAATTACTAACCCAAAAGTCAGTAATTTTGTAAATCCATCTTAAATTTGCTCTTGGTTCAGCGCCAGGAAAAAGGAAAATCGTGCCTTTCACCTCAACTACCACCTCAAATAAGCTGCACTTTGCCAGTCAAAAAATAGTCCAATTTGTACAGATAAGTTGCGTAGCAAGCATGATCTGCTTGTTGGCGGCTTGCTCCAAGCCGGTAGAAAAAGTGGAAGAAGTGCGTCCGGTGCGTGCCGTTATGGTGGGCGCGGGTAGTGCTGACGTGCTGGCCGAGTTTTCTGGCGAGCTGCGGCCGCGTGTGGAATCGCGTTTAGGATTTCGGGTCGCAGGTAAGATTGTGGCGCGCAAAGTCGATGTCGGTACGGTGGTGAAGCGTGGTCAACTGCTGATGCAGTTAGATGGACAAGATTTAGCCTTGGCGCAAGTACAATCCAGCGCTGGGTTACGCGCAGCAGAAAGTAGTCGTGATCTGGCGCGTGCCGAACTGAAGCGTTATACCGAATTACGTGCAGAAAATTTCGTTAGCCAAGCCGTGCTGGACAGCAAAACCACCGCTTATCAAGGAGCGCAAGCCAGTTATGAACAGGCTGCGGCGGCGCAAAAAAATCAGTCGAATCAATCGTCGTATGGCTCTTTACTAGCTGATGTCGATGGTGTTGTTACCGAAATCGATGCGGAAGTCGGGCAAGTAGTCGCAGCCGGTACGCCGGTGGTGCGCGTGGCGCAAAGCGGTGAAATTGATGCAGTGATTGGTATCCCTGAAGATAAAGTGAATGCGATCCGCAACATTAGTGATGTGCGGGTGCGGATCTGGGCAAATCCTAACTCGTCTATTGCTGGTAAATTGCGTGAATTGTCCCCTATTGCTGATCCGGTCACGCGTACATATACGGTCAAAATTGCGTTACCCAATGATGTAAAAGATATTAAGTTAGGCATGACAGCCTATGTCACGTTTGCCGCTAAAACCGCGACTAGCGTTTTAAAGCTACCGACTACCGCGCTGTTTCAGGATAAAAATGTTACCTCGGTGTGGCTGGTGGAACAAGGCCACGTGCGCCTGGTGCCGATTCAGGTTGCTGGTTCCGCTGGCGAAGACGTGTTGGTTGCGTCTGGCATATCAGCTGGACAAACCGTGGTGACTGCGGGCGTGAACATGCTCAAGGAAGGCCAAAAAGTACAGATATTAGGCGCTGTGCAAGCTGCTAATGTGACTGCGCCAGTAACTGGCTCGGATTCAACCTCAACTCCAACTTCGGCCGTTAGCGTGCCTGCATTACATCCTGTAGCTGCTGTGACCGATGTCTTCTCGGCTTCCGCTGGAGTTACGCAATGAGCGGGCATGAACAGCGCAGTGAGCAAATGGAGAGTAAATCCAAAATAAAATCCGGTTTTAATTTGTCACGGTGGGCGCTGGAACATATTCCACTGACCCGTTATTTAATGGTGGCATTGCTGATCGGCGGAATATTTAGCTACGGCCAACTAGGACAAGATGAGGATCCGCCGTTTACCTTCAGGGCGATGGTGGTACGTGCGGTTTGGCCGGGCGCAACTGCCTTGCAAATGGCTGAGCAAGTAACAGATAAGCTGGAAAAAAAATTACAAGAAACACCCTACATAGATAAAATCCGTAGCTATTCCAAGCCCGGTGAAACCACGATTATTTTGCAGCTGCGGGAATCGACTCCACCTAAGGAAACACCTCAAGCCTGGTATCAGGTACGTAAAAAAATGGCTGATATTCAAGGCACGTTGCCGCCCGGCGTCATCGGTCCATTTTTTAACGATGAATTTGGTGATACTTACGGTTCTATTTTTGCCTTATCCGGCGACGGTTTTAATTATGCGCAAGTCAAGGAATATGCCGACTATGTGCGTCAGGAATTGCTGAGGATTCCATCAATCTCAAAAGTAGAATTATTTGGCGCGCAGGACGAGCGCGTCATGATCGAATTTTCACAGAAAAAATTTGCACAGCTGGGCATTACTGTCGATGCGGTAGTAGCGCAATTGAACGCACAAAATGCGGTCGATTCAACCGGTGTGTTAGTCACTTCAACCGATAATTTACAAGTGCGCGTGACCGGCGCGTTAAAGACCGCAAAAGACTTTGAAGATCTGGAACTGCGTGCCAATGGAACACCGTTCCGCCTCGGCGATTTTGCGATTGTGAAGCGTGAATACCAAGATCCGCCGCAAGACAAAATGCGATTTAATGGTCGTGAAGTTATCGGTCTCGGTGTGTCGATGGAAAAAGGTGGCAACATTATTCTTTTGGGTCAAAACCTGGAAAAAACCGTTGCGCAAATCAAGGCCAAGCTGCCAATCGGTATTTCACTTGAGCGGGTTTCCAATCAACCTAAAATCGTCGCCGATTCAGTCAATGAATTTATTCGTGCACTAATGGAAGCGGTCGTGATCGTGCTGGCGGTCAGCTTTCTGGCGCTGGGCCTGCATACCAAACCGCTGCGTCTGGATATCTGGCCGGGCCTTGTAGTGGGTTTGTCGATTCCGCTGGTGTTAGCCGTGACTTTTTTATTCATGCGGATTTTAGATATCGATTTACATAAAATTTCGCTCGGCGCCTTAATTATCGCACTCGGTTTGCTGGTCGACGATGCCATTATTGCTGTCGAAATGATGGTCCGCAAAATGGAAGAAGGTTTTTCACGCTTTGATGCCGCCACTTTCGCGTACACCTCAACCGCAATCCCGATGTTGACCGGCACCTTAATTACCGCCGCCGGTTTCTTACCAATCGGCTTGGCTAAATCGGCCGCCGGTGAATATACCTTTTCAATGTTTTCAGTGAATGCGCTGGCTTTGTTGATCTCATGGCTGGTGGCAGTTATTTTTACGCCTTATCTCGGTTATTTATTACTCAAGGTGAAACCCGTGTCATCGCACGGTGCAGGGCATGAAGTTTTTGATTCACCGTTCTTTAATCGCTTCCGTTCGCTGGTGAACTGGTGCGTGGAATGGCGTAAAACCACCATCGCCATTACTCTGGGCGTGTTTGCCTTGGGTTTGTTTGGCTTTAAATTTATTGAACAACAATTCTTTCCAGATTCCAGCCGACCTGAATTAATGGTGGAAATGTGGCTACCGGAAGGAAGCTCATTTAAAGCGACCGAAGCGCAAGTTAAAAAATTTGAAGCGTTGGTGCGTAAAGAGGCTGGCGTCGAAAGTATTACCAGTTACGTTGGCACCGGTAGTCCGCGCTTTGTTCTGACGCTGGATCAAATTTTCCCGCAATCGAATGTGGCGCAAATCGTGGTGTTGCCGGTCGATTTAAATGCACGTGAAGCGCTGCGCTTAAAAATTGGCGAGTACTTTAAAACCGACTTCCCGGAAGTCCGTGGGCGAGTACGTCTATTGCCGAATGGCCCGCCAGTGCCATATCCGGTGCAGTTCCGCGTCATGGGACTGGAAGTGCAGACCGTGCGCAAGATTGCCGATCAGGTTAAAGAAATCATGCGCGTTAATCCGAATACGTTGGGCGTGAATGACAACTGGAATGAATCGGTTAAAGTGCTGCGGCTGGATCTGGAGCAGGATAAATTACGTGCATTAGGCATCAGCTCGCAAACGGTAATGCGTACTGCGAATACCCTATTAAGCGGTACGACGGTTGGGCAATTCCGTGAGGATAATAAGCTGATCGATATCGTCATGCGCCAACCAGCGGAAGAACGTTCTACGATTGAAGCCTTAAATCAAGCCAATATTCCAGTCGCAGGTGGCCGCACTGTGCCGTTGTCTCAAGTGGCGCGGGTGCATATGGTGTGGGAGCCGGGCGTGGTTTGGCGTGAAGGACGTGAGTGGGCCATTACCGTGCAGTCGGATGTAATTGATGGCATTCAGGGAGCTACGGTATCGTCACAAATTGATCCGAAACTGGAAGCAATCCGCGCTACTCTGCCGGCTGGTTATGTGATTGAACTGGCCGGTGCTGCGGCTGACAGTAGCAAGGCGCAAGACTCGATTGCCGCCAATGTGCCGTTGGTGATTTTTATTATCTTTACTCTATTGATGCTCCAATTGCAGAGCTTTTCACGCACGGTACTGGTGTTTTTAACCGGCCCGTTGGGTTTGGCAGGAGCTTCGATGGCTTTGCTGATTTTGCACCGGCCAATGGGCTTTGTGGCGCAACTCGGCGTGATTGCCTTGTTTGGAATGATCATTCGTAATTCGGTGATTTTGATTGATCAGATCGAACAGGATATTGTCGCCGGTTCGCCGCCGTGGACAGCGATTGTGGAATCAGCCGTGCGTCGCTTCAGACCAATTATTTTGACAGCCGCCGCCGCGGTGTTGGCGATGATACCGTTGTCGCGCTCGGTATTCTGGGGTCCGATGGCGGTGGTGATTATGGGCGGATTGATTGTGGCAACTGCGCTCACTTTGCTGTTCTTGCCGGCGCTGTATGCCACCTGGTTTAAGGTGAAGCCGGTGCAAAATTGATTAAATTTTAGTTTGGTTTAGAACCAAGTTTCCTTGTGTGCCTAGTCATAAAAAGCCAACAGTTATCTTAACTGTTGGCTTTTTTTCTGGGAAAAATGAAGCAATGTTAATCATAAAATGCTGGGCTGATAGAGCGTTCGCCCAGCCTACCCTATCCTACCCAGCTGCATCGGCATGATGAGGTTTTTTTCTATGAAACAGCATAATTAATCCAATCACCAACAAAGCTGGAAACAGCAATGGTGATAACAAAACGAGGCCACCAATAAAAAGCGCAGCAAACAAGGCGATTAAAAACACTGAAACACCGGCGAGTATCAAGCTGACAAATACCGCGCATAGCACTACTGCTACGATAGCCATCAAAACACCACCGAATGCAAAACCGGCACCGGTTATCCCGGTAACATGCTCACTATCGACGATAACTGTCATCGGGTCAGCGAAGCAATACATCAAACAAACTGCAATGAATGCGAGCGCGGTTAATGTAATAGTGATAATCAGAGAGTTGCGTGCCATGGTTTTCATTTTTATCCCTTTCAAGGTAGTTGAAGAACTGATGGCGTCATCCTATCGCGTATAAAATCTGGATCAATTTGTAAGCGATGGAGTGCAGAAACAGAGGGATAGACTGAAAAAATACGGGGCAGAATGCGTCAGATGGCGTTCAGCAAAGTTCCACAAACTAATTTATTCACATGCGGGTAGTAAGCTAGACATTTTTAGATTAGGCTGGAGATTGGTATTGATACAAAGAAATTTCTTCTAAATTATGGAATTTGGTATTCACGACTATCAAGATGAACCGACAGGTAATACAAGGTGACGGTATGGAATTCAAAAAATGGATTAATAAGCAACGCTGGTGTAGTAAATTTACCATCATAACAGCGACGTTTTTGGCGCTCGTGACGCTGCAAGCTCGCGCTGAAACACTCCTTATTCACCCAGCCGCCGAATCAGCTGCCGACCCACGTTATCAATATGACTGGGCCGTGTTGCGGGCGGCAATGGACGAAACCGTTGACACATTTGGCCCTTATAAAATTCAAGAAGCCGACGAGCTTGGGATGGTGCAAAAGCGTGTGGATTACGAAATGCAAATTCCGACTGGCTCCATCAATGTCTTTGTTCGAGCAACATCCATCGATCTTGAAAAATTATTCCTTCCGATCCGCATTCCGGTTGATCGCGGTATTCTTGGCTATCGGGTATTTTTAGTGCGCAACGCAGATCTTCCACGCTTCGCTTCTGTCCACAAGTTGGATGAATTGCGCAAATTTCGTTTTGGTCAGGGCAAGGATTGGATTGATGTCCAGATTCTGACTTCTGCCGGTTTTACCGTAATTGAGGGCACTAATTACGATGGCTTGTTTTCGATGCTGACGCATTTACGCTTTGATATCTTTTCACGCAGCATCGATGAGGCGTTTAGCGAATACGGTAAGCAGCAAGAGAGCAATCCAACCATGTCGATTGAACCTAGCTTGGTGCTGCATTATCCCCTGCCGCGTTATTTTTTTGTGCGACGTGATCCACAAGGTAAGCAATTGGCAAAACGAATTGAAAAGGGGATGGAAAAGATGGTGCGCGACGGCTCTTTAGTTAAGTTGTTTTTCCAATTCAAAAAACAGCAGATTACCCAAGCCAGACTTGATAAACGTGCCGTATTAAACATTTCTAATCCGCTGTTGCCGCCCGAGACGCCGTTATCGCGACGCGAACTTTGGTATGATCCGCTGGATCCTATATCGGCAAGTAATAAAAAATAAGGCCGATATTAAATCAGCACATGCATGTTTGTAGTGCTAATTTGCGCATTGTGAATAAATCAACTTATTGTGCTTAATATATACTGTCGAAAAACATAATTTTTATCGCTCTAAGAGCCATTAGATACGTTAAAAAATCAAAAACGATGGTGTATATTAGGTGGCCTTAATTTGTTATAAATTTCCTTAGTCCACCATTATTTTCAATAAAATATCCGCAAGATTATCTATCTTCCACACGCCATTAAAGAAAGCCTATGCTAGCCACTTTGTCATTCCGCCAGTTATTGCTGGCGGGTTTTTTGTTGATTGCCGTGCTGCTGAGTGGTACCTCGGTGCAAGCCTTGCTCACGATAGGACATCTGGCTACCCAAAGCCGCACAGTGGCGCATCAGGCTGTGGCATTAACGGCAGAAACACAACGCTTGGCGGAACGTACTGTGGCGATGGAGCGAAGCGCGCGTCAATACATGGTGCTGGATGATCCGGCGTTTCGCGCACTCTTTCTCTCCGCCTTACAAGATGCCCGCGCCTCGTTGCAATTAGTGGTGCAGGCCGCTCCCGGTTTGCCTACCCAGCCAGTAGCAAAGTGGCTGCAACAAAGCGCGTTAGCCTGGGACATGATGCAAGATGCGCCGGATAGAGCCGCCTTAAAAAAACAGCAGCAAGCTTTGTATTCCGCACTGGTCAACTTGTCTGAGATTAACGATCAACTCGCTTTGGCGAGCAAGCGCGAGATAGAACGCAGCAATGAAGCGGCGCTGTCTGAGCTTGAGCAGCAGCGCCGTTTGTTAATCGGCCTGGTGAGCGGCGCTATACTACTGGCGATCTTGTTGGCCTTGTCGTTCGGCGTCTGGCTGTCGCGTCCGCTGGCGCAAATCGAAGTAATAATTGAACGTTTGGGCGAAAACAAATTTGATCAATCCATCGTTATTCATGGCCCTGCCGACATGCGTAAATTGGGCCTGCAACTGGATTGGCTGAGGCAGCGATTGGGAAATCTGGAAGACGATAAAAGCCGCTTTCTGCGTCATATTTCGCATGAATTAAAAACGCCGCTGGCGGCATTGCGGGAAGGTGTCGCGCTACTTAAAGACGAGGTGGTTGGCACGCTCACTGAACCGCAACGTGAAATTGCCCGCATCCTGAGCCAAAACAGCGCTTCGCTACAAATCCAGATAGAAGATTTATTACGCTATAACACGGCAGTATTTGATGCCCGGCAGGTGCAATTGAGCCGCGTCAATTTACCGGAATTACTAACCTCGGTAATTCAGGATCAACGTTTGCAATGGCAGGCACGCAGCCTGCAAATAACTGTCGTGCCCGGCACGGTGACGGAGATAGATGCGGACGCGGGTAAGCTGTCTATCGTATTGGCCAACCTGCTCACCAATGCCGTCCGGTTTAGCCCGGTTGGCGGCGTGATCCAGTTTGTGCTGGCTGCCAAAGCGCAGGCTGTTCAGATCGATTGTATTGATCAAGGGCCGGGCATCGCTGCTGAAGATACCAAGCATATTTTTGAGCCTTTTTATCAAGGTGCGCGACAAATGCCGGGAGCCCGTAGCGGGAACGGCATTGGGCTGTCTATTGTGGTTGAATACATCGCCGCGCATGATGGTAATGTACAACTTTTACCTGTTAGTGCAGGTGCCCATTTTCGGATTGAACTGCCCTATGAACACTAAAATAATGCTTGCTGTGTGCGGCTTGTCCAGCGTACTGCTGCTGGGTTGTAAAACTCCGCCAACCTCAGAAGTCATCGTGCCAAGCGTGCCAACCTCCCCTGTCATCGCGCCAGTGGCGGCTCCCGTGCACACGGAAATAGATGATTTGCTGGCCTACTATCAAAGCAATCATCAAATGTCGCAAACCGAATTACTAAAAAATTTGGTTGACCTGAATTCGGCATTAAAAAGCCCGCATAGCGATTTGCAGAAAGCGATTATTTTGGGCTGCTTGCGCGGCCCGGTTGAGTTAAGCCGCGCAACCGTTTTATTGGATGGCATTATCAAATCGAGCGATCCACAGGCACAGCGCTTGCTGCCATTGGCTACTCTGCTCTATGCCAATTACAGCGAATGGCGACGCCTTGATGACGCACTGGATAAACAAAATCAACAGCTCAAAGAAGCGCAACGGCGTGCCGATCAATTGAGTCAAAAATTGGAAGACCTGAAAGCGATTGAACAGCAATTACCCAGCCGGCCACACGCCAGTAATGAAAGCCGTCCATGAGCAAATCGAATGAAGCTGCGCCGAATGAAACTGCCCATATATTGCTAGTGGACGATGACCCTGATCTGCTCACCTTAATTTCCATGCGTCTGCGCGCAGCCGGGCATCGGGTCACAGCGGTAGCCAGTGCCGAAGCCGCGCTGGCCAGGTTGGCGATTGAATTGCCCGCGTTAGTGATTAGCGACGTGCGTTTGCCGGGGCGCGATGGTTTAGCTCTATTTGATGAAATTCGCCGCCTGCATGCTGCCTTGCCGGTCATTTTACTGACGGCGCATGGCACGATACCGGACGCGGTAGACGCAACGAGTCGCGGTGCTTATGCGTATCTGACCAAGCCGTTCGATGGCACTATTTTGTTGGAAAAAGTCACTCATGCATTGAGCTTGACAGCACCTACTTCCGGCTCCGGCAACAGTGATGGTAGTGACGGTAATGGCGAAAACTGGCGCGCTGAATTAATCAGCCGCAGCCAGCGCATGGCGGAGTTGCTGACCGAGGCCAAACTGGTAGCTGCCACTGATGCCAGTATTTTGATTCAGGGCGAAAGCGGCACCGGTAAAGAATTACTGGCACGCGCAATTCATCGCGCCAGCCCACGCGCCAAAGCACCATTTATAGCTGTTAATTGCGGCGCGATACCAGAGCAGCTATTGGAGTCGGAATTATTCGGGCATGTTAAAGGCGCATTTACCGGAGCGTTGGCGCATCGCAACGGCTTGTTTCAATCCGCCAACGGCGGCACCTTGTTTTTAGATGAAATTGGTGACATGCCTTTGCCGCTGCAGGTCAAATTATTACGGGTGCTGCAAGAGCGCATGGTGCGCCAAGTCGGAGCTGATCAAGCCAGTGCGATTGATGTACGCGTACTGTCAGCCACGCATCGTGATCTGGATGTGGCAATGCAAGAAGGCCTGTTTCGTGAAGATTTGTATTACCGCTTAAATGTTGTCACGCTGGTGTTACCGACGTTAGCCGAGCGACGCGAAGATATCGCACTACTGGCCAACCATTTCCGGCAGCAGCTGGCTGAAAAATATGGCAAGGAGATTAATGGCTTTGCGCCCGATGCACTGGCCGCATTAATGGCTGCAGCGTGGCCTGGTAATGTGCGCCAACTGCATAACGTGGTTGAGCAAGTCTGCGCGCTGGCAACGACACCGTTGATTCCTCTGTCACTGGTGCAGCGTGCGTTAAGGCTGCCAGCTCTGGAAGTATTGAGCTACACCGAAGCCAAGCAGCGCTTTGAACGTGATTACTTAATCCAGCTGTTAAAGCTTACCGATGGCAATGTGTCGGATGCCGCCAGACTGGCGGAACGCAATCGCACCGAGTTCTATCGCTTACTGCAAAAACATGATTTAACTGCCAGTTTGTTTCGGGATGATCCAGACCCTGTCGCTGCAGAGTGACAGGAATAAACCGTTTGAAATCAAAGGTTTAACTATTTAGGTTGAATTGCTGTCGCTAATTCCAGACACTATGTCGTCAACATTATGCGTGTGGAGTTGTTAAATTACACGGCTAATTTGCTAAGTCATTGAATGTGAAGTGATTTTTTGGGGCTGGCACGGTCTGTGCTCTAGGGTAGTTATGCAGCGTCATAAAGACACTGCGTTCAACCTGAAAGGATTTATTATGCAAAACCGTAAAATGATCGTTCCATTTATTACAGCCGCATTATTGTCAGCCGTATCGATTTCTTCTTTTGCGCAGCAGCCACCTGCCGAGCCAACAGGCCAACCAGGGATGGTAGAAAAAGCTGGCGTTGTTGTGGAAGATTCTGTGATTACCACTAAAGTGAAAAGCGCATTGGTTGCTGATAAAGACGTTTCAGCCCTTAAAATTAATGTCACGACCAAGCAAGGTGTGGTCATGCTGACGGGCGCTGCGCCAACTGTTGAAGCGATTAAACATGTTTTGCAATTGGTCGCTGCGATTGACGGCGTAAAAGATATCGAAAGTCATCTGCAAGTAAAAGCTAGTTAATTAGGTTAGCTATTCAATGACCGTCAACTCAGGTTGGCGGTATATTTCTCCCCCTGAAATCGCTGCTGAAGCGATGATTCCATCTCGGAGAATCAAACATGATTTATGAAATACAGATACGCGCAACAGGTAGTAAACAATATTCACCCCAATCTTTATCTCAATCTTCATCCGAACAATTAATCTGGGTCGAAAGTAGCTTGCCAACGCGCGCTTTCGAACAGTGGCTGGTAAAACGTAACTTGTTGAATTTTTTAGGTAATGGCGCGGTAGCTCGTTGGAGCATCGTCCAGACCAAGCGCCCGGCGCATTTTGTGCTTGACTCCGAAGAGCGTGCACTAGAACAGCGGATTGCCGCGTTAATGCACCCAACATCGGTCGTAAAGAAAGTTCCGGCTATTACTAAAGCACATAGAGATTTGCATTTAAGCGAGTTTGCCTTAGCTGCGTGAACGTTGAATAAAACGCATAGTTAGTTTTTATATCGCCACGCCGCATCCCACCCTTGAAGCGTGGCGATTTTTTTTGTGATTACGGACAATTTGTGTTTGCCGTTATTTATTTTTTACCTTAAGTGTTTTTGGCGCCTTCCAACGTCGCCATATTTTTCGCACTATCCACAAGAGCAAGGCCAGCAATACACTCCATGGCAGCATAAATGCGATGAAGGTAATGAGCGCCGACATTGCTTGTGATAAATTGCCGGTAAATTCAGACAAAGCTTGTTTTATCGGTGTCCAGAAGCCACTGCGGTGTGCCGAATCGATATACACCGATAGTGTTTCAGTTTCTACTCGTTGCATAAGCTGCGCCTGCTTGCCAGTCATCGCTTCGATCTCGCTTTGTACTTCAGCCAGCTCTTTATTCAACTTGATCAATGTGTCGATATTGCTGCCGGGTTTTGCTTGCAGCTCTTCCAATTGATGGCGGTAACTAGTCAGCATGGCCAATTTTTTTACAGCGTCTTCGATGGAGCCGGCCAGATCTTCTGCTGTAGTGGCCTGGCTGGTAATGGGGCCTTGGGTGCTGAGGGCGGTAATCAGTTTTTGTATGCCCGCTGCCGTGGCGCGTATTTTCAAATAAGCGCTGCTGGAGCGACCGGTACTAAGTTCTGATGCTAAAATAACACAGTGTTCACTTACTGCTGCCAGGCAAGCCGCCTGCCCAGCATTAAAAATGAGCGTTACTTTCTGTTCATCCGTATCGATGCGGATGGTGTGCTGATATGCCAGATATTGTTTTTGCAGGCTGGCGCCGGATGCTGCCATTTTCGCTGCCGGAGCGGAATCGGGAGACATTCCCGCTTCTTTATGCGAACAGGCAGATAAGCTCGCGATAAGGAATGAACAGAAAAGTAGACGCTTCATTAAAATTCCGCAGTGAGAGTTAAGTGGTGTGACGGGATTGTAAATGAAGCGATAATTAATTGGTGTATTTTCCTTTACTCCCATCCCCGTCATATCGTTCCACCCGCCCCGCATAGCAACCACGACGTGCGTTATGTACATGCAGATAGCTGGTTTGTGGGTCGGCAAAAAAACGTTCGAATAATTCCGTCACGAGAATTCCTTCAACGATTTCTGCATCGATCATCATATGCTCCGCATTGTAGGCGCGCACTGCCAGCAGCCGCGTTGCCAATATCTCAGGCACGCTATCAACCGTCGTAAAGGCATGCTTAGCCAGTTTTCGTACATAAATAGCGTGGGTGGCGCGGTACGGTGTGTTGGCTGGTTGGTGCTCGAAATTCAATAGCAAAAGTTCTTCGCCGAGTTCGGCATGCGCCATGCTAACTCGGCACGGCATGCCTGGCTCATCCGCAAACAGGCGCCGCGCGCCGATTTTTTCAAGTTCAGCATCCGACAAAGAAAATAAAGGTTGAAACTGGTCCGGTGCCAGACCGAGGATACGAAAAGACATGGCTACTCTCCTTAATGTGTGAGGAGTGCAGTGTATTCGCTGAGGTGTTGAATGACTGGCCGGATTCAGACCTGTAATTTTAAGTAAAGGAGAATAAAAAAGAGTACGCCGTTAGAAAAATTACAGCTACCTGACACTAACGTTATTCAAACCATCAAGGATAAGTAAGCACGATGCGTTTTATTTGTGGGTCGCGCATTTGCATAAACTGATTAATTGACTCAACCGTGACAACGTCGATCTTGCCCGCCATGCGCCTGTCCATTGGGTGATCGTCAAAGGCCACGTTGGCGCGGAACATGCGGGCACCCAGTCGGGTCAGAGCTGGAATATTTAATTCACTGGGCTGATAACCCGCCAGTTTCAGCCAGTTCTGTGCCTGACCGCGATTAGTAATAACAATATCCTTGCTCTGCCCGGCAGCGAGCAATTCCAGCGCCCATTGGTTGGAGTTTTGATATTTGGTCGAAAATGGGAAGGCCAGCATGTTGTAATGCGCGTCGTGTAATTGCAGCGCGACCTTGGTATCAATTAATTCCTTCAATTTCTTTTGCTGGTCTTCATTGGGGATGATCAACATGGTTTCATAGGCAAACACATCGTCCATGAAAAAATTACCCAAACCTTCGTTAAACAAACTGGATTCTGCAGTGCCGCATTGATTTAATTCATGCAGCACATTCCAACGGCCGTTAGGTTCGCGATATACCAAGCCCAAGTGTGAATAGCGCAAATTGTATTTGGATAAATCCTGACCAACCCGTGCAATGATGGCTAACTCCGCGCCGGAATCATCCAGCGCCAGCTTGGTTTTTTGGGCCAGCTCCAGCCCTTTCATGATGGAGGTCGGATTCGACTGGACATCATCACAAGAGCGACCGGCAAAAGCGGGATTGAGCCAGCAACCGACCAGTAACAACAGGCCGCAACTGACTAATTTTAGGCGGGTCATGACCCCACCTTGGAATGATGTATCAGAGCCTGGCCGATTTCATTCGGAATAAACGCCAGTACTGTTCCTGACGCGACCAGCAAATAACCGGTAGCCATGGCACTGGTGTTAATTACTGTGCCTGCTGCCAGAGATATGCCTTGTGCTGCCTGGCCGGATAGTTTTATTGTGGCACTGACGCCGTTGGAAATCCCTTTCACCACAATCACAATGCCATCCGCTCCTACTACAACACTTTCCACGACGATCATGCCAGATGCGGCGACGACACTCATTGAGCCTACTAGAACGAGTCCGGAACCGGCGGATAGCCCGGCTGAACCTTGGGATGGGGCGCAAGATATACAATCCGCAGCCTGCGCATTCAAACTTAAGCTCAAACAAAGCAGCGCCGCTAACATCCCTTGTTTTACTAGTTTCATGGTTCACTCCTGATTAAAGAAGTCGCCAGTATTAGCGAGATTGATACATTCCTCTATGGAAATTATAAAGGCACCAAATGACGATGCCTGTTGTATCATCTTTCGCTACTTTACAAACTTTTGATGCCATGTCTAAAGCAATCACGATTATTGATGCATTGAAGCGCGAATTAAAAAATCGCGACATAACCTATGCCGATTTAGCCGAACGCATCCGCATGTCGGAAGCCAGCGTCAAGCGGATGTTTTCCCAGAAAAATTTCACCTTGCAGCGCTTGGATGAAATTTTACTTGCGGCAGAAATTGATTTTCACGATCTGACCAGTCATGAGCATGAGTCCAAATTAATCTTGGAACTGAGTTACGAGCAGGAGCAAGAGATCATCAGCGATCCGAAGAAATTTTTAGTGGCGGTGTCGGCACTCAATCTGCTTACGTTGGAGCAGATTGTGGATATTTACGCGATGACTGAAGCCGAAGTAGTGGGTTATTTATTGCGTCTGGATAAAATCGGCTTCTTGGAATTGCAGCCGAATAATCGAATTAAGCTGTTGGTAGCACGTACCTTTAAATGGATTTCCAACGGCCCGATCCAGCATTATTTCAAAGCGCAAGCCTATGCGGACTATCTCAATTCGGATTTTGATGGTCAGCACGAAATTATGCGTTTGGTGAATGTAATGCTGTCCAGGCCATCGATAGACCAGTTATTAACGCGCTTAAAACAAGTAGCGCGCGAATTTTCCGAACAACATCAGACTGATGCTAAATTGCCGTTGACTGACAAACACCGGATCAGCTTTATGCTGGCGGCCCGGCCATGGTTACCGGATGAATTTAAAAAGTTGGTGAGAAAAGAATGGCTGGAGAAAAACAGCAAGGAAATGGCTAGGTAGCAGCCTTAATTCGACCTAAATTGAGGATTTTCTATACTCACTATGTTTAAGCTACATTAACTGTACATTACAAAATTTATATATAGTAAGTACGCTGTTCGCCAATCAGGGAAATCAAACTCCATAAAAAAGCGCCGAACTAGTCGGCGCTATCGGGAAACAAATTACCAATTACCCTCTTACTTCAACCACAACCGTATCGAATCCCAAGCGCGGCCAAAAATACTGGCTTGATTTACTGTTTCCAAGGCCATGACCGGAAACTCGGCAACTGGTTTGCCATCGATCATCATCTTCATGGTGCCGATTTTGGCATTTGCGGCGATTGGTGCAACTAAAGGGTCTTTGCGTTCTAATTGCGGTTTAATACGCGCGGCACTGCCTTTTGGCAAGGTTACGTATAAATCGTCAGTAAAGCCGATTTTGATTTTCGCTTGAGTACCTTTCCAAATTTCAGGCGTGTCAATTGCCTGATTTTTTTCGTACAGTTTGACAGTATCAAAATTCAAAAAGCCCCAGTTCAACAGTTTTAAACTTTCCTGCGCACGTACTTGGTCGCTGGTTGCGCCTAACACTACTGAGATTAAACGACGTTCGCCGGTACCGTTGGGACGTTTCGCCGATGAAACCAGGCAAAAGCCAGCTGCCGCAGTGTGGCCAGTTTTCATGCCATCGACGGTTGGGTCTAACCACAGCAAGCGGTTGCGGTTAGGTTGGGTAATTTTGTTATAGGTAAAGCTTTTGGTGGAGTAAAACGTTTTGTAATACTCAGGGAACTCCACAATTAAATGCTGTGCAATTCTCGCCAAATCTTGCGCGGTAGAATAATTTTGTGGGTCAGGCAAACCATGTGGATTGGCAAAGTGGGTGGCTTTGAGTCCCATCCGCTCTACTTCACGGTTCATCAACACGGCAAACGCTTCTTCGCTACCTGCTACCGTTTCGGCCAGCGCTACCGCTGCATCATTGCCAGATTGCACGATTAAACCGTACAGCAAATCATTAACCGTGACCGGTGTTTTTGGTTCAATGAACATTTTGGAACTATCGGAATCGACTTTCCAAGCTTTGACCGAGACATTAACCAATTGCTCCATCGTCACTTTTTTGTCGCGCAGTGCTTCAAACACTAAGTACGCGGTCATGATTTTGGTCAGCGATGCAGGTTCAATCCGCATTTCAGGATTCTCAGAAGCAATGATTTGATTGCTGGTGGTATCTAATAACAACCACGATTTAGCCGCGATGGTTGGTGCAGGCATGGTTTGCGCCTGTGCGGAGCTGAAAACCGCAAGGCAGAGAAGAGAAAGTGCTAGAAGTTTTTTCATAATAGATTGATTTAATACCAAATAAAACACAAAGACAGATTGTGACATTAAACGCTTAAGCTACCAAAGCGCTGTTACTAAATTTTTAATATGGTGCAATTTGCGGTGGAAAAAGTGGTCCGCACCAGGAATAACTGTAACGGGGATGTCTTGCGGACGCGCCCAATCAAATACATCGGTTAATGGGATAGTTGTGTCTTGTTCACCGTGGATCAGGATGGTGCTAGCAGGAACTTCGCCCATTTCCCATTTGCCTGCTGCACATCCTATTAATACCAGGCGTTGTGGTGGTGAGTTTTGTGCCGCCAGCAAACGTTGTAAACGGCTTTGAACAAAGGTGCCGAATGAAAAGCCGGATAGTGCCAATGGCAGATCAGGGTACAAAGTTTGCATGTGTGCTAACAAAATCTGCATGTCCTCAGTTTCACCAATGCCATGGTCATGAACACCTTCGGATTGCTCAACACCGCGAAAATTCATTCGCGCGGTCGCGTAACCCAATGCCACAAAGGTGCGCGCCAAAGTTTGCGCGACTTTGTTGTCCATCGTGCCGCCGTATAAAGGATGCGGATGAGCAACTAAAGCGATGCCGATTGGCGCTTGGTCAAGCGGTAAGTCCAGCGCGCATTGCATTTGGCCAGCGCCGCCAGTCAGGAAAAAAGAGCGTGTTTGAGCATTCATGCTGGATCTATTAATAAGCGTTGAACAATTTTCCCATGCACCAGATGGGAATCAATAATTTCATCAATATCGTGATTGTCGACAAAGGTATACCAAGTGCCTTCTGGATAAACTACCAACACTGGTCCCGCATCACAGCGATCCAGGCAGCCGGCCTGATTGATGCGAATCTTACCCGGGCCGCTTAAATTCAATTCCTTAATACGCTGTTTGGCATATTTTTGCGAAGCCAGCGCGCCACAATCGGCGCAGCTAGCGCGTCCGTCATCGCGTTGATTCACGCAAAAAAACACATGATGTTGAAAAAATAAAGGTTCAGTCATGGGGATATGGGATGTAATAAGTAAATAATAAGTGGGCCAACGCTGATGTCGTGCTGTAACAAAAGACGTATTGTAAGCCTTATGCAGCAATCTGTTGTTTGCTGCATTCGCTGATAAAGCGCAGGCAAAAAACGCAAAAAATACGCAACACTTGGTGTAAAGTTGTATTTCGGCAAAATAACAGAATTATCGTTGTTGGCAAAATAAACGCAACGTAGCTTGGACTTGTTCAAGGGATATCAGGTCAGCGCTCTATTTATTATGTGCGACGGTATCTTGATAATTACCGCCTTACCCCAAATTATGTTGCCATCACTCAAGAACGTAAAATGGTAAATCCGGCTAAAATTGTTTTTTATTCGTATTTTGTTGTTACTTACGTTATTGAATCGTTTGCTCGTCATCCCGCTTAAGGTTATCTATGGTCCCACATCTTGTTACTGCCTTAAATGGCCCGCTGCTTGAACTAGAAAAGAAAATATTAGAAGCAACGCCTGCGATTGAGCGCTGGTTCCGTCTGGAATGGCAAGAGCACACGCCACCGTTTTATTGTTCAGTCGATTTACGCAATTCCGGTTTTAAGCTAGCGCCAGTCGATACCAATTTGTATCCGGGCGGTTTTAATAATTTAGCGCCGGAAATGTTGCCGTTGGCGGTGCAGGCTGCGATGGCTGCCGTAGAAAAATATTGCCCAGACGCTAAAAATTTATTGTTGATTCCTGAACGCCATACCCGCAATACCTTCTATCTGCAAAACGTTGCGCGTCTGATGCAAATTTTCAGACAAACCGGTTTGAATGTACGTTTGGGTAGTTTGTCTGAAGACATTAAAGAGCCAACCAATCTGGAATTGCCGGATGGCTCTATTCTCACTATGGAACCGCTAGAGCGCTCTGCCAATGGCCGTCGCTTAGGGTTGGCCGGTTTTGATCCGTGCACCATTTTGCTGAATAACGATTTATCCGCCGGGATTCCCTCTATTCTGGAAAACCTGAACGAACAAACTTTATTGCCACCGTTGCACGCCGGTTGGGCGGTGCGTCGTAAAACCAATCATTTTGCCGCTTACGATGAAGTCGTTAAAAAATTCGCCAAGATCGTCGATGTTGATCCGTGGATGTTGAATCCGTATTTTGCCAAAGCATCGCAAATTAATTTCCATGAACGGATCGGTGAAGATCTGCTGGCTGCGCAAGTCGATGCGGTTTTAACCAAGATCCGCAAAAAATACAAAGAATATGGCATCAAAGAAAAACCGTTTGTGATCGTTAAAGCAGATGCCGGTACTTATGGCATGGGCATTATGACCGTGCGCGATGCAAGCGACGTGAAAGATTTGAATCGTAAGCAGCGTAACAAAATGGCCGTTGTAAAAGAAGGCCTGGAAGTCAGTGATGTGATTATTCAAGAAGGTGTACATACGTTTGAACAAATCAACGAAGCCGTCGCCGAGCCGGTGGTGTACATGATGGATCGTTATGTAGTAGGCGGTTTTTATCGGGTGCATTCTGACCGTGGCGTGGATGAAAACTTGAATGCGCCGGGTGCGCACTTTGTGCCATTGGCGTTTGCTCAGCAACATGCTTTACCAGACGTGCATGCTAAACCGGGCACTGCATCACCGAACCGTTTTTATATGTACGGCGTGGTTGCGCGATTGGCTTTGCTGGCAGCTTCTTTGGAATTAGAAAAGACTGATCCAAATCCTGAAGTCTATTAAGTGAGTGCCGAATGAAAATCGCTTTTTTAACCGATCCACTCGACGACTTCAAAATCTATAAAGACACCACTTTTGCGATGATGCGTGAAGCCGCCAAGCGCGGCCACGAGTTGTATGCCTTTATGCCGAAAGACATGGCGTTGGAGGGCGCGCAAGTTGTGGCGCAAGTGCGGCGCATTCACTTAACTGGTCAGGAGGTCTGGTATCAGGCTGAAGCGCCAGAAGAGCGGCGTTTAAATGAGTTTGATGCCGTGTTGCAGCGCAAAGATCCGCCGTTTGATATGGAATATGTGTATGCCACCTATTTGCTTGAGCTAGCGGAGCAGAGCGGCGCACGGGTATTTAATAAGCCTGCGGCGATTCGTGGTCACAATGAAAAACTCAGCATTGCGCAGTTTCCGCAATTTACCGCGCCCACTCTGGTTACCAGCGACGAAGTCCGTTTACGGCGCTTTCATGCCGAGCATCAAGATATTATCCTGAAGCCGTTAGATGGCATGGGCGGAGCCGGTGTTTTTAAAGTCAGCGCCGATGGCTTGAATTTAGGTTCGATTATTGAGACCTTAACCGGCAACGGTACGCGCACGATTATGGCGCAGCGTTATATTCCTGAAATTACGTTGGGCGACAAACGAATACTGCTGATCGGCGGCAAAGTCGTGCCCTTTTCCTTGGCAAGAATTCCGCAAGGAAGCGAAGTGCGCGGTAATCTGGCGGCGGGTGGTGTTGGTGTGGCGCAACCATTGTCGGCGCGCGATACGGAAATTGCCGAAGCGTTGGCACCGATTTTAGCGCAACGCGGTTTATTATTAGTCGGTTGTGATGTCATAGGGAACTTCTTAACCGAAGTGAATGTCACTAGCCCTACTTGTTTCCAGGAAATAACTCAACAAACAGGGTTTGATGTTGCTGCACTGTTTATTGATGAATTAGAGCGAGCATAAGTAATGGTTGGAATCCTCATCATGGCGCATGCACCGCTAGGCAATGCCTTTATAACGGCTGCTCGACATGTGTTTAGATGCATGCCTGAGCATCTTGAGGCAATTGATGTGATGCCAGATCAAAATCCGGAAGAAGTGATTCAGCTCGCCAAACTGGCGATTGCGCGTCTGAATTTAGGTAATGGGGTGTTGGTTTTGACGGATGTATGTGGTGGAACTCCTTCCAATTGCAGCCAAAAACTGGATGCGTTGGACCAAGTTGCGGTGTTGGCGGGCTTGAGTTTACCGATGTTGCTGCGGGCCCTTACCTATCGTCATGATAATTTGGACGTGGTGTTTGAAATGGCACAGGCCGGTGCACAAAATGGTGCAGTGAGAGTAGATAACCGTTTGCGGATAGCGCCAGGCTAATAGGACAATTAGGTGCTATGCGTTACAACACAAACAATTAATTCAAAAGTAAAAAGGGAATATATGGTGCAGGTGGAATTGGAAATTGTTAATAAGCTTGGTCTCCATGCGCGAGCATCGGCTAAATTCACGCAATTGGCATCAAAATACGCATCGGAAGTTTGGGTTATGCGGAACAATAAACGAGTCAACGGCAAATCGATTATGGGTGTGATGATGTTGGCGGCCGGTAAAGGCAGCCGGATTACCCTGGAAACGACCGGTACCGACGAACAAGAATGCAGCACTGCTATTGCTACCTTAATCGCCGAAAAATTTGGTGAAGGGGAGTAATAAGGTCGTAAAAGCTGAGGTAACAGCGGTAGTTAGCAAGGGACGGCGCTACCAATTTACCGTAACAAAATCGTCAGCCAATAATACAAATTAAAAACAAAAATTAAAAATAACGGAGAAACATGGCCTCATTTACATTGCAAGGTATACCTGTTTCACGCGGAATTGCGATAGGTCGTGCGCATTTGTTGCGCCCTGCTGCGTTGGAAGTGCAGCATTACCTGGTGGGGCAAGAGCAAGTCGAGGCGGAAGTACTGCGGCTGCAAAATGCCCTGGCAGAAGCAGAGCGTGAGTTGCAAAAAATCTGGTCTGATTTACCTGCTGATGCGCCCTCCGAGTTGGGTGCATTTTTGGATGTGCATTCGCTGTTTTTGTCCGATCCGATGTTGGCGCAAGCGCCGTTGGAAATTATCCGCACCCGTCATTACAACGCGGAATGGGCTTTGGTCACTCAAATTGATGTGCTGTTAGCGCAGTTTGATGAAATTGAAGACGACTACCTGCGGGAACGCAAAGCCGATATCGAACAAGTCGCTGACCGTCTGTTAAAACTACTGACCGGCAGCGCCACTACACTGCCCCCGAATGCGGGCGTGGATGAATTAAATACCCACATGATCGTCGTGGCGCGTGATATTTCACCGGCCGACATGATGCAATTCCAAGACTCTGCCTTCGTTGGTTTTGTAACCGATGAAGGTGGACGCAGCTCGCATACCGCCATTGTTTCTCGTAGTTTAGGTATTCCGGCCGTGGTGGGAATGGGTAACGCCAGTCATTTAATTCAGCAAGACGACTGGTTAATTATTGACAGCGTAGCTGGCGTGGTGATCGTCGCCCCGCAGCAGATTATTCTTGACGAATATCGCGAAAAGCAAGCAGCAATTCAACGCTTCCGTAAAAAACTCGCCAAGTTAAAAAAGACCTCGGCAGTTACCAAAGACGGCACGCCAATTACCCTGTTAGCCAATATCGAATTACCAGAGCATGCTGCCGCCGCGAATGAAGTTGGTGCTTCCGGCGTAGGTTTGTTTCGATCTGAATTCCTGTTCATGGGACGCGACGGCATCTTGCCTTCTGAAGAGGAACAGTTTGAAGCATATCGCGCTACCGTGCAGGCTATGAAAGGCCGGCCAGTTACGATACGCACCTTGGACGTCGGTGCCGACAAGCCTCTGGATGAAGCTGATGTTGCCACCTTGAACCCGGCCTTGGGTTTGCGTGCGATCCGTTATTGCCTGGCCGAGCCGCAATTATTCTTAACCCAATTGCGAGCGATTTTGCGCGCTTCGGCGTTTGGCAAGGTCAATATCCTGATTCCGATGTTGTCGCATTTGTTTGAAATTGATCAAACGCTGGCGATGGTGGCGCAAGCCAAACAGCAACTGATTTTGCAGGGTATTGCATTTGATGCTGACATTAAAGTGGGGGCGATGATAGAAGTACCGGCAGCTGCACTGAGCTTGCCGATGTTCGTCAAAAAAATGGATTTTCTCTCCATCGGCACCAACGATTTAATTCAATACACCTTGGCAATCGACCGTGCCGATTACGCTGTAGCGCATTTGTACGATGATGTGCATCCTGCGATTTTGCAGCTGCTCGCGATGACGGTCGCAGCGGCGGATAAGGCGGGAATTCCAGTCGCAATTTGCGGTGGCATGGCCGGTGATATCAAGCTGACGCGTTTGTTGCTGGGAATGGGTTTTAGAGAGCTTTCCATGCCGCCTGCGCAACTGCTGGAAATTAAACAGGAAGTGATGAATATCGATTTGCTGCTGTTTAATCCCATTATCAAAAAAATCTTACGCAGCTATGAGCCGGAAGTGATCGCGGAAGGTATCCGCGCATTGCAGTTGTTGTGATCAATCAGGGATCATATAAATGCGTAAATAAGCCTTATTTACGCATTTATTTTCGTCTTTTATACATCCTCATGTTGGAGTATTTTTTTAATTAATTTTTCAAATCGATGAGTTTCTGTAATACTGAAATGAGTTGTCAGTCAGTATATTTTGGTGATCGACGCTTCACGGCACAAATAAGACAACCATTTAAATAATGGGGGCGAATAAAGATGCTCACATCTAGGTTGTTAGATAACTGCGAATACTTACTTGACGCTTATAACGGAAGACACCATGAATGCCGACCTCAAAAACTTCAGAGAATGGTATGTGTACACCCTAAACGGAATGTATCCAAGGCGTGAATCCGGCATCGCAGTTTTCATACTTTCGCTTCCTCTTCTCGAACGCTACCTTCGGCAGAAAAACGGACTCACCCCGAGCGACGGCCTCTCTGACGCGTGTATGACTGATTTGTATAACCTGTTCGGAGCTCTAGCAAATGTGCAGGTTGCTAGAAAGTTCTGGAATGTTTATCGCAATGGCTTTTTGCATGAAGCCACGCTTTCTCTGAAAACGAGTGGTGGTAAGGACTTACCTGTAGGCGTGCTAAGTCACGACATACAAGATGCTATTACAGTCGAAGCTAACGGAAGTTTCTTGGTTCATCCAGTTCTCTTTAGCCAATGTGTCATACAAGTAATTGAGAAAAATTTTGCCGTTTTCTCTGGCGCAGGCACTTCATTGCCAACTGTCAATCGGTACAAACTCATTCCTGAGCCACCGAGTGGGCCACATTTCTACGAAGGAACAAGCGCAGCTTGGGTACCAAAGAAACCATGAGACGATAGGCAAGTCTTATTAAAGCGCTTGGATACTAATGGGGGGCTTTCATGAACTGCCTATGTCTCTTGTGGACAGAGACCACCAGTGTTCAGGACGACATGTTGAATGCCTGCTGCTTCCATTGCGGACATTGGAAGAAAAAAGCTATTTTCCAATTTTTAAATTGTTGTCTGTAATTAAAGAATGGCGGCAATGAGACGATAAAAAGTCGGCTCTGATTGACGACCCCTGATAATACCCATTGTCTGCTAGCGTACAGACTTCACCTTGAAATTCTTGTAAACAAGGTTATGGCAAGTCGGAAGACTTAGCCCAATATCCTGGAAAAGTCATGCCTGCAAAATTTCTTAAAATTCTGTTCTACATCACAGCACCCCTATTGCTCATCGTCGTTATTTCTATGACGTTGTTATTTACGTACGATTGGAACCAAGCGCGGCCATTCATTAACCGTACAGTATCAAGTAGCATTGGCCGTGACTTTGCAGTGCGTGGTGATCTGAAAATACAGCTTATATCTGGATCGCAGACGGAGTCTGGCTGGGAGCGTTATCTGACTACTCTTCCCATCCTGCGTATTAGCGCTGACGACGTACAAATCAGCAATCCTTCCTGGAGCCATGTCGGCGCTCAAATGGCAAGCGCACGCCGTGTTGTTGTGTTGTTGAAGCCGTTCGCGCTTCTGAGTAAGGAAGCGATTGTGACCGAACTTGATTTGGATACGCCGCTGGTCGTGCTCGAACGGCGGGCTGATGGAAGCAACAGTTGGTCGTTGCCAGATAACGGGCCATCGACTTGGGCTGTACAGATACAGCGTCTGGCCTTCGCCGATGGCAATATGCGTTACGTCGACTACGGCATCAATCTCGATTTACACGCTCGGGCTACTTCGGTTGCCGGTGATGCCTTAGCTGCGCCGGATCAAACTAAAAATGCCCTGACAGCGCAGCAATTCGGCCTTCAATTTATTCTTGGCGGCACTTACCATCACGCAGCTATATCTGGCAGTGGCAAGTTGGGCTCGGTGCTGACCCTGGAAAACAAAAGCACAGTTTTTCCGATACAGGCGGATATGCAGATCGGCGCAAACAAGATTGCATTCAATGGCGTTATCACCGACCCGCGCGCACCCTCCGGCATCAACGTGGAACTGACACTGGGCGGCACCAGCCTAGCGGCGCTCTACCCATTGACCGGTGTGCTGTTGCCTGAAACTGCGGCATACAAGACGCGTGGCCGTTTGCTGGGGCAAAAGGAACACGCTAATTGGAACTGGACCTATCAAAATTTCATTGGTACCGTCGGCGCGAGTGATCTGGCTGGCACGCTGCAGTATGTCTACCGTTTGCCGCGTCCACTTTTGCGCGGTGCCGTAACGTCTAACCAGTTGAGATTGGATGATCTCGGCCCGATAATCGGCGCAGATAGCAATGAACATAAAATAGCGCGTGGCGAGGCGCCGATTCAGCCTGACGGAAAAGCCTTGCCGGTCGAGCAATTCCATACTGCTCAGTGGGGAGCGCTTGATGCTGACGTGAAATTCAGCGGAAAACATTTGATCCGGACTCACGATATTCCGCTCGACAACATCGTCACAGATATTCATTTAGAGAACAAGGTACTCAGCCTGGCGCCGCTGTACTTTGGACTGGCCGGTGGTGACGTTACATCCAATATTGTGTTGGACGGTCGGAAGCCCGCGATTGATGCGCAGATAAAAATGGCGGCGCGTAACCTACAACTACGCGAGTTGTTCCCGACGCTGCAATCGATGAAAGCGAGTTTTGGAGAGATTAATGGCGATGCCGCATTGACTGGGCACGGCAATTCGGTATCGGCGATGCTCGCCAGCTCGAATGGAGAGTTGGTCGCAACGATGAGTCAGGGATCGGTAAGTCGGTATATCTTGGAGGCAGCCGGACTGAACGTTGCAAATGTGTTGTTCGTGAAAATGTTTGGCGATAAACAAGTGCGGTTGAACTGTTTGGTGAGTGATTTTGCCGTTAATGCGGGTGTGGCCGGGGTGCGGCATTTTGTTATAGATACCGACGACGCTATCGTTAATATAACCGGCGAAGTAGATCTGTCCCGCGAACTGTTAAATCTGGATGTGCGGCCTAATACTAAGGGAATGCGCATATTTTCCTTGCGTTCACCACTGTACGCCAAGGGCAGTTTCGAGCATCCAGATGTTGGCCCCTACAAGGGCCCGCTTGTGCTGAGGGCTACGGCAGCGATTGCACTAGCGGCTCTGTCCCCGCCAGCCGCTGCGTTGGCCTCGGTGAACTTGGGTACGACACCGATCATTGACTGTCCAGCGGAGTTGAACAAAGCGCTACGGACGCGTAGTGCACCAAAGTCTGAGCCGACTGCATCTCCCGCCGGGCGGGTCAGTAATAAGGAAATTCAAAAAAGTCGTGAGGAAAAATAAGATTGCCCTGCGGGTAAAGTTCCTACGCGAGCATAGTCATTTAAGTTATTAACGGTAGTTACATTGATATCGTATTGACGGCTGTAGGCGTTTTCAAGGAGCATTTGATTTCAGCCAGTAGGTAAGCTTGTTATGCCTTGTAGCTGGTGTTACCATAGTAACACCGTTTAATTGAAGGAGTCAGGTATGTCCACCACGTCGTTGAAACTTCCCGATAATCTCAAGCAACGTGCCGTTGCTGCTGCACAGCTGCAAGGTGTATCCACGCACGCATTCATGATCAATGCGATCGAGCAGGCTGCCATCGCAGCGGAATGTCGGGCTAATTTTATTGCGGAAGCGCATGCAGCGCGGAAGCAGATGTTGGAAGTCGATCAAGGCTATGACGCCGACGAAGTTCATGCGTACATTCAAGAACGCATCGCAGGTAAAAAAATTGCGCAGCCAAAGGCAAGATCTTGGCGCGGTTAATTTATTCGCAGATTGCGCTGCGCGACCTTGAAAAACTGACCGATTTCTTGCTTGAGACTGATCCATTAGCGGCTACGGAGACGGTTGAGTTAATCGAAGAGGCGGTCGTCATATTGAAGCATCATCCGTTGATAGGCCGGCTAGTCGAATTGGATCTGCGAGAATTGGTTATTTCTCGCGGCAAGACTGGTTATATTGCTTTGTATAGCTTTGAGGTTGACCAGAATGCCGTTTTGATACTCGCAATTCGCCATCAACGCGAGGCCGGGTATGCTGGTGGATGATGTCATCAAAGCGCTCAGGGCTGCAATCATCAATGCCGAGCGGGCTAGCATTCCTACATTTAGGGTAATTTGTTGGAATGTTAGCGCATGACTCTTTTTGAATTCCAAACTCCATAAGTCGGTGACACCGACGTCAACTCCCGCTTGAAACAGCAAGGTGCTGATCTTGCCGCGCTATCGGTTCTTGTGCCGTGGAAAATGCCTTCTACTCGCGTCTGGCGTATTGATGATTATGTTGCTTTTACAGGCAATAAAGTTGCTTTTTCTAAATTTGTGTTAATGTTTTAAATCGATGAATGGCTGACAGTTCACTTTAGTAATGCTGCCTTTCACTATATTTTTCAAATCAGACTCCAAAGAGATTTATATGGATATACAAATACAATCAATTGGTGTTGTAGATGCTATTCGACCACATGCTGAAGATGATTTTTGGGGCGGCGAGGAATCTTGCATAACGCTTTCAGATCAATTCGAACCTGAAGCACTGCTAGGCCTGTCTGAGTTTTCTCATATTGAAATTATTTTTTTATTTCATGAGGTTGACCCTGCAAAAATTGTCTTCGGTGCACGTCATCCGCGCAATAATTTGAATTGGCCAAAAGTAGGTATTTTTGCGCAACGAGGCAAGAATAGACCAAACAGACTTGGGAGCACAATTTGCCGTCTAATTCGTGTACATGGAAATCAATTATTTGTTTCCGAACTTGATGCTATTAATGAAACGCCAATAGTTGATATTAAGCCTGTGATGTCGGAATTTTTGCCGCGTCATGATGTCAGCCAACCGAAATGGTCACATGAAATCATGAATGAATATTGGCTTGAAAAAGCTAAATAGAATGTAAATTGACGGCGGGCTTATGGCCGGCCTTGTATTTGGCGGCGAAAGTCGATGCGTAGGGGAGCCTGGCGAGGGCATGTTTATGTGTTGGTCGATAATAAAACCACATCTTCGGTCGAAATGTTCGCTTCTCAAATGAAAGATAGTGGCATTGCTAAAATTGTCGGTAGTCAATCAGGAGGAACTGGTTGCGGATTTATGGCTGAAGGAAAGCCGCTTGAATTACCCAATTCAAAATTGAGATTTTGGATACCAAATTGTGCTCGGTTGCGTAGCGACATGGTTATTAATTCAACCATTTTTCTAAAGCATTCATTGGGCTATCAGAGCATATTTAAATCATATACGGCGTATCAGTAGTGTCCCAACGTTCTCACGCCAGGAGCTTGTAAGTTAATGATTTACTTGCATAAAACGACGAATTTGTTTGGTCTCGATTTGAACGTCGAGGCGCAAAATAGGTGCTTTTTGCGGATTTCCGCTCAACGCTACTATGCATCATGGCAAACTCGTTTTTTCGCAGATCATGACTTATCTGCCATTGACCACGTTTCGTCGATGCGTTGCGGCGCACCGGGGCGAACACATGGTCAAGAATTTTTCTTGTTTGGATCAATTCTTCGCTATGGCATTCGCTCAGCTGACCTACCGAGAATCCCTGCGCGACATCGAAGTCAATCTGCGGGCGCAAGCGCACCGGCTTTACCACATGGGATTTCGAGGCGAAACCATTTCTCGCAACACGCTGTCGAATGCGAATGCCACTTGTCCGTGGCAGATTTATGCCGATTTTGCGCAGCATCTGATTGCGATGGCTCGACCTCTGTATGCCGACGAACCGATGGGAATCTATTTGGACGCCACTGTGTATGCCTTCGATGCAACCACAATCGATCTGTGTTTGTCTGTTCATCCATGGGCGCCGTTTCGCTCCACCAAAGCTGCAATCAAATTGCATACTCTGCTCGACCTGCGTGGTTCGATCCCGACCTTTATTCATATCACCGACGGCAAGACCCACGAAGTCAATATTCTGGACGATCTGGCTATCGAGCCAGGTGCATTTTATCTGATGGATCGCGGCTACCTGGATTTCAAACGGCTGCATCGTCTCCACGAGCTGAACGCTTTCTTTGTAACCCGAGCCAAGAGCAACACCAAATTCAAGCGCCGTTACTCCCACCCGGTCGATCGAGCCAGCACCAATCTCATTTGCGACCAGACTGGCGAGCTGCCGTTGTATTACGCAAGCAAGGATTATCCAAGGACGTTGCGGCGCGTTGTCGTCAAAGACGAGAACGGAAAACGCCTCATATTCTTGACCAACAATTTTGCGCTCAAACCGGAACTGATCGCCGCGCTGTACAAGCAGCGCTGGCAAGTCGAATTGTTCTTCAAATGGATCAAACAACATTTGCGTATCAAATCCTTTTTGGGAGCCAGCGAAAACGCCGTCAAAACCCAAATATAGATTGCCGTCGCCACATATGTTCTTATCGCCATCGTGAAAAAACGGTTGCATTTGCCTCACAGCCTTTACGAAATTCTACAAATCTTGAGTTTGACTATGTTTGAAACAACACCTTTAAATCAACTACTTACGCCGCCATCAAATTTGCCTGATGGTGAAAATCAACCAGAACAGATGTCTCTCCTATGAGAAACGTTGGGACACTACTGACGGCGTATATGATTTAAATTTTAGGAATTAAAAAATCTACTCAACATTCGGTACCAAGCTCAACAAATCGGTTACACCGACATCTACTCCCGCTTGAAACAACAAGGTACTGATCTGACCGCGATGATGGGTTTGATGGTTGAAGAAATGCTGCAAAACGTCCTTGAGCCGTTTGTTGCTGGCAACGCCATCGGTTCTTGTGTAGTGCAGTATGCTTTCTAAATCAGCTTCCGTGATTTCTAAAACCAGCTGTTTAATGATTTGATCCAAAGATAGTCGGTGCTCAAACCAACTTGCCAAATCGGTAAATCTATTCTGGTTTAATCCAGTGGGTTTGGGGCTATCTTGAATTGCCAATAAGCTGGAAAACTGGGATGGATGGTGTGCAATACGTTGCAGCCAGATCGTATCGGCTGCAATCAGGTGATTTAGCGTGCCCATTATCGAACCAAAGAAAGCGCCCCGGTCTTGCAGTAATTCTTCTGCACTGAGTTTTTGTGCAGCATGAAAATTACGCAGGTTCATTTCCGCATTGTAGGTTGCAAATAAAACCAAATTTTCGCGCATGGGGTGCCTTCTTGTTGGGTGGAGTTCAGCAAATTTACATGAATTTATCAGCGCAGTAAATTAAATGCTGTGGCACAACCTAGGGACACCGTATTAAAACGTCATCCCTGCGCGGGGATGACGTTGTGGAAAGTGGGCGGCTAAAGCGCATTGCACCAGTTAATAAACCTCCGGCACGATAATGTCCGATGACATCGGCAAACGTTCATAGTCTTCATGGCGTTCACGCTGCGGTAAGGTAATTGCCTGATGCGTTATCTCTTCATACGGCATCTGCGCTAACAAGTGATGGATGCAATTTAAGCGCGCTTTTTTCTTGTCATTGGCCTGCACCAACCACCAAGGAGCTTCGGCAATGTTGGTACGTTCCAGCATGATTTCTTTGGCCTTGGTGTACTCTTCCCAACGCCGCCGCGACTCTAAATCCATCGGGCTTAATTTCCATTGTTTGAGCGGATCGTAAATGCGCCCTAAAAAGCGCGCATGCTGTTCTTCATCGGAGATGGAAAACCAGTATTTGATAACCTGAATTCCCGAGCGCACCAGCATGCGTTCAAACTCAGGAACCGTACGGAAAAACTCTTCATATTGGTCATCGGTACAAAAATTCATGACCCGTTCTACGCCAGCGCGGTTGTACCAGCTGCGGTCAAACAGCACAATTTCACCGGCGGCCGGCAAGTGCGAAACATAGCGCTGGAAATACCACTGGGTTTGTTCGCGGTCATTCGGTGCAGGCAAGGCCGCAACCCGGCAAACACGCGGGTTAAGCCGCTGGGTGATGCGCTTAATCACGCCACCCTTGCCTGCCGCATCACGCCCTTCAAATAAAATCACTACTTTATGGCCGGTATGTACCACCCAATCTTGCAGTTTAACCAGCTCGGCCTGTAAGCGAAATAACTCACGAAAATATAACCGGCGATTCTCTTTATCCGCCGCAGTCGGCTCAGGCGCGCCTTCATCGGTGAAGGATTCTAAAGAACGGTCGTCAACTAATTCCAGTTCTAATTCTTCATCATTACTATCGGCGAGTTCGCTATGTATACGGCTGAGTAGTTCTTCGTTATTTAATCTCATGGCTTAAGTTCCTATGGTTAAAAAAGGTGCGAAAACAGCCAATACAACGAACCGGAAAGCAAAATCGCAACCGGCAAAGTCAACACCCAGGCCATGGCCAGATTACGTATCGTCGACATTTGCAAACCAGAGCGATTCGCCGCCATCGAGCCAGCAACGCCGGACGAAAGTACGTGTGTGGTTGAGACCGGCAAGCCGAATACGTCGGCAGCACCAATCGTCAGCATCGCCACTAATTCTGCCGAAGCGCCTTGTGCGTAAGTTAAGTGAGTCTTGCCAATTTTTTGACCGACGGTCACAACAATGCGCTTCCAGCCGACCATCGTGCCCAGGCCCAAGGCAATCGCCACAGCGATTTTTACCCACAGAGGAATGAATTTGGTCGCGTCATCAATTTGCTTTTTGAATGCGGTGAGGTTGGCTTTGGTGTCTGCGTCAAAATTAACGGCAGGATTTTTATCAAGGACGCGGATGGCTTCGGCCACCAGATACATATCATTCCGGACGTTAGTTACATTGGTAGCGGGTACGTTGGCGAGTGAGCCGGATTCTTTGACGCGTTCACCAATAGCACCAGTTAACGTTGACAATGCCGGGAGGGCTTCCGGTGTTAATTCTTTGGTGCGAATAAAGGTGATGAGCGTGTCACGCGAAGCTGCTGTAGAGGCCGCGGGAGGCAAGGACAACGGCGCTGTATATTTGTCGAGTGAAATTTGAGTAACATGCGCGACCGCGACGAATTGCGTTACGTGGTCAACCGGCATGGCACGGTTCAGCGCATAAGCCATCGGCACAGTACCAACCAATATCAGCATAATTAAGCCCATACCTTTTTGGCCGTCGTTAGAGCCATGTGCAAAAGACACGCCGGTGCAGGTCAAAATCAGCAAGCCACGGATCCACCATGGCGGCGGCGTATTGCCAACTGGCGCTTCATATAGTTCTTTGCTTTTTACAAAAGCGCGCATTGCTAATAACAATAATGCCGCGCAAACAAAACCAACCAGCGGTGACAGTAATAACGAGTAACCAACCTTGGTCGCTTGTGCCCAATCGACACCGCTGGTTCCGGTGCGACCATGCATTAACGCGTTGGCAATACCTACGCCGAGTATCGAGCCGATCATGGTATGTGATGACGAAGCCGGCAGACCCAGCCACCAGGTACCTAAATTCCAGATAATAGCGGCGATCAATAAGGCGAACACCATTGCAAATCCTGAGCCGGAGCCAACTTGTAGAATTAGTTCAACCGGTAGCAGTGAAATGATACCGAAAGCTACCGCGCCGCTGGACAGCAGCACACCAAGAAAGTTAAAGCAGCCAGACCACATCACGGCAAAATTGGGCGGTAATGAATGTGTATAAATAACGGTTGCGACGGCGTTGGCGGTGTCATGGAAACCATTCACGAATTCAAAACCCAGCGCAATTAGCAAAGCCAAGCCTAGTAAAAAATAAGGCAGCCATTGCGTGGTGGTAGGGCCTGCTTCAGTGACATCGGCAGTCAGGCTCATTGCTGTGTAGATAAGGCCTAACAGCAGCAGAACCGCGAATAGGATCAGAGTCGCCGGCCCGGTTTTATGCTCGCTGAGCGCGGATGGAATAGTCGATGTGGCATGCGGCGGAACCGCCGCATTCAGTTGTGCGCTTGAATCCATGGCAAATTGCCCCCAAGAGTAAATTAATTAACCGGCTTAATTTACAGGCCATATGTGACTGACATATGACCTTATGTGGCTTGAGGTGGACAGTACAGCGCAACGAAGTCATTAACTCTGCTGCTCGTCGGAGGTAGATCAGCGAATCAGAGTGCAGCTAGCGCTTGCTCCAGATCGGCGATCAAGTCATCAACATGTTCAATGCCGATTGACAGGCGCACCGTGTCTTCGGTTACACCTGCTTTGATCAATTCTTGAGGACTAAGCTGACGATGCGTTGTGGAAGCCGGGTGGCACGCCAGCGATTTGGCGTCGCCGATATTGACTAACCGTGTGAATAATTGTAACGCATCCTGAAAGCGCCCTCCTCCTGCCAAGCCGCCTTCAACGCCGAAGGTGAGGATGCCGGAAGGCCGTCCACCCAGATATTTTTGCGCCAGCGCATGGTCGCGGTGTTCAGGTAGTCCGGCGTAATTGACCCATTTCACTTTTTTATGCGCCTGTAAATATTTGGCAATCTTGATGGTGTTGTCGGTGATGCGATCCATGCGCAAAGCCAGTGTTTCTATGCCTTGCAAAATCAGGAAGGCATTGAACGGTGAAATCGCCGCGCCCATATTTCGCAGCGGTACCACCCGTGCCCGACCTATATAGGCCGCCGCGCCCAGTGCTTCGGTGTACACCACGCCGTGATACGAGACATCCGGTTCATTCAGGCGGGGGAATTTTTCTTTATGGTCAGCCCAGGGAAACTTACCGGAGTCAACGATAATGCCGCCCAGCGAATTGCCGTGTCCGCCCAAATATTTGGTCAGCGAGTGCACCACAATATCGGAGCCGAATTCAAATGGGCGTAACAGGTACGGCGAGGGTACGGTGTTATCCACAATCAGCGGTATGCCGTGCTTGTGCGCGATGGCGGCAATTGCTTCGATGTCGGTGATATTACCTAAAGGATTACCGATCGCTTCGACAAAAATCGCCTTGGTTTTGGTGTCGATTAAGCGCTCGAATGAAGCCGGTTCTCGGTGGTCTGCAAAGCGGGTGGTAATGCCGAATTGCGGCAGCGTATGCGCCAGCAGATTATAGGTGCCGCCGTACAGAGTCGTCGCAGATACAATATTGTCGCCCGCTTCGGCAATGGTTTGAATTGCGTAAGTAATGGCTGCCTGGCCGGAAGCCAAGGCCAATGCGCCGATACCGCCTTCCAGTTCGGCCACACGTTTTTCCAGCACATCCTGAGTCGGGTTCATGATGCGCGTGTAGATATTGCCGGCCACCTTCAGATCGAACAAATCGGCGCCGTGCTGGGTGCTGTCGAAGGCGTAAGAACTGGTTTGATAAATTGGAACTGCGGCTGCTTTGGTGGTGGGATCCGGTGAGTAACCACCGTGTACTGCAATCGTTTCAAGTTTCATTACCGCTTCCCCATGACGAATGGCCGACAACATTGTGAGCCTCGTTGACATAATAAAAACAGGGGGATGGTTAGCGCAACGAATTAAAAGCTATATCCTTATTCGGTGCAGTACTTTAACGGAAGTGCATTTAAAAAAGGGCAGCAATTGAATAACCCTGATTTTAAGCCTGTCGAATTCGGCGGGTTTAAAAAGCAGGTTGGTCTGAATAGATTTTAATTCCCTGCACAACCAGCTGGTTTGTAGATGCGCTCAGCAGAAGCAGGATAAGTGGCCAGTTTATTGGCTGGGCGACGCGGGCGCGCAACCAGTTCGCCACCGCAATTGGGGCAGATATTGTTGAGTTTTGAATTGGCACAGGATGCGCAAAACGTGCATTCAAATGAGCATATTTTTGCTTCTGTTGCATCGGGAGGCAAATCGCCATTACAGCATTCGCAGTTGGGGCGTAATAGAAGCATGGTTTTTTTCCTTCAATGAAGCAGAGGGATGATGGTTAACAAGCCCCAGCATCCCTCTAAAAATAACTATGCGTTTAATTTGGCTAGCAACAACGCTTTCATCTCCGTCGGATTGCCCTTGCCCTTGGTTGCTTTCATCGCCTGACCTAGCAACGAGTTAATGGCTTGCTCTTTACCGGCGCGGAATTCTTCGACCGATTTCTGGTTGGCGGCCAACACGTCATCGATGATTTTTGCCAGTGCACCCGGATCGGAAATCTGCTTCAATCCTTTGGCTTCAATTACCTGATCCGCCAAATTCACGTCAGCAGATGGTGCTTGCCACATCGCGGCAAAAACCTCTTTGGCGATTTTGTTAGAAATCGTGCCGTCGGCAATGCGCTGCAATAATAAGGCAAGCTGCTCAGCTTTAACCGGAATGGCGGTCATTTCCATGCCTTCGCGGTTTAATGTAGAGGCAACGTCGCCCATCATCCAGTTGGCAGCAGGCTTGGCTTGCGCTGCTCCGGCGTGCGTAACTACGGCTTCAAAGTAATTGGCGCTGGCCTTGGTTTGGGTGAGTACCATTGCGTCATATTCCGACAGGCCGAATTGCTCGATGAAGCGGCTGCGCATGGCGGCAGGTAGTTCCGGCATATCGGCTTTAACGCGGTTGATCCATTCCTGGCTAATGACTAGCGGCAGTAAATCTGGGTCTGGGAAGTAGCGGTAATCTTGCGAATCTTCTTTGCTGCGCATTGAACGGGTTTGTTTTTTATCTGGGTCATACAAACGCGTTTCTTGCACTACCCGGCCACCGTCTTCAATCAATTCAATCTGGCGACGTACTTCAATGTTGATGGCTTCTTCCAGAAAGCGGAACGAATTCAGGTTTTTAATTTCGCAGCGAGTACCGAATTCAACTTGCCCAACCGGGCGTACCGATACGTTGGCGTCGCAGCGGAACGAACCCTCTTGCATATTGCCATCGCAAATACCCAACCAGGTTACTAACGAATGTAGGGCTTTGGCATAAGCCACCGCTTCGGCAGCGCTGCGCATTACTGGCTCAGTCACGATTTCTAACAGCGGCGTACCTGCGCGGTTTAGGTCGATGCCGCTCATGCCTTGGTAATCTTCATGCAGTGATTTACCGGCATCTTCTTCCAAATGGGCGCGGGTCAATTGCACTGAACGGATTTCGGTTTTACCGTCACGCTCCATCGCAAAGCTAACTACCCCGCCCTGCACTACCGGTAATTCAAACTGGCTGATTTGGTAGCCTTTAGGTAGATCGGGGTAAAAATAGTTTTTACGCGCAAAGACCGACATCGGCGCGATAGTTGAGTTGACTGCCAAGCCAAACTGAATCGCTTTTTCAACTGCACCGCGATTCAAAACCGGTAACACACCGGGTAAAGCCAAATCAACCGGGCTGGCCTGCGTGTTAGGTTCAGCGCCAAATTGAGTGGTTGAACCGCTAAAAATTTTTGATTTGGTTGAGAGCTGTGCGTGCGTCTCGAATCCAATAACGACTTCCCATTGCATGGTTATTCCTTTTTTATACAGATGGTGTTTGAGTATGCCAAGCAGTGGCCAATTGGTATTGATGCGCAACGCCGAGTAACTTGGCTTCGCTGAAATAATTACCAATCAATTGCAAGCCAACCGGGCGTTTGCTGTTCTTTTCGCCTTGTCCAAAACCGCAGGGAAGCGACATGCCCGGTAAACCGGCCAAGCTGGTGGACAGCGTAAAAATATCGGCTAAATAGTTAGCAACCGGATCATCGGCTTTATCGCCTAAATCCCAGGCAACGGTTGGTGCCACCGGCCCCATAATGACATCACACTGCTTGAACGCTGCTTGAAAATCTTCGGCGATCAAACGGCGAATTTTTTGCGCTTGTAAATAATACGCATCGTAATAGCCGTGCGAAAGTACATAGCTTCCTACTAAAATCCGACGTTTGACTTCATCGCCAAAACCTTCAGTACGCGATTTTTTATACATATCGGTTAAGCCATCGTAGTTGGCAGCGCGATGACCATAACGCACACCATCAAAACGGCTTAAGTTGGACGACGCTTCTGCTGGTGCAATCACGTAATACACCGGAATCGAGAGCTCGGTTTTTGGCAAAGAAATATCGACCAAGATTGCGCCTAAATCTTCGTATTTGGCTAATGCCGCGCGTACTGCCTGTTCTACGTCGGTAGCTAAACCTGCACCAAAAAATTCGCGCGGTACGCCGATGCGCAAGCCCTTCAGCGGCGTGTTTAAGTCGCGACGGAAATCTTCGTTTGGATGTTCTAAGCTGGTTGAGTCGCGGGCATCAAAACCCGCCATGCTATTGAGCAGTAAGGCGCAGTCTTCTGCTGTTTGGGCGATAGGACCACCTTGGTCGAGTGACGAAGCAAAGGCGATCATGCCGAAACGCGATACCCGTCCGTAAGTGGGTTTAATACCGGTCACGCCGCAAAATGAAGCCGGTTGGCGGATCGAGCCGCCGGTATCCGTTGCCGTGGCGGCTGGTGCTAAACGGGCAGCAATCGCTGCCGCGGAACCACCGGAGGAGCCGCCCGGAACAGCGCGTTTGTCCCACGGATTTTTGACTGCGCCGAAAAATGAATTTTCATTGGCGGAGCCCATCGCAAATTCATCGCAATTCAGTTTGCCAAGCGTAACCATGCCAGCCTGGTTAAATTGTTCAACCACCGTCGCGTCAAAGGGGCTGGTGTAATTGGCTAACATTTTGGAGCCGGCAGTAGAACGCCAGCCGCGCGTCACAAAAATATCTTTATGCGCAATTGGAATGCCAGCTAAGGCGTGCGGGTTGGGCTGCGCTAATAATTTGTCTGCGTGCGCTGCCTGTGCCAACGTTAAGGCCGGATCAACATGGGTGAACGCATTTAAATCGGATGCGGCAATACGGTTTAAATAATGTTGTGCTAACTCCGTAGCAGAGAGCTGTTTGCTGTGCAGCAAAGCTGAAATTTCGGTAAGCGTTTTGGTGTGCATGATGTAATGTGTTCTTGGCGATTGAGTGGTTCAACAGGATGCGAAAGGTTGCAAAAGAAAGCAAATAATTAAGAAGCGATTAGCTAATTATTCGATTACTTTCGGAACCAAATACAGGCCATCTTGCGTAGCAGGAGCGGATTGCTGGTAAGCCTCGCGATGGTTGGTTTCGGTCACCAGATCTTCGCGCAGACGTAATGCTAAATGATCTACAACCAAGGCGAATGGATGGCTGAGCGGTTCTATGCCAGCCGTATCAATCGTTTGCATTTTTTCTACCAATGCAAAAATGCCATTTAGTTGTTCTAAGGTTTTGCTGGTCTGTTCGGCGTTTAATTCCAAATGCGCCAAATGAGCAATGCGAGTCACATCGGTTTCTTTAAGAGACATAATTTTGAGGCGGCACAGCCGCAGTGGTTCTTTTCCAACTCAACAAAGCGGAGCAATAAGCTGAAAAGCAGACAACTTTATGGCAACGCAGTAGTTCTTGATTTGATTTGGGAAAGAAATAAATGGTTAAAAAAACAAATCCAGCTAAATGTCACAGCTAAAATGCGAATGTTATTGCATGTAACTGATCTAAATTTATGCAAATTATAAGGTAGAATGCGGGGTTAATGTCTGAGATGTGGTTGGACAACGCGCTAGACAACATGTAAGGCAAGTTTTAATTGAATTATCAGGCAATACCCCCTATTCCCCAAATACTAAACGCGCACCTTAGCGCACAGGATTAACATGTTCGGTTTTTTTCGTAGTTATTTTTCTAACGACCTGGCAATTGATCTAGGTACAGCAAACACCCTCATTTACGTACGTGGCCAAGGCATTGTTTTAGATGAACCTTCGGTAGTGGCGATTCGTCAAGAAGGCGGCCCAAACGGCAAAAAAACTATTCAGGCAGTTGGTAAAGAAGCCAAGCAGATGCTGGGTAAAGTGCCGGGTAATATCGAGGCAATTCGCCCGATGAAAGACGGCGTAATCGCCGATTTTACCGTGACCGAACAAATGCTGAAGCAATTTATCCGCATGGTTCACGACACAAAATTTTTCAAACCTTCGCCACGTATCATCATTTGCGTTCCTTGCGGTTCTACCCAAGTGGAACGTCGCGCAATTCGCGAATCCGCTTTAGGTGCAGGCGCATCGCAAGTGTATTTGATTGAAGAGCCAATGGCTGCGGCAATCGGCGCTGGCTTGCCAGTCTCCGAAGCGACCGGTTCGATGGTGGTGGATATCGGCGGCGGTACTACGGAAGTCGGTATTATTTCCTTGGGCGGTATGGTTTATAAAGGCTCGATCCGGGTTGGCGGCGATAAATTTGACGAAGCGATTGTGAATTACATCCGTCGCAACTACGGCATGTTAATTGGTGAGCAAACTGCAGAAGCAATTAAGAAAACCATCGGTTCGGCTTTCCCAGGTTCCGAAGTAAAAGAAATGGAAGTAAAAGGACGCAATTTGTCGGAAGGTATTCCACGCTCCTTTACCATTTCAAGCAATGAAATTCTCGAAGCGTTGACGGATCCGCTCAACAACATCGTGTCTGCTGTTAAAAATGCCCTGGAACAAACTCCTCCTGAACTCGGTGCTGATATTGCTGAAAAAGGCATGATGCTGACCGGCGGTGGTGCGTTGTTGCGCGACTTGGATCGTTTGTTAATGGAAGAAACCGGTTTGCCAGTGATTGTTGCTGAAGATCCGTTGACGTGCGTGGTGCGTGGCTCTGGCATGGCGCTAGACCGCATTGAAAAACTGGGCTCGATGTTCTCTTACGAGTAAAGAATCAGCGTCCAGCTGAACGTATGTAATCAGCCAGTTGCGCGCATGCACTCACGCCTTAGACAAGAAACAGCATAAAAACAGCACCAACACTTTGTTTTGACTGCTGTTTTTCTGTTTTTGTGCCGGATGAACAGCAAAGTGTAGTGCAAATTATTAATCGGTAATAATGATCAAAGACGATGGAATACAGACCACCACCACTGTTTAAACAAGGCGCGTCGGCACGTGTCAAAGTGGTCTTCTTCTCTTTGGTCGCCCTCATGCTGTTAGTGATCGATGCGCGCTTACAGACGCTTGAACTGGTGCGTCAAGTCGTTGGTTCCGCCTTATACCCCCTTCAAATGTTGGCAGTCATGCCGCGCGACCTGGCGTACAACATGGGCGATTATTTTACCCAGTTGACGGCCTTGGAAAAAGAAAATGCTGCGCTAAAACGCTCTCAATTAGAGCAGGCACTGAATGTGCAACATGGTCAGCAACTCCAATTTGAAAATGCCCAGTTACGCCGCTTATTGGCGACCAGCGAACATGTTCCGGTGAAATCGGTCATGGGCGAAATTCTGTACGATGCGCGTGACAGTTTTAGTCGCCGCATTATCGTCAATCGCGGCATTAAACATGGTGTCGCTTTAGGGCAACCTGTGATTGACGATCAAGGCGTGGTCGGACAGATTACCCGGGTGTTTCCATTCACTTCAGAAGTAACGCTGTTGACCGATAAAGATCAGGCGATACCGGTCCAGGTACAGCGTAACGGATTGCGTAGCGTGATCTACGGCAAGGGGCAAGTCGGTAATTTGGAGCTGCGCGTTCCTAGTAACGCCGACATTAAAGCCGGTGATATTCTGGTTACTTCGGGCATTGATGGCATCTACCCGCCAGGCTTATTCGTTGCGCGCGCTACGGTTGTTGAAAACAGCGCTTCCACTACTTTTGAACGAATAGTTTGTTTGCCGATGGCCGGTTTAGATCGTCATAAAGAAGTGTTGATACTATTGGTTGCAACGCACATCGAAGCGCGACCTGAAGACGAAGATAATAAGGCAAAAAAAGTTAACCGTAGAGTCACGCGTGACAGCGCGGAGTCAACGACTAAGGTAAAAGAACCGGTAAAAGAAGACGCGAAAGATGCAGTAAAAGAAGCAGAGAAAGTAAGCCAGCCATGAACCGCCCCCATTACATTTTATTGCCAGCGAGCTCGGCTTTTATTTTTATTAGCTTGCTGCTAACCTTTTTGCTGAACTTCCTGCCATGGGGCACGATGATAGGGGTACCCGATTTTGTGGCGTTGACTCTGGTTTTCTGGAGCATCCATCAACCACGTAAAGTCGGCATAGGTGTAGCTTTTGCCATGGGTTTGCTGATGGACGTGCATACTGCTTCTTTGCTCGGTGAAAATGCCTTGGCGTACACCTTGTTATCCTATTTCGCCATTACCATCCATCGACGGGTACTTTGGTTTACGCCGATGACACAGGCGCTTCATGTGTTCCCCTTGTTCTTATTGACGGAAATCATACGAGCAGTGATTCAATTGTGCGTCAATGGTAAATTTCCCGGTTGGCTATTTTTTGTTGAGAGCGCAGTGACCGCGGCATTATGGCCCTTGGCAACGTGGATTCTATTAGCTCCACAACGACGCACCGTAAATCGTGATGATACGCGCCCGATTTAACGCGTTGATTTATTCTGCATTTTCCCACTCGCTAAAAAGATAGCATGACTGAATTTAAAAACACCGAACGCGAGCTGTATTTTTTCCGGATACGCTTATTCGCGATAGCGGGCTTTATTCTTTTATGTTTTACGCTGTTGTTTGCGCGTTTCGTCTGGCTGCAAATCGTCAAGCATGAAGTCTATGCAACTCAGGCGGAAGATAACCGTATTTCGATTGTTCCCGTAGTACCCAACCGTGGCCTCATTCTGGACCGTAACGGTGTGGTACTAGCGCGTAATTTTTCTGCCTATACCCTGGAAATTACACCCTCTAAAATCAACCAGGATTTAGATGTGGTGATCGACCAGTTAGCTGAGCTGGTGGACATTCAACCCAAACATCGTAAGCGTTTCAAAAAACTCATGGAAGACTCCAAGAGTTTTGAGAGCTTGCCAATACGCACCCGACTTACCGATGAAGAAGTGGCGCGCTTTACTGTGCAACGATTCCGCTTTCCCGGCGTAGAAATTCAGGCGCGCTTATTCCGTCAATATCCCTTAGGTGAAATCGCTTCGCATGTGATCGGATATATCGGCCGTATTAGTGCGTCGGATGCTAAAAAACTCGACGCGTCTGAAGAAGACTCCGACAATTACTTTGGTACCGATTACATCGGCAAAGAAGGTTTGGAAAAAAGTTATGAGCGTCAATTACATGGCACCACCGGCAGTGAGGAAGTGGAAGTTTCGGCACGCGGTCGCGCAGTACGTGCGCTATCGCGCGATCCTGCAACATCCGGTAGCAACCTGATTTTATCGATCGATATCGAATTACAAAAAATTGTCGAAGAAGCGTTTGGCGACAAGCGCGGCGCATTAGTGGCGATTGATCCTGAAACCGGTGACGTGTTGGCCTTTGTTTCCAAACCTACTTATGACCCGAACTTGTTTGTGGAAGGGATCGATCAAGCCAATTGGGATAGCTTAAATACGTCCATCGATAAACCCTTGGTTAATCGTGCACTATCCAGTAGCTATCCGCCCGGTTCCACCTATAAACCATTTATGGGTTTAGCCGGATTGGAATTAGGGAAACGTACCCCCAGTTCCGCTATTGCCGACGCTGGTTATTTTATGCTGGGTGGACATCGGTTTAATGATGACAAAGTAGGCGGACATGGCATCGTCGATTTGTACCGGTCTATCGTTGTATCCTGCAACACCTACTACTATATGTTAGCCAACGATATCGGCGTAGATGCGATCCATGATTTTATGGCACCGTTTGGCTTTGGTGAAAAAACCGGCATCGATCTGGAGCACGAAAGCTCGGGCATATTACCTTCCACCGCATGGAAACGCGCCAGATATAAAAAGCCGGCCCAGCAAAAATGGTTTGCCGGTGAAACCATTTCGCTCGGTAACGGACAAGGCTATAACAGTTTTACCATACTGCAAATGGCACATGCCGTCGCTACGCTAGCCAATAACGGCATCGTCATGAAACCGCATTTAGTGAAAATGATCGAAGACCCGCAAACTCATGCACGTACTCTTACCGTGCCAAAGGAAAGCGCACGGATTCCGTTAAAGCAAGAAAATATCGACTTCATTAAGAACGCGATGGCAGGCGTGACGAAATTCCCTGAAGGTACTTCACGGCTGGTATTCGTCAATGCCGGTTATGAATCTGCCGGTAAAACCGGTACCGCGCAAGTGATCGGGATTAAAAAAGGTGAGAAATATAACGCCAATAATATCGCCTTACGTTTCCGCGACCATGCTTTATATACCGCATTTGCCCCCGTCGATAAGCCAAGAATTGCGATTGCAATGATTGTAGAAAACGGTGGTTTTGGTGCCGCTGGAGCGGCGCCGATTGCCAAGTTGGCGTTAGATTATTATTTGCTCGGCAAGCGTCCGGGCGATAAAGAAAAAGAAATGCTGAAGGAAATGGACAAAGATACGACGCCGGTAGAGCATGTTGATCCATCCCAGATGCAATCTGAAGCTGAAGCAAAGGCAGAAGCCGAGTCTGAAGGTGGTCCACAACCGGGTGCTGTTACTTCAGCGCCTAAAGAATAATCGGAGCATCCACTATGCGCAGACATCACTCGCCCTGGCAAACCATTAAACCTTACGTAACCGTATTTGATGGCCCGTTGGCGATCATCATTTTTTTGATTATGTCAGTCGGTATTGTCACTTTATATTCGGCCGGAATTGATTTCCCCGGGCGCGTGCAAGATCAGCTACGTAATATTTTGGTAGCGTTTATTGTCATGTGGATAGCGGCCAATGTGCCCCCACAAACCTTGATGCGCTTTGCTGTTCCCTTATATACAGTAGGTGTTAGTTTGCTGATCGCGGTAGCCATCTTTGGTATCGTTAAAAAAGGTTCGCGACGCTGGATCAATATCGGCATGGTGGTGCAACCTTCCGAGTTAATGAAAATTGCGATGCCGCTGATGCTGGCGTGGTTTTTTCAGAAGCGTGAAGGTGCTGTGGGTTGGCGTGAGTTTATCGTGGCGGCGCTGCTGCTAATATTGCCGATCGCTTTCATCGTCAAACAGCCAGACTTAGGTACGGCAATGCTGGTATTGGCGGCCGGTATGGCAGTGATATTTTTGGCCGGATTATCATGGCGTGTGATTATCGGTGTCATCGTATTAGCGTTAGCCAGCATGCCGCTGGTGTGGCATAGCATGCATGATTACCAGCGCGAGCGGGTACTTACCTTAATCGACCCCACCACCGATCCGCTCGGCAAAGGTTTCCATATTATTCAGTCCACGATTGCCGTGGGTTCCGGCGGTATTACCGGCAAAGGCTGGCTAAAAGGCACACAGGCGCATTTGGAATTTATTCCTGAACGCACCACCGATTTTATTTTTGCGGTATTTTCAGAAGAATTCGGTTTGATCGGATGTTGCGTTTTATTGGTGCTCTATCTGCTGCTATTTACCCGCGGTTTAATGATTGCGGCTAATGCACCTACTTTCTTTACCCGCTTACTAGCCGGCTCGATCACCACCATATTTTTTACCTATGCGTTTGTTAACATGGGTATGGTCAGCGGTATTTTACCGGTGGTTGGTGTGCCGCTGCCGATGATGAGTTATGGCGGAACGGCATTGGCGACACTGGGCTGGGGTGCTGGTATTTTGATGAGTATTCAGCGCCATAGAAAATTAATCCAGAGCTAGGGCTTCCTCAAAACCGCTCCAGCGGCGCTACCCTTGCAGGGCGCACACTGGCAAGCCAGTGTCGTTCCGCAGGCAACAACGGTGTTGTTGAATTCCCTGCGCCACCTCTCCTTGCCGTACATTCGTACTGTCTGTGTCGGCGCGGTGTAGTCGGGGTTTCAGGCGATATATCGCCTGCCGACGGAACGAACTTCCCACAGGGGGAAGTTTCCTTCGCGACCAAAGGATGTTTAGCCTTGCAGGAACAATTTTGCGGAAGTCCTAAAAACCAGTTTCAATAAACGGGAACAACGATGCATAGTTTGAAAAGCCGGTCTCAATTAGTAGCGATTACATTATTAGGTTTACTGCTAGCCGCATGTGGGAGCGCGCCGAAAGTAGCTGCTCCAAGTAGCGCCGGTAGCACAAATTCGACCAAGACTTCTTCCATTCCAAGTGCCGCGGGACAGCCAGCGCCTAACTTACCCAAAGCTGGTTCCGGCCGCGGTGCTTATTATAAAGATGACGGCCCTGGTGAAAATCCGCCGCCCGGCCTGGAGTTAACGTTAGATGCAGAACCGAAACTTGAGCCGTATTCAGTTTCCGGTAACAAGCCTTACGTGGTGTTTGGAAAAACCTATACCCCGATGATTGATGATCGCGCATTTAGTCAGCGTGGCACAGGCAGTTGGTATGGTAAAAAATTCCACGGACAACGCACCTCGTCCGGCGAGCTGTACGACATGTACAAAATGACCGCTGCCCATCCGACCTTGCCTATTCCTTCTTATGCACGGATTACCAACATCAGTAATGGCCGGCAGGTGATCGTAAAAATCAATGATCGTGGCCCATTTCATACCAATCGGATTGTTGATCTATCGTATACCGCGGCCTTAAAGCTGGACTATTTAGGTAAAGGAAGTAGTGAATTGCTGCTAGAACGTTTGTTGCCTGCCGACATAGAAAAAATGGCAGAAAACAAAAAGAATAATGTGGGCGATAAACTGGCCAGTGCTCCGCCGCCGGTTGTTACGTCTATCGTTGCTCCCACCGTTGTTGTTCCGGTAATTGCCGAACAAGCAGCTGCGGCACCGGTAAGAGTTGTGCCAGCCGCCACCGATACCGCCAGTTTTGAAGCCTTGGTTGCAACCCATGCCAGTTCAGAAGATGTTGCTCAAGTGCCGGTTGTGATTAGTACACCGAACAACACCAGCGGATTTTATTTGCAGTTTGGTGCGTTTGGATTGCGTTCCAATGCCGAGGCGACATTTACCCATTTGCAAAGCAAGCTCAAGCAATTGCCTGCTTTTGAAATCGTTCAGCAAGGTACTTTGTATCGCTTATTCAGCGGCCCTTTTGCCAGTCGGGATGAGGCTAATAATGCACTGCAACTGGCGATGAGTATTGGTATTCCCAAGCCGGTGATTGTGCAGCGTTGAGCAGTAAACTCGAGTTAAAAATGCTTAATTAAGAGAGGATTTTCGCCACTCTCATATGCTTCAACTATTTTTGAGCCATTTTTAACGTATTTAATGGGTTTTTCATTGAATACAAAACTTATTTATTGGCAGTAAATATTTAGCATTTTTTCTCATCATATCCATATCCAAAGCGCCACTGACTGAAACAAGGAAAGTGGTCGCATCTAGGCTACCCGCACTAGCCCACCAAAACGACATAGACGTCGATTATTTTTACACAGAGCAACGGAATAAATTATTTTTATGGATAAGTCATTGAATAAATGGCGTATTTAAAATTGGTATGAAATTTGCTTGTTCCTAATGAAATCATAAAAACGGGATTTTAAGGAGAACTAGTCATGAATACACGAAATCAAACTTTTGTAAAAAAAGCGCTCTTCGCGATGATGTTTGTCGGCGCAAGCGCGCAAGCTGTGCCATTCACCTATACCGGATCGATAGTCGACTACACCATCACCACTTCAGGAGTTTATGACCTCACCGCAGCAGGTGCACAGGGTGGATCAGGTAATGGTGTTGGTACCACAGGTGGTTTGGGTGCGCAGATAAGCGGTGATCTTTTCCTCACCACCGGTACTCAGCTGGGTATTGTGGTTGGTGGACAAGGCTTAACCGGTAACTTCGGCGGGCTGGCAGGCGGTGGTGGTGGTGGTGGATCTTTTGTCTACATCATCGGCTCAACCTCACCGCTGATCGTAGCCGGTGGCGGTGGCGGTGCCGGTTACATTGACGCGACAGTTGGCGGTGGCGGTCAAACTACAACATCTGGCCAAGCAGGATTTGGTGCTGGCGGCGGTGCGGGCGGTAGCGCTGGTTCCGGTGGTGCGGGTGGTAATGATGAAATTGGCGACAATGGCGGCGGCGGCGGCGGTTGGGGTGGTAACGGCGGCGATGGTGTCGGCACGACTTATACGCAAACCGGTGGTGCGGGCTTAGGCGGTGCGGGTGCTTTTAGTTTCTTGGCAGGTTTTGGTGACTGCGATCCTTCAGTTCCAGCATGTGCTAACGGCGGCTTCGGTGGCGGCGGCGGCGGCGGCTGGCAAGGTGGTGGTGGCGGTGGCGGTTATTCAGGCGGTGGCGGTGGTGATGGTACTACCGACGGCGGGGGCGGCGGTGGATCGTACATCGACGCTTCTTTTCTGAGCATCGGCTCGATGATTGGGGGAAGCGATACTTCCGATAATGGTGCCCCATTAGGCAATGCCAATAATGGTTTTGTGAATATTGATATGGTTTTGTTAAGCAACCCAGTTCCTGAACCTTTAACCTTGGCTCTGATGGCGATAGGCTTGGCTGGACTCGGATTCATTAGACGTAAAAAAGCACGTATTTAACGTACTTCCTTCTTTGTTCATTCTATTAACCCCGCTTCGGCGGGGTTTGTTTTTGATGATTCTGCTTGTTATACAGTAATGAAAATCGCATTGAATTGGTTTAGTTGCCATGGATGATCAAGCTCAGAATAAGAGCCCCAGCGGCAATTTGAAGCATTATGATACAATGCGATACAAAGCTCTCTATACAACATAGTGACGTACTATTTGGTGCGGGAATGGGGCTGATTTCATTTAAAGAAAATATTTCCAATGCGGATTCTTCATTACAGCAAGCCATTTACCTTTTCGTGGTTACAGTTTTTTACAGATTTCAAATGGGCATTTAAACAAATGCACTCGGGTCGTAAAGATGCATCCTGGAAACGTGCAATTCGATTCATGTTCCACACCATGTTTCATGTAAAAACCAGCGCAAATTGGCTGCGGTTTTTATCTGGAAATAGTGTGCTGGCAAACTCCACGACAGAAGCTACCTTCTTCGACCGGATCCATCGTCCCTTTTTTGATAAAAGAAGCAATACCCGCCAGCGCACGCAACTTTTGCTCGCTCATTTTGATATCCTGACTCATATTTTGGATGCAAAGCAGCTGCAGTCAGTAATGAGTGGGAGCGGTATAAATCTCGCTTCGTTAATCGGGAAAACTGGCGAAGTTATTGACGTTAACTTAACGCGCTTCCCCGATTTTGATAAAGAAGGCGGCGCATCGCTGGAGCTCACTGTCGATGGCAAAACAATTCTGCTGCTGACGTTTACGCTGACACGGAAATATAACAATATCGCACTCACTATCGGTGGAATTCAATCAAGAGAGCATGCCCAGACCGATTGCAGAACGTTGTTACGCGACGCTACTCACGCGTTGCACGGCATTCAGCCACGGATTTTAATGATTGAAACGTTGCGCAGTATTGCTCAGCAGCTGGCTTGTAACACCATTGAATGTGTCAATGAAAATAACCATATTTATCGCGCCTTACGCTACCGTAATAAACGGGTGATTCATGCTCAATATAATCAATTATGGTTATTAGTCGGTGGCATCGAAATGACGAATGGCAATTTTTCGATTCCAAGTTTTGTTGAAGAAAAATCAATCGAATCCAGACCGTCAAAAAAACGTAACGAATACCGTAATCGTGCCACTCTGTTACACAGCGTTCGTACCCAAGTGTGTGAAGTAATTCCACCTTTTAGTCTGATCAACAAGAACACGAATGCGGCCGCAACGGTAAAAATTGATGCGATATTTTCGAATACAACAATCGAAGCGTTATAGGTGATTGTTCGTAGTTGTTAAACAAGGGTGAGCTAATCGCTTAGGATTAGCTCAACTTGATTGCTGTCGTATAAGCCTTAGCGAACTAGCTTGATGTCGAAGCGTTGATTTTCGATAAGTCCAAGCAGGTTGCCGAATGGGGCTCTCAATTCTACAATGCGAAGCCATCGTCCGTGGATAATCGCACCAAGTCCCAGTGTGCAGAACACTTCCGGGTCAATATTTGCCCACTCCCCAAAACGACACATTCACGCAATTCTGGTTCTCCGTTGAGGTACTTTACAGTGCGTATTCCTCACCAATTTGTGCGGTGTTTTCTTATGCGAAAACGCGGCTATTTTCAGCGATAAATCCAGCCACATAAAACAAGAGTGCTAACGAGATACCTTGAAAAGGCAGTTTAAACCAGTATAGTTTTGCCATAGTAAGATAGGCACACAGCGTGACCAAACCTGTTAATCCAAGGAAATATGAGTGAAATAACAGCATAGGTTGCTGCGCTGCCAGGTAACCGAACATAACGCCAAATAAAATTGCACCAAGACTATGGCTCGCATTAAAACCGATCCATGCATTCCATATGCTAGTCCTACGACTAATAACAGGTGATGTTGTCTTCAATCGTTCCGTTAATTCGGCGTCACGCGGATGAAGTTTATTCCCCAAATAAGTAATCGCTAAATGAGCCAGACCTAGCAATAAAATTATTCCGGCACTAATGAGAACAAGCAGCTGTGCAAGCATGGTGATTTATCCTATCTTTTAACGCTGATTTCAACTGGCGCATGGTGTCACGAAAATAGTGGAAGTACAAAAATAGCTAACGCAATATCGATATCGTTCACTCATCCCCAAGCAGTTGCTCTAACCTTCTTGGGTAGTGGTTCAGGAAGTCACGTGTAATCGCAAAGTGCTCGGTATCTTCGTACGCAACTTCAGCAATCCCAGTTCCATCAAACTGCAGAATTTTGGCGTTTGGATACGCGAGCAAGATCGGGGAATGGGTTGCGATAATGAATTGCGATTCGTTTTGTACCAGTTGATGAATTGCCGATAATGCGGCAAGTTGCCTGTTAGGCGACAGCGCCGCTTCCGGTTCGTCAAGCAGATAAAGGCCGTTGCCACGAAACTTGTTTATCAATAATTGCATAAAAGCTTCGCCATGTGAACAGGCGTGGAGCGACCTGTCCGGTGTGCCAATTGCGTCCATATAGGTGGCGACATTGAAAAAACTTTCTGCCCTCAAAAAATAACCATCGGTTGGTTTTCGAAAACTCTTACGGAGCTTTAGCGATGCATGAAGCGGCGAGACTGAATCGGTAGTGTAAAGCAATTGAACATTCTTGCTACCTCCTTCCGGACCAAATCCCATAGCCAGGGCAATTGCTTCAAGAATGGTCGACTTGCCGGAACCGTTTTCTCCAACAAAGAAAGTGACGTCGGGATGGAATTTTAAAAAATTGAGTTCTTGTACTGCCGGAATGGAAAATGGATAGCTGTTCAGGTCAATATCGGCGTCAGGCCGGATTGAAATTTCTTGCAGATAGGGGCGCGCTGAAAGTGTGTTGGACATAGCAATTTCCTATCTACCTAGGGCTAATTCGATTTGTTAAATTTTTGAAATTGATGCCTCAATAGATGGCCAGATGACTGCTTGGGCAACAATGACTTTTTCATTGTTATAGGTAACTGAAGGCGGGCCATAGAGTTTGTAGCCAAGCGCGACAGCTTCGCTTACACGCATACAAAATTTTGCGTCATCTGGGCCGGTAAGTACCCGATAGGTTGGCAAATTGTCCGGTGGTGAAGAAGCGTTTGCATTCATTATGTAATTCCTGGATAGATGAGAATTTGCTAAAAGTAATTCTAGTTTTTTAAACGGGCATAAGCTATTCCCGTCGTCGCCTTAACCATTCATCTGCAACATCACCCATGTTCTTGACCATGTCGTTTCGTATCCATGCCATGAAATCTTTGTCGAATTTGAAATCGGTTCCACACTGAGTGACCAGAAAACGACGCACGTTTTGCGTGTTTTTGTAGTTAGTGTCAACGATGGTTGTCCGCGTGATGGGATTGCTGTGCCAATCAAAATCCATTTTTATCCTCAATTTTGGTTATGGCACAGCAGTGTGGTTTTGGTTGATTTAGCACGTTAAAATTTAACGAATCGGAATGAATTTATCCGACCAGCATTGCCAAGTTTTTGGCAACTTCACGTTTGCTAACAATCACGTGTGTCGCTCCATGCTCTTTCAAATGTTCCGCTTCCAGATCCGAACTAGCGCGTGCAATGGTGGTGATGTTTGGATTTAAAGAACGTGCGTAGGTGATCAATTGACCGGCTACGATTGCATCTGAAATGGTGAGTACCATACAGCGCGCCGAGTCAATTTTTGCGTCATCCAGCACACCCGGTGCACTGGCATAACCGTATACGATCGGAGTATCCGGGAGATGGGTATCGTGAATAATATCGGGATGATCTTCCACGATAATAAATGGCTGATGTTTGGCCTTTAATTCTTCACCGACCAGTTGCCCCAGTTCGCCATAACCGATCAAAATCGTATGACCTTGCTGCTGGGCGCACATGGCCGCGTTTTCTGTTTCTGGTTCTTTTGCATAGCCTTCGCGCTTATCTAGCCAAGGCTTTAAGTAGTCCACGCCAAAAAACACCAACGGGTTCAGGATGATGGAGAAAATTGCGCCGGCTAAAATCAGGTCGCGACCTTCGGGGGGTAAAATGCCGAGCGAAATTCCCAGTGTGGCAAGGATGAATGAAAATTCACCGATTTGCGCCAGGCTGGCAGAAATAGTCAGTGCAGTGCTGAGCGGGTAACGGAAGGCGAGAACTAACGCCATGGAAACCAGTGATTTACCGATCACAATAATGAATACCGTAGCCACTACCATGAGCGGTTCGCGCAGCAAAATAGACGGGTCAAACAGCATCCCGACCGAGACAAAAAACAGTACGGAAAACACTTCACGCAACGGTAATGATTCTTCGGCTGCGCGGTGACTCAGGTCTGATTCAGCCAGCATCATACCGGCAAAAAATGCGCCCAAGGCAAACGACACGCCAAACAGATAAGTAGAGCCAAGCGCAAAACCAAGCGCAATGGCGAGCACGCTTAAACCAAATAATTCACGCGAACCGGTAGCGGCGACGCGTTCTAAAATCCACGGAATAGCGCGCTTGCCAAACACTAGCATCACTGCCACAAAAGCGACGACTTTACCTAAGGTGATGGCGAGGGTGATGAGGAATTCGCCAGTACTTAATACTTCACCTGTTCCACCTAACAAGCCTGACAAAGCTGGAATCAACACTAAGGCTAGCACCATCATAATATCTTCAACGATCAGCCAACCGATAGCGATTTGGCCGCGTCGAGTATCGACCAGGCGTCGATCCTGTAATGCTTTCAGCAAAACCACGGTACTGGCGCAAGAAAGTGCCAAACCAAAAATAAGTCCCTGACCCAGCGTCCAACCCATGCCCCACGCCAGTCCCATGCCTAACAATGTGGCGAAGGTGATTTGCAATACTGCGCCGGGAATCGCGATGTATTTAACGGCTAACAAGTCTTTGAGTGAAAAATGCAGCCCAACCCCAAACATTAATAAAATCACGCCAATTTCAGCGAGTTCTTGCGCTAAATGCGTGTCGGCAACAAAGCCTGGCGTAAATGGCCCTGCGACGATACCTGCGACTAAATAACCAATTAAGGGTGGCATGCGTAGCCGGTTAGCTAAAGCGCCAAAAATAAAGGCAAGTACAAGGCCACCAATAATGGTGGCAATTAACGGTGTTTGATGCAGCATAGGCGTCTGCTTTCTATATAAGTGCTACAGGAATGGATTGCCACTAAAGCGACACAGCGAGAGGGAATGCGCAGCATTTACACGGAGCAGAAAACGGCGCAAACCTTAAGATAATTCAGAATCACCGCGTAATTCTAACGCAAGTTGATATAAAGTATTCTTTTTTTGTCCAGTTAGTTGCGCGGCTAAATTGGCCGCTTGCTTGACGGAGCAGCTCTCTAATAAGATAGTCAGCACGCGTTTAGCTTCCAGTAATTCGGCATCACTGTCCGGTGACGCGCCTTCTAACAACACGACATATTCGCCTTTTTCACGATGGGTATCTGCAGCCAGCCAAGCACTGGCGGCACCCAATTCACAACGATGAATTTCTTCAAATAGTTTGGTCAGTTCACGCGCTAACACTATTTTTCTGGTGCTTGGAAATAGCGCTGCAAGAGCCGTGATCGTGTCAATAATACGATGCGGCGCCTCATAAAAAACTAGTGTGGCAGTGGTGTGTTTCAGCGTATTGAGTACGCTGTCGCGTTGACCGGCTTTGCTGGGTAAAAAGCCGACAAAGTAAAATTGGTCATTCAATAAACCGCTGGCTGATAGCGCTGTAATCACCGCGGATGCGCCCGGCAACGGCACTACCTTCATCCCTGCAGCACGCACCGCATCAACAATCCGCGCGCCGGGGTCAGACACCGCTGGCGTACCGGCATCCGAGACCAAGGCAATGCTTTCACCTTGTTGCAAGCGTTGAATTATTTTCTGCGCGACTTCGTTTTCATTATGTTGATGTGCGGCAATTAGAGGTTTGAATACGCCGAGCTGCTTGAGTAATTGCGCGGTATTACGGGTATCTTCGCAGGCAATTGCATCCACTTTGGATAAAACATACAGCGCCCGGAAGCTAATGTCGGCGACATTACCAATCGGCGTAGCCACTACGTATAAACAAGAGGCTGGGTAAGATTGTTGCGCAGCATGGGATAACAGAGGGTGCAGTTCAGTCATGAAATAAGTTGAATGTGAGAAATGGAGGGAACAGAGGGAAGATTGTGCGCGTTACAAGTGGGCGTGACAAGTATTTATCACTATTGATGCTGCGGAGCACTCAACTAATGCGTTATATTTTCAGGTATATTGTCAAAATTCAATTTCTTGTGGAAAACTAATCATGACTAAAAAAATTGTTTTGATATTTTCAGCGCTGTTTCTTTGCTCCTCCCTGTTTGCTCAAGAACACATGTCACCGCGGCAGTGGGCGAATGCTGCAGACGTGGCGAACAGTAAAAAAGATTACCCAACTGCCATCGCCGATTACCAGCAAGCCATCAATGGCGGCTATAGTAATTTCGGATTGCTGTATAGCCTCGCCTGCGTTTATTCGCTGCAAAATAATTCCGAGCAGGCTCTGCTTGCACTAGAAAAAAGTGCCGCTATGGGATTGCGTTCGGCTTCGATATTGCAAAATGAAAGTGATTTAAACCCGCTGCATAGCGATCCACACTGGGCAAAAATTGTCGCTATCGTGACTAAGAATGAGCAGGCCTACCATGTTACGCATAATGATCCGAATGGCTTTAAATTCGTCACCAGCGATATCGATTTATTCTGGAAAACCTATGATCAGTTACCAACGGCTGCTGACCCCGCCTTACTGTGGGAGCGGAACTATTTGGACCGTGGAACGGTGGGTTTGCAAGGGTTTATATTTAGCCGGATTCAAAGTGGTGAGTTCTTAAATAAAATGATTCAGAGCGAATCCAAATTTTATGCCGGGATACGCAAGAATACGTTGCAAACAGCCAGTGTCGAGCCGCGGGTGCGAACTGCTTTGCGGAAGTTTAAATCACTCTATCCAGAAGCTAACTTCCCTGACGTTTATTTTGTGATTGGTAACTCCGGCACAGGTGGCACTTCGACGAATGACGGTTTAGTCGTGGGCACCGAAATATTTAGTTTAAGTGCTGATGTGCCAATAGATGAATTAAACGACTGGCAAAAATCAGTAATTAAAACGCCGGATCTTTTACCCAGCATTGTGATCCATGAATTGATGCATTTTCAGCAGAACTACGATTCCCCTGAAATGTTAGCCAGCGTGATTAAAGAGGGCGCGGCAGATTTTTTAGCGTCGCTGGTGGTAGACGGCAATTTTAATCAACGTATTTACGATTACGGTTACGTACATGAGGCGGAATTAAAGCAGCAGTTTTTGCTGGACATGAAAAAAAATGATGCAACGCACTGGCTCTACAACGGTGGCAGTGCCAAAGGCAGCCCCGCTGATTTAGGTTACTTCATGGGCTTCCGCATTACCCAGGCCTACTATCAACGTGCGACAGACAAAAAGCAGGCAGTAGTCGATATATTGAACATCAACGATTTCAATGCTTTTGTTGCGCAGAGCGGCTATTTTGACGGCAAATAAATTTCTGCACCCTTTATGTAAACCCACTAATTAATACTACGAGTAAAAAATGGCTGAACAAGAAATAAGTAAACACACCCTAAATGCATTGAAAACGATAGCGAATAAAGAGAATGATATTTGGCATAAGCTGCGCGAAGTTGCGTTGGAAATATTCATCATTGTGTTTGCGGTGACTTTAAGTATCTGGATGCATGAGCAGGGTGAACATCGGCATGAGCAACAGCAAGTGAAGTCGTTTTTAATTGGGCTGAAAGCCGATATTCAGAGCGACATTGCGGACATGAATGACAATATTCAGAGTTATCAGGAAGATGATGCGATTTATAGCTACCTGGCTAATTTGGGCCCGGCAACGACACTTGATAAAGTTAAATTTGAAGATGCATACGCACATGCAACTGTGGGCTTCAATCGTTTCTTTATTCCTCACAATAGTCGATATGAAGGTTTTAAATCGAGCGGTAAGTTGACCAGCATTGAGGACGATAAATTGTTGCAACATATTGTGAGCCTGCATGAAGAGGCAATGCCAGTTATTCATAATTCCGAAAGTGGTTGGATTTACAATCAAAACAGTTTAATTCACTACTTGGATGTGGCGCTAGATGCTCCTGAGGGAAGCGATCTCCCCTTTAAACTGATTACGGCACCCAAAGGAAAGCGTTTAAGTAAATCCATGATTGCGAGCCCGCAGCTTTATGAGCGCTACCACACCTACATTGAACTTGGCACTCAGATCATCAAGGAAATAGAACTGGCTTACCCGGATAGTGCGGTGAAGCAGGTGGCGGTTAAGTCGTAAGTTAAACGTCATAAAGAAGCAGGCGCTTAATATGTTTTTAGCGCCTTCTGCAGTTTTAAAAAGCCTATTTCAATATACTCCACTATTTTTTTGAAAAATTTAACGTATCCAATGCGTTTTAAGACGACATAAATAGAAAAAATAGACAGTATATAAATAGCCTAATGTAAAAAATTGGCTTCTAGGCTGATTATTGAATTTTTATACTTAGGTATATCTAAAATAAAATACGATTTTTTAGTAACTATTTTCTAGCGCATTGTAAGGAATTGAGTCGTTTATCGACCAACTAGAACAACAAACACGCTAACGAAATTCTATCGGTAGGATGCATTGCCAATTCAGGCATAAAAATGGACATTCGCATCAAGAAAGTCACCATTTGGCATTTGAAAAAAAAGCTGAAAAATCTCATTTCAAATCAATCACCTATAACTTTAAACGTTACCGTGGAAGCCTATTAAGTCAGACACGAGTAATCGAAACGCCAAACATTAAATTTATTTCATAATCATAAATAGCATAAAAAATGGAATAAGCTCAACACATCAAAGTGAATCAGTTTATTACATCCGTTTGGAAATATAGATTTTCCAATGACTATGTTTTCATTCATGTATAACTTTTGTGCCAACATTTGGCGTTCCGATGATTAACCTTGAAATAATTTAAAACGTTCGTAAGCAGGAATTAGTACGAATGCGCGAGTTAACCAGGAGTAATGAAAGAGAGGGTGTGCCATGAAACGAAAATTACTTTTAATGACAATGCTTGCGGTGGTGTTTTTGCCTGCATGTATGACGCCAATGGACTTAACGAAAAAGATCAGTTTCTGGGGTGATCCGGCATCCATATCATTTGCTGATAGAACGATCATCATTTATCAAAATACCAGCTATGTGAACGTAACTGGTGGCGAAATTATTAAGTTTATTGTAGGAAATAAATCATTTTCTTGGCATTTCAATGGAGCTGGCCAATATAACTTTGATTTGATGCTGGTTGCGCCACAAGGTATGTTGGATCACAGAGTAATGGCTTATGTTGAAAGTGATCCGAGGTTTGCTGGCGGGCGTTGATTTTCCAGGTAATTTAGCGTTTCAGCGGCCATATTTTTCAATCGAAAAACGGGTTACTTTTATTTAAACGTTGCTGGCGTGGTTGAAAGATACCTTAGAAAATTCCCTACTTGTCCAAATAGTCAGATCAAGGAACTTCCCGCGCTAGGTGTATAGCAATATTTCTTTACTCCGCTTGTGTAAAAGCATCCCAAATAAATGCAATATTACTCAGAAGTCCTGCAGTTGGCGATGTCGGCGGTGTTGCCGACGACAAAGCTTGGCTAGTCGCACAGACTAAAGAATCCGGTTCATGGCGGCTCGAGTGGAGCAGCTTGGCCGCACCAAAGCATTTGAAACTAGCAGTATTTTTTGCCAGCACTATACTACTTTCTTAGGCTAAGGAGAGTTATATGCTATGGATTGTTCGGGTCGCGTTGAGACGTCCACTCACATTCATCGTGCTGGCATTACTCATTTTTATTCTCGGCCCACTGGTCTATCTTTCGATGCGGACGGATATTTTTCCAGATATCAAAATACCGGTCGTTAGCGTAGTCTGGACTTACAACGGCTTACCGCCGAACGATATTTCTGATCGCATTATTACCTACTATGAGCGGCAGATGACCACTACGGTCAACGATATCGAGCATATTGAATCACAATCCTTGTCGGGGGTCGGCATCGTCAAGGTGTTTTTTCAACCGGACGTGAATATCAATGCGGCAGTCAGCCAGGTTACGGCTTTATCGCAAACAGTGCTGAAGCGATTGCCGCCAGGAATTACTCCGCCGCTGATATTAAGTTATAACGCATCGAGCGTGCCGATACTTCAATTGGCCTTATCTAGCAATACGCTGCTGGATAATCAACTATTCGATATTTCCAATAATTTCATCCGTCCGCAACTAGCCGAAGTTGAAGGTGCGGCGGTGCCGTCGCCGTATGGCGGAAAAAATCGCCAGATTCAGGTGGATTTAAATTTGGAGGCATTGCGCTCAAAAGGACTGGCACCGGAGGACGTAACCAGTGCGATTGATAAGCAAAATCTGATTCTCCCTGCAGGAACCGAAAAAATTGGCGTGTTTGAATACAATATCCTGCTCAATGCCAGCCCGAAAGTCTTAGATGAGCTGAATGATTTACCGATTAAGTCGGCAAATAAGTCGACCAATAAATCGACGATTTTTCTGCGCGATGTGGCACATGTACGGGACGGTTTTTCGCCGCAATACAATATGGTTCGGGTCGATGGACGGCATTCCGTGTTGACGACAATACAAAAAAACGGCACCGCCTCCACGCTCAGCATCATTGATCACGTCAAAAAGCTGTTGCCGAAAATCGAGGCTGGGGCGCCGCTAGGTTTGATTGTCGGCTTAGTCGGCGACCAATCGGTATTTGTCCGTTCGGCGGTCTCCGAAGTTATTCGCGAAGGTGTGATCGCGGCGACGTTGACTGGTTTGATGATTTTGCTTTTTCTGGGTAGCTGGCGCTCAACCATCATTATTACGATATCGATCCCGTTGGCCATACTATCGGCAATCATCGGCCTGTCTATTGTGGGGCAGACAATCAATATCATGACATTGGGAGGGCTGGCGCTGGCGGTCGGAATTTTGGTTGATGATGCAACGGTGACCATCGAGAACATAAATTGGCATCTCGAACAGGGCAAATATGTAAACGAAGCAATTATGGATGGTGCAGGTCAGATTGTGGTGCCCGCGTTTGTTTCCTTACTGAGCATCTGCATCGTTTTTATTCCCATGTTTTTCATGCGCGGGGTGGCGCAATACCTGTTCGTCCCGTTGGCCGAAGCAGTTATTTTTGCAATGATCGCCTCCTTCATCTTATCGCGCACCTTGGTGCCGACCATGGCTAACTATTTGTTACGCCCACAAGGTCGGCCCGAACATGGTGTTTCAGTTCCTACGCGCAATCTTTTGATCCTGTTTCAGCGCGCATTTGAGAAACTGTTTATCAAGCTGCGCCAAGGTTACAAAGAACTGCTGATGGTAGCGTTGTCCTTCCGGCTTATTTTTATACTGGGATTTTTGGGTTTCGTTTTTGTCTCGTTCTTGCTTTTACCCTGGTTGGGTCAAAACTTTTTTCCAACCGTTGATGCTGGTCAGATCAAACTTCACATTCGAGCACAAACTGGAACCCGGCTCGAAGAAACGACCCGATTATGCGACCTTATCGAACAGGAAATAAAGAATCAGATTCCATCAAGTGAGATTACCAATATCGTTGACAACATCGGCTTGCCGATCAGCGGCATAAACCTTTCCTACAGCAATTCTTCGCCGATCGGACCTGGCGACGCGGATATTCTGATTTCACTCAATAAGGGACATCGTCCGACTGCCGATTATGTCCGGCAATTGCGCGAAAAATTGAGTGATGATTTTCCCGGAGTTGCGTTTGCATTTCTGCCGGCCGACATTGTCAGCCAGATTCTTAATTTTGGCTTGCCGGCTCCGATTGATATTCAAATCATCGGATTTCACCGTAGTGCTAATCAAGAGTACGCAACCAAACTGATGAATCGCGTCAAGATGATTCCGGGACTGGTCGATTTACGTATACAGCAGGCATTCAATCAACCTGAATTTCATGTCAATGTGGACCGCGCCCGCGCGCTAGATGTTGGACTGACGCAGCGCGATGTGGCCACCAGCTTGTTAGTGTCCTTGTCTGGAAGCTTGCAGACCGCCCCCAACTTTTGGGTTGATCCGAAAAATAATGTTTCATATCCATTAGTTGTCCAAGTACCGCAATATCAAATGGATACACTCAATCATTTACAAAATATTCCAATCACTACCAATGCTGGCTTGCAGATATTGGGTGGGTTGGCAACGATCACGCGTGGGCAGGGGGCAGCTGTGGTGTCGCACTACGATGTGCAACCCACGCTGGATATATTCGGTTCACCGCAAGACCGTGACTTGGGTGCCGTTGCGAATGATATTAAGCGGATTTTGGCAGAAACCGCCACCGAAGTACCGAAAGGGTCAGAGGTTGTGTTACGCGGACAAGTCCAAGCTATGGACAGTGCCTATAGCGGATTGTTATTCGGATTGGTCGGTGCGATCGTGTTGATCTATATGCTGATTGTGGTTAATTTTCAGTCGTGGTTGGATCCGTTTGTGATTATCACTGCCTTGCCCGCCGCTCTTGCTGGCATAGTCTGGATGCTGTTCATCACCCATACCTCTTTATCGGTTCCCGCTTTAATCGGCTCCATCATGTGTATGGGCGTGGCGACCGCAAACAGCATTCTGGTCGTCAGTTTTGCGCGCGAACAGCATAACAACGGAGTGAGCGGCATGGTCGCGGCGCTGGAATCCGGTTTTTTACGTTTTCGGCCGGTTCTGATGACGGCATTGGCGATGATTATCGGCATGACGCCGATGGCATTAGGTCTTGGCGAAGGTGGCGAACAAAATGCTCCGCTGGGTCGTGCTGTGATTGGTGGCCTGATTTTTGCGACTTTTGCCACGCTCTTTTTTGTCCCGGTCGTATTCAGCCTGGTTCATTCATCCGAGATCATCCCTGTTGAACCTGCTACGGAGTCATCATAATGTCTGATAATCCCTTACCCTCGCTTCGGCGCAGTCCAACCCGTCGACTCTATTTGATTGGTGCGATTTTTTTGGTTGTAGCGCTGCTTATCGCACTGATCGGCATAACAAGTCGCAGCAAGCATGAACATAAATTAGAGGAGGGAGTGAAATCGAAACATATCACCGTTCAAGTGATTACACCTGAATATGGCCCCAGTATTCAGCCGTTGATTTTGCCGGGTAATGTCAGAGCAAATATTGAAGCGCCGATTTATGCACGGGTCGCGGGTTACCTTAAAATATGGCATACCGACATTGGAGCGCATGTCAAAAAGGGGCAGTTATTGGGGGAAATTGACACGCCGGAATTAGACCAGCAAATCGTGCGTGAACGCGCTAACCTGCTAGTTGCGCAATCCAACTTAGACCTTGCCAACATTACGTCAAAGCGCTGGCAAAATCTGGTTGTCAGTAATTCGGTTTCCCGTCAGGAATCCGATGAAAAAAGCGCCGACGCCAAGGCTAAAAATGACTTCCTGAACTCCGTCCGGGCACAGTTGAACAACCTTCTCGCCCAGCAATCATTCAACCACATCACCGCTCCCTTTGATGGCGTTATCACCGAACGGAATACCGATATCGGCAAGTTGATTAATCCCGGAAGTAATAACGGACAATCACTGTTCCAAATAGCGGACAGTCGTCAATTACGCATTTATGTGGATGTGCCTCAAAATTATTCCGCCGACATCAAAAAAGGCATGACGGCGGAGCTGCATTTTCCGGAACATCCTTCACAGGTTTTTCCCGCGACTCTGGTCAGTACCTCACAAGCGATACATGAATCGTCACGCACCTTGACCGCACAATTGCAAATGCAAAACACGGATGAGGAAATTTTGCCGGGCACTTATGCAGAGGTGCATTTTTCTTTGCCTTCCAAGGGTAACGTATTCCGTTTGCCAGCCAGTACTTTGTTGTTTCGCAAAGAAGGTTTGCAAGTCGCAACAGTGACCACCGACAATCACGTTGATCTTAAATTCATCACACTAGGACGCGATCTGGGCAGCGCGGTAGAAGTTACCTCTGGAATCAGCAGCAAAGATCGTGTCATAGACAGTCCGTCGGATTCGATCGCGCAGGGCAGCGTGGTTCGCATCAAATCGGCAGAAAATGTGCCTGTCATAGTAGATTCCAGTGAGCCGCCATGAAACCACTCCGCTACGGCATGATGTTATACGCGTTGGCTTGCGCTGCGTGTTCCCTGGAGCCAGTCTACCAAACGCCCGTCATGCCCGTTCCTGTAGCGTATAAAGGCGCAACTGAACTTTGGCAGCGTGCCCAGCCGTCAGATACATTATCGCGCGGCGATTGGTGGCTACGCTATGATGATCCGACACTAAATCAACTGATCTCTCGTTTAGATGCCGCTAATATTGATCTCACCATAGCAGTAGCTCACTTCGAGGAGGCCAATGCCTATGCCGAACAAGCGCATGCGGGATTATTTCCAACCATTACTGCTGGCGCATATACGACCAGGAACCGTCAATCAGATACCAGGGCACTTAGGTCATCGACACAGCCGGACGACTACGGCGACAATGCGCTCGGCATGACGTTGGGTTATGAGTTGGATCTTTGGGGGCGAGTGCGCAGCTTGGCCAAGGCCGGACAAGCTGGCGCACAAGCCGCCGCAGCAGATATGGAATCAATCCGATTGAGTCTTCGTGCTGAACTGGCTGATGACTATCTTGCTTTGCGCATTCTGGATAACAAAGCGAAGTTGCTGGCGGACGAAGTGGAATCATATAGCAATGCGGTGACTCTCACTCAAAATCGATTTCTAGGGGAAATAGATTCGGCTCTCAATGTTTCTCGCGCCAAAGCACAGCTCGCTACGACACAGGAGCGGCTTTCAGAGAATAGTGCAGAACGGGCGCTATATGAACACGCCATTGCCACCCTCATTGGTGAATCAGCGTCCACTTATTCTATTGCACCAGTCGTGATGGAACTGCATCTTCCTGATATTCCTTTAGAGCTGCCGGCGACCATACTACAGCGCAGGCCGGACATAGCCGCGGCAGAACGCCGCTTAGCTGAAGCCAACGCTCAAATCGGCGTAACTAAGGCGGCATTCTACCCAACCATCAATCTTGCTGCGACGGGAGGGTATGAGAGTACTTACCAACCAGGGTTACTCAGCGCTCCTAATCTATTCTGGTCAATCGGCCCCAATGCCTTACTCACTCTGTTTGATGCCGGACGCCGAACTGCCGTGGTGGCACAAGCGCAAGCTGCTTTCGACGCTGCAGGTGGTCAATATAGACTGACCGTACTGCGCGCCTTCCAGGAAGTGGAAGACAATTTGTCGTTACTTAATGAGCTTTATAAGGAATCCGTTGCATTGAACGATGCTGTGCTGGAAACCAATCACAGCTTAAATCTCGCTATGAATCTTTACCGCGCAGGTGCCGTGAGTTACCTCGACGTAGTGAGCGCCCAGACTTTAGCTCAACAGGCCGAATTTGATGCATTAAATGTACAAAAAAGAAGACTGCAGGCAAGCATTGGCCTAATACGAGCACTTGGCGGAGGTTGGAGTAGTAGCCAGAAAAACGATAGTCAAAATAGTGCATCCAAATAGGAGCGCCTGACGAATACACAGAAATATTAAATTACCATTCATTCAATTTGACTGGCAGTGAACTATTTTTTAGTCTAACGATTCAAGGCAGGAAGAAGTGCTAACGCCTTGTTTGCAGGGGTAAATTACCTAAACTTAATTAAGCATAATGTTTTGGGAGACAATGATGAACGGCTATCAATTAGAGTTTTTTACTTTGCAAGACTCATTCCATAACGGGGAAAAAATATCGGATTGGTTACTCGATGTAGCCAGATCACACAATATTCGTGGCGCCACTGTTTTTAAAGGTACTTGCGGCTTTGGTCATGATCATCACAATTATTCCTCCATACCGCTGTATGGCAATGTTGATCATCCTGAACAAATCACCTTGATTGTCAATGACGATGAATGTGAACGTTTGTTCGACATATTAAGAAAAGAAAATCTGCATTTATTTTACGTAAAAATGCCGGTTGAATTTGGTCAGGTAAGTTGAAATTTACTAAATCAGAGTACATATGTTGACAGCCAATGCGGCATTGACTGACGGCATAATAGTCCATGCAAAACATCAACGATCGCTCCCTATACTTAACTGACCATTCACGTATCGTTCAAAAAGTACTTGTTGAGAGTTAAGAGCTCAATTGATCATTTTTACACTGCTCAACATCTAAGTTGGCCGGTGGTTTTTTGTATGTAATCAATGACTATATTGATCCGAATATGCAATAAAAAACCCAGTTCAATAACACTGGGTTTTTACGGCGTAACAACAAAAAATTATTTTTTCGCTGACACCGTTGCATTCAACTTATAGCCATCCGTCAGCGTCTTCAAAAAGGCGATTACATCCTTAATCTCTTCATCCGAGAGTGCTGCCTGGTCACCTAACTTGCTGTTAAATGGCGCATCAGTTACGTCGACCGAGCTACGTTTGCTGGCCGGAATATCATTGTATTTCTCAACTTTGCCATGTGCGCTCGGATACCATTTTTCCGGCTGGGTTTCGCGCTCTACGTAGAAATGCATCACTTCATCTAACGATTTAAACACGCCGTTGTGGAAAAATACCTGACGGGTTGCGGTGTTGCGTAAGCTCGGGGTTTTAAAGAAGCCGCAATAGTTTTGCATCTTTGCCGCATCCTGGCGCAACGGGCCGCACATGCCGAGATCGGCATAGTGGGGATTACGATTGGCAACGATGTCTTTGTTGCGCGGTGCACCGAGTGCTTCAAATTGGTAGTCGGTAAATGCCGGTGCCAATACGCCGTCGCGGGACGGTTTTTCTAAATGGCAGCTCGCGCAATTCCCTTTTTTAGGATCTTTAAATAAGGTCAGGCCGCGCTCTTCTTGCGCACTTAAAGCGACTTTTTGCGCCAGGTAATAATCATATTTACTGTCGTAAGGATGAAAGCTGCGGTCTTCCGTCTGGAAGCGAGCTAAGGCGAAATAAGCTTCGCCTAATACGATATTGGGTGAGCTAAATACGCTAGGGCCGAATAGTTGTAAAAAGTCGTTGGCGTACGGTGATTTTTTAAATTTATCCAGTAAAGAGTGCGTATCTTTATTCGCCATTTCATTGGCCGCCATTAACGGGCCGCCAGCCTGGTCGGTCAGGTTTTGTGCGCGGCCATCCCAATCAAATCCGCCTTGCGGAACATTTTCTTGCACTACGGCGGGCGCACCGGCTGCTTGTGCCAAGTCTGCTTTGGCGTGGATAGCGAGTGGCGCGCGTACCGCTGCGTTGGCTGCTAGTGCTTGGCGTTCCGCCTCTATGTCGTCGGCCTCGGGTTTGAGATCGGGGCCGATCGAAAACGGCGGCGTGTGTTCATGGTATTTCAGCGACGGTACGGCGCGGCCGCCTTGTTGCTGCATGCCGGTGCCACCTAATTGCACGGCTAAATTATTCGCTGGTGCGTAGGCGTTGTCCGGGCTATGGCAGGAAGCGCAGGAGAGTTTTCCGGAGGCGGAAAGTGATGCGTCATAAAATATTTTTTTGCCTAGTTCCGCAACGGCACTGAGCGGTTGCGCGGGCGCTGATAAACGATTTTGCGCTCCTTTAGCCGCCAATTCAGCCGGAGTCGCTGCTGGTACTGTAGTGGGAGCTGATGCGGCGGAGATCGCAACAGTTGCTGCCGATTTTTCAGAATGACCGCAGGCCGCGAATAAGAAAACTGTGCAGGAAACGAGTAACGGTAGTGCTAGTTTTGAGGTAACTGCGCGGCGTTCGGATACAACAGGAATCAACATGCTCATAGTTATAAATAAATCGTAAATAGTCGTAATCAAGCGGTTCGTTAGCAACAATTGACGTCGCGCGCGAAGATTAAAGTCGCCTAGGGTAACCGACAAATATGTCAGTTTGATGAATTGGAAAATAAGTAGCTTAATAATAAAAATATTGCCGCATGTCATTAAGTTGTCATAAGTCATTCATAAAATCCACATCCGCATAACACGCAACAATTTCCGTACTTTAGTAATTATTTTAGTTAGCCGCTTTAGTTAACAATATTAATTAAGTTACTTGCTAGGGCGCGATTTAAATGCCTGAATAAATCAGGTGCAATCTCTCTTCATAACTCTGTGAGGGTTCAAATGAACTTGCAATCAATTTCTGTAAAGCAGCCATTGATGATGACAGCGCTAGCGTTGTCAGTATCTGCTGCCGTTATTACTGGATGTAGCTCCGGTAGCTCGCCTGCTGCGTCAGCACCAGCGACACCAGTTGTTGCCGCTGCAACTGCTGCTACACCGATTCAACACGTTGTGGTGATTTTCCAAGAAAACGTTTCGTTCGATCATTACTTCGGTACTTATCCAACAGCAGCCAATCCAGCCGGTGAGCCAGGATTTACGGCCGCTTCAGGTACGCCAGTAGCTAATACTTTGGCGACGCCGTTGGATGTGACCAACAAGTTTGCAGCGCTGACTAGCCTGAACTTGATGACAAAAAATCCGACAACGCTGAATGCAAAAAATGGCACGAACGCTATTAACCCATTCCGCTTAGATCGTTCACAAGTTGTTAATTCTGATCAAGATCATGATTACCAAGCAGAACAAATGGCGTTTAACGCCGGCGCAATGGATCTGTTCCCGTTGTCGTTAGGTGCTGCTAACTCTGGCACTACTGCTCCGTTGAATACCAATGGCCTGACTATGGGTTATTTCGATGGTAATACTGTGACAGCGTTTTGGAATTACGCTCAAAACTACGCAATGAGCGACAACTCATTTGGTACTACGTTCGGCCCGTCAGCACCAGGCGCAATTAATCTGATCTCTGGTCAGACTAACGGCGTTATCGCGACTAACTTGTCAACTGCTCAAGTAGGCAATTACTCTGCTGGTGGTGGTTATTATGGCGAATTGTCAGCTGACGGCAATGGCGGTATTAATTTGTCTGGCGATGCACAACCGTTAGGTGATGCTTGCATGACGCGCGATGCAGCGCAATTAGGCGGCAAAAACATCGGTGATTTGTTGAACGCTGGCAAAGTAAGCTGGGGCTTCTTCCAAGGTGGTTTTGATTTGAGCATCACTAATACCAATGGTACGACAGGTTGTAAACGTTCAACAACATCGGGCGTGACTGGTGTTACCAAATTAGATTACATTCCGCATCATCAACCGTTCCAGTACTACGCAAGTACACAGAACTTGACGCATGCACGCCCAACTTCAATCGCTGCAATCGGTAACACTTTGGTTCCTGGTACAACGACTGTAGATCCTGCCAACCATCAATATGATATCCATGATTTCTTTGATGCAGTTTCAGCAGGTAACTACCCAGCCGTCAACTTCTTGAAAGCACCAGGCTACCAAGATGGTCACACTGGTTACTCAGATCCGTTGGATGAGCAATCTTTCGTTACTCAAGTAGTCAACTTCCTGCAGCAGCAACCAGGTTGGGCTAATACATTGGTTATCATTGCTTATGATGATTCCGATGGTTGGTACGATCACCAAGCAAGCCCGATCTTGAACCCTTCAATGAATACTACGGCTGCTGCCCAGTTCACTAGCAACGGTTTGACTGCACCAGGTGTAGCCGATATGTTGAATGGTCCAGGCGCATGTACTTCAAACGGCGCAGGTTCTTTGCAAGGTACTCCGACAAAATTACTCGGTGCAACTGGCACGGCTGTTGCGCAAGGTCGTTGCGGTTATGGTCCACGTCTGCCGATGATTTTGATTTCACCGTATGCTAAGAAAAACTATGTTGATCACACTTTGACTGACCAAACTTCTATCTTGCGCTTTATTGAAGATAACTGGTTGGCTAGCCAACGTATCGCAGGTTCGTACGATGCTATCGCAGGCACATTGAACAACATGCTCAATTTGACTGGTACACCAAGCACATCGGTACTGATCCTTGATCCGTTGACTGGTTTGCCGCAAGAGTGCCCAACCTGCAAAAAAGCAGCTGTCGCAACGATTGTTAAGTAATAACCACCCGCTACATCGCTCTGCTTAAGTCGTATTAATAGAGCGGTTGAGTGGGAGTGCAATACAGTACTTAAAACCGCCCGCTATCTGAACTTAGGTGCAGATAGTGGGCGGTTTTTTTGCTTTCATCCCACAGAATTGGCAGTTTGTCGCAATCTTGAGTAGATTAAATTTTGTTTAAGTAAAGTATCGTCAGCTGTATTTTCAACCCCCTTTGTTTAAAAATCAGGAGATGAACTCATGCTGTCCATAAAAAATCTAAACAAGACTTATGCCAATGGTGTACACGCCATTAATAATGTTAGCCTGGAAATCCCGAATGGCTTATATGGCCTATTAGGGCCCAACGGTGCCGGCAAGTCATCGCTTATGCGTACCATCGCCACCTTGCAAGAGGCAGACAGTGGCAGCATTCATTTCAATGGTTTAGACGTTTTACGGCAGGGTGAACAGCTACGTCGTCAACTAGGTTATTTACCGCAGGATTTTGGGGTGTATCCCAAAGTCAGTGCGATCGATTTATTAAACCATTTTGCCGTTTTAAAAGGCTTAACCAACTCGGCCGAGCGCAAACAGGTTGTAGAAAGTTTGCTGCAACAGACCAATTTATGGGATGCCCGTAAACGCCATTTAGGTACCTATTCGGGCGGTATGCGCCAGCGTTTCGGTATCGCGCAAGCCTTATTGGGTTCGCCAAAATTAGTGATCGTGGATGAGCCAACCGCAGGCTTGGACCCGGACGAGCGTAATCGGTTCTTAAATTTATTAGCTGAAATTGGCGAAAACGTGGTGGTGATTTTATCTACCCACATCGTCGAAGATGTGACCGATCTGTGCCCGCGCATGGCGATGATCGTCAAGGGCCAAGTACTGGTGCAGGGCGAGCCAAACACCGTCATCGAAACGTTAAAAAGCAAAGTCTGGCGTAAGTCGGTCAGCAAGGCGGCGCTAGCTGAATATCAAAAACAGTTCACCGTATTAGCAACGCGTTTAGTGGCTGGCCAGCCGCAGATTAATGTGTTTTCCGACCATCAGCCGGACGACAGTTTTGTTGCGGTAGAGCCGGATCTGGAAGATGTCTACTTCCTGCATTTGCGCCGCTCTGCTGCCGAATCTGTATCACTCGCTGCTTAAGGAGCCTCCCATGTGGAAAGAATTCTTTAAGTTTGACCTGCGTTACCAATTACGCCAGCCGCTGTTATGGGTGGTTGCCTTCGTCCTGGCGGCGCTGGCATTTGGTGCCGCCACCAGTGACGAGATTACAGTAGGCAGTGCGATTGGTAACGTGAATCGTAATGCACCTGTTGTGATAGTCCAATTTCTTGCTATGTTCAGTCAACTATCCATGTTTGTGGTCACCATCTTTATTGCTGGTGCCGTGTTACGTGATAGTGAAATCGGTATTTCGGACATGATTTTTGCGACGCCAATGCGCAAGCTTGATTATTTAATGGGCAGGTTTTTAGCTGGCATGGGTGCGTGCCTGATGATTTTTTTGATCATTTCCATCGGCATCATGTTGGGGCCACTCATGCCGTGGGTAGACAGTGCACGGGTTGGGCCATTTTTAATCCAGCCATTCATCTACGGAATAGTGATATTCGTTTTACCTAATCTGCTGTTTATGAGTGGGCTGCTCATGTTATTAGCCGCCACTACCCGTTCTATTATTTATGTCTATGTGGGCGTCATCGCCTTTTTTGTGCTCTCGATTATGGCGCGTGTGTTGACCAGGGATGTGAATAACGAATGGCTTGCCAGTTTGATCGACCCGTTCGGGATGAGCGCATTCGGTAGGATGACACGCTATTTCACCGTACAAGAATCAAATACCATTTTGCCGAGTGTGAGTAATTATTTATTGGTAAACCGGCTTTTGTGGTCAGCTGTGGCCTTGCTGATGTTTGCCGCGACGGTGTTTTTATTCAAACCGCAACGCGCCGGTACCGGGCGTCGCTGGTTTGGGAAAGCGGTAGTTAAAACTGCAGAGGAGCCAGGTGTCATTGTAAGTACGGTAGAGCACATGCAAGTTGATGTTGTTTTTAGCCCATCAACAGCATGGAAACAATGTTGGAGCATATTATTTTTTGATGCCAAGGCGATCTTTAAAAGCGCGCCATTCCTGGTCATATTAATGTTTGGCATGATGAATTTTATTGCCGGAGCCAGTTTGGGCGGGAAATTGTATGGCACCAATTTTTATCCTGTAACGCGCCAGATGTTAGAAACGTTGAGCGGCAGTTTTAATTTTTTGTTGATCGTGATCGTCACTTTCTATGCCGGCGAACTTATTTTTAAAGAACGGCAAGCAAAAATAGCAGAAGTAATCAATGCGATGCCGATGCCAAATTGGGTTCCGCTCGCCGCAAAATGTACCGCATTAGTGGGCATTGTGATTAGCTTTATGACGGTGGGTGCGTTGGTCGGTATGTGTATTCAGCTAGTCAAGGGCGGTACCACCATTGAGGGCTTGCTGTACGTAAAAGGCGTGTTGCTGGGCGCAATGCCGTTTGTATTAATGGGATTATTCGCGATTGGGGTGCAAGTCATCTTTAATAATAAATTTATCGGTTATTTGCTGATGATTTTGTTATTCGTTTCATTGATGTTGACGGGCATGATGCACTTTGAGCACAACCTGTACAACTTTGCCGGTTTACCCGCGATTCAATATTCGGACATGAACGGCTACGGTCATTTTTTAACCGGTTGGTCGTGGTTTGCCGTGTATTGGAGTTTGTTTGTGGTGGCGCTGTTAATCATCGCCGCCGCATTTTGGGAGCGTACGTTATCGCCAGACTGGCGGGCGCGGATGCGTTTGGCCGTGCTGCGGTTAAAGGCGGGTTCAGGTATTGCGCTAGCCTTGAGTTTGAGTGGCTTTGCAATGACCGGTGCGTGGATTTTTTACAATACCAATGTTCTCAATAAATACATTCCGTCGGATGTGGAGATGGATAATCAAGCCAGTTACGAGAAGAACTATCGCCAATACAAAGATCTACCGCAACTCAAAGTGATTGATGTCAAAGCAGAAGTAGATATTTTCCCGGCAGAGCGCCGTGTGGCTATTCAAGGTCATTATGTATTGCAAAATAAAACCGCCCTGCCACTCGATACGCTACGGATTCAGCATGACCCGCGTTTCGAGACAAAATGGCTTAATTTGCCGCAACATCAAACGACGCTGGAAGATAAAGAGCTCGGTTTCATGATCGTTAAATTGGCACAATCGATTGCGCCCGGTGCCAACCTGGCACTGGACTTTAGCGTGAGTGATACGCATCAGGGATTTACCAATAGTGGCAAGCCCGACCGCGTGAATTTAAATGGCACCTTCATTAGTAGTGACATGTATTTTCCACACTTTGGTTACAGTACCAATATGGAAATGCAAGACCGTTACGAAAGAAGAAAACGCGGCTTAGGGGAGCCGGATCGTGCTAATAAATTAGAAAATGTGGCCGCTCTGGTAAACCACGTTGGTGGGCAAGATTCAGATTGGGTTAACTTTGATACCACGGTGTCAACCAGTGCAGATCAAATTGCATTGGCGCCAGGCTATTTGCAAAAAACCTGGACGGAAAATGGGCGGCGTTATTTCCACTACAAAATGGATAAGCCGGGTTTGTTTTTCTTTAGCTACCAGTCGGCTAACTGGGAAGTGAAAAAAGGTGATTGGCACGGTATGCCGATTGAAATTTACTATGACAAAAAGCATCCGTACAACGTTGATCGCATGATCTATGCAACTCAAAAATCGCTAGACTATTACACGCAGCAATTCACTCCGTACGAACATCATCAAGTGCGGATTCTTGAATTTCCACGCTACGAGCGGTTTGCACAATCGTTTGCCAATACCGTTCCATTTTCAGAAGAGATCGGCTTTATTGCCGACTTGCGCAACAAGGATGATATTGATTATGTGTATTACGTCACCGCGCATGAAGTTGCTCATCAATGGTGGGCGCATCAGGTTATTGGTGCTGATGTACAAGGTGCAACGATGTTGATGGAATCGATGGCGCAATATTCGGCATTAATGGTCATGGAAAAAGAATATGGCCGCGAAAAAATGCGCCGTTTCTTGCGTCAGGAACTTGATACTTACCTGCAAGGACGGGGAGGTGAAAAAATTGAAGAATTGCCGTTGAATCGGGTTGAAAACCAGCCGTATATTCATTACCGTAAAGGGGCACTAATCTTTTATCGCTTACGTGATGAAATCGGCGAAGAACCATTAAATCGTGCATTAAAGCGCTACCTGCAAGATAAAGCATTCCAGCAAGCGCCGTACACAACGTCGTTGGAACTGCTGGATTACATACGCGCCGAAACACCGCCTGAAAAACAGGCTTTGATTACGGATCTGTTTGAAAAAATTGTCATCTACGACAACCGCGTAACCGAAGCCACTACGGTGCACCGCCCAGACGGGCAATGGGATGTAACGATGAAACTGCATCTGGCCAAAATGGAAGTCGATGGCAAAGGTAAAGAAACGCCGCGCATCTATGACGAGCCAGCCGAAATTGCGGTGTTTTCCAGAGCGAAGGGTGCTGATGAAAAAGATGAAAAAGTACTTTATATTGCCAAGCGGGTGCTGCAAGGTTCCGATCCGGTGGTGACCGTGACAGTGAAAGAACAGCCGTTTGAAGTGGGGGTTGATCCCTATAACAAATTAATTGATCGGGTTCCTGGCGATAATCGTAAAGAAGTTAGTTTGAATGAAGATGGAGTGAAGTTGCAGTAGTATAGTCAGTGTTTTTAGTTTTCTGCGGGTTAGGACGTGTTGACCTTCATTTCCCAAAATGAAGGTTGCACGCCCTTGCCCGCAGTCGTGTTTTGGCGAAAAGTTGAACTTACTTACATGAAAACGAATAGGAAATAAGATGAATTTACACATTAAAACCAGTCATTATTTTTATCTGTTGACCGCATGTGCAGCACTCATTTCATTTGCTCCTCAATTATCTTATGCCGATGGCTTGGCAGACATGAAAAGCGCATTAACCCGTGGACAGGGCCAGACGCCGGTGAAAGCAATTTTTGATGTGAAGATCAAGAATCGTGAGGGAGAGGGTAAAGAGTTGGAAGAAACCAACGGATTAGCGAATGTGATGGTTGAAGATAATGCGCATGGTTTGCAACTTCAATTTGGCCGTGAATTGATGTCTAAACTAGATCTGGAACAACGCACCCAGGAACATGATTCAAAGGCAAAAACACCGACCGTGACGGCGGCGAAAGAATTGAGCTCGACGGAAGCGCAGCACATGCTGTATGCGGCATCGTCCATTTCACGTTCTCTTGAAAAAGCCGTTTTTAAAAGTGAGCGCGCTGAAAGCTGGAATGGCAAACCGGCCCGATTGCTTAGCTTTGAATACAGTCAAGACAAGATGAGCGAGAAAGACCGTAAATACGTGAAGAAATTTAACGGTACGGTTGATATTTGGATTGCTCAGGATGGAACACCGCTAGCTAGCCGTAAGCTGATGACTGTTTCTGGTAGCGCAATGATTGTGATTAGCTTTGAAAGCAGCAATGAAGAAAGCGAAGTATATGCCATGGTGGGAGATCGCTTAATTGTGACCCGCAAAGAAAATAAAACCAGCCAGTCGGCTTTTGGTGAAAAAGGCGAAAGTAGCACGGTTAAAACATTGCAAGTTCAATCTTAAATTTATGCAAACTTGCATTGAAATTAATGCATACTTTAACGTCCACTCGATTCTGTTCTACTAAGGAACTGGCTAATGCAATGGTTGACTAAATTAACAAAAAATCGCCAATTGCTAGGGCAAGAAGGAGAAAAGCAGGCGCTGCGTTATTTGCACGAACAAGGTTTGGTACATATTGAAAGTAATTTTCGCCGCCCTTTTGGCGAGATAGATTTAATTATGCAAGACCATTCCACGTTGGTTTTTGTGGAAGTGCGAAGCCGGGCGCAAAGCCAGTTTGGCGGCGCAGCGGCTTCCGTTACGCGTGCCAAGCAACGGCGCTTAGTGTTGGCCGCACAAGCCTACTTGCAGCGTTACCCGCAACCACCGCCATGCCGGTTTGACGTGATTGCGATCGATGCGGGTGTGGTGGAGTGGCTTAAAAACGTGATGGATGGTTAACATCAGAAACTTAATGAAACACAAGGAAACGAGTGCATTAGTCTATAATCTATCCATTCTTGAATAGATTATTTCTTTTTAGCATCTAACTGACATTGCCACGATTATGACAAATCAACAAATTCTTATGCACTTTCGTGAAAGTGCCGAGCTCAAAATGCAAGCCGCTGAACAATTGGCTGATCCGATTTCAAAAGCAGTGGAAATCATGTTTACTGCGCTGTCCAACGGTAACAAAATTCTCGCCTGTGGTAATGGCGGTTCTGCCGCAGATTGCCAGCATTTTGCCGCAGAATTAGTCGGGCGCTTCGAGCGTGAACGCTTGCCTTTGCCGGCAATGGCCCTCACCACTGATTCTTCCATCATGACGGCTGTTGGCAATGATTACAGTTTTGCTGAAGTCTATTCAAAACAAGTGCAAGCTTTCGGTCAGGCTGGCGACGTTTTGCTGGCGATTTCCACGTCGGGTAATTCCGGCAACGTAGTGCAAGCCGTGCAAGCGGCGCTGGAACGTGAAATGCATGTGGTGGCGCTCACCGGCAAAAACGGTGGTGTGATTGCTACGCTGCTGGGTGAAAGTGACGTTAATATTTGCGTGCCGCATGAACGTACTGCACGGATTCAAGAAGTCCATTTACTGACGATCCATTGCATTTGCGATGGAATTGATAATGCGTTATTTGGAGGAGAAGTGAATGAATAAATACCCACATGGCTTGCTTAAATTAACTAATTTAGCGCGACCATTGTTAGCTTTAACACTTGCAACTAGCGTGTTAGCGAGCTTATCTGGTTGTGCCGTTCTCTTAGTTGGTGGCGCAGTTGGTGGTGCAATGTCCGTGTCTGACCGCCGCACTCTTGGTGCACAAACGGAAGACACGACCATTGAACTTAAAGCAGGAAACCGTATTTCTACCGTGTTTGGTGACGCCGTTCACGTGAATGCGAATAGCTATAATCGCAAAGTTTTATTGACGGGTGAAGTCAAAGATGAAGCGACTAAAGCGCAAGTAGAAAAAGAAATTGGCGCACTTGAAAACGTACATGCTGTTGTCAATGAAATTCAGGTAACGCCATTTTTACCAAGCTTTAGCTCACGTTCTGCGGACACGTTGACCACGACTAAAGTAAAAGCAAAATTGGTGGGTACTTCCGACATTTATTCCAGCTCATTTAAAATAACGACCGAAGCCGGTGTGGTGTATTTAATGGGACGAGTATCACAACGTGAAGGCGCAACAGCGGCTGAATCGATACGTGAGGTTTCAGGTGTGCAAAAAGTGGTGAAAGTATTTGAGTACATTGATGAAGTTGAAGTGAAAAATTATCAAGCTAAGCCAGTGGAAGAAGCGACTCCGACATCCACATCGACGACGAACTAGTACAGTCGTTAATGTTATAAAAATGCCGCCCTCAATTTGAATTGAGGGCGGCATTTTTTATGCGTAGTAGGGTGAAGATATTATTCTTTACCATGCTCCGAACCTGATTCAGGCAAATCCATTTCTTTGGGTGGGAAAAAGAAATCACGGCCATGCTTGATAAAGCGCTTCCACAATAAAGCAATCAACTCACCCGTTTGTTCAAAGCTGACGCCACGTGAACGCATGGCGACAAATAACGCTAATGAAAAACTTACCGCTAAATTGACAATGCCAATTAAGACGATGCCAACCAGGGAAATAACCCACACTTGCCACGTTAGCTGATGCTCTAAGCCGACTAAGGCAAAGGCAAAATTGGCGCTGGAAAAAGTGATGTGACGGATATCAATCGGCAAGCCTAAAAAGACCCCGATCTGGCCTATGCTGCCGAGCATAATTCCAAAGAAAAAATTACCGGCTAATGCGCCCAAATTGTTGCCGATATAATCGGTCATGCGTTTCCAGCGGGCCATGCCAAACAGCCACTGCATGCTGGAAAGTTGTAGCAACCGTTCCGGTATGTGGCTGTAGCTGGCTTTGTTGTCGTAGTAGCCGGAAATTAAGCCGGACAAAAATAAACACACGCCGGCAATCGCTGCATGGAATAAGGACAAACTGGCAAATGGGTTGATATCGTCCAGCAAATGACGGGCTTTGTCTGGGTCAACCAAGTGGTGTCCGGTGCTGCTGTACCATGCCCAGGCAATTGCATACGCGGTAGGAATCGCAATGGCGACGTTACCTAAAATGGCGATGAATTGGGTGCGGATAACTTGCACTACCAATTCGCATAAATCATCCAGTTTGTGTTTGCTTTGATCTAGCGATTTGGCGATTAACGCGGCGGTCATCGCCGGTTGTTTGGTGGCAATCGTGAAGTGCATAATGTGCACCAGCATGAAGCCCAGCGAGTAATTCAAGCTGAATAAAAACGCATAACCGAAAGGTGCCAGTAATAGCTTGCTCATCAGGATTTTCATGGTCGCCATGAAGCCGACAATAAAGCCTGCGCCGGAAGCTGAGCGCAACATTTCAACCCATTCACGGCGGTTGCTGGCGACATAATGTTCGCCGCTGCGCCCAGCATGTTCGGTGACTTGCATGGTGAGTAATTGCGTGTTGGTGCCAATTAATTCACGGATGCTGTATTTACGATTGTCAAAGTAGACCAATTCTTTAAATAGGCGGAAGCCGATGTGCAGTGTCTGCTTTTTGTTAGGTGCTTCAATGAGCGCCAACATGATGCGCAAGCGCGCAATACTCTCGGTGACGCGCAATAATAAACGGGTCAAGCTGACTGACACACCTTGCTGTGCTGCGGTACGTCGAATTTTTATAACAATTTCTTCACATTGCGCTAATAGCACTTCAATTTGCTGGCTATCGCGATGGACGGCAGAATGGTCAACAACCCAATTGCGGTATTCTTTTATATAGTCATTGATCTCATCGTTTTGGCGCAAGAAGGGTGATTCATAACGTTCAATGCTAGGGTAATTGCGCACCAATTCCGATTCCAACCCAATCGCACTAATGCGGTAAGAAAGCACCTGCATGGCGGACATCAGTTCGTTCAAGTTGCTCTTTTGTTTGACGTGCGCACCACGAATACGGAAGCCGATTGCGTCGATTAGATCTAGCCAGACTTGCTCATCAACGCCATTAATCCAGACGTGATCATCGACCTGATGAAAAATAGTGCCGATCACATCGCGCAAATAATCGTTGTTGACTAGCGGCGGTAAAAATTTATACAGCAAGCGCTGCCAAGCTGCGCTCCAAAAACCTTCGGAGAGCGTAATGCCTGTGTCGGTGCACAGGTGCGTTATTTTGCGGCTAGATACCAATTCAAATAAGTAGTTGCGTAAAGCGACAGCATACTTCGGTTGCGCAGTCAGTTTGAAGCTGAGCGCGTGCAGACGGTCGGTTGCCAGCTCAATATTATCAGCATGCTTGGGGCGTATCGCCGCCACTAAATCGCGTATTAATTCTGTGTCGGATGAAGTCGGCGTGTTGGCAATTTGTTCGAGTATAAAATCAATCGACAAAGGTGCTCCTAGGAAATGGTGACTGCCAAAGATGAGCAGTTTAAAAGAGTCAGAAGTATGGCACAAATGAAGACGATGGCTATACGAGCACCTCGGGACACTTGCGCCAATAAATTGTGCCTTAAAATTGCAATGCGAATCGTAATGCGAATTGCTACGCGGCAAGTCCTTTAGCTAACACTTCTGCAACAAAGGCATTGAGTTCAATCCCGCGTTCTTTAGCTTGCACTTCTAGCTGCTGTACCAGTGTTGAATTAAGTTTGACTGCAAACGGAACCAGACCTAGCGCCTGATCAAGCTTGCGCTGCTCACGGCGATCAATTACCGCGACATCCCCTTTGCCAAATTCAGATGCTCCTGGTGCAACCATTTTCCCCATCAATTTTTTGGCACTGCTTTTTGCCATTCCGGTCTTTTTCATTGTGTATTCTTACTTAGATTCAAAACAGCTATTTTACGCAGGTTAAAAACGCAGAATATCTTTATTTTTATAAGCTGTATTGCTAAGATGGTATTTTTTAAAATCGGAAAGATGTCTTATGATGAGCATGCAAGCCACCGGTACATTTGAAGTCAAACTCATGCCCGAATCACTCAGCGGCATAGCTGAAAAGACCGGTCTTGGTCGCATGTTGCTGGACAAAAAATTTCAAGGGGACTTGGAAGCGAGTAGTCAGGGCGAGATGCTGGCTTTCCGTAGTAGCGTACCAAGTTCGGCAGGCTATGTGGCGATGGAAACGGTCAGTGGCACGTTGCATGGACGGAGCGGCAGCTTTGTACTGCAACACAGTTCCACCATGACACGTGGCGTTTCCGAGCAATCCATTACAGTTGTGCCTGACTCTGGAACAGAAGATCTGGCGGGCTTGGTTGGTCGTCTGGTGATTATTATTGTTGAATCGCAACACCGCTACCAGTTTGACTACACCTTGCCAGAAAACGCGTAATTTAATCTATTACATTGCTTGCCATGCCAGCGCAATGCCGATGGCCAGTGACGTCAGGCCGATACCTGCGCCGATCATGCGGCGGCGGTTAAGCAGGCTCCACAATAAAACGCCGGTCAGCGACAGAAAAATAATACTGCCTGCCACTGTATCGGCGAGCAGTATCCAACCTATACCAACGCCGTTGCCTTTATGCAGACTGTTCAGGCTGGCAAAAATATTGTTGTCGCTACGTTTAACACTGACAAAATTATTACCTAACCAATACTCAGCCTGAAAATTGACGCTGGGTGAGCTAAAAACGGCTGACCAGTGCGCTGGCTGTTTCATGCTTTTGTCGCCCCATGCCACGGTTTTTTGCGGTTCGCTGCGTACTTTTGTAGCAACCCGGTCAAACGCTAATTCATGTTGCAGCCAGTTGGCCAGTGCTTGCGCATCGGCAGGTGCTGGCATTGGTAACGGGAGCTGCAGCATGGTTTCCTGTGCTTGCGCGGCGGGAATTTTCAGGATGGTGCGGTGATTTTGCAGAATACCGGTGACGCCAAACAGCAAGCCAAGTGCCGCGCCCCACAGCCCGATCCAGCCATGTAATTTACGCAGCCATTTGAGAAAAATACTTCGTTTGCTACGTTTATCGTGAAGTACGTTGGTGACGACGCTGTTGATGACGCCGTTCGTGTGGTTAACGCTGTGCAGATGCTTGAGTTGAGGATTGTTCATGATTTTATGGCGCTCCCCACATGCGGAGCAGGTTGTGATAACAGCCGGTTAAATTGGTACGGGCAATTTCGTCTGCGCCCGATGCATTCAGTCGCTGAATTGCCGTGTCGAGATCAAACAACATGCTGCGTTGACCGTCATCTTTGATTAAACTTTGAATCCAGAAAAAACTCGCAATGCGCGCGCCACTGGTGACTGGCGAAACACGGTGCAAGCTGCTTGCCGGATAAATCAGCATATCGCCTGCCGCTAATTTGGCGCTATGTACGCCGTAAGTGTCTTCTATCATCAACTCGCCGCCTTCGTATTCGTCAGGGTCGGATAGAAATAGCGTGGCTGATACATCAGTGCGGATTTTAATGCCCGTGCCGGGAATCAGTCTAATTGCGCCATCGACATGGCTGCCGAATTGCATACCACCTTCATAGCGGTTGAACATTGGTGGATAAACCTGGTTCGGCAATGCGCCACTAATAAACAGGGGATTGCGTTCTAATGCGGCCAGAATCAGATCGCCCAGTTCACGTGCCACCGGCGTGTTTTCTGCAATTTGCAGATTACGTTTAACCGGCGCGCCCTGATGGCCTGCGGTGACACGGCCATCAACCCATGCCTCTCCTGCCTGATCAAGTTTTTCACGGATAAAACGTACTTGATCGGGGCTCAATAAGTGAGGAATTTTTAGCAGCATGGGATGATGGCTTTCTTGATTTAAAATTTAAAAATGGTAAGTGCCAGTCAGCAAAGCGGTGCGGCCAATACCTGGCACAGCACGTCCACCGTCAGACTGAATCAAGGCATCATAGTATTGCTTGTTGGTCAGGTTAAGCAAATTCAAACGAATGTCATATTTTGGCTGATGGTAGGCAACCGTTGCATCCCAACGGGTATAGGACGGAACCGATACGCGGTCTACATTACCCTGTGGCAGAGTGCTGGTGATGCCGGAATCAGCGACAAAACGATCCGACATATAAAATACGCCGCCACCCACTTGCCAGGTTTTGTTGATGTCATAGGTCGTCCATACATTGAATGTATTTTTTGGCGTATTGCCGGGCGTACTGCCCGCTGTGCCATCCACAGTATCGATCACTTTTGGATCAAGATGCATGTAACCGCTGGAGATTTGCAGTTGATCGGTAATATGGCCGACTGCACCAAGCGTAGCGCCTTTGATGAGCCAGTTGCCGGAAGCTTGATATTCACCGTTAGACACGCTGTAGACATTGTTTTGCTTCTCGTTGAATGCAGCAAAAGATACCATCAGTTTGTCGTTCAACAGATCCCATTTGCCGCCCAGTTCGTAAGATCTGGTGTTAGTTGGCGGTAAGCTTTGCTGACCGTTGGTGAGCGTCATTTGCTCTAACAAAGGATCAAACGAGGTGCCATACGAGGCATAGTACGATTGTTCTTCCGTCGGCTGATAAATTAAACCTTCGCGCAGGCTGGTAAAGCTGGCGTCTTGAGTCGCATGCGCTGGCAAGCTGATCGAATTATTAATTTGCGCATCGAAACGATCCCAGCGTACGCCTGTTACCACTTTCCAGTGTTCATTCAAACTTATGGTGTCGTTGACATAAATCCCGACCGTATTGGCCGTTGACTGTGCCAGATTGCCGTTAGTGGTCGTGACCGTGGCTGGCGTTGCGTCGCTTGGATTCATCAATGAAACAAAGCCGACATAGCCCGCTGGCATACCGGCGCCAGTACGGCTCAGGGTTTGATTACTGTAGGTATCGTGCCCAAATTCTGCACCGACGATCATTTCATGCTTGATTGTGCCGGTAACAAATTTAGCGATCAAATCGGTTTGGTTATCGACGCTGGTATCGACGATGTTGCGGTCATGACTTTGCAATTCCACCCAAAGTTTCGCTGGATTGTAATTGCCAAAAGCCGGTGGCGTGATGACGCCAGCCGCCGTGTTGGTGGTGCTGAGCGCATGTGCTGCTGACTCTTGCGCATCAGTCGTATAACGATTGAATTGGGTTTGGTTACGCAGAACAAATGTATCGTTGAATGTGTGTTTAACTACGCCATTGAGCATGGCGATGTCTTGGTTGGTCTGGTCCGATGCCAAGCCGTAAAACGTAGATGATGACGCTGTAACTGGGTGGCCGTTGAGTGACTCTACGCCGTAGTCGGGCATGTCGTTATTGTGTTGCAGTAGTGCTGAGATGGTGATTTCAGTTGGCTGCCCAATACCAAGCCGCAATGTCGGTGCAACGCCAAAATCTTTGTTGGACATTACATCGCGGGTTGTTTCTAAGTTTTGAGCGAATACATTGACGCGCAGCGCGGAAGTGTCTGACAGTTGGGTGTTGTCGTCGAGCGTAGTGCGTGCGCGACCGTCGGAACCGACTGTGCCGGAAACCGTCGCGAAGTTGCCGAGTTTGGCTTGCTTGGTTTCTTGATTAATCACGCCGCCGGTTGAACCGCGTCCGAACAACATGGACGACGGTCCTTGTAATACTTCCACCTGTTCCAGATCGAACAGATCGCGATAGTACTGACCACGATCGCGGAAACCATCCATGTAAATATCGGTACGTGCGGTAAAGCCGCGTAAATTGATATTGTTACCAATCTGCCCGCCTTCGGCTCCGCCAATCGTAATGCCCGGCACATTGCGCAAGGCATCGGCTAATGAGGTAGCGCCTTGCGCATCCATCAAATCTTTGTTGACCACGTTGACGGTTTGCGGAACATCGCGCAGAGCTTGTTCAGTCTTGGCACCAACATGCGTAACGGCGGGTGCGTAATCGCTGTTGGCGCGTTGCCCTTTAACGATAATTTCTGGTAACGGCTGTCCATCGGCGAGTTGATTACTACTGGTGTCGCGCGCAATAGTTGTAGCCGGTGCGCTGGTTTGCGCAAAAACCGGGGAAGACAATTGTTGTAAGGCGAGTGCGACCAGCAATGCCGGTTTTGTTTTTTTGATGGACATTAACGTTCCTGTAGATGAATAAAAGTAAAAAATAACGGGTAGACGCATTTTAAAATTCGATTACTTAAATACGAATGATAACGATTCTCATTATTATATAATAAATCTACGTGGAAATGTTTTAAATAGGCATTAAAAGTAAGTAGTGAGGAAAAGCATGAATTCAGCGCGTGTTGCCGCTAAGTTGTGTGAAGTGACTCGTTGAGGGGGGGACTGCTCGGTTGAATGATGGCGATGATTTCGGGGAAGATTATCAACCTTTCCCGTTTTTTTAAACTGTAGAGCACGTGGAGGGTATTGCTTAACTCATTGCTTAATTTATTGTTTATGCTGGCGTGCCAGCTCAACGAACGCCTTCAGGTAATTGATATCGCCATCCGTTTCGCGCACGCCCAAAAATATTTGCTTGGCGATGCCATCCTGCCCTAAACGAACTGGGCGAATACCCATCTTATCGGCATATTCGGCCACTAACCACCTCGGTAAGGCCGCAACGCCTCGGCCACTCGCCACCATTTGCAACATGATGTCGGTCGTTTCTATCGTTTTATGTTGCTTGGGTGTGCAATTGGCGGGTAAGAAAAATTGTTGATAAATATCCAGTCGCTCAATCGCAACCGGATAAGTAATTAACGTTTCTTCAGCAAGTTGTTGCGGAGTGACGAAGGTTAGCGCAGCCAAATGGTGGGTTTGGCTAACGACCAATACTTGCTCATAATCAAACACCGGTTCAAACAGCAAGCCCGGTTGATAGAGTGGATCTGGCGTGACAAGCAGATCAATTTCATAACCGAGCAACGCTTTGATACCGCCGAACTGAAATTTTTGCTTAACGTCCACATCCACATCAGGCCAACTAGTCAGATAAGGTGCGACCACTTTAAGCAACCACTGGTAACAAGGGTGACATTCCATGCCTATCCGTAATGTGCCGCGCTGACCGAGCGCATATTGCTGCATGATCTGTTCCGCATGTTCCAGTTGCGGTAGCAAGCGATTAGCTAATACCAGCAAATAGTGACCGGCCTGAGTTAAGCGCAGGCTGCGCCCTTCCCTTGTCCAGATTGGCGTTCCCAGTTGCGCCTCAATTTTTTTGATCGTATGACTAAGTGCTGATTGGGTCAGGCACAACACATCGGCGGCGGCAGTTAGAGAGCCCTGGCGATCGACTTCGCGGATGACGGTTAGATGAATACGTTCCAGCATGATTTTATCTATGAATTTAAATAATGGATAAATGAAATAATATCATTATTATTCATGAGTATCGCTAGTTATGATGGACGCCATTCATATCAGGAGTTCTTCATGGTTACCACACACAATCTCGGCTTTCCGCGCATCGGCGCAAAACGTGAATTGAAATTCGCGTTAGAAAATTATTGGAAAGGCGATGTAACGCTAGACCAGTTGGCAGAAACGGGCGCGCAATTACGTCAGCGCCACTGGCAAAACCAATCAGCTCTGGATCTGGTTCCGGTCGGTGATTTTTCATTTTACGATCAGGTACTCGACATGAGTTTTCTGTTGGGTAACATTCCAGACCGGGTTCGTCATCTGGATGGAAATACTTTAGATAACTATTTTCGGGTCGCCCGTGGCCGTTCTGCGCAAGATTCGTCGTGCAGCTGTGTGCATGCCGGTGAAATGACCAAATGGTTTGATACCAACTATCACTACATCGTGCCGGAGTTAAGTGCCGAGACTGAATTCTCCCTTGATGCTTCCCGATTACTGGCTCAACTTGCCCAAGCGCGCCAGCTTAAGGTGAGTGCAAAGCCGGTCATCATTGGCCCGTTGACTTATTTGTGGTTGGGTAAAACCCGGGACGCGTCAGATAAGCTGGCATTACTGCCGCGCCTGTTGCCTGCCTATATAACGCTGCTTAATCAATTGGCAGAACAAGGATGCGAGTGGGTGCAGATTGATGAACCTATTCTGGTGACGGAATTAGACGCAAGCTGGCAGCAGGCATTTATTGCTGCGTATGACGCGTTGCAGGCTGGCTCGGCCAAATTACTGCTGGCAACTTATTTCGGGCAGTTGAAAGATAACTTGCCACTGCTTTGCAAACTGCCAGTACAGGGAATACACATTGATGCCATCAATGGACAGGATGAAATCGGGCAGCTGATTCAGCAATTGCCAGCAGATACCGTGTTGTCTCTTGGCGTGATTAATGGCCGCAATATCTGGAAAACCGATCTCCATGCCACGCTGGAATGGCTGGAGCCGGTACACCGCTTATTACAAACCCGTTTGTGGATTGCACCATCCTGTTCTTTGCTGCACGTGCCGGTCGATCTGAGTAGCGAACAGAAACTTGATAGCAGAATTCAGTACTGGCTGGCGTTTGCATTGCAAAAGTTGGATGAGCTGCAAATTTTAGCTAAGGCATTAAATAATGGCCGTGTTTCGGTACAGGAAGAACTGATCGCGAATCATGTGGCAATTGAGCGTCGCCGAACTTCCAGCCTGGTACACAATCCGGCGGTGAAGGCTGCAATCGCTAAAATCGATGCGACATTGGGCAAGCGTAACAGTGCTTATGAGCAGCGCGCAATAAAACAATCGGCTTTATTGAAGTTGCCCGACTACCCAACCACAACCATCGGTTCTTTTCCGCAAACGACAGAAATCCGTCAGGCTAGAAATCAATTCCGTTTGGGTAATCTCGATGAAGTTGCCTATAAAGCCTTGATGCAAAACGAGATAGCACGTTGCGTGCGTGAGCAAGAAGCACTCGGTCTGGACGTATTTGTGCATGGCGAAGCAGAGCGCAACGACATGGTCGAATACTTCGGCGAGCAACTTGAGGGCTACGCATTCAGTCAGTTCGGCTGGGTGCAATCCTACGGTTCACGTTGTGTAAAACCGCCGATCTTGTTCGGCGACATCAGCCGTCCAAAAGCCATGACCGTGGAGTGGATCAAGTATGCGCAATCGCTGACCGACAAACCGATGAAGGGAATGTTGACCGGGCCGGTCACTATTCTGAACTGGTCGTTTGTACGCGACGATCAACCAAGGTCAGTTTCTTGCTATCAATTGGCACTGGCGATTCGGGAAGAAGTATTGGACTTGGAACAGGCTGGCGTGCGCGTGATCCAGATCGACGAAGCAGCATTGCGTGAAGGATTGCCGCTACGTCGCTCGCAATGGAGTGAATACTTACAGTGGGCAGTTGAGTCGTTCCGTATTACCGCTAACGGTGTACAGGATGAAACGCAAATCCACACCCACATGTGTTATTCGGAATTCAACGACATCATTGCATCCATCGCCAATATGGATGCGGACGTGATCACGATTGAGACCTCCCGCTCGGCAATGGAATTGCTGGATGCCTTTGATGATTTTAATTATCCGAATCAAATCGGCCCCGGTGTTTATGACATCCACTCACCGAATATCCCGAATCAGGAGCATATCGTGCAACTGATGCGTAAAGCGGCAGAGCGGATTCCGGCGCAGCGTTTGTGGGTTAATCCCGATTGCGGCTTGAAAACACGCGCTTGGGAAGAAGTGATTCCTGCGCTGAAAAACATGGTCGCTGCAGCCAGGGTTTTACGCGCAGCGGCCTGAGGCGGGGGAGATATTTGCCGCTGGATGGTCTAAATCTGGCCAGCGGTAACTACATTCAAGTGAAAGTAATGCACGGCATCAAAACATGTCAAGGTACTGTTTATGGGTTGTTTTTTCTCATTAAATCTAATAAAGTGACTATATTAATTTAATAGATAAATAAAATGCTTGAACTTATTACACCCAACCTCCTTAAGGAATTAGTCGCTGCCAATGTTGTGTGCAGTGCTGAAGTAGTGGGCGAAAAAGGTGGCTATGTCGTTCTAGTTAAATATGGCGTGGGAGAACGAGTTGTCGCTGCGCGGGACAATACTGGTCACATCAAACGTCGCATTTTTGCTAGTTTGGATTCGGTTGATAACTTTTTACGCAAAATTGTTCATATTGTTGATTACCGTGTTGCTAGTGCGAATTTTGAAGCAGCACCGCGTCAGGCACGATATGAAAAAAATTCTGCACGACTGAAAGAAGTGCACGAATCGGCGGCTTACGATAAATGGTTTCGGTCCCAGGTTCAGGAAGCGCTTGATGATCCGCGCCCAGCCATTCCTCATGAAGACATAAAAAAAGAATTTGCAGCGTTACGCGCCGAGTTGGCTCTAAAGGCTAAACTTTGATTCTAAAATGGAACCGGAAAGCACAAGAGGATAGGCGCAATTTTCTTGTTAGCATCGGGCAAAGTAGTTTGTCAGCGGCATTGAAGCATGATGAAGTAATCGAGGCCAAAGCCGAACTTTTATTAAATCCGTTGACTAGTTATAAAGCTGGTCGGGTGCTTGGTACACATGAGTTTATTATTTCAAAAAGATATGTTCTGGTGTATCGAATCAAAGGTGACGTTGTCGAAATTCTGCGTGTATTACATACAGCGCAAGCCATGCCTACAAATTTGCTTGCTTGATTTTATTTCCCCCAATGCTATTCGCTTGCTGTTCAACGGCGATCATAATTCATTACTAAATCGCTGCCGATACGCGCCCGGGCTAGTTGCAACCAGCCGTCGAAAATGACGACGTAGCGATTCTTCCGACCCAAAACCAGCAAGTTCTGCGACGTGTACTAGTGGAATGTGCGGCGATTCGAGCAGGTCTTTGGCGACAGCGACACGTTCCACAATCAGCCATTCAATCGGCCCTAAACCGGTTGCTTCCTGAAACTGACGCTGCAACGTGCGCGGACTCATCAAACTTTGCGCGGCTATTGATTTGACGGTGTGCGGCTGAGCCAAATTGGCACGTAACCAGTCGATCAGTTTTGCCAGTTTGCCCGCTTCATCAAACGCCATCGGGCGTGGCACGAACTGCGCTTGACCACCTTCTCGGTGTGGTGCGACGACCAAGCGTTGGGCTACTTGATTCCCAATTTTGGCACCGTAATCACGCCGCACCAGATGCAGCAGCATATCTAATCCGGCAGCTGAACCGGCGGAAGTGATGATCTGTCCCTCATCCACGTAGAGCGCATCACTTTGCACTTTAATTGCCGGATAACGCTGAGTTAGTCGTTCTGCGTAGCGCCAATGAGTTGTCGCACGTTTACCGTTTAGCACGCCAGCAGCTGCTAAGACAAACACCCCGGAGCAAATTGAACAAAGGCGAGCACCGCGCTCATAGGCAGCACGAATCTTGTCGAGCAAAGCGGCGGCTGGAAGTTCGTCCGCATCGCGCCAGCCGGGAATGATGATGGTTGCGGCACTATCGAGCAATGCCAACGAATGCGGTACTTCAAGTGTAAATCCGCCTGCCGCTCGTATCGGCCCTGTTTCAGCGGCGCAAATAGCGAACTCATACCAATCCACGTCGAGTTCAGGTCGCTTCAGGGCGAACAGTTCTACCGTGCATCCGAACTCAAAAGTGCAGAGGCCATCATAAGCGAGAGCAACGACAAGATGTTTTTTCATGGCGTAATCTTACCGTATATTGGCATATGCGCCACTGTTGATATGAGCGGACAAGTTAGATAATTCTCTTACACCAACCAAACCGGAGTTTATCCATGTCCATCGTTACTGAAGTCGTCGCCGCTCAAAGTGAGTTAGCCCTCACGCATTTTTCATCCATTTTTCAATTTGAAACTGATTGTTGGGACGTTCATCATGCGCTAACGACGGGTAATCCTGATTTTGTGTTGCTCGATGTACGCGGGCCGGATCACTTTGCAGCAGGCCATATTCCCGGAGCACAGCATTTACCGCACGGTAAAATTATTGAGATGAAATTAGCGCACTATCCTAGCGATACAATCTTCGTAACTTATTGCGCGGGGCCACACTGCAATGGAGCAGCCCGAGCGGCAATCCGCTTGGCGCGACTTGGACGCCCAGTTAAGGTGATGCCCGGTGGTATTACTGGTTGGCTGGATGAGGGCTTTGTGCTGGAAACGCGCGTGCAAGATTAATGAGGACTACTCTCAGCTCAGTACGGCTTGCACTGGCATCTGATGCCGCTAACTTGCTGACTTTAATGCGTGAGTTAGCGGTCTTTGAGAAATATATAGCCCAGTTTTGTGTAACCGAGGCCGATCTGTTAGAGCGGGGTTTGCGCGCTGACTCAGCCCGGCAATTTACTGCGTTTCTGGCTGAAGCGAGCAACGGTCAGTTACTGGGTTATGCCGTGGTTTATCCTGTGCCATTCACTTTTGATTTACGACCGAATCTGGTGCTCAAGGAGTTATTCGTTAGGGAAACGGCGCGTGGTTTAGGTGTTGGGCAGGCGTTGATGACAACCGTTGTCGCTCATGCAAAGCAGCAGGGCTGCGCGCGGTTAAAGTGGGATGTGATGCCCACCAATACTAGAGCAAAAACTTTTTATCGACGTATTGGCGGTGTGCCAGATAGTGCTTGGGAAAACTGGATCAGGCAATGTTAAAACTTTGCTCGGCAGCCTGGATGAATACGTGACCCGCTGGCGGCGTTAGTGTCGAGCGGGGTTAAGCGATGCTCAGCAACGATTGAAACCGACTATTTACCTTTTTGTCGAAAAATCATTTGTCCAAATCGAAAAATCACCGTTTGCTGGGCTATTCACTGCAATCGGATCATGTGGATTAAAATCTGGCGTATTGAATTTATGACAAATATTCACCCCTTGAAAAAAACCTGTCAGTGATGATTCCCAATACTTACTACCGCCATTACGATCTACGAACACCGCCTTGACCGGTACCAAATCCGATTTTTTCTTCTTATCCTCCCATAGCAGATAGCTAATATCAACAACGGTATGGCCTTCCAATGTACAAGGTGTTTTCTTGGTGCAGGGTATGCGCATTAATCGTCGATCGATATACTGCTTTTGCTTCACATCATAATCGAGAGGCCCTGCATCACCTGTACGTTCAAACCAAAAAGTCCATGTCTGATTCGAGTAATTATGTATTTGGCTCATACAATCGGGATTGGCAGACACGGACTGAAATGCACCAAATGTAATAAGGCAGAAAAAGGCTAGGTATTTATGATTTTTAATGTTGATCTTCATTTGAATTTTTCTATAAGTTGACCAAATATTTATTCGATAATATTGAATGCAAACGAAGTACAGTTTTTATAGTTCTTTCTGATCAACTGGTTGCCGTGTCAGCTTCCCGTCTTGGCACCCCAAATACGCACATTAAGACCGAGATCTTCAACTATTCCCGTAATCAAGCGTAGATTGAACACAATCTTTTGGAGCTGCACAGAATCGGTCAAGGACTTACTCATCAACGGCTCAAAGAAATCTTGGGGCATCTCAATTGCCATGAGTAAACGTCCATGAGAAAAACATGCTTGAAATGACCCGACCTTAGAATGGAGTATTTTGAATTTCTCCATCAAAGACGGAGTCATGATGTAGCGCGCTTCCACCTGGTCAGTCGCATAAACCGTGAACATATTGTTAAATTCAGGATCTTCAAGTAGTACCGGTGAACCAAACAATTTGTTGAATAAATCGAATTTCTTTTGTTTGACGAGCGTACGTCCGGCAAAGTGCTTGTTAAAGTCGGCAATAAAAAACAGGCCGCTGAATAGCGTTTCATATGTTGTTTGGGTGGTCGTTGAGCCATCAGAATCGGTCGTAGTCTCCACTCGTTTTTCCTGCGCGTGTACGAGCGAAAACTGTACTTCCACCTGTCCGATATTGCCGGTTATTAAATCTTTACCGGTGAAGCGATCCGGGTGCTGAAACAGGCCTGCCTCATTAAACTCATCAAGTTCTATGCCGTTATCAACGATATAGGACAGTGACGGGTCAACGTCTTCTAGCAGAATAGGTAATACCTGTTCTTTAAAGTCCTTGGCGACTTTGCTAATGAAATGGCGGTAGACAAATGCTGAGAAAATTAACCCGACAAATATCATCCCCACCATCGCGGCCGTTTCACCTCGGGAGTGCATAAATTTTGCTGCGGCCAGGGCAATGAGCATGACCGGAATCATCCAAATTTTCGCCCAAAAAGCACTAACCTGGCGCTCTTCTTCCAGCTTGCGTAGCATTATCCAGAGCTTATTTGTCGTCGCGATTGTCAGCCCCACACCTTAACAACATCACGCTCAACGGGCGCAGCTTCGAACCAGGCACGGGTTTGGTAGCCCATCAATTTTGCTGCAATACTGGATGGAAACATCTGTACGGCGTTGTTATATTCCGTGACAGCGGCATTGAAGGCACGACGTGACGCGGATAACTGCTCTTCCACTTCGTTAAGCGACATTTGCAACAAGGTGAAGGTTTCCACTGCTTTGAGATCGGGATAGTTTTCTGCGTGCGCAAATACAGAGCGCAGCTGTGAACTGATCTTGCCGTCCAGTGCTATTTTTTCGTCATTGCTGCAAGTGATGGCCTTCGTCCGGGTTTCAGTTAAGTCCTTCAGAACCTTCTCTTCGTAGCCCATGTACTTCTCGCACGAAGCGACCAGATTGGGGATCAGGTCAAAGCGCTTCTTCAACTGTACGTCTACTGACGCAAACGCAAATTCGACCTGATTCTTCTTACCAGTTAAGGAGTTGAATAACCCAATCGCGATGATTGCAACTACCACTGCACCTACAATCCATGTCCAATGTTCCATGTCTTCCTTTGTTTATTATGTTGTTAGTAACTACAAAAATTAACTTGTGTAATCCAATGTGGAATATTTTTTCTAAGCGACAGACCTTAACTTGGTTCTTGGTGAATAGATACGGTAATCGTGAACTATTTCTACCGCGTACATTCTGCTAATGCGACATATCGAATCAGTTGTACTTTTTTGTAGTTAAATTCGATTTGGACTGGCTTGAATTGTTCTTTCAATGCTGAGCTTAAAATCCAAGCCCGATTGCAAGTAACCCCGCCAAGACACCAAAGGCGACCACGGTTACCGTAACGATTAACAGTAAGCGTGGTTTGAACGAACGAGCCAGCATGGCGAGCGAAGGAATACTAATTGGAGGCAGTGTCATCAACAATGCACCAGCCGGACCCACGCCTAAACCAAGCGCTAACATGGCCTGGATAATCGGCACTTCGCCCGCCGTTGGAATGACAAATAACGCACCGGCGCAGGCGAAGGCCAATATCCAGCCCAGGTGATTGCCGATTTCCGGTCCGATATGCGGGAATAGAAAGGCACGTGCTGCGCCAAGCAAAAGGATCAAGATAATATATTCAGGTATCAGCCGGATCGCCATTTGCGCCAGGATTTTCATCCAGCGCGTAAACACGTTACCAATTAACGGGGCTTCATCAGTTGGTGCAAACTTAGTTTCCGCGCTTTGTATTTCTTCCTTGGTCATGATGCGATTGGCAAAGTAACCCAGACCGAAGACCATCAGCAGCCCGAGCGCAAGGCGTAACGCGCTCCAGTTCCAGCCGAGTACGAAGCCCATGAAAATTAACGTTGCCGGGTTGAGTACGGTGTTACCCAGCCAAAACGCGATAGCCGCGCCCGGAGATGCTTGTCGTGCTCGCAGGCCTGCAACAACCGGCGCGGCACAGCAAGTACACATCATTCCAGGAATTGATAACAAGCCACCGGCTGCAACGCTGCCAAAACCAGTGCCGCCGAGTGCCTTGGTGACCCAGTGTGGCGGTAATAATGCCTGCACGCCGGAGCCGAGCAACAGCCCGAGCACCATTGCTTGCCAGATTGCTTTTCCGTAAGCAAAAGCATAATTGAGCGCCGCATCAAGCGATGGCGGCGGAGGGCTGGCCGCAGTTCCCATTAAAATCGACTGGCCGATGGCATGGTTAGATGCGGCGACAAAAGCGCGATGATAGTACGGAGACCATTTCACATAAAACAGTCCTCCGACAGCAATTAAGATAAATGTTATCCAGCTCAGGGCTGAACTACTTGGCCGTGTCGAATTCATGCTTTTTATATCCAGTTGTGTTGTTTGGTCGGATTATCCTACTGTTTGCTAACAACAACGGAAAAAAGTTCTGGGATCAGTAAAGTTTAAGCAAGTTTATTTTTTGTCCATCGTCGCGAAATCTGACCTTTGAAGCAGTGGCAATTTAACTTGTGCGACAAGTCCACTGGCGCTCGACAGATTTGCACAACGCATCGCCACTTCACCACGTAGTTTAGTGACTATACTTTTTACTATGGATAAACCTAAGCCCGAACCGGTTTGCTTACTGCCCAGTATGCGATAAAAAGGATCGAATACGCGTTCCTGTTCTTCTTGTGAAATGCCCGGGCCATTGTCTTGAACTTCAATTACTGCCCAGGCATTGTCGATTTTAATCATGACATCAACCCGCCCTTCTATATTGGTATAACGAATTGCGTTGTCGACTAAATTACGTAACACCGTTACCAGGTCAACCTCACTTGCTTCAACGTATACCTCGGCGTTTTGCTCAAGCCCAATTTCTATTTTCTTTGAGTCGGCCAAGGGCATCATTTCTTCAAATACTGTTTTGACCACAAGCTGCAAAGATACCGGCTGAAGCTTGGTCGGCAAGTCGAGTTGAGCACGCGCCAGCGCAAGTAATTGCTCAACTAATTCATTTGCCCTTTTCAGCCCACGCCGGAACTCATGCAGTTGTCCTTGCACCGCATCAGGTAAAGCGTGGGTGGCAAGATTTTGGGTTTGAAGTGATAAGGCCGTTAGCGGAGAGCGCAATTCATGCGCCGCGTCTGCGACGAAGCGACGCTGCTGCTCAAGAACCAGCGAAAGTCGAGATAGCATCGAATTGATTGAAACAATAAATGGTCGTAATTCAGTAGGTAAATCATGGCTGTGTAATTCCCGCATATCTTCCGGGTGACGCGCATTGAGTTCGGCCGACAGTTTTGTTAATGGTGCCAGCATCCAGCGTAAAACGGCAATGATCAAGACGATCAAAAATGGAATTAGCACCAATATCGGCACCAAGGTGCGAAATCCTGCATGTTCTGCGATTTCATCCCTGACTTCAGTTCTTTGCCCCACCACCAATTTTTCCCCGGATGGTAAAGGGCGAACAAATACACGCCATTTTTTGTGCTGAACTAGTAACGTTTTTGTGCCATTAGTCAGGTTATTGGGAAATTTAATGTCAGTACTTGGTTCAGATGTAGCGACGCTAGAATTGGGGTCAATAAGCTGCACGATGAAGTGTGATTCAGGATCTTCCAGCTCACTTGGTGCCAGGGCATTGGCTTGCCCAACCGTTAATCGCTCGGCGTCAGTCATTGCCGCGATGTCGCGTAACTGATCGTCTTGCAACTCGTGCGCGTCATGAAATGCCGAGTAAAATCCTATCGCTCCAATCGACATTGCGGCGATAACCATGACTATCGTGAGAGCTAAAGCGATCCGGAATTGCAGCGAAGAGCTTAATTTTGTTTTGAAACCATCCATCCTAATCCTCTTACGTTTTTGATCGCCTGCGGCCCCAGTTTTTTGCGTAAGCCATGAATCAGAAATTCAATCGCATTACTTTCAACTTCTTTATCCCATTGGTAAAGTCGATCTTCTAAGTCTTGCCGTGAAAGAATCGCGCCGGGCCTGATTAACAGCGCTTCAAGAAGAGAGTATTCACGCGCGGATAAGCGAACCGGCAAGCCTTCAACGGTGGCTTCGCGAGTGACCAGATTTAAACTGATGCATCCATTTTCCAACAGCGAATTTGAATGCCCGCTTTTACGTCGGATAACTGCGCGGATACGTGCCAACAACTCGCCAATTTCAAAGGGCTTCAGCACATAATCGTCGGCACCAAGATCAAGTCCTGCAATGCGGCTCTCAACAGCATCACGCGCTGAAACGATTAATACTGGCGTGACATTTCCTGCATTTCTTATAGTGCGAAGTACCTCAAAACCGTCCGACTTGGGTAAGCCGAGATCCAGCAAAATTGCATCATAGTGTTGTGTTTGTGCGGCCGTTATGGCGAGCTGGCCGTCATTTACCCAATCCACCGCATAATGGGCATTTCTTAGTGCAAATGCCATCGCGTCGCCGATCATCGTGTCGTCTTCTACCAGTAAAATTCTCATAGTTTTTTTAATTATTGGTTATTTTCGCCGCGATTTTTATGCCATAACGTGAACAAATACTCGATTGTAAAACGGAAGTCTTAGCGCTGAATTAGCGTTAATTATTAGCTTCAATTATTTCAAAATCATGCCACTTTATTGTGACTTCTAAGTATTACCTAAGTAAGTGACGATATTGTGTGCTGGGTTGGACTTCACCCTGATCAACCATGTTCGCCAGAACACAGTTAAACAAATGCCATGTATGCCCACAAAAGGAAATAGCAATGAAATTCAATTTTAAACTCACCGCACTCTTGTTAGCCCTCAGTAGCACTGCCTTTGCTGCTGCGCCTGCCTATAAAATCGTCGACACCATCGCAATTGGCGGTGCTGCGAAATGGGACTATCTGTATGTCGATAGTGAAGCGCATCGATTATACGTAACGCACGGTACTCAAACTGAAGTGATTGATACGCAAACCAACAAAGTAGTGGGCACAATCGCGAATACACAAGGTGTGCATGGCGTGGCAATTGCCCGCGAGTTGGGAATCGGTTTTACCAGCGACGGGGTAACAGATTCCGTCAGCGTGTTTGATTTAGCTACCTTAAAAGTAAGTTCCTCCATCAAAGTTGGCACCAAGCCAGATGCCATTGTGTACGCACCGGTTAGTCAAAAATTGGTGGCATTTAATGGTAAGTCCAACAATGCCAGCATTATTGATGCAAAAACTTTGAAAGTCATTGCGACAGTTGCGGTTGCCGGTAAACCGGAATTCGCTGTTGTGGGTGCGGATGGTAACGTGTATTTCAACTTGGAGGATGTGGGGCAAATCTCTTCCATTAACTTGGCAACGAATACCGTGTCACAAACTCACTCATTAAAACCGTGCGAAGAACCAACGGGTTTGGCGATGGATGACAAACAGCATTTGTTTTCAGTTTGTGCCAATAACCTGATGATGGTGAGTACTACCTCAGGTAAAGTTATCGCCCAGCCTGCTATTGGCAGCGGCCCGGATGGCGTTGCATTCATGGACGGTTATGCATTCAGTGCCAACGGTGCAGATGGAAATATGACCGTTGTAGGTGAAGTAAATGGTAAGTTCCAGGCTGTGGCGACGATTCCTACTCAAGTTGGCGCACGTACTATCGCAGCTGACCCCGCGACACATCGTTTATACCTGCCAACGGCTGATTTTAAAGCCGCACAAGGTACTGAAAAACGCCAAGGCATTCCAGACACATTCCGCGTGTTGGTATTGCAGCAGCAATAAAGAAGCAGTAATTTAGTTGAACCTATAAGAAAACGTCACTCGTATGAAGAATTCTGCTTTGAGTAAGTTGTTTAGTTGCACTGCTCGCTTGATTGTATTGTTGAGTTTCCCCCTGTCTGCATTTGCTATCGGTGGCCCGCCGCTGGTGACGGATGATCCGGATACGCCGGGTGATGGGCATTGGGAAATTAATCTGGCGACAATTAGCCAACGTACTGCGTATGGCTACGCGGTTGCTGCGCCAGATGCTGATATCAACTATGGCGTAGGTGAACATATTCAGCTCAAAGCAGATATTCCCTGGACGTTTGCACAGCAGCCAGGCGAGGGTTGGAAATCTGGCCCGGGCTTTGCCAATTACGGCGTCAAATGGCGCTTTATTGATGAGGAGGATGCCGGTTTCTCGGTTTCCACTTACCCACAATATGAGCACAGTCTAAGTTCGTCTTCCATCACACGTGGCATTGCACCAAGTGGCGGCCAATTTTTTCTGCCGCTTGAGGTATCTACCAAGATGAATGAATTTGATCTGGACATGGAAGTTGGCCGCAACTTTGTGCAAGGCAATCCAAACCAGTGGGAAGCCGGTTTTGTGATCGGTCATGAATGCGTTAAAGATGTGGAATGCCTGGCTGAAATTCATGAAACATTGACCGATCGTTTTTCCGGTAATGCCAGCTCTACGCAAACATTACTAAATTTAGGCCTAAATTGGAAATTAACGGAATCAATGACCCTGCTTGCTGCAGCGGGTCGTGAATTTGGAAAACAAAGCAACAGTCAAATTTACTCTCTTTTTTATTTGGGCATTCAAATTACGCGCTAGTTGGTATTTAACGGCAGTCAGGTGTTATTCAACAATGCCTTGCGTGTGAGCGCTAAGAACTGCGCTTGTTCTGAGTCGGAAAGGTTTTTGAACGAGTCATCAATAACCTGTTCGGCAACGACTAAACCTTGTTCCAAAACATGTTGCCCTTTTGGGGTCAGGCTGTAGATCAGAGCCCGGCCCATACCTTGCTGACGTTCCACAAGCTCCTTCGCTATCAGACGCGTCGCTAGCGTGCCGAACGACTGATCAGTTTGAAAAGTTTCTTCTGCTAACGCGTGCGCCGATACGCCCGGGTTAGCGTCAATTGCTCTTAAAGCATCCCATTGCGCCAGGGTTGAGTCCACTTCGCGCAAGCCTATTTCTAAGCGCCGATGATTGAGATTTTGGAGTTGTTTGATCGCACGACCTAATTCAAGCACATTGATGTCCATAATTTAATGTAAGGATATTTATATAAATATGTTGCAATCGGCGTTTCAAGCAATTAATATAAACATGTTTATATAAGGATTGTTATTCTAACATAGGAGAGTAAAACATGGAAACGCTTACAGCACCAACTGTTTCAGGTCATTCTGCAACTCATTTTGAAGAACAACTAGATGCTGCTTTAGTCATGAACGCACTACTCAACACCGATGGCCGCGCCGCTATCAGCGACAAGGGCACGGGGCGTGCCATTCTGGTACTACACGGCGGTGGCGGCGTCTCGACAGTTTTTGGTTTATCTCAAGCACTCGTTGCGCAAGCGCGGGTGATTTTGCCCACGCATCCGGGATTCGACGGTACGCCGCGCCCCGCACACCTCGCTTCGGTCACGGAGTTAGCGCACTTTTATTTGACGCTACTTGAAAAACTGGGTTTGGATGATGTAGTCGTGATCGGTTCTTCAATCGGTGGATGGATCGCTGCTGAAATGGCCGTGATAAATGCTAGCCGCATTAAAGGATTGATCTTACTTAATTCAGTCGGTATTCAAGTGCCAGGTGAAACCTTGACGGACGTATCTCGACTAACGCCACCGGAGCTGATACGACTTGCCTCCCATAATCCTGAATTGATACTGCGCAATATGCCGCCACCGACAGCGGAACGTCAGGCTATTCAGGCAGCGAATGCGGCATCGCTGGCCGCATACACGAAAAGTACTTCAATGATGGCGCCGGGCCTACGTGAAAAGCTCGCACTCGTTGCGGTTCCTGTTTTGGTACTTTGGGGTGAGAGCGACGGAATAGCTGCCCCTAATTATGGCAAAGCCTATGCAGAAGCTTTTGCCAAAGGGAAGTTTGAACTCATTACCGAAGCCGGTCACTTGCCACAAATCGAGCAGCCAGCACGGGTGCTGGCGCATATTGAAAACTTCATTAGCGAGTTGGATTCGGCAGCTTAACGAACAGCCTCAGCGTGAAGTACTTCCGCTCATTGCTGACACTCTATTGCATGTCCAGGGTCTCGCAATAAATCGATTTATGACTCTGAATGTAGTCGCTCATCTGGTGGTAAGCTCTGAGCTGGAAAGTTACGTCGGCGGTAAATTGTAACCGCTCGCAGTTATTGAAGTGAGGGTTCCGGCGGGAATGCCTATTCGAATCTAGTGATAGAAATCCCTTAGATGTTTAAAGATAGAACATATAAAATACGTAAATTCAATGTTGAATTTACGTATTTTTTTCAAAATCTCGTGAAAAAAATCAATGCAGTTGGTGAGCTTTAATGAATTTTGAAGGGTGTAAAAATGCAACTATCAAACTATTTATTTTTTACTGATTCCTGTGAGCAGGCGCTGGAGTTCTATACACAATGCGGTCTTGGTCATGTCGTGCATACACTTCAATATGGCAAAGATGGCATGCCGGTGCCAATAGAATCACTGCGGGGGAAAATCATGCATGCCAAATTTGAAGGGCCAGGCGTGATGTTCTATGCGTCCGATAATCACGATGCAGAACCTATGCGAGGTTCTGCCCACATGCTAACGATGGATGACCGAAAACAAACTGAGAACCTTTTTGGTTACATGGCCAAGAACGGCGTCATCACAACACCGCTCGGCATGCAACCATGGGGAAACTTTTATGGAAAATTGACAGATCAGTTTGGCGTTCAGTGGATGTTTGACTGTCCAGTCTAGGTAGTCAATCGCAAAAAAATCAAATTCTGAAAAGCTGAATAGCCATTTCTGTACTATTTTTATCTCACCAACTACTGACCATCCACACCAACTGTGAACGTTCAAAAGTTGGTGAGAAACTTTTCCGAAAACAGGCCATTTTTTTCAGAAGTTCGTGAGAAACTGTTCAGAAGTTCGTGCGACTGTTGTCAATTCAGACTTAGGTCTATAGTTGTTGCTGTTGCCTTTGCCGGTACCACCGCAAAATTCCCAATTCGTCGTGAACAGCCCGGTAATTAATTGTGTTACCAGTTTGCGGAATGACGTAACGGCAAACACCTCTAAACCGCTTTAGATAATCAAATATATTCCCTGTTACCGCCTGGCTTTAAAACTGATCATTGCCAAAAAAACGCAAAGCAACATCAATAGCGGAGTGATGATCAAACTAGTCCAAGTGTCGCCTGAAATGTCTCCAGGAGAAACGACGCTCTCGTCAGGGGAGTCGGGCTTATAAAATACATGAACCTTAGATCCTACTGGATGCGTTGAGACAATCTGCTTCACATCAGATCCGCATTCACCACCAAACCTATAGTTTCGTCCCGCATAAAAATTCCCACTGACTGAATAATTGTATGTGAAGAGCAATCCGTAGTTACATCCTTTTCCTCTGTGGTGTGACCAATCGGATTGAGTGACTACGCCATCAACTGCTGGCCAGGATTGTGATCTGTATGCACTATATCCATCTTTCGATAAAGATAATCCAAAAAGGCCTAAAAGGACAAAGATCAAGATTGGGAGTGCAAGATTTTTCAACATTATCATCTCTTCATATGTAGCTGAAAGCGTTACTGAAAATTCTCACCAACTACGAAAGTTTCTCAACAACTACTGACCATCCACAACTACCCCAGCCTCATGCGCCTGCACATCAGCATGGTAAGAACTACGCACCATCGCACCAACGGCAGCGTGCGCGAAGCCCATTTTGTAGGCTTCTTCTTCAAACATTTTAAAGGTGTCAGGATGCACATAACGGCGCACCGGCAGGTGATTTCCGCTAGGCATCAAGTATTGGCCGATGGTCAGCATGTCGACATCGTTGGCGCGCAGGTCGCGCATTACTTGCAGAATCTCTTCATCGGTTTCACCTAGGCCGACCATGATGCCGGATTTGGTTGGCGTGTTTGGATGCGCTTCTTTAAACCGTTTGAGTAGGTTTAAGGAGTACTCATAATCGGAACCCGGGCGCGCTTCTTTGTATAAACGCGGTACGGTTTCCAGATTGTGATTCATCACGTCTGGCGGCGATGCTTTGAGAATTTCTAAGGCGCGATCCATCCGGCCACGGAAATCTGGCGTTAAAATTTCAATGCGAGTATGTGGGGATAATTCGCGCACTTTTTCTATACAGGCCGCAAAATGTCCAGCTCCGCCGTCGCGTAAATCATCGCGATCGACCGACGTAATCACTACATAGCTGAGTTTTAATTTGGAGATGGTGGTCGCTAAATTGAGCGGTTCGTTTTCATCTAAGGGATCTGGCCGGCCGTGTCCTACATCGCAGAATGGGCAGCGACGCGTACATTTGTCGCCCATGATCATGAATGTGGCAGTACCTTTGCCGAAGCATTCGCCGATATTCGGGCAAGACGCTTCTTCGCACACGGTGACTAAACCGCTGGCGCGCAGGATGTCTTTGATTTCATAAAAGCGGGTATTCGGCGAAGCGGCTTTGACGCGTATCCAACTCGGTTTAGCAAGCTTTTCGTATGGCACGATTTTGATGGGAATTCGCGACGTTTTATTCGCGCCCTTTTGCTTTTCGCTCGGGTTGTATTCTGGTGTGACAGGAGTTGCGATGTCGGTCGGATTGGTCATGATAGTAAATGCTGTAATTGGTTAGCTAATGTCATTTGCACTTCGGGCAACGTGGCGGTTATTCCTAGCGAGCGCATATCTACGCACGTTAAGTCGGCATATCCGCAGGGATTGATCGTGGTAAAAGGTGTTAAATCCATCGCCACATTCAGCGAAACTCCGTGGTAAGTGCAGCCGCTGGCACGTACTTTTAAGCCGAGTGCCGCAATTTTTGCGCCGGCCCATGCGCCATCACTCATATAAATACCCGGCGCGCCGGTTTTGCGTGCGCCAGCCAGATTATACGTGCTTAGGGTATTGATGACGGCCTGCTCTATTTTTTGCACAAATTCACGCACCAGACCTTGTCGGCGCTGGCGTTTTAAATCGAGTAATAAATAAATAACTACTTGCCCGGGCCCGTGATAAGTCACTTCGCCACCGCGATCAGTCTGCACCACAGGGATGTTGTTCGCATTCAGCACATGGCTGGTATCAGCCGCTAGACCCAAGGTGTACACCGGGTCGTGTTCGACTATCCACAACTGATCGGCAGAATCCGCCGTTCGGTTGTCGGTGTAGGCGCGCATGGCGGCAAAGGTGGTGGCAAAAGGTTCGTGACCGCGATCAAGAATGCTGATGGGGAAGTTGTTGACTGGCATAAGGCCGCTAGTGTACCAAAATTGCTGGGGGCTGAGTATGGATGCTTAGTTGCTAACGGTTGGCAGAAGGTGACTAAGAGGTTGGCGAAAATGGGCCAGCATAGTTTGAGTAATTAACTCAAGCTTGTTTTTAAATCTGAATTTGGTTCGTTAGATGGTTAGTTGTGTGCGAGTGAGCGGGAATTGATTTGGAATTAATGCCTCTATTTAATTTAAGAATACCCTAGTATTTATATTTAAATATGCACCTTATAGCTAATATTTACATTGATTTATTAATATACTGCTGAATAAATATGGGTTTCATTGGTAGGAAAGTCATTGAATTCGTTAAATTTTTTTAAAAATAGGTGGAGTATGTTATTCGGCCTAAAAAAGCTATTTTTTGCTGATTATTTGCAGATTTATTTTAATTTTCACGGCATTAAATCTGGTTTGATAGCCGTATTTACTTTCGTAAATCGACAACTTGACATTCAAAACCAGTCATTTATGAGCAAAATTTTGCCGAATAGAATGGTTTCATCAAAAATGATCCATATGGTTTGGGCAAAAATATCGAGTCTGTTCTGCGTAGGAGCGCAGTGGTGTTGCTGATTGGCGTAACTTGTTGGTATTGCTGATTAGGTAAACATGGGCGGAGTTATCGACGGATGTAAAGTTTAAAAAAAAGGCATTGCGATGCGACGCCGAAATAAGTGCATAACCTAGAAGCATAACCATTATAAATAGCAGCTGGAGACTTAAAATATGAAACTTCGCACCAAGCGTTTAAGCATCGTTATTGCAGTAGCATCTGCCTTTATGGCCACCGCGGCCACCGCACAGGAAGTGGCCGCAACGGCCCCACTTGCTAACCCTGCACCAACTACAGACGCACAACCAGCGGTACCGGTTGCTGAGGCTGCATCCGTTGATCAAACACCAGCCCCCGAGGTAAAGCAATCTGCTGCGGCAGCATCGGCAGCAGCAAAATCGGGTGGAATTCAAACTGTTGTTGTTACCGCGCAAAAACGTAAAGAAGATGCCAGCAAAGTGCCGCTCAGTATTAGCGTGCTTGGTGGTGATGAACTGACCTCACAACACATTGGCGATTACGCCGACATCACTCGCGCTATCCCGAATATTTCATTCTCAGGCGGTGGCGGTGGCGGCGATGCCGGCGATGGGCCGGGACTGTCAAATATTGAAATCCGCGGTATCAGTTCAAGTGCTGGTGCGGCAACGGTTGGTATTTATATGGATGACGTTTCCATGACGGTCGCCAATTTATACAGTATGGGTAGCGCTGAACCAAAATTTTTCGATTTGGATCATGTAGAAATATTGCGTGGACCGCAAGGAACCTTGTATGGCTCAAGCTCGATGGGCGGTACGATTAAATTCATTACCAACCAGCCAAATCTAAAAGAACAAACTACCGATGTGTATACCGAATTTTCTTCATTTAAAGGTGGTAAAGACAGCTATACCGGTAATGTTGTATTTAATCAGCCGCTGACACCGGGCGAACTGGCTTTGCGCGTTGGTATTCAAGGTGGACATCAAGGTGGTTATATTGATCAGGTTAATGCGAATGGCAATGTGATTGATTCTGGTATTAACTGGCAAGATGATTCTGTGTTGCACTTAGCCATGAAGTGGGCTCCAACCAAAAATTTAACGATCACGCCATCTGTTTTCTACCAAAAGGTAAAAACTGGCGATACCGATGTTTCATATACTCAAGTGCTTGAAAGCGGCCAGCAAAATGGCATTATTTTGCCGCCATATCAAACCAGTAAAATCATGCACGAACCTGGTAGCGATGAATTGCTGGTGCCTAGTTTGACGATTAGTTACGGCACGGATTTGGGCGATTTGACTGCAGTAACCAGTTACTTTAAGCGCACCTTCTCGCGTATTCAAGACGGTTCCGAAACCAATAGTGTGCAACTGGGTACCAGCGGCTCTTATATTGATAATGTTAATTATCCAGCCTTCGGTGCTGCGGTGGCCGCCTTGCCTTCCGCTGTTACGTTGAATAATCAAGTGGCACAATTTTCGCAAGAAATTCGCTTTGCTTCTAAACAGTATGAACCCGGTGGCTCACCGATTACCTGGCTGGTTGGTGCGTATGCTGCCAACGAGCACACGAGTATTATTGAAAACGATTATGTTTATGGTTTAAATAAAACTTTTTCAAATTTTGGCTTGAGCCCGACAGATCCGACCGTATTTGTTCCTGGCACTTATCTACCGGGTTTTCCTAGTGATAATACTTTCGCAGGCGGCTATAAGTTCCATGATACCCAACAGTCGATTTTTGGAGAAATGAGCTACTACTTTGTGCCGACCGTCCATGCCACAGTTGGGCTGCGCTATTTACATGCACAAGAGGTGTTCTCCAGTTTTCAGAGCCTGTTCTACAATGGTGGTAACACCACAAATGACTCTACGCAAAGCGGTAATAAATCAACGCCTAAGCTATCCGTTATTTGGGAAGTATCGCCAACCAGCTCGGTATTTGCTTCAGCAGCTGAAGGATTTCGGGTAGGTGGTAATAATGACGCGGTTCCGGCTACGTTATGCGGTTTGCCAGGACCGAATCCACTCTCATTTAATTCAGATTCATTGTGGAGTTATGAAGTAGGTAATAAATCACGTTTCCTGGATAATAAAGTGACGTTTAACAGCTCCTTGTTTTACGTTAAATGGAAAAACATGCAGCAAGAAATTGAACTGCCATGCAGCTTTGATTACAACGTTAATGTCGGCTCCGCAACTTCATATGGCGCAGAGGTTGAATTAAAAGTAAAACCAATTTCAAGCTTGTTAATTGACCTTGCTGGCGGTTATACCCACGCGACATTAGATAATAGTGACGGTGCGGAAACTGGTGTCGCAGGTGCTGTAGCTGGTGCAAATATTCCAGGCGTGCCACGCTATAACATTGCTTTAACAACGACCTATAACTACGACATTACCGATAACTACTTTGGTTTCTTGCGTGGCGCTGCACGTTGGACCGGTGCTAGTAATGGCGGTTTCTCTGAATTGCCAAATTCAAACGGCACGATCACTCCACCGAATCTTTTCGCGGGCGTTCCAAATCCAGACTTTAATCGCCCTGCTTATCACACGATAGACGCAAGTACTGGCGTTTCTTGGGGTGCGTGGGAAGCGACTCTGTTTGTGAAAAACATGTTCAACAATAATATGATCATCCAGCGTCCGATTGTGCAGGCGACATTAGGTGAAGTGTATCGGATGGAGCCGAGAACCATTGGTATGAGTTTGTCAGCCAAGTTCTAACTTTGTTTGACGTGTTGTAAAAAATCGATAGCCGAAATTAAGGCTATCGATTTACTTATCAATAAAGTTGTAGTGCGCTCAATAGAATAAATAGGAAAATGCAATGAACTCGAATCAAGAATGGAAATCCCGCAAAGATGCAGCGACACCGCGCGGTGTCGGCGTCATGTGCAATTTTTATGCAGCACGTGCGGAAAATTCTGAAATTTGGGATATTGAAGGCAAGCGCTATATTGATTTCGCGAGCGGTATTGCGGTAGTCAACACCGGTCATCGCCATCCGAAAATCGTCGCCGCCATTCAGCAACAATTAGAGCATTTCACGCATACCGCTTACCAGATTGTGCCGTACGGTAGTTATGTGGAATTGGCTGAAAAAATTAATCAACTCACTCCGGGTAAGCATGCCAAAAAAACGGCATTTTTTACCACCGGCGCTGAAGCAGTTGAAAACGCCATCAAAATTGCCCGTTCTGCGACCAAACGCCCCGGCGTAATCGCCTTCTCTGGCGCGTTTCACGGCCGTACTTCAATGGGCATGGCGCTTACTGGAAAAGTAGATCCATATAAAATCGGTTTCGGCCCATTTCCTGGTGAGGTGTATCACGCACCATTCCCAAGTGAGTTGCACGGCATGTCGGTGGAAGGCGCACTCAGCGCATTGCAAACATTGTTTAAAACGGACATTGAACCAGCCAAAGTGGCGGCTATTATTATTGAGCCGATACAAGGTGAAGGTGGATTTTGCGTCACGCCAGTCGCGTTCATGCAAGCGTTACGTGCCATCTGCGACCAACACGGAATTTTGCTGATTGCAGATGAAATCCAAACCGGCTTTGCCCGTACTGGCAAGTTATTTGCGATGGAACATTACGGCGTTATTCCTGACTTGATGACAATCGCAAAAAGCTTGGCCGGCGGTATGCCATTATCCGGCGTGTGCGGAAAAGCTGACATCATGGATGCGCCAGCACCCGGTGGTTTGGGCGGAACTTACGCCGGTAATGCGCTGGCAGTCGCCGCAGCGTTAGCGGTGCTCGATATTATTGACGATGAAAAACTGATCGAACGTGCCAATCAATTGGGACAACGCTTAACCAATCAACTGCACACCACGATGCAAGACCAAGGTGTAAAAAGCCGGGTTGCAGAAGTGCGCGGTTTGGGTTCAATGATTGCGATTGAATTTAAGCATCCGGAAAGCGGCAAGCCAGATGCTGACTTCACTAAAAAAGTACAGGCGTATGCATTAGATAAGGGTTTGCTATTGCTGAGTTGCGGCGTCTATGGCAATGTAATTCGCTTCTTGTACCCATTAACTATCACCGATGCGCTGATGACCGAAGCACTAGGTATTCTGGATGCGGCTCTTCGTGCCAACTAAGGAGTAATCATGCTAACTTTAAAAGACCCTAGTCTGTTTAAACAACAGGCTTATTTGAATGGCTTATGGTGTGACGCCGACAATGGTGAAAACATCGCTGTAACCAATCCTGCCACCGGAGTAACGCTCGGATTTGTGCCGAGTATGGGCGCGGCAGAAACGCGGCGTGCCATCACTGCTGCGAATGCTTCTTTTAAGGCATGGCGCTCTTTGTTGGCCAAGGAACGCTCCGCTATTCTGCGTAAATGGTATGAGCTAATGTTAGTGAATGCCGACGATCTGGCAGTGATTATGACCGCCGAACAAGGTAAATCATTAACCGAATCCCGAGGCGAAATTGTATACGCCGCTTCTTTTTTAGAATGGTTTGCGGAAGAAGGAAAGCGCATTTACGGCGAAACAATCCCTACTCCAACACATGGCCGCCGCATTATGGTTACCAAAGAGCCGATCGGTGTTTGTGCGGCGATTACACCGTGGAATTTTCCTTCCGCGATGATTACCCGCAAAGCTGGTCCGGCCTTAGCAGCCGGTTGTCCGATGATCGTCAAACCTGCCGCGCAAACGCCATTTTCTGCATTAGCGTTGGCCGAATTAGCGCACCGCGCTGGTGTTCCTGCCGGTGTGTTTAGCGTCATCACAGGCAAAGCATCTGCGATAGGCGGGGCAATGACTGCCAGCCCTATCGTTCGCAAATTGACCTTTACCGGCTCAACTCAAATCGGTCAGTTGCTGATGCGCCAATCGGCGGACACGGTTAAAAAATTGTCGTTGGAGCTTGGCGGCAATGCGCCATTTATCGTATTTGACGATGCAGATTTAGATGCTGCCGTTGAAGGGGCATTGGCATCTAAATTCCGGAATTCAGGACAAACTTGCGTCTGCGCCAACCGCTTATATGTGCAAGATAAAGTGTATGACGCGTTCGTTGCAAAACTTAGCGCAGCAGTTCAGAAATTAAAAGTCGGTGACGGCTCTGTGGCAGGTACAACGCAAGGCCCGTTGATCGATATCCATGCCGTAGAAAAAGTGGAAGAGCATATTGCGGATGCGTTGGACAAAGGCGCAAAAATTGTATTGGGCGGCAAACGTCACGCGCTTGGCCAAACTTTTTTTGAACCAACCATTTTGTCAGGAGTCACACAATCCATGAAAGTGGCGCGGGAAGAAACCTTCGGGCCACTCGCGCCGATTTTCCGTTTTCACACCGACGAAGAAGTCATCAGCATGGCAAATGACACCGAATTCGGCTTGGCTTCTTACTTCTTTAGCCGAGATATTGGCCGTATCTGGAACGTGGCGGAGCAACTTGAATATGGTATGGTGGGAATTAATACCGGCATCATTTCAAACGAAGTCGCACCATTTGGCGGTGTCAAACAGTCGGGCTTGGGGCGCGAAGGTTCTAAGTACGGGATGGATGATTATTTGACTGTTAAGTACTGGTGTATCAGCGGTATGTAAGTAAGATTTACGTAAAACCGCCCCAGCGGCGTTGCACTCTCCTTGCCGTACTAAAGTACTGTCAGCGTCGGTGCGCCTTGCCGGAACAATTTTACGTAAATCCTAAAAAACCAAGGAGATAACATGAAATTCTTTAAAATTTTTGCCAACTTTACGCCAGCAGAGCCGTAGCTTTTTTAATTCTGCAGGTCGAAAATAAGATGAACTTGCTGAAGCTAAGTTCAGAGCAAATACCAACGAAATAAGAGAGAAACTCATGTCTTTACGCCAAAATTTTTCATACAACGATATGGATCAGTGGCTCAACGAAAAGCGCGTTACTGAAATTGAATGTCTGGTACCCGATTTGACTGGTGTTGCGCGTGGAAAAATTATGCCGCGTACCAAATTCACCGAAGATCGCGGTATGCGAATGCCGGAAGCGGTGCTTGGAATGACGGTAACTGGTAACTATCCAACCGATAACGCCGCCTATGAGCGTGCTATTTCTGCGATTGACCGCGATATGATTTTGCGGGCTGATCCAAACACCATCACGATGGTACCTTGGGCAGCTGACCCAACCGCGCAAGTGATCCACGACTGTTATTTTTCCGATGGTTCCCTGGTTGATTTTGCACCGCGCTCAGTCTTGCGCCGGGTGCTGAGTTTATACGCAGAAAAAGGTTGGACTCCTATCGTCGCACCAGAATTAGAGTTTTATTTAACAGCAAAAAATATTGACCCGGATATTCCGCTACGCCCACCGGTTGGCCGTAGTGGCAGGGCTGAAACCAGCCGTCAAATTTATAGCATTGATGCGGTGAATGAATTTGATCCCCTGTTTGAAGATATTTACGATTACTGTGAATTGATGCAGCTCGATGTCGATACCCTGATTCATGAAATCGGTGCCGGCCAGATGGAAATTAACTTTTTGCATGGCGAGCCGATGGGCTTGGCTGATAAAGTTTTTTTCTTTAAACGTACTTTGCGTGAAGCGGCTTTAAAGCACGATATGTATGCCACCTTTATGGCTAAACCAATGACCGGAGAACCCGGTTCAGCCATGCATATTCATCAGAGCGTGGTGGATACTAAAACCGGTTTGAACATTTTTAGTAATCAAGACGGCAGTTCTTCCGAAGCGTTCATGCATTACATAGGTGGCCTGCAGCGTTACATGCCAGCCGCGATGGCGATTGTCGCGCCTTACGTCAATTCGTATCGCCGCATTGTGCGTCATACCGCCGCGCCGATTAATATTCAATGGGGTAAAGATAACCGTACAGTCGGCTTCCGCGTACCTGAATCTGGTCCGCAAGATCGCCGAGTTGAAAACCGTGTGGTGGGCGCTGACGCCAATCCGTATTTGGCCTTGGCAGTGACCTTGGCTTGTGGTTATTTGGGGATGATAGAAAAGCTTGAGCCAACGCCAATTACGGTTGATAGCGCCTACGATCTTGATTATCAATTGCCGCAAAGTTTGTCGGAAGCGTTAGAAGGCTTACGGAAAGAAACCCGTTTGCGTTACATCTTGGGTGACCGTTTTATTGACGTTTATTCCGCCATCAAAGAGTTGGAACACAGGGAATTTATGCAGGTTATCAGCCCTTGGGAGCGTGAGCATTTACTACTGCACGTTTAATCAACTATAGCTAAACCTAGCCTAAACTAAAAACCAGCAAGCACGCAGCGCAGAATAATGTTTTCCATTCTGCGTGCTTTGCTGCATCTAATCACCCACAAAAAGGTTGATCATGTACTCAAATAAATCAGATCCAATTGCCATCGTAACACCCTCAATTCGTGCATCAGACGTTCAGAAAAAATATGATACGCGTGCAATTCAAGAATTAGATGCCGCGCATTACATCCATTCCTTTACCGATACCAAAGCATTAGCCAGCGTAGGCGCGCGAGTCATTGTTAAGGGTCAGGGTATTTATATTTGGGATTCGGAAGGAAAACGCCTGCTGGATGGAATGTCTGGATTGTGGTGCATGAATGTTGGTTACGGACGTAAAAGTATTGCGGATGCGGTGTATGTGCAAATGCAGGAGCTTCCTTACTACAACAGCTTTTTTCAGACGACCAATGCTCCTGCGGCGCAATTGGCGGCTAAGTTAGTCGAGATTTCACCGCCGCAGTTCAATCATGTATTTTTTACTGGTTCCGGCTCAGAAGGTAATGACACCAATATTCGCATGGTGCGCCGTTATTGGGATCTGCTGGGCTTTAAAGAGCGTAACGTTATTATCAGCCGTCATAACGCGTATCACGGTAGTACTATCGCAGGCGCCTCGTTGGGCGGTATGTCCGGCATGCACGATCAGCAAATCGGTATAGCGATTCCCAACATCGTTCACATCGGCCAGCCCTATTATGTTGAAGGCGGCAAAGGGAAAACACCGGAAGAATTTGGGCTGGAAGCGGCTGGTTGGTTAGAGCAAAAAATTCTGGAAGTCGGCGCAGAAAAAGTGGCTGCTTTTATTGGTGAACCAGTGCAAGGCGCGGGCGGCGTGATTATTCCACCATCCACGTATTGGCCAGAGATTCAGCGCATTTGCGACAGGTACGGCATCTTGTTAATAGCCGATGAAGTTATCTGTGGCTTCGGGCGTTTAGGTCACTGGTTCGGATCAGAATACTTTGGTATTAAGCCGGATCTGATGACTTTTGCCAAGGGTGTCACTTCCGGTTATATCCCGTTGGGCGGGGTGATGGTAGGGGATCGGGTCGCTGATGTCTTGATTGAAAAAGGCGGCGACTTTAACCACGGCTTTACCTATTCCGGCCATCCCGTGGCTTGTGCTGCGGCGTTAGAAAATATCCGTATTATTCAAGAAGAGCAGTTAGTTGAAAAAGTACGCAACGAAACCGGCCCTTACTTGAAGAAAAAATTTGCAACGTTAGCGGATCATCCGTTGGTCAGCGTGGCAGAAACTTGCGGCTTTGCTGCTGGCTTAAATCTGGTGCAGAAAAAAGGCGCAACCGTGCACGACTGCGTACCCTTTGATTCAAAACTGGAAGTCGGAATGATCTGCCGTGGCCACATGTTTGGCAATGGCATGATTATGCGTGCCGTGGGGGACCGCATGATCATCGCGCCGCCGCTGGTGACCACGATTGCAGAAATAGATGAAATGATCGAGTTGATACGTCATTGCCTTGACGCTACGTTGGCTGATTTGAAAGCGCGTGAATTAATGTAAGTATTGGTTGACGGGTTTAAGTAGTACAGGCACAGAGTAGGACAGAGTTCTTCCTCGGTTTGCGTATCAAATACAGTTGATGTGTTTGATGCGCATTTTTTTGTCTGGCTAAATGCTAAGAATAAGAGAATATCTTGCAGGCAGGAAATTAATGTAAAATTATTCCACTCTGTTTTGTTGGATGTCTGCTTGAGCACTCCAGCTATTCACCATTAATTACATGTAAAGGTTCCCATGCGCGCCATCAGCTTTGTTTGCACTTCTTTTTTGTTTATTGCCAATCTCGCTTTAGCCACGCCGACTATGCCAATTAACGGCGCAGAATATACGACTTTAGCTACGCCACAGCCAGTGACGTCGATTGGTAAAAAAATTGAAGTGATCGAATTTTTTATGTACCACTGCCCGGCCTGTAATACCTTAGAGCCGGCATTGTTGGATTGGGTTAAAAAGCAGGGCGCGAATGTAGAGTTTAAGCGCATCCATGTCCCGCATAACGGGCTCAACGATGCTGAGGCGCATCTGTTCTTGACCTTGGAAGCGATGAAACTTGAAGATACCATGCACAGTAAAGTGCTGAACACCTGGCATGTTGAGCATCATCAATTATTGAGAGATGAAGACAATCTTGAGTGGGCAGTAAAAAACGGGCTCGATAAAGAAAAATTTTTAGGTTTTTATAATTCGTTCTCCGTGATCAGTAAGCTACATAACCTCAAGAACGTCATGGCAAATTACCATGTTGACAGCACCCCAACTATCGTCGTGGATGGGCGCTATTTAACTAGCATGGCATCCGTTGATGAGAGCAATAAAGACTTGGAGCACGTAGCGCTAGATAAAGCCACTTTGCAAGTAGTTGATGCTTTAGTGGCGCAGGCACGCGCTAGTAAATAATAAAGCACATTGCTTGGATGATGAGTTAAATCGGGCAAGCCTGCGTGTAGCATTGATCGGCTGTATCCGCCAAAAGTGAGTTGGCATTCAAGCCGTTTTTGTGAAAATTATGGTCGTTCAAAAAAACAAACCCTCCGTAGAGGGTTTGTTCGACTTCAGTTTATACAATTAAGCTGCTTGTTTTTTGCGTCTTGCAAAATAAAATCCAATTAGGCCAATGCCAAGGAGAGCAAGAATCCCAGGTTCGGGAACAGTCCCAGGCTGGGGAGCGGCCCCTTCCAAACGTATGTTGTCGATCAAGAAAGCGTCATTTTCTGCAGACGGACCAAACGATATTTCACTAATACCGCTGAGATTTTCTAGGCCAACAAATATTCCGCTATTACTATTTGGTCTGGCATTGAAGTTGAACGTATCCATTTCGTTATTTGCACTCAGTACGTTGATGGTTGTGTTTCCGTTACTCACGATTTCGAATCCGACCATGGAGTAATCCGTCGTAAAGTTGATCGTAGCGGAACTAGTGCAACATCCGCCGGGACCAGCAAAGTTATCGGCTCCAACATTACCGGCATCTGAGAAAAACGTAGTTCCGTAAGAGGTATCTGCCCAAAAATTGCTAAAAGTAACGCCAAGTCCGCTGTATTGGTTTGTGATGGGAGTAGAGTTGCTAAGTGTTTCGAATGTAATGTCAGGTCCGCTGCTGAATGATCCAATTCCAACAGATACTGTGGGCGTGGCATATGCGGTAGAACCCGCTGCTGTCATCAATACAGCTATAACTAGCGCTACTATTTTCTTCATGAATGAACTCCCTTGGTGTTAAGTTTTGGAATGAATTAATGTAATCAAAAATTGCCAATAGTGATTATGGTAAGCAAAAAATGTACCAGTTAATTATTTCCTTATATAACAATTACTTATGGGAAATTACTGGATGAAGAGCAACATCTATGTAAAATTTTCCGACAAAAATATAAAATAAAGACAATATATTCAACTAGTTATCTCTGAGTTGAATTTCACATCAGCGGATAAAGCTAGACAACAATTTGCACTTGAATACGCCTAACATTCTGAATTCCATTCTATTTAGTCGTCGTAAAAATTTTTTCACTACTTTTAAATAAAGTGTAAGGAATCCGTATTACCAAAGACAAAGGGTATGCAAACTGCACATCATCCGCTGTGATGGGCCATGAAGATGGCTATGTGGTGTTTTGCTGACCAACATTTCACTCTCTTTGAAAGGTAATACATGAAACATTCACCTCAGCTTTCAGCGCCACGGATTTTGGGCGGAATTACAATCAGCTGTCTGCTTGCTGCATTAAGCGCTTGCGGCGGTTCTAGCTCTTCAACGCCAGCGACAACATCTAATGCTACAGCGCCTGTCATTGCACCGCCATTAGCCAACCAGCTATATACGCAATCGAATGAAACCGCCAACGTGATTGTGCATTTTTCACGCTCTGCCACTGGCGCTATTACCGTGGTAGATCGTACTAGTACCGGAGGGGTAGGTACGAATGGGATCAAAAGTGGTGGCGCACCGGCCGCTCCAGGTCCTGATACTTTAGCTAGTCAGCATAGCGTCATCATTAGCCCGGATAAATCAACGCTGTTTGCGGTGAATGCTGGGGATAATTCTATTTCGGTATTTGCGATTAATCAAACCACCGGTAGTTTGACATTGGAAAAAAACACGTCAACCAATGGCCTTACACCGAACAGCCTGGCTTTTAATAACGGCTATTTATATGTCACCTTTCAAGGTGGCTCAGATCAATTAGGTGCTTACCAGGTTGGTAGCGGCGGCGGGTTAACTCAGGTAGGTTTGTATAGCTTGGCGGTCGCTGGTGCAGCACCGAATCAAGTCGTTATTTCACCTAACGGTAGTTTTGTGGTGGTCAGTGCTGGTCATGCCGCGAACGCCATCGTTTCTTATCCTATCAATGGTGACGGTTCGCTTGCTACGCCGATCGTAAATGTGACCGGTAACACGCCATTTGCTGGTGCGTTCATGCAAACCGCCAGTAACTGGGTTTATTTGTCGACCAATATTGGCGGCATGGGACTGGGTTCATTTTCGTTCTCAACGAGTGGCGCATTGACGGCCATTGCTTCTGGAACTAGCGGCGTTGCAGCGCCATGCTGGCTGAGTATTACACCGAATAACCAGTTTGCTTATGTGGGTAATGGCGCAGGTGCAATTTCATCTTATTCGGTCACAACAGCGGGTGCGGTGAGTTTATTAAGTGCGCAGGCGGCAACAGAGCCGTCAGCAATTACCGGTGTAAATAGTGTGGCGGCAGATTCGTGGGTTAGTCCAGATGGCTTGTATTTGTATTCCGATTATCTGGGTGACGATAAAGTGGTGGCGTATTCCATCAGCAGCACCGGTGTATTGACTAAAATTAATCAGGCAGTGCTTGGCACGGCAACCGGATTGAGCATGCAAGGTTTGGTCGGGATTTGATTTGATCAGGATTTCATTAGAACCGTCCTGTTCTAATGGATTTTGATGGTAGTTGTATGCGTATTACAGTAGTGAAGAATTTAAAGGCAGATCTTCTGTAGTGCGAATTAAAAATGAAATCTCGATGTAACCCAACGCAGTGGTACTTTGTGCGTTGGGTTTTTTTATATTACTGAACCCGTTTCTTTTCCTCTTTTTTGACTTTTTTATCGGCCTTTTTTTCTTTCATGGTTTTTGCTGGTTCCTTTTTTACTGCTTTTTTACTGTCTTGTGCTTTGCTCATGATTTTCTCCATTCATAAAAATTGATACACCATCGTTGACTACCTAATCGCAGTAATTGGCATCGGTGAGTGATGATAATACGTTGCGTAACATATGTGGCAAGTTTGTTATAAATATTGAGTACACTGCAATTAAATTGCTTCCAGTCTACAAAATTCAAGGTTGGGTCAATTCTCAATAAAATTTGAGAAATTGAATGGCTATGGAGCACTTCTTATATACCCTCAACTATGTTTTTTAAAATTAGCGTATCAAATGGCTTTGCCTGCGACAAAAAAGCATTTTTTAGACAGTATATAAATATCAAAAATATAGCTAATACGTTAATCTATAAAATAATACTAGAGTATGTAAAAAGTAAAACACCAATAAATAAATCGTAATTTAATCAAGTAAACCGCCAGCATTCCCGCTAAATGGGAATATAAGCTTGAATTTATAGAATGAACTGCTAGGATGGTAAGCACATTATCAGCCCAGTAGCTTATGCCCAATAGCCCATCCTCTTCTTCTGTTATCCCAACTGGCGAACGCGCGCTGCAGGTGCTTGCGCTCGTAGCGCGGCATGGCAGTTCGCTGACGGCACGGGAATTGGCAACTCAAGCCAAATTACCCTTAAGCAGTTTGTATCGGCATCTGGCTTCATTAAAGAAATGGGGTTTGGTGCAAGAGCACGGGCAAAGCGGGCTGTATCAACCGGGGCCGCTCAGTTTGCAACTGGCCTGGGGTTTTGATCATCATTCCTATTTAATGCAAGTCGCGCATGCGGAAATGGTTAGTCTGGTTGAAAAATCGGGCGAAAGCGTTGGTCTGCTGGTGTATCTGAATGGGCAAATAATTTGTCTGGATATGCTGGAAAGCCAGCAAGCCTTACGCTGCTCGTTTTCAAAAGGGCGAGCTAATTCCGTTGTGCATGGCGCGTCTGCCAAAGCGTTGTTGGCGCATTTACCGGGCGCGTTACTTGCCGCAATTTTGGCAGAGCATCCAACTGAAGCGCAGTATTTACCTGCGCAATTAGAGCAGTGTCGGCAACAAGGCTATGTGGTCAGTGTGGGTGAAGTGGATGCGGACGTATGGGGTGTGAGCGCGCCAATTTTTTCGTCAAAAAAACGCGTGGAATGTACGATTTCGCTGATGGCGCCAAACGCCCGTGCTCAACTTCGCGAACCGGAATTAATCGAGCTGACACTTGCGGCCGCAGCGCGCATCGGTCGTCAACTATCCGATTTTTAAATTTTCTTTTTTAGAGTTAATCATGACAAACCCATTTCACTTTAAAGCCGGCCACGCGCCGTTACTGATTTCCATGCCGCACGTTGGTACTACTATTCCAGCCGAGATCGGCGCAGAAATGGATGATATTGCGCAAGTTAAAAAAGACACCGATTGGCATTTGCCGCTGTTGTACAACATGGCCGAGCAATTAGGTGCATCGGTAATTAGTGCGGAATATTCACGGTATGTGATTGATTTAAATCGACCTAAAGAAGACAGTAATTTGTACCCCGGTCAAGACACCACCGGCTTGTGCCCGGTCGATACGTTCGGAAAACAAGATTTATACCGGGCTGGACATCTGCCTGATGCTCCACAAATTGCCGATCGTATCGAAAAATACTGGCAGCCGTATCACAGCCAACTCAGTAGCGAACTGGCGCGCATTAAAGCGCAACATGGTGTTGCAATTTTGTGGGATGCGCATTCGATCGCGTCGGTAGTGCCGCGCTTTTTTAATGGCAAACTGCCTGATTTTAATTTTGGCACAGCCGATCAAAAATCCTGTGCGTTGGAATTACAAGCGGAGCTGGCGGAGTTGATGCAAAAATCTGCTCATGCCACATCATTTAGCCATGTCTTCAATGGTCGTTTTAAAGGCGGCTACATAACTAGGAATTACGGTAATCCAGCCAATAATATTCATGCAGTGCAGTTGGAAATGAGCCAATGTGTGTATATGAATGAAACAGCCCCTTTTGCATACCGGCCTGATTTGGCGGCGCAGGTTCAGCCATTGTTGAGCGAATTATTAGCGGCTTGTTTGAGCTGGGCAAAAACACGGAGTAAGGAATAAGCATGAGCATTAACACGACATTATTTGCACGTAACGTTTGGTTAGCCGATGGCTGGGCCGAAAATGTACGCCTACATTGGAATGCAAGCGGCGATTTAACTCAAATTGAACACAATGCAAGCGCCGCTCTGCATGAAGTTATCGAGCAGTTCGTATTGCCCGGCATGGTCAATTTACATTCTCATGCGTTCCAGCGCGCCATGGCCGGCATGACTGAAATTGCTGGCGAAGGTCCGGACAGTTTTTGGACCTGGCGCGACTTGATGTACCGCTTTGCGCTCGCCATTAATCCTGAACAGATTCAGGCGATTGCGGCTCAGCTGTATTCAGAATGTCTGCGCCACGGCTATACCTCGGTGTGTGAATTCCATTATTTACATCGCGCTCCAGATGGTGCTTTTTACGCCAACATGGCAGAAACTGCGCAGCGCGTTATGGCTGCCGCACAAGCTACAGGTATTGGCATGACGATGTTGCCCGTGCTGTACAGTTATGCCGATTTTAATCAGCAGCCGTTACGCCATGAACAGCGCCGGTTTGCGACTAACCCAGAACAAATTTTGCAATTGGTAGAATTATTAGAGCCACTGCGTAATGGACAGACCGAAGTGGGCGTTGCACCGCATTCCTTACGCGCTGCTTCCACCCAGCAAATTAGTGAGTTGGTTCAGGCATTACCACCGCAGCGACCAATTCATATTCACATTGCGGAGCAGCAAAAAGAAGTGGATAGTTGCGTTGCGTTTTCAGGCAAGCGTCCGGTTGAGTTGTTGTTTGATACGCAAACGGTGAATGAACGTTGGTGTTTGGTACATGCCACTCATTTGTCTGACGGTGAAGTGACTCAGATCGCTAATAGTCGCGCCGTAGCGGGAATTTGTACCAGTACCGAAGGTAATTTGGGTGACGGATTTTTTCTTTTGCCTGATTATATTGCCCAGCAAGGCCGTTTTGGTATTGGCAGCGATAGCCATGTCTCGCAAAGCCCGATTGAAGAATTACGCTGGCTGGAATACGGTCAACGTTTGCGCGCTCAGCGCCGCAATATGTCTAGCGTCGCTGGTCAGCGCCGGATCGGTGACTTTCTATGGCAAGCTAGTCTGGAAGGTGGAGCACAAGCTTCTGGCAGAAAAGTGGGTAGTTTGGCCGCTGGAATGCGGGCTGATTTATTGGTGCTCGATGCTAATCATCCCAATTTGAGCGGGATTGCTGCCAGTGAATTATTGAATAATTGGATTTTTTCCGGTAATGATAATTTGGTGCGGGATGTATTGGTTGGTGGGCAGTGGCGGGTGAAAAAAGGGCAGCATTTGCATCAAGATGCTATTCAGGGGCGGTTTAAACAAACTATGCGGGAGTTACGGGCGTTATAGTTGAATGCAGTTAATTTGCATTATTTACGGCACTGGTTGAAATTTGTATGTGTTGAAGTTGTTTTTGACGTTGAAGTTGTTTTTGACCTACTCCCACTTCTAGTTCGGCCGGTTTTTCAGCGAGAAAAAGGATCAGAAGATCAACTTCAACTTCAAAATCAACGGCAACCGCAACCGCAATACATACAAATTCCGAACAGTATCGTGCGTAACACCAATTAAATAATACTCCGCGCCAACCGAATCCCCGTAAATTGCCAGCGTGTCTGCGTCGGGTAAAAATTACGATAGGTAATCCGGCTATGCGCGGGTGGCGTAGCAACGCTGCCGCCGCGTAATACATATTGATTCACCATCTGGCGTTCATAGTGGTCAACGGCGGCGTCGTTCTTTAGTTTAACGGCCGGATACGGCGCGTAGCTGGATGAAGTCCATTCCCAGGTATCGGTGAAAAACTGTTTTAACCCGGTTGCGGACGATGCTCCTTTAGGGTGCAAAATCAATTCTTCCATTTGCTTATTTGCGTCGACCGGGGCGTCCGTTAATGTCGGTAAGCCAGGCAAGCCGGGTAATTCAGGGATGATCGAATTAGCCGCAAATTCCCATTCAAATTCGGTCGGTAAGCGTGCGCCGGAAAAGCGTGCAAAAGCCTCCGCTTCAAAATACGAAACGTGGCAGACCGGGCGGTTTAAATCCAGCGGCATTAAACCGTGCAGCGTATATTCATGCCAAATGTCATCGATCATGCGCCAATATAACGGTGCTTTAATGTGCTCACGCTGCCGCCATTCAGCGCCTTCTTCTAACCACCACCGTGTTTCCGAATAGCCGCCTGCATTTATAAATGCCAGGTATTCACCATTGGTGATTTTGCGGTCAGCGATCGCAAAGGGATTTAAAAATACTCGATGCTTGGGTAATTCATTTTCAAAGCAAAACGTTAAACCGGGGTGCCCGATATCGGCTTGGCCACCTCTTAGTTCCAGCATTTTTAGCGTAGCAACTTTTTCTGCCGGTGCTAAAGGTTTATTGATATAAGTAGGATGGAAAGGATTCGAGCCTAATAAATGCTTAATATCGGTCAGCATTAGTTCTTGCGTTTGCTGTTCGCGCTGTAATCCTAATTCCAATATTGGATAGGCTTCGTCGGGCATATTTTTGATTAGTGCCATCACGGCATTATCAACATGAGTGCGATAAGTGCGAACCAAAGTGAGGGTAGGGCGGGTAATGACGCTGCGTTGTCCGCGTGGCAAATTCATTCCTGAACTTGGATTGAACAACATGGTAAAAGCAGGATGAAACGGCAAATAATCTTTGACAAAACGCGCCAATAAATATTTTTCAAAAAACCAGGTTGTTTGCGCTAAATGCCATTTGATCGGGCTAGCTTCCGGCATCGATTGCACGGCCATATCTTCTACAGATAAAGAAACCGTCAGGTTGATGCTGTGCTGCCGTATGGATTGATAAGTCTCTGCGAACTGACGTGATGCAACGCCGCCGTCCACGCGCTTGCTGGAGAAAAATTGTTGGTTTTTTGTATAAGAAACATTCATGTCGCTACCTGCCTTATGTACTTTTATTTTGCAAAGAAGGTGGAATCGCTGCTCTTAGGGAACAATTTAGTATAGTAAAAAAATCAGACATTACTAATAGGAAATTTTCAAAAACAAAATTTTTTGAAAATGCACGGCGCTAAAATGCAGCAGCAGATAATTTTTAAAAATGCTTTAAAGTAAAACTGGTATTGCCGTATTGAAATATTGCGTGTTGTCAGATATTTTATTGATTTGTAAGGATGGCGATGCTTTGTCGTTGATTTATTTTGATTTTTTCAAATTATAAAGCCATAGTTGCATTGAAGTCATGCTCAGATAACGCATTTTAAAGTTTGTGTTGTATAAAGTGGTATTGCCGAAAAGCATTAATGGGGCGATGTGTTTCGTGCTGAATGGCGGATTAATTTAGATATAAGTAAGGCCGAAAGCAAGGCTGAATTTACCGCATTAAAGAATGCCGATAGAATGATGCTTCTTGTTCAGCTTTTTGAAAACGTGCCCCTATAAAGTATGCTTACCCCACATCAGCTCGCCAATTTCCAACAAAACGGATTCCTAGTTTTACCTCAGTTAGCGGATTCTGCTTATTGCGCTGAAGTATTAGCTTTTGCGCAAAAACAACTGGCGGATGCAGTGCAGCCGCTGGAATTAGAAGCCGATACCGGTTATTTGGGTGCCCCGGAAAGCAAGGCGCATGCGGGCGGGGAAACAGTGCGGCGGTTATTGCAGGTAACCCTGCGGGGCAGTCTTATTTCAGACTGGGCCACAGGGCCAAGTTTGTCGGAACCTTTAAAGCAATTATTGGGTAACGAAATCAGGCTTTCGCAAGTGCACCATAATTGCATTATGACGAAACAGCCGCGCTTTTCTAGTGTTACTGGATGGCATCGGGATAGCCGTTATTGGCAATTTCAGCGTGCCGAATTAATTTCCGCCTGGTTGGCATTACGCAATGAAACTGTTGAAAATGGTTGTTTACTGGTTATACCTAGCTCGCACCGAGTGCAAGTTGAGGCGGAAGGTTTAGATACTGCGCAATTTTTGCGGGCAGATTATCCAGCTAATCAAGCATTGCTGGCGCAGGCCGTTGCAGTGCCGCTGAATGTGGGTGATGTACTGCTTTTTTCCAGCAATTTATTCCACGCTGCTGGCCACAATCAAACCGAGCTAACCAAGTTTTCTATGGTGTTTACTTACCGCGCTTTGGATAACCCGCCGCTAGCTGGTAGTCGTTCAGCTAGTTTGCCGGAAATAGCAATATAAGCAGTTTTAATCCAACTCTAACGCAATCAATTCCTGCACCGTCTGGCGACGCCGAATTTTTTTGATGTGTTCACCATCAACCAGTATTTCAGGAATTAATGGACGGGAATTGTAGTTGGACGACATCGAAGCGCCATACGCGCCAGCGTCATGAAACACCAGCAAATCGCCAATTTCGCACACGGGTAAATCTTGGCTGACTACTTCGCCGCCTTCTTCCTGGGTAAACACATCACCGGATTCGCATAGCGGTCCAGCTACCACGGTGGGGCGTAATGCACCGGCGCGTGGCGTTCCGTCTGGCGCATGAGCGCTAATGCGATGGAAGCTGCCATACATGGCGGGGCGCGCCAAGTCGTTAAAGCCCGCATCAACTAAAGCAAAAAAGTTACTGCCAACCTGTTTTTGGGCGCGTAATTCAGATACTAGCAAGCCCGATTGTGCGACTAAAAATCGACCCGGTTCAATTTCCATATGAACGGAATGCCCCAGCATCTTTTCAATCTGTTGCCGCGCTGCATCCCAAATTTGAAAGTAATGTTCAGTATCGACGTCCTCTTCGCCCACACGGTAAGGAATCGACAAGCCGCCACCAACGGAAATCGCGTCAATATCCAAGCCAAATTTACGTACATAGCGCACTTGTTGCGTCATTGCTTCACATACACTTTGTAAATGTGCGTAGTCCACGCCGGAACCGATGTGCATGTGCAGGCCGATTAATTTCAAGCCGGTTTGCTGAATAATTTGCAGGCATTCAGTTAAATGCTCATGCCAGATGCCATGTTTGCTTTGCTCGCCGCCAGTATTAGTTTTACGGCTGTGTCCGTGCCCAAAGCCGGGATTAATACGCAACCAGACCGGATGCCCGGGATGTGCCGCGCCTAATTGCTGCAACATTTGAGGTGAGCCGCAATTGACGGGGATATTCAGTTCAACAACCCGGGCAATGGTTGCTGTATCAAGTAAATCCGCGGTGAATACGATGGGTGAATGCCCAGCGTCGCCAGGATTAAATCCTGCCACTAAAGCACGTTCAATCTCACCAAGTGAAACCGAATCCACCATTACGCCTTGTTCGCGCATTAAGCGTAATAAATGTGTATTTGAGCAGGCTTTTTGTGCAAAACGGATTACATCAAACTGGCGTAAGCGGGAGATTTGGCGACGGATTGAGTCGGCATCGTAGATCCAGCACGGGGTGTGAACTTGGGTTGCAATTTGGGCAATTTGTTGCTGGCTAATCATGGTAAAGGTGCACAGTAGAAGCGCATATCGAATAAGGGAAGAGCTATACTATAGTCAGTAAACTTGCTAAATTGAAGGTGAGTTCAAAGGGGATTTTCTTAATTACCCTTGGTTTGATATAAATTACCGGACATTTGGCTATGAATGCAAAAATCGACAACTACGATCAGAAAATCCTCGGATTACTTCAGCAAGATGCACGGATCAGTCATGCCGAAATCGGCCGGCAAATCCATTTAAGCCAGCCCAGCGTTTCGGAGCGGATCAAACGCTTAGAAAGTAGCGGCGTGATTCGTGGCTACCATGCCAACATTAATCCCGACGCATTCGGCTATCAAATAACGGCGATGATCCGGCTTTCCACTCAACAAGGTCGCCCGTATGCCGACTTTGTTGCCACGCAGCCAGAAATTATTGATTGCTACACAGTCACTGGCGAAGACGGTGCAGTCATGCGCGTGCTGGCAACCGATGTGGCACATTTGCAGCGTTTAATTGATAAATTAAACCGCTACGGTTCCACCTCCACCGCCATCGTACTGACTACCCATGTGGCAGGGAAGGCGGTGAGTATGCCGGTGGCTTAAGTGCGTTTATTCATTTAGGCATCGGTGCCATCGATTCCAAATACGCAGCCACATTCGCTATACTTTCTGGCGTGAGATTGTGCGTAACGGCTTTCATTGCTATGCCATCTGGTCGTTGGTTGGTGAGCTGAAATACCATTAACTGCTTAACTAGGTAATCGGCATGTTGTCCTGCCAGACGTGGAAATTGATCCGCGCCTTCTGCATGAGCGCCGTGGCAGGCGGAACAGGCCGGAACGCTTTGAGCCTCTATGCCCTGTTCAAAAATAGTGCGCCCATCTGTCAACATGGCCGGCGTACCCGCCTTATCTACATTGCCAGACGGTGGTGGCAGGCTGGAAAAATAACTCGCCAAACCATTAATCTGAGCATCGCTCAGGTGCGAACTCAGACCCCACATATATTCAAAACCTTCCGGATCAGAGCGACCGTGGCTTCGGAATGCGGTAAGTTGGTTCACTATATAAGGTTGGGTTTGCGCGGCTAGATTAGGAAAGTTCGGCGAAGTGGAAACGCCGTGCATGCCGTGGCAATTGGAACATACCTGCAGTGCGGTGGTGCTGACAGGAATACTGGCGTCATTCAAGTTGCGTGAACGTTCTGGCGACGAGCAGGCGGAGATCGCCAGAATGGCAGAAAGCGCAACTAATTTGCTTAAATTAAGATGGTTCATAGTAAGGATGTTCATTTTAATACGCTCCCCACACATATAAAAACGCGGTGTTGTTGTCTTTGGCATTGCGGCCCGCCCCGTCGTAATTATTGCTTGCGCCATCAAACCGTTGGAAAGCGTAATACTGCAAGCCGATCCGAATATTTTGGATCGGTGTCCAGAAAACTTCCGGAGTCCAGCCACGGGTATCCGGGTTAGCCGTTGGGTTGGAATAAAGGGTCGGGTCCGATGTGCCGGTGGTGCTGAAATAACTCAGGCTACCGCCATATTTTGCCTGGTAAATGTAGGTCCCCTTCATTCTTAATTGACGTAAGGTATTGCTTGGATTGGTGGCAATCCCAGTAACATCACCGTTATTAATGGTTTCTTTTATATAGCTAAATTGAGCGGAAGCAGTGTGCGGATCAAGTAAATATTGGTACTGTGCATCGACGCCGCGATCATGGTATTGAATCGTCGGGCCGCTGGGATTGGTATTGTCAGGGTAGATGTTGGCGTTCAGCCCAAACATGCCGAGCATGACATTGTGTGCTCCCCATTCATGGGTAAGCGCGACACGTATATAAGGATTAGTACCGCTCAGTTTGGTTTGATTTTCGTCCGAAGTGCCTTTACTTAAAAATGACCAGACGCCGTTCGCGGTTTGATAGCCGCCAACTTCGGCATACAGTAGATTATTCCACAGCGCATAGGCATTAATGCCAGCCACTTGCGCGCCTAAAGAACTGACGATAGGCGCTGCATCGGGAGTCGTTACGCCAAATTGGGTAGGCGCATAAATTATCCAGGCAGGAGCCGAATTCCACGGGTCGGAAACGCTGGGATTATTGTTTAGCGTCACGCCAAAAATTAAATCGTTATTGGTATCGATGAGGCGATCAGCGTAGCGTAAATCAAAATTGTCCGATCCCCAGACACCTTGGTAGCCGCTGTCCCCACCATAATTATTGTATGTGGCTTGAGCAAAAATACCGATGTTATCCGTTACTTTGCCAGCTAAAAATACGCTGCCGGTTTGAAATATGGCGACCGCATCTTTGGCAAAGGTGGGATCACTATCTGGATGCAGGCTTTTGGTCAGACTGGCTACGCCCATCACCGAAACGGGAATGGTTCTTGAGCCGATGGTGTAACCAGTTAATTTAAATAAGCGTCCGTACGGGGTGAGTTCAGGAAACTGGCCACCTGCATGGCAAGCTACGCAGTTTTGCCCTGTTTGCCTGGCATAAGCCGGTACGGCGTGTGCAATTAATGGTGTGAGCAGGTTGCTGCAAAGCGTTATTAAGGCAATTAAACGGAGTTTGTTAAACCCTTTGCGTAGTCGGATGCTGGAAAAAATGATTGAATTCACGATGTTTTCCCTTTTCAATTGAGAGGACGTCAATTATTCCTAATAGAAACTTTATAGCCGCTTTATTGCATCAGCATTTGCGGTAAATCAATTGTTGTGAAGGTAGGAGCTCAGATTGCGCAGAAACAACAATGCCCGACATTTTTCCTTTCTACAGCATAGAACAAGCAGGGCTATAATGTGGATCTTCTGCTCCCTGTCTATGAGTTATCCACCATGAATCGTCTAGTGCACCTGCGCAGTTTTGTTTTAGTGTTGATTACGTTGGCAGTGCTATCGGCCTGCAGCAAGCAAGCGGCGCCGAATGTGAGCTTTACCGACTTGAAGGGCACTAAAATTAGTTTGGAGCAACTAAAAGGCAAAGTCGTGATGGTTAATTTTTGGGCGACATCCTGCACAACTTGTGTCGCGGAAATGCCTGAAATGATTAAAACTTACGAAAAATATCACGCACAAGGTTTGGAGTATGTGGCGATTGCCATGGCGTATGACCCACCTAATTACGTGCTCAATTTTACTGAAACCAGACAACTACCTTTTACCGTTACCTTAGACTTCGACGGAAAATTGGCGCAATCATTTGGTGATATCAAACTCACCCCAACGACTTTTTTGATCGACAAGCAAGGCAACATAATCAAAAAATACGTCGGCAAGCCGGAGTTTTCGCAGCTTCACGAATTAATTGAAGCGCAGCTCCGCGTGTAAAAGCGTTATTTTTACAAGTAATCATTTTTTATATAAACGTGCTAAGCCGGGCTATGTATCATCTTGTAGCCCCTCATTTTTATTTTTCTGCTACTTCAATTCCCCTCTTCATTCAGCGCCTCGACTGGCGAAAATTCAATTCACATAACAATCATTATCAAAAAACTTCGCTAAGTAATTTCCACAGTGAATAAATAGTTCTAGCCGGATACAAACGATTACAACTGAGACAAAGTCGCTGTCATTCCTTTTGAAATGCGTTGCGTTGCGTTAGGGCAGGGTGCGGTGGTTTTGTTATGAACAAGACCTACTCCATGTAGCTGCGATAAATGGTTGTGCGATAAATAGTGACGATTATTTCTTCAGGCAACGCCATGCAAAAATTGAAAAGAGTGAACATCAGGTAGCCTAATAATGTGGCTGCATCTTATTAATTACTTTCAGGGGAGAGTCTCATGCAACAGAAAAAACTTGTTCAAGCTCTAGTTAGCATCGGCTTAATCGGCTTGTTAGCCGCCTGCGGTGGCGGCGGTGGTAGTAGTGGAAGTAGCACGGGCAGTTCCGGTACTGGCGTGCCAACCGGCACGACTGGTACGGTTACGATGGGAGTTACAGATGGCCCGTCCGACACGTTTAATCATGTTTGGGTTACCGTAACCTCGATTTCTTTCCATACATCAGCAACACAGATATGGAGCAAAAGCGATGCAACGTGGCAAACAACCACCTTGCCAGCGCCAATTACCATCGATTTGGCCGCATTGAATAACGGTGCGTTGAACAATGTTTTTGCCAATATGACGTTGCCAGTTGGTACATATAAGCAAATTCGTTTTTTCTTTGCCAGTGACTCGGATGCGTTAAGCAGCTCTGCGCAGGCCATTAGCGATAACGAAACAACACCAACGCCATTGCAGTGGAATGACCAGGTGGAATACACCAATACACGTGGCACGGTGAGCGAAGCGCCGCTGGAAATTGCTTATCCAACTCAGGGTATGCAATTACTGGGCACATTTAACGTGACCGCTGGTAGCGCGACGAATTTAGTGACCGATTTTGATCTGGATAAAATCATTGTTCCTTTTAATCAAGATGGTCAACAAGCATTCACTATGCGCCCAGATTTGCGTTATTTCAATTTGACACAATCCGGTGCAATTACCGGCACGATTGATCCAACTAAGCTTTGTCAAACAGTGAGCACTAGTAACTGTGCTTTTAATCTGATTGTGCACGCTGAAACACTGAGTGCTGACGGAACTCGCCACGTAGACGTTCGTTCCACAAACGTAGATCCAGTGACCGGTAGTTTCACCTTGTCACCGCTGAGTTTGGTGGATAGCAATAACAATCCTATTACCTATGACATCGTGGTGCGTGGGCGCAATATGGAAACCATGTTGATTACTGGCGTAACACCAACCGGTACTTATACCGGTACGACAGTCAGTGGTGGTGCGGTGTTGCAATCGACCCCGTTAGAGCCGACGGCAGCGACTGAATATGGCACCAATTTGCTGACCCCACTCAATCCATTGACTAGCGGCTTTGCCGTATTCCAGCAAACCTTGCCAAGTACAGCGGCGATAGCAAACCCTGTACCGTATGAAATCCGTTGGTCAAATACCGATCCTTACACCGGCGTGTTCTATCGTGCCGGATGCTGGAATTCTAACTTTATGTTGACCAATGGATCGATTTCAGTTGCGCCTTATAACGCTGGTAATGCGTTGGTATTTACGTCGGTCACACCACAAGAAGGTAATGGGGGTTATAGCGTTGCGACCAATGAAGTGGTTTATTACAACCTCAGTAACAACTTGCCGCTCGCTGCGCCGACTACGGGCAACATCAGCAACTTTACTCCTCCGACCCCGACATTAGACAGTGGGATTAACCCTGGCAGCATTAGCGGCAATATCGCGATCAGCAATGCAAGTGCTTATGACCACGGCACCTTAGTCATTGCGCGTCTTGGTCAGATTATTACCAGTGTGGATGTCAGCAGTTTGTTAAGCTCTGGTGGCGGGACATTTACGGTTGGTAATATTCCATCCGGTAGTGCCACTGCGGCGGTGCCGGGTGCTTACTACTACTCGTATATTCGCTTATGGAAACATAACGTGAATAAACATGTGAAAATTGTGCCGATCACTGGCTCAATCGATTTACGTACCACCAACAGCGTGACCGGTATGAATGTGACGGTTGCTGCGAGTTAGTAATTTAGCTCTAATTTAGTCATAGCGTGCGCAGAGAAGTTCTGCCCACGGGTTAGCTTAAAAACACTTTGCGTTTTACCGCGCAGAGTGTTTTTTGTTTTTAATAGCTTGGATAAAAATCGGCAAATCCGACATAGTTAAAAAATTCCTGTTATGGTGGCGGCTACAAAAATGCATGGAAGCGATCAAACAGTATGTATAAAGGCGAAAAATTTAACAGCATCAGTCATTTGGTAGGTGCTGGGCTGGTAGTGATCGGCGCATCAGTGTTAATTACAATTGCCGGTTTCACCGGTGACTTTTGGAAGATAGTCAGTAGCAGTGTTTATAGCCTGACTTTGTTGATGCTATATCTGTTTTCAACTCTGTATCACAGCATTCGCGGTAAAGCTAAAGACGTCTTGCAAAAATTTGATCATTGCATGATTTATCTATTGATCGCCGGGAGTTATACGCCGTTTACGTTGGTGACTTTACATGGCACTACGGGATGGAAATTGTTCGGCATAGTCTGGGGTTTGGCGCTGATTGGCATAGTGCAGGAATTGTGGCTGGCTAACCAGGCACGGATTTCTTCTTTGGTGATTTATATTTTAATGGGCTGGTCGGTCGTGCTGTTCATTACGCCGTTAATTGCTGCGTTGGGATGGCATGGGTTTTATTGGTTGGCGGCGGGAGGGATTATTTACTCTGTTGGGATAATTTTTTATGTAATTGATGAGCGGATGCGGCATGCGCATGGGATTTGGCATTTGTTTGTGTTGGGAGGGAGTATTTGTCATTTTGTGACTGTGCTGTTTTATGTAGTTTGATTTGTTGATGTTTAATTTATTACCGCGATTAATTTAATGCTTGGGGTCGGGGGAAGCCCGCCAGCTACTCATTTTTTTGATTCGCCAAAAAAGAGTAAGCAAAAAAAGCGATCCAACGGCCGCTGAATTCCCGAATAATTTAGCTAAATTATTCGGCAGCGTCAGAATGGGAGGTAGGCCAAAATCCAAAAACCACAAACTCAGTATCGACACAAATCTCCTCACATAATCCCATCCATCACCTACAATGCCAACATTACGGGTTCCGCACCGTTTAGCGTTGAACCAATCCACCAAATCACCGAAATAATCTTATGCAAACTGACACTTCTTTTCAATCTCTTGCCTTATCTGCACCGTTACTCGCTAATCTGGATAGTCTGGGTTATACCGAAATGACGCCGATTCAAGCGGCTAGTTTGCCGTTGATTTTGCAACAACGTGACGTGATTGCACAGGCTAAAACTGGAAGTGGGAAAACCGCGGCGTTTAGTTTGGGGATCTTGGCTAAGTTGAATCCGATGTATTTTGCGATTCAGGGTTTGGTTATTTGCCCAACGCGTGAATTGGCTGATCAGGTTGCAAATGAATTGCGTCGTTTGGCGCGTGCCATTGACAACGTCAAAGTACTTACCTTGTGCGGCGGTACGGCCATGCGGCCACAAATTGTGTCGCTTGAACACGGTGCACATATTGTAGTGGGCACGCCCGGGCGTTTAATTGACCATATCAGCCGAGAGACGATTAAGCTCAGTACGGTACAAACTCTGGTGCTGGATGAAGCTGACCGGATGGTAGATATGGGCTTTTATGATGACATTGTGCATATCGTGAATGCCTGTTCACCGCGTCGTCAAACACTGTTATTTTCCGCAACTTTCCCTGATGACATTCGTAAAGCCAGCGAACAGTTAATGCACGAACCGGCCGAGGTTAAAGTGGATTCGCAGCACGCGGCTAACCATATAGAACAGTTGTTTTACTTGGTGCAATCAGAACATCGCAATGCCGCCGTTGCGCAATTATTACGTCACTACCGCCCCGTTTCCACCATTGCGTTTTGCAATACTAAAATCCACTGCCGTGAATTAACTGAAGAATTACAAGCGCAAGGTATTAGCGCATTAGCTTTGCATGGCGACTTAGAACAGCGTGATCGGGATGACGTGCTGGTGCGTTTTGCCAACCAGAGCTGCTCAGTGCTGGTTGCCACCGACGTCGCAGCGCGTGGTTTGGATATTCAAACGTTAGGCGCAGTGATTAATGTGGATGTCTGCAAAGACACCGAAGTCCACATTCACCGCATTGGGCGGACTGGCCGTGCTGGTGAAAAAGGCCTGGCGTTGAGCTTGGCGACACCGGGTGAGAAAAAATGGGTCAAGCTGATTGAGCAATACCAAGGTGAATCAGTGCGCTGGCATGAGCTGGCCGAGTTAGACACATCTAATGATTCAGGGTTACAGGCACCGATGCAAAGTATTTTCATCATGGGTGGTAAAAAAGACAAACTACGCCCGGGCGATTTACTGGGTGCGTTGACTGGCGACGTTGGGCTGAATAAAGAGCAGGTCGGTAAAATTAACGTGTTTGAATTTGTTACTTATGTTGCGTTAGACCGTCGGATTGCTGCAAAAGCGTTAGAAAAATTAAGTAGCAGTAACATTAAGGGGCGGTTGTTTAAAATGCGGATGATAGATTAAAAAAATAGAGTTCAATATTGCCGGACGCTATGATAGTTGATGTATCTTAACAGTGTTGTTATATAGTAAGAAAATTAAAACACCTCCTTTGAGGTAATGCCGTTCAGTTAAGACTGAGCGGCATTTTTTTTGGGGCGATGCAGAATATGGAAATTAACCATTGAATGTAGATCTTTTATAGCTGTAACACGATAAATAGTTGTATTTAATTAATCTAATATAGCCATATTTACGTAATTTTTAATTAATCCCAATGTTTAAAGTAGTGAGAAAGCAACAATATATCAATATGGTTAGAATTTTGTCGAAGAGGCAATCTATTTTGGTTTATGATAATTTCTTATTTGAAATATAAGGAGTGAAACAATCAAACTATGATGGCGTAAGTGTCTGTGTAATGAAGGGAATAGCATTAGTATGATTTTATGTAAATTGCAATTTTGCACTTTATAAATAATGTATATCTAACAATAAAACACTATGAAAAATATGAAAATGGCGAACGAATCTTGGTTAAAGCTAATAGCAGCGGGTAGCCTTTTGAGACAACTACCTATACTAATGCTAATAGTTATTACTTCCATAATAAACAGCAATGCCTACGCAACAACTTCAAGTATTTATGTCACCAATGGTGCTGTTCTTACATATACAGAAACAGCTCGCGCAATAAAAAATGTTGGTTGTTCAGATATTCCGACACTAATTATGTACACTTATGGGTCATTTTCCTATTCCGGTGCCCAAATCACAAATCCGACTGCAGTAGCAACTTTTGAATTCACTGGATGTCAAAATTCTAATTTGATTGATATACCCGCAACGCTAAATCTAAGTAATGGCTGTACAATTTTGGTCAACCCGTCACAGGGAGGGGTTCCAAGTGCATCATTAAGCTGCCCGAACGTCAGTATCCATCCTAAATATGTCATTGTCGGTGTTACCTACGCGCCACCAGGTCCATCAAGCTACGTGCAATACACTCAATCCAACTTGTTTGGAACAACGATTAGCGATAGTCAAACTTACAGTGCACAAACGTCATTAACAACTACGGCAAGTGCGGGATCATTACCTGGTTGGATTAGCGGTAAACTTCAGGTAAGTGCTGGCAGTTCTGCTACTCAGACCCGAACAAGTAGTAATGCCACAACATTGAGCTTTACGAATTTATCGAGCTATAAAGTAATGGGGCCTCCTTCTCCTCCTGTCAGTATTAACACGCCAATTAATCATAATTACGATGTCATCTGGCTCTGGTTGAATCCAGTAGCGATGTACAGTGTAGCGACAAATTATGTTCAATTTAATGGGTTTGCCTATAATGAAGCAGACTTAGCAGGAGTTGATATATATCCAGTCCTTGTCGGTCAACTTAACGGCAGCATTCCGATGGATCCATCATTAGTTCAAGAATTATCTCGTTCATGGGCGAGTGTTCAAACTTTTCCTGCGGGAGACGGTCCCGGTCTGACTCTTGCGGACTTTGCAAATATTCTTGCATCTGATCCATTTACCAATAGCGCCTATTCTGTTTCACCGTCGGCAACCACGTCTGGTGATAAACGCTTTACTCTTACTGGCTCAACTTCAGTAAATGGTGGGGCTCCTGCTCAATCATTTATTTATGCCCCCGGAACCGTTACTGAAACGTATAGCAATACCTACGTCAACTCTACATTGGCAAGTTCTGGTGTTACCAATCAGACAGCTCAAACATATGGTGTAGATTTTACCGTAACAGCAACCACACAATATGGTATATATTCTTTGGATTTGAAGACGAGTAACACACAAACTTGGACTTATCAACAGAGCAAGTCGCTAACTAATACTTCAACGCAAATTGATTTGCTTTCATTGGGTACGCCATGTGCATCCTGCGCTTACACTGGCCCAACTGTTTTTGAAGTATATCAGGACAACATATTTGGTACGTTTATGTTTAATCCTGTTCGTTAACATAGATATTACTTAAAAAGGGCAAGGATTACCGTAAGTGATTACTGTTGAAGCTGCGTTCATTAACAGGAATGGTGTCTTGCCCAACATGAGTCTTATTTTAAAAGAGTTCTGATTGATAATTTAGTATGAAATTCTGTTGACCAATTTCGGCACTATAATTTCTATTTTGCTAACGTTAGGAATGGTACGTCTTCCTGATCTATTTAATTTAAAGCCCTGCCAGTTTGGCGGGGCTTTTTTTTGTAAGTGCGCACGACGGCACACTTATTTGGATGTGGAAGTTCTCTACCTGCACGACATGAGGCGGGTTAGCTGGGTCGGACGGATGTGGCGTTGCCAAAGAGTTACTTTGATACATTAGTGTTGGTTTCGTTGTTGGATACGCAGCGACGCTTCCAGTGTGTTCAATGAACCGCGCGTAGAAGGGAGTCGCAAGGATAGGATGGCAAGAGATCCGCCTCTTACACGCTGATTTATTTTAAAAAGTGTTTACTTGATAGATTGCAATATTTTGTTATTGAAATTCAGTCTGCGTTGTCACATTTAGTTACACTCATGTCTTTGCAGAGTGAATTTTTAACAATTAAATTATTAATCAAAGATTATCAAACAATAATATTTTATCGTTAAACAATTAATATTATATGTTGCTAAAAAGAATTTTCCAACTGACATCAATAGGAAATATTTATAATAGTTTATATCTCATCTAATATTGCTATGAAATTATTAAAATTTAATTAACTTTATTATCGTTTAATAGCAATTTTGTATTTTTTAAATAAGCAAAATTAGCCAAAAACTAAATTTTCTATGGAATTTATTTTTTTAAGCTCAAAGTGTTGTTTTTTGTTTTGTTTCGTAACGGCATGTTGTTGACACGCAATTGTAATAAATGGTTTTATGTGATCCTCAAATTCAATAGTCCTTAAATGAATTTTGAAATGTCGTGGATAAAGCGATGATGTTGGCAATAAACAAACAAATTATATCTTTGGAGAAGTAACGATGATGATGGAAACTATTTTGTCTCGCTCACTGCGCCTGATGTTTTCAGGCAGTATGGCGTTAGGCATAGGCATGCTGGCACAACCGGCATTTGCGCAACAAGCGGACAGCACAACAATCGACACATCAGCACCGGTACAACGTGTTGAAATTACTGGTTCGGCAATTAAGCGTATCGCCAAAGAAGGTGCTTTGCCGGTTCAGGTTTTGACTCAAGCCGATATTAAGAAAACTGGTGCTACATCAGTTACAGATTTAATTCAAAATTTACCTGCAATGCAGGGATTCACTACTGCATCTGCCTCAGTTAATGGCGGCGGCGGCGGTGCTACTTCAGCAGCTTTGCATTCACTGTCAGCACAATACACCTTAGTATTGTTAGACGGAGTACGCATGGCTCCTCAAGGTGGTTCAGTCAATTTGGAATCCATTCCATTGGACGCAATTGAACGCGTTGAAATTTTGACTGACGGTGCTTCAGCACTGTACGGTTCAGACGCTATTGCAGGCGTAGTCAACTTTATTTTGAAAAAGAATAAGACAGACGGCGATGCATACATTACCGCTCAAGATCCACAACATCCAGGTGGACGTAGTTGGAGTGCTGGTGTAAGTAAAGGCTTTGGTGATTTAAACAAAGACAATTACAACGTATTGCTTAGCTATAGCCATGACGATCAAAAGCAATTGGAAGCGACCCAACGTAGTTTCTCAGCTAAGGGCGGTCTAATTCCATTTACAGCAAATGGCAAAAATTACGTTTTCAATCAAACTTCGATCAATAGCCCTATCGCCAACTTGTCGATTGTTTCGGCCGCTCCTAGCGATATTAACGGTACAAATGCTACTAGCGCGACTCTCAACCCATATGCCTTAGCAAATGCTGGCAGCTGTGGATCTAATCCTAATTCCTATGCGCATGGTTCTACATGCCGATTTAACTATGCTGCAACAGTACAAGATATTCCATCTTCTGTACGTGATAGTGGATTAGCAAAAGCGACATTTAAGATTGACGAAAATACGACTGCATGGGCAACCATGATGGTGTCACGCTATGCAATGACAGCGCAATATGCTGCATCCGCACAGCCATTCGCTATTAATTCAACTAATCTTGCCGGTGTTAACTCAACAGCCTATCAGAATCTGTTTACAACGTATGTTCAGCCATATTTAACGCAGACCGGTACTGTGATAACTGGCAAAAATGGTGGTGGTGTTACGGCGTATTACCGTACTGTTGCCATGGGCGGAAGAACTGATGATTATCAAACAGATGCACATCATTTTTCAGCAGGTATTTCAACTGCAGTTGCTGGCTGGGATCTGAATGGTGTTGTTACGTTATCTAATAGCGTATTGAAAGATACCGCAGCAGGCGGCTATGGTAATTTTAATGAATTCAATGCTCTGGTTGCTTCAGGTGCTTATGACCCAGTCATGAATACTGGCGGTGCATCTCTGCAAGCTGCGGAGATTACTGGACAACTGCTGAATAAAACGACATCGAACGACAATACAATCAAAGTTGGTGCTCAGCATGATTTATTTGAATTGCCAGGCGGTTCGTCGATTATTTCTTTAGGCGCTGATTTCCAGCATACTAGTTTGCAAGAATCATATAATCCGTTGCAATTGGCAAATAGTGGTTACGCATCTGCGCCTGCTGGAACAAATGCACAACTCGGTGGTTCTACTGCTCAAGTTCCATTTGATGCTAGCCGTAATAATGAAGGTTTATATGGCGAATGGTTGTTACCGGTAACGAAGACTTTAGAGGGAAATGTAGCTGCACGTTATGACAGTTACTCTAAAGTTTATAGTGGTTATGTGTTTCAAACACCTGCTTTAGGCGGAGCTCAATTACCAAATGCAGATTTGGGTAATACGTTTAGTAAGGCAACATATAAATTAAGTTTGCGCTTTACTCCGACAGATGCAGTTTTGTTACGCGCTTCATATGGTACTGGTTTCAAAGCACCTTCTTTAGGTGATATCGCGGCAACATCAACTTATGCAGGTACCACGGCTGGATCTTATACATGTCCATTCAATACTCCGGCTAGTTGTGCTAATGGTAGTGTTCCTGGTACTCCTCCAGCTCAAGCTAATCCAGTTCAGTATGACCTACTCTCTGGTGGTAACGCGAATAGTGGTTCAGGTGGATTGAAAGCAGAAAATTCCAAGCAATGGACAGTGGGCTTCCGTGTAGAGCCAGGTTTTGGATTAACTGCTGGTCTTGATTTGTGGGATGTTCAAATCAAGGATCAAGTTCTTGGTGCAGGTGTTCCTGAACAAACTGGTTTTGCCAATCCAACGCTTTATTCTTCTTTGTTCGTTAATCCTTACCAAGATCCTGTTGGTCACTATACGACTATTGGTTTTAACCAGGTTCCTCTTAATGGTGGTGTAGCAAACTACCAAGGTATTGATTGGGATTTTGCTGAAAAATTAAAGACCCCTGTAGGCCCGCTTTCGTTGGCTTGGAATGGTACATATATGATGAAGCAAAACTATACGTTCCAACAAAATGGTCCAGTTTTGACGGATTTGGGCACATTTGGTCCTGATAACAGTGTTGTCTTCCGCGTTCAAATGCGTGCTGTAGCTTCGTTGACTACCGGCAACTTTACTAACAACTTGTCTGCTAACTATAAATCAGGCTATCACGATGAGTTTTACGGCGCAAATACTGGCGCAGTTAAAGTTGTTAATGCAGATGGTTCAATGACAGCTGTTGATTACACTGGTCACGTAGGTTCATACACTACGTTTGACTGGCAAGGTCGTTACGACTACAGCAAAGCGTTGAATTTCACTGCTGGTATCAAAAACCTGTTTGATAAAAATCCGCCATTGTCATTAGTTAATGCCGGCGGTGGTAATCAAGTTGGTTACGATGGTCGTTACGCAGATCCATTGGGTCGTGCTTTCTACTTAACAGGCCACTACCATTTCTAATCTAGTTGGAAATTGTTAGGGTAGTTAATTAGTTGGACTTAAAAGGCGCTTTCATATTTATGTGGAAGCGCCTTTTTTATTGTGTAATACATATAAATATCCGAATAAAGGAAAGTTGACATATCTGAATAACGTTAGGTTACCGCAAAAAGTTCACATGACTTAATTGCTATTCTTTCTGCCGCGCTGAATCTACAATTCGCCGCTAAAAAGAATTCCATTCTCGCTCCCCCTATCCGCATTAAATAAAGTGCAATTAAGCATTTTTATTGAGCACGTATTTTTTAACTCCAGGATCAATGGCGTTAAGAAGATTTCCCCCAATTAATATCGGACAGGCCAATCCAGTTAAATAGAAAAAATTATCAAAATGTAGAGTCGTGCTGTTATTGAAAATACACGGCTAACTTTGCTCGGAACTAACTTACAAAAATTACTTTTGATTGCTTTCGAGAATTATTTGTTACGTGACCTTTTTCCAGCAATTTCAAGGTCAATCTCAATCTGTTTGGTTTCATTTAGTTACATTTTTTCTGTAATTCAATATTGATT
>NZ_PUGF01000007.1 GCF_002976435.1 Solimicrobium silvestre | reverse complement strand
TCCAAACCAATCATTTTTACGGTAGTATCCATTTCGGACTCCTTCTCTTGATTGTCGCTTGCCAGCCCACCTGGCTCGCTAGGCACATTATGATGCCGTTTTCAGGAGGGTGGAGTCCATTTCATTAAGGTGTAATGTAGGGTGTCATTAGCATAGCGTAATGCGCCAAGTGACGAGCCTTAACGCTGCAATAATATTCTTTCTCTTTTAAATAATAAAAAAGCCGCTCCCTCCAGTAGCTACTGGATAGGAGTGGTTTTTTTTAGCGGCGAAGAGAAGCCGCGGAATCTAATGTGTTTATCGCTTAGCCAATCGCCAGCAAGAACCCCTGCACAAACGCCGTCCGTTGCGCACCTGGTACGATATACCCATACTCGCTGGCACGCACCAAGGCCATGTCTGGCCCGTCTCCCGGCCGCGCCGCAGCCTCTCCCTTCATGAACGCCACATCCGCCGCTGACATCAACATAGTTCACTCCTTTTGCATTAATAAAATTAACCTTAAAACCGTACATGGATTGGTCGCTTGTCCACACCAGCGTTCACTAAATCATTCACTCCAGCCTACACGCCAGCATATACTTGAGCGCATACTCGAGAGCATACTAACTACCCAGACACCTAGAGGACAGGATATGGAATGTATATACGCGACAAGCCGCGCACATACACCGGTAAAAACTGCTTGGTGGCCTTCGTCCCCCTTCGCATTTTTACCTTTCCTCTTGCTCAGGGCTAACGCCCCGAGACCCGTCTGAAAATTAGTAATACTAATTCTGCTGCATCTAATGCAGGATAGGCTCTTCGAGCCGCTTGCATTGCAACGATGCGATTGTCCAACTTCCGTGCGAACAACTCTCAATAAATTTACATTTAAATAATTAGTAATACTAATCCTGCGGATCTAACGCAGGATAGGCTGACGCCACCATTTGCATTGCAAGGTCGGCGACTTTATTTCGTGGATGCATTTCCTTTTTTAACTAGTGAAAAGGAATGCATCATGAGCCGTCGTCCATCGAAGCGTAACAATATAAAACTGTTGCTGACCTTGCTCCGGCTGATTGTTGATTTGTTAGATATGTTATTTAATTAAAAAAAGCTCCCCTAACCCTGTCGGGGGTGGGGAGCTTCCTTTAGCGGCGAAGTACAGCTGCCTGATTTTATCGTTTAGCCGTTTTAGTCTCTTGAACGGCGCAGCGTGCCCGTAAAAATGGGTGTGTTTACACTTTTGCGGAAAATATCCTTTGAAATCAGTGAGTTAAAATCAATTGTAAACAAAAGTTAGCTTATTACTATTTTTGTTTACAGCAAAGTCCTTATTTCATGCGGGTTTCAAGGCACATTGTAAGGTGCGTATGGTGTGTAAAAACTAGGGCAGGCAAATCACGTTATTTGGGGCTTATTCAATGCATATGGGCAACAAAATTAGATCAAAAAAGCGTATTAAAATACTATTTTTAATTTCGATGGATACAGATCGCAATTGCGATGGAAATATCAGGTACTGTCAGGTTAATTGAGAACGATTTATGATGTTGCATGAATTCATCAAAACCTCTTTATTTTCGTCGTCGATTTCCCTCTGAAATCATCAGCCACTGTGTTTGGCTCTACTTTCGTTTTTCTTTAAGTTACCGTGATATTGAAGAAATGATGGGCAAACGTGGTGTGATCGTCTTCTATGAAACCATACGCGACTGGTCGCAAAAATTTGGTGGTATCTATGCAAAACGGTTGCGCGCTCGATCAAACAGACCCAATGATTACTGGCATCTTGATGAAGTGTACCTTTCTATAAACGGCAAATCACACTATCTTTGGCGCGCCGTCGATCAAGATGGTGAAATATTGGATATTTTAGTTCAGCCACGTCGTAATAAATACGCCGTAAAAAAGTTCTTTCGCAAATTACTCAAAAAATTGCACTACATTCCACGTGTCATCATTACCGACAAATTGCGAAGCTACGCAGCAGCCAAGGCTGAAATAATGCCTGGGGTTAAACACGTCCAAGATAAAGGCGCAACTAATCGTGCCGAGAATTCGCATTAACCAACCCGCGAGCGCGAACGGCGAATGCGTGGATTTAAATTAGCCGGACAAGCCCAACGATTCTTAGCGAGCTATAGCGCGATTGCATCATTTTTCTGCCCAGGCCGACATTTACTGTCGGTTAAAAACTATCGTGAAATCATGCGCCAGAGGTTTATTCAATGGAATGAAATAGTGCATTCTGGCTTCACATTTCAATAAATGCCGTCCAAAGTAAGTATTTTTCGTCGAAATTTTTAACCTGCATTTATTTCAAAGTTAACCTGACAGTGCCTCGTTTATGGGTGTTTTCAAAAAATTTCCTTATGAATTAACGCTTACCCGCAAAAACGTAGCAAACATCAGTAACGACCACAATGGTGCGCTGTAATCCTTGAGGCCAGATTCATGTTGTTCCAGCATGTGGTGCAAATACGGCTCATTAAAAATCCCGGTATCCAGCATCATCGGATTGAGTACGGCGGCTCTGACTTTGCTGCGTAACGGGCCCCTAATCCAGTCGGCTAGCGGGATTGAAAATCCTTTTTTAGCGCGATATAAAATTTCATCCGACAGATACGGTTGTAGCGATTTCTTGAAAATGTACTTACCTTCAGCACCGCGCAGCTTCATGGTTGGCGGCAGTCCGGAAACCCATTCCACAAAAGTATGATCGAGTAACGGCACGCGCACTTCCAGTGAATGCGCCATACTGGCTCGGTCGACCTTGGTTAGGATATCTCCGGGTAAATAGGTTTTAAAATCGAGATACTGAATCAGCGACAGTGGGTCTTCGGTGGGCGCAAGTGCGGCATGTTCCTGCATGACTTGAATTGCCCGGTAACCTTGCAGTTCGGTGCGGAACTGGTCGTTGAATAATTGATCTCGCACTCGGTCCGGCATGATAGATACGCCGTGAAAATAGCCTTCTACCAAATCGTTAGCCAGTGCCTCGAAAGTTGTTTTGGCGCGGAACATGCGCGGTGCCCAATCTGCTTTGGGATAGAGTTTGCCTAGGGTTCCAAACAGCGGTTTGCGTAGCCCTGATGGGAGTATCGAGCGTACGCTTTGTTCTGCCATCGCATAGCGGTAGCGGCGGTAGCCGGCAAAATTTTCATCGCCGCCATCTCCGGATAACGCCACCGTGACTCGTTTGCGCGCTAACTGGCAAACTCGGTAAGTCGGAATCGCCGAGCTGTCGGAATACGGCTCGTCGTATAAGTGGGCCAGGGTGTCGATCAAGCCGTAGTCATCCATGCTCACGGTGTTGGTGTGGTGGGTCGTTTCATAGCGCTGTGCGACTTGGTTGGCAAACTGGGATTCGTCATAGGCGGGGTCGTTAAATGCAATCGAGCAGGTATTTACGGCTTCTTTGTTTTTTTGCGCCATCATTGCTACGACCGCGCTTGAGTCAACGCCGCCTGACAGGAATGCGCCTAACGGCACTTCTGCAACCATTTGGCTTTGTACTGAGTCGCGCAAGCGATCGATTAGCTCATGCGCTATCTCTTGCTCGCTTCTTGGTGGTTCTGTTTTAAAAGGTAAGTCCCAATATTTGACTTGCTGAACTGAGTTGTCTCCTACCTTGATTGTGATGTGATGGCCGGGGCTGAGTTTGTAGGCGTTGTTAAAAATAGTTTTTGGTTCGGGTATGTAGCCGTAGGCGAAATAGTCTTCTACCGCTTGCGGGTTTAATTTTCTCGATAGGGCAGGGAAGGTCATGATCGATTTTAATTCTGAGCCGAAAACGAAAAAACCGTCTGGTAGTAAGGAGTAGAACATGGGTTTGACGCCTACATGGTCGCGCGCCAGGAATAGGGTTTGCTGGTTGCGATCCCATATGCCGAAAGCGAACATGCCGCGGAAGTGATGTACGCAGGATTCGCCCCATTCTTCCCAGGCGTGTACGACCACTTCGGTGTCGGAACGGGTGTGGAATTTGTGGCCTAGTTGGATTAGCTCGGACATTAATTCGCGGTAATTGTAGATTTCGCCGTTGTAGACGATTACTACGCTGCGGTCTTCATTGAATAGGGGTTGCTGGCCTGACTCTAGATCAATTACTGATAGGCGGCGATGGCCCATTCCTAGAGCAGTTTCCAGGTGCAGTTCACCTTCGTCCGGGCCGCGGTGGTGCTGGCTTTCGTTCATTTTGTTTAGGGTTTGACGGTTTATTTCTCTGGTGCCTTGGGTGTCAAATATTCCTACTATTCCGCACATGATGTTTGGGTTTCCCTGAGTTTGTCGGTTTTTAAATTAATCTGCTACTGCGGTACTTTTAAGGTCAGTAGGCCGGTGGTAGACCCTGTATCCCTATAGGGAGGGAGTCTCCGCCTGCATGCGGAGACCGTTCCGCAGGTGAGTGGCATGCCACTCAAAACCCCTGCTACACCGGCGGCTAGTTACCTTTTTTGCTTCGCCAAAAAAGGTAACCCAAAAAAGGCGACCACGCTATTTCGGAAACCCCGATTTTTCTAAGAAAAAAAGGGAAAAGTTCGAAACTCGCTACGCTCAAACAACGAACCTTTCTGATCCTTTTTTCCTTAGAAAAACCGGCCGAACTAGAAGTGGGGGTAGGTCAAAACCAACGTCAAAGGCAACGTCAACTACAACACATACATATTTCAATCAGCTCTGGGTATTACATGAGCTAATGGCACATGCTTAAATTTTTCTTTGCACAATACATCGTACAAATTGGTATAGGCATTTAACATCGACGTCAGGCTGTATTTTTGTTCTATTCGGATGCATGCAGCTGCGCCATGCCGTGTTGCAAGCTCAGGTTGCTTTATATAGTTTGCAAGTGCATTTGCCAGCGCTTCCTCATCAGCGGCGGGTACTAAGCTGCCATGAATTTGGTCGCTAATCACTTCTGGAATGCCGCCTACGTGTGATGCTACTACCGGCAGGCCGCAGGCCATTGCTTCTAGTAGTGTTACCGGTGTGCCTTCGGCTAATGACGGTAAGGTAAATAGTGTGAAGCTGTGCATTAATTCGGTAACGTCTGCGCGTGCGCCAGGTAGCCAGACCACATTGCTCAAACCGGCGGCCTCTACCTGCATTTTTAGTGTTGGTAGCAATGGGCCATCGCCAATTATGCTGAGTCTTAATCTATCTTTGTGCTGTGGTAATAGCTGCTGCAAGCGTTGAAAAGAACGCACTAAGCCGCTGTGGTTTTTGATGTCTTGAATTCGTCCTACGGTGCCGATAACAAGGTGTTCTGATGTCCAGGGTGACGCTGGTATCGATACTGATTTGTTGGGCTGAAATTTTTCTGTGTCGACGCCATTATTGATTAGCAATTGCTTAGCGACGGGGATGCGCACAACCTTTGTTAGCCATTGTTGCAGGTCGCTTGATACTGGTACATAACGATCAATTAATGGGGCTAGGTGGCGGCGCAAAAAGTTATGCTTGGTATTTTTCCCTTCTGGGTCGGCCATGTCGCGCCCGTGTTCCGCATGTATGCGTATCGGTACGCCCGCTAACGCTGCGGTAAAGGTATATTCTATCGTCGCCAGATTGTAGGTGTGTAGAATTGTTGGACGCAATTTTCTCAATAATTTCCATAACGCGATATGAATATCAAACCCTAATCCTGGAGGTTTATGTAGCGCATAAATCTCTACTCCTGGTTGTGTGATTTTGTTGGAAAATTCGGTAAAGTCAGTTAGGCAAATGATTGCGTGGCGATAGCGATTCGGTGGAATATGGTTGACGCACTCGACGAGTAATGTCTCAAGCCCGCCAAAATCCAGACGGAAAATAAGGTGCACTACCAAGGGTGCGGGGTTGATTATTGCTGACATGATTTCAACTCATGGCTTTCGATTGGCATTCAGCGTTGCTTCGATTCTGTCCAGATTCGTGCTCAGGAACCGCCGCAATACTAAGCGCGCTTCTTCTGGATTTTCAGTATAGGGAGCCGACAAGATTACTGCGGCACCATCGTCGCCGGCTATTCGTAATTTATCCCGGGTTTGTAATATTTTGCCCAGATAATTATTGACGATGAATTGGCCGCTAATCCAATTCCAGGACCAGACTAGCAAATGTTCGCTACTGCTTTTGATTTGCGCTTCACTTACCGATAAGGTACGGGCTGCGCCTAGGTTGATGCCGTTAAATTTTTCATCGCGGGTGATTGTGCTGGTCTTGATCCACAACTCTTCGCCGTCACGGATCATGCGGTTGTTGCTGCTGATGAGCGCCGTGTCATGGGTTTGGTTGCGGTAGTACTTCACCAGTAAATTAATTTGATGACCATCCTTGGCATAAGACTGGTTGAGTTCTGTGCTGTCAGGCAGGTAGCTTGGACTCCAGTCGGTAAACGAACTGGTTTTTGGCCAGTCGGACTGAAAATTATCTAAACGGGCGATGACGGGGTTGTGGTTGGCACGGGTAATATAGTTGGCGTACAACGGCCAGATGGCGAGACAAATGATAACTGCCGCTGTAGCTGCCATTACTTGATAAGTCGTTGCGCCGGCTGTTCCAGTCAGATGATTGATCGCCATTGCCGACCCAGCTTTATCATTATCGTCGCGCCAATAATTACCTATCCAGAACATCAAAAACATCACTAGACCGAAGAATAGCCAGCCGTAGATTATATGGTCTACACCGACTGCCAGTGTCATGCCGCTCAGGTGGCCCAGCATTACGATCAGGTAGGCACGCACGCCATTGGCGAAGATGGGAACGATAATGGCCATGACAACAAAAATCAGTTGCTTCTTCCATGAGTGATAAGTCAGGTAGGCATAGAGGCAGCCGAGGGTAAATGAGGAAATTAAATAGCGCACGCCGCTACATGCTTCGGCAACCTGCCAGTTACCGCTTGGGAGGGAAAAGCTAGTTCCATTACGCAGCACCGGGATGCCGGTCATTTGTAGTGCTGCGACGGTAAAGTCGGCAGTGAAGTTGATCAGCGGTTCGATAAACACGTCGCCGAAAGGTACGGCCAGCATTAAAAAACAGAGAGGAAAAGCCATTGTCAGCGCCATGCGCCAGCCGAGTATGACCAAGACTGTGAGCGGTAGCAGCGCAACAAAGCTGTACTGGCGCACCACTTGCACATCGCCTAAATCAGCTAGCATCCATCCGGCGCCAGCTACCAAGATTAGTGCCAGACCCGGCCAAAACGGTTGGATAGGGAGCAGCGCTAAAGCCTGTCTGCGGCGCCATATTAGCCACAGGCTGATGGGCAGGATGATATAGCCGTGTGCGAACGTTTCTGAGCTATTCCAGATTGAGATGATTGAGGTGGTGGTGCTGAAATAGATCAGGAAGGGCGCAATGAATGCCGCAACAATAGCTAATCCTTTAGCTAATATTTTCCAGTAATTAGCTTCAATTTTTATTGCGGCGTCCACATTAGTACCTTTGCTCTTGTGAATTTATGTTGGAAGATTCACTTCTATCCGGGTCAAGCAATGCATCAACACGGGACAGATTAGCTGTCCAGTTATAACGTGCCAGCACTTTGGCGCGCGCAGCCGACCCCAGCTCTTCCTGTTTGCCGTCCAAAACCAGACAGGCATAGCCCGCAAATTGCGCCGCGTTCTGCGCCATTAATAAATCACGGCCAAGCTCCGCTTCAATTCCTTCTAACGCCTGAGCGGATACCAGTACCGTTTTGGCCATCGCCATCGCTTCTAATACTTTGTTCTGGATACCGCGTGCGATACGCAATGGCGCAACGACAACGCGTGCGTGTGCAAGGTAAGGGCGCACGTCGGGGACTGAACCGGTTACGTGTACTCCCGGTTGCCGGGTCAGATTTTTTACTGCGTCACTCGGTCGTGTTCCGACGATGTAGAAACAGGCCGTTGGGTTGCGTTCACGTATCAGCGGGAGTACTTCTTGTGCGAACCATTGGACTGCGTCGATATTCGGCCAATAATCCATTGCGCCAGTGAAAACGATAACCTGCTGACCTGCGTTGTAGGGATTAGCATGTGTTAACTCGGGTGAGAAATAGTCAGTGTCAACACCGTTGTTAAAAAAATCGATCTTTGCGCTACTTTCAGGTGCCAGGCGTTTGAATAGGTTGGCTTCTGTTTCGGAAACGAAAAGGGATACGTCACATTCCCGCGCCACCCTGCGTTCGTAGTTGAGTAACTGTGTACCTTCTCTTTGGTAAAGCCAGCTCATCGGCCAGATTTTTTTGCCCGCGTATTGCAGCCATTTGTCTGAATCTACGTCGACGAAGTCAATGACTCGCCGTGCCTGAGTTACATGTTCTATAAATTGCGCCATTGCCGATGAAAACACCACGACCCGCTGTATCTGATGTTTGCTCAAGGTGGCGTCGACCCATTCTTGCATTTGCTTATCGCGGTAGTAATCCAGCGAGAGCGGGCGATTTGACAGCAGCGCGCCGAGGCTGCGCACTTTTGCTTTGAGCGGATGTAGTGCACCGAAATAGGACTCGCCGCACATTTCTTTGACGGTATTTACATACTGCCTGTCGTTGTCGTCATCAATAAAACAACCCAGATGCACCTGATAGTTGAGAAGCAAGTGTTTCAGTAAATGGAAGGAGCGTATTTTGTCCCCCTTGTTCGGAGGAAAGGGAATACGGTGCACCAGCAGCAGCAAATTTTCCTTGGCTGGCTTAGTCATCTTGTCCCTCATCCCAGATTCTTCACAATGTGCGGCCCAATGAAATTAGCTACCGACAAGGGCAAGCGCTGCCACATTTTGATGAATAGTTGGTACTTCGGATTCAGGGGATTGTTGTCGGGAACCGCGTTTGATGCGTGCAATTGATATTCGTAATACAGCGGTTGCGGTTCAAAGCCCCAGTTTTTTTTGAAATCGAAGGAGCCGGTGCCGCGCTTGCTGCGCCCGAAATCGAAAATTTTATAGCCTCTGGCGCAGGCGCGGCGCATCAGTTCCCAATACATAAAATCATTGCCCGCGACTTCACGGGCTTCGGCAGTACCGCCACCGTAATACGGAAGCACTTCATCTCTGAAGTAAAAACTCATGACGCTAGCAATGACCCGGCTGTCTTTAGTGATCGTCAGCACCTCACAATCCTCAGCGAATACTTCTTTCAATAATCGGAAGAATTGTTTGGATAAAACGGGTGTACCTAGTCTGTGTACGCTGCTGGCGTAAGCATGGAAGAAGCGCTCTATGCCTTGATCAAGTTCACTGTGTAATTCAGCCTTGATTCCTTTGCGTACCATCGCCCTTTGTTTGCGTGGAATCGCCAGCATATTTTTTTCTTCATCAGGATCGATTTCCTTGCGGAACGTAACATACAGATCTTTGCCGTGCCAAGACGGGTTTTGCGGTTGAATATTGCGGTACTCCAGATAACCAACCTTTAACAACGCCGCCAGCTCTTGGGCTTTCTGCGTTAATGCAAGCTTGGCCGCCGAAGATTCACTGGCGACACCGCCGTACACGCAAAAGGGCAGCGAGCAAAGTGAATGACCAAATAAAGCGCTCTTGATCTCCGCCAACGGTAAAACGCCGATGATTTCATCGCCGGACTCAGCGTAGTAAAACCATGTTCTATGTCCGAACGCACGTTCTATTACGGATTGCCATCCGGCCCGATGAAAAAAAGTAGCATCCGGGCAGCGCTGCACAAACTCGTCCCAACGTTGCGTGTCGTTTGCTTGCATGAGTTTGATAATAAGCGGGGCGCTATTGGCAGCCCTGTCAAGATCGCTATCAGGAGCGCTAAAGCTTTGGAGTGCGTTTTCAGTGACGGTATTCATGATTTTGTCAAAAAAATTTTATCCATGCGACCCCATTTGAAATCGCGCGTCAATGACTTTAATCGCGATTCGGTGCGGGACAGGTTTACATAATGGCGAAAGCGGGTTTTTAGCCCAATATTTTGTTGACGCGGCTGATCTGGGTCGACTTCCCAAGGGTGGAAATAAAAAATACCCGGCTGTTTGTCTTGCTGGTTAACCCGCTGTATCAGCCAATGGGATATTGGGTACGGTAATAAACGAAAAAAACCGCCGCCGCCAGCTGGGTAGTTTCTTTGCATAATACGCACGGTGGTAATCGGCAGCTCCAGCAGGCCATCGGCACCGTTCGGGTAGAACGCAAAACGCGGTGCATCTGGCATGCCATAGTGGTCATGTTTGATTGGATAAATGCTGGAGCTGTAGCGATAGCCTGCTTTAAGCAACGTATCTAGAGCCCACAGGTTTTTGGTACCGATTGAAAAACTCGGTGCGCGATAGCCAAGTATTTTTTGCCCGCCTAAATCTTCTAACAGATGTTTGCTGCTGCTGATATCTTCCATGAATTCCGCTTCAGACTGATCGGAAACGCGTAAGTGTCCGTAGCCGTGGCTGGCTAATTCATGGCCGCCCGCGACGATTTTTTTTATCATGGCCGGATAGCGTTCTGCGATCCAGCCTAATGTGAAAAATGTGGCGTTAACTTGTGCCGCATCGAGCAAGCCTAAAATCAAATCTACATTGCGTTCGACGCGGCAGGTTTGCGAAGGCCAGCTGTCGCGAGAAATGTGGTTGGCAAATGCCGATACTTGGAAATAATCTTCCACGTCGATCGTCATCGCGTTACAAATGGGCTTCGTGGCAGGTGAGTTCATACCTAGTCGGGGGAGTTATTCATCTTTGAAGACGGCAACATTTTCTTCAAGGCGTCAATAACGGAACTAATTGATCGCTCCATCCTGGCCATCCTGTCATCCATATTTTCAGCGTTAGAGTAGGCGTAGGAGTCTTTCAAGCCTAGCGCAGTTAAGTTGACGGGAATTTCAACCTTTTCTGGCGGTAGTTTAAATTCTTGTTTGATGTCGGCAATGACTTGATTGACTTCGGATTCGTCAAAAGCCTGCAACTCTTCGATGTAACCCATCAGAAACATACGATCACACAAGGAATTGATCTTTCTTGGAATGCCGCCGGTGTAGCTATAAATTGCAGAAAAAGCTTCGGTGCTGATGGTTGGATTACCTTTCCAGCCCACTGTTTGTAGCCGGTGTTCGATATACGATTGGGTTTCTCCAATATCAAGTGGGCCAAGGTGGTAGCTGGCAATCACCCTTTGCAGTAATTGTTCCATGTCTTCGCTTAGCAAGACACGTCTGAATTCCGGCTGGCCTAGCAAGAACGTTTGCAGCAGGGATTTGTCTTCGGTATAAAAATTGGACAGCATACGCAATTCTTCTACTGCCCGCGGAGTCAAGTTTTGCGCTTCATCGACGACCAGCAAAGCACGTTTTCCCTGCCTGTCGCATTGCTTAAGAAATTGCTCAACGCGGTGCAGCAAGGTTGCTTTGGTGGCGTTTTCATATTCGAGCCCAAAAGCGGCGGCGACTAGTCTGAGTATGTCGTCGGAGCCGACATGGGTATTGACGATCTGCGCAGCGACGATGTTCTCCGACTTTAACTCGCAGAATAGGTTACGCATGAGCGTGGTTTTACCCGCGCCAATTTCGCCGGTTATGACAATAAAACCTTCACCTTGCGATATCCCATATTCAAGATAGGCCATCGCACGATTGTGACCCTTGCTGCCAAAGAAAAAGCGTGGGTCGGGTTTTAGCTGGAATGGTTTGGCATTAAAGCCATAAAATGTTTCGTACATCGAATACCTATCAAAAGCCGAGTAGGAGGAAAACCGAAATGGCATTTTCCTTAAAATCGCCGGTGCTCACATTGGAATCATTTTGTAGTCGCATGAGTTCCAGCATGGCTTTCAGCTTTGGTTGTAATTGATGGCTAAACGTGAGCGTTGTTGACTTGTTGTTGTAAGTAATTCCCGTACTGTTCGATACGGCTCTTGTGTAGCCTGTCATGATGCTGGCATCAGTCCGTGGGCCGAATTTGACGCTCCATAATGCGTTAGCACCAGTTTGTCGCGTGTTGTTCAGCAATGCCTGATTCGTGTTGCCAAGTAAGCCGGTATCGTCAACGATGCTCACTGATTGCGCATCGCGCTGGATATTGAATAGATTAAGCATCACAGTATTTTGGGCGCCGGTAATCGCAACCGATCCTAACAAACTTTTTTGCAAGAATACTTGATTCGCTAGCGTGTTGACCGAAGAATTCAGTGCGCTTGGTAGGCCATTCTCTTGAATAAATGCATTAACAGCCTGCTGCCTCTGAGCCGCGTCAGGTATGCTAGCCTGCCACAGTGAGTTGAGTAAAGCAGAGGTATTCGTGGTGACAGGAAGCAAATACTGGGAGCGTGTTGTGGTAATACTTTCGTTGTAGCCCAAGGTCCAGACCGTAGCGCGAGTACGCTGGTTTAGCGAAAACATATAGGAATTGCCGTAATAGTGTTTGCCTACGCTGGCAGCAACATTGGTTCTGTCCGACGGCGTCCATGCAAAGCCACCTGACCATGTTGTTCCCGCAGGTGCCTCACTGTTCAGTGCAACATAGTTGTTTTTTTCATACCCTGCGTCACCAGTCAATTCAAACTGGGACGAAAAATGATAGCCAAAATTAAGTATGTTGCTCTGCATCTCAATGTCGGATTCATCGGTGTAATGAATCTTTTGATCGCTGCTCTCGAAGTCCCAATTGAAGGCTTTGAAAGCACTGCCGCTTTTTAGCGATGCTTGAATTGTATCGGCCGTGCTGTTTGTCAGGCCACTTAGACTGGTAGCAACCGAGTCACGCGAGTAACGCAGCTCACCGGTGGCCGTCTGCTGAAACGTCTCATGCAAATAGGGGGAGAGGCTGTACGTTCTGATGGTTACCCGGTTATCCGACAGGTTTAAATTATTGGTAGTATCCGGTCCGAATGGCGTTTGGTTTTGTTGACTGATGTTGGCGGTGCCGTCGATATAAAAAAAGTTATCAATCAGGTCTAGTTTGGACTTGGCATTCAGTTGTTGATTGGTGCGTTCGTTGCCCAGATCATCGCCAGAGTAATGCAAATTTTGTACTGCGTAATCCAAGTCCAGTTTTAACCGCCGGGTGGCCGCTGTTATGTCGATTCCCGGCGCAACTTCTGTAATGAATGCGCTGGTTGCCTGGCCTGCGGGCTGTAACTTGACATTGTCCGTATAGGTTTCGGATAAATTAACTGACGGTGTAATGGTCCAGCCTCTTGCTTGCGCATTAACTGTCGGCGTACTTGCCCCGTTAGATGTCTCCTCATTTGCCTGCGCATTCGCTGCTGTTGTCCCGCTAGTTGTTCCGCCATTAGCTTGCCCATTAACTGTCGCGGCAGGTGTCCCGTTAGTTGTTCCTCCACCAGTTTGCGGATTAGTTTGCGCAAAACTCGGCAATCCTAGCGATAGAGGTGCGACAAAAGCCGCAGCCAATAAGGTATACAAGCGACTCTTTTTGCCCATCGACTGTTTAGCCATAATAGCTACCATAGTATTCCTCGCCTGCAAAAGCTTTAACTTTGTTAAAGAGCAATGTTATATTTTTTTGCGACTGCAATTGACGTAATACTTCTTTGACTGCGTATTGTGTGGTCGACTCCGCTTCGACCACCAGCACAATTTGCCCCATTTGGCTGGCAAGTACTCTGGCCTCAGTACTTAACAGTAAGGGCGGGGAATCAAAAATAACGATACGTTCAGGATAACGGCTGGAAATTTCATCTAACAATCGGCTCATCGCCTGGCTGGCTAGCAACTCGGTAGCGCGTTTGTGACTACGTCCGGCTCTTAGTATGGTTAACGTATCGATGTTAGTTCTTAACATCGCATCAGCGAGATCGAGTTTGTCATCTAGTAATACGTCCATCAAGCCGATAGTGCTGGCATCCTGGTTCTGAACAACACTCAAATAGCGCGGCACGGAAGGGCGAGCCACGTCGGCATCAACTAACAAAACGGTGTGATCTAATTCCATCGCGATACTAATTGCAAGGTTTACCGCGCAGAACGTTTTTCCTTCGCCGGGCAGGGAGCTGGCGACCATGATCAGATTGCCGTGTTTCAGTGCGGCAGCGTTGGCATTAAATGTTTTTTCAATCAACGGGCGTTTAATCCGGCGAAACTCTTCAGCAATCACACTACGTTCGGCATCGGGCGTGACCATGCCAAGCTGATGTAATTGAGCCAGATCTATCTCAATCATTCTTGAGGTGCGTTTCCCCCCTAAAAAGTGAACTTGCGAGGGCGCTGCTGCTTCAGGAATAGTCGTTGTTGTTACTGCTGGTGTCGGTTCTTTCTCTGGTTCGGCTAGGTGCTTTGGTTCAAGCTGGACAGTATCCGGTGCTACTGCTTTGCCATGATCAAGTCTATTAATCGCTTTTTCAATTATGCTCACGCTAACTCCAAATTCCGTTTAAATTTCCGACGTAAATAAAGCTAAATTGCATTTCCCTGAGTCGTGCCATTAAGTAACCACTAAGTGCTGATGTAGATCGTGGTCATCATTGCAGAGTAAAACACCAGAAGCACAAAGAAAGAGAGCACAAATGCATACATACTGCGCTTGCGCCTGACCTTTTCAAGCTCGGTCCAATTCATTGAAACAGATCCAAGAATGGTTAAACCAGTAGCTTCGACTAAATCAAATTGAGTGAGGAAAGTTGGCCTGATTTTGCTCATCAATACAGACCCTAGTACGCCTAGTATTAATGCCGCGACGAAAATAATAGAAAATAATTTCAAGCGATTTGGCCCAACCGGTGATAGCGGCGCCGTTGGAGGATCAATAACCCGGAACGTCATCATCTGGGTCGTTGCGCTCAAGTCGCTGGAAATTTTTGCCGACTCTCTGCTGGCAACGAGTTTTTCATAATTTTCTTTGTTGATCAGGTAGTCGCGATTAAGCTGGGCTAATTGCGATTCAACTTCTGGACCGGCAACCGTTAATGCTTTAAGCCGCGCGCTGCGCGAGGAATATTCTTCAACCCTTGCGTGCATGGAAGCCACCTTGGCTTCGGCGGCCGCTAAAGATACTTTTAATTGCTGGAACAAGGGGTTAGCTGAAAGATTAGCCGCTTCTGGCTTCTTCATTTTTGCTTCTTCTTGTTTGCGAGCTTGTAACTGAGCCAGCAAGCGCTTGGACGAGATGATGTCGGGATGTTCTTCAGTAAATTGCAAGCGTAAGGAGTCAAGGTTTTTGGTTACTGACTGAATGCGATCATCTATTTCTGGATTAGGTACCGCTACCGGTGTCTCATCGGTTTTTGGTGGTAATTCTATGCTGGCGATTTGTTTCTTGATCGCGTCTCGCCCTTGTTCAGCTTCAGCCAATTCCAGTCTGGATTGATTCAGGTTTTCGGTGATATCCATTAACTTGCTGCCGGAATCCGTACCTTGGCGAGGTAGCAGTCCGATATTTTTAAGCTTAAATTCTTTGAGGGCATTCTCTGCCGCTGCCAGTTTTTCTTCGTAAATTTTGATTTGATTATCGATAAACAGAATAGCCTTTTCGGAATCCTGTCTTTCGTCGCCGAGACTACCTTCAACAAAGATGGTCAATAGTGATTGGACTACATCCTTGGCGACCTTGGGACTTTCGTCGTTATAGGTAATGCTGTAGATATCGTTTTGTGTGGTGCTGCTAATTTTGATGGACGAGACTAACGTATCTATTAATTTTTCGCGGTCTTTGCCATTGTTGGTGGTTAAGTCCAGATCAACCATGCGCATGACGCGCTCAATATTAGGGCGACTCAACAGAGTGCGGCTCATGATGGAAACTTGTTGTTCCACATTGGGAACACTGGTCATCCCGGAAAGCAGCGGCTTTAATATACTCTGCGTGTCGACAAAAACCCTGGCTGACGACTGGTAGTTGTCTGGCAATTTGTAAATGACGACAAAGCCGATGACTGAAATTAGCCACGCGATACTTACTGCATACCAGCGATACTTCCAACCGCCCCTGAATAGAGACTGTAGTTGTTTTACCTGATCCCCCATGCGACAAACTCCCATGTGTATGAACAGCGTTAAATACAACGCATAACTTACCAGTTTATTTGAGATAGTTGAATGTTTTATTCAGATATTAATAACATTTCATTGATGCAGAAAAACAAAAAAAACGTAGCTCTAGCTTGGTTTTACCATATGTATAAAACAAAATTGATTCGTAAAATTATGATGGCTGCTGTAAAACAATGTAAGTTAATTTGTTGTAAATTATCAACGAATTACTGAATTTGGGTGAAAAAAAATCGAGGCTGTAGCATAGTGTGTTTCACATTAGCATATCTTAATCCAGTCTGGAAACATTGATTTATGAATTGTTTTCGCCTAAAAATATTTATAGTTGATGAGTGTTAGTTTTTGTTAGTGCATCGTTGCATTTCATCTAGTTGGTGGTAACTTTATTTCTTCTTGTTAACTTAAATTGAGTGTAAGACAGGTTGTCAATTTGTCCTGCGCCCGATCTCATCGCGAATAGGGAATTCAAGTGAATACGCTACGTCTAAATACGCTGAACTGGCTTGCCTGCCTATCATTGGCTGTCTGCATCATCTGCCTCGGCGGATGTGCTACGAACGTGAATCCCCCGGGTAGTACTGATGTACAGGCATCAAATAATGATTACCTGATAGGTGCCGGCGATACGGTCAACGTAATTGTCTGGCGCAACCCAGAGGTGTCGATGGTCGTGCCTGTACGTCCAGACGGTAAAATTACAACTCCACTGGTTGAAGATATTGTCGCTAATGGCAAGACTCCTTCGCAGCTGGCACGCGACATCGAAAAGGCCCTGGCCAAATTTATTCAGCAACCGGTCGTGACGGTGATTGTGACCATGTTTAGCGGGCCCTATGCAGAACAGATACGCGTAATAGGGCAAGCTGCCAAGCCACAAGCGTTGGCCTATCGTCAGGGTATGTCGCTGATGGATGTATTGATTGCTGTCGGCGGTATGACCGATTTTGCAGCAGGTAATAAGGCGAGCATTGTGCGTACTGTTGATGGCAAGCAGCAAAAATTGAGTGTGCGCTTAAATGACTTACTTAAAGATGGTGATATTTCAGCAAATATGCCAGTGCTTCCAGGTGATATATTGGTTATCCCGCAAAGCTTCTTCTAAGTCGTTATTTGTGTCGTAGTAAATTGAGATAAAAATAAAGGCCTCGTTGAGGCCTTTATTTTTTGATTAATTACTATCTTCAGAAACCGTCACTCCCGCGTAGGCGGGAGTCCAGGATTGATGCGGTAAATCGTTAAATAAACAATGCGATTGTTGATGATTTGGTGATGGAATAAGTATCTGAAGCCTTCATTATCATTGCCAGCACTCGCGTGCAACTAGGTTCCCGCCTACGCAAGAGTGACGATGTGTAAGGTCGTGATGCCACGTGTTGAACCTATAACTTCTTGCTTGAGCTATTTTAATTCTCTATGAGGATGGTACCCAATCAGATTATTTTATATAAATCTTATTAGCTATCACCCCCCCCCCATTTACAAGGACATCTGCACCAATAAGCTCTTGGCTTCTTTCATATTCGGGAAGTCTTTGCCAGCTGTAATTTGTTCCAGTTCCTTTCTGGCCTTATCTTTTTCCCCTGATTTGGCTAGTGCAAATGCCAGGTGATATCGCACTTCGCTCTCAGCAGGAATTATTTTGGCGGCTTGCTGTAACATCGGCAGGCCGCGTGCGACTTCGCCTTTTTCTACCAGTATCCAGCCATAGGTATCCAGAATTTGAGGGTTACCCGCCGCGATTTGATACGATTTTTCTGCGTACTGCAATGCCTGCGGATTTTTTTCCTGGTCGTATGCCCAAGCCAGATTATTTAGCGCGACCAAATTATTCGGATCGTTCTTTAAGATAATCTGAAATTGTTCAATGGCGGGTAATTTGCTTTTCTGTGAACCGAGCCAATATATTGCCAAATACAGTCGTGTACTGAGGTCAGTGGGGTTGTCTTTCAGCCACTGTAATACTTTTGCATCGGCTTCTTTATCTTTTCCATTTTGAACCAGCGCATAGTGCAGTTTAACCAGCATTGGGCCGTGTTTGCTCAGGTTGTACGCAGTTTCATATGCTTTTACTGCAAGCTCAGGCTTTTTCTTGGCCATGAGAATGTCGCCCTCCATCACGTAACCTTCTGGTCCTTTTGGACTTTGTTTCTGTACTTGCTGAGCGAATTGTAAAGCTAGCTCAAAATCGCCATGTTTAGTTTGAATACCTGCCATAGCGATTTGTGCTTTGAGGAACTTTGGATCTAATCTAAGGGTTTTTTTCAGTGCGTCAATTGCTTCAGTTTCTTTGCCTATGGAGATGTATGCAACTGCCACGCGGAATTGCTCATCAGGCGAATTGGGCCGTAATGCCGCAAGCATCGTGAAACTTGCTACTGCACCCTGTTTGTCATCGGCCATTTCTTGGGTTTGAGCCAGCAAATTAAGATATCCCCGGTTCTCAGGATTTGACGTTTGTAAATTCTTGGCCATTGTCAGTGCTTTTTGCTTATCTTGTGTACCTAGATAGTATGTAATGAGTATCTGGGCCGCCTGTAGAGATTCTGGATGTTCTTCATGCGCCTTTTCCAGCCACTTTTTTGTTTCCTCTTTGTTGCCTTGTAGTTGCGCTAAACCGGCTAGTGCGAGATTTACCTGAAGATTTTTGTTGTCTTTACTCAGCATGGACATAATTCTTTTTTTTGCCTCATCAAATTTTTTTTCCCGGATATCCATGCTGGCAAGGTTGAAACTTGCTGGAAAGTAAGTAGGTTGCAACGCTAGCGCTTTTTCAAAATTTGCTCTCGCATTCGCCTTGTCATTTTTATTCAAATAAATGCCGCCTGTCAGGTTTTTCAGCATGGGGTTTTCAGGCTGATCTTTTTCTAGCGCCTTAATCGTAGTTAGCGCCTTGTCAAAATCTTGCAGGTGCATATAAGTCATGACTAACAGCACGCCAGATTTGGAGGAGGATGAGGACTTGTTGTTTAATGTTGTGGCTGTTTCCAGCTCGGAAATAGCTCTGTCGTTGTCGCCCATGCTGAGTTTGCTGACGGCCAGTGCGGAGTGGTAATTGGCATTTTCCGGAGCTAAAGCGATCGCTTTTTCGAAGTATTCGTTTGCCTTGGTGTAATTTCTAGTACGGGTTGCCGCGTCACCTGCAATGGCAAATAATTGATTGTCTTGAATGCTGTCGTCTTTTAACGTTGCATCCAGGGTTTCCAGGGCTTTATCCGCTTGTCCGTTTTTGAGCTGGCTGGCGGCCAGCATTTTTTGTGCATACACACTGCCTGGGTTTCCTTCCAGGTATTTTTGTAAGTAGACTTCGGATTGTTTGGTTGATCCTAGTGCGAACTGCACAGCGCCCGTCAATAAGATTGCCGGCATGTACTTAGGCGCACTTTTTTGTACTTGTTGAAGAGATTCAAGCGCCTCTTTATTTTTGCCCTGGCTGAAATCGAGCAGTGCTTGGGTGTAGATGGCGACCAGATTCCCTGGGTTGGCTTTCTTTGCCGCCAGAATATCGGCCTGCGCTTCAGCAAATTTCTTCATGCTGATTTCTACATTGGCTTTTTCGATTAACGCCGTTGAATTGTCTGCTTGCAGTTTCAATGCTTCCCCATAGGCTAACAGCGCCAAATCCGGTTGGCTTTGCATGCGCAATAAGTCACCCTTGAATATCCAGGCTTCGATGCTTTTGGAGTTCTTGCTGGTAGCAAGGTCGGCATACTTGTTCGCCCCTGCAATGTCTTTCTCGAAATAGGCTTGCTTAGAAAGTCCGATCAGTGCAGCTGGGTAGTCGGCTTGTGCCTTGAGTGCTAGTTCATAAGCATCCTTGGCTTCACTATATTGTCTCAACCCTAGTAAGGCGTTGCCGCGCATAGTTAGCATGTCTGGATCGGCGTTGAGATTGGTCGCCTGGTCGGTTTCGCTCAATACTTTCTTGAATTGGCTCTGCAATAATAAAGACTTTGCCAGCAGTGGCAGTACCTGGTCTTTCTTCACTCCCAGGCTGGCTGCTTTACGGAGTTCATTCTCAGCCGAAGCGGCTTCGCCTGTTTCGATATAGATGGTTCCGAGCAGGAGGCGAGCGCTAGAATTATTAGGGTCTTTTTGCAGCGCATTTTTAAGCTGGATTACGGCTGCCTTGTGATCTCCTTTCTGCTCATAGCTTTTGGCATCTGCAATGAACTTTTCAGCGCTTCTAAATTTATTGCATGCGGTTAGGCCGAAGATCAAAAGCAAGGCAACGGGAAGCACTTTTGCACTTGTTTGCACAATTCTATTGAGTGACATATTTTTACCCCTTTTGACTGGAAGTCAAAATCTCGGTTTAGTGACGTTGTTTGAATGCGTTAATGGTGATGGTAATTCGGTGATTTGAACAATTTGCTGCCGCTACATTGAGTTGCGTTGCTATTTTCGATAGGTGGTACTTGTTGTACATCGAGAAGATTACACTAAATTTTCGTTGAAATAATGTGGAAATTATTAACTTTCTTTGAGTTGGATTGGCTTTCTACTGGCAAGCCCTGCGCCATGCCTTGCAATGTGTATTTTTATGATTGCACCCTGATTATTTATAGGTGCATTTTTACAACATCGCAGCATTTTTTCATTCACCATAAATATTGCAACATGGAAACTGCCTTGAAACTATTTATGGAAGCGTTTCGCGTAACGCCGTGCCAAGTGGTAGTAGTAAGCCAACCGGCCTTTTACACTGGCGCGATTAAAGGCAATAATTCCCCAGCGCTCCCGGCGATCCGACATCCAGTCTTGTTTGTAGATTTCATCGCCAGTCAGATAGTCGACCTCATCAACGCGATCGACATCAATCACGTGTTGCATCATATGGGCGGTGAGTATGGAGCCGATAGAGTAGTGGGCGAATTGCTGGTCGTACGCCAGTTTGTAGATAGACGCTTTGCCTTGTTGTACTAACCATATTTGTGCTGCAACAGGTTTGCCGTCTACGTAAGCTAGCCCCAGGCGTAACCATCCTTGTGCAGCGCTTTCCGCCAGCCATCCTGGGATAAAGTCAGGAAAAGGTTCGGGATGCTTCCAGCTATTTTTATATACGTTCATATAGGCTGCTGTAACTATTTCCACATCGGGAATAGTTGCGGCAATTTTTAAATGCAAGCGCCCGGCATTTTGCAGAAAACGGGTTTTACGCAGCACGGTATTTTTCAGCTTGGATGGTAGCGCATCGAAGTATTGCTGGTAGGTTCTTTGTCGTACCTGAAGATACCAATTTCCGAAGCAATAATAGCTATCAACCGCCATCCCTGCCTGACGGAAAGCTTGCTGCATAGTTAGGAACCAGGCCGTGTCGTTGGGTAGTGGGTGCATGTCAACGATGTCCCAGCGCGGGAGTTCGCCAGCGATAAACGTAATCAGCGTATGCAGGTGCTGTTCTGTGTTGAGTTCGGTAAAGACGGGGCCAAACAACGATGAATAATATGTGGCAACGGCGCGCAAGGTGTTAGGTTGCAACGGGTTATGGCTGGATGCGCTAAAACACATTGGCAGGGCTAGATGCGCTTTTAGCTGAGGTGTTTCTGATTGAATGTGTGATTGTAATTCGCTTGATTCAACGCCATAAATGCGTAAATTTAGACTGGCTTCCATTCCCTTGCGGCTTAAATTATGGAACCACGGCCAGCTTAGAAAAAAACCGTCGCGCTGACAGGATGCATCGAACAATGCACGGTAGGCAGCGGGGAGAGCGTCAAAGTTGGTATAGACGCATACCTGTGTCATAGCGCGGCTGTGAAGCGCATATCCGGTTTGCAAACTAATAAATTATCCGGTTTAATTTCTGTTCGCCAAGTCGTGTTTGTACCAGTCCATTGCTTTGCTGAGTCCTTGATCAACCCGATACGCTGGAGCGTAGCCGAGCAATTCGCGCGCTTTGGAAATATCGGCTTGAGAATGGCGGATATCGCCAGCACGGAAAGTTTGAAAACTCGGTTGATGTTCGCGAATGTGAGCAAAGCTGTCTATCAGCGCAGCGCGCATCATTTGGTATAGCTGGTTCAAACTAGTGCTGTCGTTCAGCGCCACATTGTAGACCTGGTTAATGGCAGCACTATCGGTGGTCAGTGCCGCCAAAATATTTGCTTGCACAACGTTTTCTACGTAGCAGAAATCTCTGGTTGTTTCGCCGTCGCCATTAATGTACAGAGCGCGGTTTTGAATCAGCGCGGCGATCCATTGCGGGATGACGGCGGCATAAGCGCCGTTGGGATCTTGCCGTGGGCCAAACACATTAAAGTAGCGCAAGCCTATCGACGAGATGCCATAGCATCGTTGAAAAACATCGGCGTACAGCTCATTGACGTACTTGGTCACCGCGTAGGGCGACAAGGGCTTGCCGATTACGGATTCTACTTTTGGTAAATCAGGATGGTCGCCGTAGGTTGAGCTGGAAGCGGCATAGACAAAACGTTTTACCTGATGATCGCGCGCCGCAACCAGCATGTTGATGTAGCCGGTGACATTGCTGGCGTTGGTGAGCAAGGGGTCTTCTATTGAGCGTGGCACCGATCCTAACGCAGCATGATGCAGCACGTAGTCAACGCCAGCGCATGCTTGCTGGCAGTCGTTAAGGTTGCAGATGTCGCCTTTGATAAAGGTGAAATTGCTCCAGGCGCTGCTACCGACCAGTTCTCGCACCTGATCAAGATTATGCTGATAGCCCGTAGAAAAATTATCCAGTCCGACTACTTTTTGATTTAGCTTTAACAGTGTTTCCAATAAGTTGGAACCAATGAAGCCTGCCACGCCAGTAATCAGCCAACACGATTGTTGCTGCTTCAGTTTTTGTTGGACTTCATGATAAGTAGTCATAGTCAGCCTTAAATTCGTTCGCCGGTAGCAAAAATTAGAGACGCCAGATAGTAAAACCTGCCGCAGTCAATGCGGAGCGATCATATTGTGACTTGATGTCGACGAAGCAGGCGTTGGGAAGAGACTTGGATTGGTAATCAGATAAAGGACGTTGCAGCAATTCGTGGTGTGAGACAGCGGCGATAGTGACGGTGGCTTTGGGTAATTCCGCCCAGCTGTCCAGCTTTAATCCATATTCATGCTGGGCTTCCCCGGCATCGGCGATTGGGTCATGCACATGTACTTCCACGCCATAGGTTTGTAATTCGTAAATCATGTCGGCGACTTTGGAGTTGCGTAAGTCTGGACAATTTTCTTTGAAAGTCAGCCCCATAACATTAACGATGCAACCTTTAACGTGGTGGTTAGCCTTAATAATTTCTTTGACCACTTTCTCGGCAATAAACTTGGCCATGCCATCGTTAATGCGCCTGCCAGCCAGTATCACTTGCGGATGGTAGCCAAGCATGTCGGCTTTATGGGTCAGGTAATAGGGATCAACGCCGATGCAGTGGCCGCCAACTAAGCCCGGTCTGAAATTGAGGAAATTCCATTTGGTACCGGCGGCCTGTAAGACTTCAAGCGTATCAATACCGATCATGTCGAAAATAATCGACAACTCATTCATTAGGGCAATATTTAAATCGCGCTGGGTGTTCTCAATTACCTTGGCCGCTTCGGCTACCTTGATGTTGGAGGCGCGATAAACACCTGCTTTGATGATGGTTTCATAGAGCGTCGCAATTTTGTCCAGCGTGTCTGCATCGTCGCCGGAAACTACTTTGATGATGTTGGGTAAGGCATGTTCTTTGTCGCCGGGATTGATGCGTTCTGGAGAGAAGCCGACATGGAAGTCTTGCTTCCATTTCATGCCGGAAAAGCGCTCCAGGATGGGAATACAGATCTCTTCGGTGGCGCCGGGATAAACGGTGGATTCGTAGACGACAATCGCGCCGCGTTTCATATTTCTGCCGACTGTTTCGCTGGCACCGCGCAGTGGTGTGAAGTCAGGGTTATGGGCAAAGTCGACTGGTGTTGGCACCGCAATGACGATGAAGTCGGCGCAGGACAAGGTGCTTGGATCGGTGCTGGTGGTTAAATACTCAGCAGCACGCATCTCTTCAATAGATAACTCTCCGTTAGCGTCAATAAACTTGTGAAAGTTTGACACTTTTTTTTCGGAAAGATCGAAGCCGACCGTCTTAATTTTTTTCCCGAACTCGACAGCCAACGGGAGTCCTACATAGCCAAGCCCTACTACGCCAACTGTTGTATTCATTTGAATGTCTACTTTTGCGGTGAGGTCGAATGAATATATCAGATGCATTAAAAATCCACAATCTGGGAATAGTTACTCAGGGCAACGGGGGAAAGGTGAGCGTTAAATCGTGGTATTTTGTACTTAAAATTGCCTTAAAGCATGAGTTATTTTGATGTTTTTATCTCAATATACCGTAGTATAAAAATTAACTTTTAACTGTAGAGGCTAAACCTTGTATTGGGTTAATAATAAACTATCGAAAAGCGTATTTTTAATCGATGGGAAACCCATTCGATACGTTAAATATTATAAAAAAACAGGGGGGTATATGGAATTGGCCTAAATTGTCGGAATTAGTGCTCAGTTCATCGTTTATTTTTGAAAAAACACTGACAAAATCCAGCCTTCAAAAATCACGGAACTTTTAATTTAAGAATGTCGCTGACATAATTAACTGGAATCGCATAGCTGATACCGCTCGGATTTGTAATGGCCGCTTCTTTTAATCCTTTAACAAAAACCATGTTGATGACACCGAGTACTTTGCCGTTTTGTGGGTCAAAGAGTGGGCTGCCACTGTTGCCCGGGTAAGCGGTTGCATCCAGTTGGAGGACGATAAAAGGAGTGCGGCGTAATTGCGCTGCCATTTTGGGATTCAGTTGCAGTGCAGTCAGAGCTGGCCTGACAATTGGCGTGAGAGCAGAAATGATTCCTTGATGGGTTACGTGCTGAAATCCAAGGACTATACCCAGAGGAAATCCGGTAAAGGCGATCGACTGGCCTTCGTCGACTTGGCTAATATCTCCTAAAGTTAGTGCTGGTAGCGGAGTTCCGCCGATGGTTAATCGGGCCAGGTCATGCTCTTCATCAACGGCCGTAATTACCGCCGTCCGGAATTCCGGCGTATCGCCTTTCCGCTCGATTAACACTCCTAGCGTTTCCTGTTCAGCAGCATTTAAAGGCGTATTGATCACATGGGCATTGGTAATAATAGTCAGCCCGTCGCCTACCGCAAATCCTGTTCCTTTAAAGCTAATGGCTGGGCTGCGGGTTTTTTGTACAGAGCCTATGGCGACCACCGATGGCTTAATCGCCTTGATCACGTCACTAAAGTCGCTGGCGTAAAGAGGCTTGGCAAGAGTTAAAAAAAGGCAATATAGCACCAGTAATTTAGCGCGCCGTGCGAGGGAAATACGGGGGGTAGAGTTGGTGAGATTCATTGAGCACAATCATTAAAATTGTTCTTTGTTTCTGTATCTCTGCTACGCTTATTTGTACAACTTGATGAAGTCAGCTTAGCAAATTTGAGTCGCTTCTGTTAGCATTTCGCATAGAATAATTTCAATACGCAACATAATATGAAGAACTGGGTAACCATCTCCTCCTGATAATTAACATAGTATTTGCCTAATTTTGGTGACATGTTATCAAGTCTTAGTATTCATCCAATCGCGCTTTGGCTTCTCTTGATTTACGGGGGCTATGTGCTGTTTTTGTGGCGCTGGCCACAAACTTGGCTGCCCATTTTATTGGCCGCCTTACCCGTCTTGGATTTTGCGCCGTGGACTGGTCAATTTTTCTTTGATGAATTTGATTTGCTCCTGCTGCTTACCGTTATCACGGTACTTGCCCGTAGAGGGCTGGGCGAATTAAAAAATACCTATTTCGGCATGACCACTACCGCTACTGCGCTATTTTGGGCGGTTGGTTTGGCGGGCCTTGTCGCAACGATAATGGGCGCTTGGCCATTTCCGGCTTTGGACAGCAATTCTTTTAATAATTATTACAGCCCCTACAATGCGCTCAGGGTTGGCAAGGGATTAGGGTTTGCGTTGCTGCTGTTGCCGCTGCTAGCGGGTGATTTGCAACGCGACGCTGACAAGACGTTTTACCGCATCGCTTTCGGCATGAGTTTGGGCGTATTAGGCGCTGGGCTTGCGGTGGCTTGGGAGCGTATTAGCATGACTGGCTTGTGGAATTTCCATAGCGGCTATCGCGTGGTCGGCTTGTTTTCCGGCATGCATACAGGCGGTGCTTACATTGAAGCCTATTTTGCAACGGCCATGCCTTTTGTTTTGTGGTGGGGGATACACAGCCGACATTGGGCGCTTAAGTTATCCGCTTCGCTAATTTTTTTAATCGCCTGTTATGCCATGCTAGTCACCTATGCCCGTGGCGGTTATTTAGCGTTGATCTTAGCCAGCATCGTACTTCTGGCTGGAATGCTGCCACATCGCAGTGTCATGCAAAGAATGCGGCATATTTTTATTACCATGCTGGTACTGCTACTCATTGGCGTGGGTTTATGGTTTTCTTTAATTAATACGCCTATGCACTGGCGCGCCGGAAATATGCAACGTGACATGAATTTACGCGTAGCGCATTGGCACCAGATTCTGGACATTATGGATCAAGGGTTGCCAGTCAAACTGTTCGGCATGGGGCAGGGGCGTCTGCCGGGATTGTATGTTCAGCGTGTTCCGGCAGCCAACATATCTGAGTACCGTTTCATGCGTGAAGATGAGCACAATTATTTGCACTTGACTGGAGGAGATCCACTCTATTTCGAGCAAGTGGTTGATGTGCAGCCGGATAAGCTTTACATCCTGAAAATAGTCGTGCGTAGTAAAGATCCGAACGCGGAATTGTATCTGCCCTTATGTCAAAAATGGATGCTATATCCCGAGCAGTGCCTGTGGAAAGTAGTGAAGCCCGGTGACGCAACTGACTGGCAAACATTTACACTTTCTATCGATACCAAGCAATTACGAGATCAGTCTTGGCATTCGCGCGCCCCGCGCAAATTGTCGCTAGTGAATTTTAATGACGGTAGCGTTATCGACATTGCCTCGGTTTCTTTACGCGCACCGAACGGTGATGAGTTGATCGCTAATGGCGATTTTGCACAAGGCATGCAGAACTGGTTTTTCTCCACTGAAAACCACCTACCGTGGCATTTCAAAAACCTGGCTCTGCAACTTTATTTTGAACAGGGTTGGTTCGGTTTAATACTGATGTCAGCGTTATTGATTTACAGCGCAGTCATACTGGTGCGGCGCGCTGATGAAAAGGCTTTTCCAGCGGCATTGCTGGCTTCGGCACTGATTGGTTTTTTGACGGTAGGGATGGTGGATAGTCTGTTCGATTTTCCTCGTATGAGTATCGTGTTTTATTTGTTGGTGCTGCTGATACATTTGCGCGAAAAAATTGAGTCATAGTAAAAAACAATATCAAAGGGGAATCAGCAATGAACACAGTCACTCCAGTAATTCTTTGCGGTGGTTCAGGAACTAGACTTTGGCCTTTGTCACGCGCTGGTTTCCCCAAACAATTTTTGGTGTTATCCGGTACAAACAGTTTATTTCAACAAGCCATTTCACGCATCAATAGCATTGCCTGCACTGATATTCTGCTTGCTGACACCTTGGTGGTGACCAATGAAGAGCATCGCTTTTTAGCGCTTGAGCAACTGCGTGAGATGAAGTCAATTAAAGCAACGTTGCTGCTCGAACCGGTAGGGCGTAATACCGCCCCAGCGCTAACATTTGCCGCACTGCATGCAATGGCTAACGGGAGCGATCCGATTTTGGCCGTCATTCCGGCAGACCAAACTATTACGGATGATGGGGCGTATATCAAAGCATTACAGCAGTGCGTGCGTATCGCCGCAGAAGGTGCGATAGCAATTCTCGGCATTACACCCGACAGGCCGGAAACAGGTTTCGGCTATATCAATTTCGAGGGTGAATTGGGGCGTAATGGTGAATACACAGTGACGCAATTTACTGAAAAGCCCGATCTTAAAACTGCACAGCAATTTCTGGAAAGTGGCGACTATACGTGGAATAGCGGCATTTTTGTCCTCAAAGCAAGCACCTGGCTCGCCGCTATTAAACATTTCCGGCCCGATATAGAAACCGCAACGCAACAAGCCTGGCTTGGCAAATCGGAAGATTTTGCATTTATTCGACCTGGCAAAGCCGCGTTTGAACAGATTCCAAGCGCATCCATTGATTACGCTGTTATGGAAAAATGCCCTGGCTCCGAAGTTGCCATCCATATGGTGCCGCTTAGCGCAGGCTGGAATGATCTCGGCGCATGGAGCGCTGTGTGGATGGTGGGCGAGCAAGACGCAAATGGCAACGTGGTGCATGGCGATGTGCTGCATTCAGATACGAGTAATAGCCTGATCTATTCATCAAAACGGCTGGTCAGTGCAGTGGGTGTTAACAATTTGGTGATTGTGGAAACGGCCGATGCCGTGCTGGTTGCCGATAGAGCTCAAAGCCAGCAGGTTAAAAAAATAGTAGATGCGCTAGAAAAGCAAAATAGGCTGGAACACAACACGCACAGAAAAGTTAACCGCCCTTGGGGTTGGTACGACAGCATAGTCGAAGGGGAGCGGTTCAAAGTAAAACAGATTCAAGTGAAACCGGGTGCCAAGATTAGCCTGCAAAAACATCATCACCGTGCAGAGCACTGGGTTGTTGTGAGAGGAACTGCAGAAATTACTTGTGGCGATAAAGTCACTCTGCTGACAGAAAATCAATCTACCTATATCCCGCTTGGCGAGGTGCATCGACTCTCAAACCCCGGTTCAATTCCACTTGAAATCATTGAGGTGCAGTCTGGCAGTTACTTGGGTGAGGACGATATCGTGCGCTATGAGGATAATTACGGCAGGGTTGGTTGAGGTTATTTTAAATTACTAAAAAGCCATCTAGAGCATAGATGGCTTTTGGCAATCTTGACGTAAATAATTACACCCGACACTTCACTCTACGTGAAACACCAACCCCGAAAAGACTCAAAAGACCAATAGCCAGTAATGCCAGCGAAGCGGGCTCTGGAACCGGAGCGGGGTCAAAAGAGATTGGCGTGGTGGTGATGCCCTCTGTGATCACGTTGAAATCCAACACTGCGCCAGTTTGGTTCAAATCGTCATAAAACACTTCAAGTGAATGATTACCAGCACCTATCGTGCCTGATGTGCAGCCTACAGTTTGCGCACCGTGAACACCGCCATTGTTACAGACGACCTGCCCATCAAGAAAAACGAAGGCATTGTCATCTGATGCGACTGTAAAAGAGATCGTTTCGGCGGTAGGCGCAATTAATGTTGCAGAAATAACGGCGGATAAATAGCCATTCCCGTTCCCATCATAAAAACCAGTGCCGTTAGGGTTGTACATGGCGCTGTTGTTAAAGGGGATATTGATTGTTCCGGTACCGGTTTGGGAGACATTCGGATTAAAGTTAGGGCTCCAATAAGTTAGTTCATCAGCGCCATTAGTATCGTGCGGAGTGATACCTGTGTAGGTGCTAAGTAGCATAGGTAAGCCGTCAGGTCCCAAGTTATTGGTCACCTCCGGGGTCGCATCGGTGCAGCAAAGCTTGTTTGCATCCGGGTCCGAATCACTGATTCTGAAATAGGTGATATTTGCGGTGAGCGGATTGGCGTTGACAGCAGATATTTGCGTAACGACAAGAGCTAAGCCGATGATAGAAAATTTAGCCAAATTTTTGATATTCATTTGAACTTAACTCCTATGATTTCGTTTGTAAAAAAACCTAAGAAATAAGAATGCAATTAACATGCCTTCAAGCAATTTCGAATAAATTTATTCTTTTAAAACAATATGTTAGTGCGCGAGAATTTATTTTTTCAAAGCAATAAACACGTAACTTTGTTCAAGGCGTAAAAAAAGCTGACACTTTCCACTCTGTCATTCTGCGATGCAGAAATTGATCTGCCCGAGTTGGTCTGGAAATATGGGTAGTAATGGCTTAAAAGTTAAATATAATGTTGAATAAGGCTAACAACTCCTACGTTGTTAGTTGCTGGCACAACGGCAAGTTCCATGTTTAGCTGGTCAACCTCATAAAGGGTCAAAAGGTGAACAATTTCATTCTTTCCTTGAGATATGGCCGCCTTGGAAGGTTTGCCCTTTTTGCTATCACATTACTTGTTTCCGGCTGCTCAAAGCCGATAGACAATGTCAACGAAGTCCGCCCAGTACGGGTAATCAAATTAACATCAACTAATGCCGAGATCGATGCCGAATTCGCCGGTGAAGTACGTGCGCGTATTGAATCCCGGCTTGGATTTCGGGTCGGCGGCAAAATTGTGTCGCGTGCCGTGGAGGTTGGTAGTCTGGTTAAAAGCGGCCAGATATTGATGCAATTAGATCCTCTAGATCAAAAATTGGCACAAGCGCAAGCCGTCGCCGCGCTGACAGCGAGTGAAAGCAACCGTGATCTGGCCAGCGCCGAATTAAAACGCTACCTGAACTTGCGTGACAAGAATTTTGTAAGCCAGGCCGTGTTGGATAGCAAAGAGGGCGCATTCAAATCAGCCGAAGCTGCATATGAACAGTCAGTTGCTATCAATAAGAGCCAATCGAATCAGGTCAACTATACGACGCTGGTCGCCAACGCAGACGGCGTAGTGACCAATATTAATGCTGAAGTAGGGCAGGTGGTTGTGGCGGGTGCAGACATTTTACGGGTGGCTGAGTTAGCCGAAAAAGAAGTAGTCATTGGCATTCCAGAGAATAAGGTGGATACGTTGCGCACGACGAGCGACGTTCAGGTGCGTATCTGGGCGCACCCCAAGGATTTGATTGCCGGAAAAATTCGTGAAATATCACCCATTGCCGATCCCGCAACGCGCACCTTCATTACTAAAGTTTCGCTAATCGATGCTCCTGCTGACGTGCATCTGGGCATGACGGCGTATGTTATTTTTTCCGCGAAGAGCGCGAACCAATCAATCAAAGTGCCGCTTACAGCTTTGTTTCAGGACAAGGGAAGTTCGGCCGTGTGGGTGGTGGAAAATAACCTGACAAAATTGACCCGGGTTGAAATCGGCGCACCCATCGGCAACGATATTATTTTGACGGGCGGTGTTAGCAACGGGCAAATGGTGGTGACGGCTGGAGTGAATTCCTTGAAGCAAGGGCAGCGGGTTCGGGTGCTTGACGAAGAACCAGTGACTAATGCTAGCTCCGCTGCAGCGGCCGCCGGTACCGGTGCCGTCGTCAAATGAAATCCCGCTTAAATTTATCCCGCTGGGCGCTTGAAAATATTCCTATGACGCGGTATTTGATTGCGGCGTTATTGATAGGGGGCATTCTTAGCTACAGTCGTCTTGGTCAAGATGAAGATCCGCCGTTCACTTTTCGGGTCATGGTAATCAGCGCCAACTGGCCGGGCGCTACGGCATTGCAGATGGCAGAGCAAGTTACCGATAAGCTTGAAAAAAAATTGCAGGAAACGCCCTATATCGACAAAATCCGCAGTTATTCCAAGCCGGGCGAAACACTGATTACCCTGCAATTACGCGAGTCGACACCACCAGCGGAAACAATTGCAGCCTGGTATCAGGTGCGTAAGAAGATTGGCGACATTAGTGGAACGTTTCCTAAGGGCGTTATCGGCCCATTTTTTAATGACGAGTTTGGCGACACATTCGGCTCAATCTTCGCGTTGTCGGGCGACGGATATACCTATGCCGAGATGAAGGATTACGCTGACTTTGTGCGTCAGCAATTCCTGCAAATACCGTCGGTTTCCAAGGTAGAGTTGTACGGTGTTCAGGACGAAAAACTGTATATAGAGTTCTCCCAAAAAAAATTCGCGCGGCTAGGTATTTCATTCGATGCGATAGTTAATCAGCTCAACGCCCAAAACGTAATTGAGTCGACCGGCGTATTGGTGACGCCGTACGATAATTTGCAGTTAAGGGTCAGCGGAGCATTAAAGTCCGGTAAAGATTTGGAAAACTTGCCGTTGCGGGCCAACGGAATAACCTTTCGCTTAGGTGACTTTGCCACCATCAAGCGTGATTACATTGATCCGCCACATGACAAAATGCGCTACAACGGACGCGAAGTGATCGGACTTGGCATTTCGATGGAGCACGGTGCTGACATTATCGAGCTAGGTAAAAATTTGCAAAATGCGGCTGAAGTAATCAAGGCGAAATTACCATATGGGCTCGAATTGCAGCGGATTGTTGATCAGCCGAATGCGGTGAAATCTTCCGTCAGCGAATTCCTCCGTTCCTTGAGCGAAGCGGTTGCTATTGTTCTTGCGGTGAGTTTTTTAGCGCTAGGTTTACATGTTAAACCCTGGCGACTGGATGTCAGGCCGGGTTTGGTAGTGGGGTTGACGATACCGTTAGTGCTGGCGGTAACCTTTTTGTTTATGCGTATTTTTGACATCGACTTGCATAAGATTTCGTTGGGAGCGCTAATCATTGCGCTTGGTTTGCTGGTTGACGATGCAATTATCGCGGTCGAAATGATGGTGCGCAAAATGGAAGAGGGCATGTCGCGCTTCGATGCCGCCACTTTTGCCTATACCTCAACCGCCATGCCGATGTTGACCGGTACGTTGATTACTGCGGCTGGTTTCTTACCGATCGGGTTGGCGAAATCAATGGCGGGCGAATATACCTTTTCAATGTTTTCGGTGAATACGCTGGCACTGATTATTTCCTGGCTGGTGGCGGTATTATTTACACCTTACATCGGTTATATCCTGCTGAAGGTCAAACCGGCAGTGAGTGCAGATTCTCATCAAACCTTATTCGATACACCGTTTTACAGCCGTATTCGCCGGATGGTGAACTGGTGTGTGGAATGGCGAAAGGCTACGATTTTACTAACGCTGGCAGCTTTTGCATTGGGCCTGTTCGGCTTTGGTTTTATTGAACAACAATTTTTTCCGGATTCAAGTCGCCCGGAATTAATGGTTGAATTGTGGCTGCCTGAGGGTGCATCATTTACCTCCACTGAGGTGCAGGCAAAAAAAATGGAACAATTCGTGTTGCATCAGAATGGTGTGGAAAGTGTTACCAGCTATGTCGGCACCGGAAGCCCACGATTTTATCTGCCGCTAGATCAGATTTTTCCTCAAAGTAATGTCGCACAATTGGTCATTTTGCCGAAGAGTCTGGCGTTTCGAGAAGCGTTGCGGTTGAAGATCGTCGCTGCTTTTAAGAACGACTTCCCCGAAGTGCGTGGCCGTGTCAAATTCCTGCCGAATGGGCCGCCGGCACCTTATCCGGTTCAATTTCTGATCAGTGGTGACTCGTTGATTAAGGTGCGGTCAATTGCCGATCAGGTCAAAGAAATCATGCGCGCTAATCCAAACACGGTGGGCGTGAATGATAACTGGAATGAATCGATCAAGGTCTTACGCCTGAATCTTGATCAAGACAAATTATTGGCACTAGGAATAGGGTCGCAAACCGTGATGCGCACGGCAAATACCATCTTGAGTGGCACGACGATAGGGCAGTATCGCGAAAATAATAAATTAATTGATATTGTGATCCGGCAGCCAGTGGAGGAGCGCGCCACCATTACTGCATTAAACGATGCGAATATTCAAATGCCGACTGGCGAAACAATACCGCTTTCCCAATTAGCTCAGGTGCGTTTTGTCTGGGAACCGGGCGTGGTGTGGCGCGAAGGTCGGGAATGGGCGATTACCGTGCAGTCGGATGTTGCCGATGGTATACAGGGGCCGACCGTGTCTGACCAGATAGAAGCAAAATTAACCAATTTACGTGCGGCGCTACCCGCCGGCTATAAGATCGACTTAGAAGGCTCGGCTGCTGACAGTAGCAAGGCGCAGGATTCTATTATTGCCAATGTTCCGCTGGTGATTTTCATTATTTTCACTTTATTGATGCTGCAATTAAAAAGCTTCTCACGTGCGTTGTTGGTGTTTCTGACCGGCCCGTTAGGGGTGGCGGGTGCCGCAATTGCGCTGTTGCTGCTTCAGCGACCATTCGGGTTTGTAGCGCAACTCGGCGTAATTGCGCTGTTCGGCATGATCATCCGCAATTCGGTCATTTTGATAGACCAGATTGAGCAGAATATTGCCGCCGGTGCGACGCCTTGGAACGCCATTGTTGAATCTGCGGTGCGGCGCTTTCGGCCAATCATATTGACCGCTGCCGCTACCGTATTAGCGATGATTCCCTTGTCACGCTCAGTGTTTTGGGGGCCGATGGCGGTCGCCATTATGGGAGGGTTAATCGTCGCAACGGTGCTGACGATGTTCTTTTTACCGGCTTTATATGCGGCATGCTTTAGGGTAAAAAGTGACGCTAATAAAAATGATGCCGAGCGGATCGAGTAATGTTCATTCCGCTTGACACATTTAAAATGAATAGAAAGAGTTACTTCTTCGTTCCAGTAACTTCTACTTCCACGCGTCTGTCAGGCTGCAGGCATGCTATTAATGCTTTAGTTACTTTATTGCCTTTGCATTCTTCCGGTTTGGTCACCGGATCCACTCCATCCACACCTTTGGCATCGATTTTGTTGCTTGGAATTCCCGCAACCTCTACCAGATAACTTTTGACAGCTTCGGCACGGCGAGTTGATAGTTTCATATTGTAGTCATGCGAGCCGATGCGGTCGGTATGTCCTGTTACAGAAATTAGATCAAAGCTGGCACTTTTTAGGTTGGCAGAAAATTCATCGAGAAACCGTTTTCCGTCAGATCGCATGTCAGCCCGGTTAAAATCGAACATCGAATCTGCTGCAAAAACTACCTTTATTGGCGGTGGTGGTGCAGGCGGTTGATTAATCACGACCACTACTTCAGGCGTAGGTTCAGGTATAGGCGCGGGAGCGGCAGGCCGATACACAGCCGCATGCATTTGAGTCTTTTCGCCGAATCGATAAACCAGACCAATTGAGTACAGATCAATGTCACCTTTATTTCCAATCGCATCATCAACCCGGTAGCGTTCGACTTCTGCCCGCATCGCCAAAGCTTGAGTCAGGCGATACTGAAGTCCCATACCGACTTTGTAGTTCAGATCATGCTTGCCAGGATCTGAACTGGCGACCGCAGCTAAACCAGATCCGCTGAAAGAATCCTTTGCTTGCGAGTAGTTCAATCCGAGTCGGCCGAACCCGGAAAAATTTTCAGTAAATGGTAGAAAGCCGATCGCATCAATATTTAGCCCTCTTAGCGTGATACTGCCGTTTAGTGTGCCAGGAGGTGTTGTGGTGGCTGAGTAACCAAATTTACCCAGATCGAAATAACCGCTTTCAATAGAAAAATTTTTGTTGAATTGGTAACCACCAAAGATTTTAAAACCGGTATCACGATCATTATTGTTGATGGACATTGCACTAGCTCCTTCTGTTAATAATCTGTTGGTGATGCTTGCGTCGTCGATTTTTGCCCTGGATTGCCCAACGTTCAAGCCGCCATACCATGCGCTAGTATCTTGGGTTGTGGTATTTTCTTGTGCGGCGGCATAGGGTATGGCAATAGCGGAAAAAGCAATTAAGCTCAGATTTTTTAAGGTTCTTGTACATTTCATTTCCTGCTCCTGAATAATTAATAAAACCCGGTGGTCGCCAGGTAATTCGACGTTATTTGTCATTCCACCTAGCTGTTCATCATGAATGGACAGCTAGGTGGACATGTTTTCATACCTTATGGAGCAGGTACGTTAATGACCGTGTTGACTAGCGTAACTGAAGCACCCAATGACAATGCTCTGCCATTTAGGGTCACTATCGCTACATTGCCCGCAGTGGAAATTGATACGCCATCTTGGGAAATAATCGTTCCGACCATGGTTCCACCGCCACCTGCATTAATCGTCGCGGCGCTACCAACTTGCCAAAAGACGTTCTTTGCTTGTGCGCCGTTGGCGAGAATAATGCTTGCCGGAGCTGCTGCGCCTGGACCACCCACGGTGAGTGTGGTTGCCATTTGGAATACCCACGTGGCATTAGCATTACCTTGAGCGTCGAGGGTCAGGTTTCCACCTTGAATCATGAATGAACCTGATGCCGCGGTGTAATCGCCAGGCGCAAGTGTCAGGTTGGCTAAGTTTCCTGCACCTGGGTTAGGCCCTGCCGGCATGGCCACCAGATCGTTATATGCAGTCAGCGCATCGGCACGAGCCGCAGAGGCGACCGCAAAGGTTGTTGCGGTTCCTTCGCTAGGGCAACCTACGGTTGGTGGCGGTGCCGCGGTGTAGATCAGGCCATTGACGGTACCGACATTCAGTGGTGTTTGAGTGTAAATACAATTTGGCCCGGCATCATGAAACCCAGTTACTGAAGTGGAGACTGCCGTGGTGCCGATGTTGCCATTGACGACGGTATAAATTCCTTGATTGGTCATGCCGGCTGAGCCACCAAAGTTACCAAAAGTCGATGCTGATCCAAGGGGGATAGTTGCTGGCGCTGAGCAACTCACTGCAGTGAAATTCCAAGTGAAATTAGCTGCCATAGTGTCCGCTGGGATAGCTAAATCCTTGACTCCACTAGCACCGCCGTGAATTGTGGCCGTATAGGTCACCCCGGCAGTAAGTGCTGTTGGGGTAAACGTGGCGATGCTGCCAGTGGCTGCATCTAGTACCACTGATGTCGCGTGAACTGGTGCTAAAGCCGGTGCCGGTCCGGTCACTGTAAACGTTGCTGAATTAACCGTAGTCGGATTCATGTGCAAATTAGCGGGTACGTTAAAGGTCGCGTTGATGGCCGCATTGGTACATACACTAGTGTCATTGGCGGCAGGGTTGGTAGATAGTACCGAGACATTCGAACCCGGAACCGGGGGAGTGGTCGCGGTGGTAAATGTCCAAACATAGTTGCTGGAAGCGGGGATTGGTGCTTGATTACCTCCCAACGCATTGCCTGCCAAATCTGTGGCGGCTGTAGTGATCGTCGCGGTATAAGTAGTGCCAACCGTGAGCGCTGCGTTTGGCACAAAAACGGCAGTCCTGCTACCGACTGAGTAGCTCACTACGCCGGTAGGAGCCGCGCATGGTGATGTGCAGGTTAGCGTAAAGCTGCTTGCATTGATCGTAGCCGGTGCCATGTCTTCGGTGAATGCGGCAGTTATTGCCGTATTAATTGGTACACCAGGTGTTGGACCAGAATTTGACGTTGCAGGAAATGTAACCGTAACGCCGGGTAACGTCACTGCTGGAGCTGCCCCTGTAGTAAACGTCCAAATATAGGGATTAGCTAAAGCGAGCCCGGTGGCGATACTTGTGGCCCCAGTCACTGTGGCTGTGTAGGTAGTGCCCGGTGCAAGCGCAGTACCGTTGGCAAGTGTGAAGCTGGCAATTTCGTTGGTCGCATCAAGAGTGACGGCGCCGACTGGATTGACGCAAGGTGAAGTACAGCTCACGACAAAGCTTGCTGCACCAGTGATTGGAGCCATCGGCTCACTGAAGGCACTTGTAATGACGGTGTTGTTGACTGGTACGCCGCTAGCATTATTGACTGGGGCGACGGCAGTGACTGTTGGCGGAGACGCTGCCGAAGTTTGGCCCGCACCGTTTGCACCGTTCATACCGAGAATTGGAGATTGGCTTCCACCGCTACATCCTGCTATTACTACACCCAGGACACTCAGTGTTAATGCGATGAGCCAGGACGAAGCTCTGGAATTTTTGTTATTACGTTTCATTTTATGCCTCTAAATATGTTGAATTCATCGTTGTCATTGGCCAGCCCAGATCGGTGCGTGCGTTGCCACTGTCCGTAATCGCACTTGTGCTGAGTATTGGTATTTGACGTTAAAGTTTCTGTACGGAAGCGTACATATCAGAAACTATTTTTATCGATGGACGCAGGTATTTATTCGCGAGTGGGGGGGTATTTTTACTTCCCCATTCTATTTATTAAGTAATCTTTTTGTGTTCGGTAACGAACTGAGTGGGAAGATTGGATGTGGAAAAATGTTGTTGCTGTGAAATGCAGTCTTGATTGTGACAAGGGTAAATAGGTGGAAATCAATAAGAACAATATAGAAGTTGATTTCAAGAAATAAAATAAAGTAGTGAACAAACTCTTTAAGAAATTAATTTTTTAAATTAAAACGTCTTTCAAGTTGGAATATTTATCTAAGCTAACTACCGGCCATCAGATGGACTTCATAGCAGGTATATTGCGCTTTGATTTTTCATGCTGTTTTTGCATGAAAGGAAGTGATTTTTATTCATAGATGGTCGACCGCGCAGCGAAGTTGAGTTGTTGTTTCATATTATTTTACCTATCCTACCTATACAACTGATACAAACCGTTAGTTAGCTCATGAGCTCTTAGGAGAATGTTAATAATCGCCATTCACATCCGCAATTTGTTACCACATTGGATGCTCACCATTGTATTCTGCTGCAGCGCCATGCTGAGTGTGCTCGCCTACGCTAAGCCAACCCCAACACAAACAGAGATTACCCGACTTCAAAAATTAGGCGAATCTCAACCAGAGCAAGCAATTAAACAACTTCAAACCTTGCAACAGCAGCTGCCAATCGATGCAATCCAGACGGATCGCCGCAATCTATTATTGGTGCAGATACCGCTCTATATCGACACCGGTAATAAAGAGCAGGCGAAGGCGTTAATCGCTGGCTTGATGAAAATCGGCAATCAATTCGACGACCCAGTCGCGAATATCATGGCAATGAATTTTCAAGCCAAAATATTGCAAGATGAGGGTAAATATGGTGAAGGCTTGGCAGTGATCGAACAAACCTTTGTTAGCGTCAAGTTGAGTGACGATAATTTATTGATCAATCAAGTTGAAAGCAGAGCCGGGGAACTTTATTCTTTAATTGGCAATTTTCAGACCGCATTGCAGCATCAGTTAAGTGCGCTCAATGCGCTGGATTCGATAAAGGAAAATAGCTGGCAATCTGATTTGCTCCGCGCTAAAACCTTAAACAGCGTAGGCAGACTGTATCTTTCACTCAAAGATGATGACATGGCGTTGAGCTATTTAGCTAAAGCCAGGGTCTTAGCGCAGCGTCTTGATGCACCGGCGCTAGTGGCGAGTATCGCTAACAATAACGGTTATGCTTACGCCGATCTGGAGCAGTGGACATCGGCAATTGCAGCCTATCAGGAAAGTTTGTTTATCGCACGCAAAGTAGATAACCGTGCTGCTGAAGCGAAAAGCCTGGGTAATTTAGCTGATGCTTCATTGAATCAGGGTAATTACTCCGCTTGCGTGCAATATTCCCAGCAATCGATGGATATCGCGCATAAAGACGGCATAACGATCACCGAAGGTATTGCGCACTTAAATCTTGGTGTTTGTCGTATGTACATGGGGCAGGTGGCAAAGGGAGTGGCTGAAGCTAAGCTCGGCGTTGATTTTGTCCGCAAAACTAACGCTAAGCCGGTATTGGAAGGCATGTTGAGCGATCTGTCAAAAGCCTATGAAAAGGTCGGTCTTTACCAAGATTCGCTGAAGATTTTGCGGGAAAAAGATCAGATAACCAGCGGGTTATTTCAAGCAGCACGGGACAGGACGATTATAGAAATGAAGGTGCATTACGACCTCACCCAGCGTCAAAAAGAAATCGAAAAATTAGAACAAAAAAACACTCTGCAGCATGTTGAGATTGAAAATAAAAACCTGCAAAGAATTATTTCTATTTTGACGATTATTGGCATCGCCGCAACTGCCATCGGGCTTTTTTTACTGTACAGAAAAGTTCGCAGAAGCAACCAGCGATTACGCGCTGCTAACCTTAAACTCAAATATCAATCAACCCGTGACCCGCTGACTGGCTTGCTCAATCGGCGCGCTTTTCAAAATGTCATGGAATCCTTCGATCAAAAAACCGAACGCCGCGTTGCCGATATGAATGGCTTGCATGATGTCTTGGTTTTGCTAGATATAGACCATTTTAAATATGTTAACGACACCTATGGGCATCCCATCGGGGATGTGGTGCTCATCGAACTGAGTAAAAGATTGCAAAACATACTGCGAGAAAAAGATATGTTGATGCGCTGGGGCGGTGAAGAATTTTTGATCTATTTATACCGGGTTCCGGCGGAAAAAGTCTCGCAGATTATTCAGCGCGAACTTGCCGTGGTTGGAGGTACTCCGGTTAAACAGAATGACGTTGACGACGCCATTGTACCCGTCACGATTTCAGCCGGTTACATCTTAATGCCGCTGCCCGGTATTGGCGAAACGGCGCTGAGTTGGGAAAAAGCGATGCAACTGGTTGATGTGGCTTTATATATGGCAAAAACCAACGGACGTAATCAGGCAATCGGCGTTACAAGCGTCAAAGGTAGTAAAGAGCAAATTAACGCGTTAATTGAAGGCGATTTGCAAGGCGCAGTAGAAAATGGCACGGTCGTCCTTCAGCGGATTGCTGGCCCCGCAACAGAGCAAAAAATGTAGTGCCAGGTGTTTGACACCCATCTCCCTGATGACCCGGTGCTTTATCGATTATTCCGAACCGAAAATGGTCATTTGTCAGCGGTAAATTGATGTAGGTCAATTTAACTTTAGAAAAATTGTGCGAACCTTCATTACTGCCCGAGCGGGCAAGATGAACGACATGGTTACGTGAAACTGTCGCAGGTTTCCGCATAAATCCACCTGTCTGGTTGACTATTTATTTTTTAAATAATTTTTTAAAGTTCGAGCAATGAAAAAAATTTCAAAAGCCTATTTACTAGGTGGGGGGATCGGCTCCCTTGCTACCGCTGCATTCATGATTCGAGATGGAAACGTAGCGGGCGAACAAATTCATATCTTGGAAGCAGCTCTTGTCATGGGTGGTAGCCTGGATGGAGCCGGAAATCCCGAACAGGGATACTCTTTGCGTGGCGGTCGTATGTTCACAACCGATAATTACGAATGCACGTGGGATTTATACAAGTCAATTCCGTCGCTGAACTTTAAAGACAAAACAGTGTTCGATGAAACTGTTGATTTTAACGAGAAGCACATAGCCAACTCCAAGGCTCGACTGGTCGACAGTCGACGTGCGAAGGTTCCGGTCAGTTCAATGGGGTTTTCCATGCAGGATCGTGTGGAGCTATTGAAACTGGCCAATACCGATGAAGATACCTTGGGTGCCAGTTGCATTACAGATTGGCTTTCACCTGAATTTTTCAACACCGAATTTTGGGCCATGTGGGCCACGACCTTTGCGTTTCAGCCTTGGCACAGCGCAGTTGAGTTTAAGCGTTATTTACATCGCTTCATGTTGGAGTTCTCTCGGATTGAGACGCTGGGCGGCGTCAAACGCACCATCTACAACCAATATGACTCTCTGGTTTTACCGTTGAAACATTGGCTGGAAGAGCACGGAGTGTGTTTCGTCACGGGTTGCACGGTGACCGATCTCGATCACAAAATAGAAGACGACCAGTTTGTGGTGACGGCGATCCATTGTCTAAGAAATGGTCAGCAAGAGCAGATTCAAGTGAATGACGAGGATCTGGTCTTTTTTCAAAATGGCACAATGACCGATGCGTCAAGTCTTGGTTCCATGCAGCACGCGCCAGCGAAATTGACTAAAGCCGATAGTACTAGTTGGGCGTTGTGGGAGAAACTGGCAAAAAGTAGATCGGATTTCGGGAATCCAAGCGCATTTAACAGCAGCATAGCCGAATCGGTTTGGGAGTCGTTTACCGTCACTTTGAAGAATCCGGCGTTTTTTAACAAGATGATTCAATTTAGTGGCAATGAACCAGGAACCGGTGGCTTGGTGACATTTAAAGACTCAAATTGGTTTATGTCAACTGTCTTGGCTAATCAACCGCATTTTGCAAATCAGCCCGTTGATGTTCAGGTATTTTGGGGTTATGCCTTGTTTCCAGACCGGGTGGGCAATTACGTTGCCAAGCCGATGTCAGAGTGTAACGGCGAAGAGATATTAAAAGAACTATGCGGTCATCTGCGATTCGATCTTGCTACGGTTGAATCAGCAAATTGCATACCCTGCAGAATGCCTTACATAACCAGTATGTTCATGCCGCGTCTTCTTTCAGATCGCCCTTTGCCGGTTCCACCGGCATCGAAAAATCTTGCTTTCGTCAGTCAGTTTGTTGAGATTGCCGATGACGTTGTCTTTACTGTTGAATATTCGGTGCGGGCGGCACAAATGGCGGTTTATCAGTTGCTCGAAATCGATCGTAAAGTGCGACCGATAATGCGGCATGACAAATCATTGCAAACCCAATTGGATGTACTTGTTAAGGCCTTCAAGTAACTTCTTCGCGTGCTCGGAATCGTCGTGAGGCGATTCCTGACTTGCACGTAAGCATGCCGATATAGCGCTCAAATTACCTTTCCAATTCTGGGATTCTTCATAAAACATGCAAATTTTGATCCATCGCAAGTCAGCGCCAGTGCAATGCGATCAAAGTACAGTATTGAATTTGCCTGCCTCACCAGATATATGAATGATCCATACAGAGTTTGGGAAATGAATCGCTATAGATCCCACTTATTACGTCAGGAAGTAGGATGAGGCCGCTTCTTTTTACGCTACCGGGAAGTGAGGAATTTGGTGCGCAATTGCACCCGTTCCTTTTCTGCGATATTGGTGATTTGCAGATACATCATTTTCCAGATCAAGAGTGTTGTCCCCGATTTGTCACGCCAGTGGTCGGGCGCGACGTGATTTTTGCACAGTTGCTCGACCGTCCCGAATCGAAAATCATGCCCTTATATCTTGCGGCATGCGTTGCGCGTGAGTTAGGAGCGCGTAGCGTTGGCATCGTCATTCCTTATCTTCCTTATATGCGGCAGGATGCGCGTTTTAAGGAAGGTGAGGGCGAGACTGCGCGGCATTTCGCCCGGTTGATTTCGAGCTGCTGCGACCGGCTGGTTACCGTTGATCCGCATTTGCATCGCTATCACCAATTGTCCGAACTCTATACGGTGCCGACAAAGGTGGCATTTGCAGCACCTGAAATAGCTAAATGGATCATCGGCAATGTGATTCGTCCGGTTATCTTCGGTCCGGACGCCGAAAGTGAACAATGGATTGCCGAGATTGCAGAAGCGGCGGACTGTCCCTATGTGGTTTTAAACAAAACTCGTCACAGTAGTGATAGCAATGTCGAAGTATCTATTCCCGATGCGTCGTTTTGGGTTGGTATGACACCGGTATTAATTGACGATATTGTTTCAACCGCCCGCACCATGATCGCCGCGACGCTTCAAATTGAGCTCGCCGGTATGGCGCCACCGGTGTGCATTGCTGTGTATCCGTTATTTGCTGGCAATGCTTTCGCTGCCCTGCAAGCATGCGGGGTTGACCGTATTGTCAGTTGCAACACGATTGCACACGCCACAAACCAAATTAATCTTTGTCAGCCGATTGCCGCAGCCGTTGACGAAGCGCTGGAGTTGATGCGGGTTATTCCATCCACAGCAAAATGACTCAATGGGATGAAGTGCAGGACTTGCTGCGCTTCGCTTGAACCAACAATGTATTTGGTGACTAAGAATTAGCCAGAATTGAACAGGGAGATAATTTTGTTAAAAACTGCATTTCGACTTTTGAAAATAAAAGAAAAAATAGTATTGCCGATCGTCCAGGGTGGAATGGGGATCGGTGTCTCTGCGCATCGACTTGCCGGCAGTGTCGCTCGCCTGGGCGCGGTCGGCACCATCTCCAGCGTCGATTTGCGTCGTCATCATCCTGATCTGATGGCGCAAACGGAGCGCTCTCGCGATAAGGCGTTGATCAATGCGGTGAATTTGACTGCACTTGATCGGGAGATACGCGCAGCGAAGACATTGGCTAACGGGCACGGGATGATCGCCGTGAACGTCATGCGTGCCGTTGCAGATTATGCCGCCTATGTCCGTCAATCATGCGAGAGCGGGGCTGATGCCGTAGTAGTGGGAGCCGGATTGCCGCTCGATTTACCGGAGTTGACGGCAAATTATCCCGATGTCGCATTGATCCCAATCTTGTCGGATGCGCGCGGGATCTCGCTGGTGTTGAAAAAATGGATGCGCAAAAATCGTTTGCCAGACGCCATTGTGATTGAAAGCCCACGTTATGCTGCCGGTCATCTTGGGGCGGCACGGCTAGAAGATGTGAGTGATCCACGTTTTGCTTTTAAGGCAGTACTGGAGTCGACTTTTGAATTACTCAAGGAACTAGGTCTTGAGCGAGAGAAGATACCTTTAATTGTTGCTGGCGGAATCACGAGTCATGAACAAATGGGCGAGTTAATGGCGCTGGGCGCCAGCGCGATTCAATTAGGGACGCCATTTGCGGTAACACAGGAAGGCGATGCGCATCCCAACTTCAAGACGGTGTTGGCCGAGGCACGCCCAGAAGATATCGTAACTTTCATGAGCGTTGCCGGTTTGCCGGCGCGTGCGGTTCGCACTCCATGGCTTGCCCGGTATTTGGAGAAAGAAGCTAAGTTGCAAAAGAAGGCGGGTGTAAAACAATGCACCGTCGGCTTTGACTGCTTGCAACAATGTGGTCTGCGCGACGGCATTGGCAAGGCGGGCCAGTTTTGCATTGATACGCAACTTGCGTTTGCCCTTAACGGTGACGTCAAGCGAGGATTGTTTTTTCGCGGATCGGAAAGCCTGCCTTTCGGTAACGCGATCCGACCGGTGCGTGAGTTGCTGGAGTATTTTTTGACTGGGCTGCGCCCGATAATTGCTTGAAGCAAGTTCAATCGGTATTTGAATCAATTACCTGATTAATTGCACTCCTCAGTAATCATCACTCTCGCGCAGACGGGAGTCCGGAAGTTAACACGGAAAACGCTCAGTTGTCTGAGGACGCAACGTGGTGGATTTATAAGGTCTTGCTCAAGATATTCAGGATCAATTAAGCAACTGCTAAAATCTGTGAAGGCTATTCAATATCGAATGCTCTCTCAAACGATCCGTAAACAGCAAAATATTCAACCTACCTCTTGTTCAAAAATTGTCGAAATCCAGGTAACGCCTTATAAAAACAAGGTGGATAGTGCCCTACCCACCTTTCTTCCACATCGGTTTGATGCGGCACATTCAGCGAAATACTACCTTCACGTAGGCGACACTGGTTACATCGTTACCCGCAACCGCTGGAGATGCGGCAGGCATCAATAAATAACCGCTGACCTTATCGTCATTCTGGAGATTGATTTCCATCTTCAACTGATGGTCTTTTGACACAAACGAATTAGGGCCGGTAGCGACGATGCGGTGCCAGGTACCGTCTCCGAGTTTTGCGTATTTGTTGTTGAACCGGCTGAATAGCGAAAGTGTATTGCCGTTTGACAGTTCATAAGTCTGTTTGAACTTATAGAATTCGTCATCGCTCATGTATTGGACAATCTGGTTCTCCTCGTGGTTTAGATGAACGCCAGAAATATTGACTTCCGGCGGTTTCACTTCTTGCGCCATGACCACAGCAGGCAAAACAAAAGTTGCTGCACTGGCAAGCGCTAGCAAGACTAATTTTTTCATCATGTTCTCCAGAAAAATTGACAGGCAAAAGGACCGATGACAACGAATTATTGGTCCAACCACTCTCCAGAGTTGCTTGCAATCAAAAGTCAGATATGGAGGGGCGGTAGATGAAGCGTAAAGAAAATTGAAATCGTCCACTATCGATTTGAGATGAGCCGTCAAATTGCGATGATCAACTGCAAAAAAGCGGTGGTAAAAGCAAAATCGAATAGCGTTAAATTGTTTATTAATCTGAGTTGCCTGATCAACGTGGACAATAGGCTAACTTGGCATCTAGACAGGCGCCGGTCGAACTGGCTTTGTCATTCACGCCTTTTTTTTAACGGTTTGTCCCAGTGCGTATCGCTTGGGCACATGAGTTCTTGAAGGCCAATAGTTTTCTGATATAGTGATTTCGACGTTGCAGGAAACTAACAATATTCAGCAAAACTCCGTTAATAACAAAACGAATAGTCCGTGCCATGGGTAAATTTGATTTCAATATTGTTATCGTATTCAGGCGCAAGCTATGAATTCCCGTCTGCGTTTCTGGCTATTCTATTGGGGAATTTGGGCGCTGTTCTCGGTCTATATGGCGACCATGGATTTTATGCGCCACGCCAAGGAACATTTCTTTGATGTATTGATCCCGATGAACCTGTTGCAGAACCTGATATGGGGATGCGCAGGTCTGGTGGTGCTGGCAATGGCGCGACGCTGGCCGCTGGCGCGTCTGAATTGGACTAATTGTCGCAATTGGGTCATTCATTTAACAGGCAGCGTTGTCATTTCTATGGTGTCGCTTTGGTTTGTCTGGCTGTTGGTCATCGTGTTTTCGCCGCCGGAAATGCAACAAAAGGTGCTGGCGGATCCGTTAAGTAACTATTACGGTTTTTTTTCGATGTATTTCCATATCAATCTGCTGTTAATGTGGGCCGTCCTTGGCGCATATCACGGAGCCCGCATTCTTGGGCTTTCCCGAAAACAGGAACTGGAGGCTGCGCAACTTCAAAGCCGTTTAGCTATCGCGCAAAATCGGGCGCTGCAAATGCAGCTCCAGCCGCATTTTCTGTTCAACACGCTGAATTCCATTGCAGCTCTGATTCACAGTGATCAGGAGGCTGCGGATAAAATGTTGACGCGCCTGGCGGACTTGCTGCGCATGACCCTTGATTCAGGATCAGCCAATGAAATCAGTCTGCGCCAAGAAATGGCATTTACAGATACCTATTTAAGTATTGAAGCGATCAGATTTCAGGATCGATTGACTATACAAAGAGACGTGCCATTCGATTGCATGGACGCACTGGTGCCGGCCTTTCTGTTGCAGCCGCTGGTAGAAAACGCTGTTAAACATGGAGTGGCTAACCTTGCACGTTCGGCCACCATAACGATACGTGCCCATCATGACGATGAATGGCTGATTTTGGATGTCATTGACAATGGGTGCGGTATTAACGGCAATTCCAAACGTGGAATCGGCACTCGAAATACCGCTACGCGGTTGCAATTGATGTACCAAAATCGCCACGCATTCGATATGACAAATCTCCCCGGTGGAGGTGCGCAAGTGACGGTGCGTATTCCGTGGCGAACACAGCCTGGCTAACTCAGCACAGCTAAATCGGATGCAACCGACAATATCCACACTGTCAACGTAACGAAGCACAACGACGAAGCACAACGACGGAGCACATCAACGTGACAATTAATGCACTGATCGTCGACGACGAACCTCTGGCTCGCCAGCGCATCCGGCAAATGATTGCCGATGAACCTGGTTTTAACGTGGCGGGCGAAGCCGGCAACGGGCTGGAGGCACTGACACAGATCGAATCGCTCCACCCGGATCTGGTATTTCTGGATATTCAGATGCCGGAGCTTGATGGCTTTGGGGTCATAGAAGCAATCGGCGTTGAGCGCATGCCACCAACGCTGTTTGTAACTGCATATGATGCGCATGCCCTCAGGGCTTTCGAGTTCCATGCCATGGATTATCTGCTTAAACCGTTTGACCGCGAACGATTTAGTCAGGCTTTGAAATGGGTACGGGAGCATCCTCAGGCACTGTGCCGCGATCAGGGCGGTTTCAAATCATTGATGGAGACCATGGACACGGTACGGTCAAGGACCGATCGTTTTTTGGTTAAAAGCGGTGAACGCTGGGTGGTGTTGCAGACCAAGCATATTCGATGGATAGTCGCCGAAGAAAATTATGTGCGAATACAGTTGGACGGAACAAGCCATTTAATCCGGCAAACCATGTCGGGAATCCTCGCCCGACTTGATCCGCTGTGCTTCAAGCGGATTCATCGTTCGAGCATCGTCAATCTTGATTTTGTGCAGGAACTACATCCGTGGACTGGTGGAGATCTTGTTGTGGTCATGCAGGACGGCACGCGCCTTACGCTAAGTCGCACCTACCGTCATCAATTTACCGAGTTGAAATGAACGACGGCGGTCGTACTCGTTTTCATTCCTGGCGGATTTCTCCACTCAATGAAGCTTTCGCTGCGCTCTCGATTTGCGATCAAATTCCGAAAAGAGCGAGACAACTAGCACCTAAATCAAACCATCAGTTGTAAATGCCCTAAATAGGGCATTTACAACTGTCAAATAATTCTATAACTTCGTCAAAAATATAATGTTGTAACGACTAACAGTTATATTCGCGATTAGAAATCATTTAAATATGAACATTTGTGGCTTATCTCAAGAGGTACTCTTATGTCACTGAATCCGCAACTTACCTACGTGCACCTCGCGGAAAACGGCGCCGCAACCCAGCTCCCGGGTGGCGAAGAATTTTGGAATATGCCTGAAGCCGAAATGGAGCGCTACGGTAGTGGCTGGCTCGTTTCCGAATTCGAGTTTTCAGTTGATTGGCCGACTTGGGAGATGCACCCTAATGCCGATGAATTTGTATACCTGCTGTCTGGTTCGGTGGAAGTCCATCTTGAACAACAAGATGGACTGCGCAAAGTGACCTTGAACGGCAGCGGTGCGGTAGTTGTTCCCCGAGGTATTTGGCACACGGTAAAGGTCATTGCGCCAAGTCGCATGCTGCACGTCACTCGCGGCGCGGGAACACAACTGCGGCCTGCGTAGCGAAGTGATACCCAGCCCTTTCATCGAGTGGATCCTGAAAAGAAGGCTTATGGTAGCCGTTATTTTTACGTGCAAGCCCCATTTGTTATGTAATTAAATTTTCATTGAGACTTCTAACACCAACTACTTAAGGTTCATCATTAAATGAAATTATTTTCTTTCAAACCCAATTTGCTTGTTGGCGTTTTGTGCGCCGTCAGTTGCCTAATTTGTCAAAACACAATTGCTGCAGTTAATCTAAATGCCACTATTAAAACGCAGAACATAAAAAACAAACCAGACTCTAAAACTCCAGCTGATACCCAAGAATCATTGGACGTCACGCTGGATAGTGGATACATGTCCATGAGATCAGCCAATGAAATCAAGATATTTGATTTTAAAACTCGCAGGCGGTTTACTCTTGACGATGCCACCAAGACTTACATGGATTATTCGATTTACGACACTGTCGGTTTTCGGGATTTAGAATTTCAAAATCGTGAAAACCTCAATAAGAGGTTAGCTGCGGCGAAAATCGATGTTGATACGCACCGCACAATTGATAACGAACATTTGTTTGCAGTGCAATCACAGACACAGAGGCATGTTGAAGAAAAAGATGTTGGTGATGATTTAGAGTTTTCGATAGAAGGTCGAGAGCTGGCACGGTGGAGTAAAGCTGGCGTTAAAGTTAGTGCTGAGGATTCCTCCCGATTTGTAAATTTTCTTCGATACAAACTTGGCGGACACCCGCAAATTTTAAAGAGACTCGCTGCGTCTGGTGTGATTCCAAACAAAATAGTTTTAACATTCAATGAATTTTGGGGAACTACTACATGCACCATTGTAGTTAATTCGGCTCATCAAATTGATGATGTTGCCTATGATCTGAGTGCCTTTTCAAGGAGACAGGCTGCCAAGTCGTCTGATAAATTGGATCAAATCCTCGGCCAAGATAGAGGCATAACCGCTGCGAAGTTGGAGCACGCAAAAAATGGCATTCTGACTCAGCAGGCCAGCGATATTCGAGACGGGAAATTGTTGGACGCAATGCTCGCGGTATTTGAATTTAGTTTAACGACCGGGCAACAGATACCTCCATTTACACCAGATCAATTGGCAAAAATACGTTTGGACTCTTCAGTTCAAAATTTAACGCACGCTCTCGGAGCGAGTACGAAGGAAGCGATGCCCGATGCGATTACTACTCTTGTGAATCTTCGCTTAAATGCACCCAATAAAGCCTATATACTTAAGATATTTGAAGCCAATGACCGCTTGAAACTCGGCGACTCAGATGCAGCCAAAGCGCTGTTTGCAGAGGTCCTTCAAACTAATCCCTATATCGCTGGTGTCTACAAGGACTTGGGTGATTTGTTCTATATGCGATTTGACACTGCGCACGCGTGGCAATGTTGGGATATTGGTCGTCAAATTGCCCCGGAATTCACCAATTTGAAAGCAGTGAGTCAGTATGAAGATTTATTGACAACTCAGCACTCAGAATATTTTTAGCTCAAATGCTATTTTTAAACGCTGGGTTGAAACCCCAGCGGCTATGGCAACAGATGCATATTTGCATCAAAAAAAACCCCTTTGGCATTTGAAAAAAAGCCCGTGATTCGCATTCCAAATATGTCACCCTTGATTTAAATACATAGGTAGGTATCAATATTAATTTGCAGATAGAGAGTTGTGGGTAATGTGGAATTTAGAGATAATAAAGTTGCTATTTATTAATTTTTAAATTACCGTGTTCGCTTGATGAAGGGCTGGAATGTTAGGTAAGGAGTCGTTCCGGTTTTAGGGTGACTGCACCTGGCAGAGACTGTGTAAAAACTCAAAATTAATTTACACTCGAAAAAATCGGCCTCTTAAAACACGCTCTATTCAATTTTTTCGACGCAGGGAATGATCTCCCTACCCATGATTTTTCAGAAAAAGTTGGAAATTTTTTGTTTTTACACAGTCTCGGCACTAAGCAGTCAGTGCATCGACAAATTCTGAAAATCTTAAAACCAATCAGGAAATTTCAACGTGAAAAATAAAAATACGAGTCAGCCAGCTACTCAGTTTGCAATTTTTTTACTTTTAACGCATCTCGCATTTTCTCCGATTTTCGCGGCCGTAACTGTTCCGCCAATACTTGAGAAACAACTTCCAGAAATAACAAGGCTAAAGGATTTAAAAGAAGCTGAGAACAATCTAACTAAGCAAGAAAATGCCGACATAAATGATTCAACCGAAAAATTTTGGCATACTGACGCGGCATTAGATCATCTTGCAACCATGCAATCATTTGCGGGCGATAGTGTCGGTGCAGTAAAAAATTTTGATAGGCTCAGTAAATCTAGAGAATTAAATTCCAAAAGCCAACCAAGAGATACAAGCGATGTACTTATCGACATTAATGCCGCAAAAATTGAAGATGCTATTAGTGCGATTACTAGGGAAGCCAAAACCAGACAGGTGGTCATATTAAATGAAGCGCATCACGTTCCAGTTCATCGGGTTTTTGCAATGTTGTTGGCACGGGAATTAAAAAAAATTGGCTACGAATATCTTGCCTGTGAAACATTTGATTCATCAACTCCATTCCCATTAGCCAATGGATATGTCGTTAAAGATACTGGCTATTATAGTTCTGAAACAATGTATGCGAGTTTTCTGAATGACGCCGTGAAATCAGGTTGGAAATTTGTCAGCTATGATCACTGGCCCGACCCTAAATTATCGGGAGAAAAAAATTTTAAAAATCGTGAAACGGGTGAGGCTGCAAATTTGGTTGACCGTGTTTTCAAACAAAACCCCAAAGCAAAAATATTTATTTATGTCGGCTATGGACACGCCAGTAAGTTTCCAAAATCGGTCGAAGAAAATGATAAATCGATGATGGCCGCGCAATTGATAAGAATGACTGGCATTAATCCCTTAACTATTGATCAAACAAAGATGTATCAACATTTTGATAACCAATTTCAATTCGACGTTTATAATGCTGTTTTGAAAAACCTGACGATTGAAAAACCTTCAGTTTTAATTTCACCGCAAAATATGTATTTAAGATTTGGGGGTAAAGCAACGCTCTCTGACGCATATGATATGCAGGTAATTCATCCTATTTATGCAGTCGATGACGTAACTAAACGCCCGATTTGGATGGGCTCACTTGCAGCTCTTACGCCGCATGATATTCCATATGCTTTATTACCCGTTATTGGTCGTAGACTAATTTATGCATACCGTTTAAACGATCCTTTGGATGCAATGCCTGTTGACGTCGTAATTGTGGAGGCTGGAAAATTAATTCCGAAATTAATGCTTCCAGAAGGTGAGTTTAGATATTCTTACGAAGATTAATTCAATAGGATGTATAAGGCGGAACGCAACTAGTTTTACATGATTGGCGCCCACAGAACGGTTTAATCTGCCGCATTTACCCCCCATGAACAGAATGAATAACTGGTTTGTAGGACTTTGACCGGCCGTTTACAGAAGATTTTGTTGAAAAGCTCCAAAATAAAAAATGAATAATTGAATGGGTTCAATGATAGTGATGTAGATCTTCGACTGTCTCTTCAGGGCACCGTCCTGGCAATCACTGAAGCACCTCAACGACTGCAATCTGGGTTGTGCTGCCATAGAACAGAAAAATTGCTATTTTGATTTTTTTAATTTATTGTTTGCCAGCTGCGTATGCCTGCAATGCGCAGGACAGGAGACAGTGCCGTATGTCGGCATCCGCTCGGTGTCGGCACATTCCAGACGGTGGCGGGAGACACCAATTTTCCGACAACGATAATAGACTAATAGACCTGCTAGGAATCTTCGGACTATGGCAATTTTTAGTGACGCACAACAGATGCACAAGATGTATCCAGCTACATTCGAGGCGCCGTCGTCGGACGAACTCTCGGAAGTGCGCGTGGGATCACTTGTCAAGATTTGCGCTGATGATATAGAGCGGTTTTGGGTCAAAGTGACAGATGTAAAAGGTGATAGACTGCAGGGTACTGTCGACAACAACCTGTTACACAGCGATGCGCATCAGTTAAAAAGCGACGATGTTGTTTCATTCGAGTTACGACATATTTATCAGGTCTTTCACGAATGAAATTTCAGAAGTAGAACAATACAAGAACTTCGAACTCCCGCTCCGTGCACAGAATATGAGTTGAAGTTGTTCATGCCTATCGAATCTCTTCTCCAAAATACTTAAGGACATCAATGGGAATATTTAAATTCTTCTCAAATGAACCAAAAAAATTCGTTCCTAGAGAATCGTTTGTGGAAATTACCAATCGTCAACTGACGATGACACCGCAAACACTTATGCAACTTCGCAAATACAACGTTACTCCTGAGAAGGAGCTTAAGTTGGAGTTCTTTTTTTATACAAATACTTCTGCAAAGGCCGACGCGCTCGCAACTGCGTTACTTAACAGAAGCTATCAAGTTAATCATGGACCTTCTGCGTCGGACAAAAATATTCAAATCATTACCGGTTGGACAGCTAAATTCCCTATGAATGACAGCTCTGTGCTGGAATGGACTAAGGATATGTGCGAATTGGGATTCGAGCATGACTGCGAATTCGATGGATGGGGAACCAATCCGGAACAATGAAAATGGATTCAATACAGTTCAAAGAGCGCCTTAAGGGGTTTCAGAATAGTTCTGACGAGTAACGACTAAATTTCGGCACGGATCCGACGGTCAAATAATAAGGATAATCAGTTCGTTATGGCCAATTTTTTTAAACAAACAGTTTATGTTCAGATTTCGGCGCAAAAACTTACAGTAACTAGCCCCGAATCAGGAAAATTTATTTCTGAAACGCCATGGATCGCAATAAATAAAAAGTTGCCTGTGAATAAAATGGTAGTTTCAATAGGTGAGGATGCTTATCAACTAAGAGGTCAACCGGACACTGAAGTTATAAATCCATTTACACATCCGAGATCACTTTTTTCAGATTTTACTTGTGCTGAGTATCTAATCAAATCATTCATCAAAAAATTGGAGATAAAGAACTTCTTTGCACCAAATCCAATAATTATTATTCATCCCTTAGTTGATCCAGAAGGTGGATTTACTCAAATTGAATTTCGCGTCATGCGAGAATTGGCGTTGGGTGCTGGAGCTTCAAAAGCAATTGTATGGGTGGGATCAACACTTTCTAACCAAGATATTATTTCAGGCTTATTTCCTTTAAGTGGGAAGATAATTGAATAAATAGTGAATAGTAAAGTTTTGAACTAAAAGGACTTCTTGCCGCACCTTGCCGTCATCTGGCTCAACGACCTATCATAAAGTGATTACCAATTGAAACAAACAAAAGCGTCTGCCGAATGGAGTAAGAATTTTCCGAATGCCGCACCAGCGGGATTCTTGTGCCGTGATGCATATGCCGATCGTTGGCTTCGTATTCATAGCCTCCCTGAATCAAAACGTTATGCTGAATCTGAGTCTGAACGACTGGAATTGCTTCGGCGTCACAATACAGTTGCCTCCGATATTCTCGGGGAAGACAGCGACTGTATTTTGTTCCTTGGTCAATTTGGCTCAGACAAAATTTGGCAAGATGACCTTGATACTCCCTTAAATGGGATACTGCCAGTATATGCAATGACCTATGAGTATGACGATGATGAATGGCAATTTTTTTCAGTCCCAGTCAGGTGGCAGAGGGCCAGATTCGACGATTTAATTCTGGCCAAAGCCAATGATTTGACCGGCCCAGTCATGTTCGCAAACACTAAACTCGGAACCGCATATTCCCCATATGACGGCGGCGCAGATTTGTTTTATTCGATGCAATCCAATTTGGAGCGGGCAAAGCTGAATTATTCCGCTTGGCTTTCAGGCAGAGACAATAGTCTTTGAGCTAGGAAAGTTGAGTTTGACTGACCGCAGTGTAGAGCAGTCTATGTCAACTATGGGCAGAGACTGTGTAAAAACTCAAAATTAATTTACACTCGAAAAAATCGGCCTCTTAAAACACGCTCTATTCAATTTTTTCGACGCAGGGAATGATCTCCCTACCCATGATTTTTCAGAAAAAGTTGGAAATTTTTTGTTTTTACACAGTCTCGGCACTCAGTACTCATAGCAGTAATAATCCATCTGGCAGTAACCCGTTGATTAGGAGCCGTTCGCGGTTGTGGGTGACAGGCATTTTCGGCACGCCAATAATTTCAAGCGATTGAAAAATCAATATTTTATCTAGACAGTAATTTACTCAATGTTCGTTCTTTATTCAGAATTTTAAGGACTAAATCATGTTAATTCTAGTTTCAGGATTATTTCTTTTTTTCGGAGTTCACTCAATCCGGTTATTCGCTGATGGTTGGCGCGCTAGGCAAATTGAGCGTATTGGTGCAATGCCATGGAAAGGAATCTACTCCGTCGTTTCGATTATTGGTTTCGGGCTGATCATCTGGGGATTTGGACTGGCGCGATCAACACCAATTATTTTATGGGTGCCTCCAACATGGACACGGCATCTTACAGCCGGTCTTATGCTAATTTCATTTCTCCTTCTTGTCGCAACCTATGTACCTGGAAATCGAATAAAAGCAATTATTGGACACCCCATGCTTTTAGCCGTAAAAGTGTGGGCAGCAGCACATTTGCTGGCGAATGGAACTCTTGCAGATACCATTTTATTTGGAGCTTTTCTGATCTGGTCAATCACGAATTTTGCTGTTTCGCGTCGTCGAGATCGGCTTTCTGGCGTAATTTATCCTGTAATCGGAATTTGGCGAGACTTGATGGTAATCTGCATCGGGCTTATAGCTTTTGTATTGTTCGCTCATTTTGGTCATGTATGGCTGATAGGGGTAAATCCATTCGGATAGTCGCCTTGTTCAGCGCAAGGTTCTTAGACGCCATTCGTTGGCAGCACATCCGGCCATAGTGGTGAAGTAGTTTGATTTCCTGTTTAAATTAAAATCGCACCCATTTTTTTAGGAGCTACCATGCACCACTTGAAATCTGGTATCAATCTCGCCGTAGCAATTGTTCTGACTATCACTCTATCTACAAGCTATGGGGATGATGACAAAGCATTTTCACCACTGAATCAAATTATGGACCACCAGCTCAACAGTGACATTGCCGAACTGGTCAACACGTATAAAGACATCCACTCCCACCCCGAACTGTCGCATCACGAACAAAGAACTTCTGAAATTCTGGCCAGCGAATTGCGCAAAGCTGGCTACAAGGTTACTGAACGGGTAGGAAAATATCCTGACGGTAGCCAGGCATTTGGTGTGGTAGCCATATTGGAAAACGGTCCCGGCCCGCGTCTGCTACTGCGGGCCGACATGGATGCTTTGCCGATCATCGAAGAAACCGGAGTCAGTTACGCCAGTCATGTCAAAAGCACGAACGCAGCAGGTCAGGAAGTCGGCGTTATGCATGCTTGCGGCCATGACGTGCATGTCACCACAATGATAGGCACGGCACGGGCACTGGCTGCCAATCGATCAAGCTGGCACGGAACCTTGATGCTGATTGGCCAACCATCTGAAGAAACTCTGGATGGGGCCAAAGCCATGCTGGCCGATCATCTCTATGAACGGTTTGGTACACCCGATATGGTCATCATGCTGCATGACACCAACACCCTGGCCGCCGGAACGGTTTCGGTCAGCAGCGGTAATACCGCTGCTGCTGTGACATCTATCGACGTTACCATGCGCGGAGTAGGCGGGCACGGTGCCAGACCGCATGCGACTATCGATCCTGTTGTGATGGCTGGTGAATTTATCGTGCAGTTGCAAACCATCGTCAGCCGTCAGCAAGATCCGCTCGACCCTGCCGTTGTAACCATCGGCGATATCCGTGGCGGTACCAAGCGCAACATCATCCCCGATGAAGTCAAAATGGAACTCACTACGCGCGCCTATAGTGATAAGGCAATGAAGATTATTATTGATGGTGTGAAGCGCACAGCTCAGGGTGTAGCACTTTCAGCCGGCGTACCTGAAGATCGCCAGCCTATTGTCACTGTGCTCAAGGAGGAATCAGGCCCAGCACTCTTTAACGATCCCGCATTGTCGAATCGGGTGAAATCTGAATTGGCTATAGCACTAGGTGCAAGCAATGTCTCTGTTGAACCTCCGATCATGGGCAGCGAAGATTTCGGTAATTTCGGTTTGCCTGATCGTCAGATTCCCGTTGTCATGTTCAGGCTGGGCGCAATGGACCCGGCAAAATTCGCTGCTGCGCAAAAAGCAGGAAAGCCATTACCCGGCCCTCACACCAGTCATTTTGAACCCACTCCAGAACTTACTTTGCGAACCGGTGTGACAGCGATGACTTCGGTGGCGGTTTCATTGCTGCAACTTTAATTTGAATTGTCGCCACTGGGAGATGCCCCGTGGCGATATGCTTGTGGAGGAGAACTTACAATGAAGACTTATATGTCAAAAATGCGATTATATTCCGGTCCATTGAGCATGTTTGGGGCCAAAGTGGAGATTGCTGCCTATGAAAAAGGGTTAGATTTCGAGCTTGTGATGGTTCCCTTCAATAACAAGGATGGCTACAGCCCGAAGCATCTTGATGTTGTCAGAGTAAATCCGAAGCAGCAAGTGCCAATTTTAATTGATGGAGATTTGGAGATATTCGATTCCACCCAAATCTTTGAATATTTAGAAGATTTGAAGCCAAGCCCGGCGCTGTGGCCTGCCGACCCTATTGCCCGCGCCCACGCTCGTCAAATTGAACACAAGTCGGATGAAGTGTACTTCCCGCATATTATTTGGTTAATGGGGCTTCAAGATTCACCTAATGATCCGGTGGCGATTGCATCCCGAATTGGTGCTGCTCGTTTTTACCGTGAAATGGAAGATGCTTTAGGTAAGGGCGATTTCCTCGGTGGCACGTACTCTTACGCCGATATTGCCTTTTATATGGCGCAGTTATTTGGCGCCAGAATGGGCGCCGAAATGACAGAAGAAACACCGAAATTAATTCAATGGCGCATCAGGATGACATCTAAACCTGCGGTAAGAAAAGTCGTAAGTCCGATGGTTGCCTATCTCATTTCTACCGGTCGACAAATTCCCGTTTTTTTGAACGAGTTTGTACCTGCAAAATAACATTCAGCCGGTTGAATCCGCCACATAAAGCAACCAGCCACGAGTGCTTTTAGCGCGTCAAAGTTGCGACATAATTGGGTTCCCATGTCACGCCGCCGTCGCTAGAAAATGACTGTTCCAGCCGGTGGGAATCGGCTGTAATATCCGACCAGATTTGTCTGGCGAGAATGTACCTGTCTTTGTATTGTTCATGACTATAAAATTCTCCACGACCGCTTTTAAATTCTCCAATCATCGGCACGCTCAGATCCCCATCACCGCTGTTGGCAAAACGTTCGCTCCATTGATGAGATCCGGGGCTATAGAGAAACAGGGTCATCATTTGAAAATGCCCATTCGGTCCATCCAGCTCGACCTCATCCATTTGAGCGCGCCCACCCCATATTTTGCGAACCGTGACTGTGCCCTGCAACTCGATCCAAGTACTCGAACCTGTAAGCGGATTCTTTAGACGTTTGACATTTGCTTTCCAAGTTCCGATATTAAAGTCAAAATCATGTTGGCCGTCGTGCGGTGGTAGTTGACTCACAACCGCAGGAAGAGGGGCAGATTGTGCTGACGCAAAATGTGGCGCAGTCAATGTACATATTGCTAGCGTAATAAGGGATAGACACCGTTTCATTAGTTTCTCCAAATATTCAATAGTGGAATTGCCTGAGCGACGAACCCTGGCGCTGATTATGTAAATTCATCTTGTCTTCTTCGACTTTGCAATCAAAATGAAGGAAAGATTATTGACGGCAGTGCACATTAGTATAGATAATCCAAGTAGATTTCGTTCCACCATTTATGCAAAAGTAGATTTCAAAAACGCAGGTAAGAATCGACCCTTAACCGTCCTGCATTGGATTTCTTTATATAAAGAGAGCTATGAAAACACCAATTGAAAATATTTCCTGGGACGATCTTCGATTCTTTTTGCATGTTGGGCGTGGTGGATCGTTGACCGCCGCCGCACTATCTATGTCAGTCAGCCATGCAACCGCGTTTCGCCGATTGCAAAGACTGGAGCGAGATATTGGCGTGCAGCTTTTTAGCAAAACACGGTCAGGTTATAAACTGACTGAAGCGGGCGACGATTTGATGCGTGTTATTGCCGATCTTGATTTGGAAGTGCAAACGGCTATGCGTCGATTGAGTAGCCGTGACGCATGGCCGGGTGGGTTGGTTCGGGTAACTACGACTGACACGTTAATGCATCAAATTTTGCCATCTATTCTCACATCCTTCCAGCGCTCGTCCGGAGTGCAATTACATATTAATACGTCGTCCGCGCTGCTCGACCTTATTAAAGGGGAGGCCGATGTGGCGATTAGGGCGGGCGGCCGTCCACCTGAGCCATTGGTTGGTCGCCGAGTGTGTCGAATCGAATCGACAGTTTACTATTCGAAAAAAATGCGCAACGTCAGTATTAAAAATATGAATGCATTTCCTTGGGTTGCCGGTGATGATAGCTTTGCTCATCTGGATTCATCAAAGTGGTTGCGGGCGCAAGGCTTGGATAATGCCACGGTGATACGCACCAGCAGTTACGTTAACGTATTAAACGTAATCAAAGATGGCGCAGGGCTAGGTGTTCTTTCGTGCTATATGGGCGATCTGGAACCGTCGCTTTGCAGGTTGATGCCGCCACCTAAAGAATGGCGCAGTGACCTCTGGTTACTCACGCGCGCCGAACTGCGAAACGTACCGCGCATCAAAAAATTATTCGATGCAGTCTATGATGGAACCCGCTCGATGGTGCCGCTGTTTGAAGGGCAGGCACCAATGATGTGAGGGGGCTACCGTATCGTCTGTCTAGTTTTTGACTCATTGCAAAGTCACAATTTTTGAACTTGAATCAGAAAGAGCGGGCAATCGAGATAAGAATTAATCTGGCAAGCCTGCCTTTTTTGTTGGTATCGCAAATAACATCTGGGGTCGTATTCGGTTGCTGTCTTCTGCGATGGGCGCGTTAATGGTATGTGACCGTATTGCGCCGCATAACAGGTAAAACGGCTCTGCATTGGGATCGGCATCAATCGACACTGCTCTCGCACCCTGTTTCCGTGCCATTTCAATTGCAAACTGAAACATGGTTTTGCCTATCCCCCGATTCATCCACGCAGGTCCAACAAAGAAGTAATTCAGTTTCCATGTCATTGCGGCCGGACTGAGTACCATCATGGCAGCAAGGGTGTGATCAATCTCACCCACGTAGGCTCTTCCTGCAGCAATTACTTCATGCGGCACAGTTAGTTCGCTTCGCCATAATGCAAGCTGCTCCGCGGTGTAATTCCAGTGCGCTTTCGATTCCATCGCCAACCGGGTTAAATCATCTGCTTCAGTGATTTGTGCCTGCCGTATGTGCAAACCAATCAAGTTATCTGCATCAGTCATTTTTTATCCATTGGTGTCAAAGACAAATTTGAATATTCCCACGATTCTACTTATTCTGAATGATACTCTAGCCACTTTCAATTTTATTGTAGATTTCACTAGTGTTAAAAAAGTGGCAAGGTGTACATGGAAGGGCAATGCGGTCCATCTATTGCGGCGGATGTCAGGCGGCATTTTTTTCGCTTGACATGCAAGTAAATGCTTGCATATACTAAGTATCAGAAAATGCTTTCTAAGCGATGTTTGGCGCGAGGAGGTTTTTTCGTGACAACGTACATAGTCGTTTTGAGTAACCCGTAAGGAGAAATCATGATGGATATCTTGCATAGAGTCGGAATTAAAGCGTCCCTGAATGAGGTCTATAAAGCATTGGGCACGCGCGAAGGGCTTGCCGCCTGGTGGACGGACAACACGCAAGGGGAAAGCAAAGTCGGCGGAATGCTCCAATTCCGCTTCAGCGCCGGCGGTTCAGAAATCGGCAGCTTTGAAATGAAGGTGCTTGAGCTTCATCCTGCCGAGGGCGTGTTGTGGCAAGTGGTGAACGGGCCCCCAGAGTGGGTAGGTACAAAGATAAGTTTTGAACTCAAACAAGACGGCGAGTATTGCATCGTCCTCTTCAAACATTTGGGCTGGAAGGAACCGGTGGAATTCATGCACCATTGCAGTACCAAGTGGGCGATTTTTTTGATGAGTCTGAAGTCGCTGTTGGAAACCGGGAAAGGTGCTCCCAGCCCTAATGACGTCAAGATAGATAACTGGAACTAAACAGCATTTGGACATTGATAAAGTATTTAAAGCGTTGGCTGATCCAGGCCGCAGGCGTTTGCTTGACCTGCTGCATCAGGAAAGCGGCCAGACGCTCACTGCACTCTGTGAGCACATGGACATGACACGCCAAGCCGTGACGCAACACTTGCATCAGCTAGAGGAAGCAAACCTCGTCGCCATCATTTGGCAAGGACGAGAAAAGCTCCACTACCTGAATGCTGTGCCGTTGCACGAGATTTACGCGCGTTGGATCGAAAAATTCGAGCATAGCCGCCTAGGCGCGTTGCAGGATCTTAAAATGAAACTGGAAGGGGAAGACAATGAAAAAACCTGATTTCGTGTATGTAACCTACATCGCAACAACGCTGGAGAAAGTCTGGCAGGCTCTGGTCGACACCGACGTGACACGCAAATATTGGATGGATCCAGTTGCAGGCTGCGTCCGTGTGAACGTGTCAGACTGGCAGCCCGGTTCCCGATGGGAGCACCAGCGCCTCGACGATGCACGCACGACGGACATCGTCGGCAAGGTCGTAGAGAGTAACCCGCCGCGCCGGCTGGTTATTACTTGGGCCCGGCCGAACGAAGCCGAGGACGAGTCAAAACATTCGCGTGTTGCATTCGATATTGAGCCATATGGCGACGGACTTATTCGTTTGATGGTTACGCATGACGACCTCGAGCGTGATCCTCAGATGCTGGAGGGCATATCGGGTGGCTGGCCGAAGGTTCTTTCGAATCTCAAAACGCTGCTCGAAACCGGCCACGCGCTCCAGCATTCACCTTCGGCAACCTAAAGAAGTAGGACAGAGTGTTGACCTCGCGATGCATGGCTCTCCACGAGTAGGGAGAGCCATGCTGCGAGGTTTTGTTTTGGGTAGATAACGGCGGAGGCAGTGTTAAAACAGACCAAGAATTAGTGGGAATAATTACAATACGCTGTCAACGATGCCTGTAGCACTCTACTTTTTATGACAGGCGCATAAGGACTCAATCGATTATTTTTACGACGTTGAGCATTTAAGTTGGTTGCTGGTTTGGTGCATGCAAATTGGTGGCTTTTTTGCGGTGCAAATCAGTAACTTTCTTGACGCGGATATGCAAACAGATAGTTTATAAATGAAAAATACCTAAAAGAAGGCTTGTGGTAACCGTTATTTTTACGTGCAAGCCTTCACACTATCCTACCGCTTTATCGCCATAACCTCGCGGATCGCGGAAATGACAAACTCCGGATTTTCAGCCTGAATCCGATGGTCGGAATCAACGATGACTTGGCGAGCTTTGGGGTAGAGCGCCTTGACCATCGCAATGGTTTGCGGGTCGTCATTGACTACGCCAAAGTCCAGTCCAATTGCCCCGGCTGATTTGGGCACATTAAACAACCGCACCATGGGAATGTCGTCACGCCACGGCAGACTCTGAATGATCTCACCCGTGTGATGAATCTCGTCTATTTCGTGGGCAAGGGTGTTGTTAAGGAATAGATACTTGGCAATGCGTGTGTAAAGCGGAAAGTCCTCGGGTTTTTTGATAATGCCTGGATACAAGGAATCCACTAACACTACACCTTGCACTTCTTGCGGATACATCCGCGCAAACAGTTGCATATAGAGGCCACCCATCGAATGCCCGACTAGTAGGTAAGGTGGCTTCAGCCCTTGCTGCTGCAAGATCTGACGGAGTTCTTCCACAATGGTGCGGCCATCGCGCGGGGCGGAAGTGGTTTCGCTCCGACCATAGCCGGGACGGTTGTAAGCGAAGACCGTCGCATCTTTGCTAATGTCGGCAATTACTTTATCCCAAGTTTCGAGCGTTTCACGCGCACCGTTCTCAAACACGACAACGCTATGCGATTGCGGCGTGTTGATCTTTAACTGCTCTATATTTTCGCCATGAACGGGTTCGACTACGATTCCTTCGAAGAGGGTGCTTATGCTTTTGGTGGTTATGGCCGGGACCGGTGCTGTAGCGTCGAGTGGCTGCGTTGCGCTATTTGAGGCGGATGGATTCGACCATGCTGCCGTTGCGAATGCTCCAATAAATAATGCGCATGTGGCGACAATAGTTGTGCGCGTGCGGAATAAATTGTCGGAGCGGATGGGTAGGTTTTTAGTTTTCATTTTATATGGCTCTAACTATCTTATTGGTTAAGTGAACTCTTTACACGCAATTCCACTGTCATTGCATTTGATGTAACAATGATGATCATTATTAATGTAGTGATGTAGTTTAGTATAACAGTGAGTTGATTGGCGTCAACGCTTTTTAGAAAAATTCGTTGTTGCCGACGCTAACTTGAACCTAGAGCCGGGATTCCGTTGATCCGCCTAAATGCATGGAAATCAGTTAGCTGCACTTGGGTTGCGTCGATTGAATGTGGGGCAGTTCAGCATCGGCCAGTCACTATAAAAGCGTCTATGGCAGCACATTTCTTAGCATTGACAATACGTACGCTTTTACGTACCATTTGAAAAATAGGAGATGCAAAATGGATACAATAACTGCAAGTGAGGCACGCGCCAGTCTTTACCGTTTAATTGATCAGGCGGCAGAGTCGCATGAGCCTGTGACTATTAAAGGAAAACGTTCATCGGCTGTATTAATCTCCGCTGAAGATTGGAGTGCTATTCAGGAGACACTATTTCTTTTGGCCGTCCCTGGTATGCGGGAGTCTATTAAAGACGCTATGGCTGAGCCGTTAAGTAAGAGTAATAGGACTCTCAAATGGTAATCTGGAATTTAGCCTATTCCAAATACGCTTTAAAAGACGCTAAAAAATTATCCGGTGCTGGTCTCAAGGACAAGGCACAGGCACTACTGAATATTCTGGAAATAGATCCATTCCAAAATCCCCCGCCTTATGAAAAATTAGTTGGCGATCTAAAAGATGCGTATTCAAGACGTATCAACATCCAACATCGTTTGGTCTATGAGGTTTTTCGAGAAGAGAGAACAGTCCGCATTTTAAGAATGTGGTCGCATTACGAATAATTCGATTAGTTGGATCTGCCGTTCTTCATCAGATATTCACCTACCGTCTGCTGATTATTAAATTGCCGTAGTTTCAAGCGCCTTACTTCCCCGTATTAACGTGATGGCATGAGCGATACATGTTGTCGTTTGTATTTGATGCAAATCAAGGTAGTTAATGACCTGAACCCATACACTTCGCCATTATCAGGTCAACTCCATTTTCCGGTGTGGCCGTCAGATGGAGCGAAATCATGCAAGTTTCTGAATCGCGGGGAGTTGAGTTCGATGCTCAACTGATCCGAAAATTGAATAAATCAGGCCCACGATATACCTCGTATCCCACCGCAGACCGGTTTGTCGACAGCTTCGGCTATCGCGACTATCTGCAAGCCGCCGCTGCCTTGCGCACCCGTGGTAGTCGTAATCCCTTGTCGCTCTATCTGCATATTCCATTTTGTGACACCGTATGTTATTACTGCGCATGCAACAAAATTGTCACTAAAAATCACGAAAAGGCGGCGACTTATCTTAGCTACCTGAAACGCGAAATTGAGATGCAGGGGCAATTATTTGCCGGCATGAATCAGGTTGAACAATTGCATCTGGGCGGCGGTACGCCGACCTATTTTTCAGACAGCCAAATGGGGGAATTATTAGCGCACCTGCGGCGCTGGTTTCAATTTGCACCTGACGATGTCGGTGAATATTCGATTGAGGTTGATCCACGTACAGTAACCCCTGAGAGAGTGCACAGTTTGCGCCGACAAGGGTTTAACCGGATTAGTCTGGGCGTGCAGGATTTTGACCCGGAAGTACAAAAAGCGGTTAATCGAATCCAATCGGAAAGTGAAACTCTTGCCATTATTGACGCGGCGCGCGATGCGAATTTTCGATCAATAAGCATCGATTTGATCTATGGCTTACCCAAACAAAATGTCATGAGCATGGCGCAGACCTTGGCTAAGGTAGTCAGTGCGCGCCCGGATCGTATTGCGATCTACAATTATGCGCATTTGCCACATGTGTTTAAGCCGCAGCGGCGTATTCTGGACAGTGAGCTGCCAAGTGCGGAGTCGAAACTCGACATGCTTGCTTTGTGCATTCGGCATTTGACCAATGCTGGCTATGTGTATATCGGCATGGATCATTTTGCGCTGCCAACCGATGATTTGGCTGTGGCACAACGGCAAGGGCGTTTGCATCGCAATTTTCAGGGCTATTCGACTCATGCAGATTCGGATTTGGTGTCGTGTGGAATATCGGCAATTAGCGCAGTTGCAGCAACTTATAGTCAGAACGTTAAAACGCTGGACGCCTATTACGAGCATCTCGACAATAATGAATTGCCGATAGCACGCGGTATCAAACTGAATATGGATGATGCTTTGCGACGCGTGATCATTCAAATGCTGATGTGTAATTTTGAGTTATCGATCTCGTCGATTGAAGCAGCTTATCCCATCACCTTCGCGACATATTTCACGTCGGAACTGGCGGCATTGCAGACCTTTGCTGATGACGGCCTGCTTGCTATCGACGACGAATGGCTGAGCGTCACACCAAAGGGGCGGTTACTGGTCCGGAATATTTGCATGGTGTTTGATCGCTATTTGGCGACTAAACAAGAGCAGCCGTTGCGCTATTCCAAAACAATTTGAACCTGCATCGCCATGAACGGCCTTAGCCTTCTTCCTGTTTTTATGATCGGCCTGCTCGGTAGTGTGCATTGCGTCGGCATGTGCGGCGGGATTGTGAGCGCTATTTCTGTCGTATCTAAATCTGTGCTACGTATTCCGGTGCCGGTCATGATTGTTGCTGACAGACGTGTCGGTGCTGGCGTGCTTGATGTCCTCGTTAGAACCATGTCGTATAACCTTGGCCGCATTGGTAGTTATGCTGTGGCCGGTGCAATTGCCGGAGGTGTCGCTCAAAGTGTCCGCATGTTGGCTGGTTTTACCCGCATACAAATGGGCGGCTATTGGTTGGTGAGCCTGATGCTGATGGCGTTGGGTTTGTATTTGATGGGCTTATTGCCGAGATTTGCATATCTGGAATTTGCCGGTCGCGGCATATGGCGACGCATACAGCCGCTGACGAAGAAATTATTGCCGTTTGATAGCCCATTAAAATTGTTTGCAGCAGGAGTGGTGTGGGGCTGGTTACCCTGCGGGATGGTGTATAGCATGTTGCTCACAGCGATGTTGAGCGGCTCGGCGTTATCCGGGGCAGCTGTCATGCTGGTTTTTGGCGTGGGCACGATGCCGACATTGATGACGATGGGTTTGCTAGGCGCTAAATTAAAAACGTGGATGCAGCGCACTCCCGTTCGTGTGGCAGGCGGGCTGATCGTATTGAGTTTTGGATTATTGGGCGTAATCCGTGCCGCACATGGTATGCCGATGAGTTGGCTGGATGCGTTCTGTGTAACGCCAATTGCTGCAGAGGGGGGGCGATGAACGCTGTAGGCGCTACTTCCGCAGTAGATGATTTCGCGCAATCGCAGAACGGATTGTCGGGAGCGGTGTGTTGCTTTCATTGTGGCTTACCGGTCCCCGAAAGCGGCAATTGGAATGCCAAGATCAAAGGGCTCATGCGTCCGATGTGCTGCCCAGGTTGTCAGGCGGTAGCACAAAGCATAGTCGACAGTGGCTTTGGCGATTATTACCAAACCAGAATAGGGTATTCGGCAACGGCTGATCAGCAAACTCTAATTCCGCCAGAGCTCGCCTTATATGATTCCGAAGAAAACAGTGAGCAATTCGGCGGCCAGAAAGAATTCGGTGAAGCGACGTTTTCAATTGAAGGCATTCGTTGCGCTGCCTGTGTCTGGCTGATTGAACGTCGCATGGCGCGCTTGCCTGGTATGCGAAGTGCCGATATGAATGTCGCCACTGGGCGGCTCAGCGCTTGCTGGAACCGGGCGGTGTGCAAGCCGAGCGACATCTTGAGAACGCTGCGCGAAATTGGCTATGTTGCTTATCCGTTCGATGCGGCCAGATATGGTGAACAATTAGAGCTGGCAAGGAAAAAATTGTTTCGGCGCATGTTCATCGCCGGTCTATCGATGATGCAGGTGATGATGTATGCATTGCCGATCTATATGGCAAGCGACGGTACTATGGATGCCGACATGACCAACCTGATGCGCTGGGCCGGCTTGTTGTTGACCTTGCCGGCAATCGGCTATGCGGCGCAACCATTCTTCATCGGTGCCTGGATCAATTTGAAAAGCCACATGTTAGGCATGGACGTTCCCGTAGCACTTGGCATATCTGCAGCCTTTATCGGCAGTGTTCTGGCGACATTCAAAGGTCAGGGCGACGTTTACTTCGATTCGATAACCATGTTCATCTTCCTGCTGCTATGCAGTCGCTATCTGGAACTTGGCGCACGCCGTAAGGCTGCATCTGCACTGGATAACTTGCAACATGCATTACCCGCATCCGCTTTGCGCATGGCGGGCTACCCAGCGTTTCGTGAAACTGAACTGGTTGCAGCCGGTAAGCTGGTCAGCGGCGACGTTATTCTGGTCAAGCCAGGAGAGGCGAACGCGGCCGACGGCGTCATTCTTGAAGGCGATACCGCATTTGATCTTTCGATGCTGACAGGAGAAAGCCGAGCTCAACGCATGACGATTGGTGCCAACGTACCGGGCGGCGCGGTCAATGTGACGCAACCAGTGGTGCTGCGAGTTACGCAATCTACCGGCGAAAGTACCTTATCGGTATTGATGAGTTTGATTGAACGGGCGGGGCAGGGGAAACCAAAAATAGCGTTGTGGGCTGACCGGGCAGCGGCATGGTTTGTGGCGGTGTTGTTGTTATTCTCGGTAAGCGTTTTTATTGTTTGGCATTTCCTTGATCCGTCACGCGCATGGCCGATAGCCATCGCGGTATTGGTTGTGTCCTGTCCCTGTGCTTTGTCATTGGCGACACCGACTGTTCTGGCTGCAGCGACTAACCGTTTGCTGCGGCAGGGAATACTGGTTGTGCAGCCGCATGTATTAGAGACGCTGAACCAAGCTACTCATATCATTTTTGATAAAACCGGTACGCTGACCGTGGGCAAGCCAGTGCTGAGTCACATAGAAGCGCTGGCAGCGATACCGTCAAAACAGTGTCTGCGTGTTGCTGCATCGCTTGCGGCAAGTAGCAAGCATCCGTTAAGTGAGGCGCTGGTGACGGCTGCGGCGGAAGATGATTCGATCAGCGGCATGGATCTGTTTTGTGGAGATATCCGACATATCGCTGGCCAAGGTTTGGATGGCTTGATGGATGGCAAACGCTATCGAATCGGTAGTTTGGCGTTTGTCCAGGAATTGGCTGGCAGTGACTTCGCACCTCCTAACGTACCGGGCTTTGTTTCAATTTATTTAGGTACAGAAAACGTACTTCTGGCGCGATTCGATTTGGCCGATAGTTTGCGGGCAGACGCAAGTTGGATTGTCAGGTATTTTCAGGATAAAGGTAAGACGGTCATTTTACTGAGCGGGGATCATCAATCGGTCACTCAGCATGTCGCTGACGAGCTTGGAATAACAACCGCTTTAGGCCAGAACCTGCCGGATCAAAAGTTAAACTATGTGCAGAATTTGCAGCGTGATGGGGGCATTGTCGCCATGGTGGGTGATGGGATAAACGATGCCGCAGTATTAAGCGCGGCTGACGTTTCCTTTGCTATGGGCAGCGGGACTGCGCTAGCGCAAATCCATGCCGACTGCGTGCTTTTGTCCGGGCAGTTGACTTCACTGGCGGTCTTGAACGATACCGCATCTAAAACCTTAACCGTGATCCGGCAGAATCTGTTTTGGGCCACATTGTATAACCTGATTGCGATACCGGCTGCGGCTTTAGGTTTGTTGAATCCGTGGATGTCGGGAGTCGGAATGTCGCTCAGTTCCGTCGTCGTGGTTCTCAATGCATTACGCCTGCAACGGCTGCCGCGCCACATCAATTACCCTACGCCGACAACCTCACCGAAAGGTCGGTGATTACATGGAAGCACTTTATCTGTTGATCCCCCTCAGCATCGTGATTGTCTTTGTGGCGATCTGTATTTTCTTCTGCATGTCAGACAGTGGCCAATTTGACGACATGGTCGGCCCGGCTTTGCGCATTTTGCATGATGACGATAAACCTGCCCAGTCCGAACAACTTCCGCCGGATTAAGTCGAGTAAAAATCTGGTTAATTCGTCCTGCTCACTACGACAGATCAGGGGCGCACACGCTTCGACTATTCCCCACGCTGCTTTTTTTCTGCCAGTTTCAATTTTACTGAATGGACTTTGATCAACTTGATGCAAATCAAGGATTAAAAACGTGCGGAGCCTTAACATCGCCGCATCGTTGCTGGAAATCTGGGAGAACATTTGTGGATAAAGAACTAAATTACAATTACAAAATCGTCAAGCAGTTTACGATTGCCACAGTCGTTTGGGGCGTGGTCGGAATGCTGGTTGGCGTCATTATTGCGGCCCAGTTAGCATGGCCAGCGCTGAACTTCGACATTCCGTGGCTGACATACGGACGCTTACGACCCTTGCACACCAACGCGGTCATTTTTGCCTTTGGTATTTGCGGCCTGTTCGCAACTTCTTACTATGTCGTGCAGCGCACCTGTCAGGTCCGACTATATTCGGACAAGCTGGCAGCCTTTACGTTTTGGGGCTGGCAACTCGTCATTATTGCTGCGGCAATTACCCTGCCAATGGGGTATACGCGCGGTAAAGAATATGCCGAGCTCGAATGGCCGATTACCATCCTGATTGCGGTCGTCTGGATCGCTTACGCGGTGGTGTTCTTCGGCACCTTGATCAAGCGTAAGGTCAAGCACATCTATGTGGCGAACTGGTTCTTCGCCGCCTATATCATCGCCGTGACTTTGCTGCATGTGGTCAACGGAGCCAGTATGCCGGCTTCAATGTGGAAGTCGTACTCCGCCTACTCTGGTGTTCAAGACGCGATGATTCAATGGTGGTATGGGCATAACGCAGTCGGTTTTATTTTGACCGCAGGTTATCTGGGTATGGTGTATTACTTCATTCCTAAACAGGCAGAGCGCCCTGTGTATTCCTATCGCTTATCCATCGTGCATTTTTGGGCGCTGATATTTACCTATATGTGGGCGGGGCCGCATCACTTGCACTACACCGCGTTGCCGGATTGGACTCAATCGCTCGGCATGGTGTTTTCACTGATTCTGCTGGCACCTTCGTGGGGCGGCATGATCAACGGCATCATGACACTCTCCGGCGCATGGCACAAACTGCGTTCCGACCCGATTCTCAAGTTCATGATTGTCTCGCTCTCGTTCTACGGTATGGCAACGTTTGAAGGCCCGATGATGTCGATCAAAACGGTTAATTCCTTATCCCATTACACCGATTGGGGCATTGCACACGTCCATTCCGGTGCGCTCGGTTGGGTTGGTTTCATCACGATGGGTTCAATTTATTACCTGATTCCTCGCGTGGTCGGCAAAAAAGAAATGTGGAGTACGCGTCTGATTGACATCCATTTTTGGGTAGCGACGATTGGTGTGGTTCTCTACATCTCTTCTATGTGGATTGCCGGTGTGATGCAAGGCTTGATGTGGCGAGCAGTAAATCCGGACGGTACATTGACTTATACCTTTGTCGAAGGTGTCAAAGCGACCTATCCGTATTACGTGATTCGGGTTTGCGGCGGCGCGCTTTATTTAAGCGGCATGCTGACCATGGCTTACAACACCTTTATGACCATGCGTGACAGCAAGGAAGTTCAGGCGCGTATTCCGTCACTGATCACTGGAACAACATCGGCACATGCCTGAATTAAGGAGCTAATTATGAAATTTTCCCATGAATGGATAGAAAAAAATCCCTGGTTGTTGATCGGATTGGTCGTGTTGGTTATCAGCGTCGGCGGGTTGGTTGAGATCGTGCCGCTGTTTTTTCAAAAGTCCACGACTGAACCGATCACCGGCTTGAAGCCTTACGCACCGCTGAGTCTGGTTGGCCGTGACATTTATATTCGCGAAGGTTGTTATAACTGTCATTCGCAAATGATTCGCCCCTTCCGCGCAGAGACGGAGCGCTATGGACATTATTCGGTGGCGGGTGAATTCGTTTATGACCGTCCGTTTCAATGGGGCTCTAAGCGTACCGGGCCGGATCTGGCTCGTGTAGGCGGGCGCTACAGCGACGAGTGGCATCGCATCCACTTGAATAATCCACGCGACATGGTGCCGGAATCAAACATGCCGAATTACCCGTGGCTGGCGACGACGAAACTGATACCGGAAGAAGTCATACCGAAAATGCGTGCGCTGCAGCGTTTGAGCGTTCCTTATTCAGATGAAGAAATCAAGCAGGCTCCGAGCGCCTTGGTTGATAAAACGGAACAGGATGCGTTGATCGCGTATTTGCAAGGGCTCGGCATTTTGATCAAAGCGAGGAATTAATCATGGCTATCGACCTTATTTTTAATAACGCCAGCGTCGTCATGACGGTAGTGAGTTTGATTACCTTTCTCGGCATACTCTGGTGGATATTTGGCTACAAGCGGAGCAGCGATTTCGACGCCATCGCCAATCTGCCCTTCGTCGAAGATGCTGACGATGCACAGGAGTTGAACGTGGAGAAACGTCATGTCTGACTTTACTAGCGGATTTTGGAATATTTACATCACAGTTCTGGCTCTGTTGGGCATCGCCGGTTGCGCGTTACTGCTTTGGATGCAATCGTCACAAAAAGTGACCGGCGCAGGCGATGCCTCAGACTCCTCACTAAATGGCGAAGCTAGCGTTGGCACAACAGGCCACGTCTGGGATGAGGATCTAACCGAACTGAATACGCCGATGCCACGCTGGTGGATGTGGTTGTTTTACATAACCATCGTGTTCGGTCTTATCTATCTTTTCCTGTACCCCGGGCTTGGCAGTTACGCCGGTAAGCTAGGCTGGAAATCAAGTGGCGCTTATCAGGAAGAATTGCTCAAGGCAGAAGCCGAATACGGCCCGCTGTTTAACAAGTACCTGAAACAAGACTTGAAAACTGTCGCCGCAGATCCAAAAGCGCACGCGATGGGTGAGCGACTATTCCTGACATATTGTTCCCAATGTCATGGTTCGGACGCGCGCGGTAGCAAAGGTTTTCCGAACTTGACTGACCATGATTGGTTATTCGGTGGAGATCCGGAAACCATCAAGACAACGATCATGAATGGCCGCAATGGCTTAATGCCGCCGATGGGCGCTGCGGTGGGAACCGATAAAGATGTGGAAAACGTGGCTCACTATGTGTTGAGCTTGTCCGGTTCGACTGCAGATCCAATCAAGGCGGCATTCGGGAAACCAAAATTTGCCAATTGCGCGGGCTGTCATGGCTCGGATGGCGCTGGCAATCAAATGATCGGTGCGCCAAATCTGACCGATAAGATCTGGCTGTTTGGCGGCAGCAAGGAAACCATTATGGAGACCATTCAGCATGGGCGCTCCAGCACCATGCCACCGTTTAAAGATTTTCTTGGTGAGCCTAAAGTGCATGTATTGGCAGCGTATGTGTGGAGTTTGTCGAATGTGAATCAAGACCTGCCGCAAAAATGAATGCCTTACATGTAGTTGTGGAATGAAATGAATAACGCTACTCCTAAAGTCTCCGTAGTTAAGATGTATAGCGCTCGCGAGGAAATTTATCCTCGCGAGACGAAAGGGCGCTACGCCAGTTTGCGCTGGTTATGTGTCTGGCTAACGCAATTGGTTTTCTATGGATTGCCATGGCTGGTGTGGAACGGTCGGCAGGCTGTGTTGTTCGATCTTGGTACGCGGAAATTCTATATTTTCGGCATTGTATTGTGGCCCCAAGATTTTATATACCTTGCCGTTTTGCTGATTATTTGCGCGTATAGCCTGTTTTTGTTTACAGCGGTGGCCGGGCGCGTCTGGTGCGGATTCGCGTGTCCGCAAACGGTCTACACAGAGCTTTTTCTATGGATAGAACGCAAAATAGAAGGTGCACGTAGTGCGCAAATCCGTCTTGCAAGACAGCCGTGGACTCTCGAAAAAATTGCCCGAAAAACGGCGAAACATTTTTCTTGGGGTTTGCTGTCGCTCTGGACCGGCTTCACTTTTGTTGCTTACTTTACGCCGGCAAATACGCTGTTGCATGCCGTAGTTAATGCCGCATTGGGCCCATGGGAATTGTTTTGGGTTTTGTTTTATTCGTTTGCAACCTATGGCAATGCGGGTTGGATGCGAGAGCAGGTTTGCAAATACATGTGCCCGTACGCACGCTTCCAAAGTGCGATGTTTGATAAAGACACCTTGATCATTACTTATGATCAAAAACGTGGCGAGCCGCGTAGTGCTTATCCCCAAAAGGATATCAAGGCCGGTAAGGAAGTGGGCGCATGCATTGATTGCTCAATGTGCGTGCAGGTTTGTCCTACCGGCATTGATATCCGTAAGGGATTGCAATACGAGTGCATTGGTTGTGCCGCCTGCATTGATGCATGTAATTCGGTCATGACGAAGATTGACGAACCGCTCGGTTTGATACGCTATTCGACCGAGCATGCCATCAATAACCACTTGACCTTGAAGGAGATGCAGCAGCGCGTAATGCGGCCGCGTGTGTTGATATATAGCGGCTTGCTTGTGGTGATCATCGTGGTTTTCTTTAGTACGTTGTTCATGCGCGTGCCGCTCAAGCTGGATGTGATCCGTGATCGCGGCTCGTTGGGACGAGAAGTTGAAGACGGCATGATTGAAAATGTGTATCGCTTGCAAATCATGAATACTGCCGAGACTGCGCACCGTTTCAAATTGAGCGTATCAGGCATTGCATCAATTACGTTGGCAACGCCGGATGAAGTGCAGTTGGATGGGACTGCTTCTCGCGCTGTCCCGGTTCGAGTCCGCGTCGCTTACGGAGAGGGGAAGGCCGGGTCGAATAAGATTTTCTTTGAACTGAAGGCTGTGGATGATAGCAATCTGCACGTGAAGGAAAGAGCAGTATTTTTTGTGCCGAGATAACCGATAAATGTAAGGAGAGCATTATGCGCATGACCACACCTGCCACACCGTTAATTGATCGCGTAAATAGTCTGAAGCCTTGGTATAAGCATCTTTGGCCCTGGCTGTTGATGGCGGGCCCGTTTCTGGTCGTCATTGCTGCATCCTATACCGGCTGGATCGCCTTTACCCGGCAAGATGCGATGGTAGTTGATGACTATTATAAGCAGGGGAATGCGATCAATAAGGATCTGCGGCGTGATGCAGCCGCGACCAATCTCGGCTTGACTCTGAATGCCAGTTACGATGCGGCGCAAGGAAAATTGCATGGCAGACTGTTGAGTTTTGGCCAGCCGATAGCCGGGAAGGTGATCATTCAATTGTCACACGCTACGCAGCCGGAAAAAGACCGGCAACTTGAAGCGCAAGCCGATCAGCGCGGCGAGTTTGAGGCCGAATTACCGGCACTTGATCTGGGCCGCTGGGAAATGAGTGTTGGCGATGAAAAGCATACTTGGCGTTTAACAGGTACGTGGATGTGGCCGCAACAGCGCACGATTGATCTTAAAGCTGATTTGCCGGCAGCCGAGTGAGGAGGGCGTATGCCCCGCAAAGCGCATTATGAAATGCAGGTGGTAGCGAGAACGACTCGGTTTCTGCCATCTCTTTTGGCGGAATATAAGGCGGTATCGGCATCTTTTAACAGCGCATCCCAATCGGGCTGTTGGATTAAGACGGCGACACCGATACTGGCAGTAACTTGAAGATATCCTGATGGAATTTTAATACGCATTTCCTCAATACTGCGTCGCAGGCGCTCCGCGCACAGCATGGCGTCTGACTCTGCGGTTTCCGGCAGAATACATACAAATTCTTCTCCACCGATTCGTCCAAAATGATCGATCTCACGCAGATTCTGTTCGCACGTTTTGACAAGTAATTTGATCGTCTCATCGCCAACAGCATGACCGTAAGTGTCGTTGACTGATTTGAAATGATCGATATCAATCATCGCAACGCAAAGCGCGCGACCATGACGCTTTGCTAATGCAATCTCACGAACTGCCAACTCGGTCAGATAGCCGCGATTGTATGCACCGGTTAGGCTGTCATGGTGCGAGATATGCAGTAATTTTTTTTCCAGCGAGAAGGCTTTCAGGCGGAAATAGCGAATAACCAACATGACAATGCCCGCGCAAGCGACGGAAAAAATGTAAAGCATCACGCTGTTGATGAATTCAAATAACGGGAACCGGATCGCGCTCAATATCAGAAATAGCAGCGTTGGTGCGGATAAGATCAGCAGAAAAGTTCTAACTCGCAAAGTAATCACCGATACAACAAAGATACAGGCAGCAATGCCAGTCAATCCATACAGAAAGCCGTTGTTAAGCAAATATTCACTAATAATGATTGCGCAAGAGTGGGTGCCGTAGATGACGCCGCAACGCTGAACGGGAGACCATTGCAAACGGTTCGGTACGTACGCGATGGATCCCAATAGAACAAGAAGAAGACGAACCAGGAAAGTTGACCACGCGTGTGCGGGATCTATCAAATAATCCCACGCGCTAAAGAGCAAAATACCGCAACCAAACAATGGCCCGAGAAGCGGAAGCAAATGAAAAATTTCTTCTTCATGTCGGCTTTCAACCTCAACTTCGATCTGGGGTGGGAGCTCACGCAAGCTGCGGGAATCCAATGTGCCCATCACATTTTTAATGAATTCTCCAGCCCACATTGGCGTACTCCTATGCGTTACAAACGCACATCACATCGTTTTTTAATACATCATTTCTGCATTATATATACCCCAGGAGCATCACAGATCGGATTGTTTATAGCTGGTGGTTTGATACTCTGACCGGAGCGCGAAGCAAGCCAGGCCTCCCAGGTAGGCCACCAAGATCCTTCATGAACGGGCAGTGTTGTTTGCCAAGTGTCCGCATCTACCACGGCATCACCCTGTGCGCGGGTCGCTACCTGGTAACTTCGATGTGGATGACCTGGCGGTGAAACCACACCGGCATTATGCCCACCGGACGTAAGCAAAAAGGTAAGTTCCGCTTCAGTTAAACGTTGAATTTTGAACACCGAATGCCATGGCGCGACGTGATCGGTCGTTGTTCCGACGGCAAAAATTGGAACATGAATGTCGGTCAGATTAACAACCTTACTATTGACGCGATACCGACCTTCGGCCAAATCATTGTGCAAGAACAGGTGGCGTAGATATTCCGTATGCATGCGATAAGGCATACGTGTCGCGTCGGCATTCCATGCCATCAAATCGCTCTCCGTTTCCTTCATTCCAAGCAAGTATTGGTTAAGTCGGTGTGACCAGATCAAATCGTTCGAGCGTAGTAGCTGGAATGCTCCGGCCATTTGCGTGCTATCCAGATAGCCCTGTTCCCACATGACCGCTTCCAGAAAGCTGATTTGACTCTCATCGATAAAAAGCGACATTTCACCGGGTTCTGTAAAGTCCACCTGCGCGGCGAACAGGGTAATGCTCGCTAAACGCGTATCACCATCACGTGCCATCGCTGCGGCGGCGATTGACAATAAAGTACCGCCCAAGCAATAACCGACAGAGTTGATCTGTTCCGCGCCTGTTACACGACTGACCGTGTCGATCGCTTCCATTACCCCTAAATTATGATAATCATCCATGGATAAATCGCGGTCGCTGGCATCTGGATTTTTCCAGGAAATCATGAATACGGTATGGCCTTGTTCGACCAGATAGTTAACCAGAGAATTTTGTGCGGATAAATCAAGTATGTAGTACTTCATAATCCATGCGGGCACAATCAGCACCGGCACGGCATGCACGCTTTCGGTGCTTGGGGAATATTGAATTAACTCGATTAACCGGTTGCGATAGATGACTTTGCCGGGTGTAACGGCCAGATTTTCACCGACCTTGAAGGCGCTTGTCGAATCCGACCCAGCGCCTGAACTACGCTGCCAGTCAGCAAAAGCGTTTTGTGCGCCACGTAACAAGTTTGCGCCGCCTTCGCGCATGGTTTGTTTTAGTACAACCGGATTGGTCAACAAAAAATTGGATGGTGCCCACATATCCAGTATTTGCCGGGTAGTGAAGGTCACTACATCTTCATGATGTTGGGAAACCCCACGGACATTCGTGGTCGCGTTATGCCACCACTGCTGATTCAGCAAGAAGCCTTGCGTCATGACGTTAAACGGCCAATTCTCCCAAGCTTTATCGATGAAGCGTTTATCCTGAGGTAAGGGAGTAATGCAGTGTTGCGACTCGTTATTGAAGGACGGCAGCATCTGAGCCGGATCGCATGCATACGTAGTCCAGCGCCAGAATTTTTTCAACGCTTTGTTTGTTAGTTCGGCTTTCTTCGATGGCGAAAGCCGGAGATGTGTCAGCCAGTCGTTGTACGCATTGATAAGGGCCGCCGGTGAAATATTGCCTGTAAAGCGACCGATCCATGCATTGGTAATCAGGTCAAGCTGGTTGGCAGAATCCACCGGTTCAGACGTGTTGATGTGCTGCACATCTGGAATGCGGATTGGTGATGATTTAAACGTGATCGGTGCAGATTTTTCCAAAATCAGTTCATCCATGGCTGAAGCTCCTGTGAGAGGGTATTCTTAAAGAATAGCAACTGGTCTGCTTATCCGGTTGATCCACATCAATATAGTGCAATAGATCACTAAATCAACGACTTTCTCCCATCGTAAAGATATACCCATTCATAACCATTGTTCATTTTGCTTGGGTTAGTAATGTGTTTTTTATTCCAACTCTTGACCTGTATCAAGTAGGGCTAATGACTCGCATTTCGCTTTCCCCTACACTAAAAAGTGTCGAAACAGCGTAAAGCTGTGGCATGGAAGCGTTACTTACCTTAGGAGAAAAGCATGTTTAAACATATTCTTGTTCCAACAGATGGCTCGGAAATTTCAAAACGTGTCGTTCGTGATTGCATCAAATTCGCGAAAGAAATCAATGCCGAAGTTATCGGATTCACGGCTATGCCGGAGTACTCCGTTTATGCCTACGAAGCCGAAGTGCTGCTCGATGCGATGGAGCAATTTACCAATCAATGTATTGCGAATGCCACCCGTAATCTGGATGACATTAAAGCAGTCGCCAAAGAGTTTGGCGTGAAGTGTGAGACGTACTATCTCACCAGCGATTTTCCTTATGCGGCAATCATTCAGGCGGCGCAGGATAAAAATTGCGATTTGATTGCGATGGCAGCACATGGCAGAAAAGGCATTAAAGGAATTTTGCTTGGAAGTGAGACACAAAAAGTATTAACGCATTGCCAGATTCCGGTGCTGGTATTTCGCTAGATAGTGACTGTATTAACTGAACAATCAGTGATTAAAAATATGCATGATGCAACGGGTACAAAAATCAAAAAAGAAGCGATCGTTGCCAATGAGGTGACAAAATGGTTTGGCGAAGGCGATACCAAAATGACGGCGGTTAATCGCGTCAACTTCGTTGCCCATTTCGGCGAGATATTATTTATTGTCGGCCCTTCCGGTAGTGGCAAGACCACATTGCTCAGTATGGTTTCCGGCATTTTGCGACCCAACGCTGGGACGGTGACGGTCAATGGTACTGACATCTGGACGTTGAATAACGATCAGTTGGCTGAATTTCGCCTCAATACCATGGGCTTTGTATTTCAGGATTACCATTTGTTTCCACGCCTGACCAGTGCCGAGAATGTCGCTATTCCTCTGATATTGAAGCAGCGCGACTGGGACGAATCGATTGCTGAGGCAAGAAAATATCTTGAGATTGTCGGCCTGAAAAATCGCGCAGAAATCTTGCCGGTAAAGTTGTCCGGCGGCGAACAGCAACGGGTCGCCATCGCACGTGCCATTGTCGGCGGCCCACAAATACTGATACTTGACGAACCAACGGCTTCGCTGGATGGCGACACCGGAAAAATGATCATCGCCTTCGTTAAAGAGAAAATACTGAATGAAAACCGCTGCATTGTAATCATCACCCACGATGCCAGAATTAACGAGTTTGCGGATCGCATCATCCATATGGAAGACGGATGCATCACAGGATTGGACAAGGGAACAGAATGAGAAACAAGATCATCTTTGCCCTCTCTATATTTGGGGTGTTAGCCGGGCTCGTTACCGCTTACATCCTGGGAGTAGAGAAGCATGCTCAACCACCGGTATTTAAACCAGTCAGCAGCCCTTATGATGCCGCGATTTATGCTAATGGCATGATTGAGAGCGAGCAGCAAGCGGGCGTCAACATCAATATTTACCCCGAAGTATCCGGCCCGATTATCAAGGTTCTGGCACATGAAGGGCAAAAGGTTGTTGCCGATATGCCGCTTTTCCTGATTGACGATTCAGTGCAAAAAGCGACGACCGAGCAGTTGCGACTGCAATCTGCCGCAGCGCTGGTGTTGTTGCAGGAATTAAAGGCTCAGCCGAGAAAGGAAACGCTGGCCGTTGCCAAGGCGCAGGTTGATCAGGCTGACGCAAATTTGAACGCCGTTCGCGATCAGTACGACAAACGCCGCGCTTCTTTTGATCTTGATCATCGATCGATTAGCAAAGACGTAGTGGATACGGCCAAAGATGCCGTTGCACAGGCAGTCACGGGGTTAGCGCTTGCGACAAATCAGTATGAATTGATTAAGGCCGGTGCATGGAGTTTTGATATTGCAAACCAGGAAAAACAAGTCGAAGCGTTGAGGCAGTCTTATCAGGCGGCCGATGCACTGCTTCAGAAGTATGTGGTCAAAGCCCAAACGGATGGCGTCGTTATGGCACTCAATGCAACGGTCGGTAGTTATGTGTCGTCGCTCGGTGTGTACGATTCCTATACGCAAGGTAACGATCCGCTCGCAGTAATGGGAACGCCGCAGAATTATTTGGATGTGCGATGTTTTATCGACGAAATCTTGGTTTCGCGTCTACCTGCACCCGAACATATCCGCGCAGAAATGTCAATTCGAGGGACTGAGATCAAAGTGCCGTTGGAGTTCGTCAGAGTGCAGCCTTATGTATCTCCTAAGATCGAACTTTCAAATCAGCGTCAGGAGAAAGTGGATCTAAGGGTGCTGCCGGTGATTTTCCGCTTCCCTAAAAAAGACCTCACGATGGTTTATCCAGGGCAGCAAGTGGATGTCTATATTGGACAAAAATGATGTGCCAGCCTGATCACTATCCCTTCAAAGTGAAATTGTTGTGTTCCATACGACTTTGGTCTGTCGGTATGATTGCCACAATGCTTAGTGCTTGCGCTGTCGGCCCTGATTTTGTACCTCCGGCGTCACCAACCGAGTCGCGTTATACAAGTGAGCCGCAAGCTGAGCAAACAGTGGTAGCCGACACTCAGGCACAGCATTTTTCCGCAGCCACTCAGATCCCGGCTGATTGGTGGCGCTTATTCAAATCCGAACAATTGGATGCGGTAGTGCAACTGGCCATCGCGCACAACCCGACTCTGGAAGCGTCCGAGGCAACTTTACGTCAAAGCCAGGATAACTTGCGCGCCGGTTATGGCGTGTTCTATCCACAAATCGATGCAGGCCTAAATGCAGCCAGAGAGCGTTCTGCGCCGACACAACAAGGTCTGCAAACGCCAGGCTCGATTTTCAATTTCGTGAGTATTGGCGGTAGCATCAGCTATGTGCTGGACGTATTCGGTGGACAGCGCCGAGCGGTGGAAGGCTTAAGTGCGCAGCGCGACTATCAACTGTTTGCCCACAAGGCCGCTTACGTGACGTTGTCAGCCAATGTGGTTAATGCCTGCATCGCACGTGCTGCATATAGTGCCCAAATTCGCGCAACCGAGGAATTGATTGCGCTGGAGGGTGAGCAACTTGCTGCAACGGAAGCACAAGTGAACGCCGGTACTGGTGCATACACCAGCGTGCTTAGTATGCGTAGTTTAATCGCCGCCAATCAGGGTTCTTTGGCACCGCTAAAACAAAAGCTTTCCCAGGCTGAGCATTTGTTGATCGCCTTAGAGGGTGTTTCGTTTTCAACGGCCAATCTGCCAGATATTGATCTGAAGGGGCTTTCACTGCCGCTTGCATTACCAGTGAGTTTGCCGTCTGACTTGGTAAGGCAGCGGCCGGATATCTTGCAGGCAGAGGCGCAACTGCATGCGGCCAGTGCCAATATCGGCGTTGCCACCGCTGCGATGTTTCCAAGCTTTAGTCTGGACGGAACTTTTGGCGTGGCCGGTTCCAGTTTCGGAAATCTTTCGGCGGAAAACGGCAAGTTCTGGAGCGTTGGCCCGTCGATTTCGATTCCGCTGTTTCGCGGTGGTAGTTTATGGTTTGGGCGCAAGGCAGCACTTGATGCCTATGATCAGTCAAGGGCCGGATATCGGCAAACTGTGCTGGGTGCATTTGAGCAGGTGGCTGATTCCTTGAAAGCGCTGGAGCATGATGCGGAGAGCTTGCAAGCGCAAGTTGAATCAAGGAACGCTGCGGAAGAGGCGTTCCATTTGCTGCAAATTGGTTATAAATCCGGCCTGTCTGCTTACTTGGATGTATTGACTGCTGATGTGCAATTTCACCAAGCAAATATCGCTTATTTGCAAGCCGTTGCGCAAAGGCAGCAAGATACCGTAGCCTTATTTGTAGCCTTGGGTGGTGGTTGGTGGAATACGCAAGTGGCAGCCAAGGAAGGCAAGACACCATGAAGTACTCAGGCATTCTTCGGATTGGTTTCAAGTTATTGGTCAATGATAAAGCCAAATTTTCGGCGTTATTGATCGGCATTACCTTCGCCGTGTTCCTGATGGTTCAGATGACATCCATGTTTGCCGGTATCTTGAATCGGGCTTATTCAACGGTCACAAATATCGGCGCAAATATCTGGATTATCGATCCTGCCGTCAACATACCTACTTCGTCGATCCCGTTGCCCGATTATTTATTGGATGCCGTGCGCAGCATGGATGGTGTCAGTTACGCAGTGCCACTGTTTATCGGCGGGGCGCAATTGAAGCTTAACGACGGCACTAATCAATCTGTGAGTGTCATCGGGCTGGACGATAACAGCTTGTTCGGTCGCCCTGAACTTGAACAGGGCAATATTCTGGATATCTACGCTGATAATTCATTTATTGTGGTGGATGACACGGAGTTCCCTAAGCTGGAAAACCCCAAGATAGGTACGACCTTTGAGCTTAATGATTATCGTGGTGTGATCTCCGGTATCGCAAAAGTGAATGCGAATGGGCTCAATGGAGTTCCGACGCTTTACACAACCTACCATCGGGCGATCCAATACATTCCGACTACGCGTTTCACTATCTCTTATGTATTGGTTCAAGCAAAAAACGATGCAGCAATTGCATCCATAAAGAAAAATGTCGCCAAACTCGGTTATGTCGCACTGACTAAAGATGAATTCAACCAACGCATCGCGGATTTCTATATTTTTCAAACTGGTATCGGTACCAACATTCTGTTGATGACGGTAATCAGTTTTATCGTTGGGCTATCGATTTCCGGCCAGACCTTTTACACGTTTATCCTGGAAAATATTGACAAATTCGGCGCCTTGAAAGCGATAGGCGCAAAAGGGCGCGAGCTGGTCTATATGATCTTGTTCATGGCAACCTTTACCTCATTGACCGGCTACGGCTTGGGTATTGGTTTGGTAACGATGGTCATTTCGATTGCCCGTGCCAATGTGCCGAACTACGCAGCGATGATCACGTTCTGGAATTTAGGATTGGCATTCGGAATGGTCGTGCTGATTGCGGGGATATCCAGCTATTTCGGAGTGCGGAAAGTCTTGAAAATTGAACCGTTTGATATCTTTAGGGGATAGATTTAGCGTTATCTAGATATTGACTCACTGATTCATTGATTCGAAAAAAATGCCGGACGAACCGGCATTCATTACTTGTAATTCTCTTTAACACTTCTCTTTATGCCGCGCCAACAACAAAGCGATTGCACAGGAGCCCAAGCGCGACAAGGTTTTGTCGGCACGGCTGGTGAGGATAATCGGCACGCGCGCCCCGAGTGCAATACCAGCGACATCGGCATCCGCAAGGTATTCGAGTTGTTTAGCCAGCATGTTGCCTGCTTCAAGATCGGGTACAACAAAAATATCCGCAACGCCTGCGACGGCAGAAACAATGCCTTTGGTCTTGGCTGCCTCGATTGACACCGCGTTGTCGAATGCCAGCGGGCCATCGAGGATGCCGCCGGTAATTTGGCCGCGATCGGCCATTTTGCATAAGGCCGCAGCATCTAACGTCGATTTTATAAGCGGGGTCACTGTTTCAACGGCGGAGAGCAGGGCAACTTTAGGCTGAGGAATGCCGAGCGCGTGTGCCAAATCAATCGCATTCTGGACAATATCGCGTTTATCTTCCAAGGTGGGGTAGACGTTGATGGCAGCGTCGGTAATGAATAGAGGACGCGGATAACCAGGCGCATCGATGGCAAAAACGTGGCTCATTCGACGTTCAGTGCGCAAGCCGGTTTCACGATCCACTACTGCATGCAGCAATTCATCGGTATGCAAAGCGCCTTTCATCAGTGCTTCTACTTTACCGCTGCGTGCCAAGGCGACAGCCTTGGCTGCCGCATCGTCGCTATGCAGAGCATCGATAATCTCGAAAGCAGAAAGATCAATGGCGGCCAGTTTTGCAGCGGCACGAATCTTTGCCTCCGGGCCAACTAGTATCGGTACGATCAATCCTTCGTGTGCGGCTTCCACTGCGCCGACCAGCGAGTTCGTATCGACCGGATGAACCACCGCCGTGCGTAATGGGACCATGCCGCTCGTCATCTCAATCAGGCGTCGATAACCGCGACCCTTTTCACGAAATTCGACTTCGGGTAGCACGATGCGCTTGCGTGATACTTTTTCGGTCGGGGCAACAACTTCTGCCTTGCCGGAAATGACTGTTTCACCGCGTTGATTGGTAACTAAGCAATCAAGCGCAATGCGATGCCCCTTTTCAATTTTATCGCTAACAGTTACGACGACCGTTACTGTGTCGCCCAATGCCACCGGATTGCGAAAACTGAGTGTCTGATTGAGATAAATCGTTCCAGGGCCGGGTAGTTCTGTTCCAAGCACAGTGGAGATCAATGCGCCACCCCACATTCCATGCGCGATCACCTTGTGAAACATGTCACTGCGGGCGAACTCGGCGTCGACATGCGCCGGGTTAACATCGCCGGAAACAATTGCAAAAAGCTCGATATCTTTGTGGGTCAAGGTGCGGGTAAGTCGCGCGGTTTCACCTACTTCTATTTCATCAAATGTGCGATTTTCAATGCGATCCATATTGAATTTCCTGGGCAATTGGTTAAGAGGGAATAGGCAATATTGTATTGCTATAGCCGATATTGCAAGCCCAAGTTTTTGCCTCAGCGTTTACCAAAAATCCGATTGATGAGTCTAGGCCTTTTAAGACATTAATGCTTGGACACGGGCTGCATTGCCAGCTGTTTTAATTGGGCTAAATCATTGATCCCAATTTCTCGCTTATCAACGGTGATCCATTCCATTTTCTTGAATTTTGAAAGCAAGCGGCTGACACTTTCGATAGTGAGGCCAAGGTATTTACCAATATCCTCGCGTGACATGCGCAATTGAAAATTGGTAGAGGAATAACCACGCATTTTATAACGAGCAGAAAGGTTGATCAGAAAGGAGGCGATACGTTGTTCGGCGTGCATATTGCCAAGCAAAAGCATGGTGGTTTGGTCACGTGTTATTTCCTGACTCATCGTGCGGTGGAAGTGGCGCAACAGAGTAGGAATTTCGGCAAATAAGCCTTCTAGCCGGTCAAATGGAATTTCACATACTTCACTGTCTTCCAGCGCCACGGCATAGCAATTGTGCCGATCAGTACCAATTGCATCCATACCCAGTAATTCACCAGCCATCTGGAAGCCGGTAATTTGCTCTACGCCATCTGAGCTTAATTGATGGGTTTTGAAGTGGCCCAGACGTATTGCATAGAGATTGGTGAATTTGTCGCCCATTCGATAAAGCACATCGCCACGTGCAATCCGCCGACGCGACATGATGTGATCAACTCGCCTCATTTCGGATTCAGCCAGACCTGTCGGCACGCAGAGATCGCGCAGACTGCAACCGGAGCAGCGGCTTTGTCTTTCCGATATACGTGGCATTGCCTCAATACATTGGGAAGTTGAGGTCGCGACCTGGTAGCCTTGTAACATGATGTTCTCGCTTGAAAGTTGGTTGTGATTATTTTAAGTTCTGCGTGACGGTGTTCGCTGTGGGTGAAGTATCGTTGAAGAAGGCGTGATACGCAGTAGGCGATTATTGGAGAATGGGGTACTTAAATACCGGACAGTTTTTGTAGGGGTTCCCCTACAAAATGTGATCATTTTTGGAGTCTGTAGGGGAGGGTCTAAGATTTGCGAGGTTTGTAGGGTTTATTAGTGCTAATTCGAGGTTAATTTATTCACACTACTTTTCTTGATACTTTCTTAATACTCACCGCCAAATCTACGCCAGCAAGCCATTTTCAATTGCATAGCGCGTTAATTCGGCATTGTTGCTTAAGTTCATTTTTTCCATTATGCGTGCGCGATAAGTGGTAACGGTATGCGGGCTAAGATGTAAGGTATCCGCGATTTTTACCAGGCTTTCACCGGAGGCTATCAATTTTAATACTTCCAATTCGCGGTTCGAAAGCGCTTCGTGCGATTCGCCTACACCACCACCGGCACCAATTGCACTGACCAATTTTTCCATCATCGCGGGGCTGACATGCTTGCCGCCCGCAGCAGCTTTGCGCACGGCATTAATCAATGCGCTGGTCGGGCTGTCTTTGGTCAGGTAACCTGCAGCGCCTAGCTTAAATGCCCGCATTGCATAAATTTCTTCGGAATAGGTGCTGAGAATTAAAACCGCTAGTTTCGGTTGTTCTGCACGGAGTTGTTTCAGCAGATCGAGCCCGTTCTTGTCCGGCATGGCGATATCCACCAGTGCAACGTCAAATTCCTGAGATCTGATCAACTGTAACGCCTGCTGTGCGTCGCCGGCTTCGCCTTCCACAGAAATGTCGTCTGCTTCGCCCAGCATCAGCCGCACACCATTGCGTACAATCGCATGGTCATCTACCAGCAACACTTTGATTTTATTACTCACTATTTAATTTCTCCAACGGCAAATGCAATTTTACACATGTTCCCTCACCAATTTTTCCGGTAATCGTCACTTCACCGCCAAAATAACGCGCGCGCTCACCCATCCCTGTAATACCCCATGACTCGCGGGTTAATTGACGCGCAGAGTCGATTCCATTGCCATTATCTTGTACGCTGATCACGAGCATTGCGTCATCAAGCGCAACGTGGATAGAAACCGTTGTTGCTTCAGCATGGCGCACCACATTGGTCAGCGCTTCTTGCACAACGCGAAACAACATGGTGCTGGTTTCGGAGTCGGGTTCAATCGCCGCAGCATCGTCTTCAATGATGCAAGTGCATTGCAGTTTCGACCGCTTCTCGATCTGGCTGGCGTACCATTCCAGCGCAGCCCACACCCCCAACTGATCCAATACGCTTGGCCTCAAATCGGTAATTACCCGACGCACTGCCTGGAAACCTGTATCTGCCAATGCCACGGCATCAACCAGCAGCGGCTCCGGTGGTCGGCCCGAGCGGGCTTCGCGTTCAATATAAACGGAAACATAAGCCTTGATGCCTGCCAGCAGACCGCCCAATTCATCATGAATTTCCTGCGCAATGCGTTTGCGCTCTTCTTCCTTGATGCGTTCAAGATGGCCGGCAAGTTGACGCAGTTCCTCTTGCGATTTCCGCAATGCATGTTCCGCCAATTTGCTTTGCGTGATATCCAGCAAGATACCTTGCAAGAACACATAGCGCCCCGTTTCGTCACTCACTGCCTTGGCTTCGTCGCGCACCCATAACGTTTCGCCGTTGCGCATCATCAACCGATATTCCTGCCGTAGCGAGTGGCCGCCTTTTCGACTGTTTTCAATTGAGCGCATGGCCATTTCGCGATCGTCAGGGTGAATCTGGCGCGCGTGCAATTCAGGATCGGCCAGCCACTGCTCTGGCGAATAGCCAAGTTTGCTGATCTGCGGGCTGATGTAGCTCGTTATCCCTTCTCCATCTAGTGGCACGATATAAGTGATTGCCTCAATTTGTTCCACCAGTGATCGAAATTTCGCTTCGGCCTGACGTTTGCCTTCTGCCAGTTTTTGTTCACGCAACATGCGCTGAATTGCTGTTGGCAACAATTTCAGGTATTGGCCATCAATATCCTTGCCGAGATAGTCGCGCGCACCGCGTTTGATTGCAGCGGCGACGACTGCGGCGCTTTCTGCACCGGTTAACAGCATTATCGGGGTTGATATTTGATCCGCACCAGCCATTTCGCTAAGGAAGTCGATGCCATTCATATCAGGCAAGTGGTAGTCGAGCAGAATGCAGTCCGGCTTATGGAGTGCGGCGAGTTGCAGTCCTTCGCGTCCGGTTGTCGCCTCAAGAACCACGAATTCGGCCAGATGGCTTTTTGTGAGTTCGCGCCGACAGGCTAACCGGTCAACGGTGTCATCCTCGACAATCAATACTCGAATAGGCGCTGTCATTCTGATTTTAAAATTTGAGCAAGCATCAAGGAAGCTCGCTGATAGTCCAGTACAAATCAATTGATCGCATGACTTCAACAAATTGGCGGTAATTGACTGGTTTTGCCATGTATCCAGCGACTCCCAGATTGAAGCTATTTACTTTGTCTTGCTGTTCTTCTGACGTAGTTAAGACAATTACAGGGAAGCGCCGCAATTCATCATCATGCTTGACGACTTCTAGAAATTCTAGCCCATTCATAACCGGCATATTCAAATCCAGCAGTATGATGCACGGTTTTTCTTTGCTGGCGTCACGCAGATAAGCGATAGCATCTTCGCCATTTTCCATATGAATAACCGGATTGGCGACGTGTATCTCTTTCAAGGCACGTTTGATGGTCATGACGTCCACTTGATCATCTTCAATGACCAGAAGAGGTTTATTGGCGAATTTCATGCTTTCCCGTTGACTTAGTTAATGTTGATTTTTTGGATGCTTGCGAAGAGTGAAGCTGAATATGCTTCCGGTACCTGGCGTTGATTCAAGGGTGACTTTACCACCATACATTTCTACACTTTTTTTCATTAGCGCCAAGCCCACGCCAGTACTTTCGATCCGGTCGCGTGGTGCCAGCGTCTGAAATAATTGAAAAATTCGTTCAAAATGGCGCGGCTCAATACCGGGGCCATTATCAGTGACGCTGAACTGCCAGTTGTCCTTGTCTGCGCCGCTAAATCCGACGTGGATTTTACCATCAGGCTTATCCATGTATTTGATGGCATTTGAAATCAGGTTTTGAAATATCTGCTCGATGCGCGTCGGTTCGATTTTTATCTTCGGGAGTGCGTCGACCGTCACAGTGATACTCGATGGTGGTGCCAGCAGGTCAATCACCTCAGCAACCACGCGATTGAGGTCAACCTCAACGACGGTTTCCTTGATTCGCCCGATGCGCGAATATTGTAAAATGCCGTCGATTAGCCCGCCCATGCGGTGCACCCGGCTAATTAACAGCCGCATATGTTCTCGACCTTCATCGTCGAACTTATCTGCATAATCAGTTGACAGCCAATCCGCAAGCGAACCAATTGCACGGAGCGGCGCTTTGAGGTCATGTGACACGACATAAGCAAAGCTGGTCAATTCTTCGTTGGCGCTACTAATTTCCTGCATTAATCGCGTATTTTTTTCTTCCGCTAACTTGCGCTCACTGATGTCGCGAACAATTCCGGTAAACATACGGCGTTTACCGATCTGCATTTCCGCGATGGACAGATCCATGGGAAAGACGGTGCCGTCTTTACGTAAGCCGACAACTTCCCGTCCAATACCGATGATTTTCTTTTCTCCCGTAGTGAGATATTTCGCCAGATAACCGTCGTGCATTTCGCGGAAAGGAGAGGGCATCAGCGTGGAAATGTTTCTTCCTTTAATGTCTGTTTCGATGTAACCGAATAGAACTTGGGCGGCAGGATTAAAACGTTCGATGATCCCAGTTTCGTCAATGGTGATGATGGCGTCGACCGCCGTATCGACAATTGCGCGCATGCGTGCTTCACTTTCCAGTAGCGATTTCTCAGCTTGCTTACGTGCGGTGATGTCTTGAATCGTTGCCATGACCAGTGTGTCACCTTGCTCAGTTTGCAATGGTGAAAGGCTCACTTCTACAAAAAATTCTGTCCCATTCTTATGCCGACCGGATAACTCTCTACCGCTTCCCATTGCACGCGCACTCGGGCGTACAAAGTAGTCGGTGCGCATGCCGACATGCCCGTGACGAACGCGTTCAGGTAGCAGAGTCTCGATCGGGTTATCGAGCAGTTCTTCAGATAAATAGCCAAACATACGTAATAACGGAGGGTTCGCAAGAATGATCCGGCCTTCTATATTAGTAATCAGCATCGCATCGGATGCCGATTCCAGTAGCCAATTTAACTGCCGACCCTCAGGAATTTCAAGAAAATGCTTCGTCAATTTATTCCTCTTGGGTTGTGTCAGTTTTGCGATGATTGAAGTGGGAACGTTGCAAATTGCCCTCATGCAAGAAGGGGTATCTTAACCGACCTGAATCGACATTGTCACTGATGACTTTGTTGGGGCATTAAAAATTCGCTTGAGATTGTGTATTTTTTTATATCTCAAATACGGCACCAGGGCCGAAATAGAAAAAGGGCTGCAATTACTTGCCGCCCTTTGTATTCTATGGCACAAAAATGGTACCCCGTATGGGATCTCTTATTTAGTAAAGTAATGCCTAGTGCCAAATATTGCTATATTACAAATCGCCTTTTAATTCAAATTCAATTGTATCAACATGTTCTCGAGAAATAGCTTGCTCATGCATCAAGGCGACATTCTTTACTAACCCAGTTGCATTCAGTTGTTTTATATAGTCAGCTAATGCGTCAAATTCCCGCGCCTCTCCGCGCAAGACAAGTTTTTCATTACCAAAATCGGGATGAAACTCAAGAATGGTGATGTTTTTGTTCGTAACACGTTCAACAGCAAGCAATGAATCTGTCCATCGTCGATGTAATAAGCTTGATATCTCAACTGAACGGCGTTCAATCGCGCTGTCACGTGGATTCGGCGCGCCAGGCGCAATTTTTTGCATAACTTGAACATATTGCGGAAATTAATGATATTTTCAGTATTAAACGTTATTTGACTACGATCTAGCGGCCAACAGATTCGACAAACAGTGGTGGGTTTCAATATTCATCTCATAGCCACGATTTTGGTAGTTATCAATTGGCGAGCATAGGTAGCGATCCTCCGCCACCAAGCAGTGACCCGATCCCTCAAGTAGTGATTACTCCAAAGGTGTATGCACAGGATCTTAAAAAATTGCCTCAAAATCCGGAGGAATCTGGATACTACACATACGGCACACCAACACTTGGGCGAGGACAATATGGAAATTCAAGAGCTCTATCGACCTTGTTTTCGATCGAGTCTCGTTGGGAATACAACCATACAAATCGATTTGGCGTTGGAAACATTAGTTTGAAATACGGTGGGCCTTTTGAGCCGCACGTATCTCACCAAGACGGCGGAGAAATGGATGTAAGGGCGCTGCGGAAAGACGGGCTGGAGGCACCGGTATCTTGGCAAGATTCGCAGTACGACAGGGCCGCGACAAAGGAACTAATTAAGACGTTTAAAGATTCTGGAAATGTAAATAAGATTTTCTTTAATGATCCAGCGATGCCAGGAGTCCAACCATTGGAAGGACACGATAACCATTTTCATGTGGAGTTTAAACAAAATGCTCAATAAATTAATATGCTTTATCTTCAGTTCATTTCTACTTCTAACGCTTGGCGTTGGTAATGCCCAAGAGATCAAAGACGTCGAGGCGACTTACGCGATAAGTTCGAAGACAATTATTGACCCTGCGCCTGGCGAGAAGAAGGATCGGGTGCTTTTGTTTTTAACCGGTACTGGGGCCAAAGAAATTTACGATTCAATTTTAAATCCACCAAAGTCAAGTCAGTGCGGTCCGAATCTTGTTGTGAAGTCGGCTAATAATTTGGAATGCATAAAGGATACAAAAACTGGCACATACCAATGCAGAATTGGAGTGATGTTGGACTCGGGGAAAACTGTCAAAGGTGGTGCTTGTTAATTTGATTCACAAACAGGGGAAGGTCGACAGGGAGTGTGGCAAGCCGTTGCTGCTTCGCTGTGCATCGTGCAGAACTGCTTAATTTTTCTGCAGTGCCGGTAATTTTTATCGGTGCAGGTGGTATTCGAAACCGGAGTAACCAGTTTTATCCAGAAATAGTAAATAATTAAATCAATTTCTTGTGACTGCCTGTCTAAATTTTGAGCAGGTTTCAGCGCTCAGACGAGCTCCTTCCCGGTCAGTCATGCTGACCGGTTTTGCATTTATCAAACGAAAGAGACGCTAGCGGTACAGGTAAAATCCGCGCAACAAGCCACCCGTGCCGAGAAACGATACACGGCTTTTGGCGCAGACTGATTTAATCTGTTTGATGCATCAATTCATCCAGCCAGCCAGCTACGCCAGAATAAAAAGCAACGTCTACGCAAAAGCAACTACAAGCTCAAGGTATAGCGAATTTTTGAAAAAAACACTAAGTGAACCCAGGCTTTAATCAGCATCACTAATTGGCATGGGAAGTGTGATCGCTGTCCGCCTTCAGTTCATCCAGTGTTTTATACGCGTCGGAGATTTTTTCGTCCAGGAATTTGAGCTGTTCAGTCGCGTGACTATATCCGGCCCGGAATAAGATGCGTGAAATGCGGTCACTGCAAAGACCTTCCAGGGCAAGATGATCGAGCACTTCAAAAATAGCTGAAAAGTCGCTGACGATGTCACGAGCCTGCGTATAGGCGTCAATCGTATCGATGGCGAGATGAGTAATAAGCGGGGGACCTTGTTGTGTGTGTTGCTGATTGATGCTGGTCATGGTGCGTTCCTTCCAATTCGGTTTGAACGCCACCCGTTATAAAACGGGTGGGCGGCAAATAGCAGGTTGCAAACTGGTACACCAAAGCAAACCAGCAGGCCGAAGCCTCCCACCATCGCCGCCCATAGAGGGTGTGCGACAGCATACGCACGTAAAAAAACGGCTTGCGCCGTTTGTGCGCTTTGGTGTGGTTCAGGTTTGCAAGCCTGTTCCCCTTTTTCTCAGGGAAGCCTTAAGTATCAGTTAATGCGGTGTATAGCGTCAAGCAGTTTTGAAAATGAAGCGGCAGTAGAATTCATTTCAATGATCTGGTTTAGGTATTATCATTTGATCCGGCGAGCAAGATCCAACGCTGGTCACGGATGCCAATGGTAAGTTTACGCTGTTTAGTTACGACCGCCACGGTCGTTGCACTGACTTTGCCGATCCGGATCCGGGTGCCATTCACTATGACGTCACCGTTGGCCGATCAGTTCTTCAAGTTTTTTTGCATAATGGTGCATCACACTGCCGCTCGCCAATAACGCGCCGGAAACCCATTGATCTGAAATCAGCTCTTCGGCAACTTGTATCGCATGGCAATAGGTGAGTTTTTGCTTTTCAATGAAAAATTCGCCAAAAATTATCTCCTTATTGATATCGCTCAATAGGTCAATGGCCTGTGTTTCTTTATGGGGTGGGATGTCGATTGTGTACGCCAGTTGAATCGACATGGCACTATGTTGATTATCGGGTGTGATGGTCGTGTGGTAATGGGCATCTTCCATTTTAAGGATCAACGCGAAACATTGGGACGCGTCATCAAAATAGACAGGGAAATTATTTTCAATGAGCGCGGTTGTAATGGCTTTTGATACTGAACCTTGCCTTTTAATAAGGTCAATGCGGTTTGCCGGTGTTGAGAATCGCGTTTTATAACCAACCTTGATGACACCCCCACCGATCGTTGGTGATAAATGAATCTCAGTCCAAACGAAGGTGGCATTCCAAAAATTCTCTTGTAATAGCGGATCATCTTTTGACATATGTTGAAAATAGTGAGTCAGATCACATTGATCCGTCGGCAATAAATGAACATGTTCCTGACGCAGATCAATATTGATGAATACATTCAAATCAGGATTAAAACCACCCTCCACAATGTCTAATCTATTTTCCAGTGCATTGTTGAAGAAAGCGGCTGTTTCGATTTTTTCATAGCTAGCATGATCGGCGCGTAATTTTAGGCTGATGCCATTGTGTTTGCCCTCCGCCTGTTGATACGTCAGTTCGCACAGATGAAAATTAGCAATGAGCGATTTAGAATGAAAAAAAATGCTTGAGTCAATGGTGGTCATATTTTCTTCTCTAAAATGGTTCGTCTTAAATAAGGTAAGGCAGCAAAGTTATTTTTTTACTTTGACGGCATCTTTACTCACGTAGCCTACGGTACCAGCATCTTGCTTTACCATATATCTGCCGACGCTGGTGTCGTCGGCAATACGCTTTACTTCGCCGACTACGATGAAAGTCCTATTCTTGAAAAATGATTCCAATTCGGGGGAGTTGTGGGCAGGGCCAGAGCGTATTCTGACGGAACCCACTGTATTGGATTCGTAGTTGGTCGGACGCATGGGCGATACATAGAACGCGGAAACAACGTCAATATTTTTTTGCGCTTTGGGTGCTGCCCCGAGGATACCGCCACCGCCGCCGATCTTTGGTGCGGCTTCGACCGGCAGTCCTAAGCTACCCCTTAATAAATCTTCGTTATAGCCATTTAATTCATCGGTCAATGTTGCCAATAATTTTCCATCGACGTCTTTTTGCGTCAGCAAGTAAGTTTTGCAATCCGCTTGCCCATTTTTTATAAAACCAAATAATCCCAATAATATTCTTCCTCTTTCATTACCCAGCGAGCCGGTAAAGATCGAGCTAAAATGCGCGTCCAACAGTTTAGCCTCTAAATATTTTTCGACATTTGTCCTGGTAAAGGCCGGGTTGCTCAATTGATCTACAAAATCTGCTCGCTTGCTGGTATCTTTTTGCATCCAGTCTTCATAAATGACCAATTTTGCAAACTGGTTTTTAAATTTCGTCAACAGTGCTGGATAGAAGTCCGACTGATGGGTTTGTGTCATCGCATCATTTGCCAGGGTGGATGCCCGGCATTCCGCTCTTCCTTCGGCGATGCCATGTAGGTTACCGGCGGTGTTGACGAATTTATTCGCTTCCAATATATTTTTTGTGTATTGCGCCGAAATGGTTTTAAAAATAAGTTGAATTGTAAATTCATCATCTGTGCCAACGGGGTCCGTTACGCGCTCCGCCATTTTTAAGAAGCAATCATCTTTATCAATTGCCCAAGATTCAATGACAGCTTTAATCACTCCGGTCGGCTCTTTGCCAGATCGGACATAATTTATTTTTGTACCCGCCACATGGGGATCCTGTTGTGCTAGCGGGATGCCCGTCGCGGGGATTACGCCCAATTCTCCTGTTGCAGGCACGACGGATTCAGTTTCCCTTGCGCTGATCGACGCTTGCGCCCCTAATATGGTGATGCCTTTTCCTTTTGCTTTATCCCCTAAAACGGATACTAGGCTGCCATGTTTTTCGTATTGTTCCTTAATGGCGAGCCGGATTTTGGTTTGATTTATATCTGTGGTTGGATCAGCACTAGTTAAATCAAGACCTTTCTCCGTTACTAATACGATCTTTAATTTTTCGAGATCAATTTCATTGGAACCGGTGAGGCAGGCCCGCAATAATATTTTGGGGGATAAGCCATCCTTGGCTTCCATATTGTCAAAGGCTTGTGCAAAAAAATCTGTCCAAAAACTGCCTTTTTTTGTATCAAACTCCAGATCAAATTTGGTTTTGTAATCCGGTATGGTGACATCTGCGCCCGTCTTCACGCTCTTGCCGGACACGGTTTTTTCCCCGCCGACCTCAATGCTCTTTGAGCTGCCATGCCCGGCAACCATAATTTGCGTGATCTTTCCGTCTTTGCCATGCGTTAGCGCAATTTGCGCGAGGCCTGCGTCTTTGAGGTTGGTCAGCTTGCCTTCATCGGCGCCTTCAATTGCGTAGGCATTTGTGTTGGTGTTTTGGATGACTTTGTTGACATGTGCATGGCGTATGAAGGCGCCGTTATGATCAAAAAGCGATAACAGCACCAATGTCAAAGGTTTGGTTTTGTTTCCTTTGTCCGCTTTTAATTTATCCAAAGAGGCTTTTTCAAATTTGTGCAGGTTTCGAATGTCCGGCAAGTCTGTTTTATAATCAGAAATTTTAGCCCCTTCCACTTTTACCAAGGTGACAAATGCCTTCACCTCGTCACCGGTCGGGGTTTCCAGTATCGGATTGCACGTAGTGTAATAATTAATAAATGCAGTCGCAATCGTTTCGGTTTCAATTAATTGAATAAATGCATCCAACGGGATGGTTGATTTTAGGTGCGAATCATTTCCAATCGTGGCCTGTAGAGTACTGAGCCACTTCCCCTGTTTGATGGCGTCATCAATATCCAATAACGATTCTAGTTGAATGGTGGGTTTGCCATCGACGGCGCCATTGATGGATTGGCAGTAGATATTTAAAAAATTAAATTCCGGTGTGCCCTTTTTTGCCTTGGTGATGATATCGGACAAGGTGAATGCCGCCAGCCCGCCGGTGCCCCAATCAAGAATATCCCATATTGTTTCGCGGTCATTTTTACTGAATCCCGCTTCATTTGCCCAATCCATTTGTTCCGCTTTGCGATGGGCGTCAAATGCCCCGACTGTTAATGCAATTAAATCGGTTTGATTTTTTCGCACATATTGGATTGATGAAATTCCGGTTGCCGCTGCTTGGTTTTGGAAGACAGGTCCGGGGGCAGGGTGGTTCTCTTTGAATTGAAGCGCTTTGCTTCCCATCACATCGGCTTCTTTTTCTAAGCCTGCATCATCATTGACGGGAACGCCACCCTTCATCTGCATCGTCGGTTTCACTCGTCCCTGCGCCTGCTGCACTACATGCCAGGCTTCATGCGGTAAATGCTGTTCCTGCCCAGGTGCTACATGTATTTCACTACCTTGAGCATAAGCATGGGCATTGAGTTGTGCGGGTTGGGGAGAGTTGTAATGGACTTTGACATGATCAATGTTCATGCCAGACAGTGATTCAATGCCGGACTTGAGATTATCCGGAAGGCCGGTGTTATTCGGTTTTGGTGCGCCTTGCTCACTGCGTTGTGCAGGATTTTCCAGCATTGATTTAGCTTGCAGGGTTTCCTCTTCCTCAACTCTTTTCAGCGCAGGCGTATTCATCATCGCGCTCATCGCTTTGAATTGCTTTGCCCTTGGAGCTGTTTGCGCTATCTGGCTAAACGCACGTAGCTGTTTTGCTTGTGCACTGTTATTAATATTCGTATTAGCGATAGTTAGGGCGGTCGTCTGCGGTCTATTGTCAATGAATTTACTGTCCGCTTGCGGTGCGAGTTGGGTGCTTTGAGGTGATAAGGATGAATGCTGCTGCTGAGTTTCTGTTTTAACTGGCTGTAACGGAGTTGCTGTGCTCATTGTCGACCTTTCATCCTTGTGGTTTATAGGGAAAGTGCTGATCTTATTGTCATTATCAGTCTGTGTTTGCGTGTTATTTCAGTGTTAATTCGCGTTCAACAACGGTCCCGCAGAAGTCGAGTCTGTGACTTCGGGTCTTAGAACGTATGTCGAGTTGCTCAAAAAGAGAGCGGCGATTTTTGCTAATTCGTCGCTCTCTTCATTATTTTAGTACGAAGCTGCTGCCACTACCGACACTTCCTTACCGTCACTAACCCATTGGTCATTATTCGCTGAGCAGTAAGTGATGTGTACTTGCAATTTATGCTCGCGTAGTTTTTTATCGAAGGCAATGGCTGACGCCGGATCACTAATCGCGAGACCAATTACTTCTTCATTCGGCAGCATTTTTTTTCCGATCAAAGGCAAGCTCTTCCACAGCAAATGCTTGTTGGAATTGAGTACCGCTTCCAGCGCAGTTTTGGCATCTGCCACAGCTTGCCCATCTAAGAGAATTTCAATCCTCTTGATGATGGCATAGCCAGTGCCACGATTACGGATAATCCAACGGAATCCTCGCTCATCGTTTTCAATAATCCAAGTGATGATAGGAAAGCCTAATCCTTGGCGTTGTGGTATCGCACGCTGACGCTGCGGTACTGTGCGTTGCGAACGCAAATACAGATAGCCAAAGATCACTATAAAGGCGCTGGCGCCCATCGCTATAATGAAGGGTACATTGCCTTTCGAGAGACTCGCCAGGTAGGGATCATAGTTGAGCAGGAGTACGAAAATGGAAATCGGCGGGAGTAAAGTGCAGCCTAATATCCATAGGAAATAGCGTTTTACAAATACTTGTACTTCACAGTATTTAATGAACAACACGACGATGACGATCGCTGCAAATAAGAATAAGGTGAGTGTCAGCTGCAGACCCCAACGATTGACACAGGTAAACCTTTCGATACCAGATGGAATTCTTTCGGCCAGATTGGCTGGCCGATAGTTTTTCAAAAGGCAGACGGCGATTTGTTGACTATGGAAGCAAGACTGCGACAAATCGGTGACTGGTATCGCGATGTTGTCAAAATTAGGAGCCCATAAACCAATACCACCAAAATTATCACTGGCGTATACGATGTCGTCTTCCAGCTGCTGCCAATTGTGATTGTCAAACTGTAGTACAGGAATGATGCTACGTAAGAACTGTACGCGCTCGATTCCGTTTAGCCCCGGCACATTATCCAAATCCTGGCGAAATTGTTTCTTAGCATTTCTGCTGGATTCGTCCAGTAAAATCAATAGATATTCTTTAACGGCAGTGTGATCGGTGGAGTTATCCTGTTGCGCGGTCTTTTTGCGCAAACTGATCATGTTAGTTAAATTAAATGCGCCTTGTTGGTTGCCGCCACTATCATTTATTACATCTTGTGAGATCAGGATATTGACGCCGATGTTGTCTAACGCCAACTCTTTACGTAAGGTTAAATAGAAATCATTAAATAGCAGGGCTGAATCAGGGTCGGTCGGATAATTGGGGAAGTACAACGTGATGCCATCGCCGCGAGTCGGTCGCGATGAGATGCCTAGGCTCGTATAAGGTTTTAAGCGAGATGCCGTGTCGCTTAATTTGGTGCGTAGTAGCTGGGTTATATTGGTGATCAACGCCTGAAAGACCGCATGTTTATTTTCGCGAGAATATTTTTTCCAATCACCATTCCAGTCATTTTTTTGTATCAGCCAATCGACTTTGGAATTGTATTGATGGGCAATGCGTAAGAACTGATTTTCTTCCGCCAGGCCATCATGAACATCAAGTGGGGTTGTACCCAGCTGTAAATCGCCGACATTGTCGACCGATAAACCATAATACGCAACGCGATTGAGTACACTGAAATTAATTGTCTGCGTAGACTTTGAATTATTCCAATATGGATAAAAACCATAGACCACGCCAGAAAATTCATCGAGCGCACACCCACATTCCCCGCCTTTTAAATGGATGGTAGCGATCTCATCCGGAATACGTTTCTTGGCGATGCTTTCAATCTCAAGCGCGAGGTAAGCTTGGTAAATTTGTTCAACCCAAAGATGACTTTCTTGTAATGTAGCTTTATCGCATTGAGTCGCTTGTGATCGCAATTTTTTTAACTCAGCAAGATGCTCTAACGTGTCTTTTCCATTAAAAGTTTGGGCGTGTAAAGCACCCAATTCTTTTTCGAGCAAATCAAAATCCTCGTCGGCGATACGTAAACTAGCGACGTAGGGATTGCTACCCGATGAATTCATTTTGCATGCACCGATACCCATTTCTATTTTTGAGATCGCCGCACTGCGGAATAAACTCACTTCGGGATAGCTGACATCTTTGATTTGTCTCAGCAGACGTACGACGACAGCTGGAGCACCGGTATTTTGAATATTTCCCTTTAATTCATTTTGAATGGTGCTTAAGGATTGCTCAGTAAGATGAACATTATCAAACACGTGTGCTGCCTCAATAATGCTTTGACGTTCACCTTCGCTCAAGGTGGTGGTGTCGTCGTTAAATTTTTCATTTAGAAAAGCATCAAACAACTCTTTGGTTTTGAAATAGGTTGTGCCTTGCAAACGTAATTCATCGATCACTGCAGCAGGGAAGTCACTAGTTTCTTTTAGTTTTTTTAACGCGGCATCATTGATAAGGTAACCGTCAAAGTCAGCCGCATTTTTTTCAATCAGTGGCCAGATTTGATTAAGAAAGTATTCGCGTCCGCCCATTGCCTGTTTAACAGCGACGCGTAACGCTTCGGTAGAATTGAATTCTTTATCTTTGAAGGGGCCTAAAATTTGTACGATTTGATCTTTGTTACCGAGCAAGTCGAGATCGTTTTGATTCAAGCTGTAATTGAAATAAGCGCTTTCATCGACGAATGGTTTGGATGCTGGAGGTGGGGTCTTGCGATTGCCGCGAAAGCGATTGACTAGGTCTATTAATTCTTTATCGCTTCCTTGCCGGCGAATTTGAAAATCTTGGGTTTGGAGTTTGTCAATTTCTGCACTATCCCAAGCCTCGAACTCTGGGCTCAGCAAAATAGTTAAATCGGCACGATGCCGATCACCGAACTGAGCTATGCGATCTACATTTTTTACTATCTCATTGGCATAATCGCCTACGCTATTGATTTTAAAGCTAAAGGCAAATCGTTGTAGCCAAGACAGGGTAATTGGTCCGACGATGCCGTCATTGAGCGGCTCGTGTTTAAGCTCGTAGTCACGCTGCCAATCTGGGAAGGATTGATAAATCGATTCCAACTGTTTTTGCATCGTGAGTACGACAGTTTTGCTCAGGCCTTTGAAGTTTTCTTGCCGAATATTTTGATTGTAGCCAGTAATATTAACGGTTTTTTTGGTCGATGTGGCTGTCGGCTTGGTTGGTTTTTTGTCTAGATCTATGCTCGCTGCCTGGCTGGCGGTGGCGCCGCTGGTAACGGTCGCAATTTTAACCTGCGCTGAACAGAGATTAGACGCGACAAGCAATGTGCCGGCAAACAGTTGAATAAATGCGAGCGGGGTAATTTTTCTTTGATATCTGAATAGTCGTTTCACAATGTCTTCCCATCTTTCATTAGTTCTCTACCGATACCGGCAAGTAGATCTTCTTGGTTTATCACGTCACGCTGATTTCTGACAGCGCGAATCGCGGCGTAGCGGGCAACGTTGAGAAGCGCGCCACCGGCCAATTCGTAACGTTCAGCAATCTCGTGAAAATTTACATCCTTATCCAATTTGTCTGTCTGTGCAAAAAGCCCATGCCACAAGCGTTCGCGTTGCAGGGCATCTGGCATGGCGAAATACACTTCGCTTTGAAAACGGCGTGAAAAAGCGGCGTCGATGTTGGCTTTCAGATTTGTCGCCAAAATAACAACGCCGGGGAAATCTTCTACGCGTTGTAAAAGATACGATGTTTCTTGGTTTGCGTGTCTATCATTGGAACTGCTCGCCTGTGTACGTTTTCCAAAAAGTGAATCGGCTTCATCAAAGAACAAAATCCAATTTTTGTTTTGTGCCTGATCAAACACATTGGCAAGATTTTTTTCCGTTTCACCAATGTATTTTGATACCACCATTGATAAGTCGATACGATAAACATCTGAGCCGACGATCTTGCCAATCAAACTGGCGGTAAGCGTTTTACCCGTACCTGGAGGGCCGTAGAACATGGTTCGATAGCCGGGCTTCAGCGATTTACCCAGACCCCAGTTTTCGATGATATGGCCTGGGTTTCTGAGCCATGTGACGATATTTTCGACTTCATCCATCACATCCGGGTTAAGAACTAAGTCAGACCAATTTAATTGGGTCTGCATGAGCTTAGCGGGGAAATTGGCGCTGAAATCGGGTTTATGTACTTCACCATCCGCTAGCCGTTGCAAATATTCGTAGCTCAGTTGCAGGGCTGCGTCAAAAAACGGTTCACCATTGGCCTGATGATCCAGCTTGATGATGCCTTGCCGAGTGAAAAAATGATCGTCTTTAAACAAACGGGCAACCATAAATCGTTTCGATAAATTGTTACCGACCAAGATGAATGAAGCCGTTTCGCAAGTAGGCAAGAAGCCTATGTGGCTCTTGCCCCTCCAGCCACCTATTTCACTATACGGGCGACCCAACGCGGAATTTTGTAGCGAGAATAGATCCAAAGCCTGCGGCCGCACGTGCGGCATTAATGCCAGCATGAGAACGATACGTTCCGCATAATTCATTTTGAGCTCGCCGACGATCTGCGCGTAGGGGCTGTCTTCTTGATTTAGCGCAGGTGCCGGGCAGAGCGTTTCCAGATCAATGTCGAACTCGCTCTGTTTGAAGTAAGCGTCGAAGCGCGCATCGCAGACTTGGCTAAACCAGGTAATCTCACGTTCCAGGGCATCAGTATTAATGTGGTCGGTCATCGTGTTCTATCAAATTAAATAGGGTTAACGCCAGGTTACGTGCAATGCTTCGACCATCCATGGGAATTTAATGGTAGCGAAACTCCAAGGTAAGCGATCCAGCAACATGTCGAACGTAGACGGTGCTATTTTTAATTGCCATGCAACTTCTTGAAAACTCAGCCGTCCTTCACGCGCCAGGAAGGTTTCACGTAAACCGGCAATGGATGTTTTTCCGATAGCGCTCCAGTTATTAATAACACCCAGCAGCATTTGCTCGATCACTTCTTTTTCCTGATCAGTCATCTTTATGCCGGCAACAATAGGAACGCCGCCAGGAATTCCACAGAGAAGTTTGTTCAAACTCAGTAAATATTCCGGTGTGCGTTCTTCACCTGTCACGATGTACTGCAATAAGTGCACCGCACGCTCGGCAGCTTGCTTATCGACGAATGCTCCGTCCTTGCTGAGCTCCAGAATAGTGAATAGTCGCTGGATATACGGTGCCACGATAACCATACCCGCGTTGAAGATATTGCTCTCTTCGGCCGCAGACATTAATGGCTCTTCATCGGCCTTTTTCGATTGATTCTTCGGTAGCGCAATCATCTCTTTGCCTCTCATCGCCTGTTCTGCCAGCGCGCTATGTTGTCGTTTTTTTCTGTCAATCTTTTGTTGGTGCTGTCGCTGGTGCTCAATGCGTTGCAAGCTCAGCTCTGCGTCAATAAATTTGGCGCCTGGTTGTAATTCCTGGTTCAACTCGTTGAGTAATCGAAGTGAAAACTGACGGAGCGTTGGTGGCCGAGGTGTCGAAAACTCGCTGCGATAAATAGCTCGCCAGCTTCTTTCTAAAAGTGCTCCGGATTCGCCATAAAGCTCGACTGCTTGTGCGTCTTGTATCGTCGCGCACAGAAAATGCACATGTTTAGCCAGATTTGGGACGAGGATTTCAAAAAGCCTGGCCAAGTCGACGCTGCCCAGAAGTTGACTTAGGCGCTTGATGGCCTCAGTTTTTTGCAGCGTAGTACTTAATTGCTGCAATGATCTCGGCGCTTCTTGTAGCAATAAGCTAAAAGCATGGCGACCATAAATTATTTCATGCGCCGTGAGTAGGGCATCTCTTTGCAATAAGAGAATGCAGTACGTTAAACGGTTTTCTTGTGCGGTTGAATCAAGTTTGCCAAGTTCGATATACGACACTGCTGATGGCGTAGTTTTAGCAGTTGATATTGTGGAAGTTGCTTGCGACTGGACGAATTGACGGAGCACTCGTTGACGGCAATTTTCATGCGTGTCAACAGACGTGCTGAATGTTGACGAGCTATCGGTTGCGATTGCCGTGTCAGCTATAGTCTTTTTCTGTCTTTCGTCCAACTCACATAGTTCATCAGCGTAGACTTGCCAGAACTCACGATTTACCTCCGGTGCTTTTTCACTAAGGTAATGGGTGTATAAAGCGGATACTTGGACATCGCTGAATACCGCGTCGAGCGAGAGTGGTGATTCCGCAGTTTCGAATGCAGAAAAAACTTCGTGAAGCTCATGTTGAAGTAATTCCTCAAATAAAACCTCACGCACTGTATCGGCATCGATCAGCGTAGTGTCAGATGTTGTATCAGACGCAGTGTCAAATATTGTCTGTGATGATGTTGATGAGCCGACACGTTCATTTTCCGCTGCTAATTCTTTGATGGTGTTTAGGTGCAAGTTCAAGCGAAGTGATGCATGCCACTGTGGTGCGATCGACGGATTTATTTTGTAAAGCAGCTCGTTCATTTTGTTGTGAAAAAATACATCCGAATGAAGCTGGCGCTGTTCCAGTATTGCGCGTAGCAGAGCGCTGGCTTGTTCCATGCGGCTGGCATGACGAAGCTGCTGTTTAAAAATAAGGTCGAAGCTTTCACGCAGCGTGTGCTGTTTAAATTCTTCAAATGAACGATGTGGCGAGAGAATGGATTGGATGGAGCTCCATTCCTTGTTGAGCTCCTCGACGAATTCGGCGAGCGAAGGCGACAATGCCTTCAACATGTCATTTAACTTACTTGGGATATTGTTTTCAATAATACGTGCGCGTAATTCCGCTCGGCCAAGGTAATGTAGCTGTGATTGGGCGAGTAGATCACTGTGGTAAGTTGTGATTTCGTGCCAGATTAAATCTAAACCGTCCAGGCGCGCTGTCAACATGGCGTCAGCTAATCGATTTGGTAAGGCATTACGTAAATTGATCGGGAGCAGCGATACTGGCGTGTCGCTGCTACTTGCAGGCGATGTTTTTTCTTCCCATCGCTCCCATGGAATGTTCTTGAAAAAGCTAACGCATGCTTCATAACGTTGTTGATGTTCAGGAAAAGATAATTGATAGTTTTGAAGTTGAGATAATAGATTCGATGAAATACCGAATCGCTTTTGCAAAATATCGACACAGGAACTCAATATATTTTTTGGAAAACTCATGAGCATTGCTTTTAAAATAAGCACAATCGTTGCCGAAGGCGACTGCTGATTAAATGCAAGCAGATGTTGTGTGGCTTTTTGTTCTCCGAGGCGAAGCCGTGGGGTATAGGTGTCAATCCATTCGCACAGCCAGAACTGAAGCGTTGGATTTTCAAACGCGATCCTGATGCCTGGCCAAATCAAATCGTCGTCTTCGCTTTGCAACGTAGCGTTTTCTCTAACATTCGCGTTTGCTCTCAAGGCACCTAGCGGAGACTCTTTTTGATTGTCGACACTTGAGTTCACCAACATATTACTTAGTAAGTCTGCGAAATTCTCCGCTTGGAATAAGGGCTGAATCGCCAATGTAGTTTCTTCCAATCGCTCCCACGGAATGTTCTTGAAAAAGCTAACGCATGCTTCATAACGCTGTTGATGTGCAGGAGCAGCTAATTGATGGCCTTGAAGTTGAGATAATAGGTTTAACGAAATGCCGAAACGCTTTTGCAAGATATCGATACAGGAGTTCAATAAACTTTTCGGAAAACTCATGAGTATCGCTTTTAGGATAAGCACAATCGTTGCTGAAGGTGATTGCTTATCCAATGCAAGCAGATGCAGCGCGGCTTTTTGTTCTACGAAGTAGGGCCGTGGAATACAGGTGTCAATCCATTCGCACAGCCAGAGCTGGAGCGTTGGGCTTTCAAACGCGCTCCTGATGTTTAGCCAAATCAAGTCGTCGTCTTCACTTCGTAACGTAGCGTCTTCTCTAACACTCGCGTTTGTTCCCAGGGTATCTGGCGAAGGCTCTTTTTGACTATCGCTACCTTGGCTCTTTACTATATAACTTAGTAATGCCGCGAAACTCTCTGCTTGGAGTAAGGGGAGATTCGCCAATGTAGTTTCTTCGACATTCGATACAGGTTTTGCGTCGATGACCGTATTGGACGATGTAGCGAATGTTTGCTGGTTTGTCGTTGCGCGATTTTCAGCTTTAAGCAATTGCTCGAAGTCGATTGCAATTTCGTAGACTAAGTTCTGCAGCACAGTCGAAAGAAAATTGTGCGTTGACATGTGCATTGACCCGGCGCGCAGCGCATATCGTTCCAAGCTAGTGAGAAATACGCTGGGCACGCCTTCGTCAGATCTACTTTGCACCCATGCGATTATTAATTGATGTAATTGCGCATTGGATATATGGGACAAGTAAGCTGCATTGTGTTTCAGTATTCCTGGTAACTCTTGTATTGGACGTTGGTTAGCGAGGATGTCAGCGATGTATTTAGCAAAGTAATAAAATTGACTGCTCAAGCTTAGCTGGTCATTTGTTTCTACAGTTGATGCGCCATTTATGCCGTCAACATAGTGCTTAATATCGTCGCGATAGGGTGTTTCTTCGAACATGGGTTCGATAAAGACATCGTCTGAATTGAGCGCTTGTTCTCCCTCTCCCACAAAATTATCTTCAGATTGATGTTGTGCCAAAGCCCTTGTTTGTGCAATTAGCGCGTCGATGTCAATGCTTTCTTGCTGGCGCAGTGTCTCTAATACCTGCTGCAAAAAAAGTAAGGGCACAACGCATGTTTGCTCTGCAGACCGAATACTCTGCAACAGGGATTTGAAATTCTGTTGATTGCTTTCCTCATATTGCGCCATCCACCAATGTAAATATTGATAAAGCTCATCAACGTTCAAGTCTAATTGCGCAAGTTGAAGTTTTCCTTGTTGCCAAGAGCGATAACTGCTTAGTAAAGGATTTAATCCGCTGTTGGCAGTGAGCGAAGTCGTTGAAGTAGGTGCACTTGTATATTTATTCAGTGCCTGTATTTCCTTAAATTCCGACATCGGCATATGCGCACGGCGCAGCTCAACAAGTATTACTTCTGTTAATGGTAGTTTTGCTCGGAAAATTGACGTGCCAGACCAACGAAGTTGGCCTAACGCAGCCATCGTTGAATTGACATCAGCACCCATTGCATTCTGCATAACTCGTGTAAAAAACTGTGTCGCCTGTAGTTCGACTAGATTGTTTTGTTCTAGACAAAAGCAAGCATCGAGGACGTTTTGTTCAAAGGTGACGACGGTAATAGCTTTGCGCGTATTGTTGTTCGTTACCTGCATGGATTGAATAGCCGCGACAATGAACGCGGCATGATCAAACAACTCTGCAATCAGGGCAGTTAACTGTGCCTGCAGAATTTGGGCGAGTTGCAGCAGCTTTTCTTTAGACAGCGACTGCACCAGGCGTAAGCGTTCCTGGCGATCCAATTGTTTGAAATTAGATACTAGTGTGGTGGCGTGCGAAAGAATGATCGTATTCCACACAGCATTGAGAGCGGCGACATTCGTATTTTTTAGAAGAGTATTTATGTAATCTTTAATAGATTGCGCAATGCGATCGCTTGAGCTTGGATCTGTTGGCGTACCTGGTAATAAATCAGAACTGACATGTTGGTTTGTGCCACGCAATAAGAAATTCCGGGTGAGGGTGGTGGATAAAAGGGGCATCGGATGTGATGTCCCGTTCTTCACCAATTGCTCACAAAATTCTTGAAATAAGTCATCGCTGCCCAACATCACGCGGGCGAGGTTCTGGATCAAAGAGGGCGCAGATAGCTGTGTCTGTAAAGTATTTAAACTAATGTCGATGACTAAATTTTGCACGAACTCCGTCGATAAGCTGCTGTGTCCATGTTTTGAATTTAATGCCAATCTTGATGCGGTTTCCGTAATGAAGCCGGCATTGTTGATCAATTCATTGAGCAGCTCGGCGATGTGGGGATGAAGCAATCGGGCAAGCGTTAAATTTTGTTCCATCGTAAAAACATCGCTTAATATTTTACTCTCCCTTGACGACAACTGACGGTAGCAATCAATTAGCAGCTTCGGCTGTTTTTTTACAGCCTGTTCCCATATCCCATTCAGTTGCGCTAGATTTGCAGTTTGCAAAACTAGCAGCACTTGTTCGGCAGTGAGGGGCATTACTTGGTTTTGGCTTGTCGCAGGATGGGAGTGTTCTTCATGTGCCGTCTGCTCATCTGCCTTAATGTACTGCTTGGCGATGTTTTGCTTGCTTGAGATCTTCTTGAGTACTTCGGCACTTCTAAATGCTTCATTCGTGCTCGCGATTTCATTAGCGGACGAATTTAGTTGATGTGTGTACTCTGCAGCCGTAGCTTGTCCGGCGTGTCTAGATTCCTGTACCTTCGCGGTAGTAGGAGAATTTTGAAGGATATCTACTGCGTTCAATGGCAGGGGGCCGTGTAACGCGGTTCGGATTTGTGCCGTTGCCATCCCAATAATGTCGTCACGATTTATCTTATCAGTTACCAGCTGTGCCGATTGTTCTGGCAACACGGACGTATTTATTGCCGCTAAAGTTGCCGCATCAGAGGGATGTTCCCGTACTTCCTGCGTAATGCGTTGTATGAATTCTTCCCTACTTAAACTCTGTACAGGTGCTTGCAATAACAAGCGATAGCCGCGTTGTATCGGCATAGTGGCGTTGCTATCTTCGGCGTAGTAACGTTGTGGTGCCCATGCCGTGCTCGCTTCGGTTTGTAATAGAATGACCAGATCTTGCAAATAGCGAATAGGGAAGTTAGCTAACCAAACCTCCAAATAGTGGGGTAAAAGTTGTTGGATGAGATCACTATGTTGACTAATTAGCTGCCGCCAGAATGGCGCAAGTAATGCAATATTGGCGGTTTTTAATGCGTGCCGTGCTTGCGTTAGCTGATCCGCCGTTTTCTTGCTATTTATATTTCCCGACGTTACGTGCTCCAGCGTAAATTGGGTTAATTCATTTACCTGAAGCTGTTCAGGTTTGACCGAAATAGCATAGGTAATAACTTGATCTAATGTAGCTCGCGAATAACTTGCGATATTGGCCTGAAATGTCTGGAGTATGAACCAGGCACATTGCGGCTGCAAGACAGCGATGAGATCGAGGCAATGTGCATGATCAAAATTTTTCAGCCAGATCGACCATGCTTCGCCATGTTGATCCCGCACAAAATGTGGAGCGAGTAAGAGCAAGCGGTGCCAGTGTGGTTCGAGTTTGGCAAAGTCGCCTTGTGCCAAACTCTGAGTAATGTGAGTACGCTCTTCTATTGTAAAGATCTGTTGCGCTTCTTCGGATTCACTTTCTTCTATGGCCTGATTTGAGTCCCGGCCTATGCGTGCCGCTTGCAGGCGCCGTCGATATGATCGATGTAACTCATCCTGCGCAGACTGGTTTGAAGCGGGTTGCGCTTCGTTATATTGGCTGTCTACACTCCCGCTTTTGTATTCGTTGACTGCGCCCACTACAAATGCGCTAGCTGAAGTGGATCTCATTTGCGCTTCGTAATGCTCAAGTGCGTTACTGAGTGCGAGCCATGTGGCGTTTGATAGCCCACTTTTGTCGGCAAGTAAACGACGATAATTTGTCGTCGCGACCTCAACCGTGGTTTGTTTTTGTTTTAACCATGGGTGAACTATCTGCGTAAAATCCACGTTCGTGTGACGTAGGATTGGCAAAAGATACATCCAAAATTCCGCATGATTTCTTTCGCTTTCACCTTGGGCGAGTAGTTCTAAGCTGATCCAGTCGAGTACGGTTTCACTGAGTTCTTTTGTCCAGCTGGCGAGCATGCGGTTGGCAATTTGAAATAATTCGCCGGTATCATATTGCTGTACCAGGCGATTTAACTGGCGTGGACTTTCAGTAATTTCTTGCAGCAGCTGCGCATGATTTTGCTGATTAAGCGCGTCGTGCAAGAGTTTTTTATGCGCGAATCTTGTTTTATTCGATTTTTCCCAAGAGATAGCACCGGTCTTCAAAAAATAGTGCAAATCATGCAGTGCCTGTGCTTTATGTTCACCGCTTAATTCGGCCGCCGTATGTTCTTGTAGCTGATAATCCAGTGCCGCGCTCAGTTGTGCATGTATGCGCCTGGCGATTTCGGTGCCTGTTTCATCTTCAAAGACTGTCCCTAAATCGAGCTCGATTTTTTTTATTCGCTTGGTTCTTTGTGGTGCCAGCTTGGCCGTTGTAGCATGTTGGTCCAGTACTTCATCGATTACGGGTAGGAGAGAATACTTAATCCATTCAGACCATGCAGAACCATCTGCCTGTGCACTGGCAAAGGACAGATCAAATATGAGCTCATGGATGGAGTGATGGGTTCTCAACGTGTTTATATCCAGTAGCGATTCGATTGCGAATGCCGATTCTTTTTCAAGAATTCAATGATTCCATTTGCGCTGCTATCCAGGTCGCCGGTTTCCCCCTGGTAGTTGGCGCTGGCATAAACCTGTAGCTGAGATAACCACTTTTGGTAGCGTAATTCGAATTGCGCCAGGAATGGAAAATCTAACCAATAGAACTCCGGCATGATGTGTGCCGGTAACTGTTCTGCGATCATGTTTTCAATCCAATATCGTGCCGGTATATCGGCAAAGCGCGCGGTGAATGCCGGCAGAATGATGCTGACACGATGACAGTAAAAATCATGTGTTATCTGGCGGTCCGTATTGTTTGCGCGTGGTCGGAGTAGCAGGTGTTCGACAAGGTGAAAACCTTCACATTGTTGGCTAATACTCGACAGTACTTCGATCATTTTCTGCGTAAAAGCGCTTATCTCGTCCAACGGCATTAAAATAATTGGCCACACTTCTTCGTGCTGGACGATTAAACAGAGCCAGCCGTGCTGTTCATCGACTTTAAAAATTCTATAGTTGTCCCAGCTGACGCCGGCCTGTAGCACGGCATCACAGATGCTGTCATGCGGTAATTTGAAATCGGCGAAGGCTTCTGCGCCATTTTTTTTCGCAATTAAGATCAGTTTTTCTGCCGCGATTTCATTTGGTACGCCAATTTGTTTGTGGAGCTTATCTTGGTAACGCGAATTACTTACATATTTAGTGTTGTCCTGTAAGGCGGCGACCAATGAAGTGTTGTTGGTGTCCTGATAACAGCCCATAAGGATTTGGATGCGTTTTTGCAGAATGGCGCCAGAATTATCTTTCCAATTTTTTTGCAAATTGATGGCGCCGCCGCGACGACTGCTGAGTTCGCATAAGTGTTTGAGTAGTTGGATCTTGCAACGAATCAGAGATTGCGCAAACTGCCCTTGGTGATAATAATCGTAACGCTGTAATTCTTTTTCTGGAAATTGTTCGCCATAAATTGCTAATAGTGTGTCCAAGACACGGTTACGGCGTTCTTCGAATTGATCCTGTTCACGTAAAATTTGTGCGATCTCTTTTGCATTTGCGTCAGGGACATAGAGTTCTTGGATATTCGGAATTTCAGCATTTTGCAGATAGGTCGAAAAATAGCTTTGATTGACTACTTCGTCAATGGAATACAGCTCTCGCACATGTTGCAGAGAACCGAGATAGTTTGCCATTATTTGCTCGAATGGATACAAGTAAGCTTTTAATTGCTTTGCGCGTGCGTGTACGGCGTCGGATTCGGATTTAGGCACACCATGATGGTTGATGCCATAAATCGCTGGCGTGTTTTCGCCTACCGATAAATATTGTGCGAAATCTCTACTCTGACCATGTGGTAACTGGATGATGCTGTCAATGTTGCCGCGATTGCGCCGGAATGCTTCATGCTCAAACTCTTGCTTTTTGAGATACAACATCACTTGCTCTCCAAATGCTTGAATTTCGCGTTGGGACTGCGGAGAGTGTGATTGATTAATGTCAGTATTTTGGCTGACATCGACGCTTACGCTGCGACCATGTTGCAAGCGTAACGCAAGAATTTTGTCAGTGTCGTCGATAAAATGTAATACAGGGTAATCGACATCGCTATGATCAAATTCAAGATGTTCGTAAACAGCACCTTGGTCGTTAATCAAAGAAAGAGAGCGTACATTCTTGACGCCAGGAATATGGCGCACCAGTGTGATGAGCTTGATGACATCGATATCGTAGCTGTCTTGTAGAAAATTGTTTTCATCGATATAGCCACGATTAGTTAATGGGCCGCACAGAATTTCTTCCCATTTCATCCCTTGCTGCAGCGCTTCCTCAAAGCGCACAATTTGACTGCCAGAAGAAATTAATTTGGCGCAGCGAAAGTAGATGTCAGCGTAAATTTCTGCTCGCGGCCGACTGTCATCAATTTCTATGTCACCTGCTAATGAGAATTCCTGCGGGTTCACGATTTTCACTTCATGAATATCGCGGCAGAGATTTCTATTGGCGGAAACGAGTGCGGTTACATCAGCTCGCAGCACCTGCTGGGCGTGTTCAATCTCTTCTTTCTTGTCTCTGAATATAGATTCTTGCGGTTTGATAAAGATGGTGAACAGGCCACGCATAGCCTTATCTTCCGTGTGGCTGCGTATCCAGACATCTTCCACATTCGGCAAATGATCGTAGATGAGTTTGCAATAATCGAGGTCAGTCAGCGCTTGATTCGGAAAAATTTCCTGCGGTGGATACAACGCTTGTTGTTGATAATCGATCTCGCCATTTTCCCCGGTAAGGAAATCTTCCACATTGAAATCGGTACGGTAGACCAGATCGGTTAAGCCATAACACAGCATTTCTAAGAGAGTGACACCTGGATCATGCAGATTGTAGTCGGTCCATCGTCCACCGGATAGACCCTGCAATAGCTCAATACCGTGCCGACGCAGGCCCTCGAAGTCGAGGCCGTCGGCGTCTGGCAGCAAGCGATTGATATGATCCTTATTAGTCAAGATCAAGCGCCTCGTGCAGTTGTTGGTGCAATTGATGAAGCAGCCGGTTGACGCGGTTATACGGAATTTCGCCAAGCACTTCCAGGATCAAACGAAGTTGTGGCACGCTGACGATGAAGCTGCCAATACTCTCTTCGCCTGCTTCGGCAGGAAATAAGATGGCGGCCTGTTGGGTGAGATGACCAATAATCTCAAACACTTGTTTGAATGGGCGCTCTGCCAACGCCTCAAGAATGAGGTTGCCCTGTGCCAGACTGATCGTAAATTGGAGTTCTTGGTTTGCCATGCTTATTTCTTCACCTTTCCCTTAACGTCATACTGAGGGCTCGGTTGTCGCAAAGGCTTTTGGTCACTCTCTAACATTAAGGTGTCTAACCAAAGTTGAGTCATGTGATATTTAATCCAAACATCGTCGCCGTAAGAGCAGCCCACGCGCATTTGCAATTTGAATTCGAAAGATTCTTTTGGGCCTTCCGACATCCATCGTAATTCGATCCGGCTGCATTTATTACCAAAATGCGTTTGGTGATAGTCGATGCTGCCATTGTCATTGAAGGCGTTGAGCGCAAAGGCATGGGTGAGGGCGTAACGGCCTTCGTTGTCTTTCGCGCCGACACCAGCCATTACTTCCCATGCCTGACATCCGGTCATGGTGTCGGTAATGTCATACCAGTTACCGTCGGCAGGTACGGCCAATTCGCCGTTATGTCCTACTCGGGCATAAGAGGCGATACAACCGGCAACATCGAGTTCATGCTGAGGATTAATTTGACGGATACCAATGGCTGTACGATGTATGTCGTCTGTACCAGTGATGCTAGACAACGTCAGTAGTGCCTGATTGCGTGCGTCTAAGATGCTCAAATTGTCATTGGATTTTCCCAGGCCGAAGGACCATAGCGGGCTACCGATATTGATATCCTTGTAGAAGCTCATTAATTTTCCATCGCGTAGTTGTGCGACTTTGAAGCCAGCTTCCGGCGTTTTGTCAAATCCTTCATCTAACATATTCAACATCGATCCGATGAGGTCGGAGAAGTCTTCTTCTGTTGGCATTTTTCCTTGCAAGAATTGTTCTTGCAGCATGTGGCGTGTACGTCTGGTCATATCTCTTTCCTTGACGGAATAATGAAAGTTGAGCCCACTTTGAGCTCATTAATGCCTATTGCTTTAGCGGCTTTTTGTTCAAACTGATCAACAATAACAATCCAATGTTCATTCATTGGAACAGTAATGCTCCATGGATAACTTGGCGTTAAGTTTTTTTGATGGCGTTCTGCTTTTGCATTGCTGGTGAGTTTGAAACGCAGGTCGTTGATGTCACCATAAGTGGATATTTGTAGCAATGAAACGCCGGTTACTTCATCGATATAATCCAAATCATGTAAGAAGGAAATGATATTGTTTTGTTGTATCGTCCAACCAAAATGCTGGTTTAGCCCACGATCATTCCACGGCGATAAATAATCACAGATCGCCTGATTGATTTGTTCAATATAGCGACCACTCATTTGCCCACTCATACGACTGTTGTTTACTAGTGTCTTAAGTTTGACTGTACAGCGCACCTGGACTTCTTCGTAAACAGGATTTTCTACACTGATCATGACATCTGCAGAGGCGAATTTCTCGATATATGTCTGGATTTCGTGGATCAAATGTCCGCTTAGTGTTGGTTTTTGATTGGCATGCACACTTTGATTGAGGTATGGAATTGGCACAATCAGCAGGTGACCTGGTCGAACGCGTGTACGCGGATTTTGATCAGAGCATAGGTGCGAGAAACACTTTACTTTAAAAACTTGGGGAAACTGTTCAAGGATGAGCAATTCATAGTCGGCTGCCGTCAAAGCACGATTTTTGTGAAGCAAACGCTCGCTGGCCCGGGTGCGGAATTGTTGTTTGGTTTCTTCCGCTTTGCCATTAAAACTGGCACGCACTTGCAAAATACTATCAACGCCGACAATCAGGCTGCGACTTTTATTCAGGCTCAGTGCAGGTAATATTGGTGCTGGCTTCATGCCATGCGTTGGTGACCAGCTCACTTTGATGGCCTGTGCAAAAACAGCATATAAACTACAGAAGCGTTCAATGCCGTAATCGGCCGTTACACCAATCCAAAACTGATCGGACGACATTATTGTGTTGTCTCGATTGATTTCGTCGGGCAGCTGTAATTGCACGATCCCGCTTGTCATAAAGCCGTGAGTGGAATCATCAAGAATTTGTGCTTGTTGCAGTCTCTTCCATTTGTTCGATGCCAGATACCACCAGCTTAACCCTGTGTGATGAATCTTTGTCATCGGTAATGAATCTTCGCGTAGGTAGAAATAGAGGCTGAGCGGCCCTCGTAGTTGTTCGGCTTGCAGGCCGATCATCAGATTGCCCGCGGCAGGGTATTTCGGGATTAATGAAATTTGCTTGCTCTCGTTGGCGCGCATCACTTCCCATCCTAGCGGATGTAAATGCAAAAATTGTTCTTGAGGCAATTCGGGATTGTCCGACTGACTTTGGTCAAAATTGATTTTGGCAAAGGCCTTGTAGTTGAAAACAATGCGACTAATTTGCGGCGTATAGGGTGGATTTGGTAGCCCCTGCATCGAACCAATTTTCTTGGTTTGCGCATTTTGAGTAAGTACTCGTGTCAAGAGTTGTGGATATTCTTGATGCCCGAAAGCGCCTTCCGGCGCGTCGAGGCTAATTTTAAACATGCCATTCATTGTGGCGGATGTGTAGGTGAGGCGAGTTCCAGCTTTTGGTAATTGCGTTAGGCGGGTTGGTTTATACAGGGACACAACACTTTTCAGTGAGATGCGATTTTCGATATTAACTTGATTGCTAGCGCTGCCATTTTCGTTGGTTTCATATTGAAATAAGGGTACGCTAGCCGGAGCTTTACTCCATTTGCCGTCCACTAAAACGGCGAGTTTTACGTTGACATCATCGGCTTTTAATGGTGTTTGATAGCCACGATAATAATCACTGAAACCTCCCAGCGCATTTGGCAAACCTGCCCATTCGATATCAAGCGATACATCACGTAATTGTTTGCCTAAGACTTCTTCGCAACCTATTACAAGATAAGAGCTGAGATCTGGGATAGGACCAAACGGCATAAACGGGGCGAGCGCACTAACTTGCCCAATTTGATTGTGAAGCACTAATTGGCGGCAAGCTTTGACATTAATTTCAAGATCAATTTCTTCTAATAACCAATGCGTCAGAATATCGTAGGGATAGGCATATTCGTTTTGTGTCATTTCAAATCGAATAACGGGAGTTTTTGTTTGTAAAGATTCTGCGTGTAATTTTTCTTGATAAGGTGTAATCGCAGGTGTGCTTGACGGTAGTGTGATGTGGATCGCCAGGCAATTCTTAGGCACCTCTGAATTGAGTTCATAATATTCAGGTCGATATTCTGGCACTACATACCAGCCATTCAGGGTGCTAATTGAAATGCGAAACATGCTGCGTAAAAGTTTTACGAATACATCGCTTTCCTCCAAGGATGAGGTGTTCAGATGTTCACGTTTGCCCTGCGTCTGCAACTGTTCAGCGATGCTTTTGAGAGTTTCGTCTATTGTGTATTTTTCATTTTGACGAAATTTAAACAGCAGGCGAATACTCCGTTCACCTTCTTGCATTAAGAGTGTATGGCTCGCGATCGCAAAACCAAACCGTGTGGGTTGGCCGTCGGCAAGATGCTCTCCTGGTTTTGGCGCGCCGAGCAGTGGCAAAGGCGGGAGTTTTTCATGCTCGCCGACTTCGCAGTCGGGTCTTAGTACGGCGATGCTGCGCTGGTAGCTAGATTTCGTTACCAATAGTTTTGTTTCTCCGTGGTGCTTTTCAAAATAGATGCTGTGGAGAGAGCTGACTCTGGCGTTATTCAATTGCGTCGCTTCATCTGCGGTGTAGACAATATCATTCTGATCTTGGTCGACACCAGCGGTAAATTCAGTACCTTTCGCAATAGTTATTGAACGTGCTGCGGGGCTCGGTTTTATAACGAGGTAGGCACTATCAATGCGTTGCTGCTGTAATTGCATGCCCAGCACTTTGTGATAGTAGAAATCGATGTGCTTGTCACCAAAGCGATTGAGTCGAACCTGCAATTGCTGGTAAAGGCTGACAAAACCGATTAACAGGCTGACCGCCGGATCATGTTTTCCGCTGAGCATGGACAGTGGCAGCAATTTTTTTATGCCGTTTTGTAGCATGCGTAAGGCTTGATTAAAGGCGTGGAAGTTATGCAGAATTTCGCTTTTTGTGAACGTTTTTTCTTCGCCAATTTCCTGCTCTTGTGACGATGAATTACCGTCGGAAGCCGGGGCACGCAGGCGCGGCGCTGGCCATTCCACTAAATCCTTGAATGATTTGCTGCAAAGACCGTCGGTATAAGGCAGTAGTAATCGTGGTGTGGCGTTGCACAGGGTTTGAATCTCCCACTTCAAGCCTCTTAATATGCCTTCAAGTAGCTTTCGTACTTCAATCGCAACGTCGCTTTGTTGCACGCGCAAAGCGGTTAACCATTGATTCAGCAGGCGCACGAATAGCAGCGGGGAGTTGATTACATCACGATAAGAGGCATCGATTTTTTTGACTATATCGTCACGGAACCACTCACGATATTGCGGTTGCCCCTGTATGCGCAGCTCGAATTGGTTCGATAATTTATTGGTATCAATCGCCAAAATGCTCGCCATCAAGATACTTTCATCGGTACCAAAAAATTGCTGCCAATTACCGTCAATACTCAAGTCGATTTGATAAAAGTGAACCAGACGTGCATATTCGTTGGCAATAGCCAAAATTTGCTCGAAACGCATTTCATCGAGCTGAAAGTAGTCACCGTTTAATGCGGGCAGCTGACGTTGTGTCTGGCTGCGCCCATCGCTAATGATTAACTGGGGTTTCATTGCCGCCCCGGTATTGGCTTAGAGTTGCACATCGGTACCTTCGCGTAAATAGAATGGGTAGACGATGTTATGCCTTGTGTTCGACGTGATAATGTCGTAGACAATCGTAAAATCCAGGCGCCCTTCATAGGCAGCGGAGATGTCCGTGTATATCGATTCGAGCTTTACTCGTGGTTCGTAAAAAAGAATTGCACGTTGTATGAGATCTTTAAGAACGGTGAGAGTGCTTTCATTGATGTTTTCGTAAATCTGGCTTTTTAACCCACAGCCAAAACTCGGTTGCATCACACGTTCGCCAAGATTGGTGGAGAGGATAATCAGCAAACTTTGCTTGATATCTTTCTCGGCGCTGACCATATGCACGGCGCCTCGCTTTGAAAATTCAGGTGGAAAACTCCAACCAGTACCGAGAAATGAACTATCTTTATCCACGTTTCTTACCTTTAAGGCCTAGCCGCCAATCATGACTGTTGGAAAACCCAAAACGATACTGCCCCCATGTGCCGTGCTGTCGCCGATGCGCGCAGCAGGCCGGCCGCTGATTAAAACGGTCGCACTGCCTTTGACGATGGTATCGGGTGGGCCAACACACACGCACATATCACCGACGACGGCGGCAGGCAAACTACCGATTAGAACATTTGGTACGCAAGGGCCAGAAATGGGGCCGCCAACATGTGGTATTGGTGGCACACCGGGAGTAACCATCGGGCAGACATGCATATCCGTTATGCGAGATGCTGGTGGCATGATTTTCCTTCTCTATTTGATTAGTTAATCATGACCATTGCGCCTTTGATCGTGGTCTGGCCTGCAGCAGAAAGTTCTGCGCTGGCGGTTCCCTTGGCAATCAGGCTGACATTGGCGGTGCTATTGATATTGAGGCCGGTGGTTTTAACATCCATTTGCGCAGTGATCTCCACATTCTGAACGGCGGAAATGGCGACTTTACCGGCAGCCTTGATGGTGATGTCTTTTGGGCTGTCTAATAAAATTCCGGACGGACTCAATTCCACTTTGTTACTGTTTTCGTCTTGCAAAAGTATTGATTTATCTTCATCGCTGATGACAATTTTATTGTTGGCGGGTGTGGTAACGGTGATGATTTTTTTGCCGTCATCGAACTCTATTTTTAACTTACTACGCGTGACCAATGCTTTGAAATTGTTTTCTGCCGTCAGTTCGTAGGGCGGCACGTGCTTGCTGCTGTACAAACTACCCAAAATCACTGGGCAAGATGGGTCGTTATTGAAAAAGCCCAACACGACTTCATCGCCAATTTCCGGAATAATGAAAGCACCAAATCCGGAAGATCCATAGAAACTCGCAAAACGCGCCCAAACGCCAATGGTGCTGGCATTCATCAACGGCATCGAAACTTGTATTTTGCATTGCCCTTCAGGGTCGGCATCTAGCTTCAGCACAATACCAATATGCAGCCCGCCAATGCCAGCGCTGATACCGGCTGCTTCAGGCGCATTGATTTGGTGCTCTTCCGTGAACCAATAAGTCGGCATGCCGAATTCGACCTCTGTAGTCCAGTTACCATCGATCAGACGCTGCGTCACATTCGTTGCAATTACATTGCCATTAAAGTGCTTGCCGACCGCATTTAACTCTAACAAAACACCCGGTTTGGCTAAGGCACTCCCTTGGAATAGCATACGTCCTTGAATACGAGATAAGGCCGCGCGCGTTTGTTGCGCCTTGCTCCATGCCGTGAGTGCGCCACTTTCTATGGGCGCGGCGGTTTGTAAGCCGAAATCGCCAACACTAAGTACGCCAGCGAGCGTTTTCGAATCAATGTCGCCCTGACCTGTAAGGGGATCAGGTGTTGCTGTTTTTTGGACGATGGCGAGTTGCGTCAGGTCCCAACTGGTGCTGGTGACAGAACTTAGCTGCCAACGTGAATCCAGGTCGGCCTGAAATTCGAGTAAATCCATTCCGTAGGTTAAGGATAGGACAGGGCTGCCACTGGCCACGGGGGCTTTGACACTGATTTTGCCTGCATCGATCGTCACCAAGAAGCCATTGATCTCAGCGCGCGCCATCATGTAATCCCAATCAGTGGCGTAGTATTGGACTAGTTCTTTGTAGGAGACGCTGGTGGCGTCGATTGCGGACGATAAGCCGCCGTATTTGGCGATGAGCGCCGAGATAACTTGATTATCGGTTTTGTTTATATAGTTGGCATTTTTGCGCCCCACGGTCATGGCTAACGCCTTGTCACGACACTCGATGATTAATCGGGCATAGTTATCGCCACTAATTTTGACCGAATGTTTGATAACGACACCCGTAAATATGACCGTGGTTTTACTGTCATAGCCAGCACTGATCACAATTTCTACGCCCGGCTTTAGATTACCTGCGTCGGCAATCGGAAAACTACCATTTGGCATGTCGCCATCAATGACGGTAATCGTCGCCGTGGGAATGCGATTTGTGCTGTGGTTGGTCTCAATCGATACGATCTGAACGATGTCGGGCAGAGCCGTTCCATCGCAGCTAATATTAAAGCTGAGAACGCCAGAGCTATCGGTTTGGGGGGAGTTCGCCATAATTGTTCTTTTCAAGTAATGATCAACAACATAAATTTCATAACAACCAGGAGCTATGCCAGCGGTGGAAAGCGAAGGCTCATACCAGGTTGTAAATGACGAAAAGAACTTAAACCATTAACGCGTGCGACTTCCATGTAATACCCGCTGTCGCGGTAAATCCGATCACATAGTAAGGGCAGGGTGTCACCGGCTTGTACGATCACCAGATGCGTTAAGTCGGGTGAACCATTGGCTTCTTCCTTCACAATTTCGGCAGTACTTGTGTACTCGATGAAGTTAAGGGAAATCTTGGCACGTAGCGGTTCACCGTTTGGCTTGAACAAGGTGTAATCGAATTTTAAGCCTTCAACCCGGCCATAAAAAATCAAACTACCCCAAACCACTTGCACAATAGGCGCTTCATGCTTGGTGCCAACATAGGTGTACACAGCACTGCGTAAAGACTCGACTTGCTGTTTGACGGTTTTTGTGGTGCCGGGTACGACACCGGTGCCATCCAAAACTAACTCCTTCAGGCTCAGTTTCTCTGGCTGACTTGCATTAAACTTGGCTTCGTTACCAGCTTGACCCAGTGCTTGGGTCTTTGCGTATTTGATCGAAAAATCGTGACCATAACCACTGGGGTTAATTAAGGCTTGAAACACTGGGCGTGAGGAATCGACGCTGATCGTGCCATTTTTGGCCACGCTGCATCCTGAAATTTTTAATAGAGTTTTTTGCCCGGACACGATTAACGCTCCCGACGTTCACGTAGCAGTGTTTGTACCATTTTTTTACATTCCGACAAAATTTCATCCTTGACGGAATCTTTATCGATATGACTGCTATCGTCTTTATTGATTGGACGATTGACGATCGTCGTTTTAATAATGAGTTCTTTAATTTCTATAGCCATGGTGTGTTTAACTTATTTACTGCGTTTCGAATAAGTGTAGGCAAAAGTCATTTTCTCTATTGCCACTTCGTTTTTCGTTGCATTAAAACCTTCTACATCCCACTTAATTGGATAAGCATCGATAAACGCCCAGGCTCTCAGGACTTGGCCGTCGGCGCCATTGAGTTTGACGATAATGGTATTTGGCACGATGGCTTTAATAAATGCACCTTCTAAAGTATCTTTACACCACTTCACCAAAGGCGAGTTAAGCATAGAGACGCCGCGCTTTAATTCCAAATTCGGATGTTTAATACTTTTAGGAAGCTGGTGAACGAAGCGGTTTTCACCGCCTTCGACCAATGGCTCGGTTTCCATCTCAATACTAATGCCAGATACTTCGCTGAACGAAGCATCCGGCATTTTTACGCCATCACCAAAGGTTACGGTGAAGTAAAACGCAGGAGGGGGATACCCTCCCTCGAAATAATCAGCACTCATCGCGTTGATTATTTATTCGCAATCGTCAAACCTTCGTGCACGATCTCAATCGATTCAATCGCCACTTCGTTACCTTCCGACTTCAGATCGGTGCTGGATATCTTGGTCGGCCAGGCATTGGTCAGCGTCCACACCATGGTGTCATTGCCTTCCTCATCCAATAAACTGATCGTCACTGGTACGCGTTTAATGGTATTGAGTTTGATTTGATTGAGCCAGTCCCAAAACTTATTGTCGCCCTTGAATACGCCTTTTTTCATCGTGATATTGCCGTATTTTTTCATACCCGGCATTTTAATTACGGAAAAAACCGGGCTATTTCCACTGCGATACTTAATCTCTTCAGATTGGATATCCAAGCCAGAAACTTCTTGGAACGACATTTCATTGGAATCCCATTTCACGCGGAAATAGAATTTCGGTAAAGGCCACACATTTGGTGATTGTTTTGTTCCGTCATCTGCCATAACAAACCTCTTCAATAATTTAGATTAAAAATTTGCGCGTAACTTGGCGTCAAGTTATGACGTCATACGCGCATCCTTAAGATTTCTGCATTTGCTGTTGGAAAGTGATCTCAATAAATTCAGCAGGGCGGCTTAATGCGACTAAGATCGTCACGCGTAAGATACCTTCTAGGATATCTTCTGCAGTCATGGTTTCACCTAAACCAACGTGCACACTGAACGCATCTTCCGGGCTTGCACCGGCCAAACCGCCACGCTTCCAGATACCAGTGAGGAAGTTGCTGGCCATGCTGCTGATAGTGACCCAGGTGCCGCTGACATTCGGTTCAAAGACGTAGGCTTTGGTTGCCAAACGCAGGGATTCTTCCAACATAATCATGGTGCGGCGTACGTTGATGTAGCGCCAGTCAAGACTATTACCATCCAACGTGCGCGCACCCCAGACCAAGGTTCCTTCGCCGATAAAGCTACGTATGGCGTTGATGGATTTACCCGCTGTCGTCACGTTCAAGTCTTCTTGTTCGTCATGGGTGATATTCACCGCTGGCGAGATGACCGAAGCCAAGCTGACGTTTGCTGGTGCTTTCCACACGCCGCGGGCGTTATCGACCATCGTGTATACGCCCGCCATCGCTGCTGCAGGTGGCAAGAGGTTCAATTTGTTCTTGATGGCCAATAGCATATTGGCGTACGTTGGGCTTACAGAGAATAGGATTTTGTGCAATTCATCGTCAGACAAATACGTTTTCTCTTTAGGGTCGCGATCTGCCTTACCCACCTGTGCGAGGATATCCTTGATGTCTTGCGGAGCAGTGTCGCCACCGGCTTCGGTCAACAGTAGGTTTTTGACGTTTTCCAAACTAACGAAACTGGAAAAATCAAGATCGGTTGTTTGCACGATGGAAGTGTTCAGCCACGGATAGTATGCTGCGGAATAATTGAGAAAATTGGTGCCGAGATCAGCGCGGAATTTGGTAACGCAATCACCGGTTGGATCGGAACGCTCTCTGAAACCGTCATACACATCGAGAATGGCAAAGCGGTTTTTCATTTGAAAACCACAGTGTTTTAAGCTGTATTGTTGCAGACCGATGCAATCACCTTCATCCAATGCGACCGCATCGGGGATGACAACCATGGTTGGTTCTTGTTCTTTCAAGAGCAGGTCAATGCCCAGTTCCATTGGTTTTCTCTGGACGCCATCGCCGGAATAGCCGCCGATAGAGACGATATAGCAAGGACTGCCACCGTTTTGGAAAAAAAGCTGCATACAGCGATACAAATAGTAGCGTTTGGTATCGGCCTTATTGTTTTCACGTTTCAAGACAAACTCTTTGCCGCCGCTCTTGAAGTCGCTGGTGAGATCAGCATCGGTTTTTTCTGCAATATCGAATCGGTCTTCAGGTGCATCACCAAAATAATTGATGAACTCCGTCAGGGAAGTGATACGCCACGGTTTATTCGTCAGAGATGTGCCCTTGTTATCGGCAATCTTGGTGTAGCCGATAAATGCAGGAACTGCGGTCGCAACTTCAACCACAGAATTGGGAAAGGCATTTTTTTCAACGATATAGACACCAGGTGTTTTATACGCGCCAGCCATATGTGTTCCTTTGAAAATTATTGATGAATATAAATTTCCGCAACGACCAGTGATTGCCCGTTCGGATCTCTTTCTTTGCCAATTTTATTAATACTAGCGCTTGGCAGTCGCCTCATTAATACTCTTCCTGCGGCACCCTCTTCACGCAGCTGAAAGCGTTGTGTTGGCATGCTTCTCATCGGTAGTGCTATCTCGGAAATAAAGGCAACACTGGTACTAGTTACTACATTTTCTGAGGGCGTAAATCGGCATCCCTCAGCTTTTTTTTCATCCAAATCAACAATCTGTAACTTCTTCTTTGCCAATGCCCCAAAAAAATAATATTTCCAATGCATGGCCCTCGCTTTTAACTCAACTAAATAGTGCGTTACTTCTGTGCTTATTTGATGCTGCAATTGCACGGTGAACAGGGTAGGATTTTTCTTCTTTTCAAAACTACTTAACCCAAAGTCTTGTTCTTCCACCGTTTGCGCCGTTAAGTGAACAACATTGCTGCTATCTACCGGCGTTTGATTTATAAAGTTAATTGGTTTTGCTAAATGCCAGTCCGTATAAAAGTTGAAGTGCGGATCTGACGATGACACCAAGAACGTTAAATTTAATTCGACTGTTGATGGCACCGTGCTTTGAGTATTATTTTCTTCCTGCCAAACTTCGATGCCATTTGCACACTGACGTAGTAACAAATTTTCCCTCTGTATGATTTCTGAACTGGTTTCACTTGGTAAAAACCGCAAGACCAAGTTGTTTGACTCAGAACATCCTTCAAAAAATTCATGCTGAATTTGTATTGAGAGCAGCGGAATATAGCGTCCCATCAATTTCCTAACGAATGAGATCGTTACGCGGATCTGTGATGACTGGAACTTGCCCAATAATCGCGCCGGCATCGACTGTAATCATTCGCACTTTATAAAACGCTGAAGGCATATAGCGGCCACCGATTAAACTCCATAAATTGTTTAAGTCCGGTATTTTCAAATTTTCCATATCCAAAATGAGTTTCTCAATTCTCGGATCAAGACCTGGACTATTTTGTTGATCAAACACAGCTTGCTGCTGAAAGAAACCGATTGCTTGTGAAATCGTTTTTAACGCTTCTTTGTAATTGCCAGATCCAAAATTTGCCGACATCATCAAATACAAATTTAAATACAAAGGACTGCTATGTACTAACTGCCTGTCGTCACGTCCACGACTTGTTTGATTCGGCCGATACGGCATACTGTCTTTTTCTATATTCACCAACGTCAATGCCAATTTGTTGTTGGCATTTATTGCTGGCGATCCGTCTGATTCGACTAAATTAGAAACCACCACAATGTCTTCAACCAACTGAAAATTATTTTTAAATTGTTGATTTAGCTGATTTGCAAGGTGACTAATAGCGGCGTTAATCACGGCAGTAATCTCCTGAGGATCGAGTGATCTTGATATGCTTGAATATGCTTGATTAATACCCGCGACATAGTATTTATTCTTTTCATGTAGTGATGAAATTTGGCAAAATCAGTTTACTTGAGTACAAGCAACTCATTAATAGACTAGCATGTAATTTGTTAATAGGACAAATTTAAATATTGCAAATTTACAACAATGAAATTTAGCAATTGAGCGTAGACTGGCGAAATTCTTATTTAAAAATATTGAATTTCCATGAAAATCTAGTGGATTCGGTATTTTTTCGAAGCAGTGTGAAGTAAGCCTGATTTTGAAAATAAAAGACTCAGTGTGGCGATGTGTGGTGGATGTGGAACGCTGTGAGATAGGCCTTTTCTCTCAGACACAGGTTATTGCGGCTTCCTCGTATTGTGAGTGAGCAGAATAAGCAGATTCTAGATAATTTCTATTGAAGATTGGAATACGCCATGCAAGCACGCGCACTGAAACCGTCCGAACAAATGCGGCAACAACAAGTTTCCGCCACCACGCAAATGCGAAATAAAAATGTGTCGCAAGTAATGGATACTCGCCCAACGCAAATTGCACAAAGACGTTTGCAAGAAACTTCCAACAGCAGTGTACGGGCATTACAGTTAAAAACGGTGCAAGCCAAAATGACTGCTCAAAGGCAGGAAAAAGAAGGGCTGTTGCAAGGGAAGTTTGAAGCTGTTCAGCGTGTCGAGGAAGAAGAGCCGTTGCAGGCTAAGTTTGAACCAGTGCAGCGCGTAGAAGAGGAAGAGCCGTTGTAGTGAAAATTCGAAACTGCACAACGTATTGAAGAAGGGCCACTGCAAGCAAAGTCAGTCGCTGTCAACACAGCGTAATTGACTGAATAATCCCGTACCCAAATTCTGTTGATTTAAATCGTTTATCTCGAAATGTCTTTAACGCCCGGATGCGGTAAAAGAGCTACCCTACTGTTGCATTTGCACGAGGTAAAAACCGTGTAGATAATGGAAAATCCAGATTAAAATCAAGCAAAACACCTTTTATATCACACGCTACCGTCCCAGGAGAAAGTCATGTTCAGCAACATTGAATCGCTTGAAACCGAAGCGTTATGCTTGCCCGTTGAGCAACGAGCCAATCTTGTCAAAAAATTAATCGCAAACCTGGACGCCGAGCCAGCTATTGAAGCTGCATGGGTCAGCGAAGTGCTGCGACGTCATGCCGAGATTGAAGCCGGAACCGTAGCGCTGCTGCCTGGTACGGAAACCATGGCGCGATTGAGAACTGAGTTTCAATGAAATATATAAGTAAAGGGGGCAGGTCACTTTGCTATTACACCTTACGAGTTAACGGCAAATGGATGCTCAACATGAATAGATATTTTTTTTCGCTAATGCTGTGCATTTTGCTCAGCCTCGTTTTAGGATGTAGTAAGCCAGATCAAGTTAAAACGATCAAGTCTCCTACGGATGGGATTTTCTATACTGTGGAGATCTATCACGAACACAGCCCTGTTGCTGATGGCACCCGAGTTTACGCTAATTTAGAGCGGCACGGAAAAGTCGAGAGGATGCTTGTTTTGGAGGGAGGTGACCTGACGATTACAGATATCAACTGGAACGGTCCATATGACGCTACTCTCTGCTTGAACGGCGGCATTACTGATACTTTTCGTAATGAAGTGACTCTAATTTCAGGGGATACAGCTGTAACAATCCACAATTATCTTCATGAGAATTGTAATATCCAAAAAAAGTAGACTGTTGCCCGCTTTGGGGTATGTTTAAACAAACGGCGTAAAAGTCCCACAGAATTGATAAAGTAGCCGTTTTTTTGCTCAATCGGTACTTTACGCTCCTTGCTGTCGCGCAAGGGACTGCCACTTTGGTTACGCCAACAGTTGGTAATTATCTCGGTTTAAATAATGGAACAAACAGTAGCGTAAGTTGTGGAAAATAGAGGAGTTCATTTAATGAGTACATCGGAATTGAAATTTGAATTTTTCAAAAAAATGAAGATAGCCAGATATTATGATTGCCTTTGGAGGCCTTGTTTTGTTCCAATAACATTTATATTCACGCTGTTATACAAATATTTATTCTGGAATATGCCATCAATTCAGTTAGTGGTCTTATTTATGATTATTTATTTTGTAGTCGGAGTTATTTTGAGTATCAAACTTAATGCGACAGTGGAATGCCCTAATTGTGGATATGCTGTATTTTCAAAGAAAACACTGCTCAGACCAAAACAATGCGTTAATTGTGGCTTTTCTTTTTCACGAGCTTAGGCGTGTTGAAGGTATTGTCAGATCAAATCGAAACTAGTACAGGTGTAGTAGTTGCAACCGGATCTGACAGTCACCCGGTTCGAAGTGCGAAATTGTCAGATCAAATTCAGTTGTTCAGTTTAGTGATTTTATCGTGCTACACCTCAACCCCTTCGCTTTTGCGCAGCACCAGTCTTCATACCAACATCATAATAGGCAGGCTCTTTGAGTGCGCCATCCCAACATAGTGTGTGGACCGTTCCGTGTTGCCGATCACCCAAATCATCAGTAATCTCGCTTACGCCGCTGACTTAGCGCGGATGTTTCCGCTTGACGTGGAGCACATTCAATACCGCGACGGTTGTTTCGTCCTCATCCAGAATCACCAGGTAATTGGGGTGGGCAACCAGTTCAATGGCATCCGGTACAACCAATCCTTTTCGGCGAGGGTGGTTCGGATCGGCCAACAGATCGACTTGGCCATCAATGTGCAGCCACAAATCGGCGGCAGCTTGTGGACTATCCTGCACGGTGATGTGCGCTTCAATCGCATTGAGATCATCCAGATAAGTTTGTGTGCGCTTGACGCGCTTCATAAGGTATCGCGATGTCGTTGCTTGGCCTGACGGATTGCCGTCCATTCATCTGGTTCAATCAATTTATTGGTGCCATTCAGCATGCCTTCGCGCGCGGCTTGTACTTTTTGCTGTGCCCACTCACTATGTGAAAGCGCGGCATGGGCTGCCGTGAGCCGTTTGGCGGTATCTGGGCGCTTAACTGCTTTGGCGCTGGGGTCGAAATTGGCCGCGTTGATGTCGTACTGGGTGAGGTGGATTTTATCGCGCATGAAACGGGCGACGGCATCCAGTGAGGTGAACACGCGTTCCTTGATCTGGCCATCACGGGTGCGCACCGAGACGGTACGCTCGACCATGCCATATTTGACATTGATTTTGAATGCAGCTTTGTCTGCCACCACCGTTGCATGATGGATGGCGTGGGCGTCGACCAAATCCTTTAAGCTGTTTGGGGCGATCAATTCAGACATGATGCAACTCACAATAGAAGATAATTTTTATATTTTATATTATAAAGTGACTTATGGCCGCCTTGAAAGAGGTGTTTTATTCAACATGGCGCCAATTGGCTGAAATGCAGCATGACCGGTTGCTAACCATATTAATGATGAGGGAGGGGAGGGGCAAAAAAAATGTAGAAAAATTCGATTTGACGGGGTGTTCGGTTGGAGAGCGGTAAATTACACTTTTAGCTACGCTAGATGCCCTTAAAAATGGTTGATTTTAAGCAGAGTCTCTTTCGAACGGTTCACAATTTGCATGTGATCAACGCAGTAAGGTGCAATGTAGGATGTCATTAGTGCAGCGTAATGCACCAAGTGACTAGCCTTAACGCAGCAATAATATTCTTTCTCTTTTAAATAATAAAAAGCCGCTCCCTCCAGTAACAACTGGATAGGAGTGGCTTTCTTTTTTAGCGGCTAAGAGAGGCCGCGTAATCTACTTAGTTTATCGTTTAGTTGGTCGCTTGCTGACTAAGTGACCTTGGCGTTAACCGGCATCCCTATTTGGTATTGAGGCTGCTGTCCGTCTTCAGATCATCAAGCGTCTTATAAGCGTCGGTGATTCTTTCGTCAATGAATTTGAGCCGTTCAGTTGCGTGACAAAACCCTGCTCGGAATAATATGGGTGTAATGCGGTCATTACAAAAATCTGTCAGAGCAAGATGATCGAGTACTTCAAAAATGGCCGAAAGATCGCTGACGATGTCACGAGCCTGTGTATAGGCGTCTATCGTGTCGACGGCGAGGTGGGTAATAAGTGGGGGACTTTGTTGCGCGTGTATCTGATCGGTGCTGGTCATGGTGCGTTCCTTCCAGTTCAGTTTGAACGCCACCCGCTATTAAACGGGTGGGCGGCAAATAGCAGGTTGAGAGACTGGTGCACAAACAAAACCAGCAGCCCGGAGGCTCCTGTTACTGCCGCCCAGTGAAGAGGCGCGACAGTACTCACACGTAAAAAAACGGCACCACGCCGTTTTGTGTGGTTTGTGCAATTCAGGCTCTCATACCTGTTTCCCCTTTTTCTCAGGGAAGTCTTAAGTATCAGGTAATGCGGTGTATAGCGTCAAGCATTTTTGATATTGAGCGAGATCCGCAACAATTAATTGTCATTCATCGATGGTAGCGCTGGATGGTCACAGCTCGAATCTTACAACTTGAGAAGATTTTCATCTTCCCAAGTTATAACTTTTATTAGCGCCTTACGACTGCCATTGCTCGCTGGAAGGAATACTCTCATTGGTGCGGGGCATGGAAGCTGGTTCAAAAATCAAATCCAGCACAATGTCTTTAACGTCTGTGACAGATATATTCAGCGGCAATGCCAGCGTTTTCTCTCCGATAATTAATGGCCCATCCAGCGGATCGTTGGTTGGCCGCCCGTGAGATCCCTTCACGAGGCTGGCGTCCAGACCAATCACATTCATCAGGCTGCGCAGGCCAAATTTACGCTTCAGCAGACGGGTTGCAATGGCAAGTTTGGGGTAGCTAATATGCGGCGCAACGAATAGTTCTGCCGGATCGTAACCGGGCTTGCGGTGAATTTCTACGGTACGGGCAAAATCGGGCGCGAGCAGATCGTCAAGCCAATAGTAGTAACTGAACCAGGAGCGTTCATCACTCATGACGATTAAATCGCCTGCGCGCTCGTGCTCCAGGCTAATGTCGGCACGTTCGTTGCCGGCCCATACCGATTCCACACCGGGAATGGCGAGTAGTAGCTGGCGTATCGGTTCGATTAATTCCGGATCGGCGACGTAGACGTGGGCAATCTGGTGGTCGGCTACGGCGAATGCATCCGACGCGATGGGGTCGAGCTGCTCCGCGCCGTCTTCTGTTCTGACTGCCAGATAACCGGCTTCGCGTAAGTGGCGGTTAATGTGAATGGCGCGGTCAACCGGTGTAATCCCGTATTCCGATAGCACCAGAACACGTCGCCCTGCGGCTTGCGCATGGCGGATTAAATCACCGGCTACGGCATCAATATCTTTTAACGATTGCTGTACCGCCGGGTGCTGTAAATCTGGCCCGTAGCGTTGCAGGTCGTAGTCAAGATGGGGCAAGTACACCAGGCTAAGGGTCGGGTCGAACTCGCGAATGGCGTGTTTGGCGGCTTCTGCAATCCAGCGGCTGGAGGCAATGCTGGTGCCCGGTCCCCAAAACTGGAAGAGCGGGAAATTGCCTAAATCACGTGTAAGACTTTCGCGCCAACTGGCCGGTTTGGTATAACAGTCCGGCAGTTTACGACCGTCTGCTTTGTAAATCGGGCGTGGGGTCAGGCCAATATCGTGACTGGAGGCCATGTTGTACCACCAGCACAAATTGGCACAGGTGAATTTGGGGTCTCTTTTCTTTGCGGTTTCCCAGATTTTTTCACCTTGAATCAGGCGATTGGATTGTCGCCAGAAATTAATTTCGGCAATGTCTTTGGCGTACCAGCCGTTGCCTACAATACCGTGTTCGGAAGGGGTTAAGCCGGTCAGTATTGAGGCTTGCACAGAGCAGGTCACCGCAGGAATAACGGTCTGCAATGGTTGCAATGTTCCTTCCTTTGCGAAGCGCCGTAGTTGCGGAGTAAATTCGCCTAATAAGCGCGGGCTTAAGCCAACCAGATTAAGGATGATGAGTGGCTGCATGGTGGAGTTCATGGCAGCGGCTAGACGATAATGTCGCGGTTGGATTCATCAACACGCGGTTCTTGTCCGCGCAACACCGAATTGCCGTCGTATAAATGACGCTGGTCGATGGTGGCTGGCGTAGTCCAGTGCGATTCGCGCATTTCACCATTTAAGCCATACACCGCCAGAGCGTTTTGATAAACCACTTGGTGAATGGCCGCGGCGGATATGCCATGGTCGGCCATGACGCGGGCCGATTTTGGCACGGCCAGCGGATCGGACACGCCCCAGTCGCAGGCTGAGTTAACAATCAGCCGTTCCGGCCCATATTGCGCTACCAGTTTAGCCAGCCGTTCATTACCCATTTTGGTGGAAGGATAAATCGTAAACGCGCACCAGTAACCGCGATCCAATACCTCGGCCACGGTTTCTTCATTATTGTGGTCAATCACGCAGCGCGCAGGATCAAAGCCGCACTCTTCCAATACGTCCATGCTGTATTGCGTGCCGCGTTTTTTATCGCGGTGCGGCGTATGTACCATGATCGGGAGTTCAAATTCCTTGGCCATGGCAATTTGGGCGCGGAAAGCGTGGTCTTCCAGCGGCGTCCGTTCGTCATAGCCGATTTCACCCAGAGCCACTACGCCTTCTTTGCAGAGAAAGCGCGGCAAAATAGCCAGTACTTCTTCTGCCAGGGCCGGATTATTGGCTTCCTTGGGATTCAAGCCGATGCAGCAATAGTGGCGAATCCCGAATTGACCGGCACGAAAACGCTCGAAACCGCTAATGGTCGAAAAATAATCGATAAAACTGCCCACATTGGTACGTAGCTGACCAAGCCAGAAAGCCGGTTCAATCACGGCCACAATACCGGCTCTGGCCATTGCTTCGTAATCGTCGGTAGTGCGGGCGATCATGTGGGCATGGGGGTCGATGAGCATATTACTGCCATGCATAGGCAGTTTTGCCGGAGCATTAAATTGTCCGGCTTGGCTGAGAATTTGTTCCAGCATTTCAGCGCTGAGAGTGCCGTTACAACATGGGCAGGTGATGTCGTTGATTTTTGTCATAGTGTCTCTAATTGTGCGGGGTTGAGGGTATTCCACTGAAATGCGAGTGCTTTTTCTGATAAATCTTGCTGTATGCAGCGTTGATGTAAAACCTGTAGCTCCTTAGTTTGCGGTGATGTTGCGTCGCAGAGTGACCAATACACGGCAATGCGTTCCGGCTCGCTGCCTGATGACATCACCCGGTCGAGCGCGGCAAGCCCTGTGCTGTCGGCATGAGGTGCAACGCAGCGCCATAATTCAGGATTAATGGCGCGGCCAGCGGCCCATCTTTCGTGCGCCAGATCCACTAGAATCCGAGCCAGTTCCGGGTTGGCGCGTTGTTCGAGCCCCTGAATCGGCCAAAGCGCTGAATCCATAAAAAAGCATTTGACGATCATCTGGTTCCAGGCTGCCTGATCAAATATGTCAGCAGGGTAGGGATTGCGATGTGCCATGGCTTCAAAGATCGGTCGCATGGAAGAACGTATGGCTTCGCGGGCGCGTGGTTCAAGTTCGGCGCTGGCTGGGTAGAGTGCAAAACCGCGATATAAAGCGATCAGTTCGTTGATCTCGGCGCTGTCGGCGATGCGGTTCAGGCGTGCGCTAAATTCGTCGGGCTGGTGTACAAAACTGGTCAGCAGAAAAGCGACTCTGACGGCCTGATCGACGCTCCAGTAAGTCGGGTCAAATCCGCGCCGCAGTTTAGCTGCTTCCTGCTCGTTAAAGAGCAATGAAGATTTGCCCACATAACGTGCTGCCAGTCCCAGTGCCTTGAAGAGCTTGGCTTCGTTTGCTTCATTGTGTAATTGCGCCAATTGACTGACAAACCATGCATTGGCAGCGTCATCCAATTGCTGATGCAACGTTGTGCTGAGCCAGTCTAAAGACCGATTGATGCGATTGATTTCGCTATGTTCAATGTGTGAATTCATGTGCCTGCAATCACTGTTTGTAATAGTCGTGTCAGTACGTAGGCGGCCAGGCAAAATAAAATGGCTGAAATTGACGCGCCCATGCTGTAGACGGCCAGTGCGTCCAATATGGAAGTGGTTGCAATGAGTTGGGTCACAGCGGCGGGAACGGCCCTTAACTGCGCTGGCCGTAGCAGGTGGCGTAAGGCTAGCGCGTTGGAGGTAATGAGTGCGGCTACCAAACCGAGCCCGATAAACATGTTATGTCCGGCAAAGTCGTTTTGCGGCGAGAGCACGGTAAAGGCGTAATACAGTACCGGCAATGCCAGAACCATGAGCGGCCAGAGTTGCCCCAGTTGGTTGTGCGCCTCTTGTTTTGCCGCATACGTCAGACCGACAATGTGTGAAAAGAGGGCAACTGCACCAAGCAGCAAAGGTAGGCCGAATTGGCCGCCGTTAGCGCAACTGGCGGCGGCAAAATACACCAGCATCCGGCACACGCCCATCAGTAATGGGCTAGCCGGATTGCCCTTGTGCCAGATGTTGTACAGCACAATAACAAAGGCCAGCGAGACACCGCACACTAATGAGGTATTGCCATACCGCGCCAGTAAAAAAACACCGATGCCAAGCAAAAAATAACCGATCGTAAAGACGTAGAAGCGGCTGATTTCACCGGACGGAATTGGGCGGCGAATGCGGTTTTTGGCATCGAAGCCGGCATCGAAGGCATCGTTCAAATACATGCCGGCGACATAAAATGCCGTGAGCGCCAGCATGACCCAAAACAGTTTAAGGTTCGCCGTGGCTTCGTTAAGGGTTGCGCCGGATAGCATGGTTCCGGCTAAGGCATTGCTCCAGATGGTCGGCAAATTGGAGACGCGCCCCAAGCGTAAAAATACCGACGGTTGAATGATCTTGATGTGGGATGGTGTCATAAAGCGATCTCTTTCATGATAAAGGCTATTTCACGGGCAATGGCGGTGGCTTTTGATTCGGTTTTAAATGCAGCGGGCAATACGTCCCAGGTATAGGTTTCTATTTCTAAATGGGCAGAAAACGTATTGCTGCGTAGTGCCTGCAACACGGCCAGCAGTTCGGCCTGGGTAGATTCAAACAAATCCAGTTGCGACAAAAATACCGGCACATGGCAATGAATACGCCATTCGCCGTCGGCCGTTCCCTGTTCAAAGGCGCTTAAGGCTTCCGGTAGATCGGTGAAGCGCTGTAGTTTCCCTTGTTGGGACACAACCACCTGATGCAAATAAACGCCATCGTTAAAGCGCATCACAGCAGGGTGTAACTCGGCCAGCATTTGAGGAATACGCAAGGCGCACGATAGTTGAATTTTGGGTATGCCGATGCCAGCCGCTTGCAGGCTTTGCAGCGCGTCCACCGGGTTTTCAAATTCAACTGCCGCATGGCAGACGTCGTAACAAACGCCAATGTGCCGTCTGAGCAGCGCTTCGGCGTCACTGCGATTGACGCCAATGAGTTTCGCAAACGTGCTGACTGCTTCCGGAGAGAACAGGAAGTTCTGAAAAAAGTGGATTGTTTCTGCGACCGTTTCCAGCATGCAGCATGGTTCCGGTTCCAATGCCAGTGCAATCAGCTTGCCGCTGCCGCGTTCCAGCTTAACGAGGCCAGCTGCCACTTCGATCAGGTGATGTGCGATATGCAGGTTGTTTTCGACGTGCCAGGGCTGGGACTTGAATGCTCCTGGCACGGTGGAAATGCTGCCGGACACACCGTCCGGCAAGAGCTGTGCCAAAATCTGCGCGCACTGCAAGGTATAGGTTTGCCGTTTTGTGGTGAGCCAATCCGGTTGATATACCAGCTGTTTGATTGGTGCAGTATGAAACCCGCCGTAAGGAAACGCGTTAATGCTGGGCACATAGGCATTCAACCTGCTCAATTGCGATTTCAGCTCTTCTAAATGTTCTGGTTGGCTTAATTCGTTGGCGGCAATGGCTGATAAACGCAGGCCCAGCGCAAATGGCTCAATCAGCGTTGAGCTTGACTTCAACTCCTGTTTGATTAAAGGCAGGTGCTCATCCAGACTGGCGCTAATCTCTCCCCAGTTTTCTGCCGCGTGAATATTGGTGCAATACATTAAATGCGGTGCCGCAGGCAGGTGGTTTAATTGCATGCCAAGTCCTGTAAATCGGTGATCGCCTGCGCAATAAGCGCATGATCCATGGTGGACACTTCGATTCCAGCACCAATCGCCGCGAGCAAGGTAATTGATAATTCGCCACCCAAATGTTCCTGGAAGTCAGTCAGGCCGCGCAACACTTCATAGTCGCCATTGGCTTGCCGTTCGAGCAGGCAAGGGTGCCAAAGCGTAAACCCAAGTTGCTTGAGCAAGTTATAAATGCGCTGATCTTCTTCTACGGTTAGCAGGCCGCGTAAATAGGAGTAGCGCGTATCCAGCGCAATGCCAATCGCGACCGCTTCGCCATGCGAAAGGGCATGTTTGCTGAGTCGTTCCATCTTGTGTGCCGCCCAATGCCCAAAGTCGAGAGGTCGGGCTGAACCCATTTCAAACGGATCGCCGCCATGGGCAATTTGCCGCATATGCAGCATGGCGGAATGGGAAATAAGGGAATCCAGCGCGGTGGAATCAAATGCCGCTAATAACGCCACATTGTTTTCCAACCATTCAAAAAAATCCCGGTCGCGGATCAAACCGACTTTGACTGCTTCTGCCATTCCCGCTATTTTTTCACGCTCTGGCAGGGCATCAATCAGGCTGCCGTCGTTAATGACGGCCCAAGGTGGAGCAAAGCAACCCAGTAAATTCTTTTTACCTTCCCAGTTAACGGCATTTTTTACACCGACACCGCTATCGGCCTGGGCCAGAACCGTGCTGGGCAGGCGGATGTGACGTACTCCGCGATGGAAAATAGCCGCCGCATAGCCGACCGCATCCAGTACCGCACCGCCGCCGATGGCAATGGTATAGGAATGACGATCGATGGCGCGGGTACTCAGTGCCTCAAGCAGCGTGGGAATAGTGGTGTCATCGTTCTTGCATGACTCCCCGCCTGGCACCAGAACTATGTCGCCGACGATCTCAATGACGTCGGCATGCATTGCGGCATACGCATGGATTTGTGCGATGAGTTGCGGAGAGGCGTTGAGCACACCGCTATCAATGAATATTGCCACGCGATGGCGCGTGTTTTTTTCCCGCAGGCACAACACTTTTTTTAAATGCAGGTTGGTCGGTGAAAAAATATTCCGAGTAGAGATCACCGGAAATGCATAGTTAATCTGGAAGCGTTGTTGCTGCCATTCGGAGATTACGGTAGGGGAAGAAAGAGTGGCTGAATGCATGGCGCTCCTAAGCAAGGTTGGTTGTTTTGGTTAACATAAAAGGAGGTGCGGCGATGATTTCCGGTTTCAGTGGGTCGGCCGGATGCTGTACTACTTTTTGCGCCGCTAGCTTCAATTCGTACATGACGCCCATCGCAGCTCTGAGTGCTTCGGGGTGTCCGTTGAAGACTAGATTAAGTGACGTTAACAAGCGTTGATACGTGCCATAAAATTGGTTGGCTGCGACGCCTGCGCCGGAATCTTTGGGGTAATCGGAGAGTGCCGCATTTGGCAGAAAAGAATACACATTTGCGCTATCGAGTGGTACGTTTTCGCCGCTGTACGACCAGCCGGAAGGGGCGAAGGGATCACGAATTAAGCGTTGTTCATGAAAGATTTCACCAAATTTAAAGTAGTGTGCATAGGAGCTGTCGGTCGGGTCAACTGGTGAAAAATCGCCCCGGAACGGCATGCCTTCACCCTGCACCATAATAGTTTCCAGCACCTTGGTCGCGGTGCTGAGGTCATGCACTTTGCCGCTTGGGTTTGCCGCACGCAGTCCGGGAAACCATAGGCTGACATTTACTTGCTGTTCCAGACGTGGTTTGGCAAAACAATGGCCTCCCTGTCTTTCCAGATGAGCCAGACCCTGGAGGATGGCGTGATAAAAATTACCGATGGAAGCGAATTCGCCCGGTATTTTTGGCGGTGGTGCGGGGGTGGTTTCACCGGGCAGTATTTCTTGTGAATCCGGTTTTTCAATCGCCATAAATACCTGTTGTACTTGACTTGGGCTAACGGCGGCAAGCGACACAATTAATCCATCATCAACGGATAACGGCAAGGGGCCCGGATACTGCAATTCCATGCCGAGCGCCAGTAAATCTGGATTGCCGCCAATCGCTATCAAGGTGTTGGCCGCCAAGGTCATGTGCAGCATTTCTTCTACAACGATGGATTGCAACAGACTGGCAATTTGCTGGTTACTGCCGTTTTTGAGTGAGAACAAGGCAGTTAAATAAGGTGGAATGGTTGCCAGTTCCAATTGCACCGCATAGGTCAGCGCACGATGTATGTCGCTAAGTTGTTCGGTTTTTTGTAGTTCTTGAATGTATTTTTGATTTAAAACTTGCATGGAATTCCCTTAGTTGTTTGGTCCGCGTGATTTGCCAGGAAGATTCGGGCAGGTGGCAGCGCTTTGTTGATGTGCTTGCGCCAAGCCACCGCCACCACGTGTGGGGCAACGTTTTCCAAACATGTCCATAGCATTTTTTGGCATGCCCTGGCTGTCTATAATCTGCTGGAAATAGCGGATCAACATGGTGCGCTTGGCGCTGGAAAGGTCACGCGTAACCGGCATCTGATCTGGGTCGTCGATGTGTTTATCAAACACAAAATGCAGGATGAAGGCGTTGGCATCAGCCTGTTCTTTTTTAGAAAAATCGAGCAGACCCTGGCTCATGATCGGGTAGAGGTTGGCGTATTGCTTGAGAATGGGATATATATCTTCCCAAGTAGGGGAAGGGCAGGGCGCAATTTTAGTAAACACAACGGCCGCTAATTTGTCATAAGTCTGCTGTAAGGCAGGGTCATTGCCGGCAAAGTTATAGCTAATGGTATAGAGCTGGCCGTCGATATATTCACGCGGTGTTTGCATTTCTTCCGGGCCATGCAACTGCACCTGAACTTTGCCCTCTGCATCGGTAACAGGGCGGGCGGGCGAGAACCGAATGGCATTGTCCGGGACATTATTTACTGGCAATAGAGCCTTGGGCGTGGTGCCGGGCGGCGCTGAAACAGGCGTGTTGGCGTAATCCAGCGCCGGGCCGGAAACCCAGAACCCTAGTGCGGCATTGGGCATGGGAATGCCATAACAGGCGGCATAAAAAGTGCTTTGAGCGTGGTTTTTATGCGGGTCATTCGGGTCAAGTCGAAACGCAAAAGTGTCGGCTCGAACTTCCAGCCCGAGCAGGTTTTCACGTACGGAAACCAGCATTTTTCCATTCGCATCGGGGGCAGACAATATCGCTAAAGGATGGTTGTGCAAGTCCTCGTTGATGCTGGTTGGCAGTGGCACGGATTGAATACCGCCTTGCTGTAGTTGTAATTCCTGCGACTGATCCACCGCCGCCAGAGCAATATAATCTTCTGCATTAATTACGTCGTCCTGCGCGGTCAGCGGGTTTTTAAGTAATGCAAACTGCATTGGCCCCAAGTCTTGGACGACATAGCCTTTTGCCAGCGGTAAGGCATTGCTCAGGTCAACATGCAGACTGCTGTTAGTTGAATCAATCTGAGCGGAAAAACAGCCTATGCCATTACTGCTGACCAAATCCATCGCGGCGTTTTGCGTGGTGGGGGTAAAGCGCCGCCCTAAAATAAACGAACGTGGCTGGCTTGCTTTTGCAGCGCCAATAACGCCTAGCACTGTTCCATAACCGAACAGCGGCGCTTTGGCATTCATGTTGTAACCATAGGTGGTTAAACGTATGGAAAGCATGTCTTGCTCGGTGGCGGCAATCAGTTGGTCAAAGAATGGGCTTTGGATGCCGTCCAGATTCCAGATGACATTGGTTAGTACGGATTGGAACATGGCTGAAGCGCCCATGTCGCCTGCGCTATTGGCTCGGGTAAACCAAAGATCGCGAAATGGATTGCTGGCGTAATCGGCACTCATAATGACGTGCCCGTTGGCGTTGATTAACGTCACGCCTAACCCATACAGGCAGGATGCATTTTGCCAGTCTGGGTCAAGATCAACCAATTTTCCAGATGCTCGTCCCATTGCATTGCCAACGGTCAAACCAATGGCAGGGTCTTGGGATGCCTTGGTTTGAGTTTGCCCTGCTTGGGTTGAAATACTTTGCGTTGCGCATTCATGAAAGCGAAAAATTCCAGTTCCTACCGGATTCCACCAGCCGTTGAACGTCGTGCCGCCACTGGCGCTGTTGCTCTGAAATTCCTGAAAAGAAGAGTCAAAGTGATCAATGTCGAAATGGCGCGGATCATTATTTACTGTGGATACATCGGCTTGGAATAGCCCGGAAAAAGCTAATCGGGGGAACTGGAGATAACTCATCATTCATCCTGAAAAAAAGGTTGAGAAGCCTGCGCGTTTAGACTTTCCGGTATTCGTAACTCGGCCCGACCATGTGGCTGGAACCAGGCGCTATCGGCGTTTGCATTAAGGCCACCGATTCAATCCGTAAGCTGTACATCACGCCGATTGCGGTATCGAGCAGGTCGGGCTGGCCGTTAAAGCACAGATGCAGGGTGTTCAGCAGCGTGTTATAGGTGGTGTTGAATTGCGTAAGCCGGGTGGAAGCCTGACTGCCAGGAGGGAAATCGGCGATTTTGCAATTGGGCTTGAGGTTGTAGACTTCATTGTCGTCAAAAGGAATTGGTGCACCTCGGTAGGCATAACCCTCCGGCGTTTGAATCATGCGATGACCAGCTGCGATTTCGCCAAATTTGTAGTAATGGGCTGGGTCGCTCGCGCCTTGGTAAGGGAGGCTGCTGGTACCTTCACCCTGCACAATGATGATTTCAATTGCTTTGTTTGCCGAGCGGACATCGGTAATGGGGAATAACTGATCGGCAGGAAACCATTTCCCACGCAAGACCTGATCCTTTAAATTTGGGACGAATATGCCATCGCCCATTTCCCTGATCTTTTTTTGCAGTGCGGCGTAAAACGCACCAATGGTGGCGTAATCCTGCTGGGCTGCCGTCATTAGTTTTGGATCTTTGACGGGAATCGGGTTCTCGGGCTCTTCAATTACCATGAAGGTGTTTTTGACCAGGCTTTTTGAGAAGGCTTCAATGCCAACCGTAAAGCCGACACCGCCGATATGCATCGGCAACGGCCCGGGGTAGTCGGGAGCAAATCCCCGTGTATTGATACGTGGCGTACCGCCAATGGCGATCAAAATATTGCAGGCAATGCACATGTGCAGCATTTCCTGTCCCATAATGCCGCGGATTAAGGTCGCAATTTCGTCATTCTTGCCTTGTTTGAGCGACAAAACAGCGGTCAGATAAGGCGGAATGGTCGAGTGTTCCAGTTCAATGGCATTTTGTAGGGATTGAAATAAATCGTCTGGAGTGGTCGCCGATTCAATGGCTTCTACAAAGCGTTTATCGAGCTTGATCATGGTTGGCTCCCTTTGTTTGATTGATTGGCGATGTGAGCCAGTACCACGGCGGTTTTCCCTGCGGTTTGCAAAGCTTCTAAATGCAATGGCACAGGTTGCGCAATGGGTTTGCCGCTGCTTGGCGTGGTCGCTACTTTGACTGCTTGAACACCTTTGAGTGGTTTTCCATCTGGCCCCGGATGACGTAGCCAATGCAAAATCATATTGCGTTTGCCTTCGGACAAATCACGTGTTACCGGCATGTGATTTGGATTGTTCATGGGCAGCGCGAATGCCATGTCTAGAATGCGTACATTCTGTACCACCGATTCATATTCCCCCAGGTAGATCAAATGCCGGCTCATGATCGGGTAAAGATTGGCGTATTGTTTAAAAATCGGTTCAATGTCGGGATACCAGGCTGGATGTTCTGGCATCACGATTTTGTCAAATGCCAATACCGAAATCAGGTTCCAGATATTGCTGATGGTGTTGTCTGGCTGATTTTTAATCGCATAACCGATCCCGTATAACTGCCCGTCAATGTAGACACGGGGGTTGCCGGGACCTTCTGCAGGAGCCGTCAGTGTAAGTATGGTGCGGCCATGTTCATCGGTATTGAGTTGCGCCGGATAATTAAGTGAGCCGGTATTGATCACGGGTGTTTCTACTGGTGGATCAAGTGGCGCATCGCCGCCGCCGGTACCACCCATGAAGCCGGTGTTAACTGAGGTGACGATTGTTGTAGCCAATGGTTGTCCATAGCAGGAGCTATACATGGCAACATCGGCAGTTTCGCCGGGATTGAGGCGGTACACAAACTGATCGGCCCTTAAATAAAGACCTGCCAATGACTCTTGCACCAGCACCTTGTAGATAGGCGGAACGGTTTGCGCCGCTGTGGGGCTCACCAGTATTAATGGGTGGCTGTTGATGTTATCGGCAACCCAGGAATCAAGTTTGCTGTAATCCATATCAACGATGCCGGCATGTTGCTCATACCAGCTTTGGCCGCCTTGATAAGGTACTTCTCCTAATAGTGCAATTGAATTGCCATCAAGCGTAGTGAAGATTTCAGGCGCACCTGTTTTAGCATCGTTAGGTTGTTTGGCAATTGCCAGGAACACTTTTCCAATGTCTTCAAATGTACCGCTCGCACCTTCAATTGGCAGGCAGTTGCCAAAGTCGGCGCTGACGGTTTTTTGTTCCGCGTTCACCACACAGGTAAAGCAGGAGACGCCATTCGACGGCACCATTGGATCGGTGGGGGGAGCAGCGGCGATCATCTGGCGGCCCACGACAAACCGTTTTGGTTCCTGCTGATGGTAAGGGCCAATGCTGCCGACGACATGCCCATAGGTATAGCGATTAATATTCTGGTCACGACCGAAGCCATAGACATTCATATTGATGGACAGGTAGCCTTGCTCGGTGGCCTTGCGCAGACTTTCTAGCAGACGCGAATCGCTATTGCCATGCCACACCACATTGCTCAGAACCGATTGATAAATGGCGGCTAACTGCTGATCATGCGGGGCAGTGGCGACCTGTTGACGCTGCCATAAATTAGTGAAGGCTGCCGGTTCATATTCGCCTTCAAATAACGCGCGTTGCGCGGCATCGGATAGTCTTACCTGCATCCCCCAAATGGTGGAAACCATTTGCTGCTGCGGATCAAGGTCGACTAATTTACCGGAAACACGTTGGTCGGCATTTCCCAGCGCCATGCCAATGGCAGGGTCATCTGTTGGCGAAATAAATTGGCGGTTTCCTAGGCGGCCACCGGTAATTTTGCAGTCGACCAATCTGAATGTGCCCGTTCCATCTGGGTTCCATGCACCATTGGGCGGCGTATCTGAATACGGAATGGGTGCTATTTTTTGATAACTTTCCTGGAAAGCGTCTACGTCAAAATACCGTACGTCGTTATTAACTGTAGAAACATCGGCTTGGAAAAAGCCGGAAAAATTCAAACGCGGTGTGTCAAGATAACTCATGATTTTCCCTTTATTGTTGAATATTGTTCCATTGAGCAGCTACGGGTTGTACTTCTGACTCTTTTTCTTTTACAGGGCAATCACCTGTAAATAAACAACACCAAACAGGCACCGGTGGACACATTAGTGGTACCTGATCCCACGTGTAGATCGGATTAGGCTTTTCCATGCGGAAATTGCGATAGTTTTGGCTGACGATGGGGGCATCCGGTGGATCAAGCGGATAGCCGGCAAAGAAGAACGATTGCGGGTGGCGATAAGGCGGGGCAGTTTTATCCACTATGTCGGGACGCGGAAGTTTTTCAAAGGCATAACCAAACAGAATTTTCTGGAGGCTCATTAGTCGCGAATAGGCATCAATGCTGCCGTCCAGATGGCTGCTTTGCTCTGCGTTATAAGGCAGGTGCTTGATAAAGTCGCGTTCTGGCGGATGATTTTGCAGAGAAAACTGGCAGCAGGCCGGAGTGCCAGGTGGACGGTCGGCATAACGTAAAAAATAAGCCTTGTTGCCGAGTGAAACAAAGGAGCAACTGTATTTATTACTCGATGGAAAAATCGGCAAGCAGCGCTTTTCGTAATGCTCCATCATCGCGCCATGCCCGTCGCCATCCTTGGGTGTATACGTCGAATCGTAATAACTGGCGCCATACGAAACCTCGTAGTCCGACGTGCTTAAACCTTTCGGCGGAGAGCTATAAGGGGGAGGGAATTTATCTTCATTGTTGAAGACCCGGTACATAGTCCATTCGCTCGTCCAAAAGGCTGGAAATGCCGGATCAACCGGCTCGCCCGGTTTGCGTGGAAACACGCAGCGGTGTGGTGGTTCGCAGTTTTTTTCATTGTGTACGCCGCCGGTGGCATAGACGTGGCGGCTCGCTGCATCTTCGTCGATCGGTTCAGCTTGGGCGCAGGCATAAAAAAGACTAACCAAGATCATGGCTGCAATGCTTGCCATGACACGTGCGCTATAAAAAAATGGCGGTGCTTTCATAGAGATATCCCTTAATCCATATAAAACGGGTTAAAAAGTGACACCAGTTACAGCAGGCAGCGGTTTGATTTGGTTACGGCAAGAATTGCAGAGCTAATTTTGAATCTGCGAAATGGTGCTAAAACAATTGATGATGGTGATAATGTGCGGCAGAAGCGTTGCGCTAAGGACACTTTTTGTTGCTTAAGAAATATTGTTTTTGTGTGGTACATGTGAAATTTAGTAGTGGGATACCTTAATGTCAAGATATATATTTTTAAGTATCTATGTGGGTATCATTGATCGCGATGTATCAGCTATTGGTCAACTATTCGTCAATACGGTGGAGCATCCACCGCTCTCAGGAGTCCATCAAATGCCCCACTTTTACCAAAATCAAGCAACCCGATTCCGAATACGGTTGATGTGCGCTTAAGTGCGGGCTGCGGATCCAGGTGCCGGTCGGGTAACTACCGTATTCATCTTGGAAAGTGCCTTCTAGCACCAGAATTTCTTCTCCGCCATAGTGCTGGTGTTTACTGAAATAAGTGCCGGGAGCCCAACGCACCAGCGCAGTATGGCTAGTCCCGAATTGATCCAGCGCCGCCACTTTCAGGCCTTTCACCATGCCGGGATGCCATTGCTGGTTCGCCGGACGTACCACCACGCGTTCCAGATCATCGTCATCCAGATGGCGCAATTTCACAAACAGTACGCAGCCATCGGTGCTTTTGGGCGTATGCACTGAACCTGGCGGATTTTTGATGTAAGTGCCAGTCGGATAACTGCCATGCTCATCTTCAAACATTCCTTCCAGTACCACCACTTCTTCACCCTGCGGATGCGCATGCGGGGTAAACACAGCGCCAGCTTCATAGCGGACTATGCTGGTTGCCTTTGCTTGTTCAGCTCCGTCGCGCGCTAGCAAACGTCGCTCTATACCTGGCACCGGACTGGCTACCCACGGTAATTGTTCTGAATAAAGCACTACGCGCTTGCTTTGGTCTGCATTGAGTTTCATATAGCTCTATTTCAACAATGGCTTCAACGCCGTTACTATGCCGGGGAACAGCAAAGCGCCATTCCCCGTCCCGTCAAATCGGCATTACAACATTAATGGCCGAGTCGATAAGCGATCATGCCGCCGGATGGATTGTTTTGCGCTCCATAAGGAACAAAAACCATACCGTTGCTAATCAAGGTTCCGCCGTTCATGCTGGCGTGATGCGGCTTGCCCAGACCGAGGTTGAACAACGCATTAAGATCTTGCGTCTGATCCGTGTACAACTGCGAACCATCCAGCGTGCTCACGACAAACAACTGGCCCGATGAGGTGGTGATATACAGCAAGCCATTCGCCAACGACAGATGCCGCATGGTTGCACCAACTTTAAGCAACAAGTAGTCCCCAGTGCCTGCAACCTTCCAGACCGGATTGCCGGTTCCTGCATCCAGTGCATACACTTTGGTTTGCATACCGGTAATGGCTAGCCTGTCGTCGCGAACATCTTCTACGTCAGCCCAGAATGCTGGACTGAATGTGGCGAAGAAAGCATTCTTGTATTTGCTGGTGGGCGTATCGAAATTAGCGTCTGAAAAACCATCGTCAATCCCTTCAAAACCAGCCACATAGATAATGCCGTTGGCATAGGCTGAACCAGCTTGTATGCCGCCCAAACCAGTTGGTTTGCTGATCTGTTTTTGCCAGATAGTGGCTCCGGTAGCGCGGTCGACTACGCGGTACAAACCGCCTTTACTACCGGCTCCGACCAGATCGTGCATTTGGCCGTCAGCGGTACGGGCGGTAAACATGACCGGTGGCGACAATACGTCAGCGTCTCTCGGGCCATCGGTGCGTTCCGGTCCGGCGGAAACCGGATTATTGATATCGAACACGTCGCCTTTATGAAATTGACTGACCCATACGAATTTTCCGGTGCGGTAATCAATCGCATACAGACTATCGCTACGATCGATATAGCCGGCTGGCGCATGAGTTGCATCAGGGTAGCCCGGATACGGTGTAACGGTATTTTGACCTGTGCCGCCATAAATCAGATGCAGTTTATGATCCACTGCGAATCCTGATCCGGCCGAGACGCCAGCGCCGTAGCGTTTGCCGGTAGCTGGATTAATGTCGATAGTCGAGGTGCGCCAGGCTTCAAATGGGTGCGCCGGATCGGTAATATCCATGGCGACCACAAACCCGGCTTGTCCGCCTTGAATCAAGGCATCATTCAAAATAACGTTGACTTCGGTGACGAATAATTTACGCGCTCCGGTCGTCGACGGAACCGTAACAATTACCGGTTCGCCCAGATTCGACGCTAGCTGCTGATCAGGCACCAGCGCCAGCGGCTGAATGCCTGGCGTAGTCGGATCAAAATCCAGCTCGGCACCGCCGATCTGTCTGATCGCATGAATACGGCCGTTCAGTGAGCTATGAATCCAGATGATGCCGTCTGAAATGACCGGCGCAGCGTAGTACATTTCAGGCCCAATCGGCTGAGCTTGAAGTAGATAATCCGGATCAACCAGCGTTGTGGTCCAATGACGCGCCGGATCGGTAATTGTTCCGGTTTTTGCATCGCGTGCAAACATGGTGCCCAATACATCAATGTAGTAAATAGTGCCGTTACGAATGAGCGGCGGTGCAATCACGCCTACTACGGAAGCAGGAAATTTTAATCCCAGCGCACCCTCAAGAACAAAGCCGGTCGGTGGTGGGGTAGGGCGCCATTGCGAATCATTAAATGTAGACCACGCACGCTGCAGTTTCGGCGCAGTCTGACGAGAAATAAGAACCTCATCAGGGTTTGAATTTGTATTTGAGTAATCATGCGAATACAGTGGCCAGTCGCCATTACTTTGTGCCTGAGCAGTAGCCAGACCACATAATACGAACGCGGCACCAACGGCGCCGCGCTTTAAAATTGTTCTAAATTGCATGTTATTCCTAATTGTGAAGGGCTTACGCAGAGTGTCCCAGTTGGGCATGCTACCTGTATCAGTCAGGAGCATGCCGCTGGTGCAATGTTGCGTAAGTCCCTGAAATTACAAAGACACTGTTTAGCCTGTCAGACGATCAGTGGATTGATCAGTTGGATGTATAAATCCGAACTTCAGGAGCTGCTTTTAACAGTGGCTTCAGGCTTGCCACAACATCTTTGTTGAACAGGTCGCTGCTCAAATAAGCTTCTGCCTGTTGACGGCTGGCGAAACCGTGCAAGACTTGCACATCGTCATCGCGGATCAGCAGTTCTTTAGATTCTGCGCCTGAAATTTGAGTCAGGAACGGTTGCTTGTACTTGGCGTACACAGCACCGGCAGCGGCCCTGTCTTTAGGATCGACTTTAAGGGTAATTTCCAAATACGCTTTTTCGGCAAATGCCAGCGTAGGGGCTACGATGCTGGAGGCCAGCACAACAGCAAGCAATGATTTAGCTAGAATGCGGGAAGAATTTTTAATCATGATAAGTTCCAGGTTGGATAAAGATCGGAATAAAGGTAGAAATAAAGATCGGAATAGCGCTCGGCTATTACATTGTTTGATATATGCGCACGTCAGGCGCGCTTGTCAGCAAAGGTTTTAAGGCTGTCACAACATCGTTAGTGAACATGGTGCTGCCAAGGTAGGATTTGGCATTTTCATCTGAATCAAAACCATGCAAGACCTGTACATCTTCTTCTCTGATCAGCAGTTCTTTAGATAAGGCACCCTTAGCCTGAGTCAGAAAAGGTACTTTGAAACGTGTGTATATCGCCGCAGCCGCAGGGCGGTCTTGCGGTGCGACTTGAAGATTGATTTCTAAATAAACCATGATGATTTCCCAGTGATGTAGAGTAATAATGTCGTGCCAGCAGGTTGCTGACAGGAATCAAGCATACCGAGCTACTTGCCAATCCGGAAATTGTTTTTTAACATGTCATTCATTCAGAAAAACTATTAATAAACCAACATAAATAACGGACTTCGTTAGCAAAAAATATCTAATATTGATCAAAATGCCCTAAATAGGGCATATCCGACTGCACGTTAAGCGGAAAGAGTTTCACTGATTTTGATTTCAAACTGGAGATATCTGGTGAGGTTGAGCTAAAAATGCAGCTAAACCTCTGCTTGATAGCATTCTCTTTACTTGGGTTGTTCATATGGGATGTCGCTTGTTGGTATCACCAAAATAGTTTGGTTAAACGAGTGCGCGACTAGCAGTATTCGACTTTTCATCGTTTGGTGGAAGATGGAGTTTATTCATTGGATTGGGCTGGTGGTGATGTAATGCCGGATTATGTTGATTGAAAAATTGGTGTAATACGCTTTGAACTGCCCCCCAATAGTTGGACAGTGTAATGAAAATGAGAAAGTGGAATATGCATTTGGTTATCTTGGACTTACTATCGATGACCAGAGCAAGCCAGTGTTCTTGGATTCACTTGGGAATAAAGTGATTTGGCATTGCAGGGCGCATCGTTTATTTCATCGGATTTTCCGCCGAACCTGAACCTGGCCCACAATTTCAGGGCGTGGTGGAAGACGAGAGCAGGAATGGAAAAAGGGCTGCATTGCTTGAACTGCAGCCCTTTGTATTCTGTGCATTGCTTACATTTAAATTAGGTCACAGATTTACTTTCTGTTTTTCTGACTTACTGGGTAACTGCAACCCAGTCCCGTCGGAAATGCAGGGGGAAAAAAATACATTGCCATGATAGGCGCCGCGCAACGTGCTTCCCATTACTACATACCAGAAAAATATCAGCATTGATACGAATGCATATCCAAAGTAATACAACCATTGGATTCCCGTGCTGTCAGCCAGCGAAAGTGTGGCCAGAGAGTAGACGCCAATTGGGAATGTAAAGGCCCACCAGCCCATATTAAAAGGCAGGCCATCACGCAAATAACGCAACGTAGTGAGAATCGCGATTACCAACCACCAGAAGCCGTATCCTAATAATATGGTCGCACCAAGAATGCCAAATCCATGCGCGACGATGCCAACACTGATCAAATCAGGAGAAATGAGAATCCGTTGTGCCTGTGTACCTAACAGCAGTAATCCCAGTGCGCCCGTTCCGATTGGGCCAATTGATAACCAGCTTGATGCTGCCATATCTCGTCCAGGCAATTTATGAAGTACCATCCGCAAAAACAAGATCACCAGAACCGCCAATGCCGGCAATACCGAAAAGCCCCATAGTGAGTAGCTGATAAATAGAATTTGCGTTGCACTACTTCCAGCGTTCATATGAGAAATCAGCAGTCCTCCCGACGCCGCTGTCACCTCTGCCGCGACAATGGGTAGCAGCCAGACCGCGGTCATACTTTGCAGACTATGGTCGTGGCGTGTAAACATGAAAAATGGAATTAGCAGTCCACAAATTAGCGCCATGGCTGCATCCAACCACCATAAACTGAAGGCGATGCTTATTGCCCGTTCGCCAATTAGTGGAATACCAAATACCAAGAATCCATTTATTATTGTTGCAAGTCCCATCGGGATCGCCCCGAAAAACATGCACATGACGCTGTGATGGAAAATCCGTTTGGCACCATCGAAAAAAAATATCCACCGTGCGCAGTACATCGACACAAACAGGAGGAAGAGAGCGATATTAATTACCCAAAGGGTTGCACCAAGGTTCCACAGGATTGGCAGTAATTCAGATGTTCTTCCAAGGGCCAATGCCACAATGCCAGTTCCCATTGTCATGGTGAACCAATTTGGCGTGAATTGACGGATGAGCTCACGACGGTGTCCCAATTTGCTTAATGGTGGTTTCATGATATTTAAGTTCCTTTACGGGTTCCCTTTGGGAGTTGGGCGTTAAATGTTCTCAATGAAATTAGTAACCACCAAGGTTGTCCGCATGACTAAAGTCTTCTGAGACTCCAGCGTGCATGGCACGAAGAAGCCGTAGTGTGTACACCACGCTGAACGGCATCAGAACTGTTGTTGATAAAAATATCACTGATAAGGCAAGATGTATTGATATAGTATTCCATATATTTAATCTCGCGTTGGGCACTTTTGAGCATGACAACAGAAACGGAAGCACCGATGCATCAGCAGTATCAATTACGCTAACTATTGTGACAGATGAGGCGAAAAATCCGATAAAGGTTTTTCCGAAGGCAGGGCGAAATTAAGGCCATCGCACAGGTAATGATCGCGAACGTGGGCAATATTCAGATTAATGAACGTTGGCCGCAATTTGCCGTGCACCCTTCGGATTCGGATTCACGAGCGGCCATCTTCGTCATTGGGTCAGATAGAGTGAAAATATCGATCGTGCAGGCAATGCGGCACCCACGAATAGTGCAGGCAACAAGTAGAGGCGGATTGAAAAAATCGCAAGGAAATCCAGCTTCGTGGCATGTTCCAGAGTGCGATTAAGGAGAGCTGAACTTGGTTAGTTGCTACAACTAACCAACCAGCAGTTTACCAATTTCTTAGTGCTCACAACATTGACAAAATTAATTTTCTCTCGCCCATCAATTCGTCAACAGAGCTTTGCAATTTGCGTTTTGAAAATTCGTTAATTTCTAGATTGGCTACACGTTTAATCACACCGTTTTCGCAAATGGCTGGCACGCCAAAAAATATACCTTCTGGAACGCCATATGAGCCATCGGATGGCAATGCCATTGAGACCCATCTCCCATTGCTGCCCATCACCCAGTCCCGCATATGGTCGATGATGGCATTTGCGGCCGATGCTGCAGAAGAAACACCTCGCGCCTCAATTATCGCGGTGCCTCGTTGAGCAACGGTTGGAATGAATACTTCGGTGTTCCAATTTTCATCTTGCAAATTGTAGGCAAGTGGTTGGTCGCTATTTAAAGCAAATCGATAATCGGCATACATCGTTGGTGAATGGTTTCCCCAGACAATTAGTTGAGAAATTTGCGAAATTGGGCTTCCTATTTTTTTTGCCAGTATCGAAAGCGCGCGATTGTGATCAAGTCGAATCATTGCAGAAAAATTATTCCTATCCAAATCAGGCGCGCTTGTCATCGCAATTAAAGCGTTGGTGTTGGCTGGATTTCCGACCACCAGTATTTTTGCATCCCGCGCCACGCACTGATTCAATGCACTGCCTTGAATTTTAAAAATCTCGGCATTCGCCAGCAATAGATCTTTTCGCTCCATCCCCTTGCTACGAGGCCGTGCACCTACCATGATGACCATATTCGCGTCTTGAAATGCAACAGAAGGATCGTCCGTTACAATAATGTCTGACAGCAAGGGGAAAGCACAGTCTTCCAGCTCCATTACCACGCCTTTCAGCGCCTGTTGCGACGATGGGATTTCCAATAGCTGCAAAATAATGGGCTGATTTGTTCCAGTAATATCTCCCTTTGCGATTCTAAACAAAAGCGCATAGCCAATCTGCCCAGCCGCACCTGTCACTGCAATTCGAATTGGTTTCTTTTCCATTTTAATTTCCCTTTAGATTAGTTGAAGTTAGCGGATAAAATCAAATGATCCAACTAATGCGGCAGAATAACTTCTGCAATTTTGTTGTTGTCCAGATTGATAATAGCAACGCTTAAATCCTCATTCAGCACATAAGCTAATTTGCTATTGTGAGAAAAGACGATGGCTTGTCTTGGTTGCTTCAATCCATCAACCGATGCGACGACGTGTTCTGAAGGAAGCGAAATGACTGTCAAGCTGTTGTCGGCCAAATTGCCTGAGTAGAGGAATTTTCCATCTGGAGTTAATGCTGCGCCGTACGGATCTTTCCCGACTGGAATCATCGAAGTGATTTTGCGATCAGCGATATTTACGACTGCAATCATGTTTGATCCGCTATTTGCCGCATACAAGGTTTTACCGTCGTGCGAAATGGAGATGGCTCTAATTTTATTGAATCCTGCAATTTCACCGTCAATTTGATTTGTCTTGGTATTGACCAAAGTGATTTTATCGCCAAGAAAATTCGTCACAAAAAGGGTATCCCCATTTGGGTTAAGACGGACTCCTTGCCTTGGTTGGCTAAATCCGGGAATAACTGCAGTTGGCTGATTCGTATTTAGATTAAAGCTCGTTACAGTATTGGCAGCTTCATTATTGGCATATAGCGTTTTCCCATCGGCCGAAATGGTTGTGCCGAAAACACCCGGGCCAGCAGCAAATTGCCCAATTTCTTCAAGCGAAGTTGCGTCAATCTTTTTGATCACACCCAAACTACTATCAGAAACATAAAATGCTTTACCTGACGGATCAAAGACACTATTTCTAGGTGTAATGTACCCGCGCAAAATCTTGCGAACACTTTTTGATTTTAGATCATAGACAACGATTTCCTGACGCTCACTGTAAGAGGCAACAGCCATCGTTTCATCGGGGCTTACAGCTAACGAGTTATTGTGGATAGCGCCGTCAAAAGTCCATTTTTGATCTGCCGCGTTAGCGGAGGTCTGGATGTTCGCCACGGCGATACCGAAACTAAATAAAATTGTTGTTACGTATTTAATGTTAAGCATATTGATTGCTCCGTTAAAGTTCGCTTTTCGTCGTAAAAAATTTACTCTTTAGCTGCACTAATTTATGCAGACCCAGACCAAATTGAGAATAAAAAATCAGTAAATTCCTAGTAATCGAATCAAAATAAAACTAATCACAAATAGAATGAGAAGAGACAAAACTACCACGCTGGCCACTCTTGATCCTGCCCGCGCAACTGAACGTATATCAACTCCAAGTCCAAGAGCCGCCATTGACATGATTGTGAAAAAATTGCCCGTGGTATGTGCTGGATTGATTAGGGCCTCAGGCACCAATCCGAATGAACGGAACATCATCAATGCCAGGAAACCGACGATAAACCAGGGAACCATTTGTGACAGGGCTGGACGAGTCCCGTCTTCTTTCTTGCCGATTAACGATAGAATCAATACAACAGGCCCTAACATTAAAACCCGAACCAATTTGACCAAAGTCCCTATGTGACTGCTAATCAACGAGACTGAGCTAGTTGCCGCGAGGACTTGCGGTACGGCATAAACGGTTAACCCTGCGAAAATACCATATTGAAGTTGCGATAATGAGAGTAGCGGAATCATCAAAGGTAATATCAACACCACGACAACACCTAAAACAGCCGTAAATGCAATTGATGACGCGACATCGTTGCTATCGGCTTCAATAACTGGGGCAACAGCCGCAATCGCTGAGTTACCGCAAATGGAGTTGCCGCATGCAATCAATATCGCCATTTTTTTTGGTAGGCCAACTAATCTGCCAATCGTGTAACTTGCAGCGATTGCAATAGCTACTGTAGCGGCAATACCAAGAATCAGATTGGGACCATTTTCAAGTATTGACGATGCACTAACGGATACACCCAATAGAACGACTGCAATTTCCAGCAGCATCTTGGCGCTAAAATTGATGCCAGCATCGAACTGATGATCTAATTGATAAACGCTTCGAATAAAGCTGCCAAGTAATATTGCAATAACCAGACTCTCAAGCCAGGCGCGTTGAAAGAAGGAGGCCTCGAGATATTCGATGTAGTACGCGGACAGTGTTACCAGTGTGCATAGAATCAAACCTGGCACCAATTTTTTTGCTTTAGCCTTCATTTTTATATCTCAGTTAGGTTTCGATGAGAAATTATCTGAGTAATCAATTGTTAGGTCTATCTATCAATATATAATGATTCATTCAATTATATCGAACGATAGTCATGACATTAGATCAACTACGCATATTTATCCAGGTCGCAGAGCGTGAACATCTGACTCAGGCAGCAGATGTTTTGGCGCTGACCCCGTCAGCGGTAAGTTCATCCATTAAATCATTGGAGAATCAGTACGGAACCGTGCTCTTTAATCGGGTTGGCCGGCGAATTGAGCTAACTGAGGCAGGAAGAATTTTTCTAACTGAAGCCAAATCTACCCTCAATAGCGCCAGGGCAGCAGAACTGACATTAAAAGAATTAGGGAGCATGAAGAGAGGTACGCTAAACATTCATGCAAGCCAGACAATTGCGAGCTATTGGCTGCCACCTATTTTGGTTCGATTTCATCAAAAACACCCACAAATTAGTATTAATCTCATTGTCGGCAATACTCAACAAGTTGCCCAATCAGTGCACGATGGCACAGCCGATCTTGGATACGTTGAGGGCCGAGTCGATGACACTCTGTTAAACGTATGCACAGTGTATGAAGACCAGGTAGTCGTCGTAGTCGCTCCAGAACACCCCTGGGGGAACGGCGCGCTGATAAATCCGACAGAGCTCGTTAAGGCCGACTGGATTATGCGCGAGCCGGGTTCAGGAACGAGGGCTGTTCTGGAAAATATTCTGGCATTGGTCGGCGTCGAGATTTCAAATTTGAATGTCGCACTGACATTACCGTCAAATGAAGCTGTACGATCCGCTGTCATTTCGGGGCAGTTTGCAACGTTGGTTTCTAAGTTTGTGGTTGATGCCCACATCAAGGCGGGGTTATTACGAATAGTTAACATCGCATTGCCACATCGCGAATTTTATTCACTGACACACAAAGCGCGGTACAAGACAAAAGCAAGCCTGGCGTTTGAAGAAGTAGTCCGACTACAAGTAATAATGGAATAGACAATTAATCAGTGCTACGTTCGCAAATAAGCAATGCAGATCGGCAGATTTCTGGCAAAGGCCAGTTTTTGAGTGAAATTTAGAAGTATGCAGACGAAAAAAGCCTCGACGATTTCTCGTAAAGGCTTGATTTACAACTACCTAATTCTGTGGCTCCCCGACCTGGACTCGAACCAGGGACCTGCGGATTAACAGTCGGTAGTTTTATTTTAAAAACGGAGGAGGGCGGTTAAAAAAACCGCCCTCTAGGTTTAGCTACGTAAACCCAAATCAAAACCTAGTAACCCCCTCTAGAAAAAGATTTGGCTAATTTCGTTACGTCGATAGCGCCAATTCCTGTTGCCGGGCTGTAGCCATAGGTTGATTGATAGTACTCATTGTCACCAGCAGTAACGGCTCTGAATGGCGAATTGCTACCATAGCCAAATTGATTGAATCTTGAATACAACTGCGGATTCAAAAATCCCAGGCGTGTTCCGCTGACTTGGGAAACGAGAATGGCCATACCGTTTAACTGAGGAGCGACAAAGCTGGTGCCACCCCAGTAGTACGCCCATTGGCCGCCCACGTATTCGGCATAGCCGGTATCAGGATCTGCATTCAACGAGATGTCCGGCACATTGCGCCCTGCATAACCATCTGGCAAATCGATCAGATCTACCGGGCCAGTAGATGTCTGGCAAATTAGAGCTTGGTTAGCTGCTGTGACTTGTGTGCCGTGCAAATTTTGCTGGTAGTACGGCAGGTCAAATTCCACGCTCACGCCACCGCCGCCACCGACTGGAAATAAGTGTTCGTAATAGGAGTTATCGCCAAAATTGGTGATGAAGAAGTTTTGTAGATAATCCCAGGCCCAGGCCCTGTCTTTGGGCACAGTAACACTGCCAACTACAACGTTATTGCTATTGTAAAAGGTTTGGGTTCCGGCCAAGGTTATCCCGCCGGCGGCAAGAATCATCGAATCGCTGGCGGGGTACTCGACACTCAGCGTTGCTGTACAGCCGGGATAATAGTAATAGCCTTGATTATTGTTGATGTCGTACGCGCCTTCATCACCGGACGAAGTGAGCACGGAAATACCTTGCGCTGCCAATTCCATCAAGGCCTGATGGACTGCTGGCATAACGCCCGTGTCTTGACCAAATTCGGTGCCGCCCCAGCTCATTGAAAGCGTGTCGACTGTGTTGTCAGCGGCCGCTTTTAAAAATACGTCGGCAAATCCCTGATCAGTATTCGGCGCTTCATAAACATAGACTTTGGCTGCCGGTGCGACACCGCCAGATTGTTCTACGTCTAGTGTAGTTTCACCAGATCCATTTGTTCCGGTTCCGCCATCAACCGGAATCTCTGTGATTCTATCGGATGCCACGTGCAGGCCGATGGTTTGCCAATAAGTATAAGCATCGCTGGCGGTGAAGGTGGCAAACGTTGCTATACCAATATTATGGTTTTGCCCCAGAATGCCTTGTTGGTACAGCGGGTTGATGTTATACAGTTCAGCGACATCGGTTACCGTAAACGAGCCAGGTGAGTTGGTCGTTGTTACGCCATTAGCCAATTTTATTCCTTTGGTGCCTGGAACCATCTTCATCGTGCCGCCAGAATCCTTGGCAAGATTATGCGACAGCGAATGTAATTTAGGTTTGGTATTCAGACCGATTACTGCCATGACCACATCAGACACGCTGGAAGGAATAGTAAGGGCAACACTTGGTTTGATATAACTTAACCCGTTCTCCTTGTAACTATGCACTTCAGTGGCAAGATATTTGTTAAATTGCGCAGTGCTACCGGTTGCGCGTATGACCATGTGGCTGCGGTAAACTTCGCTAACCTGTATCCCTAATTTGCCTAAGTCTGCTTTAACGCGATTAACGTCTGCATCTGTGGGAGCATAACGGTGCGCGAATTCATCCACCGATAAAAAATGATGGTAATTCGGGCTGTTAGGATCGACAGTGTCGTTAATGTATTTATTGAGCTCATTAGCATTGCGCAACTGCAGCACAATAGAAACGGTCTGGGTCTGGGTCGGTGAGATTGCGCCTGTGTCCTGCGCGGTTGTAAGTGATTTGGCAGCAAATGCGCTACCTGGCAAACATAGTGCTCCAATGAATAGGCCAGATACTGCAGCAGCTAACGGCTTGGTTTTGAGTTTCATTTAAAAGTCTCCCGCGGATTGGGTTTTGATCGGGCGGTACTTATTCTCATGGAATAAAATACCGCTGAATAGGGCCATGCATTTTTTTATGCAATTTGTATTAACTTCGGTAAGTTGACGCAAATCCTCTATGATGCGTTGGGGGATTGGCATATCAGTACTTTGTCGTACAAAATCAAAGCGATTTTGTTAAAGGGGGCAAGAAACGATGACTACCCAATCTGGTTGATTACTTCCTTGTGGAGGGTTGGTCAGCGTACCGGACACCGTTCATCCGCCGCCACTAACGTCCATTAGTTCTTCCGCAGTGAGCTCTTCTGCAATATCACGAGCAAGAACGCGAAAACCTACATTGTTTGTTTGGTTCATATGCAAATTCCTTTTCATAGTTAGATACTTCATTAAGTCAATAATGAGCTGATCACAATATTGATAATGCGCCCGATGTAAAATTGAATTAATTACAGAATGTCAGTTAGTCTTTTTCTTCCATCGTGCACTACACAGAATACACAATTCAAACAACCAGACCTTGATCGTTATGATAGTTAAAGGTGACGAAATTAGCATACCGATGTATATCACCGCCCGGAACAATGCCATGCACATGCGGATGATGTTTCAACGCCGATTTCCAGGTATGTAATATCAACGTTGCGCCAATACGTGCACCGAGATGTGTCGGGTTGGCAGCGATGGTGCGTAACGTAAAGACGACATGGAAATAGTCCACCGGTACCCTGTGGTATGCAGCGTTTTCAGATGCGCTATTGAGTCAGGAAATGATTGATCGCATTGTGCAATCGCACCAACAAATGATTGGTGGTTGGAAGGGAATTGGTGAATCTAAAATGGCTGATCCAAAATGCTCAAACTATCGCCAAGCTGCTATTAGCCCAGCGCCGTGGTGTTGGGAATATTTTTTTATTTTTGTCCCGCTTCTACCGCCGCGCTGAATGTTGACATGCCATCCAGTTTTAACTGATTTTGCAGATTCGCTGCAACTTCACGCAATATGGTCAACATAGCTTGCGCTCCCGGGGACAGCTTATATTTTCTACGCGTTACAATGCCGTAACAATCCATGCGCAGACCGAGATCATAAGGTAGCACTGTCAGCAGTCCGATATCCAAATAGGGACGTACCAACTCTTCCGGCAGCGCAGCAATCATGTCACTGCCAATGAGCAGGTTGGTGATCATGGGCAACGCGGTGGTTTCCACCGTGATTCCCGGTTGATCCAGTCCGCGTGCTAAAAACAACGCAGTCAGCCGGTCGCGTAATATGCTGCCAGCCGGCGGCATGATCCAGCCTTCTTCAATCAATTTCTCGAGATGCAGATCCGAGGTCTTTGCCAGCGGGTGATCAGCGCGCACGATCAGACTATGCGGTTCGTCGGAGAGCGGTTCAAAGTTAAGTTCGTTAGCCGACTCGGAATCCAGAATGCGTCCTATCACCATATCAAGTTCACCTTTGCGCAGGCGCGCGACCAGCGTTTTGCTGGAATCAACGCAGATTGACACCTGCACGCGTGGAAAGCGCAGTTTAAGTAATCGCACCGTTTGCGGCAGCAGGCTGATCGACGGCGTCATTACCGTTCCGATCGCCACCCGGCCGGAGAGGCCGGAAAGCAGCTCCATGATTTCCTGATGGGCCGCATCCATTTCTGCCAGCGCCGCACCAGCACGCCGGATCAGCACTTCGCCATAACAGGTCGGTACCACACCGCGCGGCAGGCGGTCAAATAACGGGACGCTGAGCGCATGTTCCAGTTCGCTGAGTAACTTGGATGCGGCAGGTTGGGTTAGGTTGGCTGCCTGGGCAGCATGCAGGATAGATCCATTGCGACCTAGTTCTACCAGCAACACCAGATGTCTGGTTTTGAGGTGTGAGCGTACAAAGCGGTCAACACGTGTATCAGACATACCGGCCTTTAGGGTAGTGAGTAGTGTTATTCATGATAAAGCTGGGATCTGCCGCCATCGATCAGTATGTCGGTGGCATTGATGAAGCGTGCTTCATCGCTGGCTAAAAAAAGCGCGGTGTAGGCTACTTCCTCTGGCGTGCCGATTCGCTTGCACGGCAACAACGCTGCCTGGCGCGCCTGCTCTGCTTCCGGATCCGGGCAGTTTGCCAGCCATGTTTTGACATTGTCCGTCATGATCAGTCCCGGCGAAATTGAATTGACTCGGATGCCGCGTGCCGCATATTCAATACCCAGCGAGCGTGTAAGTCCAATCAATGCATGCTTGGCTATTGGATAGGGGAAGCAGCCGGGAATAATTTTGTGGCCGTGCACCGAGGCGATGTTGACGATGCTGCCTGATCCTTGTTCCAACATCGATGGCAGCACCGAACGCGACGCATTCCACGCGCCTTCCAGGTCGACAGAAAAACAGCGTTGCCACTGGTCGGGCGTCATCGCCAACGGATCCGAGAACACGTCCATGCCGGCGTTGTTGATAAGCACATCGACTTTGCCAAAGCGCGCCACCGACGTCGATGCCAGCTGCTGCATGGCATAGGTATCGGCCACATCGGCCTGCACAAATAGGGCATGTTCTTTGCCTAATTCATCACACATCTGCGCGGCCGCATCGTCGTAGCGATGGCTGTTAAACACCACGCTGGCGCCCTGATCCACGAACAGTCTGGCAATGGCGCGGCCGATTCCGAGTGTTGAGCCAGTGACGATGGCAACCTTGCCGGCAAGTCGTTGAGTCATGATAATGATCCTGATTGTTAAAGGTTGTTCGGATCAGATGCGATGGGCAGTTGTTTTCAACTGGTCCAACAATACGGCGATGAGTAAAATCAGGCCACGCATCAGGTACTGATAAAACGCGTCAACATCCATCAAATTCATGACATTTTCCAGCGTGCCCATGATAAGCACGCCGATCAGCACCCCGAAAATTCTGGCTTTGCCGCCCTGTAGGGAGACCCCGCCCAGCACGCAGGCCGATATTACGTCCAGCTCAAACCCCTGGGCTGCATTCGGTTGGCCGCTGGTAATGCGTGAGGCCAGAATTAATCCGGCCATGGCCGTGATCAGCCCCTGCAATAAAAAAATCCAGACTCGTAATCGTTCCACCTTGACACCTGCCAATCGCGCTGCTTCCGGATTACCTCCAATAGCCAGAGTATTGCGGCCAAACACGGTGTGATTGAGCAGGACGCCGAATACCACAAAGCAGGCCGCGGTTACCAGTATCGGTAGAGGCAGACCGAGCAGGCGGGTATCGCCAAAGCTGATGAAGTCTTCGTTTGCGATGCCGACTGCCTGTCCGTGCGAGACGATGAAAGCCAGACCGCGCACCATCAGCATGGTGGCCAGTGTGGCGATCAAGGCGTTGACCCGTAAATAGGCGATCAGCACGCCGTTACCCGCTCCGATTAGTGCGCCGGCCAGCAGGCCGCCTATGACAGTCAGCGCTACACTGTGCGTCTGTTCCAGGATGATAGCGCCGAGGACGCCGGCAAAGGCGATGGTGGATCCGACAGATAAATCAAAATCGCGCGAGGCCAGGCACAGCATCATGGTGCAGGCCACCATACCGATCTGTGCTACGGATAACATCAAACCGATGATGTTGGTGGTCGAGAAAAAGTTCTCGACTGTGAACGACAAAAGGATGAACAGGACCGCGTAACCTATCGGCATGCTGTATTCGACTAACCAGCGGCGTTGTTTGTCGGCGGGTACAAATGGCTGCTCACTGGAATGCACACGCATGTCGTGCTCCGGATTTGGATCGGAGGAGTGGGAGGAATTCATCGTTTGAACAGCTAGTGTCTGGAATTGTTTTAGCATTGTTTGGTCTCAAAATTTGGGTGGTTCATCGTTATCAGGCAGCCAATGCCAGGTTCAGTACAGCTGTCTCGGTTGCTTCGGAACGATCCAACACACCGCTGATTTCCTTATTGCGCATCACGAGCACGCGGTCGGCGATGCCCAGCACTTCGGGCAATTCCGATGACACCACAATTACGCAGCAGCCCTGTTCGGCCACCTCCTGAATAATGCGGTAGATTTCATTTTTTGCGCCGACGTCGATGCCGCGCGTGGGTTCGTCCAGTATCAATACCTTCATCGTCGATTCGGCTAGCCAGCGCGCCAGTATCACTTTTTGTTGATTGCCGCCGGACAGGAACCGTATCTCCTGGTCACGATTCGGCGTTTTGATGCGCAATCGATCAATGAAAAAATCGGCCCGGGCCGCTTCCTTGTTTCGACGCAGAAAGAAACCGACGCGTAAATCATGGCGGCGGCAGCTGATATTTATATTTTCCGCAACCGAGGCCTGCGCCAGAATGCCTTGTTCTTTGCGGTCTTCCGGACACAGCAAAATTCCTGCTTCAATTGCCGCAGGCGGGCTGTTAGCCGGTACCGGCACACCGTCCAGTAACACGCTACCGGCAAGGCGCCGGTCGGCACCGTACAGCAGCCTCATCAGTTCGCTACGACCAGCGCCAACCAGGCCGAAGAAGCCGACGATTTCCGCGCCGCGCACGCTGAAGTTGCATCCGGTGGGGTCATTCTTGCCTCTCAGTCCACGCACCTGCAGACGCTGTGCGCCGAGCGGTCTGGGGCGATAGCCGTAAATGTCGGACAGTTCGCGCCCGACCATGTCGTGGATCAGCGTCTCACGCGGTACCTGCGCCATGACCGGATGGGTAACGATTTTGCGCCCATCGCGAAAAATCGTGCAGGCGTCGCACAAGCTATACAGCTCTTCGAGCCGGTGCGAAATGTAAATCAGCGTGTGTCCGGTGCTGCGCAATTCGCGCACCAGTCGAAACAGAATCTCACTCTCGGTATAGGAAAGGCTGCTGGTCGGTTCATCGAACGCGATGATCTGGGCATTCTGCATTACTGCCTTGCAGATTTCCACCATCTGACGTTGTGCTATGGACAGATGCGAGAGGCGTGCATCGGGGTCCAGATCAACACCGATTTCACTCAGTCGCTGCAAGACCATACGTCTGGCCTTATTTCGATCAATCAGCCCGAAGCGTGCCGGAAAACGCCCCATCAATATATTTTCGGTCACCGTCAGTTCCGGCACATACTGCAGTTCCTGATGAATTACGGCGATGCCGGCGCGGATGGCATCGGCGGCTGAATTGAACTGGCATGGCACCGAGTTGACCAGCAAACGACCGCCGTCGGGCCGGTATTGACCACCCAGAATTTTCAAGAGGGTAGATTTACCCGCACCGTTTTCACCCAACAGGCCATGCACTGTTCCGGCGTGCGCATCGAAGCTCACGCCAGCCAGCGCCCGAACCCCAGAAAAATGTTTTGAAACCTGATCGAATTGCAGATAGGCCGTCATCGATTTCACAGCCCGTTCGCGGCGCGAACTGCTGCCTGGTTGACTCGGGTCATCAAGGTGCCGGCGGTGAGCGTAACGGCTACCGGTTGCTGATTGTCTACTATCCATTTGTACATATTGAGTGCCGTTTCATAGCCATGACGCTTCGGGCTGATCAGTACCGTCCCGTAAAAACCGGTGATCATCGGTTTGGCAAATTCATTTTGAGCGGTTTTGCTGCCGCCGATGCCGATGCCGATCAACGAATCGCTTTTCAATCCATGGCTTTCCGCTGCGCGCACGGCACCCAGAACCGCTTCATCATTCATGCCGAATACTAGCCAGTGTTTGAAATGAGCCTGTTTGGTGAAAGCGATATTGGCTGCGTTAAAGGCGCTCTCGGTGTCGGATTTTCCCTGAGATGCGTCGATAATGTTGGCGCTTGGAACGCCGGCGGCCTTCAAAACCTCGGCCGCACCCATGGTGCGCTCGCGAGCGGTCGGCAGTTGGTCAAACGCCATACGTAATGCGCCGACCTCCGACGGTTGCCAGCCACGCTCCTTCATGGCAGATATCAATCCCTGACCGACCTGCCTGCCGATGTCGCCGCCGGAGATGCCCATGTACGGTATGCTCGTCACAGGTTTGCCGCTGGCATCGATGAGCTGGTCATCGACCGCCATCACTTTCAGGCTGTTGCGCATGGCAGCCCGCTCGATGGCGACGCCCAGTTTGACATCAGGCGCGCAAATCACGAAGCCTTGCGCTTTTTGCGCGGCCAGATTATCGATGGCAGCCATCATCTTTTCGCCGTTCGGCGTGCCGATCTTAATCAGCGTAAATCCTTTTTCGCGTGCCGCCTGTTCGGCAAATCGCCATTCATCCTGGAACCACGGCTCTTCTGCCTGTTTGACCAGGAATCCGATTTTGATCGGTTCACCAGGTTTTTGTGGTTCAGCGGCTTCAACCAGATTGCTGGAAATAAAGGCAGCCAGGAGCGGCAAGGATCTGAGCAGCGACGTCAATTGTGTATTCATTTATTCTCTCCCTGATTATGATTGTTTAGTATTCATTCTGATTTCAACTGCAACAGAAACATCTGGCATATCGTCAAACAAGGTCTCTGCTATCCCGATCGGCTCCGGCAATGTGATGCCAAACAGGCTGCCTGCATCCGGCATGTGGATCAATTCTGCGTTACTCATTTCCTGGGTTGAACTGGTGACCATCAACATGTCCAGATTGGAGCCACCAAAGGCAGGGCAGGTCGGATTTTTGACCGGTACGGCAATGCGGCGTATCAAGCGACCATCCGGCGCGTATTGCGCGATTTGCGATGCACCCCATTGGGCATTCCACAGGCATCCATGACGATCAATGACCGATCCGTCGGGAAATGCGGCCACGCCATCGGCGTCGGCCACCTTCGAAAAGAGGCGAATATTATTCACCTGTGCGCTGTCGCTGTCGTAGTCACATTGCATAATGCAGCGCGTGGGCGTGTCGCAAAAATACATGGTTTTGCCATCCGGGCTAAAGCAAATACTGTTGGCGACAGCTACCGCAGGCAGCGCCAGGCGTCGTAATCCGTGTAGATGCGAATAGTGATAGAAGCTGGCGATGGCCCGCTTATCTGTCGCTTCGTTCATCGTGCCGAATACAAAATTGCCGCTGCGGTCGGTGCGCCCGTCGTTGATGCGGGTGCGCGGCTCTGCCGGATCCACGGCAACCAGCGGCACCGCCGCCAGATCGGGTAGCTCGGCCGTGCACACCCACTTCGCCATGCCGAGCAAAATCCGCCCGGATCTGCTGTGCGCCATCGAACCGACCCGACCACCCGGTTGGAAATCGCAGCGCAAGCCGGTTTCACCCGACCAGGCATGAATCGTGGCTGATTCAATATCGGTCCACCACCAGCGCTGATCAGCCGGATGCCATAGCAGGCCTTCACCGAGGATATTTTTTTGCGCGTGCACCACCGACATGGTCAATTCCGGCGTTAAGGAAGATTGCGCGAACATGGACATTACCTTTGAAAATAAATGGTTATTTGCATGATCATTATGAGATTTCGGTATTGCTTATCTGCTGCCATTTGTCGGCGAAAAGGCGCCCCCGTTTGGCCACATCTGTTGCCACCATGCCGCTGGAAAACAACGCTGATCCCAGGCCAAAGCCCTGCGCACCAGCCTGCCGGTATTCAGCCATATTGCTGGTAGTGATTCCGCCGACGGGCATAACGGGCAGAGCCGGAGGCAAAACGGCGCGCATCGCTTTTAATGCAACCGGAGGGATTAATTCGGCAGGAAATAATTTCAGCGCATCGGCACCGGAAAAATAAGCAGAAAATGCTTCCGTCAACGTTGTCACGCCCGGCACGCAAGCCATGCCGGCCTGTTTGCTTGCTGCGATGACGACCAGGTCGGCGTGGGGCATGACAATCAATGTTCCGCCCGCATCCTGCACCTGAACAACAGCGTTAGTTGTTAATACGGTTCCGGCACCGACGAGCGCATCATCCGGAAGACAGCGTCTGAGCAGTTTGATTGAATCGAGCGCCTGCGGTGAATTCAGCGGCACTTCAATCAGTCTGAATCCCTCTGCGTACAGCGCAGCCGCGACGGCTTCCACTTCCGACGGATGGATGCCACGTAGAATCGCCACCAGTGGGAGTGCCGAAAAGGCGGCGGTAAAGCGGGAAGTATAATTGCTCACTGTAGGTGCCTGAAAATAGTAAACACGATTTAATATTGGATGATGTTCAATTCAGTTTAACGACTGTCTGGTAATGCCTGATGCCAATGCCACGCTCCACAGACCAGCCGGGGCGGTGTCAGAGAGCACAACAGCATCGGTGACGTCGTAACTGCTCATGGCATGTACATAGCGTCGGCATAGTTCTGGATCACCCGCCAGCACCAGCGGCGCCGATTCCAGCCCAGCCAGTTTTCGCCAGTTCAGCCCGGCCTGTACTTCGTGGCCTATCAACAGACCAGACAGATATTCAGTTAATTCCATTCCATTCATATTCTTCGTCAATCCCAGGCTGCGCACGGAAAACAGCTGGTGGCTTAAACCCAGATAGCCCTGATCGCGTGAGGCGCGCACGCCATTCAAAAAAGCAGCATCGTCCCTGGTGATTCCGGATTCGGGAAGCAGACGGCCAAGTACAGAATGTTGGCGCAGTACGAAAAATAGTTCACCGGTCATATGGGTGGCGAACGCACAAATTGTGCCGTGGCTGGTTCGCGCCCATTTGGAATGGGTGCCCGGTAAAACGATACATGCTTCGCTGGTCAGATTCGGCAAATTTCGCAGCGCACCGATCAATTGTGTCTCCTCGCCACGCATGACGTCAGGCGGTAAATTGTCGGGGCTGCAAATCAGGCCGGGAATAATGTGTACCGGCTGGTGATGTATTTTTACCAGATTGGCGGCTACTTTGTTGATGTCGGCGACGCATTCCACATACGGCACTTCCTGCCAGCCATGCGCAGAGCCCACCATTCCACAGGCCAGCACGGATAGATTATTTTTCCTGCCGCCGGTTTGCATCCAGTCGCCGGTTAATTGGTACAGCGTATTCAGATAACTGTCGGCATCAGCCATGCCAGAAGCCCCTTGCGTCGTTGCGCGGGTTTCAAGCACGGCGCCATCTGCGTCAAATAGGTAGGCGCGCAGGCTGGTGCTGCCCCAGTCGATGCCGATTAATGAAGGCTGGCTGGTCACCATTCGGCCACGCTGCCATCGGCATGGCGCCATAGTGGATTGCGCCAGTCGGGCGGATTGAGGCTAGCGGCGATAACCCGTTCCTCGTCGATTTCCACTCCCAGGCCGGGTTTTGGGAAAGGCGCGATATAGCCGTTCGTGATCTTAAAGTCCTCCCGATTGATGACGTAGTCCAGCAATTCGGCGCCCTGGTTGTAATGGATGCCGATGCTTTGTTCCTGCAATACCGCGTTGTGCGAGACGAAGTCCACCTGTAGACATGCCGCCAATGCTATCGGTCCCAGCGGGCAATGCGGGGCCAGTGCGATTTCATAGGCCTCGGCCATAGCTGCAATCTTGCAGCATTCGGTAATGCCGCCAGCATGCGACAGGTCGGGCTGAACGATAGACAGGCCGCCCTGATGAAACACGTTTTTGAAATCGAAGCGTGAATACATGCGTTCGCCGGCGGCCAACGGAATCGAGGTGCTGTTGGCCAAACGTGGATAATATTCGGCCTGTTCAGCCAGAACTGGCTCCTCGACAAACAGCGGCCGGTACGGCTCCAGTTCGCGCAGCAACACCTTGGCCATCGGCGCAGAAACCCGACCATGAAAATCGATGCCGAATTCAATCGTCGAGCCAAATGCGGCGCGAATTTCAGCTATGCGCTCTACCGCAGCATCGATAGCCATCGCGCTGTCGATCATGCCGAGTTCTTCCGTGCCGTTCAGTTTAAACGTATCAAATCCGGCATTACGCAATGAAGTTATGCCTGCAATCACGTCCGACGGACGGTCGCCGCCAACCCAGCTATAGGTTTTCATGCGGTCGCGTACCAGGCCTCCCAAAAGCTGATAGACCGGAACGCCATGTACTTTGCCTTTGATATCCCATAAGGCCTGATCAATGCCTGCGATGGCACTCATCAAGATCGATCCGCCGCGGTAAAATCCGCCGCGATACATGGCATGCCACAGATCATTGATACGCGCAGGATCCTGTCCGATCAAATAGGGTTGCATTTCCTGTACTGCCATTTCAACGGTGCGTGCGCGTCCTTCGATGATAGGCTCACCCCAGCCGACTATGCCGGCGTCGGTGTCGATTTTCAATAGCATCCAACGTGGGGCAATGCGGTAGGTAGTTAATTTGGTTATTTTCATAGATGCAGTAAGGTGTTCAAGTGACCAGCACGAGTGTAGTCGGATCAATTGAACGGCAAATATGAATAATTCGTGGATACCCATATGAAAATGGAATACATGCACAGTGCCGAATTCGGCATCGGCATCTGTTACCATTCCTGACCGGAGTCGCTGTCGGAATATGTCAACATTAAATAAATTGATGATTACCATCTCTTCATCTCAATATCAAAATTTGTACACGTTACGCAATGCTTCTGGCATGACCGTAACCGTCAGCCCGCATGGCGCCAGCCTGGTGTCATGGCTCGCGCCTGATCGTGACGGTCAACTGGCCGACGTGCTGCTCGGCTACCGCAACGCTACTGACTACGTCAATAATTTCGATTATTTCGGAGCCATAGTTGGACGTTGGGCCAACCGGATTTCTACCGCACACTTTACACTTGACGGTGTTCAATACCATGTCGACAGCAATGACGGCATACACCATCTGCATGGCGGGTATGCCGGTTTGCATCGGGTGTTCTGGCAAGTCACTCAGAGTCAGAACGAACTTATTTTGCAGTACCTGGACCCAGACGGCAGCGGCGGATTTCCGGGCAACTTGCGCATCGTGCTGCGCTATCGTCTGGATGAGCTGGGTCAGTTGAGCATAGTCTATGAAGCTCACACCGACCGAGCTACGCCTGTGAATCTGACTTCTCATCCCTACTTCAATTTAAACGGCGGTCTCACTGATATCGGCGAACATCTCCTGACTATCAACGCTAGTTATTATCTCCAGACCGACGCCGATCACATTCCGATTCAGTGCGCCGACGTTTCCGGTAGCGCCTTCGATTTTCGGCAGCCAGCTGCTATCGGGCCAAGATTGTCCTGGCTGGATGCCCAGCCACCGGTGCAGAGCATCTTTGATCATTGCTATTGCGTTCAGCCGGAACGCGACGGACGGTCGGGGAAATTACGCCAGGTTGCTGCCGTTTTCGATCCTGCTTCAGGTCGAAATTTATCGGTCTGCACCGATCAGGCCGGCTTGCAGTTTTATAGTGGTAATTTTCTGACCGGAGTGTCGGGTCGTGGCAATTCAGTTTATGAACGGTATGCCGGATTTTGTCTGGAAGCACAGGCTTATCCCAATCAAATTAACAGCCCGTGGGCTGATGCGGTGGTACTGCGTCCCGGACAAATCTATCGGCAAACAACTATATATCGGGTTTGGGTGTAATTGTTTGACCTGTGCAGATTTCGTCATTAATTACAAAGAAATGGCAAAGTGCGTGACGAAAATGTTGATGGTAACACTATGCCTATGCCAGTTATTTATTACGTACACTCCGGTGTACGCGTATCAGAAAATGACGTCGAGACCTACTAGTGACTATGCGGATATATTATTCAGAAATGACGAATTCCGCATAGATCAGACTGCAATATTTCTGTACAGTCATCAAATTATCGCCATCGCCATTCAAAACGGATCTATCCGTATCAGCGTTGCGACAGCCTATGCAGCTTGATCGATAAGGTAGCCCCATGCGCAATAGCGCTTCTGAAAAGTTTGTCAGACATTATTTAAAGATTAAACATCTGGTGCTGATGGTGGAGCTGGGACGGCACGGTTCAATTTCACGCGCCGCGCAGTCTGTGCACATGACCCAATCTGCAGTGTCGAAACTTCTCGCCGAAATTGAGTATGCCTTGAATGTGACTCTGTTCGAACGTCAACCGCGCGGTATTTTTCCCACCAGATACGGTGAAGTTATGATACGCCGTGCGGAAGCCGCGCTCAATGAAATGACAGTAGCGCAACAAGAAATTGATGAGCGCAGATCCGGACTGTGCGGCCGCGTGGCTCTCGGTACGGTGCTGGCGCCATCGATCAGTGTGGTACCGCGTGCTATCCAGATTCTCAAGCAACGCTATGCCCGTATCAACGTCAGCGTTACCGTCGATACCAGCGTTCAGTTATTGCAAAAATTACGATCCGCCGAACTCGATCTGGTGATAGGGCATCAATTAAATCCGGACGAAGAATTCACGTTCGAAGCGATCCGGGATGAGCCGCACAGTTTATTTGTACGTGCCGGACATCCTTGGCTGACCCATACGGATTTATCCCTGAAATCACTATTGGAGGGAAGCTGGATACTGCCATCGCCCGGCAGCATCTTGCGTGCCCGGCTGACGAATCTGTTCCTTGCGCAGGGCCTGGACTGTCCGAGTGGCACGGTGGAAACTGAGGACATCTCGCTGATTTCCGTTCTACTGGCCGACAGTAATATGATCGTCGCACTGCCAAGAGAAGCGATGCGGGTTTATCTGGACGCAGGATTACTGGACGAATTGCCATTTCAACTCGGAATAGGCTTGGAGGCATATGGATTCATGATGCGTAGTCGGTGCCGACTGTCACTGAGCGCCGAACTGATGCTGGATGCATTGCGCGCAAGTCAAGCCATGCGGTTGATGGAATCGCCAGCCAGAACCGGACTGGCCCCGACATTCCATTTTCATATACCAACCATCAGTTAAGTTATGCATTGACGCGTGCGCGCAGCGGTAGAATTTTGCTGTCCTGGGCCGTACCAACCGGTATCGATCTAAAAAAATAAATCCATGTCAGGGAGACTATGAAACCATTTCGAATTCTGATCCTGCTGATTCTGATAGTTAGCCAACTGTTGGTCATCCAGTATGCCCGTGCCGAAGCCGCTCCACCGCGTCCTGAGCGTGTCGGGAATAATTTAGCACTGACGCCGCCTATGGGGTGGAATACCTGGAATAAATTTGCGTGCAACGTCAGTGAGGCGCTTCTGCGCCAGGCCGCCGATGCGATGGTGACGTCTGGCATGCGCGATGCCGGATATGAATACATCGTGATCGATGATTGCTGGCAGCAGGGTCGCGACAAGGCTGGCAATATCTACGCAGATCCGGCGCGCTTTCCTTCAGGGATGAAGGCGTTGGGCGATTACATACATTCCAGGGGACTGAAATTCGGCATCTATTCCGATGCCGGCAGTCTGACCTGCGGCAAGCGACCCGGTAGTCTGGGGCATGAATATCAAGATGCGCAAAAATACGCCGAGTGGGGTGTCGATTATCTGAAATACGATTGGTGTTCCACCTACGATCAAAACGCCAAATCGTCTTATGAAACCATGAGTGATGCACTTCGCGCCACTGGTCGCCCCATCGTCCTGAGTATTTGTGAATGGGGCTTGAATAAGCCGTGGCAGTGGGGAACGAATATCGGCAATCTGTGGCGTACCACCGACGACATTTATGATCACTGGGAAGGAAAAAAAACCTTTGAGCATGGGGTCATGGACATACTTGATCTGCAGGTCGGACTGGAAAGTTTTTCCGGTCCCGGTCATTGGAATGATCCGGACATGCTGGAAGTCGGCAACGGCAAGATGAGTAATGAAGAATACCGCTCGCACTTCAGTCTGTGGGCCATACTGGCCGCGCCGCTGATGGCCGGTAACGATCTGTCGGCGATGACTGAGCAGACCAGGGCGATTTTGACCAACCGCGAAGTGATTGCCATCGATCAGGACGCGCTGGGAATTCAAGCCAAACGGGTAGCCAAACACGTTGGAGATGAAGTTTGGGCTCGGCCGTTGCAGGGCGGTGGGCGCGCCGTGGTATTGCTTAATCGCAGCGAAACGGCGCACTCAGTGACAGTAAGTTGGGACATGCTGAATTTGCCGGACCAGTTGGATATGCAGTTACGCGATGTTTGGTTGGCCAAAAATTTGCCCGCCGCCAGATCATCTTACACGGCGATGGTGCCGTCGCATGGTGTCGTAATGCTGAGGCTTGATTATCGGCCAATGCAGGGTGCGGAGAAATGATTGCATCACGGCTAAAAAAAATAATGGCGTATGGTTTCCTGATTGCGTTCAATCTGTTGGGGCCGGCAGTGGTCAACGCAGAAATCATACCAACACTACACCCGCGCTGGACCATACAACAAAATGGTATACAAACCAGCGCGACGGACCAGCACACTGATCAACTGGAAATGAGTGGACGCCAGGTTTCTACCATCATCGATTATGGGCGAGATGTCAACGGCAGCCTGAATTTGCGTCGCACTCTGGTGTGGCCTATGCTGCGCACTATTCCGGACGATACCCATGCTAGCCTGATACGGAAATTTGAATTGGCCGACAGTCCGTCCATCGAAATAGATGGGCATGTAGCTCCAAAGGAAACGTTACGCAAGATTCGTTATGACGGCCAGCTCACCCTCGATTCGGAGCTCATGCGCGGTCTGAGTCTGACCAGACTGCTTTCTCCCGCGACGGATGAACCGGCACTGATAGAGCGTCTCACCCTGACCAATCATACCGACACTGTCATTGCTTACCGTTTTGATGCATTGAATAAAACCGAGACCACGCCAGCGCAGGCCGGCACGCACGGCTCGTATCTGATCAGAGCATTTTCACGCGCCAGCAGTGGTTCGCTCAAGTCGGGTCAGAGCATGCATGTCGATGTCCTGTACCAAGCCCAACTGGTTAATGAAATGGTGTACGTTGATGTCAATGAACAGCTTGCAGCACGTCGGCAAAAATTGCAGTCCTGGCGTTCCAGATTGGTGCTGGATACGCCCGAACCTGTCTTGAATCAAATGTTCGAATTTGCCAAAATCCGCGCCGCAGAAAGTATTTTCGCTACGCGCGGTGGTCTGCTGCACGCGCCGGGCGGGGGGAGGTACTATGCCGCCATCTGGGCTAATGATCAGGCTGAATATGCCAATCCATTTTTTCCCTATCTCGGCGATGCCAGCGGCGTGGAAGCGGCATTGAACAGCTTTAGGTTGTTCGCCGGTTACATGAATCCGACCTATCAGCCGATACCTTCATCCATCATTGCCGAGGGACGGGGGTTTTGGAATGGTGCCGGCGACCGCGGTGATTGCGCGATGATTGCCTACGGCGCCGGGCAGTTCGCACTGGCGCAAGGCGATGCGGCGCTTGCAGAACAAGTTCACCCCCTGATTAACTGGTGTCTGGAATATACGCGTCGGCAGCGCGACGCGGCGGGTATCGTGCATTCTGATAGTGATGAACTGGAAGGGCGGTTTGAATCGGGCAAAGCGAATTTGAGCACCAACGTGCTGGCCTATGCCAGCCTGATTGGCGCCGCCCGCCTGAGCCAAGACCCGCAGGAGCGAAGCGCGTTGAACGAAGAAGCGCAGCTGCAGCGCAGTGCCATCAACCGATACTTTGCCGCCAACGTGGGCGGATTCGATACCTATCGCTACTATGACGGCAATACCAAACTGCGTGCCTGGATCGCTTTGCCGCTGGTATTCGGCATGGAAGAACGCAAGGCCGGCACCGTTGCGGCGCTGCTGTCGCCACAATTGTGGTCGCTCAATGGCGTGCTCAGCGAAGCAGAATCGAACACCTATTGGGACCGCGCCACGTTGTATGGTTTTCGTGGCCTGATGAAAGTCGGCGAGCTCGAACAGGTGATGCCGTATTTTCGTTATTACTCCGGTATGCGCCTGACAGGCGAACATGTTCCTTATGCGATCGAAGCGTGGCCGGAAGGCAACCAACGTCAGCTTTCAGCTGAAAGCGCCTTATACGCCAGAGTTATCGTTGAAGGACTGTTTGGCATTGAACCGGTCGGACTGCGCAGTTTTAACATTGCGCCAAGACTGCCCAAAGCGTGGCCGCATATGGCGCTCACCAATATCCGTGCATTCGGCGCCGGATTCGTAGATGGCCAGGTAAGCGAATCGGGTCTGGATATTTCCACTACTCGCATCAAGCAACAACGTCAGCATGTGCAGGTCAGGTTGCATGGGAAATTGATTGTGGACCGAGATTGGGATGGCCATGCAATGATAAATGTGATCTTGCCTGAATAGGTTTGCCACCGCGATCTGGTCGTTCGAACATGCATCTGAATTACAACGATTTCCTCATTGCAGTCGGTTCGTATTGTCTTCTGATACATTAAAAAAACCGGCTGTTTTTTTACCTGTTTTGCCACCATCGAACTGTCGCCTCCATTTTTCAAAAACTGGACACGGACATGTCCCCCTTCTACGGATCACCACTAGTCTCGATTAATGCGCTGAACGTTTCATTTGTCGTTTTTTACGCATTCCAAAATCAGATAGCTATATGCATTTAAATCATATTGTGAAATCAAGTCGCAGCGCTAAAATCCGCTCAGCAAAAAATATTCCGTGTTGATACACAGGGAGGAGTTTGCTGGCGCGATGCTGACATGACAGTCTGTCCGGTTAAGCAGCTGCGACGTCATTAAATTGAACTATCTGGAATTTCCGTTAGTAAAAAAAGTCGCAGCGCCAAATAGTAACGATTGTTTTTTTTGTTTAGTTCGTTGAGTGGTGAATAAATCAAATTCAAATTCGAATAAAAAATCAAATTGGAGTGGACATGGAATTCAAAAATAAATTAAGGATTACACCGATTAAATTCGCGGTATCTATTTTGGTAGGAAGTGCTTGTGTGGTTGCGCATGCTGATCCAACTCAGTCTGATCCCGATGATAAGGTAACGAAAGTTATTATTACCGGATCAAATATTAAGACAGTTGATACTGAAACTGCCTCTCCAGTTCAGGTTATTACCCGTGCAGACATCACCCGTCAGGGCGTATCTACAGTAGCAGATCTGATCGGAAATATCTCTGGATCGACAGGTGGACTGTCTGATTTGGGCGGTTCTAACTCATTCGCGCCCGGAGCATCGAACGTATCATTACGAAATCTGGGACCGCAATCAACCTTGGTTTTGGTGAATGGACGACGAATCTCTTCTTATGGATTCGCCGACTATACCAACGTGTTCAGCAATGTGGATGCCATTCCGCTTGATGCAGTTGAGCGTGTTGAAATTTTAAAAAGTGGTGCGTCTGCGATTTACGGATCGGACGCTGTCGCCGGCGTCATCAATATTATTACCCGTACCAATTTCCAAGGACTCGAAGTCAATGCTGATGCTGTCAAGTCTCTGCAGAGCCATACATTTGGAACCAATAAGGCATCTATTACCACCGGCTTCGGCGATATGAATAAAGATGGCTACAACATTTTGCTCAACGCCGATTTTCTGAAGCGTGACAACGTGATGTGGACCAATTTGGAGCAATACACCAACCCAGATCTGACCAAAACGTCCCCAGGCTTTGGTACTTTCTCAAGCTATTCGACGCCAGGAAATATCATAGACGGTCCCAATACACAGCCGGTGGCCGGATGTGCGCCCAGTCTGATTATTGGTGGTCTTTGCAAATACAATCGATATCAACGGTTTCAGGCAGTGCCCGAATCAGAACGTGCCAATTTTTTTAGCACTGGCACATTTAAATTGGAAGGCGGAATCGAGGCGTTTTCCGAAATTAGTTTTTCGAGAAATACCACAAAATATCTGGGAGCATTTCCATACTATGGAGATGGACTTGCGCCGACTCAGTGGGGCAATCCTTCTACCGGAAAATCTTTGGTTTTCAATGAACTTGGTTTGGCCGCCAATAGTCCGTTAAATCCTACAGGAGACGATGGCGTTGGTTTTAGATATCGATTTACCGATGCGCCCGACTACCAGGATGTGACGGCGACTCAGTTTCGCGTATTGGGTGGATTGCGTGGCAATATCAATCAATATGAATGGGAATCCGCGCTTGGCGTGATGGGCTCCAAAGCAGTTCAGTCTTCGCAGGGCACCTTCAGCAGTGCTGGATTTATACAGGAAATAGGTAACTACAATAATTTTCGGCTTAATAACAATCCCAACGTCAATTTGGCTTATACAGCGTCTGATCCAAATTTTTTTGCTCAACCTGGTGGATATCATCCAGGGCAGGTAAATAGTCCGGCAGTATTAAATACGCTGTTCCCTGTGTACGGCAATACGGGCGATACCAAAGCCGAGTTTGCCGATGCCAAAATAACCGGTCCGCTGTTTAAGGTACCTGCAGGGATGATCAATTTTGCGGCTGGTGGCGAGATCCGGCATGAAAGCATGAGTATCCAACCAACCTCCAATTTACTAGATGGCGATATTGTCGGCTATGGAATCAGTGCGGCCGATTCATCCAGAAACATCGAGTCGGCATACAGTGAATTGAGTATTCCGCTTGCTAAAGATCTGGAAATGCAGGCCGCATTACGTGCCGATAAATATCCCAACCTGGCTACCCATTTTTCGCCAAAACTGGCATTGCGCTATGCAGTGACGGATTCCCTGCTGTTGCGTGGAACCTATGAGAATGGTTTTCGGGCTCCGAACCTGATTGAAAGTGCCAATTCCGTGAAATTTGCCTATGCCAACGGCACCGCGGATCCGCAGCGATGTCCGCAGGCATCGGCCTTATCGAATTCCTTATATGCACAGGCAGCGGCGTTACCTGCAAACGATCCGCAGGCTGCAGTGCTGAATGCCCGCGCCGAATCGGTATGGGCGCAGGAGTGCAGTTTTGGTTTGGCTTCTGAAGTTAGGAATAACCCGAATCTACAGCCAGAAAGTTCCAAAAGTTTTTCTTTTGGAGCGGTGTATGAGCCAGTTAAGGGATACAGCACGTCACTGGATTACTGGCATATTGATCGCAGAAATACCATAGGCACACCATCAACATCACAGCTGCTGAATGGAGGGCCTTTGCCAGCAGGCGTCCAGATTAATCGGGTTCCGTTCAACTCAGGAGGGGATCAGACCTTCAGTGCGACAGAGCTAACTCAGTACGGTGTCACTACCGGACCGTTGCAGAATATGACTCTACAGATGGAAAATATCTTCCAGCAAAGCACGAGCGGTATCGATATTGCCTTTAAAGGTAATCAAAATTTGGGTAGTTGGGGTAAGTTGTTGGAGATATTGGACGGTACCTACAATATGACCTACTACGATACCTCGGTGTCAACCGCAAATGAAAATTTGACCGGTCAATATGATATGCCGCAAATGGTCGCCAACTTCACCTTGGGTTGGGATTACAAAGGTTTTTCCAATTCATTACGGTACAACTACACTGGGGGGTACGATTTGCAGTATGGACAAAACGATACAACATGGAGCTTGAAGGGTTGCGCAACTAATGGCTTTTCCGCCTCACAGTGCCGCGTTGCGTCGGCGCGTACTACTGACTATGCGCTGTCGTATTCGGGATTCAAAAATTTAGTGTTGAAAATGAATCTCCTGAATATGTTTCAGCAAAGAGCTCCGGCCGATTTGCGCGCATTTGGAGTCGGTGGAATTATTCCGTCGAGTCTGCAAGATGCGGAAGGAAGAATGCTGCGTTTGAGTGTGGATTATAAGTTTTATTAATCGCGTGTCAGCGGTGGGCTGATCGATAGAATGATCAAGATTATTTGATCATTCTATTGTCGATACATATTTATGTAGGCATTGGCGTCATCAAAGGCAGCAAAAAAGGAGCGGCAGTGGAAGCTCGATCTCGACGCGATCACGATGATGTGGAGCGTAGGGTGCGTGTTTCTCGCCGACATAAAAAGGCGTGTGCCAAGACGTCGGACCTTGAGAGCTTGCTGATGGAAGATTTTTTTCGGGCGCGCTTAATAAATACCAGGCGAGTTGGCGACAAGCACAGCTTCAGCCCATCCAACTCGGGATCCCGACACCGGCATTTTCGACGGCTATCGGACGGTTCGCCTGCCAGCGGATCTGCTTCAGGCGCAATGCGACTTTTAGAGACGTCAGCCTGAGCCTGACCAGTTCAGGTATTCCTTTTTCATATACCAGTGTTCAATTAAGTCATACTTTGCTGTGTGCATGCAGCGTTAAAATTTTGCTAGCTGGTTGCAGGGGAGCCGATAGAGCATATGTGTGTGAAAGACATAGTGCCCTTGAGCGTGAGGCGTTCATGTGGCAGCGCCAACTAGGGAATTTGACTGCGCCTTTCTTGGCGGTCGCGCGAGCGACAAGGATCAACCGGGCAAGATTGTCATCTCGATCAATGTGGATTAGGCCGGATGGCAAGTGGCAGCTTCAGTAACTGTATTTTGCAGCAAAAAATCCACTGTTTTAGTTGTGCTTCATTCTCATATTTAAGTTTTTCCCATTCACAATAGGAGACAGAATAATGAACAAAAGCTCACAGAAGTTCGGAAAAAAATATACTGCCGGGATGCATGATCGCGCGGATGAATTACGTGCTACGCGACCGCAATTGAATTCAATATTTAGGAAGCGGAGTCTGTTGGCAATGCTAACCGGCAGCGCAATATTATATGGCTGCGGTGGAGGTAATAGCCCTGCTGATAGCAGCGCTGCTGCTGTCGGCAAGACCGAAGCACGACAATTGGCGGCGGCATCGAGTACGGAACTTACGGCAACCTCAAGCGACGCTGGACTACAAAGCGGCTTCAATCAGGCGGTAACGGAGGCGCGGTTGTTGAATTTCACCGATGCGAATTACCCGTTTCTACTGAGTCTGGGATGGCCTACAACCGATTCCCGATGCGCAGAATCAACGATGGTAACCGGCTATCTGGCGGGCATTCAAAATCGATGCGCTTACTATTCAAGAGACTATGTACATCAGGCAACCGGTGCCTATTATCTCGGAATGTATGAACAAAACTATCAGATGGCATACCATTTCGCGACGATTCTCCATAACAATTCCGGCGCACTAGCTCCATATTGGGCAATTGGGGCAAACGGAAATGAATATGAACAAAACGACGAATCACCGGCGCCATTTGAGATCGGTCAAAACATCGCAAATATGTATCGACTGACCGCCGACAGTAGGTATCTTGGTTCTGCGTTTAGCGCATATATCAATAACATTAACAACAATTTTTCCAATATCAATAATAACCAATACATCAATGCCGATGGCTTCCGGATGGCAAGGCTGGAGGACGGTGAAGCGGCGACTTACAACGAATTCGTCTCCAACGCAGGCGTCCCACCTACCACCAGCATTGTGCTCGGCGGTGATATGGCGGCAAGTGAGATCGCTTACTATCGCGGCGTATCGCAATACCCGGCAATGCAAGCCTCTGGCGATACAACCAATATGGCTGGGCAATTCAATACGCTGTCATCGAACTTCAATTCGCATTGGTATCTTGGCGGAGCCGGGCATTTTTCCGTCGCATTGACTGGGGTGACTGGCACGACTTATTCCAGCGCCAATTACGCAAGCCTGACCTATTATGATCACTACGCTCAAGAGCCCAATCTGTTTCCGCTCTATAAGGGCATCATTACCGATCCAACTGCGTTGGCCAATCAGGCCACCTATGTTGATAGTAACGCCGAAGCCGCTTTTGTCGCTGCTGGAAATAGCCTGCAATCGCCGGGTGTCGAATCGCACACGTATTTGCCGACAGCTTTTTACAATGCGAATATGCCTGATACTGCATGGAAATGGCTAACAAGGCTGGCCGCATGGCAAGTTCAAGGCGGAACGTCGACCTACCCTGAAGTTGGTTTTGCGCTGATTTCCGATACTATTACCAAAGTGCTCGGCGTTGATTTTGATGCACCGAACAACAATTTGACTACGCTTGCCAATCTTCCTTCGTCATTTAGTTCAGGTAACTACGTCCAGGTCAGCAACATACCCATCCATAACGCTGCGTTGACCTTTAGTTTGACGATCTCTCAAACGGCAGTCGGCACCCAAGGACTGGTGTCCACCATGTTGGCTTTCAACACGGATCCGTCTTTGCAGCCCAACGGCGGTGTGTATTGGATTCCACGTTTTCGTACAGCGGCTGGTTATCACTGCAATGTCTTCAGTACCTTTAAAAATGGTACGTCGCGTACGGATACATTCAACCTCATCTATGACCCCACTACAGAGACATATGGCTGCAATGCCGATAATCGCGGAATCTGGCTGTATGCAGGCGATCCGAACTATGCCGTGACCAGCATGACGGTGACGTCATCGATTTGAGCGAAAAGGCGTTTGCGCCGAATTAAGTCAAGTTCCACGAGAGGCGATACCGAGGCAGAGATTTGCCTCGGTACGCTTCGCCAATTCAGACCGGAATCAATTAATCCGGCAACCAACATGACCTGAGCATCGCGCGAAGAATATCTCGCCAACCTTGTGGGGGGAATGTGGGAAGCATGAGCCAGCTATCCATCATGTCGATCTAGACCTTCGACATACTTGGGCAAGCTGGTTAGTGCAAAATGGCACTCCGATGTATGACTTGCAGGAAATGGGTGGATGGAAGCCTGCAGAGATGGTGAGGCGGTATGCGCACCTTGCCCCAGCACAGATGGCGAAGCATGCGGATGTGGTGGGATCTTTACTTTACGGCACAAATACGTCACAAAAGCAGAAATAGAAAAAGGGCCGCAATTGCTTGCGGCCCTTTATATTCTGTGGCTCCCCGACCTGGACTCGAACCAGGGACCTGCGGATTAACAGTCCGTCGCTCTACCAACTGAGCTATCAGGGAACAGAAGCGAGATTATAGGGGGAGTTGTTTAACTCGTCAAGCAATTTCCCCTATTATTTATTACAAAACTTGGCAGATTGCATCCACCACGTAATTGATGTTGCTGGAATTTAAGGCGGCAACGCAGATACGGCCAGTGTCGACGGCGTAGATAGCATTATTGTTGCGTAATTGGTCTACCTGTTCTTTACTGAGTCCTGAATAAGAGAACATGCCGCATTGTTGTTTAACAAAAGCAAAGTCATGGCTTGGTGCTTTTTGCTTGAGTAAATCAACTAATAATTCACGATTGGCGCGGATTCGTACGCGCATGGCGGCTAATTCTGTTTCCCATAAAGCGCGTAATTCTGGATTGGACAATACGGTTGCCACGACTTTTCCACCATGAGTTGGCGGGTTCGAGTAGTTGGTTCGGATGATGCGTTTTAATTGCGACAATACTCGGGCAGCCTCTGCGCTGTCGGTGGCAACAATGCTTAATGCGCCGACCCGTTCGCCGTATAGCGAGAATGATTTTGAAAATGAGTTAGATACAAACAACGGTCCGCCCGCTGCGGCAAAGCGGCGTACTACCTGGCCGTCTGTTTCAATGCCTTCGCCAAAGCCTTGATACGCCATGTCGAGGAAGGGAACCAAGCCACGGCTGGTGACGACTTCAATGATTTTGCTCCACTGGTCGGCGTTTAAATCTGCGCCGGTTGGATTGTGGCAGCAAGCGTGCAACAAGACGATAGAGCCAGCCGGCATAGTTTTGAAGCTGGCTAACATGCTTTCAAAGTCAACGCCGTGAGTTGCTGCGTCGTAGTAAGGGTAATTGTTGACGACAAAACCGGCCGATTCAAACAGGGCGCGGTGGTTTTCCCAGCTTGGGTCACTAATCCACACTTGCGCGTCTGGTGCGAAACGTTTTAAGAAGTCGGCGCCAAGTTTTAATGCGCCAGTTCCACCGATAGCTTGAGCGGTAATTACACGCTTTTCTGCAATCACTTTACTCTCTGCGCCAAACACTAATTCCTGAACCGCTTTGTCGTAGGTTGCCAAACCGTCAATCGGCAAATAGGTGCGTGGCGTTACTGTGGCGATTAGCAGCGCTTCGGCACGTTGTACGCATTCCAGCAAGGGGACTTTGCCGTTGTCATCGTAATAAACGCCTACGCCCAGATTCACTTTTTTAGGGTTGGTATCGGCGTTGTAGGCTTCAGTGATCCCTAAAATAGGGTCGCGAGGTGCCAATTCGATGGCGGTAAACAGCGAAGGGGTAGAGGTGGAAGTCATTGTGGCTTTAAATAAAAAAGAAGAGAAAATTCTGAGTAAATTCGGCAATAATTAGACGAAATTCAGACTAGATTCAAACTAAATGAGTAAAATGCAAGGCTATAAATAATCAATCAGTATTCTATAACAAAGGTTACGCCCATGGCGGATTTAGCAGGGATTTCAATAACTGACCCACAGAAAAACGCAGTGCCTGAAGGGCAAACTGTGCGTTTTCCAAATTCACCTTATCAATTATTTCAACCATTTGCGCCAGCAGGTGATCAACCGGTAGCAATTGATCAATTAGTTGAGGGTATTAACGACGGTCTGGCATATCAAACTCTATTGGGAGTGACTGGTTCCGGTAAAACCTACACGATGGCGAATGTGATTGCGCGTACTGGCCGTCCAGCGATTGTGTTTGCGCCGAATAAAACTCTGGCAGCGCAGTTATATAGTGAATTCCGTGAATTTTTTCCACACAATGCGGTGGAATACTTCGTCAGTTACTACGATTATTACCAGCCTGAAGCCTATGTGCCGCAGCGCGATCTTTTCATTGAAAAAGATTCCGCGATTAATGAGCACATCGAGCAAATGCGCCTGTCATGCACCAAGTCGCTGATGGAGCGGCGCGACGTGATTATTGTTGCAACCGTTTCGGCGATTTACGGTATTGGGAACCCGAACGAATACCATCAAATGATTCTTACGTTGCGCGCCAAAGACCGGGTGAGTCAGCGTGACATCATCGCCCGTTTAATTCAAATGCAATACACCCGCAATGAAGTTGATTTTGGGCGCGGTACGTTTCGGGTGCGTGGTGACACGATTGATATTTTCCCTGCCGAACATGCAGAATTGGCCGTGCGCGTGGAAATGTTTGACGATGAGATTGAAAACCTGCAGTTATTTGATCCACTGACTGGTCGCATTAAGCAAAAAATTGTGCGCTTCACCGTGTATCCCGGTTCGCATTACGTTACACCTCGCGCCACGGTGTTGCGAGCGATTGAAACGATTAAAGCCGAGTTGGGTGAACGTTTGGTTTTCTTTAGAAAAGAAAATAAACTCATTGAAGAGCAGCGCATAGAACAGCGCACACGCTTTGATTTGGAAATGATGAGTGAAATTGGCTTTACCAAAGGGATTGAAAATTATTCACGGCATTTAAGTGGCGCACTTCCGGGTGAGCCGCCACCGACGTTGGTTGATTATTTGCCGAAAGATGCGCTCATGTTTTTGGATGAGTCGCATGTGCTGATCGGACAATTTACCGGTATGTATAACGGCGATAGGGCGCGCAAAACCAATTTGGTGGATTACGGTTTTCGTCTGCCATCAGCACTAGATAACCGCCCGTTAAGGTTTGATGAGTTCGAGTCAAAAATGCGCCAAACGGTGTTTGTGTCCGCGACCCCGGCTGCATATGAAGCCGAACATACCAATCAAGTAGTGGAGCAGGTGGTGCGCCCGACGGGGCTGGTTGATCCAATGATCATCGTGCTGCCAGCCAGTACGCAAGTTGATGATTTGATGACGCAAATTCATATGCGGGTCAAGAAGAATGAGCGCATCTTAGTCACGACCTTAACCAAGCGCATGGCAGAGCAGTTGACCGATTTCTTGGGTGAGCACGGTATTAAAGTACGTTATTTGCACAGCGATATTGATACGGTAGAGCGGGTAGAGATTTTGCGTGATTTACGCCTCGGCACTTTTGATGTACTGGTCGGGATTAACCTGTTGCGAGAAGGTTTGGATATTCCTGAGGTATCTCTGGTGGCTATTTTAGATGCGGATAAAGAAGGTTTCTTGCGTTCTGAGCGCAGCCTGATTCAAACTATCGGCCGTGCCGCGCGTAATTTAAACGGGATGGCGATTTTATACGGTGACAAAATCACCAATTCAATGAGTCGCGCCATGGAGGAAACCGAGCGCCGTCGTAATAAGCAAATCGCCTTTAATAAAGCCAACAACATTACCCCAACTGGTGTGGTGAAACATATCCGTGATTTGATCGACGGTGTATACAACCCGCAAGCGGCCAGAGCAGAGTTGGATGCGGCGCAAGAGCATGCACGTTATGAGGTGATGAGCGAAAAGCAGGTTAGTAAAGAAATTAAACGGTTGGAAAAATCCATGCTGGATCATGCCAAGAATCTGGAGTTTGAAAAAGCAGCGCAAGTGCGGGATCAGTTGGCGCAGTTGAAATTGCAATTGTTTGGCTCTAGTGGCGCTACTGATTTAGTAGAGTGACTATGCCGCTGTAGGTTTTTTGTTTGATGAGTATTTGCACAATTAATAAAACCATTTGGTTTCACCTTGATCAACTTATTTTCTAAGGATATGTATGGCACTTCTCGTCGTCTTGGCTGCCTTGTTCTTACTGATGTTTGTCGCGTACCGCGGCTTTAGCGTCATTCTGTTTGCGCCGATAATTGCCCTGGCCGCGGTGTTCTTGACCGATCCAGGCATGGTAGCTCCAATGTTCACCAGTGTGTTTATGGAAAAAATGGTGGGCTTTCTTAAGCTGTATTTCCCGGTATTTTTGCTGGGCGCATTGTTCGGTAAAGTAATTGAATTATCTGGATTTTCCAAAGCCATTGTATCCAGCATTATTCAGGTGGTCGGATCGCAACGCGCCATCTTGTCGATTGTGTTGGTGTGTGCGGTACTCACCTACGGCGGCGTTTCTTTATTTGTTGTGGTGTTCGCGGTGTATCCATTTGCTGCGGAGATGTTCAAACAAGGGAATATTCCCAAGCGTTTAATTCCCGGCACAATTGCCTTGGGCGCATTTAGTTTTACGATGGATTCGTTACCCGGTACGCCGCAAATTCAAAACATTATTCCGAGCACTTTTTTTAAAACCACTACTTGGGCAGCGCCTTGGTTAGGTGTTATTGGCGGCATGTTTATTTTGTTAATGGGCATGCTGTATCTGGAATGGCGTCGTAAAGCCGCATTAGCAAAAGGTGAGGGCTACGGAGAGAATCATTTGAATGAGCCCGAAGCGTTTACCCATGAAAAATTGCCTAACCCACTAATTGCGTTGTTGCCCTTGGTGTTGGTGGCAGTATTAAATAAAGTATTTACTGGCCTCATACCTCAACTTTACGGTCAATCCTACAACTTGCAACTAGCAGGAAATGCTAAGCCAGTTGTGACGGAAATCTCTAAAGTGGCGGCGATTTGGGCAGTTGAAGCTGCCTTATTGGTTGGTATTTTGACTGTGTTGGTCTTGGCCTTTAAACCGATCAAAAAACAATTTGCCGATGGCTCGAAGGCGGCGATAGCAGGGGCCTTGTTAGCGGCCACTAATACCGCAACCGAATATGGTTTCGGTGCGGTGATCGCTAGTTTGCCGGGCTTTTTGATTGTGGCTGATGCGTTGAAGTCGATCCCGAATCCACTCGTCAATGAGGCTATTACTGTCACTGCTCTGGCAGGGATTACCGGTTCCGCTTCAGGTGGTTTGAGTATTGCATTGGCAGCGATGTCCGATACCTTTATTCAAGCGGCGAATGCAGCGCACATACCATTGGAAGTAATGCACCGGATTGCTTCGATGGCGAGCGGCGGGATGGATACTTTGCCCCATAATGGTGCGGTGATTACCTTGCTGGCAGTAACCGGCTTAACGCATCGGGTTTCTTATGGCGATATTTTTGCGGTGACCTGCATTAAAACCATGGCCGTGTTTTTTGTGATTGCGGTGTATTACGCAACCGGTATTTATTAAGCTGTGACGTAGCGTGGGTACAAAAACGTGCCCACGCCACATTCAATTTTAATTTGCGACTTTTAATCTCGACCACATCGCCCGTCAACTTTATGTAAATTCATGTCGCAGATTGAAAAGAGTTTGTTTTAGTTGCTAAGTAGAATCAACTCCATTCACTAAGTGCGATCCACTTAGCACGATTTCTGAATATCAAAAGCTTGCCAAACAACGTTACCCGTTCTTTGCAACAGCCAATTCGATACGTTAAAAAAACCACATACAGTAATATTTTTTTGTTGAACTTGCTTTGCCATGTATATACTTATTTTTCAGAAATAAAGTAAGTTATCTATACATATTTCGTGCGAACGGAAGGCTAAGGTTAATTTAACAAATAAACTCTGATTTTTTAGTGATAAACGAAATAAAAGTTCGAAAGGAGCATTTACATAGAGCTGCGTCAAAACCGTACAACTCCGCGCCATAACTGTTTCAACTAAATAAATAGTTGCGACTTAGGAAGTTATAGCGGTAAATACGGATGAATTAATTTTTAAAAAAGAAAGATAAAGCATGACAAACATGGCGCACATATTGCTTAGTCGATGTGAGCGTCAACGCAATAAACAAAGTTGAGCTAAATAGAATTCAATAAATAAATATCACTTGGAGATAATGAATTATGGCGAACCGACAGTTTAATTTCATCTGTGCCGCAGCAGTCGCATCAACCTTCGCCTCAACTTTTATTTGTGCACCAACCTGGGCACAAGAAGTAGCACAAACCACCGCAGCGCCAGCCGCATCTGCACCAGCATCAACCGAAACACCGGATTCAACTGCCACCCCCGCACCAACTTCAGTCAAAAATTCAAACCAGATTCAAACCGTCATCATTACCGCGAATAAGCGTAAAGAAGACGCCAGCAAGGTGCCGCTCAGTATTTCGGTGATTGGTGGTGATGAATTAGCCGCGCAACACATTGAAGACTTTGCTTCTGCTACCCGTTCAATCCCTAATATTTCATTCTCGGGCGGTGGCGGTGGCGGTAATGCGGGTAATGGCCCTGGCTTGTCGAATGTGGAAATGCGCGGGATTAGTTCTGAAGCAGGTTCTGCCACGGTTGGCATTTATTTAGATGATGTGTCAATGACGGTCGGTAATCTGTACAGCATGGGAAGTGCTGAGCCAAAATTTTTCGATTTAGACCATATTGAAGTATTACGCGGCCCACAAGGGACGCTGTACGGCGCAAGTTCAATGGGTGGCACGGTTAAATTCATTAGTAATCAACCCAACTTAAAAATACAAGAAACCAATATCTCTGCCGATGTTTCTTCCACCGCGGGTGGCGGTACGAATAATACCGAGACTGGTGTTTTCAATGCGGTGCTGATCCCCAATGAATTGGCCTTGCGCATTGGTGTTGAATCCGCACATAAAAGCGGCTTCATTAATCAAGTCAACCCGACTACTGCGGCAGTGATTGCGAACGGTATTAACTGGGAAGATGATCGGGTTGCGCGGATAGCGATGAAATGGATGCCGACTAAAGATTTATCCATTACGCCTTCCGTGTTTTATCAGCAGGTAAATACAGGCGATATTGATGTTTCATATCTCACCCTATTGAATGGAACACCTATACCTAAAAATGAAACTGCCAAGCTGGTGCGTGAGCCTGGTAAAGACACCATGGTGGTGCCGAGCCTGACAATTAACTACAGTATGGATGTGGGTGATATCACTTCAGTCACCAGCTACTTCAAACGTAACTTTAACCGTACTCAAGATGGTACAACGGTGAACAGCGTTTATCTGGGATCGCAAGTGCAGAATGATCCTGCGCTGGCTTCCGTCGTTGGAGCGTTGCCTTCTGCTGTTTTCTTGAATAACGAAGTGACCCAGTTTTCGCAAGAGGTACGCATCGCTTCAAAGCCGTATGACCAAAGCGTTTCGCCATTCACGTGGGTTGCTGGCGCTTATGTCTCCAACATGAATACCAATATTACTGATAATGAACCGGTGTATGGGATCAATGCTGCTTTTAATGCCGCTGGTATGAATCCAAGCAATCCAGCTGATCTGGCTGGAACAGTGACGGCAGGTTTCCCAAATGATAATTCCTACTTTGCGCATCGTGCTTACCACGATACACAGCAAGCCGTTTTTGGTGAAGCAAACTACTACTTTATTCCTACCGTTCACGCGACTGCTGGCCTGCGCTTTTTAGAAGCCAAAGAAACCTTTAGCCGTGCTGCCGGACTATATTTTGCTAACGACGGTACTAATGACGGTAATGCCTATAACGTCCAAGACAGCAGTGGAAGCAAGGCTACTCCTAAGTTTGCGATTACTTGGGAAGTCGATAAAACCGACACCTTGTATGCCACAGCAGCAGAAGGTTTCCGGGTTGGTGGCTCTAACTTCCCGTTACCAATGGGCTATTGTGGAATGACTACGCCGAATCCGCTCAGCTTCGGTGCAGATACGCTCTGGAGTTATGAAGTCGGTGATAAATCACGCTTCTTAGACAATACCTTGTCCGTGAATGCCGATCTGTTTTATATCGACTGGAAGAATCTGCAACAGCAAATCACCTTAGCTAATTGCGGCTATGCCTATAACACCAATGTAGGTAGTGCTACTAGCTATGGCGGCGAAATTGAAGTGAAATATAAACCAATTTCTAGCGTGGTTCTTGATTTGGCTGGCGGTTATACCCACGCAACGCTGTCAGATGATGCTGGTCTTAATGCTGGTGTCGTTGGTGCGGTGAAGGGCGCTGATGTTCCTGGTGTACCTAAATTTAACCTGGCATTAACCGGGCAATATAACTTCGCTATCAATGACGATGTAATGGGTTTCGTTCGCACGGCGGCGCACTGGACAGGTACTTCCAACGGCACATTAGCGCCAAGCAATCCTGACTACCAACGTCCGGCGTATGCCAACGTAGATGCCAGCACCGGTGTTAGTTTTGAAAAATGGGACGTGTCGTTATATGTCAGAAATATAGCGAATAGCCAAAAAATCATTCAACGCCCACAAGTACAAGGCACGGCAGATGAAGCTTATCGCATGTCACCACGAACAATTGGTGTAACTTTGACCGGTAAGCTGTAAAATTAGCCGTTTTTCGTTTAGTAAGCTTAGGGGAAGTCGCTGACTTCCCCTCCTTTTGTGTTGTAGCCTAAATAAAACTAGAAAACTAGAATTAGGTGAGATTTCCGGGACAAAATCGAATGAGTATTTCTACCAAATTAAGCACGCCTTCGCTGTTTGAAAGGATGCTGCGCACCAAACCGATTGACGCCATGCCAACGCACGGAGAAGAGGCTACGGGCGGCCTGCATCGTACTATCGGTTTGTTTCAACTGACCATGTTCGGCGTCGGAGCCACTATTGGCTCCGGTATTTTTGTGATTCTGGGCGATGCTGTTCCTAAAGCGGGCCCGGGTGTTATTTTATCTTTTATCATTGCCGGTATTACTGCCGCTCTGACAGCGCTGTGTTATGCAGAATTAGCTTCCTCGATTCCCTCCACCGGTTCTTCCTATTCCTATACTTACGCCACCATGGGCGAAATGGTCGCTTACTTGGTCGGCTGGTGTTTGCTGCTGGAATATGGCATTTCAACCTCGGCGATTGCGGTCGGCTGGGGCCAGTATCTGAATGAATTATCGTTCGATTTGTTAGGTATGCGTATGCCCGCCGCGATTGCTAATCCGCCCGGGGTGAATGGCGGTATTTTTAATCTACCCGCCGTGGTGCTGGTTTTTATGTGCTGCGTTTTATTATTGCGAGGGACGAAAGAATCCGCCCGAGTCAACGCGATTATGGTGGTAGTTAAAATTGCCGTTTTAATTATGTTTATTTTGATTGGTTTGACGGCGTTTCATTCGTCTAACCTGCATCCTTTTATGCCGATGGGCATGAGCGGCGTTGGTGCAGCGGCTTCCAGTATTTTCTTCTCTTATATCGGTTTAGATACCATTGCCACGGCGAGCGATGAAGTAAAAAATCCCAAACGTACGCTGCCATTAGCCATTTTATTTTCATTGGCGATTGTAACGGCGGTGTATGTATTGGTCGCGATTGTTGGCGTCGGTTCGCAACCGTATACCGAATTTAATGGTAATGAAGCTGGGCTGGTACAAATTTTACGTCGCATTACTGGCGCTACTTGGCCGGGTGTGATTCTGGCGATGGGGGCAGTTATTTCCATCTTTAGCATTACCTTAGTGACGTTATATGGGCAAACGCGGATTTTGTACGCGATGGCACGCGATGGCATGCTGCCGAAAATTTTTGCCAAGGTGGATGCGCATACTAAAACCCCTCGGAAAAATACCGTGATTGTGGGCACCTTGGTGGCGATAGCAGCGGCCTTATTACCTTTAGATGTGCTGGCAGATTTAACGAGTATGGGTACCTTGGTGGCTTTTGCGATTGTATCGACTGGCGTTATTATTTTGCGTCGAACGCGCCCAGATTTACCACGTGGCTTTAAAGTGCCGTTTTATCCGTTATTTCCTATTTTAAGTGTTCTGTTTTGTATTTATCTGATTGCTGATTTACCAACGCATACCTTCACTTTATTTGCCGTATGGTTATCGTTTGCGCTGATATTTTATTTTTCTTACAGCATGCGTAATTCAAAATTAGAAAATGTTTAAATCAAATGCTTCTATCAGTTTTAATCAGTTCCAAGGTAATATTGGTTTAGGAAAATTGATTTACAGCAATTAATAGACGTAATTGCCTAAAAATAGTATAAAGTGCTGCCAATCCGGAGACAAAACACGGTTCGGTAGTAAATATTATGTAGTTAGTAATGGAGGGTTTGTATGGATTTTTCAGAGCACGGGCAGGACCCCACCAAGAAATTGGTTGGAATTTCTGTTGTAGTATTGATTCACGTGATAGTTATCTACGCGCTGTTAAACGGCTTAGGTAAGCAAATCATTGCGGTCATTAAAGACATACCGATAGAAACTAAAGTCATTGAAGAGGTGAAGCCACCGCCACCACCGCCAGATGCACCGCCGCCACCGCCAAAACTGGCAGCGCCACCACCGCCGTTTATTCCACCGCCAGAAGTGCAAGTTGCACAACAGCCAGTGGTGAATACGATTTCAGCCGTATCGAATGTACAGCCACCGCGTCAGGACTTTACCAAAGCAGTTGCAGCACCACCGGTAGTAGCCAAAGCAAGCGGCCCGTCCGTTGTAGCAGCTGTGGTTGATTTCAGTACCTGTGACAAGCCGGACTATCCGCGTAATTCTGTCCGCAATGAAGAACACGGCACAGTGCGTATTGCGTTCCTGATTGGTTTAGATGGTCGTGTAGCTGATTCAAAAATCGAGAAGTCGTCAGGCTTCAGAGCGTTGGATGCCGCTGCAAAAAATGGGCTGAGTTTGTGTAAGTTTAAACCTGGCACTGTTGATGGAAAACCGCAGCAAACATGGACTGCCGTGGATTATGTATGGACATTGCCGGAGTAAGTCAAACGACGAAAACTGCCCGTAATGTTTGTACTTAGTTACCTTTACACCTATTTGATTTGAATTTAATTTTTTAAGGAAGTATTTTTATGAAAAACCGCGTCTCTTTATCCCTCTCAGCACTTATCGCGGCGATCGCATTGTCCGCCAGTGCCGTTAGTTTTGCCGCCGATACACCAGCTGCAGCAGCAGCGCCAGCCGATACACCAGCCGCTGCAGCCCCAGCTGCCGCAACACCAGCAGTAGCTACACCAGCACCAGACGCCGCAGCACCAGCTGCAGCCGCAGCAACACCAGAAGCGACCAATGAATCTGTTGACAATCCATACGGCTTAGAAGCGTTATGGAAGGGCGGCGATTTTATTTCTCGCGGTACGTTGATCATTCTGTCGATCATGTCGATGGGTAGCTGGTACATTCTGATCACTAAAATGATCGACCAATACAAAATGAGCGGCCAAGCATCGGACGCAAAAAAATCATTCTGGAAAGCCGCTTCAGTACCAGCAGGTATCACTAGCTTGAAAGAAAGCAGCCCATTCCGCTTTATCGCTGAAATCGGCTCAAAAGCTTCTGAGCACCACGAAGGTTCGTTGTTAGAAAAAATCGACTTGAACGAATGGGTCACCATGTCAATTCAACGCGCAGTTGAAAAAGTACAAAGCCGTTTGCAAGATGGCTTGGCATTTTTGGCGACAGTTGGTTCTACAGCACCGTTCGTTGGTTTGTTCGGTACCGTTTGGGGTATTTACAATGCGTTGATCAAAATCGGTATCGCCGGTCAAGCATCGATCGATAAAGTAGCGGGTCCAGTTGGTGAAGCGTTGATCATGACCGCGTTCGGTTTGTTCGTTGCTGTTCCAGCTGTGTTGGGTTACAACTTCCTGGTACGTCGCAATAAATCAGCGATGGAAGAAGTTCGTGCCTTCAGCGCAGACTTACATTTAGTGTTGATCAGCGGTGCGATGAGCACATCAGAAGTTGGTCGCACAAACATGAAAAAAGCAGGTTAAATTATGGCAATGGCAATCGGTTCCCCAGATGGGGATGGTGAAGATGAGGTAAACAGTACCATCAACACAACGCCACTTGTTGACGTTATGCTCGTGTTACTGATCATTTTCCTGATCACGGTTCCAGTGGTAACCCACACCATTCCGGTGAAGTTGCCAAGTGAACGGAACCAACTGTTTAAGACCCATATTGAAGACATCGATCTGTCGGTAAATAAAGACGGCGAAATATTCTGGGGTCAGAAACAACTCGCTGATAACAATGAATTACTGGAAAAGCTCAAGAAGGTCTCGGTCTTAGTACCGCAACCGGAAGTACATATTCGTGGCGATCAAAATGCGCGTTACGAATTTGTGGGTAAAGTAATTTTAACAGCGCAGCGTGCCGGGATCGCCAAGGTTGGTTTTGTGCTGGAACCCCCAGCAAGACACTAACTACAGGTGCCCCTCACTAGTTTTGCCAAGGAGCGAGGCTAGTGAGTAAAAAGGAAAAGAAAGTTCGAGGAGAAAAGATGGGAATGAACATAAGCTCGGGTAGTTCGTCTGAACCCGATGTAATGATTGAAATGAACATGACGCCGTTAATCGACGTGATGTTGGTGTTGATTATTATGCTAATTATTACTATCCCGATTCAAAATCACGCTGTGAATTTGAATATGCCGAATGGCACACCGCCGCCGCAAGTAGCACCGCCGACTGTGGTCAACATTGACATTGATTTTGATGGCACGATTTTATGGGACGGTAACGTTATACCTGATCACGCATCATTAGAAGAGCATATGCGTGCAGTGGCGGCGATACCAGATCAGCCGGAAATGCATTTGCGTCCAAACAAGTTGGTGGCCTATAAAACGGTGGCTAGCGTGATGGCAGCAGCGCAACGTCTTGGTGTGACTAAGATTGGTATGGTTGGGAATGAACAGTTTGTGGATTAATTAGTTTGTTAAATAAGTTGTTAAATGAGTTGCTCATTAAGCGACTTACAAATTGATTCAATACTGCCGTTTCCAGTCAAGTAACAGTGTAAAAGCTTGTTGAGTTTTTCTGATATGGCTTATACAATCGCTGAGACTTGCTGTGTCACTAATAAATGAAAATCGGCAGGATTATCCTGCCGATTTTTTCACATTTAAACTTCTTATAAAGAGTAAAAGTAATGACCAAATTTCGATATGCCCGTTTTGGAGTGCTCATTGCTGCTTTAGGTTTGTCCGCAGTTTCAAGCATGGTTCCAACCGCTGCGTTTGCACAGGCAGCTGAAACAGTCAAACCTGCAATTGGTACTGCTTTGCATGAAGCGAGCGAGTTGGCAAAGGCCAAAAAATATAAAGAGGCATTGGGTAAAGTTCGCGATGCTGATGCTGTTCCTGGAAAAACGGCGTATGAAAGCTATGTAATTGAAAGTACTCGCGGTTCTTACGCAATGGCGGCAGGCGACAAAGAAACTGCGGTGAAAGCCTATGAAGCCGTAGTAAGTTCCGGACGCTTGAGTGGCCCGCAAAAACTGGCGATGTATGAATCGTTAGGCGGCAGTTACTACAGCATGAATAATCTGCCTAAAGCATCGGTTTGGTATGGACGGTATTTATCAGAAGGCGGAGATGATCCAAAAATCCGCGCCATGATGACGCAAATTTCTTTCCAAAATGGCGATTGCTCAAAAGTATCTAAAGAAATTTCAGCGAATGTTCGTGCGGAAGAAAAAGCGGGTCGTACTCCAGCCGAAGGCGATTTGCAAATGTTGGCAAACTGCATGAAGAATGACAAAGCAGGTTATGTCGGCGCCATGGAGAAATTGACTACTTACTATCCTAAAAAAGAATATTGGAAAGACCTGTTGAACCGTCTGCCAGCCAGACCTGGTTATTCAGAGCGCTTATTGCTTGACGTGTATCGTTTGAAACAAGATCTCGGTCAACTTGCTTCCGTAAATGATTACATGGAAATGTCGCAATTGTCATTGCAAGCTGGTTTGCCAGCTGAAGCGCAAAAAATTATTGATCAAGGCTATAAAGCCGGTGTTTTTGGTGTAGGTCCTGAAGCTGCGCGTCATCAACGTCTGAAAGATTTGGCTGCAAAAAACGCAGCAGCAGATTTAAAGGCATTGCCACAAGCTGAGGCAGATGCAAATGCTGCCAAAGAAGGTACTGGCTTAGTTAACTTGGGCTTTGCTTACGTAGTCTCAGGTCAATACCCTAAAGGGATCGCTTTAATGGAGCAAGGTATTGCGAAAGATGGCTTGAGCCGTCCTGACGACGCTAAATTGCATTTAGGTATAGCCTATTTATGGGCTGGTAAAAAAGCGGATGCTGTCAAAATGTTTAAAACAGTTGAAGGCAAAGACGGTACCGCTGATTTAGCACGCTATTGGATGATTCAAGCTAATCGCCCATTGAAATAAATGTTTATCGACGTAATCATTGCGTAAGCTAGTGATTAAATCGCATAGTGAAAATCGGTAGGCTTTCCTACCGATTTTTGTATCCAATTCAAAAAGAGTGAAAAATGACAAAATTTCGTAATGCCCGTCTTAGCGCAATTGCAGTTGTATTAGGGCTTTCCGCCGCTTCAACTTTGCTATTATCCAGCGCGTATGCTGAAACCCCAGCAGCTTCGGCAGCAACACCGGCAGAAACACTGCGCCCTGAAATTTCTAAATCTTTAGCTGCCGCGCAAGTCTTATTTGAAGCTAAAAATTATCCTGATGCGTTAGCCAAATTAGCTGAAACAGATGCTATTGCTAACAAAACGTCATATGAAACTTATGCCGTAGAGCGTAGCCGTGGTAATTACCTGATGGCATCCGGCGATAAAACTAAAGCTGCACAAGCATTTGAAGCGGTGGTTGGTGCTCACTATTTGGTGCGCGCTGATCAATTGAACATGATTCAAGCAATCAGCCAGCTTTATTTTCAGTTATCTAACTATCCTTTGACCATTTCATGGATGGAGCGTTATTTGGCTGAGGGTGGTACCGATCCAAGATCTAAAATAGTTTTGAACCAGGCTCGTTATTTAAATAAAGATTATGCCATTGCATTTAAAGGTATTTCCGCTGAAGTTCAAGACGATATAGCCGCTGGTCATGTTCCTAGTGAGCAAAATCTCAAATTATTATTAAGCTGTATGGGGCTGTTGAATGATAAAGAGGGCACATTAAAAGCACTGGAACAATTAAACAGTTACTACCCTAATTCTAAAAACTGGCTATATTTAGTGTCCCAGCTTCATAGCAAGCCTGGTTACTCTGACCGTTTGGCGTTGGATGTCTACCGTTTAAAGCAAGAATTAGCGTTAATGAGCGTGGCAGCAGACTATACTGACATGTCGGAACTTGCGACGCGCGCTGGTTTGCCTGCTGAAGCTAAAAAAGCTTTAGATGAAGGTTTTGCTGCTGGCTTGCTGGATAAAGGCCCTGATGCTAAAAAGCACGCGAGCTTATTAGCGACTGCCAACAAACATGCAGAAGATGACTTGAAAACTATGCAGCAAGGTGAAGCGAGTGCCAATAAAAACAAAGGTGGCGCTGGTTTAGTTAATCTGGGTATGGCATATGCAACCGCCGGTCAGTTTGATAAAGCCATTAGCCTGATTGAACAAGGTATTAGTAAAGGCGGCTTAACGAACCTTGAAGATGCTAAATTGCACCTTGGTATTGTGTATTACTGGGCAGGTAAAAAAGATGAGGCCATTAAACAGCTGAGCACTGTGCAGGGCGCAGATGGAACTGCTGACTTGGCGCGTTACTGGGTGATGCAAATCAATCACCCGTTAGCTAAATAAGTACATTATTGCCAACATAAAAAAAGCAGCCTAGGCTGCTTTTTTTATGTGCACACAATTAATCTAGTTAATTAACCCGGTTGCTTGTGTGTTTTATTTTGTGCGACAGTAATTTTTTTAGTTTGCTTATTCACAGCAATTGCTTTTTTAGGTGTGGAAATTGCAGCAACACGGGTGTTTTTACGTCTGGATGGTGCAGCAGCGACTTCAATTTGCAATTTTTGACCAGTCTTAAGCGTATCTGACTTCAAATTATTCCACTCTTTAATTTGAGCGGTAGAAACCTTGTAACGCTTGGCAAGCGCTGTCAACGAATCTTTTTTGGATGCAGTGACATTGATTTTTCTGGTGTTGTCATGCGTCATGGTCAGACTGGCATTATCAACCACACGTTGTGAAATATCGTTATCTGCTGATTGTGAGGATTTAGGAATTAACAGGGTAGAACCTGCTTTGACCATCATGTTGCTTGGCACTTGATTGACATCTTTGAGTACGCTAGCTTGCGCCCCAACGCGTCGCGCAATGCTTTCAATGCGTTCATTTTTACCGACTGTGTAAGCAGTCCAGCTTGAAAGCGGACCTTCCCATTTACTTAAATTGTATTTATAGATTTCTACGTTGTCGGCGGGGAGTAATATTTTAGTATCTGCGTTACCAGTAATTACTGGGCGGTTAAATTGGGGATTGAGTTGTTTGAACTCAGCAACGGTTAATTCGGCTAATTGGGCGGCAACACGAACGTCGATATCGCGGGTTTTATCGACACTGGCAAAATACGGCTGGTTATCTACTTTTGGCAATGCAATGTTAAAGAACTCAGGATTGCTGATGATGTTTTTAACTGCCTGCAGCTTCGGTACGTAATTTTGCGTTTCTTTCGGCATTAAGTAAGACATGCTGTCAAAATCAATTGGCAAACCTGCCGCCTGTTGTTTTTTAATTGCGCGCTGTACCGAACCTTCGCCCCAGTTATACGCTGCTAATGCTAACTGCCAATCGCCAAACATGTCATATAGTTTTTGTAGATAATTTAAAGCCGCGTCGGTGGAATCTAGCACTCCACGTCGCTCATCCTTAAACATGTTTTGTTTTAAATTGAAATCGCGGCCGGTAGATGGGATAAATTGCCACATGCCAGAGGCTTTGGCAGTGGACATGGCTTGCGGATTAAATGCTGATTCAATGAACGGTAACAACGCTAGTTCAGTCGGCATGCCACGTTTCTCTAACTCTTCCACTACATGATACAGATAACGTGAGGCACGTTCGGTGGTGCGAAGAATGTAGTCTGTGCGGGCGCTATACCAATTCAGTTGGCTAGTGACCAAAGAATTATCTAGATTCGGAATGCCGTAACCTTGACGAATTCGATTCCATAAATCTGCTTCTTGGATTTCTGGGGAATCATCAGGTTTAAATGCAAGTGAATGAAGATTCGTTGCGGCCGGAATGGCTTCAGGAATGCTTATTTCTTTAGTGACTGTATTGCTTGCGACGAGAACAGGTTCAGCATAACTAAGGCCTGACAGTGACATGAGCGTGGTCAAAAAAAGGGGCTTTAAGCGAAATGGCGGCATAGGTGTAACCCTTTTGTCAATCAACTGTGGATGTGAGAGTGTAAGTAAGTGAAGGCAGTCCAGTCAAGTAAAAAAACGCCACTGTTACATAGTGGCGTTGTGCGTTGAATATGAGTTGCGGTGAATTACTGTTTTTTAATTACTTATCAATCATTTTTAAGCGTAGCCTGCTGTTGAGCCGCCTCAAAACGTTCCCGTGTTGTGTCTTCGTCACGAGCACCAAAAGCGTAATCGGCTTCTAGCCACATGACATTAATAATCCCGAATGCAACGGCCAGACCTAGTCCTAAAATCCAAGAGAAATACCACATAGTTTTCCTTAATTAAGGTTAATTGAACTTAGTCATTAATATGACGAATGTTGATTTTCCTGGATATGCTCCACGGTTACTTTGCCGCGCATAATCCGATATACCCAACTAGTGTAAGTAACAATGATGGGCACCATAACGAGTGTGACCCAAAACATGATGCTTAATGTGCGGTGCGATGAAACTGCGTCCCAAACGGTGAGGCTGTTATTGGGCGCCATGGTGGATGGCATGATAAACGGGAACAGTGACGCGCCAGCGGTAAGAATGATGCCAGTCACAGCCAAGCCACTAGCGATAAACGCACTACGTGCATAGTTCAATTTATTCCCCAACGCGCATAGCAACATGAGCAGAATAGTTGTAGTTGGCAGCGCCCATAACAATGGCCAGCGGGCATAATTATCTAACCATGCGCCGGTGGCAAGTGCGACGGTTTTTGCTGCTGGTACGAAAGCGCTATTTGCATCAGGCATAGTAAGAATACGCATGCCATCGAGATGACTGACCCAAAAACCACCTGCAATGAAAAGCGCGGCACTAACGATGGCCGCGACACTGGCGACATGTTTGGAGCGGTTGGCAATAGCTCCTTCGGTTTTGGTGTGTAAAAAAGAAGCACCGTGCATCAGCAACATGGCAACTGAAATTAGTCCGGCTAATAAACCAAAGGGATTTAGTAGGCCAAGCAAACCACCGTGATACGTTACCCGCATAAACATATCGTAATCAAATGGCAGGCCGATTAACAGATTTCCGAAAGCTACACCAAAGATTAAGGCTGGCACCAGACCCCCAATAAATAAGCCCCAATCCCAGCAAGAGCGCCAGCGTGGATCCGCTAGTTTGCTGCGATAGTCAAAGCCAACTGGTCGCAATATGAACGTAAACAAAAGTAATAACAGTGCGGTATATAAACCAGAAAAAGCCGCACTATAAACTAATGGCCAAGCGGCAAAGGTGGCTCCGCCAGCGGTAATAAACCAGGTTTGATTGCCTTCCCAGGTTGGGCCGACCGAGTTGAGTAATACCCTGCGTTCATCATCGGTTTTACCTACCCACGGCAACAACATACCTACCCCCAAATCAAAGCCGCCAGTCACAGCAAAACCAATAATAACGACGCCGATAATCCCCCACCAAATTACCTTTAATGTTTCATAATCGAAAATCATGGGGCATCCTTGGTTGGAAGGTTAGTCGCAACCTTTGTTTCAAAATGGTATTTGCCGGTATGCAGGCTAGATGGGCCTAAGCGTATATATTTCTGCATTAAGAATAGTTCAATAATTAGCAGTAATGTATAGAACACAATGAAGCCAGCCAGACTAGCGTACAAGCTGGAAGCCGGCAGATTGGATACGGATAAATGGGTAGGTAAAATTCCGGCAATAGTCCACGGTTGGCGGCCATATTCGGCGGTAAACCAGCCCAGTTCGGCGGCAATCCAAGGTAATGGAATACTCACTACGGCAAGTTTTAATAACCAGCGGTTTTCTGCTAATTTTTTGCGGATCAGCAGGTAAAAGGAGCAGCTAAAAATAAACAGAAATAAAAAACCCAGCGCAACCATTAAGCGGAATGACCAAAATAACGGTGCAACTTTGGGAATGGTGTCGTTGACCGCTTTAGTAATTTGTGCTGGTGTGGCATCGACTACGTTGTCGGTGTATTTTTTAAGTAGCAAGCCATAACCTAAATCATGTTGTGTCTGTTCAAATTCTGGACGCGCGGAAAGATCGCCAGCTTTTAATCTTACTAAAGCGCCATACGCCAACATGCCGTTTTGAATTCGTACTTCATGTTCTTTTTTGAGATCTTTAATTCCCTTGACTTCCGTGTCGACAGAACGGGTAGCGATTAGTCCTAATACGTAGGGAATTTTTATCGCGTAATCGGTGCGTTCGGTTTTGTCATTCGGCCAGCCAAACAAGGTAATCCCGGCCGGTGCTGGTTGGGTTTCCCATTCAGCTTCGATTGCTGCCAGTTTGACTTTGTTTACTTCGCCAGCGGTATAGCCGGATTCGTCGCCTAACACGATAACCGATAGCGTAGCTGCTAGCCCGAAGCCGGCGGCGATGGCGAACGAGCGTAAAGCAAAAGCGGTATCGCGTGCTCTTAATAAATAGAAGGCGGAAATACCTAGTACAAACATCGACGCCGTGACATAACCTGCTGCAATAGTGTGTACAAACTTAACTTGGGCAACCGGGTTAAAAATAACCTCTTGAATGCTGGTTAGTTCCATGCGCATGGTGGTGAAATTAAATTCAGCGCCGACCGGATTATTCATCCAGCCATTGGCAATTAAAATCCATAACGCAGAAAGGCTGGAACCGAGAGCGACTAGGCAGGTCACGCCAAAATGCTGCACGCGGGATAAGCGTGACCAGCCGAAAAAGAACAGCCCGACGAAGGTGGACTCAAGAAAGAATGCCATCATTCCTTCTACCGCTAACGGCACGCCAAAAATATCGCCAACGTAGTGCGAGTAATAAGCCCAATTGGTACCAAACTGAAATTCCAGGGTGATACCCGTGGTGACTCCCATGGCAAAGTTAATGCCGAATAATTTGCCCCAAAATTTGGTCATGTCTCTATAAATTTCACGACCGGTCATAAGGTAGGTTGCTTCCATAATCACCAAAATCCATGACAGACCGAGGGTGAGTGGCACAAACAAAAAGTGATACATGGCGGTGGCCGCAAACTGCAAGCGCGAAAGTGCAACGACTTCATCAATCATTTTGGAGTACTCGCTGGTTGTGGAGAAGGGAGGGGAGTGCCAGACAATAAATGTTGCGAGACCTGCGGCTCAGGCAGGTGCATATGTTTGGCTTGCGGTGCAGAGAAAAAGAACTGCCACAATAGCCACAATAGGGAAATTTTTACGATTAAGGCAATCGTGATCTCCCATTTGAGTGAATGGTTGCGCCAATGCGTACACCAGTGCGGCAATAGGTTTTTACTTGATAACGGTGTCATTGCTGGTCCCTGAAAAACGAAATTTTTCACGTACATCTAACAATTTTTTAACCTTTGATCCCATTTTCATGAGCGATGTTAAGGTTTCTGGTGAAAGCCGTTGCACGTCATCAAACCACGAGCTGGATAATTCAATCAAATCATACATTTCGCGCATGCGTTGTTGCGCAACTTGGTCAGCCTCATTTGTTGGTTGTTCTAACAAGGCATCGCGTAACATCGATAAAGTGGGTTCGATTTCGCGGCGACGGCGTTCTTCCAATAATGCTTTAAAAATATCCCAAATGTCTTGAGGTGGCTCAAAGTATTCGCGTCTATCGCCGGGTTTATGCAGCAATTTAACTAGTCGCCACGATTGCAGTTCTTTTAATCCCATGCTGACGTTGGATCGGGAAAAAGTTAAATGTTCGGCGATTTCATCGGCATTTAATGCTTTACCTTGTACATATAGCAAAGCATAAATTTGTCCGACGGTGCGATTAATGCCCCAACGGCTACCCATTTCACCGAAATGTGAGATGAAACGTAGTGACAGCGGTGTTAGTGGTGTGATGCTCATCATATTTTCCAATTTTCAGTAATTACTGAAATTATAGAACAAGCTGACAATTAATGCTGACGCAAAACTTATGCGGCTCGTCAACTAGGCGGGCCGCATGACATCGTTTGGGCTAATCTTTGGTGAGTGACATGCCAAATAGTTCTTGGGCGCGTTTGGATAGTTCAGTTGAGCTGACGTCTTCAATATGTTTGGCAATAGTCCATTTATGACCAAATGGATCAGTAATGGTGCCGGTCCTGTCGCCGTGAAATTGATCGGCAACCGGACGTTGCAACGTGGCGCCTGCTGCCACTGCGCATTCCACCACGCTATCTACGTCATCCATATAGAGCATGAAGGTGACGGGTGAGCCGCCAAGCGACAAGGGACTGACTGATCCAAAATCGGGGTATTCATCACTGACCATAATGTGCGAGTCGCCGATTTTTAACTCAGCATGACCAACGACTCCATCCGGGCTGGCATAGCGGCTGACGACAACGGCGCCAAATATTTCTTTATAGAATTCAATGGCACGTGCTGCGCCTTTGATGGCTAAAGCTGGGGTAATGCTATGAAATCCGGCGGGTGGTGATTTGACGCTCATGGCTGCTCCTGTGAAGAATTGGTAGTTAATTCGCAAGGGAAAGTCGAGGTAAATATTGAAGTAAATAGATGGCAACGCAGTTCAGTTGCTTTTAGGATTATAGAATGAACTTGAGGAAATATAAGTGGGATATTGTCAGCCTATGCGACAATACCGAGCTTTGTTTATTACTCACTTCACCTTTTACCTTATTTAATGGCACTCAAATCAACTGTATATAAAGTCGAATTACAACTATCCGATATGGATAGAAACTACTACGCGGCGCACTCGCTCACTCTGGCACGACATCCTTCTGAAACGGATGAGCGGATGATGGTGCGTTTGCTGGCATTTGCCTTAAATGCCAGTGAAAACCTAGTGTTTGCAAAAGGTTTGTCCGACATTGAAGAGCCTGATATTTGGCATAAAGATTACACCGGCGCAATTCAACAGTGGATAGAAGTAGGGCAGCCCGATGAACGCCGCTTGTTGAAAGCCTGCGGACGCGCAGAGCAAGTCTTGGTGTACAGCTACGCCAGCAATAGTGCGATTTGGTGGCAAGGCCTCGGCAATCGTCTAGAGCGCGCCAAGAATTTAACGGTATGGAATGTGCCGGTGGCGACTTCTCAAGCGTTAGAAAAAATGGCGCAACGGAACATGCAGTTGCAATGCACGATACAAGACGGCCAGCTTTGGCTGACCGACGACACGAATACTGTGCAGGTAGATTTGGTGAGTTTGAAGCAGCCGTTTTCTTATTGAGTCGATATTTTGCGGATATTGATGGAATAAAGGGAGTATTCAACTACTCCCTTTATTTTTTGAATATTTAACGCATTCAATGGCTTTTAGAGCAGGGGAAAGCATATTGTTAGGGAGTATTATTTAATCCCATTAGATAATTAGCTATTAGCTGATATTTATAAAATAATACTAAATATGCTCAACTCAAAAACTGCAACAATCCCTTCAATGCATGCACCACAGTTTGTTCGCGTACCGATTTACGGTCGCCGCTAAACAGTAGCCGTTCGGTGTGGGTTTTACCATTCATACTCCAGGCGAAGCAGATAGTGCCGACCGGTTTGCCGGGCACTGCACCAAGTGGGCCAGCGATGCCGGTAGTCGCTAAGGCTACATGTGCCTCACAATTAGCTAATGCGCCTTCAGCCATAGCCGCTGCAATTTCTTCACTGACCGAGCCGTGTTGGGCAATTAAGGCAGGTGAGATGTCGAGCAACTCCGATTTGGACGAATTGGAATAGGTAATGAAGCCGCATTCAAACCAGATCGACGAGCCGGAAATCTCGGTGACGGCTTGTGCTACCCCGCCGCCGGTACAAGACTCAGCGGTGGCTAACAAGATGTTCTTTTCGGTGAGTAGCACACCAACTTTAGTGGCTAGTTGAGTCAGGTCGTCCATTATGTCCCTCCTATCATCAAGGGAATTACTGTACCACTAACAGAGCTAAAAAAGCAGGGCGGGGCATGAAGTTTGTGTGCTTTATGTTCAGCACTACTCATAATGTGTAGCGGATAAAGGTATCATCAGCGCCGTAGTTTGTTCAGCATTTCCGTTCGCAGAATATCGTTTAAACGGCTTTGATAACCTTTACCCTGACTCTTTAACCATTCCAATACGTCCGAGTCGATGCGTACTGTTAATTGCTGCTTTATGGGGCGGTAAAATTTTCCACGCACAGCACCGTCCCACTCTTCCTGCTTGGTTGCGGGGATGTCGGAGAAGTCGATTTCATGCTCGGACTTTGCCGCCAATGCGGCAAGCTCCTTGCGCAGGGATTCAGGAATCTTGTTCATAAATTTTCCTTTCTAGTTTTGTTGTCTGGCGCGCCGATATGATGCGAATATGTTCCGCTCCATCCTTTGCTACTTGCCAAGTGTGTGCTACCAATAGCATCACTACACCACCAACCATGCCGACAGTTTGCCATCGTGATTCGTCGTTTTCAACGCGATCTTGCCGCGTGACATGGAGGGGATCATTAAATACGAGCTTGGCAAGGTCAAAGCTGATGTCATGTTTACGAATGTTGCTCTCGTTCTTTGCTTTATCTCATGAAAACAATGTGATAACTCCAAATATGTAGTTACAAAATTATAGCTCAAAATAAAATCATCGTTACAATAGGTTTGAAATAGTATTGGCTTGATGCCATTGAATTAAGTAAAAAAGCCGAATCAACGGTGTGATTCGGCTTTTTTATTTTCAGCTGATTTACAGCTTATTCACTACTTACTTCAGCGTTGAGCTACCGCATCCACCACACACAAAGCAGTCATATTCACAATCCGACGTACCGTAGCAGACGGTGTCAAAATATGTACCGGTTTGGCGCATCCTAACAAAATCGGGCCGATGGCAATTCCGTTACCGGCAGCGATTTTGATCAAGTTGTAAGAGATGTTAGCTGCATCAATATTCGGCAGCACTAATAAATTAGCATTGCTTTTTAAGGTTGAGCTTGGCATGCTTTTTTTGCGGTAAGCGCTATCTAATGCCGAGTCGCCATGCATTTCTCCGTCCACTTCCAGGTCGGGTGCATCACGGCGGATAATCGCTAAAGCGTCGCGCATTTTTTGAGCTGATTCGCTATTGCTGGAACCGAAATTAGAATGGGACAGCAATGCTACGTGTGGCGTGATACCAAAACGACGCATTTCTTCGGCTGCCAAAATGGTGATTTCAGCCATCTGTTCAGCGTTGGGATTTTCATTGACATGCGTGTCGACCATAATTATCTGCCGGTCTGGCAAGATGAGCGCATTCATCGCTGCGTAGACATTCACGCCTTCGCGTTTGCCTAGCACCTGATCGATATATTTCAAATGCAAATGGGTTGTGCCAAAGGTGCCGCAGATCATCCCGTCGGCGTGACCTTTTTTGATCATAATGGCGCCGATTAATGAGTGGCGGCGACGCATTTCTAGTTTTGCATATTGCTGGGTGACGCCTTGGCGAGCAGTGAGCTCGTAATAGGTTTCCCAATAATCGCGATAGCGTTCGTCGAACTCCGGGTTGATGACTTCAAAATCAACGCCAGCTCTAATCCGTAATCCGAATTTTTCAATGCGCTTATCCAACACGCTTGGACGACCAACCAAAATCGGTTTGGCTAAATGTTCATCGACAATAATTTGCACAGCGCGCAATACGCGTTCATCTTCACCTTCGGCGAATACGATACGTTTTTTTGTGTCGGCCGCATTTTTGGCGATTTGGAACGCCGGCTTCATGAACGTGCCGCTATGGTAGACAAACTGCTGCAGTTTTTCTGCATAGGCTTCCAAGTCGGCGATAGGGCGGGTTGCTACGCCAGATTCAAACGCCGCCTTAGCAACTGCGGGCGCGATTTTCATCATCAGTCGCGGGTCAAACGGTTTTGGAATTAAGTATTCCGGACCGAAGCTTAAATTGGTAAAACCGTACACCGTAGCGACCACATCGGATTGTTCGGCCTGAGCTAATTCAGCAATCGCATGAACTACTGCAATTTCCATTTCTCGCGTGATGGTAGTAGCACCGCAATCTAACGCACCACGGAAAATATACGGGAAACAAAGCACGTTATTGACCTGATTGGGATAGTCAGAACGGCCAGTTGCGATGATGGCGTCGCTGCGTACTTCGCGCACTTCTTCAGGCAAAATTTCCGGCGTTGGATTGGCTAATGCCATCACTAACGGACGTTCGCCCATTTGCTTGACCATGTCTTTTTTCAACACGCCAGCCGCAGATAAACCGAGGAACACATCGGCACCGGGAATGATTTCTGCCAAGGTGCGCGCGCTAGTATCTTGTGCGAAGCGAGCCTTGTCCGGATCCATTAATTCGGTGCGGCCTTTGTAGACCACGCCGGCTAAATCGGTGACGAAAATGTTTTCAATCGGGAAGCCTAAATCGACGATTAAATCAAGGCAAGCCAACGCCGCAGCGCCTGCGCCAGAGACGACTAATTTACATTTTTTGATGTCTTTATTAACGACTTTCAAGCCGTTTAAAATTGCTGCGCCAACGATGATGGCAGTGCCATGTTGGTCATCATGGAATACCGGAATTTTCATTCGGTCGCGCAGTTTGCGTTCGATATAAAAACATTCCGGCGCTTTAATATCTTCTAGATTAATTCCGCCGAAAGTCGGTTCCAGCGAAGCGATAATGTCGCACAATTTGTCGGGGTCCGATTCGTTGATTTCAATATCGAACACATCAATGCCGGCAAACTTTTTAAATAATACCCCTTTACCTTCCATCACCGGTTTTGAGGCCAATGGTCCGATATTACCCAGGCCCAGCACGGCAGTGCCGTTGGTAATTACGCCGACTAAATTGCCGCGTGCGGTGTATTTAAATACATTGGCTGGGTCTTTAACGATTTCTTCGCAGGGAGCTGCTACACCGGGTGAATAAGCCAGAGCCAGATCGCGTTGGTTGGTGAGTTGCTTGGTCGCGGTGACGCTGATTTTGCCGGGGATCGGGTGTTCGTGGTATTCCAGTGCTGCGCAACGTAATTGCTCGGCTTTATCTGAATGTGTATCCATTGGTATTAATCTTTCTATTCTAGAAGCGCATGGTGAATGCTTATTTTCTTCATCCACTCTTTACATTAAAATAATTATTGTCTCGAACCTATGATTCTATCAGAGAGAATCCTCTAAATTGCTACTTGTTATGTATGATTAACATAGTTGAATTACCGATTGATTACTTTGAAGACGATTAATGAAGATGGTTAATACTCTTCTTGTTGTTTTTGTCTGTTTAATTATTGAAACTCAAAAGGAATTTAATTAGGATGTAATGGCGCTGGGGCAGTTTTTTAAAAATGATTTATTTCAGAGTGAGGCAAGCGATGTTTCCTACTTTTAAACATAAACCTAAACAAGAGTATAAATCCTACATTTGCACGATTTGCGGTTATGTTTATGACGAAGCCAAGGGTTGTCTGGAAAGCAAAGTCGAGGCCGGAACGCGTTGGGATGATTTAACCGAAGACTGGGAATGCCCGCATTGTGATGGTGGGAAAGAAGATTTTAATGCGCTCTAAGCGTTTAGTCCGGTGCCACCGGATTTTCACCATCTGCCAATAAAACGATATGATTTTTTCAATCCAAGCTTGCCAAACTCCCTCTATTTTGTAACGAAATACAGTAAAACGGGCTAAATAACTATCCAGTTAGCTGGGTTTTGGTTGATAATTTTGTCCTGTTTGGCTTTGCTGGATTAATTGATAAGCAAAGCTTGGCTCCATATGCGCAACCTAATTCGGTATGCTGTACTTTTGATAAATCTCATCGGACCAAAATGAGTCGGTTTAAGCCAGTCATTGGCAGGAGTGTTTAGTGTTACCACGTTTTAGCATTGCCAAACAGCGAACTGCTTCTATTGATACTGTTCTATTGAATATGAGCTGGGGCACGTTGGAATTTGGTTTTACGATTTCAAAAAAACCGTTAGTCAGCGATTTTGAAGACGAGTTGTATCCGCATCAGCGTAGCCGCAACCTGTTTGCCATTATTTTTATGGCACTGGTACATTTGATTGTCATCTATTTTTTATTGCTGAACAAAACTGAGCCGCCGTTAAAGCAAGGTGAAGAAGCTGGGCAACTGGTGTTCTTTGATCTACAGGGTAAAAAGGACGGCGCTCAAAAACCTAAACCTGCTAAAACTCAGCCTGAAAAGAAGCAACAACAAAAACAGCCGCGTAATCCCAATGCCATTGCTGCCGCTCCGCAAGCCGTAGTTAGCCCACCGACCAATTCGCCGGTGGCAGCTCCTCCCGTTGTGGATACCATGAGCCAAATTGCAGCGGCCAGAGAACGCCGTCGAGCTTCCGAAGCTGAGGCAGCAGAACAAAATAGTGAAGCGCAAGCTGCCAGTAACGGCCCGTCTGAAAATGACATTGCCATGGCGCGAATTAAAGCCAATATTCAAGCGGCTAATTACAGCCGTAAAGGTACTAACGGCGTATTCCAGATTTTGCGCAAAGGTGTACAAAACGGAAGCTTCTCGTTCCGTGGCTGGACTAATGATCCGCGCCAAAGCAGTCATCAAACTTATGAGGTGGATGCAGGGATTGGTGGGGATGTGAAGCTGGCTATTATCCGGAAAATGATCGAATTAATTCGTGAGCATTACACCGGTGACTTTAATTGGGAGTCGCAACGTTTGGGACGTGTGGTGCCGCTGTCAGCGCGTCCGGCGGACAATGCTGGTTTGGAAGCATTTTTGATGAAAGAATTTCCAGATTAAAAATTTTTTAATAATTATATACGGGGGTATTTTATTTAAATATCTCCGATTTAGCTCATAAATTAAGTCCAATTAACTTGCTTCAACAAACGGCGCATTCAATGGAATTTCAATCGTAAAGATAGTTCCAAAGCCGATTTGTGAATCAACGTACACCGAGCCGCCGAGAATTCGGTGCACAATATTATCCACCACGTTCAGCCCTAATCCGCTTCCGCCCTGACCGAATTTGGTGGTAAAAAACGGATCGAAGATACGTTTCAGGTTACTTACCGCAATCCCGTTGCCATTATCTGAAAAACAGATTCGGACTGAATTATTCACCAGACGCTCCGCGCTGATCAGCATTTTGCCTTGTTCGCGTCCTTCAAAGCCATGAATTAACGCATTGTTCAACAGGTTGGTAATCACCTGGCCTAACGCGCCGGGAAAGCTATCCATGACGATGTTGGCTTGAATATCATTTTCCAGCGTGAAGTTGGTGTTTTTGTAAATATGCCGCAAGGTGGTGATCGTTTCCCGTACCATTTCCGCCAGATTAAAGCTGCGGCGCCGTTCGGAAGACTGGTCAACGGCAACCTGTTTAAAACTTTGGATCAGTTCTGAGGCGCGGGCAAGCGAGTGTTCAACCAAATGGCTGCCTTCCTTGCATTGGTTGAGGAAGTTATTGAGCGCGCTGTGGGTCATTTTTCCGGTCGCTGCCTGCGCTGAAAAACCGTCCACAATCTCCCTGATGGTGCTGGCGGTGACTAGCGCATTGCCGATTGGCGTATTGATTTCATGCGCAACGCCAGCCACGATCGCGCCCAAGCTAGCGAGTTTTTCTGATTTCACCAGGCTGTCGCGGGTACTTTCCAGCTCCTTGATATTCTCTTCCAGTTTCTGGTTCGCTAAATGCAGATCCGAAGTGCGTTGATCGACCCGTTGTTCCAGCTCATGATTTAAGGTGGATACTTCACGTACCTTGGCAGCAATTGCCTCTGACATCAGATTAAAGTTGTGTGCCACTTCGCCTAATTCATCATCGCCAATTTCCGGCATTTTGAGCTCATAGTGGCCGTCGGCTATCTCTTGCGTCGCATGCTTGAGCGCAGAGAGCTGGCGCGTGATCTTCAACCCAAACAGACTCAGTGCGACGAAACTCAGCAAGATCACAATGGTGGTTAAAATCAATGAATTACGCTGGCTTTGCGCCATTGCTTCCATCAAGTCACCGGTAGCAAGTCCGTATTGCAGAAAGCCGACCTCATTATTTTCTAGTAATACGTTATCGCGCACATGCAGCATCCCGCGCTTGGCGGCGGCAGCGTAGTTTTCTGGTAGATCTGGCGCTGGCAAGCTTACTTGGGTGGCGCTGGTATTCATTATCACCGTGCCATCGGCACGCAGTACGGCTATATACACAATGCCGCTGTTGCCATTAGGCGTCAGCATTTCAGAGAAGAAGGTTTGCAGGGTATGCAAACCATTTTTATTTTCGTGGCCATTTGCAGCCGACGCGACGGCTGCATTAATCAGTTGTGAGCTTTGACTTACTGTAGTGAGGATATTTTTTAAAACAGTGGATTCCAGTGTTCGGTAGCTGATCAGGTAATCGCCTGTGCACAGCATAGCAAAGGCCAGCAGTACCGCTGCCATCAACTTGCTAGTGAGCGTTAGCTTGAGGTGCGGCCCTTGGGTATTGATTAATTGAACACTAATAAAGTCTGGGCGCATAAAAACAAGATTGGTGAGCGAGTTTTTTATCGAATTGAGTTAGTAGTAATTCAGCTGTAGTTCAGCATTAATTCAGTTTTTCAACAAAATTAATTGCTTCATTGCAAAATTCAATTTAGCTGCAAATGTTACTCAATTCAATTAAAACTTACACGGACGTCCAACCCCGACAAAATTCCAATAACGCGGCGAGCCGTGCCGAGACTATTTTTTTCTTGGCTGTCAGCAAATAAAAATGCCGCTGCAATTTGGGTAGCGAGGTAGAGAGCTCAACCAATTGGCCGCTATGAAGTAAATCCTGCACCACTAAACGCGATAAACAGGCCAAACCTAAACCAGCCGCTGCCGCATATTTAATCGCTTCAGAATTGCTGAATTCAATGCTCGGATTTAAAAAATGCAATTGCGGCAATAAAGCTTGTTCAACCGCTTCCCGGGTGCCGGAACCGCGCTCACGTAATAACCAGCCAGCTTCGCGTAAAGTAACCAAGTCAATTTTGTTTGATCCTTGCCCCGCTAAAATTGGATGTTGTGGTGAGCAGACAATAATTAATTCATCCATTAACCAAGGCTCAATAATCAAGTCAGTCTGATGGCAAGGGCCTTCAATAAAGCCCGCATCGACTTCAAAGTTGGCGACCAGGTTGGCGACGTCCAGCGTATTGGCGATGGTAATTTTGGTTGGTTGGGCATGGAGCCCGGCATCGTATTTGGCCAAAATACTTGGTAATAAATAAATGCCGATAGTGGTACTGGAGCCGATTTTTAAACCAGAGATATTTGCCGATGTTCCGGGTAGAAATTGCTGTTCAATATTGGCCGCCGCATCTAACATTAACCGCGCTTGCGGTAATAATTGACGGCCATTGTCATTGAGTATCAAACGTTTCCCAACCCGATCAAATAAATGGCAACTCAGCAAGTTTTCTAATTCGCGCAATGCTGCGCTGGATGCCGATTGGGTCAAGCAAACCAGCTCCGCTGCCGCCGTCGTGCTACCGGATTCGGCTACCGCCATAAAGATTTGTAGTTGTCTTAGGGTGAGATGCATGGGGGCCTTGAAAAGAGCTTATTAAGTTGATTGGTAACTTAATTATACAAAAATAAGTCATTTTATTTTCAGATTGTGTTGCCATACACTATCAACATACTATTCAATGAATTGGAATTATTATGTTGCCAGCTCGTTATAAAAGCTTGAATCCCGGATTGATACCCGGTCTGATTTTATGCGGAGTAATTGCTTTCCTAGCTTCTTTTATGGGCGATATTGATTTTTTACAAAGTCACGGATTTAGTGCACTTACCATCGCGATTATTTTGGGAATGGTGCTGGGTAATACTTGGTACAAAAAAGTTGAACCTACATTTATGGCTGGTGTTGGATTGAGTAAGCATAATTTACTCCGCTTCGGCATTATTTTGTACGGATTCCGATTGACCTTGCAAGATATCGCCGGTGTCGGCGTGGCAGGGATTGCGAGTGATGTATTGGTGCTTGGTTCGACATTTTTGTTAGCACTGTTTATCGGTATTAAACTATTCAAATTAAACCCTGAAAGCGTGATTTTAATTGGTGCCGGTAGTTCCATCTGCGGAGCTGCTGCAATTATGGCATCCGATGGCGTAGTGGAAGCCGAACCGGAACAAGTAAGCGTGGCGGTTTCTACTGTCGTGGTGTTCGGTAGCATTGCGATTTTTTTGTATCCTTATTTATATCAGCTGAATTTAGATTGGCATTGGCTGGCAACCAGCGCGAATGCCTTCGGTATTTATGCGGGTTCTACCATTCATGAAGTGGCGCAAGTAGTGGCAGCAGGGCGCAGCATTAATCCTGCAGTGGAAGATGTGGCGGTAATTACTAAAATGGTACGTGTGATGATGTTGGCACCGTTCTTGTTGATGTTGTCGCTGTATTTCGCTAGAAAATCTGCTGCTAATGGTGCGTCTAACGTAGCTTCTGCTGATGCTGATACCCCTGGCAAGCCAAAATTAGCCATTCCTTGGTTTGCCTTTTTATTCATCGGTATGGCAGTGGTTAACTCACTCCATATCTTGCCCGCTCAGCTAACACATGTTCTGGTTCAGATTGATACGATATTGTTGGCAATGGCGATGGCAGCCTTAGGTTTAACCACTCATTTATCTGCTGTACGTAAAGCCGGAGCCAAGCCATTATTGTTAGCGTTGATTTTATTTGTCTGGTTAATTATTGGCGGCGCATTGATTAGCAGACTGGTATTTTGGCTGTAAAATGCCCGAATGTCTGAATTTGAACTTATCCAACACTATTTCACCGAGCGCCAGTCGTCGCCATCCTATATTCCCTTAGGTATCGGCGACGACTGTGCTTTAATGTCGGCACGCGTCGGCATGCAATTAGCCATTTCATCCGATATGTTAGTCGCTGGCCGACACTTCTTCGCCGACGCCAATCCACGCATGTTGGGACATAAATCCTTAGCCGTTAATTTATCCGACCTGGCCGCCATGGGCGCCGAACCGCGTGCCTTTACGCTGGCCTTAGCGCTACCTGAAGTGCAGCCCGACTGGTTGCGTGATTTTTCCGAAGGCATGTTTTTCTTGGCCGAGCAGCATCACTGCCAGTTAATCGGCGGTGACACCACCAAAGGCCCACTCAACATCTGCATTACTGTGTTCGGTGAAGTTCCTATCGGGCAGGCATTACGCCGTGATGCCGCACAAGCGGGTGATGATATTTGGGTGTCAGGTGCCTTAGGCGACGCCAGACTCGCATTGGCGGGTTATTTAAAGCAGCAGGCATTATCCGAGGCCGATCATCAGCAAGCCGCATTGCGCCTGCATCAGCCCAGCCCGCGAATTACCTTAGGTTTAGCGTTGCGCGGTATTGCCCATGCGGCGATCGATGTGTCGGATGGATTAATTGGGGACTTGGGGCATATTTTAAAACGCTCGCAATTAGGCGCAACGTTGTGGTGCGATTCCTTGCCTTTTGGTCCAATATTAGCGCAGCAAAATACCGCGTTATGCCGCGAATACGCGTTAGCTGGCGGTGATGATTATGAATTGTGTTTTACAGCGCCAAGCGCACAGCGTAGCGCGGTATTGGCGGCAGCTAAACAAGCGGATACTGTAGTTACTCGCATCGGTTATATAGAAGCAGAAGCAGGTTTGCGGATTGTTGATGCAAACAACCAGCCGCTTTCTTTATCGCATCAATCCTTTGATCATTTCAGCTCATGAGCCAAGATTCAGTTAACCCACCGCAAAAAATCAAGCCTACTGCGGTTTTTATGTTGTCGGATCCCAGCCATTTTATTGCGCAGGGTTTTGGAAGTGGTTTATCTCCGATCATGCCTGGCACGGCCGGTACTTTGTTTGGCTGGATTGCATTTAATGTATTAAGCCATCGCTGGCCGACTGTGTTTACGGAAGCACATTGGGCCTGGATTATCGTCTTAGGTTTTTTACTTGGCATTGTTGTTTGTGACCGGACTGGTCGTGCGATGGGAGTGTCCGATCATGGCAGTATGGTTTGGGATGAAATTATTGCTATGTGGTTGGTGTTGCTGTTTATTATGCCGGCTAGTTTTAGTACCCAATGCTGGGCGTTCTTTTGGTTCCGGGTTTTTGATATGACTAAGCCGCCGCCTATTGCTTATTTTGATCAGCATATCAAGGGTGGGTTTGGAGTGATGTGGGATGATATTGTGGCGGCGTTTTATACGTTGTTGTTGTTTGCGGTTTGGCGGTTGATTTGATATTTAATTAAGCTCAATACGTAGTTTAAGCCGCACCTCTACTATCGTCATTCTCGCGCAGGCGGGAATCCAGGAGTTAACACGGTTAGTGCCGAAAGTACTCTGTGCCGATTTGATTGGGCAGGTTTTTGTGATCACGCGTTATCTTTGATTTACTAGCTGGAGTTGGTTTTAGGCTTGTAGGCCGGTGGTAGACCGGCGGCTACCTGCCTTTTTTGCGTCGCTGTATAGACGTGAGACATGGGTAACACCTGTATCAGGACATAGGTAACACTATTGGGCATCAAGAATGATGTCCAATCGGAGCCGCCATTATGACCTGGAATACAGCCAATACTATGGACTTACGTT
>NZ_PUGF01000006.1 GCF_002976435.1 Solimicrobium silvestre | reverse complement strand
GGTGTATTTAATGTATTTTACTGTCGCCAGAAGATTCTTAAAATCGACTTGCGCGCTGCAACTAATTCGGCTTAAATGTGTTACCCATGTCTGGATACACCCGTTACCTATGTCCCACGTCTAAACAGCGAAGCAAAAAAGGTGACTAGTCGCCGGTGTAGCAGGGGTTTTGAGTGGCATGCCACTCACCTGCGGAACGGTCTCCGCATGCAGGCGGAGACTCCCTCCCTATAGGGATACAGGGTCTACCACCGGCCCCAAGCCTTAAATTTGTCATTTCGGCTGATTAATTTAAGTCTGTGCAACATCATCTTGAAATCTGGAAATAAGTCAAAACCGGTTGATATACGGTTAGTTTTGTATTACTTTCTGGGTTGATTTTAGGCTTGTAGGCCGGTGGTAGACCGGCAGCTACCTGCCTTTTTTGCGTCGCCAAAAAAGGTAGGCCAAAAAAGGCGACCACGCTATTTCGGAAACCCCGATTTTTCTAAGAAAAAAAGGGAAAAGTTCGAAACTCGCTACGCTCAAACAGCGAACCTTTCTTATCCTTTTTTCCTTAGAAAAACCGGCCGAACTAGAAGTGGGGGTAGGTCAAAAGCAAAGTCAAAGACAACTTCAAAATCAACTTCAACACCAACTTCAAAATCAACTTCAACACCAACTTCAACACCAACTTCAACACCAACTTCAACACCAACTTCAACACCAACTTCAACACCAACACCAACTTCAAAACCGCACCAGTATCACCGACCATCAAAATCAGTAGTAAAAACTCAATCATTCATCAACAAAATGACATGAATGTTGTAGTTTTTATGAAAATCACGCTATTTCATCAAGTTGACACACAACTTAATTAAGCTCACGAAAATATCCGTACCCATGCAGTCTGCTTTGCCAAAATGAAGGAGCAATGAGTGAGTAATACAATGAATAATAAGGGAAGTGTTAGTGAGGAAGAGCAGTTTGATTTTAAGTTACGCACTATCTTTATTTCAGATATTCATTTGGGTACCAAGGGTTGTCAGGCTGAGGTTTTACTGGATTTTTTAAAACGCTGTAATGCCGAAACTTACTATTTAGTCGGTGATATTGTGGATGGATGGCGTTTGAAGCGCTCATGGTATTGGCCGCGTTCGCACAACGATGTCGTGCAAAAATTACTACGAAAAGCACGTAAGGGGAGTCGGATTATTTATGTGCCGGGTAATCATGATGAATTTTTGCGCCATTATTTTGATCTGTCGTTTGGCGATGTTGAAATTAAAAATAATCCGATTCATGAAACTGCTGACGGAAAACGCCTGCTCGTGATTCATGGCGATCAGTATGACAACGTAATGCTGTATTCGCGTTGGCTGGCATTTTTAGGTGACAACGCGTATGAAATGCTGCTGCGTTTGAATCAGCCGATTAACAAAGTACGACGCTGGTTTGGCTTGTCGCACTGGTCGTTGTCGCAATATTTAAAGCTCAAAGTGAAAAATGCAGTTAACTTTATTTCGTGTTTTGAAGGTGTAGTTGCCGCTGACGCAGCACATCAAAACGTGGATGGTGTGGTTTGTGGGCATATCCATCATGCGGAAATTCGCGATATTAATGGATTAACTTACTGTAACGACGGCGACTGGGTCGAGAGTTGTACCGCGCTGGTTGAGCATATGGATGGGAAGCTGGAAATACTGCATTGGCTGGATCATTACAATCAGCGTTTATCCGAATTGCGGGTTGCGGCTTAATTTTGTTGTAAGGGTTTTGGAAATTAAGCGCATTTAATGTATCCTATAATATTCAAACATCGGCGCTCCGCCTCTTATGCCAGAACATCCTAGTAACGTCAGAAATGCTGTATTTAAAACTGCAACCAAGGCAGCATCTTCTGACATTAAACCGCACAGGTCTTTATTTGAACGCCTGACTGCACTGATTTCCCCTGAACCTGAAAGCCGCGTTGAATTGCTGGAAGTGCTGCAAGACGCGCACGAACGCAATTTAATTGATGCCGATGCGCTCTCAATGATCGAAGGCGTATTTCAGGTTTCTGATTTATGCGCCCGTGACATCATGGTGCCGCGTTCGCAAATGGACGTGATTGATATCTCCAAGCCGATCGAAGAATGGATGCCGCATGTGATAAGCACGGCACATTCGCGTTTTCCGGCGGTGGAAGGGAATCGCGATAAAGTGGTCGGTGTGCTGCTGGCTAAAGATTTGTTACGTTATTATTTTGATGAAGAATTTGATGTGCGCGACATGCTGCGCCCAGCCGTTTTTATTCCTGAATCAAAACGCTTGAATGTATTGCTGCGCGACTTCCGCGCTAACCGAAATCACATTGCGATGGTGGTGGATGAATACGGCGGCGTGGATGGTTTGATTACCATTGAAGATGTGCTGGAACAAATTGTTGGCGACATTGAAGATGAGTACGATTTTGACGAAGAAGAAGACAATATCTTATCTATCGATCCCGGCACTCAAGGCGCACGCTGGCGGGTTAAAGGGCTGACCGAAATTAGTCAGTTTAACGATATCATCGGTAGCCATTTTTCAGATGAAGATGTGGATACCATCGGCGGTTTAGTGGCGAACCATCTGGCGCGGGTTCCGCATAAAGGCGATAAGTTTGCTATTGGCCGTATCAGTTTTGAGGTGCTGCGCGCCGACCCAAGGCAGGTGCATGTGTTGTTGATTGAACGACTGCCGCACAGTGAAAATGATGTCGATTTACTTTAATACTCCCTGTTTACCTCATAACTAAGACTCAATGCAAAGTGTCATTTCCCGCTGCCCTAATTGGGTACTTTTTCTGTGTGCCTTTTTAGCCGGTGGGCTTAACGTGTTGGCGTTTGCGCCGATTGGATACTGGCCGTTGCAACTGCTGAGTTTATCGGCTTTGTTTTGCGTGCTGTATGTTGAAAATGACATCAAAAAAATCATGAAAACTACCTGGCTGTATTGTTTTTCATGGTTGTTTTTTGGCGTGATCTGGTTGACCGTGACGATGTTTCGTTACGGTGATATGCCAGTCTGGCTAGCTGTTTTTGCCGTGTTTTTATTCACAGGTGCGATTGCCTGCATCCCCGTTTTATTTATGGGCCTTGCGGCGCGCTATAAAGCGCATTTTTCACCCGCCGTTATCTGTCTGGTCTGGTTTCCGACACTTTGGAGCTTGGCAGAATGGACGCGCGATTGGCTGTTTACCGGCTTCCCTTGGTTGGTTTCCGGCTATGCGCACAATGCCAGCCCCTTAGCCGGTTATGCGCCGATTATTGGTGTATTCGGCATTACTTGGTTGACAGCGATTTTTGCGGGTTCTGTGGTGTTATTTTTAGATGGGAAACGTAGCTTTAGTGCAGTCGCCGTCGGTATTTTTTTGTTAGGCGGTGCGCTTCAGTATGTGAGCTGGACTACGCCAAGCGGCGCGCCGTTAACTGTGCGGCTGTTGCAGGGAAATGTGGACCAGGCAATTAAATTTGAACAAGAGCATTTAATTGATTCACTGCGCTTTTATTACGATGCTATTTTAAAAAAGCCGGCCGATTTAATCGTTACGCCAGAATCAGCCTTGCCGTTGCCGATGCAATTTTTACCGCCGGAATATTTACCGGATTTACAAAAATTTGCCACGCAAACTAACAGCCATATTGCACTTGGCATGTTTAGTAGTGACGGGCCTAATTTATATGCCAACAGCATGATCGGTATTACACCAACGCCGCAAAAAACAACTTATCGCTACGACAAACATCACCTGGTTCCGTTCGGCGAGTTTATTCCTTGGGGCTTCGGCTGGTTTTATCATTTCATGAATATTCCTATGGGTGATCAACAACGCGGTGCATTATTGGCAGCACCATTTGCCGTAAAAGATCAGCAAATTTTGCCCAATATTTGTTATGAAGATGTGTTCGGTGAAGAAATCGCCGCCAAAATTGCCCATGCCTATTTTACCCAGCAAGCCATGCCGACGATTTTATTAAATATGACTAATCTGGCGTGGTTCGGCGATTCTTGGGCGATGCCGCAACATGTACAAATTACTCAAATGCGCACCCTGGAAATGGGGCGTCCTATGCTGCGCTCAACCAATACTGGCGTAACTACGTTGGTGAATGCGCAAGGCCAGATTGTGAAACAGTTAGCACCTTTTGTGCGGGGGGAACTGGACGTGAGCGTGCAGGGTTACCAAGGTTTAACGCCGTATATTGTATGCGGCAATTACTTGTGGCTGGGTTTGATGAGCTTGCTGGCGTTGGTGACGGCTTGCAGTTACTTCTGGAAAAAGCGTGTTCGATAGTTAAAAAGATAGTCAAAATAGAGGAGGGCGTTTTTCATATACCTCCTCTATTTCCAGAGTATTAAAATTTTAGTCAACTCACAGCGTCAGTAACTCAGGCCAAAACAGCGGATCATGCAATAGATTGCCGATGCCGTTAATCACAAATTGCACACCGATACAGATCAGCAAAAATCCCATGATGCGTGAAACCGCTTCAATACCATCTGCGCCGAGTAGGGAAGTTAAGCGTTCCGAAGCGCGTAACACTAGCCACGACGTATACGCCACCAGCAAAATACCAAACACCACAGAAAGATAGCCCAGCCAGATCGGCAATGCGGTTTGACTGTGCACGCCGGTCGACATGGAAATCACCACCGCAATTGAACCGGGGCCAGACAGCGTTGGCATCGCGAGTGGGCTAAATGAAATATCGCGTTTGTTATTCAGATTCTGTTCATGAGTCTGTTCAGCAGGGGGAAACAGCATGTTAAAGCCGAATTTGCAGACAATTAAGCCGCCCGCAATCCGTAAGCCAGGAATGGAAATGCTAAAAAAATCCATCAAGACTGCACCAGCCAGCAAAAAAACTACCAGGATGGCGGCCATGTAAAAACAGGCCCGTCGGACTTGAATTGCACGTTCTGTTGGAGTCAGGTGCGCTGCAATCGCTGGTAGAACGGCAACCGTGGTGAGCGGATTGGCGATGGGCAGCAGGGCGGTCATGGTGGCTAAAATGGTGGCGAAAATTTCATAGAAAATATGTTGCATGCCTGATGTCTTCCGTTTTTATGTTGTTTTTTGCGATTTTTTGATTTTAGCGTTAATAGCCGACTGAGTGTTGATGCTTATCCAAAAATGGATCAAACTAAGCTGCTAATAAGAGCTGAATTACATTTATTGCCAATACAGTATCAGCAACTGTACCGGTAAGAAAATTAAAGTGTGTGCATTGAGTCGCACTTTGCGCTGTGCTAATGTGCCGCACCCACGTTAATTTTCATAAGGAATTATCGTGGAGGTAGCTCAACATTGGCTCAATACCGGCAATAAGCGGATAGAGGCTTGTAAAAATAAGCCGTAGCAATAAGCCAAAAAATAAGCCGCAAGGTTATCACCTAAGCTTTACATCCAACACCGCACCCAAACATGGCACGGAGACACACATGAACGACATTAGTAAGCCTTCACCGTCTGAACTAGCACTATCGGCCTCCCCAGGAGCCCCCGCTTCAGACGCGATCTCATTAGAAGATAAATACGCGCTTAAGCGTGGCCGTGCTTTTATGACAGGTACGCAAGCCTTTATTCGCCTGGCGATGTTGCAGCACCAAAGTGACGTAAAAGCAGGTTTAAATACCGCTGGTTACATCACTGGTTATCGCGGCTCGCCATTGGGTGGTGTGGATACAACCGCTGAAAAAGCGAAAAAATATCTGGAAGCTGAACACGTCAAATTCCATCCTGGCATGAACGAAGATTTGGCGGCCACCACGGTGTGGGGTACGCAACAAGTCAACTTGTTCCCCGGCGCGAAATACGACGGTGTATTTTCAATTTGGTACGGTAAAGGCCCGGGCGTTGATCGCTGCGGCGACGTATTCAAGCACGCTAATAATGCCGGTACCTCCAAATACGGTGGTGTTGTGGTATTGGCCGGTGACGATCATGCGGCAAAATCGTCCACTACGGCACATCAAAGTGAACATATATTAAATGCTTGCGGCATTCCGGTTTTATATCCGTCCTCAGTACAGGAATATTTGGATTACGGTATGCACGGCTTCGCCATGAGCCGTTATACCGGTTTGTGGGTAGCGATGAAATGTGTGACGGATATCGTAGAGTCCGGCGCGGTGGTTGAGATTGATCCTGACCGTGTGCAACCAGTTATTCCAACAGATTTAACACTGCCAGCGGACGGCTTGAATATTCGTCAGAACGACGCGGTATTGGCGCAAGAAGCGCGCATGAATAACTTCAAATGGTATGCCGCGTTGGCGTATGCGCGTGCCAACAAACTGAATCAAATTATTTGGGATAGCGATCACGCCAAAATCGGTATTATCACTGCCGGTAAATCGTATCTGGATACCCGCCAAGCTTTGGCAGATTTGGGTATTGATGAGCAAGTAGCGCGCGATATCGGTTTGCGTCTGTATAAAATCGGTATGATCTGGCCGCTTGAATCCGAAGGCGTACGCCAGTTTGCAACAGGTTTGGAAGAGATTCTGGTCGTGGAAGAAAAACGCCAGATTCTGGAATACCAGTTAAAAGAAGAGCTGTATTGCTGGGTAGATAAAGTTCGCCCACGTGTAGTCGGTAAATTTGACGACACTGGCGAATGGAGTAATTTGCAAGGTGCAGGTCATGGCGACTGGTTGCTGCCAGCGACTTATGAACTGAGCCCGGCGCAAATCGCCCGCGCTATCGCTTCACGGATCTCAAAGTATTTTGCCGGTCATCCGGTGGCGGAAAAAGTAGCGGAACGTATCGCCTTTTTGGAAGCTAAAGAAACTTTGCTTTCAGTTGCGGCCAAACCTGATCCGACTAAAGATCGTGTTCCGCATTTCTGCTCAGGTTGCCCACATAATACGTCCACCAAATTGCCTGACGGTAGCCGCGCATTAGCCGGTATCGGTTGCCATTACATGGTGTTGTGGATGGATCGTGAAACCACCAACTTCAGTCACATGGGTGCCGAAGGTGTGAGTTGGGTTGGACAAGCGCCGTTCACTACTGAGCAACATGTGTTTACCAATTTGGGCGATGGTACTTATTTTCATTCCGGCTTGCTGGCGATCCGCGCAGCCGTCGCTGGAAAAGTAAATATCACCTACAAAATTTTATACAACGACGCAGTCGCCATGACTGGTGGGCAGGTATTTGACGGCCCACTTGATCCAGGTATGATCTCGCGTCAGATCGCTGCAGAAGGTGTCAGCCCGATTATTGTAGTGACGGATGAGCCGGATAAATATCCAGCAGATTACAAATGGGCCGAAGGCGTTACGGTGCGTCACCGCAGCGAGCTCGATGCGGTGCAACGTGAATTGCGTGAAGTTAAAGGCGTTTCCGCTATGATTTACGACCAAACCTGTGCGAGTGAAAAACGCCGCCGCCGGAAGCGTAAAGAATTCCCAGACCCAGCAATTCGCGCGGTAATTAATGAAGCCGTGTGTGAAGGTTGTGGGGACTGTAGTGTGCAGTCGAATTGCTTGTCGGTAGAACCGTTAGAAACGGAACTTGGTCGTAAGCGTCAAATTAATCAGTCTAGCTGTAATAAGGATTATTCCTGCGTGAATGGCTTCTGCCCGAGCTTTGTGACGGTCGAAGGTGGCGCGTTGAAGAAGCCGAAAAAAGTCGAAGTAGTTGGCACGCCGATGCAATTGCCAACGCCACAATTACCTTCAACGGCAGAGCCGTTCGGTATTATCGTGACCGGCGTTGGTGGTACCGGCGTGGTGACGGTTGGTCAGATTTTAGCGGTGGCAGCACATATCGAAGGCAAGGCTTGTTCTGTATTGGATATGAGCGGTTTGGCGCAAAAGGGCGGACCGGTATTGTCACATGTGCGTATTGCCGACCATGATGCCGATATTCATTCCACCCGCGTTGGTACTGGCGCAGCTGATCTGGTCATCGGTTGTGATGTGATTGTTACCGCTGGGCGCGACGCATTGTCACGCATGGGCGAAGGACGCACTTATGCAGCCATTAACACCACGACTTCACCAACGGCAGCGTTTGTTAAAAATCCTGACTGGCAATTCCCAGGTGACAGCGCAGAAGCTGCGATTCGTCATGCTTGCGGAACTGACCGTGTGTCATTGATCGCCGCAGGTGATATTGCTACCGCTTTAATGGGCGACAATATCGCGACCAATATGTTTATGTTGGGTTATGCATGGCAAAAAGGCTGGGTACCATTAACTGAAGCGTCCTTAATGCGCGCAGTTGAACTGAATGGTGTTTCTATCGGCTTCAATAAATCTGCTTTTGAATGGGGCCGTAAAGCTGCATTTGATTTGCCAGCCGTGCAAAAAATCGCAACGCCTGCAACAGTGATTGAATTCAAACGTGCACCAACGTTAGAAGCAACCATTGCCAAACGCGTCAAGTTTTTAACTGACTATCAAAACGCGGCTTATGCTCAGCAATACGCTGACTTTGTTGCGCAAGTGAAGTTGGCTGAAGGCCGCGTAACTGAGACCGGCACACGTTTGACTGAAGCGGTGGCCAAGTATTTATTCAAGTTGATGGCGTACAAGGATGAATATGAAGTAGCGCGCTTGCATACGTCCGGTGATTTCGCTAAAAAGATCGCGGACATGTTTGAAGGCGATTACAAAATCAACTACCACCTGGCACCACCGTTGTTGGCTAAACGTGATTCTAAGGGGCATTTGGTTAAGCAGAAATTTGGCCCTTGGATGACATCGGCATTTGGTGTTCTGGCTAAATTCAAATCGTTACGTGGTACTGCTTTGGATATTTTCGGTTATACCGCCGAGCGTAAGATGGAACGCGCTTTGCCGGTGGAATATCGCGCAACGATTACTGCTTTGTTGGCGCAGTTGAGCAAAGATAATTTATCGAAAGCGATTGCCATCGCCAGCATCCCTGAAGAAATTCGCGGTTATGGCCATGTCAAGGAACGTCATTTGGCGTTAGCGCAAGCCAAGCAGGCTACTTTGTTGGCTGGTTTTAACGAAGTGAAGAAGCAAGTGGCTTAACGCTACAAGCTGTCATTCCCGCGCAGGTGGGAATGACGGTAGTTGATGATTTTAGAAGTAATAAAAAAGGACACCGCGGTGTCCTTTTTTATTACTGTCAATGTCTAGCTATTGATGAACGACTCAGTCGGATGTGGAATAGTGCCATCCCCATAGCAACGCAAGACTTGCGAAATCACCACCTGATATCCGTCCAGCCAATTCGTCTGCGCGGCCTTGGCTTGCAGGTGTTTGGGATGTTGCATCAACTCTTGCATGCCTTCCATGGTGCGCCAGTAATACATGTTTGATACGCAACCGGTCTCCAGGTTTTCTGACGTCTCTTCGCCGATATAGTCGGTGGTTTGTCTGGCAAATTCGGCAATCGATTGGTCCAGTTGGTAAAACTCGTCATCGAATTGCTTTTTCTTGAAGATGAAGGTTGCGCAATACATGGAAATCCTTACCCGGTTATTTTTGAATAAACACGCCTTGTGTGCGATTTTTTTTCACATTGTCCCAATTAAAAATCTGCCCGTTCATCGCAATATAAACGCCATGCGGTAAAGCCTGTGCAATACCGCAAGCAAAGCCTAAATTGAACAAGGCATCCGAATTGGCGATTTCATACGGAATCATGGCGCCGGTCAAAATGATCGTTTTAGCCAATTTGGCGTTGCCGATCACGTGGGCGGTTTCGCTCATGGTGTCTGTTCCATGAATAATCACGATAGCGGCTTCCGTAGCCTGCTGGCAAGCCGCTAGCACGTTGCTGCGGTCTGCGTCCTGCATATCCAACGAATCGAGCATGGCGACGATCTCAAGCTGGGTGGGAAGAGTAATTCTGGCGCGTGCGATAACGTCGGGTAAATGGCTTTTTGCAAAGGTCAGTTTGCCAGCGATTTCGTCGTAATGTTTATCAAAAGTGCCACCAGTGGCGAGGATGCGCAGGGACATAAGGTGCTCGTAGTCGGTGAAAAACCACTATTGTAAAGGGTGTAGTAAATATTTGTAATATTGCCTTGCACCAAGAATAAAAGGCAACTACGATAATAGTTCGACCTGTGCCCATGTATCTGAACTCACGCGCTGAGGAATTCATCATGAAAAAATGGTTCTGGATGTTGAGTGTACTAATTGCTCACACTGTGTTGGCGGACGAACCCGTGCTAAGTTTGAATGCAGGCACGACCGGGTTTGGCGTGCAAATGGGTTATGCGTTTCACAGTGATTTACAAGCGCGCTTAGGTGTCAATCTTCTCGATGTAAATACCAATCGCACTCCATCTGATATTAACTACGATCTAAAATTAAAATTGCGCACCTTGGATATGTTGCTGGATTGGTATCCATTGCAAGGCGCATTCCATTTGTCGGGTGGTGTGATGCTCAACGGCAATAAATTTACCGGGGTAGCGCAAGCCGACGGAAATCAAAATTATGTGATTCAAGGTGATGTGTATAACGCCGCAGAGGCTGGCGCAATTAATGCCAAGATAGATTACCGAACCGTGGCACCCTATTTGGGAGTTGGCTGGGATACTGCTCATGTGCAACAAAAAGGCTGGGGATTTAATGCTGATCTGGGCGTGATGTTTCAGGGAAGCGCCAACACGAGCATCACGAATACGGGTTGCACGCTAGGCGTTGTTGGTGGCGTTAATTTATGCCAGAACTTAGATAATGATTTGGCGGGAGAGCGCAATACGGTGGAGGATAAGGCAAATAAACTACGTTATTTGCCCGTGTTACGCGCTGGAATAAATTACAAGTTTTAAGGGATTTTTGAAGAAAAATCACAAATGAAAACTCTGGCAATTCAGTTAGTAGTGTTGTACAGGCGCTGCCGGTGTACATCCCATCCCCAACTCAATTTTTAACCAAGCATAAAATACCGGTGCCGCGATTAATCCGGGAATGCCAAACAGCGACTCCATTACCAGGATAGCGATCAACAATTCCCAGGCTTTAGCATTGATTTGTGTGCCGATTATTTTGGCATTCAAAAAATATTCAAATTTGTGGATCAGCACCATATACAGTAGCGAAAACATGGCAATTTCTAACGAGTGCGAAAGGCTGACAATCACAACTACGGTGTTGGAAATAATGTTACCTACCACAGGTAATAAGCCCGTGACAAAAGTAATCAGTACCATGGTTTTTGAGAACGGCAAATGCACGCCGCAAGCGGGCAAAATCACGAGTAAATAAATCGCGGAAAATGCGGCATTAATGGCGGAAATACGTACCTGGGCAAACACGATGCGCTGAAACGCTGTGTGCAAATTAACTGAGCGTTGTAATAGCGCCCCCGCAAACTCAGGTAATTTAGAACGCGCATCGTTGATAGCAATCATGCCACCAATAATCATGCCCATTAACAGGTGAATGATGGAGTGCCCGGCTTCTTGCCCCCATAATTTGGCTTCTTGCCCGTGTTCACGCAGCCAGTCCGACATTACTTCGCGCAATGCATCGCTGCCGGTAGGAAGGTAATCGCTTAGCCAGGTCGGAACTTGTGAGCGCGACACTTCGATGATGCCAGCCAAATTTTGCAACAACATATGCAAACTGCCGGCATCGCTTTTAGCAAAGGTAACGGCGCTAAATATCAGCGCCGTTAAACCGCTAATTACAATGACCGACAAGATCGCTAAAACAAAGATGCGGGCTTTAACAAACTTGATTTTTTTGCCGACCAGCGGGGTCAGTAAATGCACCAGGGAATAGACTAGCAGGCCGGAAAAAAGGGCTAATAATAAACCCGCTTTTAACACCACAATGCCTGCCAGCACAGCTAACAGGTAAGAAGATACGAGCGGTAAAGTGAGTTTGTTATTCATAATGCCGTGTGTTTAGTGAATGATCAGGCCAGTTACCGCACTAATTAATAAGCCTATGGCAGCAACGCTGGAGATTAAGAAACCAAGGCTGCGCTTGTCTGGCGCTTGATAATAGCCGAGAGCATAAAGAATACGGCCAACGACCCAGATTGCACCCAATATTGCGGCAATTTGGTCGCTCATGAAAATGCAGCATAACCATAAAAGAGGTAAAAATATAATGAGCTGTTCCACCGTATTTGCCTGTACTCGTAAGGCAATTAAAAATTCAACCGGGCCATCAGTCAGCGGTGCGGGAACTTTATGCACGCCTCTCGCTTTTCCAACTTTGGCAAAAACCCAAATGTACATCAGCACGCTAGCGAGTGTGGCCCAGGCAGTTAATTTCATAGTGTCTCCAGTTAGGATTATGGTATTTAAATTTCAACGTTCAAATTTTAACGTAGGAATGATACAGCTAAATAGTGAAACAAAATGACAAATTGAGATGCTTTTGTCGTGTAGTTTATGAAACTGAAATACCATTTTGGCAAATAAAATAACATCAATCTTTAAGTGCGCCAACATAATAAGCAATAAACTCAGCAACAAACGCATGTGCATGAATTAGAATCAGCAAGCACGGTTTCCTCATTCATCAACTTAACTGTTTATATGCGCCACTTATATAAAAAGTATCGATTGTTGGTTTGGTTAGGATTGTTGTTAATTATTGGCATCGTCGCTAATAGCGCGGTGACGCTGTATTCGACGCGTGCCCTGATGGTGCAAACCAGCGCCCAGAAAACCTTGCCGTTAACGGGTGACAGTTTATCGGCCGAAATTCAACGTAATATCGCTCGCTCAATCCTTACTTCAGCGCGGATGGCGGATGATGCCGTGGTACGTGACTGGATTTTAAGTGATGAGCATGACAGTGCAAGACTGTTGGCACATTTAAAGTCTGCCCAACAAAAAGACCAATCTACTTCCCATTTTTTAGTGACAGAAAAAGATCGGCAGTTTTATGACAGTCAAGGCGTGATCAGAACGATTAACCCTGAAAATTTTCATGACACCTGGTATTTTAAAACGCGCGCTGCAAAGCACGCCTATGAAACGACGGTAGCAGCTGAGTCGGATGAAACTAATCATCCCAATCTGTATATCAGCTACCGGATTCAAAATTCAGAAGGAAAATTTTTAGGCGCAGCTGGCGTCAGCATGCCGCTAGAGCTGGTTACTAAAGCGATGGATCATTATGTGAATGATTTTAAGCGCTCTGTGTATTTTGTAGATACCAGCGGGAAGATTGTTTTATCCGATAATCAGCACAATTTGCATGGAAATATTCACGAGCAGGAGGGCATTAAGCAAATTGCCGAAGAAATTTTAAACAATGAACACACTGAACTGAACTCCTCATACGAATTAGCAGCGACCAATATTTTGTTCAATGCACGTTATATTCCCGAGCTGGGCTGGCATTTGATTGTGGAGAGCGATGCAGCTGACGAAGCAGCTCAAGTGCAGCCGCTGTTTTTTGTGAATGCCGCCATAGGTGTCATCATCACCACCCTGGCATTGTTGTTGGCGTGGTTTTCAATTGCGCATCATCAGAGCCGCTTGCTGGCTTTAACTAATTGCGACGGCATGACTGGCTTGATGAACCGGCAGTCATTCACCACATCATTTCAACAAACGGTGCTTGACATGCGGCGTGCTAAATATCCTCTTTCGTTCATTTTATTTGACATTGATTTTTTAAAGAAAATTAATGAATTGCACGGTCACGTCACCGGTGATCAGATCATTATGGATATCGCTAGAATGAGTAAGGAATCGGTGCGCGGTAGTGATTTGCTGTGTCGTTGGGGTGGTGAGCAATTCGCGCTGCTATTAAAGAAATGTGAATTGGAACAAGCCTATAAAGTTGCCGAGCAATTGCGCTTGAATGTGCAAAACCATGCGTTCTCCATTGCAGACGGCGCTGCCTCTGTCACGATTAGTTTGGGCGTGGCGGAGTGGGCTGAAAATGAAAGTGCTGACGAATTATTTGCGCGTGTCGATGAGGCGATGTATTTCGCCAAATCGGAAGGGAGAAATCGCGCTGAGGTTTCTTATTATGTAAGTGGCTGAAAGTGTATGTTTGAAATTAGCACCACTTATGCGTCGCGGTCTTTCATTTGTTTAGTTGACTCAGCTAATGCCATATACAGCTCGGCATTGTCTGGGTTCGTACTGTTTAGTGCGTCGTGATGACGCTTTACCGTCAAAAAATCTCCACGTGCAATCGGGCCGGTCAATGCATTTTTTGCGCCTAAGCGAAATACATTTTCCAGGGTTTCTCGCGCTAATGGTTCTGTCATGTGCTGTGCCATTTTCAACGGAATTCCAGCGGCCTGAAATGTCGTGAGTGCGGCATCCATTAAGGTAACTAGGTAGTTGCTGGCAAACACCGCAGCAGCATGATAAAGCGCTTTCCCTTCTGGCTCTAAGTGCACTACCTGTGCGCCCATTTTTTCTAATGCCGTAGTTAATATTTGTGCCGCATTGGCGTTACCTTCCACGCTGCAAATGGTGTCAGTAAATTGCGCAGCAACGGTAGTCGGGTCGGCAAAGCTACGAATCGGATGCAAGCTGGCTGCGCCGTTAGTCATACCTAATTCACTGGCGCAAAGTGCGCCGCTGCAATGGAAAACCAGCGTGTCAGGATTAATGAGCCCGAGCTGTTGGAGTTGCTGGCTGCACGATTTTATTTGATCGTCAGAGACGGCCAACATATAGACATCGGCTTGACGTAGCTCGGAAAATTCACTGATGGCGTTACCTGCGCCCATAAACTTACACGCCGCTAAGCTGCTACTTAAAGAGCGATTCAATACATCGTGCAGTGTAAATATGTGGTGTTTAAAAAATTGCTGACCGAGGACTCGCCCTACTTTTCCTGCGCCAATAATGCTGAGAGTTGGTTTCATCAATTCCTTGAAGATCCTGAATATTATTGCCGCAAAGCACGACAATGTAAGTTTTTAAAAGATTTCTTTGCGGTAATTAAAAAATAAAAAATGAAGAAATCAATCAGATTTTATCGCAGGACAATAAACGTAAATTTTTATTTACAAATGAGTTTCAATGTTCCGAGTAAATTTCATGTTTACCACCTAGTAATTTAAAAAATACGCGCCTAAACTCAGTTCCGAGATTCAGCATGTCCTTTAGAAATATTCTTCCGGGGAATTTAAATCTAGAGATGTGTGATTCTCAATATTGACGCTTGGCGTACTGATGAAGGTTGGTTCTCGTAACCCGGGAGTTCATCGTTATATCAACGGTGGTGAATTCGTAGGGAGGTCTTCATTAGCGCATGGTTCTCATTACAAATGGAGTCCAGTGCGATGTTCAAGTGTTTTTCATGTTGTTTACTTTTAGAGGAATAAGAAAAATGAATTCTAAAGCATCAGCAGTTAAAGCAGGAGACTTAGTACTTCCACGTATCTCCACATTAGCAATAGCGCTTTCCTTAGCATGCGGTGTAATGGGTGCGCAAGCAGCCAGTGACACTTCATCTTGGGTAGGAACTAAAACAGAAGCCTTTTTACCCAGAGTGCATACTGTTGATAGTACCGGTGCTGCTGTTACTGCGGACGCAATCGCAGTGGAGTTGGCGCAAGGTGAAAAAAAGAGTATTACCGTGAGTCTGCAATTACGTAATCAAGACCAGCTGGAAAGCTTTTTGACAGCGTTGCATACACCGGGTAATGCGTCTTATCACAAGTTCCTGACGCCAGAGCAGTTCGCCGCACAATATTCCCCGACACAAGCGCAAGTTGATGCTGTCGTTGCTCACTTGAGCAGCGCTGGTTTTAAAAACATTAGCGTTAGCTCTAACCGCACACTGGTAAGCGCTGATGGTACTGTTGCAACGGTGAAGCAAGCATTTAATACTTCACTGAAAAGTTTTAATCATCAAGGTCGCCACGTTTTTGCTAATGACAAACCTGCACAGGTTCCAGCTGAATTGGGCAATATTATTGGTTCAGTAATGGGTCTGCAAAATGCGGCAATTCATCATGTCATGCATAGCGGTGTTCATGATGCAGCCAAAAAATCTAGCACAGCTGCTGCGTCGACTGGCACAGAAGTCGCCCATATCCCAACCCAATATCCAGGAATCTATGGTGACGTGACTACGCCTATTGCATCCAATGCGACTGTAGGAACAATTGCTGAAGGTAGCATGACATACACGCTTCAAGATTTTGCTGCATTCCTTAAAGCTAACCCAACTTTGCCACAAGGTTATGTGCCTACAGTCGTCAATGTTGGAACTGCGTCTGGCGATGAATCCGGTGAAGTCGAATGGGCCTTGGATAGCCAAGTGATCTACGGTACTGGCGTGCCAAAAAAACTGATCTTTTATGTAGCAAGTTCAATGGAAGATGCACCACTGACGGCCACCTATAACGCTGCTGTGACAGCTAACGTAGTCAGCGTAGTCAATGTTTCATTAGGTGAGTGCGAAGCGGACGCTAAGTCATCTGGTTCACAAGCAGCTGACGATGCGGTCTTTAAACAAGCCGTAGCACAAGGAATTACCTTCTCAATCGCTTCAGGTGATGCCGGCCCGTATAACTGCGATACTGACTCGCAAGGAAACCCTGGTGTAGCAAAGACCACTACACAGAAAAAAACTTATGACGTTAGTGAGCCAGCTAGTTCTCCGTATGTTGTTGCAGTAGGCGGTACTGCTTTATTCACTACATCTTCTGGCGGATATAGTGGCCAGGCAGTATGGAATGAAGGCACTGCTTCAACTGGCGATGGTAGTGCTGTGCGTATCTGGTCTACAGGCGGCGGTTTTAGTAAAGACGAATTGGCACCAAGCTGGCAAACAGCGAGCATCGTTGGTTCAGGCCACACATATCGTGGTTTGCCTGACCTTGTATTTGATGCTGCTTCAGCAAGTGGTACTAATATTTATATCAATGAAGCAGCCAACGGCACTGCGTACGGTACTGTTGGTGGTACAAGTATGGCTTCACCGATATTTGTCGGTATCTGGGCTCGTATGGAATCAGCACATGGCAATAATTTGGGCTTCCCGAATTCGGCCTTCTACAAAGCTATTCCAGCTAATGCAGGCTTAGTATTCCCTGTGACTAGCGCCACGGTTGATGGTGATTCAGTTGACTACAACGGCTGGAGCACCACTTATCCAGGTATGAAAGCAGCAGCATCAGGATGGAGCGCAGCAACTGGCTTCGGTAGTTTGAATATCGATGCATTGAATGCTTACATCACTGCTAATCCAACAGTTTTCCCTCCTAAATAAGGCGGTTGGATTTTAATTTTTTAGTGAGTTGATGCAGTAAAAAAACCTCATTCGCAAGAATGGGGTTTTTTATTGTAAGAATTGTTTTTGTGTTGATGATGTGAAAAAAATTTTAAAAATGATGAAATAAATAAGGAAAAGAAGTCATCGCCAATGAAATTTAAATGCTTGAAATTTAAAGCACTTTCGTAAGGCAATCAAATTTTATCGCAGCACAATAATTGAAATTTTCCTTCTAAAAATGAGTGTTGTAATGCGGGTCAATTTCGACAAATACCATCTAGTAATTTAAAAAAATCACGCTTAAACTTGCTCGCAAGAATCTAGATGTTCTTTAGAAATATTCTTAAATAGAAATAACTCCTAAAGGATTTAGGTTTTTCAAAGACGATCATTTTTATAAAAAGATAGGAAGTAAAAATCTGAAAAATGATCGGTATAAGCGGCCTGGTTGCCACAAGTAACTCGGGTTATAAAATTGTGTATTCGGAGGAACGACGATGAAATTTAGCAGCAACTTTAATTTGCAATCAAACGCATCCGCAGGAGAATTTGTGCTTCCACGCATCTCTTCATTGGCATTAGCAATTTCCTTGGCATGTGGAGTAATGGGTGCGCAAGCAGCCGTTGATACTTCATCATGGGTCCCAACTAAGACAGAAGCATTTTTAGCTAAAGTACATACACACGACAGTACTGGTGCGGAAGTTACTGCAGACCAAATCGCTGTAGAAATGGCGCAAGGCGAACAGAAGAGCGTTACAGTGAGTTTGCAATTACGTAATCAAGCACAGTTGGAAAGTTTCTTGACAGCGTTGCATACACCGGGCAATGCTTCGTACCATAAATTCCTGACACCAGCACAATTCGCTGCACAATACTCGCCAACTCAAGCACAAGTTGATGCGGTTGTTGCTCACTTAACTTCAGCTGGATTTAAAAACATTAGCGTTAGCTCAAACCGTACCTTGGTGAGTGCTGATGGTACTGCTGCAACGGTAAAACAAGCGTTTAATACTTCATTGAAGCGCTTCACGCACGAAGGCCGTAGCGTTTACGCAAACGACAAACCTGCACAGATTCCAGCTGCATTAGCTGATATCGTTGGTTCAGTACTGGGTTTGCAAAATGCTGCAATACATCATGCAACTCATAGCGGTGTTCATACTGCAGCAAAATCAGGAACTCAAGCTGCTACTGGTACAGAAGTCGCTCATATCCCAACTCAATACCCAGGGATTTATAACGCTGTGACTACACCAGCTGCTTCTACAGCGATTGTTGGAACGATTGCTGAAGGAAACATGACTTACACCTTGCAAGATTTTGCAACCTTCCTTAGCAATAATCCAAGCTTGCCAAAATTGACTCCAACGGTTGTTTATGTTGGTGGCGAAAATACTACTGATGAATCCGGTGAAGTTGAATGGGCCTTGGATAGTCAAGTAATTTATGGTGCGGCTGGTGGTGTTAAACAGCTGATATTCTACACAGCAAACTCCATGGAAGATGCAGCACTGACAGCCGCTTATAACGCTGCTGTAACCGCTAACGTTGCTAGTGTAGTTAACGTTTCTTTGGGTGAGTGCGAAGCTTCTGCTAAATCATCCGGCTCACAAGCAGCTGATGACGCTGTCTTTAAACAAGCCGTAGCACAAGGGATTACATTCTCCGTTGCTGCTGGTGATGCTGGTCCGTATAACTGCGATACTGACTCACAAGGTAACCCTGGCGTAGCAAAAACTACTACCCAGAAAAAAACCTATGACGTTAGTGAGCCAGCTAGCTCACCGTATGTTGTTGCTGTAGGTGGTACTGCGTTATTCACTACTTCTACTGGCGCATACGCTGGTCAGGCAGTATGGAATGAAGGTTCTGCTTCAACTGGTGATGGTAGCGCTGTGCGTATCTGGTCTACTGGTGGCGGTTTCAGTAAAAATGAATTGGCCCCAGCTTGGCAGACAGCAAGTATCGTTGGTTCAGGACACACTTATCGTGGTTTGCCAGATATCGTTTTTGATGCAGCGCAAGCTAGCGGTACGAATATCTACATTAACCAAGCGGCTAATGGAACAGCTTATGCAGCAGTTGGTGGTACAAGTATGGCCGCACCGATGTTTGCTGGCTTTTGGGCACGTTTGGAATCAGCTCATGGTAACAATTTAGGCTTTCCAAATTCGGCATTTTATAAAGCTATTCCAGCAAATCCAGGTTTAGTATTTCCTGTGACTAGCGCTACTGTTGATGGTGATTCGATTGAATACAACGGCTGGAGCACAACTTATCCAGGTATGAGCGCCGCCGCATCAGGATGGAGTGCAGCAACTGGCTTCGGTAGTTTGAATATCGATGCTGTTAATGCTTACATCACAGCTAATCCAACAGTATTCCCTCCTAAATAAGATACTTGTGTTTTAAGTTCTTAGTAAGTTGTTGAAGTAAAAAAAACCTCATTCGCAAGAATGAGGTTTTTTGTTTTAAAGCGTACTCAAATTACTTTTGATGCTCTGATGCTTTAGCAGTTTCGTTGCAGGTTTTCATGGCAGCATGATCATTTGCAGCTTGTACGCATGACTGTAATGTTTGTAGCACTTCTAAATGATGCGCAATACGCGCTAATTCTTTTGTTTTGTGATCAGCAAACTTTGCACCAGCACCTGCGCCTGCTGGCGCTGAAGCGGGTGGCGACGCTGGCGTTTGTGCTGTAGCGTGCCGACTCACCATGGTGAAGGACAACAACATCGCCATGATGAGCATGCCCATGATGCTGTAAGAAAATAATGGGAGTTTGTCGCGGCGTGACATTGTTAAGGCAGATATTTTTTTAGAGAAAAAAAGAGGAGAAACCATGATTTGCATTCCTTTTAAAAATCGAAAAAAAGAATCGGCAACCGACCGAAGCGGGACGTAAGCATGTGTAAAACAGACGCAGTTGAGTTTGGTTAAGTAGTGTTGAATTACGTCAAAATGAATGGTAATACAAAATATTTTTTAGTCCAATGCGCGTGCTTAATTGTTACAAACATTGTTGGGTAGTGACGAAAAAATAATAAACCGTTAATTTGATTCCTTAATCAAGCGTCCTGCACTATTTTGAATCGGTCTGGCATTCATCGGATACATACGGCTAAAAATACTTATTTGATCTTGTGACGCTTCAATCGGCTCCTTAAACACTACCCAGAGCACACCCTCCGTGCAGGGCGGCGTGGTGAGTGAGCCCATGTAGGTATAGTACTGACGATTGGCAGGCAGGATTTGGTACATGTCGATAGTGCCGGATGGTTGAACGGTATCGTTTTTTTCAAGCGGCATGTTATTCCAAATTGTTTGAATCAGGCTGTTGGCTTTACCCTGTTCAATTAACACGGCAAGCATAACCAGTTTTCCATCTATATCTTTATGCACTAGATGCGCAACCATCTCGTAATTTCTACCATTAACGCGCTCTTCGGACGGTTTGTGGAAGTGGAATTGAGTCAACTCATAACGACGGCCTAAAATGGTGATGGTGCTGCCTGCGCCGAGGTTGACTTGTATCGTATGTCCAGTATCCACCACATTAAAACGGGTTGGTTTGTAGTCGAATATTACCGGTTCCAAATCAACCCGGATCCCATCCCGGATATCAATCGGCGACTGCCTTTCACCTGTGTCGCATTTGGCATTGGCGGGATCAATTTTCCCCCAGCGTAATGGGCCGCCTTCGCCATCGTAGCTCCAAGGCACGAAGTGCATTATATTATCTGCGGCGAGATTGGCACCATGCGGCATACCAGGACTTACTGCGCTGGCTGAAGTTGCTGCGCGGGGATGGCGCACCATCGGTGTTTGCGCTTTTATTCTTTCGTTTTCTTTGTGTAGCTCCGCCATTTTTTTAGCAATTTTGTCGGCTAACTCATCGGCTTCCATCTCTTCTTTATCATGTTGAGCGGCGGCGCTTTTTGCACTGGATTTGCTTTTTGGTTTCGATTCTCCATCCGCGTTTTCAGTTGGTTTTATTTTAATCGGTAGCGTGTCTTTAACAATGGGTTTGCTTGGTGGTGAGCTATCTTCGGCAGCATAAGTTGTGCCGCTAAAAAATGCCGCTATTAATAAGGAGCACAGCAAGGAGCACAGCAGTGGGAGCACGGAAGCGGTTGAGCTGCGCATGGTGTCGGCAAAAGAGGAGTAGAAGTTCTTCTGGTTACGGCAGTTCTCTTAATAAACTTGAATTTAATTTAAAAGGCGTGGATGTAAAAAGAGCGCCTTGAAATCTGGCGCTCAACGTATACACTGCAATGTTGCGTAAGAATTTAGTCTAAATTAATTTGCAGCTAATGCATTCAAACGCGCACGAGCCGCTTGGTATTCTTCTTTCAGTCGCGCCACAACTTCAGCAACATCCGGTGCATCATTCATCAAACCAACGCCTTGCCCCGCGCCCCAGATATCACGCCAGGCTTTGGCTGCAGAACCGCCACCAAAATTCATTTTGCTCTTATCTGCTTCCGGTAAATTGTCTGGGTCCAGGCCAGCGCTGACGATTGATTTTTTTAAATAATTACCGTGTATGCCGGTGAATAAATTGGTGTACACAATGTCCGCTGCGCTGGAGTCGATAATGGCTTGTTTGTATTCTTCACTGACATTGGCTTCCTTTGTTGCTAACCAACGCGAACCTATGTAAGCAAAATCTGCCCCAAGAGCTTGTGCTGCTAAAATAGCATCGCCACTGGCAATAGAGCCCGATAAAGCAATTGGGCCTTGATAGAATTTTCTTACTTCACCGACTAAGGCAAATGGGGATAAAACGCCGGCATGGCCACCTGCGCCAGTCGCCACTAAAATCAATCCATCCACCCCAGCTTCCAGCGCTTTTTGAGCGTGACGAATCGAAATCACGTCGTGCAAAACAATCCCGCCATAACTGTGGATGGCATCCAGCATTTCTTTTGGGGGCGCACGTAATGAAGAAATAATAATAGGAACTTGATGTTTAACGCACACGGCTACATCGTGTTCTAAGCGATCATTAGAATGATGCACAATTTGATTAACAGCAATCGGCCCGACTTTGGCGTTGGGATGTTCCGCCTGAAATTCCGCCAGCTCTTTTTTTAAATCAGTCAGCCAAACGTCGAGTAATTCTGCCGGACGGGCATTTAATGCTGGAAACGATCCGACAATGCCTGCTTTGCATTGCGCTGCCACCAGTTTTGGGCCGCTGGCAATAAACATCGGCGAACCGATGACAGGCAGACTTAAGTTTTGTAAAACGAGAGGCAGGGCGGGTTTGATCATTGGTTGAGTCATATCGGTTTCCATAAAAGTAAGGGCATCTGTTATTATTCGTTAAAATCTATGTTATCAGAAAAAACGCTGTTTTTTACATCGACTGAATAAAAGAATTCTTCTAAATGAATGCCACCAAAAATAAGTTAATCAACCCTAAAGTCACTCCAGACCCAGTTGATTTCAAACAGGAGCAGCAAGTTTTGCGCTCCACAATCCGGCAAGCCATGTTAGCTGCAGCAAACCAATTGTTGAGCGAGGAAGGCTTGCCAGGCTTTACGTTACGCCGGGTGGCTGACGCGGTGAATTGTTCAACAACGCTGTTGTATTCGCAATTTGGCGGTAAAGATGGTTTATCCAATGAACTGTATCTGGAAGGCTTTTCCCGATTAAAGCAGGAATTTGCGCAACAAGAGCTGGGTGACTTGCTTGGAATGGAAAGGTTATGGCGTTACGCAAATAGTTATCGGGCTTTTGCGCACCACAACCCAAGTTATTACGTGATTATGTTTGGCGACGGTTTGGTAGGATTTGTACCGCCGCCAGAATCGCGTCAAATAGCCTGGGAAGCTTTTTCGGTTTTGATTGCGCATTTTGCAAGTTGCATGGAGCAAGGATTAATGCCTGCCGCCAGCCCCAATTCAGCAGCGCGTTTGTTGTGGGCGGCGATGCATGGCGTCATTAATTTGGAGCTGAAAGGCTACTACCTTACTCAGCAACAGGCTGATCATTTATACGACGCGGCGGTGCGTGCCGTGCTGTTTTCTTTGCAGCATCCCGTAGAGGCAACCCTTAAGTAATTACTGTTCTGCTGTAACGCTTTTAGGCAAGCTGACCGGCGGATGAGGATGGAATGGATACAGCAGTTGTTCACCTAGCGAGGCTGGCAACTGCTGCTCGATGCCGTAGGCCGAAGGCCATTGATTCCGGGGTAAATGGTAAGTGCCAAAGAGTTGATCTACCCAGGGAAGCATCGATGCATAATTGCAATCGCGCTGTTCGCCTAGCGTGTGGTGCCAGTGATGGAATGCGGGAGTAGAAATTAACCATTCCAGCGGACCCAGTCGCCAATTCAAATTTGAGTGAATAAAAAATCCCCACGTTGTCGCAACCAGTACGATCAGTATCGGAACCAAGCTGCCGTTGGGTGTGAGCGGGCTGGCTACGCCGAGGACATAGGCGGGAATCAGGCCGCATAAGCGGATGAATACGTTGTCGACTGGATGTGCGCGTGAACTGATTAAAAAATAAATGTGCTCGGCACTGTGATGGAGTGAATGAAAGCGCCAGAGGAAAGGGACTTCATGACACCAGCGATGCCCCCAATAAAAACCAATTTCACCGACGACGAAACCAATGGAAATGCGTAGCCACAGCGGCCAGGCCGCGACAGTAGTTTGCATCGTATGCGGGACGAGCGAGTGGACGCCAAAAGCGAGAAAGGACAGCGGTATCGCAAGCAATAAGCCGGGCAGCAAACCGTTGATGAAAAAATAGCCCAGATCGCTGAGTAGGCTTTTGCAAAAGAATTTTTGCGGTTGCAGTGCGAATAGTTTTTCGAGCGGCAAAAAAATCAGCGAGAGCAGCACCAGCCAGGCACAAAGGCGCACCACGCTCATCAAAAGCATTTGAAGATGTTGAATGTCAAGGAACGCAGGCAAGGGTAACGTTATCTTGATTAAGTAAACCAGCAGGGACGGCAACTGCGCACTGGCGGGTTATCTCTCGTCCGCGCGCATTAGCCGCCAGATTATTCATTTAGCGCCGTCTTGTTTGCTGCGTCGACGCAGCATAATGGCTAAAAGGCCGACACCAAGAAGCGTCAATGCTGCAGGCTCAGGTGCTGGCACTTCGTTTGGCGTATCAACCCCAGTCAGAAACACGATTGGTGGAAGATTAACGGTGTTGCCGTTGTCACCCCAGGCCAGAAAGCTCAACAGATCAGTCGTGGAGTCTGCTTGTAGATTTAACGTCACTTGTTGCCAAGGTGTTGTGCCGCCAGAGGGTGTTGTCATCAACGGAGTCGCTACGACGCTGGCACTGCCGTCAGCGTTAGAGTAAGTACTATCATTCCCGCCATAATACGAATCAGCGGCACCGCAACCATTGCAATAGACCATCCCAGCAGTTCCCAGTGAAACAATCCACCGCTCGGTAGTGTTTAAGCCATTCCCAAAACCGGTTTGCTGACTGGCTGCCTGGTAGAAAATGAGCGTGTAGTTGTCGCCCGGTGTCAGCCCTGACACGGAGTAGTTAAACCCACTTCCATAAGTTGGATTACCGTCCGCCTCTACATAGTTGCCGGGCAGGTTAGGAGATGGATCGCCATAGGTTGGGAGGTAAACTGGGCCGGCGGCGTCTTGTCCCGGAGTAGTCGAATCAATGAAAATGAGGCCCGTTCCACCGGTCCAGCCGGTTGGGTCAACATTGGTAAAGTATCCCTTCGGCGCAGTGCCTGAATACGAACTGAAATCAAGATTTGTTAATCCCGGCAGATAGGGATTTGCGTAAGCTGAACAGGCCAGAGCTGACAAGCCGACAATAGCTGCGGATTTAAGAAAAAAATTAGACATAATGCCACTCCCAAGTTTCAGAATTTTGAATTCTTCTGAGCAAAATGACGATCAGATTTAAGGCGCTGCTATCGAAATAGGCGCACGCATAGATATATGCATGATTTATGCCATGATAAAAAAGTGTGCAATATCAATTAGTTAGAAGAGCTAATTCGTGTAAATGTAAATTTATTCGACATCGCATTTAACCTAGCTGCTGTGGCTATTAAATTTCTTAGATGAAATATAGTTAATTGGAGTATTTTGTTCTGGATAAATCGCCGATTTTTTACATCGGCGATTTGGTTTATTCAGGATCAAACTGCGACAAATCGTGTTGATGCTGCTGGATTTTTCGCTGCTCTATGTTTTGCATAATAAGTTCTTTAACAGGTTCGCCAGCGCTACCCCATCCAGCGATTTCATCGATGGTGCGCCAGCATCCTTCACACCAGCCTGTTTGAGCATCTATTTTGCAAATATTGGTGCAGGGGGATGGCGTCACTGCTACTGAAGAGTTGATGGTGTTCATTTTTTCTTAGCGTACCAATCTAATGCGGCTTTCCCTGCGACTTTACCACTGGCAAAACAGGCGGTTAATAAATAGCCACCGGTCGGCGCTTCCCAATCTAACATTTCTCCCGCACAAAATACGCCGGGCATTTCATTCAGCATCAGGTTGCGATTCATCGCTTCTAGCTTGACGCCACCTGCGGTGCTAATGACTTCGGCAATTGGACGTGGTGCTAACAAGGTGATTGGAAGCGCTTTGATGGCATTGGCTAATAAAACTGGATCTTGTAACGTTTCGGGTGTGCAGAATTCGCGTAACAAGGCAGTTTTGACGCCGCGTAAATTTAAACGACTTTGCAAATGACCTGCAACCGAGCGAGAGCCGCGTGGATGTTCGCAATGTTGAACTGCGCGATGTAATGGTAAATCAGGCAGTAAATCTAAATAGATTTGGGCGCTTCCTTGCGCTTTAATTTGTTCGCGGAATAATCCTGACAACGCGTAAATCAAACTACCTTCCACACCATGTTCAGTAACGACAAATTGGCCTAAGCGGCGCGAGCTGGTTCCTGTCGCATTGGTATGAGTAATGGCGATCGGGCTTAATGGTTCTCCGGCAAAGTTGGTTTTAAAGTGTTCACTCCAGGTAACTTCAAAACCGCAATTGGACGGTTCGAGGGGGGCAATATCTACCCCTTTTTCTGCTAGCAATGGCAACCAGGCTCCGTTGGAACCAAGTTGTGGCCAGCTTGCTCCGCCTAAGGCTAAAACAATGGCATCGGCTTTATGCAGTACTTCACCATCAGGAGTGGAAAAAGATAACGCGTTATCTTTCCAGCCGGTCCAACGGTGACGCATATGAAAGCGCACACCTTTAGTACGCATGCGATGTAGCCATGAGCGCAGTAATGGGGCTGCTTTCATGTCAGCTGGGAAAACCCGGCCAGAGGTACCGACAAAAGTTTCTACGCCGAGATTTTTTGCCCATTGACGCAGATTTTGTGGATTGAATTCGTTAATCCAGGAATTGATTGCCACTTGGCGACTGCCATAGCGGCGCATGAAATCAGAAAGATCTTCGGCATGCGTTAAATTTAACCCACCCTTGCCAGCAAGTAAAAATTTGCGTCCAACCGATGGCATTGCATCGAACAAGTCAACTTGCGCTCCACCCTGAGCTAGCGTTTCGGCCGCCATCAAACCAGCAGGGCCACCACCAATAACAACGATGTTAGGAACAGAGTTCTTTAGATTCATTTTAATTAATTTTCTTGAGAGTAATGGACTTGCGACCTAATATAAAAATATTGCTCATTGTTTTTTCTGTTGAATTTAACCAATGTAGGACTGTTATTTTTTTACAAAAGTTAAAAAAAATCTTTGCAACAATGCTATTTGAATTTTCAAATCGAATTCTAAGCCAAATATGTTTCGTCTTGATGAAGAAACGTTGTTTTTTGTTATTGATTTTGTCGAAATGTTTTAAAAATAACGGGCAGTTGTTGTTTGATGCGATCAAAAACATGCAGCTAGTTCACTTTTGAGACGTTAATTCAAAAATTCAAAAGAGGCGGATCAAATGAGGTTGATGGATATCTTTCTGAGTTACTGGTCTTACGAGCATCTTCAGGCAAATTTTGTGATTGGACTTAATTTGCTGGGGGCATTAGTGCTTGGTTTAGTGCTGGGTTATGAGCGCACTTATCATGGTCGCGCAGCAGGTATGCGCACCTATGGGTTGGTTTGCATGGTGTCGGCTGGTATCGTGATTATTAGCGGTTATCCTGAACTTTGGTTTGGCTCGCAAATGGCGAATGCGAATTTTCATGCCGATCCAACCCGCTCAATACAAGGCATTGTCACTGGCATTGGTTTTTTATGTGCCGGTGTGATTATGAAAGATGGCTATAGCATTAGTGGCTTAACTACCGCTGCGTCGCTTTGGACTGTGTCGGCAGTCGGTATTATGGTGGGAATCGGGCTGTATGCAGCGGCCATATTTTTCGCACTTGGCGCTGTTGTATGCATGACCTTAGTGTCACGCTTGGAGGCACATTTGCCATCGCGTCCCGCTGTAGCTGTGGTGCTTAAGTTTAAAAAGGATTTTTTACCCAATTTGGCTGGGCTTAAAGCCGCTGTAAATAATCGCGGTTATTCCTTGGCGCAAGGTTCTATTTCCATTTCACATCAACAAGGCTGCGTAGAGTGGCATTTCGTCGTTTTAGCGACTGACCGCATATTAGGCGCAACGTTACCAAATTTGGCGATTGAGTTGCAGGCGGTGGATGGTGTGGAGGATTTGTATATATCTCATGCGCGCAACTAGGCTAAATTGCCCTTTTCTATACCGACTATCCCTTAAAAAATGCGCTTGGTCGCAAAAGCGCTGCGCATTGCCTCAATTTTGAATATAGTTCCCTCTAAGCAAAACTAATTGGGGGAATAATCGTGACTAAGTTGGAATTTATTGCGGCTTTTAAGTCAGCCTGCGACACATTGCCAAGTGAGTTATTGGAAGCAGCGTTGGCTGACTATGAGCGTCAGTTCACTGATCAACTTTTATCCGGACTCAGTGAGCAAACTATTGTTGAGCGCTGGGGATCACCACAGCATGCCGCTTTAAAATTAAAACTGGGCACGTTTAATGGCAACTTAAAACAAGCAGTTAGCGCTGAAAAAGTTGCCCGGGTAGGCTTGAGTGGTGTTGGGCTGATATTGATGGATTTCTTTTTATTGATTCCAGCGACGCTGTATTTTTCTTTATTGTCGGTGTTTTATGCGCTTGCTTTGGTCGCCTATTTGACAGGCATTTTTGTTAGCGCATCGAGCTTGGCTGGGGTCAGCTTTATTGATATCCCAGCACATCGTATACCTAACTTTATTTCAATGCATGGCACTACCCATCTTGATCTGAATGATATTGAGATTGTTCCTACCTTAATTTCTTCCGCTGATTTACCGACAAAAGCGATGGAAGAGCGTTTGCTTGGATTTAATCACGCCCATTTTTTGCATGATCAAGGTCTGCATATTGCGACCAACCTAAATAAAAACACATTGTGGAATGGGATTGGTATTACCTTGGCTGGAATGCTTTTGATGTTGTGCTGCTTCCTGGCCACTCGATTTACCTTCCGTATGTTGCGTCGGTTTGCTGCGTGGCATTTTTCTGTTCTTAAAAATGCTTAAGACCTATTTTATAAATTACAGGGTGAGATGATGAAATTCATAGCTAAATCAATGTTGGCGCTATTGCTGGTAGCAATCGCTTTGGGCGGTATTACCTACAATGTGATGAGTACGAATTTAAAACAAAATGGGACGATAACGCTGGCGACGCAAAACCTGTCCAAAGAAAATGTAGCGATCACCAATGAGGTTGAAAAGGTAGAAATGGACGGCCCTTTTGATGTCAATCTTGTTCAGGCAGATAAATCCAGCTTAGTGCTTGAGGGCGATGCTAGGCTGCTCTCCAAAGTTGTTGTGCAGCAAGACGGCAACACATTGCGTATTGGCACCAAAGGAATATTGGTGACCATGAATCAAACGTTAAAAATGACCTTAAGCATTCCAAAACTAACAGCGCTCACGCAATTTGGTAGTGGCGATAGTACGGTGCAAGGCTTTACTGGACCGCAAATTAATATCAACCTGAACGGCTCTGGCGACTTGGCATTCGCTGGTCAATATGAGCACCTGATGGCGCAAACCAAGGGGAGTGGGAATATGGAATTGGATGTTGGAAAGAGTGACAAGGTAGAACTCAATACCAGTGGTTCCGGCGATGTGGTGGCGTTAGGTAAAGCGATGGACTTGGTCATACTCACGACGGGCTCAGGTAATATCGATGCACAGCGTCTGATTGCGCAACATTCGTCAGGTGAATCGCACGGTTCAGGGGACTTAAAATTGTATGCAACTCAGGACGTAAGAGTGATTTTGACCGGTAGCGGCGACGCGGAGGTGTTTGGTAATCCGGCCAAGCGTAGCGTCACGAATACAGGCTCTGGTGACATGAGCTGGAATTAACGTGTGGAAAATGTGTGGCTTTAGTGTGTTGCCTCAAATCAATTAAGTAGTAATAGTTGCAATGTCGTTGTCATGGCTCATTTGCGTGCAATTAGCAGTTTTTGCGCGTAAATGAGCCATTTTTTTATGGATTTTGTAATGATAATTGGATAATTGTTGTGTTGTTGATGATGGTGTATCGGCATATTACAAGTGCAAGTAGTGTGATTTTTCAGTGTTTCTTTTAAAAAATATTGTTACCAATTATGAATATCTGTAATAATCCTTGCGTTGTATCGGTGCAAAACAGCAGACGTGTTTTTGGCTTTAACTGATTATTTTTTTAAATGAAATCATGATACAAAGAAAATTCAACATTGTACTTGGCGTACTAGCGATGCTGCTTTTTGGGAGCACAGCACTCGCTCAAGAAAATGCCATGCAGGCAATGGGCAAGGCAAATGCAAAGGTGGCGAAAGCTGCTTCGCATAAAAATCATTGGGATGGTCCGACGGATGGTCCTAAACTTCAAAATAAAAAACGCGTGGTATTTATAGCTGGCGATATGGTGAATACCGTTGTTGCTGAGCTATATAAGGGCACGAAAGAAGCTGCTGCCATGGCTGGTTGGGAAGTTTTATTGATAGATTGCCGTGCAGCATGTTATCAAGGCGCGCCAGTTATTAATCAAGCGCTTGCCATGAAGCCGGATGGCATTATCTTGGCGGGAGTCGATGCACAAAGCCAGGCTAAAGGCTTAGATAAAGCGCAGGAGAAAAAAATTCCGGTGGTGGGTTGGCATGCAATAGCTAAACCTGGCCCAGTGGATGGTTTGTTTGCGAATGTGGGTAATAATCCGAGAGAGTCCGCACAAATTGCTGCGTTGTATGGGGTAACTGAAGTAAACAGCAAAATGGGTATGGTGATTTTTACCGATAACTCCACCCCGTATCTGTCCGCGAAATCGTCAGCCCTTATTGAGATCATCAAGCAATGCGATATTTGTCGGTTATTGAGTGTTGAAGAGATGCCAGTATCGGATGCTTCTGCCAAGATGCAACAAACAGTGGATGATTTAGTTAAACATTACGGTTCTAAATGGACCCATGTTATTGCAGTGAGCGATGTGTATTTTGATGTAATGGAAAAGCCAGCTATCGCTGCATTGATTGCAGGCAATAAATTAAAAGGATTGTCTGCAGGCGATGGTTCTGTTACTTCATACCAACGAATTCACGCTAATAACGTGCAAATTGGTACCGTTCCTGAGCCTGCGAATATGCAGGGTTGGCAATTGGTTGATGAGTTGAATCGCGCTTTTTCAGGTGTGGCAGCGAGTGGTTATTCGATGCCCGTGCATTTGGCAACCAATCAAAATATCCCGTTTGATGGTGGAGATAAAAATGTCTTCGAGCCTGACAATGATTATCGGAATCAATATAGAAAGTATTGGGTAGCGAAGTAAAGAATTAAGCAAAATAAGTAAGTTAGAAATTTTTACTTCTTAAAAGCACAATGGACTTGGGTTCATTGTGCTTTTTGTTTTATTCAAAGCTAGTTTCATACTGCGGTAGTAATTGGTGGGCAAACTCTGAATAATTCACAGTGAGCCAGGTTTGTTTTATGTCTGGTGCGATGTGTAGTTGAGTTCTGTTAGAATTAGGGAAATTATTCTAAATTTTGCTTTTTAATAAAGGTATTCAAGAGACTATGTTGTATCCCGAATTATTTAAATCGTTGGAACAAGTGCGCTGGAATATGGAAACTGATATTCCCTGGGATCAGTTTGACGCATCAAAATTGACTTTAGAGCAGGCTCAAACCATCAAGATGAATGCCATTACGGAGTGGTCTGCCTTGCCCGCAACGGAAATGTTTTTGCGTGACAACCGTAACGACAGTGATTTTTGCGCATTTATGTCAGTCTGGTTTTTTGAAGAGCAAAAGCATTCGCTGGTATTAATGGAGTATTTACGTCGCTTCTACCCTGAATTAGTACCAACCGAAGAAGAGCTGGATAAGGTGCGGTTTGAATTTGATCCTGCGCCACCACTAGAAACCCTGATGCTGCATTTCTGCGGTGAAATTCGTCTGAATCATTGGTATCGCTGTGCTTCAGATTGGCATACCGAACCGGTCATTAAACAAATTTATAAAATGATTAGCCAAGACGAAGCGCGTCATGGCGGTGCTTATTTGCGCTACATGAAAAAAGCATTAAATGAAGTTGGTGACGCAGCAAGCTCGGCTTTTGCCAAAATCGGTGTGTTAATGGCGTCGTCACGCCGCACTGAAAAACCGTTGCATCCAACTAATTTGCATGTGAATCAAGCCTTATTTCCACACGACACAATCCAAAGTCGTTTGCCTGATCCGGCTTGGCTGGAACGCTGGTTAGATGGACAGATTAAATTTGACGGTGTGTGGGAAAAGAAAGTGGTTGAACGGATTTTGCATAATCTGTCGCTACTATTTGAGCAAAGTTTTGCGACCGTGCAAGACTTAAATCGCTACCGTAAAGAAATTTCCTCACGGATGGCCGCTGCGGCGTTAGAGTAATTCTACGTTACAGTTCGGGACAAACTGCACTGTGAACTTCATCGCAAGTAATGATAATATGCCTGTTGGTTTTACGTAACTTCGTACAGGCTATTACTTGCGACCTTCCTTTATTCTCCAAATAAACTGATATCGCTGTAAGACTAAGAGCATTTTAAAAGATAGCCTGTTCGTTGTACCTGCACGCAGTAAATTAACAGACCCACTATTAATGAAGAGGCTTGAGCATGAAATTTTTAAAATTAACGTTCGCATTTGTGGTTGCATCAATGGTGTTAGCGGGTTGTGGCGGCTCAATTAATGCAACTATCGGCGGTACGGTATCCGGCTTATTGGCCGGTAATTCAGTAGGTTTGACTAACAACGGCACAGACGCCATCACTGTGGTTTTTAATAGTTCCGGTACTAACTTCACTTTTGATCAAAAAGTGAGCTCAGGTTCTTCTTATAATGTTGTCGTTACGACGCAACCTACCGGACTAACTTGTACTGTTGTGAACGGCTCAGGAACTGTTGCTTATAGTGGTGGGAATGTCACTGATGTCCAGGTTACTTGCTCTTCCGGCGGCACAGCTGCAAATGGCGTAGTGTCAGCCAGTATCACGGGTTTAGCGTCGGGTGCTCAATTGATCTTGCTCGACGCTGTCAATAATGTGCCGACAGATACGCTGACGGTGACAGGCACCGCAGCTACTGCGGCTGGCACCGCTTTACTACAGAATTTCCCAACCTCGTTGAGCGTAGGCTCAAATTACACCGTGTCGGTCGGCACTCAACCTACCGGACACACATGTACGGTAACTTCTGCGAGCGGAACCATTTCAAGCACCACCGCAGCGCCTTCTGCGATAGTTACTTGCCAGTAGGATTAACTGGTTAAGTAAAAAAACCGCATGCAGTAATGTTGCATGCGGTTTTTTTTACTCATTAAAAAGCATGACGCAATCCCAAAGCGATATTGTGTCCGGCATCTGCGATGCTGAGCTTGTCATGCAAATAAATAGCATAGACATCCGTACGTTTGGATAAGGGATGACGGTAGCCCAGTGCAGAACTCAGGCGATGCGTGTTGGTTGTTTTGTGGTGATTTAATGCCGTTCTGGCGCTTGATAGCATAACCGTTCCTTTTGCGACGGGCACGGCTAGTCCAAGTTGAAGATTATTGCTCTTCACCGTATCGGGCGTACTCGCGTGTAAATAGGTGGCAAATATCTTGATTGTGCTGATTTGTGACGCAGCGCCAATAAAATAGGAGGATTGTTTTTTCCCTTCAGCTTTTACGCCAGGACCATATTCAACACTCTGTAGTCCAACCTGCACAGAAACAGGGCTCTGTTCATAGCTTAATCCTGCGAACATGTTTTGTTGCCCGGTTTCTGATCTGCCATATTGTGATGCCAGCTTTACTCCATTAAATGACGGTGAAGAATACGATATCGAGTTGCTCCAGGCCGTGTCACCCACTACATTTCTGCCATAAGCGCCTATCCAGTTTTGATTCACTAAGGGAGAAAGTCGTGTCGATCCCCCGAATGGATTGGACTTGGCCGCCATGATATACATGGGATTGGTTAACCGTCCCACGCTAACTTCTCCCCATTGATCGGATAATCCAATATAGGCGCTGCGTGAAAACATCCCGTCGCCGGTGTACCGACCACCCTGTCCTGAGTCAAGCAATAAGAAACCTTCCAGGGCAAAATTGACTTTGAGCGTCGCATTGATTTTCTCGAAACCACTAAGCCCCCAAAAAGAAGTTGTCATCCCGCCGCTGTTCAGAGCTGTTGCCGCGGAAGTATTGGCTCCATTGATTTTATGCGAGCCGACATAAGCATCCAATACGCCATAAAATTTGATCGGGACTTCTTGTGCGTGCAGAGTAGTGATGAAAAAAACTGGGCCTATTACTGCGATGGCGAATATGTTTTTAGTGAACGAATTCATTTAGTCTCCTGAGCAACATTGAGTGGCAATATTTTTTATTTGCTTACATTGCATCCAGTGGATAAATTGGGCGGCGTACATGGCGATACACCAGTTGGCTGTAATCGGATGTGGTTACGCCCAGACCGGCGCATTCAATGACGTGGCGTGCCATTTCACCAAAACCGGCGCGCCAGTGCACACGGCTTTTTAAGGCGATATATGATTTTTTTAATGGATCAATGCCAAGCGAGAGCAGACAATTAATGTCATGTGGTTCAATATCTTCGGAAATAATCACGATCACGACACGGCCGGTATCCACCACCACAGTCAGTCCAGTGTTGTTCATCATGCCTTGCAACATCGGGCCGCGATTGTAAAAAATTCCGTCAGAAATTGTCTTCACGGTGGCCTCTACACTAATGGGATGGCTGCTGTCGCGTAAGGCTGGCATCGGTGTTTTTCCGCCTAACAGCAATGTCAGTTTAGTGCCAACTCCGCTGTGCGCAGCTTGCCTTGCAGCGAGTGGATCTTTAATCGCGTAGAACACCACGTTATTCAAATCTTGCCTGATAATTTCAGCTAACACCACGGTGGAATCCAAGGTGCCGCCAGAGGCGCAATTGTCACAATGATCTAGTAATACCACTGGGTATTCGATGCATAGTTTTGCTCTGACGATGGAATCGATTAACGGTTCGGAATGGTATAAAAACTGTTCGCGTACCTTCCATGCGTCATCCAATAACGTATCGCATTTTTGCCTTGCCAACTGCGCATCGTCATTGGTACAAATCACCACGCTTAAACCAGCATTGGCAATATCGGCCTGCGGAAAACCGACAAATAGGGAGCTAGCAAGCACCTTACTTTGCTCCATGGCGATGCATTGCTCCTGCAATGATTTATTCGGTTCCATATGTGTACCTTGCATTAATACATGCGGCAACATTGGCTTCATCCCCCATGCCATGACGGGTTTTATTTCACCTTTAATGGTGCGGATAATAATGTCGGCGGTACGAACGCCAGCCTCAAACATATCGATATGCGGGTAGGTGTGATAACCATTCACCACCGTTGCGTTCTTGATCAATTCATCGTACATATTGGCGTGCATATCCAGGGTGACTCCGACTGGAGTTGTCGAGTCTATTTCACGCAGGCGTTGCAGTAATCTGCCTTCGCCGTCTTCACAGGAATGGGACACCATTGCACCGTGTAAATCCAACAGAATTCCATCAAAACCACCTTGCTTGACCTGTTCCAGTATCAATGCCGAAATACGCTCATAGGCTTCATTGTCTACCGGGCCGCTCGGCCATGCGGTCGCTGCTACGGCTACCTCAATTTCTGCACCGTGCTGTTCCGCTACCTTGATAAAACCGGCCAACGAACATCCGGTGTCTCGCAATTCGTTAATGGCTTTGGTACCGGATAAGGCGTTTGGATAGCCGGGAAAAAATCGTTCAAATTTTGTAGGGACTGGTGAAAAGGTATTGGTTTCATGTTTAAACATGGCTAGTAGAAGTCGCATTTTTGTCTCTTAAAAATAGGGTTTATGCTGCAAGATTAACGCCGAGATACCGGTCTTTCACGGCATCGTCATTCAAAAATTCCTGATTGCTTGCGCAGTGCACGACGCGTCCTTGCTCAATGATGTAATGGCGGTCAGCCAGTTGAGTACACACTTCCAGATTTTGCTCAATCAACAGGATCGTCATGCCGGTTGCGTTGATCAGCTTTAACTGCGCGACGATTTCATCGACAATCACTGGTGCCAATCCCTCTACCGGCTCATCGAGCATGAGTATTTTTGGATGCGTCATCAACGCCCGTCCTATTGCCAGCATTTGTTGTTCGCCGCCGGATAAATGCCCTCCGCCGTTGTTGCGCCGTTCTTTTAATCTTGGAAAAATGCGGTAGATGTCATCCAGTTTCCATGCTGAATCTCGTTTGGCCGACATCGTTAAATTTTCTTCTACTGTGAGTAATTTAAAAATGCCGCGATGTTCTGGAACGAGACAAACGCCGCGTTCCGCAATCTTGTGAGTGGGTATACATGTGATGTCTTCACCTTCAAACATGATCTTGCCGCGTTGCGCCGGCACGACTCCTACAATACTTTTTAGCGTGGTGGTTTTTCCTGCGCCATTACGACCCAATAAGGTCACCACTTCACCTGCCGCCACATTGATGTTAATGCTTTGCAAAATATGGCTTTTGCCATAAAAACCATGTACGTCAGTGAGCGTGAGTATCATGATTTTCCTCCTGTGATCATGCTGCCCAGATAGGCGCGGCGCACCAGTTCGTTATTGCGGATTTGTTCCGGCTTGCCAGCGGCTAAGATTTGACCCTGTTGCATAACCGTGATCTGGTCTGAAATGTCCATGACGATATCCATATTGTGTTCGATCAGCAGTACCGTGTATTGAACGCGCAAACCATGGATAAATTGCTTCATTTCGGCGATGTCATCTACCCCCATTCCGGATGTCGGCTCATCCAAAAAAATGACTTTGGGTTGCCCGGCCATGGCCATGCCAACTTCCAGGCGACGTTGCTGTCCGTGTGATAATTCGCCGGCGGCGCGCTGTGAAAAATGTTGTAGTTGTAATTGTTCAATTAATTGGCTCGCAATGTCACCAGCCAGATTAAGAGACTCAACGCGTCGCCATGGATTAAGTGCCTGTGCGAAATAACGACCTTGTGCAGCGAGTCGTAGATTTTCGGTCACGCTTAAATTGGGAAACAGGTTGGTAACCTGAAACGAACGCGCCAAGCCTTTTGATACGCGCTTATACGCAGGTAAATGTGCGACTTCTTCTCCATTCAATAAAATACTGCCGGCACTGATCGGCACAGTCCCGGTCAGAGTGTGGAAGAGGGTAGTTTTACCTGCGCCATTGGGGCCGATTACTGAATGTATTGTGCCGGGCAGGATGTCGAGGGTAATGTCATTAACGGCGGTAAATTTTCCGTAGTGCTTGCTGACGTTGATGGCCTGTAGGATGGGTTTCATGAATGTTTCTCCTGTTTGGCATTGTCTGGAGCCCTATCAGGGCGAAATCGATTGGTGATTTGTTGAATCAGTGATTTTGAAAAACCGAATAAACCTTGTTGCAAATACAGGCTGATGGCGATTAATAAAAATCCCAATAACATCAACCAGCGAGGCCATAATTCAGACAGCCAGTCTCCCATCAATACATAGAACGCAGCACCCAACACCGAGGCAAATAAATTGCCGGTACCACCGATCACCGTCATGATTAAAATCGATTCGCTGATGTGATATTCAATATTGGTCAGTGGCGCAATGCCGGTCATCATGGCGTGCAGTCCACCGGCTAATCCGGTGATGGCGCCGGAGATAATAAAGGCGGCCAGTTTGAATTGGCGGATGTCGTAACCAATGGCAGTCGCACGCGCTTCATTGTCGCGGATGGAAAGTAAGGTTCGGCCAAGAACTGAATCTACTACTCGCTGCAACAGGAAAAATACCAATACAAAAATCAACGCAACAAAACTGTAGTATTGCCACGGCGTGGCGGTTGCTAACAGTTCTATGCCGAACACGGAGAGGGATGGGCGCGGAATATTTAATAGGCCATTGTCACCGCCGGTGACGCTGGTCATGGTGTAGGCTAAAAAATAAAACATCTGCGAAAACGCCAGCGTCAACATGACAAAATAAGTGCCGCGCTGGCGAATGGAAAACCAGCCAACTAACAGCGCTACCAATGCGCCAATTAACATGGTCAATAACAGCGCAAGCAAAACAGGTAATTGCCAGTGCAGCAGTGATAAACCAGTTGCATAACTACCCACTCCCAAAAAAATCCCCTGGCCGAACGACATCAGGCCGGTATAACCTAGCAATAAATTGCAGCCCAATGCGGCAAGTGAAAAAATTAATACCTCGGTAGCGAGCGTGCCGGAATCCAAGGTCAGGGGCAGAATCAATACGGTAGCAATGATGAGTAAAGTAGTACGAAAATGGATGATGTTTTTCATGAGATTTCCTTGTTAACTGGCTCGACCAAGCAGGCCATTCGGGCGCAGCAGCATCACCGCAGCCATGGCAATATAAATCGTCAGGAAAGCACCTTCCGACCAGATGGTGCTCATCAGGCTTTGCATAATGCCGACTAAAAGCCCGGCAACCAATGCGCCGCTAAAACTACCTAAGCCGCCAATCACCACCACAACAAAAGCTATTCCCAATGCTTCAATTCCCATGAACGGTTCCGCTCCACGTATCGGCGCTGCTAATGCGCCAGCCAAACCTGCTGTGAACGCGCCGAGTGCGAATACAAGGCTAAAGATGCGATTGATATTGATTCCTAATAAGGAGACCATTTCTGTCGATTCACTGCCTGCACGAACGATGGAACCAAGCCGTGTTTTTTCCAAAACCCACCAAAGTAATAAGGCCATAACAGCGGTGAAACCGATGACGAACAAGCGATAGGCGGGATAAATAAAATCACCCAAAATGACCACACCTTGTAACAACTCCGGAGGAGCAATGTTGTTACCGAGCGGCCCCCAGTACCAGATAACAGCCTCCTGTATAACCAGTGCCAGACCAACGGTGAACAAAATGTGGAAATGATGTGGCAAGGGATAAATATGGCGTAACACACATTTTTCGATTAGCCATGCGAAAGCGCCAACCAGAATTGGTGCAAGCAATAATGACCACCAAAAATCCAGCCCAAGTTGCCCCAATTCAAAACTGACATACGCTCCTAATAAAAAGAAAGCGCCATGCGAAAAATTCACAAATCGCAATAATCCAAACACGATGCTTAATCCGACACCCAGCAGAAAATACAACATACCGATACCGATGCCATTGGCAATTTGTAGCAAATAAATATTCATGGCGTCCTATTTAGTTAAGTGGTTTGAACTCAGACAGCTAAGCCATCTTGCACATGGTTTTATCGAGAGGTAGAAATGATTTTCCGAACGAAATAATGTCGACATAATCATTCTTATTGCGCATGGCGGATTTGGCTTTTCCTTTCAGCAGGTAGTAGTTTTTAATTACCTGATGGTCGCTGGCGCGAATTTCTTCCGTGCCGGTGATGCCTTCATATTTCATACCCTCAATCGCGGCGATGACTGCTTTGGGATCGGTGCTGTTGGCTTTGGTAATGGCATCCAATACAATCTTGGTTCCCATATAAATAGCGGCGAAACTGTAGTTGGGATCGATCTTTAAGTGATTGTTAACGTTGCTCACAAATTGTTTATTAAACGGCGCATCAACGCCATGCCAATACTGCACACCAAAATAAACGCCTTCGCAAATATTGGCCCCCAAGGTTTCAAATTGCTCCAGACCGGATGCCCACGCCATTAAAATTTTCATTTTATTTTTCAGGCCAAAGCTGACTGCTTGACGCAGCATGTCGGATGATTGCGAGCCAAAATTAAGCAATAAAAGCACGTCTGGTTTAGCTGCCATGGCATTAGTCAGGTAACCGCTAAATTCCTTTTCTGCCAGCGAGTGGGAACTGTTACCCACATGTTCAATACCTTTTTCTTTAAAAATGTTTTTGGCTGTTGCTAGCAAACCATCGCCAAAAACGTATTGGGGTGTGATGGTGTACCAGCGTTTGGCATTCGGAAATTGATCTAGTAAAGGGCGCACGGTTTGCTCTATTGCGCCAAAAGTGGGCACTGACCAGCGGAGTGTGGCGCGATTACATTCGTTACCCGTAATTTCATCAGCACCGGCGGCAGTAACAAAAACGCTGTTGGCCCTGGCGGCTTCTTTACCCATTGCCAAGGACTCGGAAGACAATGCGCCGCCGATAAAAAAACGGGTTCCTTTTTCGATTGAGTCTTTCACTTTACGTACTGCGGTGGCCGGCTTGCCTTCTGTGTCTATCGCTGTGTAGGAAAGCTCTTTTCCAATCACCTTGCCAGCTTGCTGAATGGCGAATTTCATTCCCATCTCAGAAAATTTGCCATTGGCTGCAAATGGGCCGGACATGGGTACCGGACAGCCAAAACGGATCGTATTAGTTTGCGCAAATATGTTGCTTGCAGGAAGTAGTCCGGGTGCGGCGAGCGCAGAAAATTTAAGAAAATCACGGCGATTAATCATGGTTGCAACTCCAGATGGGGTTAAAAAAGGTGGGCGGGCTACAGCGATGGGAAGGCTGAAGATCAGCTGGTGATTTTTCATGGTGTTGTCTCCTGATAGTTGTTTTGCCATTAAATGGCATTTATGTATATTTATTATCGCAATATATAAATGGAATTGTGAGGTACACTTTTGATTTAGTTGTAAAACTGTATTGTTATTTTGATGTCTCTGTGTTGATCACAAATAGGATCTGACTATGGCAAAACCGCATATTCTGCAATTCAGTTTGATGTTAAATCGCGCTAGTCCAGTGCGTTTGGTGGAGCAGGTGGTATTGGCGATGACGCAGTTAATTGAGCAAGGGAGATTGCGATCGGGCGAGCGTTTGCCCTCTGTGCGTCAATTTGCAGTAGAACAAAAAATGGGAATTTCTACCGTAGTAGAAGCCTATGAACAATTAGTAGCGCGTGGTTTATTGGTGGTGCGCCGAGGTGCTGGTTTCTTTGTTGCATTCCAAGGTAATGTCGCGCAATCCATGCCAACGTTTAAGGTAAGCAAACCGGTGATTGATTCGGCCTGGTTATTGTCAGAAGTGTTTGCAGATGAACGGGTGCCGAATAAAGCGGGTTGCGGCTGGTTACCGAGCAAGTGGCTTGATCATGACGGCTTGCATCAGGCTGAGCGGCGACTCATGCGCGCACCGGGAGCGCAACAAGTGGGGTATGGGCATCCTCATGGCTATCTGCCGCTGCGGCTGGTCATTGCGCAGTTTTTGGCAAACTGGTCGTTAGAGGTTGCACCGGAACAAATACTGACTACCCACGGTGCAACTCAAGCGTTAGACATCATTATTCGTACCATGACGCAGCGCGGAGACACTGTATTGATTGATGAACCTGGCTATTGTAATTTGATGGCGATGTTAAAGCTGGCAGATTTAAATGTGATCGGTGTGCCGCGTACGCCCGGCGGGATTGATGTGGAGCAGTTGGATCGTTTGGCACGGTTGCATCAGCCTAAATTATTTTTTACTGCGAGTGTGCTGCAAAATCCAACCGGTACGTCTTATACACCGGCGTGTGCTATGAAGGTATTGCAAGCGGCCGAGCGGCATCATTTTTGGGTGGTGGAAGATGATATTTTCAGGGAGCTAGGGCAAGCAACCGATCCGATGCTGGCGGCACTGGATGGTTTGCAACGGGTGATTTATGTGGGGGGATATTCGAAGACGATAGCACCGTCTTTGCGCTTGGGGTATATCGTTTGTCAGCGCGAATTAGCCAGGCAATTGGTGCATACCAAAATGGTACAAAGCCTGACCAATTCTGAAATTACCGAACGGCTGGTGCATAGCGTATTAACTGAGGGTCATCATCGGCGTCATGTAGAGCAATTGGCGTTGACATTGTTAGATGCCGGCACTCGTGTTAATGCACGGCTAACGGAGTCAGGTTTGAAGCCATTTGCTATCGCGCGCGGCGGATTGTTTTGTTGGGCTAAATTCGAGCACTCCACATTAAACGCACGCGAAATTGCTGACCGCGCCTTGCAACAAGGTATTTGGTTGGCACCTGGTGATTTTTTTCATTTCACTGCGCCACAGCATCCGTGGTTTCGTTTTAATGTGGCGTACGCGGATGTGAATGAATTAGTCGAATTTTTTACTCTGCTGGCGAAAAATGATGTGAGAAGGCAGCAATGACAGTTAGGAGTTGATTGCTGCAGTCACTTCAATCTCAACCTTATATTCCAGATTAACTAATCTGGAGCCGACCGTAGTGCGGGCTGGCGTGTGGCCTGGCACTACCCAATCATCCCAAATGGCATTCATCACAGCGTAGTCGCCAGTGGAGCCCAGATAAATACGGGCCGCAACAATATCGGTTTTAGTCGCGCCGGCTTTGGCGAGTAGTTGATCGATGTATTGCAGCACTTCACGGGTTTGGCCTGATACGTCGAGTGAGGTGTTTTGGGCGACTTGACCCGCCAGATAAATTAGCTTGGCCGTGCCTAAATCCACTACCGTCATTTCACTAAAGCGCGGTCCCATTTCATAGCGGGTGATGTTCATAGCGTCACTTTTCTTGGTAGAAGGGAGAATTCCCTTGTAGATAATGTCGTTCAGTTGAGCTCAACACGTTGCTAAATCACATCGTTACTAATGTCATCCCCGCTTGTGCGAGGATGACGATCTTGCGCACATCCCAAGTAATATATTGCCTTAAAAAAACTAAATTAGGAAATAAATCACATAAATTACCTAATAATTTCAGCTAAATCCTTAAGCTTTCGCATTCCACCAACCGCCGCCCAAAGCCTGAAACAGCGCCACAGTATCGGCATAGCGCATCGCTTGTGTCTGCACTAAAGCTAGTTTAGCTTGCTGGTAGTTTTGTTCAATAGTGAGCATGCTGCTGGGACTAATATCCCCTAAAGCCAATTGCTTTTGCGCGATGACCAACGTTTTATTGGCCGCCATTTCTGCATTTTTTGCAGCGTGTAAAGCAAGCGCATCAGCTTGAATTGCTTGCAGCGCATCGGCTACATTCTGGAAGGCCGAAATGACGGTGGAGCGGTACTGCGCTTCGGCTTGTTCGTATGCCGCTTGCGCCGCACCTTGCTTATGTTTGAGTGTGCCGCCATCAAAAATCGGTTGCACTACGGAGCCAGCCAAATTCCAAAATGTCGTGCTTGATTTAAATAAATTGGCCAATGTGTACGCAGCTGATCCGTAAGAATCGACGCCGAGCGTAATGTTCGGTAAACGGTTGGCAATGGCGACGCCAACTGCTGCGCTGGCTGACTGTAATTGCGCTTCGGCGGCCAGAATATCGGGACGATGATCTACTAACGTGGATGGTAATGTCAGTGGAATTTCGCCCGGCAACTGCAAACTGGCGAGTTCAAATTGCGCCGCGGTGCTGTCGTTAGGGAAACGACCCGCCAAGGCTTTAATCAAATCGCGTTGCTGCGCCAACTGCTTTTGCACGGGCGCGATGGCGGCTTGCGCATTCGCGACAGCGGATTCTTGCGCTGCCATATCGAGTTCACCTAATTGTCCTAATTTAAACTGACGCTGCACCATTTCCAGTATTTTCTGCTGCGCAGTCAGCACATCGTTTAACGCAGCTAATTGTGCGCGTAACGACGCTTCGGTAATAGCTGCGTTGGCAAGGTTGGACGTCAGCGTTAAATAGGCAGCTTGCAATTGATAGCTCTGCATGTCTGCTTGCGCTTGCAGCGATTCAACCTGACGTCGATTTAAGCCAAACACATCCGGCACATAGGAAATAGAAAGTTGTGCTGTGTGCAGGTTATAGATGCTGGCGTTGGATGATGCAGGGCTGGCTAATGCGCTCGCCACATGCTGGCGGGTTGGCGTAAATTGCGCAGAAAGCGTTGGGAAATAAGCGCCTTGCTGGGCGGCCACGTTTTCTTGGGCAGCACGCAAAGCGGCTTGCGCCGCTTGAATGTTAGGGCTGTTTTTTAAACTGTCCTGTATCAATTCATTGAGCGATGCAGAGTGAAATAACTCCCACCACTGCGCCGGAATATCCTGACCTGCCACAAATTTTTGCGTAACTTCGCCTTCGGGTGCTGCAGCAACATCCAATGCCTGCTCGGTATGTTGAGTAGGGAGCGCTGTGTTTGGGCGCATATAATCTGGCCCTACAGCACAGCCTGAAACGAGAGCTATACAAGCTATCGCCAGACTGATTGGAGATGGGCGAAAAAATGGACGGAATAAAGAGTTTGATTGATTTTTCATCAGCGATCCTGCCTACGGCGTATGCCCCATGATTTACCGGCAACGTACGTTTCCATCGCAAAGTAAAAGGTCGGCAAAATAAATAAAGTCAGCAAAGTGGAGACCACTAAACCACCCACCACGACGGTGGCTAAACCTCGTTGCACATCGGTGCCAACGCCGGTTGCCAATGCAGCGGGCAACATACCGATCGAAGCAACTGTGGCAGTCATTAATACCGGGCGTAACCGTTCGGTAGCGCCTTCAATCACGGTTTGGCTGAGCGATAAACCTTCGCCATGCACACGCCGGAAATTGGCTACCATAATGATCCCGTTTTGTACTGACACACCAAACAGCGCAATAAAGCCGACTGCTGTGGCAACGTTCAAGGTTTCGCCGGTGACGTGCAAGGCAATTAAGCCGCCTAAGGTGGCCAGCGGGACTACACCAAGTATCAAGAATGACTGGCGTAATTTACCAAACTGGAAGTACAGCAGCACGGCCATCATCAATAACATGACGCCAAGAATAACCACTAAACGTGCTTGTGCACGGCGCTGATTTTCAAATTGCCCAGCCCATTCCAAACGATTGTGTTGCGCATCAAATTTCACTTCTTTATCTATCCGTTGCTGTGCCTCGGCTAAGTAAGAAGTCAGATCACGGCCACGGTTATCAATCCGAATGGTAATCTGACGTTCACTGGTTTCGTGCGAAATCGTGCTTTCACCGGTTTGTAATGTAATGCTAGCCAATTGCGAAAGCGGGATTTTTGCACCGGTTGAACTGTTTAAATGCAAATTGCCAAGTGCTTCCGGGCTGTTTTTATTCGCCTTAGGAAAGCGCACGGTTAAGTTGTAGATGCGCTCACTTTGATAAATCGTCGTGACTGGTGCGCCGCCAACGCCGGTTTGAATTAAGTTGGCAATGTCATTTACATTAATGCCAAAACGTGCTGCCGCTTCACGGTTAATTTTTATAGCCATTTGCGGGATGGGTGGCTCTTGAAATAAAGAGGCCGATGCCGTGCCGCGTATGCTGCCAAGAATGTCAACAATCTGACTGGCAATGCGGCGATCTTCTTTTAAATCGCTGCCATACACGCGCAACACTAACGGGCTATGCGCTCCACCGATGGCGTCGTTGACACCATCAATAATCGGCTGACTGATTCCAATCGAAAAGCCCGGCATGTTCTTAAAGCGCTCATTCATCCGGTTAATGAGTTCGGCTTTGGATTCACCTGAAGGCCATTGGTCGTAAGGCTTCAAACCGACCGGCATTTCAATGTGAGAAGGTGTCCATGGATCTGTCGCATCATCGTTACGGCCCAGCTGTGAAATAACGTAAGACACTTCAGGAAAAGATTTGATTTCGCGACGTAATTCAGACGCCATTTCACTGGCTTTTTCCAGCGATAATCCAGTTGGCATTTGTACTTGCAACCACAGCGCACCTTCATCCAGTTCCGGCAAAAATTCACGTCCGGCAGTAGCACCTAAAATCAATACGGAAACCAAGGCGATGCTGGCAAGGATGTAGGCAATCCAAGGACGCTCTAATAAATGTCCTAACGTGGCGCGATAGCGTGCTGTCAACCAAGCGAGTGGCTTGTTATGGAAAATTTTGCGTGGCATGCGCAAGGCGGTATACGCCAGTCCAGGAATCAGCATTAATGTGCATAACAACGCGCCTAATAAAGCATAGGAAACGGTGTACGCCATAGGGGTAAATAATTTACCTTCAGCGCGCTCGAATGCAAACAGCGGTAAGTAGGCAACGATAATAATCAAGGTCGCGAAAAAGATCGGACGTGCTACTTGGCTGGAGGTTTCGAGAATATCGTTTTCGGTTAATTCTACGTGAGGGTTTTCTTCGCGCCGCCGTAAAATCGCTTCCATCACCACAATCGCACCATCGACAATAATCCCGAAGTCAATTGCGCCCAGTGAAAATAAATTGGCTGGCATTTTGGTAGCATGCATGATGATAAATACCGTCACCAGTGCAATCGGAATTGCCACTGCCGCCACAATCGCGCTGCGTGGGCTGCCTAAAAAAAGAATGAGAACAATGCAGACTAAACCGATACCTTCCAAGACCGTATGTGAAACTTTATGCACCGTCAGTTTGACCAAATCATCGCGATCAATATAAGGAACAATTTTGACATCCATCGGATCGAGTTTTTTCTTCAACTCTGCCAGTTTGCTGTGAACGCCCTGAAGTATCATCGATGGATTTTCATACTTCAGCATCAAGACGATACCTTCCAGCGTATCTGGATTATTGTCTTTACCTAAAATACCTTCACGTTCCTGATGGCCAAATTGCAGCTTGCCCAAGTCGCGCAATAATACTGGGCTGCCATTGTTTTGCGTGACAACGACGGCACCTAGATCATCTAAAGAATGAATCTGACCAATGCCGCGGATCACATAACTTTGCTCGCCACGTGAAATCCGACCACCACCTGCGTTTGCGCTATTGTTGTTAATTGCCGTGACCACATCTGCTAACGCCAGGTTATAGCGTTGCAGTTGGGTCGGGTTAAGTTCTAATTGAAACTCTTTGGTAAAACCACCGAAGTTAGCCACGTCGGCAATACCGGGAACTTGTTTTAAAGCGGGAATCACTATCCACTTTTGAATCTCGGACAGTTCCATCAAATTTTTGCTGTCGGACTCTAAGGTGTAACGATAAATTTCACCGGCAGCACCGCTAATTGGATCAAGCGATGGTTGCACGCCGGTGGGTAGGGTAACCGTGGCAATTCGTTCTAAGACACGTTGCCGAACAAAGTAATCTTCAGAGCCGTCTTTGAATACTAAGGTAATCAGCGACAAGGCAAATGTGCTGGAAGAACGCATGGTCACCAGGCCGGGCGTGTTAGAGAGTGCACGTTCTAGCGGTGCGGTGATCTGCTGTTCAATTTCTTCAGCAGCCAAGCCCGGCACTTGCGTGGTTACTTGTACGGTAACGTCACTAATGTCGGGATACGCTTCCACCGCCATATTGGTCCAGGATACATAGCCGTAAATGACGATCAGAATCGCCAGTACCCAAGCTAAATAACGGCGTCGAAAGCAAATTGAAATTAATTGATTAATCATTGATGAGTACTCCGCCACGAACAATGACGCGTTCGCCAGCGGCCAAGCCGGACAACACACTTACCTGATCGCCATCTTCGCTACCGATGGATACTGTGCGGCGTACAAATGTCCACGGAGTTGTTTCTACAAACACGGTAATGCTGTCGTTATTCATTAATAATGCCGATGTAGGAATCATTAATTTTCCAGCTTGTGCGGTAGCCAGTTTGACGTTGGCATACATATTCGGTTTTAGGCGACCATCGGTATTGCTAAAGATGATGCGCGCTTTATTACGATGCGTATCCGGTTCTAAAATGGCACTAATTGTGCTGATTTTTCCTTGCCAGGTTTCACCTGCGTAAGCGGCCAGCGTAATTTCCGCGTTTTGCCCTTTATGCAGCGTGGATACTAAACTTTCCGGCACATTCGCCGTTACCCAAACGTGATCTAAATTGGCGACCGTCATGATGGATGCTGTTGCGTCATTAATATAGGAACCTGCGCCGTTATTGAGCACGGTAACGGTACCTGAGATCGGTGTGCTAATTGTGAGTACGCGATTTTTGCTGTCTCGGTTACTGTCATTAGCGACGCCCAAAGTTTTTAAGCGTTGTTCGGCGCGATTAAACTCAGCTTGAGCCTGGTTGTGATTGCTTTTAATTTGCTCCAGGTCTTTTGCTGCATTCGCTCCTGCGCTATTGACGCCTTCGCCGCGCTGCAAAGCGCGTTGCGCCAGATCCAGCGCATCACGCGCCTTGTCCGCATCGGAATAGGCTTGTGCCAGATCGGACGAACTGATTATCGCCACGACTTGTCCGGCTTTAACAGCGTCGCCTAATTTCACTTTTAATTCGATTAAGCGGCCCGACAGTGGCGGTAAAATATTTACGGTATTAGCTGGGTCAGCTTCTACTACGCCCGGTATATCAATGCTGTGAACAGGTGAGGCGGAACTAACGGCGGCGACCACTAAACGTTTACGTAATGGTGATTCAGGCGGAACCAGTAGCTTGTCGGCTTGCACGGTAAACATCGGTACGTCGGCTTCCACCGTTTTCTTGTTTTCATTCGAGCGTGATATGCCAAAATAAAAGGAGGCGGCAATCGCTAGAATGACAATGACGGTAATAGCGAGTGTTTTTTTAGGCGTAGTTGACGCTGAGTGCTTGATTTGCATGTTGTGACTCTTTGCTGGATCTGGTTGGGTCGTAGTGTGCCGAAATTCAGATTACTCGCTTATTGACAGATTATTGACAAAAAGCGAGGTGAAACGATGGGAAATGCTGTGCTGAAGCATGATAAGTAGCATAATTGACAGGCTAATGACATGTCATTAATGCTTAACAGACTGCATGGCGGCATTTACTAACGTTATAAAAGATCAATGTGGGAAAATGCGTGAACTACTGGTGCGCACCTTCTCGTTTAATTAACAAGAAGATGGCGTGGGAATGCCGAGAAACTCGTTAATTAATTGACCGACTTGGATAAATACAACAATAACTGTCCAAAATATAAAATTCCCTGATATACAATGACGCGCAGTTTAGATGTCCGATTGATTGCCGTCAAGTAAAAAAATCGTAATAAATCTATAAATTGTTTAAATTAATGACTCTCGCAATATCCTAACCGGGGGGATACCATAAAACCATGAGCACACATACGTCACACCCTGATATTATCAAGCGCTTAAAACGCGCAGCCGGCCATTTGAAAAGCACTATCGATATGCTGGAAAGTGATCGTGAATGTCTTGAAATCGTCCAGCAATTACAGGCAGTAGAAAAAGCGATTGCCAATGCCAAGAAAGTGCTGGTACATGACCATATTGATCATTGCCTAGAAAATGCCGTTAAAAAAGGCTCGCGTAATTCGGGTGAGATAGTGAGTGAATTTAAAGAAATCACAAAGTATTTGTAAGCCTGTTTTTATAAAAACGAGTAAATAGTCATTTTTTCTGCTGGTAAAATTCGCCACTAAGTTATCCGCTAAAAATCTTTGGAGTTCGTGTATGTTTGAAGAAAAAATCACCACAGCCGCCGCCCTGCAACAACGCATTAGTGCCTTACCAAAACCCGTGGTGTTGACCAATGGCGTGTTTGATATTTTGCATCGCGGCCATGTTACTTATTTGGCGCAGGCACGCGCACTCGGCGCTTCATTAGTGGTGGCGGTGAATACCGATGCTTCAGTAAAACGACTGGGCAAAGGCGATGACCGTCCGATTAATAATTGCGAAGATCGCATGGCGGTACTGGCTGCGTTGGAATCAGTCAGTTTAGTGATTGCGTTTGATGAAGATACGGCGTTAGAGGTAGTTCAGGCAGGTCGCCCAGATATTTACGCCAAAGGCGGTGATTATCAAATGGACGCTATTCCAGAGGGCCGTGCGGTATTGGCGTATGGCGGAAAAGTCGAAGCGATCAATTTTTTACATGACCGTTCGACTTCTAAATTGCTGGCTAAAGTACGTAATTAGTGATGGTCATGCATGTCGGAAGCGGCAGGGGTGGTATTGGTATTCGCTTCAACAAAAACCATGACTTCAATTTTTCCGGCTTTTTCGAACTGTAAAGTCAGCGGAAATTTATCGCCCGCGTTGAGTTGCTTCTTTAAGCCGATCAGCATGATGTGATATCCACCACCGGGTTTCATGCTGATTTTGCTGCCGGCTTTGAGGTCGATTAGATCGACTTCACGCATTTTCATCACATCCCCCACCATTTCCATGTTGTGAATCTCAACCGAGTTTGCCATGCTGGATTCAACTTTGATGAGCTTGTCGTCTGTCTTGCCAGTATTTTCAAGGGCAAGAAAAGCGCCGCCGGAAGTTTGCTGCGGTACCGTTGCGCGCGCATACGGATGGCCGATTTGAATATCACCCAATTTAAATTCGTGTGCCTGTACCGCGCTGGTCAACGCCAGTGCGCTGAGAAGAATAAGTAAGTTGCGTTTGAGCATGATCATTCCTTGTGTGTGTAAGTGTGGCATTTTAATCAAGATCCACCCAAAAAGCCATTTTGGCGCCAAGCCTCAAAGACTACGATAGCAACCGTGTTCGATAAATTCAAGCTGCGATTGTCCGGTTGCATCGGTAGACGTATGCGCTGTTCGCTGGCAAACGAGTTGCGCAAAGCAGGGTCCAGGCCCTTTGTTTCCGAGCCAAATACAAAGACATCGCCCGGCTGAAAACGCGCTTCAGAGAACAGGGCAGAACCATGCGTAGTGAGCGCAAACATCCGCGCTGGATCAGGCTTTAATTGATCTATAAATGCCTGCCAATTGGGGTGTACGCGCATTTTGGCGTATTCATGGTAATCCAGCCCGGCGCGTTTTAATTTACTGTCCTCCAAGGGAAAGCCGAGCGGTTCAATCAAATGCAATTGCGCGCCGGTATTGGCGCACAGGCGGATAATATTGCCGGTATTCGGCGGGATCTCAGGTTCAACCAAAACAACATGAAACAAAACATTCTCCTGAAAAAATTAGTGTGGCGGCGTACGTGCAAAAACTATATTACTAACTCGCTTTGCCCCATGCCGTTTTAAACAAGCGGCAATTTCTTGCAAGGTAGAGCCCGTTGTCATCACGTCATCTACTACGCCTATATGCCGACCCCGTATTTTATCTGCATAGCCATCATTCGGGGAAAATGCATACCGGATATTCTCATGGCGTTGGTCTGGATGCAGTAGCGTTTGCGCTTCAGTGTCGCGCACCCGTAGCAGCAGGCGTGGGTAAATCGGGCGTTGCAGTTTGTGCGCTAGTGGTTTGGCTATTTCCAGCGCTTGATTAAAGCCACGCTGCGCCAGTCTTTCCCTGCTTAGCGGCACCGCAATTAATAACTCGGGAATATCATGCACGGCATTGGCTAACAACTCAGCGAGTGCGGGCGCTATTGCTAATCGATGTCCAAACTTAAGCGCTAAAATAAGTTGATCAAGCGGTGCGACATAATCGCAAGCAACCGTGGTGTGATCAAAAGCCGGTGGTTTTTTTAAGCAGGCACCGCAATGTGTGTCATGTTTTAGGATGGGGAGTGCGCAGCTAATACAGCGTTTTGGGTTGCCTGAAAAAAACTGGGCAGAACATGCACAACAAATAATGTGTTCATTTTCCAGTCCGCAAAGTAGGCAGGTTGATGGGATAAGTTTGGCAATGCCCGCGGCTACTGTGCTTTTAAGGCTTCTTACGTTGGCATGAAGTAATTTCCGTAACATGGCACCCAATCAGCGTGTAAACTGCGACATTGTCTCATTTATAGTGATGTGTTTTATGCAAAGCGCTCCAATCGATTTAAACCGTGTTCGCCAGCTATTTAGTCAGCCAGCAGCATTGCAGGCTGCCGATTTTATTAATCGGGAAATTGCCGCCAGAATGTTAGAGCGTTTGCAATTGGTGCGGCTTGATCCTGCACAAGTGGTGGATGCTGGTTGTGGTCGCGGTGCCGAAGTGGGTGTTTTGCAAAATAACTATCCGAATGCGCAAATAATCGGCATTGATGCTTCGCAGGAATTGCTGCAACTGGCTTTGCAAGAGCCGAAGGCGACAGCGTTGTCGATGCAAGGTTTGCTGTCTAAATGGTTATTTTCGGGTAAAAAGAACAGCAACTTGATTAATGGTGATTTTTGCCGCACCTCTTTGGCTGATCAGGCAACGGACTTGGTGTGGTCAAATTTGGCGCTACATTGGCATCCCGAGCCGGATCAGGTTTTTAAAGAATGGCGGCGCATATTAAGAGTAAATGGCTTGCTCATGTTTTCTTGCTTTGGGCCTGATAGCTTAAAAGAAATTCGCCATGCATTCAATGACATAGATCAAACGCCGCACACATTACCTTTTGTTGATATGCACGATTTTGGCGATATGTTGGTGGGTGCCGGATTTGCAACGCCGGTAATGGATATGGAAGTGATTACCTTAACGTATTCAACTGCCGCGCAATTGCTGGCTGAGGTGCGTTCGATGGGAGGCAATCCCTTGCAAACGCGAGGCAAGGGATTAATCGGTAAAATGGCGTGGCAGCATATGTGCAACAAACTGGAGCAGTTGCGCAACGAAGATGGCTTGATTCCGCTCACGCTGGAGATAATTTATGGTCATGCATTCAAACCTGCCCCGAAACGAGGTAATCCCGGCGAAAGCATTATTAAGTTTGAGCACTTAAAAAAATAAATAGTCTAAGTTAATATAAGTTAAAGCATATTTTTTGAGAGCACCACTTGACTTTAGTCAAATCCGTGGGATTTGGGCCGCATAGTGCTTGATAACAAGTTAGTTTCCGACATATACTCTCGTGACTGTGAATGGCGCTTAGTTATTTGACTATATATAGGTCGGTACAATAAATATAAGCGGAGACAAACAACTATTTAAAACAGTTAGTAAATACATAGTAAGAAGTATGAAGTTTGCATGCAAAATTATTACAATTTTTAGTGCTAAAACATACTGCCTTGTGAAAAGAATTCTAATTGGTTTTTGGGGAAAACATGAAATATGCAAAGCGATTGCCATCGTTAATGCTTGGTTCCTTAATGATGATGGCGGGAGTATCATCATGGGCGCAACAAGTTGTTGATAAAGTTGTTGACAGTAAAGGTGGTCCAGCAGTACGTGGCATGAATTTTCAGCCGCCAGTGACACAGATAGCAGAACAAATTTACAATCTTCACACTTTGATGATGATCATTTGCATGGTTATTTTCCTCATCGTGTTCGGAGTGATGTTTTACTCCATATTAAAACACCGCAAATCGTTGGGTCATAAACCAGCGACTTTTCATGAAAGCATCACCGTTGAAATTGCATGGACTATCGTGCCATTCATCATCGTGATTGCCATGGCATTGCCAGCGACTAAAACAGTGGTCGCCATGAAAGACACCTCCAATTCAGACATCACTATTAAAGCCACTGGTATGCAGTGGAAATGGGGTTACGACTATCTCAAAGGTGAAGGCGAAGGCATTTCTTTCCTGTCCAATCTGTCCACACCAAGAGAGCAAATCGGCGGGCCAGGTAAGCCACCAACACAAGCACGCGGTGAAAATTATCTGATTGAGGTAGATAACGAAGTCGTTGTGCCAGTCAACAAAAAAATCCGCATTATTACTACCGCTAATGACGTTATCCATTCCTGGACAATTCCTGCTTTTGGTATCAAACAAGATGCTATTCCTGGTTTTGTTCGCGACACTTGGTTCAAGGCAGAAAAAATAGGTAAGTATCGCGGTCAATGCGTTGAGTTATGCGGTAAAGAACACGCGTTTATGCCAGTAGTAGTTAATGTAGTCAGTGAAGCTGATTACACTAAATGGGTAGATGGCAAGAAAAAAGAAATGGCTGCACTGGCAGATGATCCAAACAAAGTGTGGACTGTGGATGAGTTAAAACAACGCGGCGAAAAAGTCTATTCAGCGAACTGCATAGTTTGTCATCAAGCTAATGGTAAAGGTGTTCCGGGTGCATTCCCAGCGTTGGATGGTTCGCCGATTGTTGCCGGCCCAAAAGAAGCGCAAATGCATATAGTGATGAATGGTAAAAACGCCATGCCAACTTGGAAAAATGTTTTGTCAGACACAGACATCGCTGCGGTTATTACCTTTACCCGTAATAACTGGTCTAACAAGGCACAAGAAAATATTGTTCAACCAGCAGAAATTCTGGCTGCGCGTAAGTAATTCATAGGAGATACTAATGAGTAACACCACAATGGATCACGCACACGCCGCTGATCACTCTCACGACCACGCGCATGATGATCATCCGCACGGATTTCGTCGCTGGTTGTTTGCTACCAACCATAAAGATATCGGTACTTTGTATTTGATCTTCGCGCTCACCATGCTGTTTGCTGGTGGCACGATGGCACTGATGATTCGTGCTGAATTATTTCAGCCGGGTCTGCAATTTATGCAGCCTGAATTCTTTAATCAACTCACCACCATGCACGGTTTAGTAATGGTGTTTGGTGCGATTATGCCTGCCTTCGTTGGCTTCGCAAACTGGATGATTCCTCTGCAAATCGGTGCTTCCGATATGGCATTTGCGCGGATGAATAACTTTTCATTCTGGTTATTGCCTCCTGCCGCAATTCTGTTGATGGGTTCGTTCTGGGTTCCTGGTGGCGCAACTGCCGCTGGCTGGACACTGTACGCGCCGCTGTCAACGCAAATGGGCCCTGGAATGGATATGGCGATTTTCGCGATTCATATCATGGGTGCTTCATCCATTATGGGTTCGATCAACATCATTACCACCATCCTGAACATGCGCGCTCCTGGCATGACCTTGATGAAAATGCCGATGTTCTGCTGGACTTGGTTAATTACTGCCTACTTGCTGATCGCGGTTATGCCGGTGTTGGCGGGTGCTATTACCATGACGTTGACTGATCGTCATTTCGGTACTTCATTCTTTAATGCTGCCGGTGGCGGTGATCCTGTGATGTATCAACATATTTTCTGGTTCTTCGGACATCCAGAGGTATACATCATGATTCTTCCTGCATTCGGTATCGTTTCCCAGATTATTCCCGCCTTTGCGCGTAAGCCTTTGTTTGGTTATGCGTCGATGGTTTATGCAACGGCTTCTATTGCGATTTTGTCCTTCATCGTTTGGGCGCATCACATGTTTACAACGGGTATGCCGGTAACAGCACAACTGTTCTTCATGTACGCAACCATGTTGATTGCGGTTCCAACCGGTGTAAAAGTGTTTAACTGGATTGCGACCATGTGGCAAGGTTCGATGACATTTGAAACTCCAATGTTGTTTGCAATCGGTTTTATCTTCGTATTTACTATCGGCGGCTTTACCGGACTGATTTTGGCGGTAACTCCAATTGATATTCAGATGCAAGATACCTACTATGTAGTGGCACATTTCCACTACGTATTGGTTGCTGGTTCCCTGTTTGGTCTGTTTGCCGGCTTCTACTACTGGAGTCCAAAATGGACAGGTTTCATGTACAACGAAACTCGCGGAAAAATTCACTTCTGGAGCTCATTATTCTGGTTTAACGTTACCTTCTTCCCTATGCACTTCTTGGGTTTAGCAGGTATGCCACGTCGTTATGCTGATTATCCAGCGCAATTTACTGACTTCAACATGTTGGCCAGTGTTGGTGCGTTTTTCTTTGGTTTCACACAGCTGTATTTCATCCTGTTTGTGGTAATTCCTGCCTACCGTGGTGGAAAACCTGCTGGCGACAAACCTTGGGAAGGTGCAGAGGGTCTGGAATGGACAATCCCAAGTCCAGCGCCATTCCACACGTTTGAAACACCACCAACCGTCAAATAGGAAGTAGGGGGCTAATGCCCCTTATTGCGATTGCCATGCGAAGTCAAAAATCAAAAAATCTTCAAACAGCGCTCATTCTGGCTACTGTAGTAGCGGTGTTTTTCGTCGGTATATTTGTTAAGCAAATTTGGTTTAGGCAATGAAAAATTCAAAAGCAGGAAAACTACTGGCAAAAATCAATAGCGTAATGCTAGGTAAGTTGGTGGTAGTTGCCGTATTAATGTTTGGTTTTGGGTTTGCATTAATTCCTGTTTATAAACAAATTTGCGAGTTAACGGGAGTGAATATTCTCACGACCAAGGATGATAAAGTAACCGTCCCAGTTAATTCCCAAATAGATAAAAGCCGTGTTGTGACGGTGGAGTTTGATGCAAACACGACCGGCCCCTGGCGCTTTAGACCCGTGGTCAGTAGCATGAAAATCCATCCTGGCGAGATGACACAAGTTGTTTATGAAGTAGTGAATTCGCAGCCACGTAAAATGGATGCGCAAGCAATACCCAGTTATGCGCCACAGGAAGCTACCCCTTTCTTTAAGAAAGTGGAGTGCTTTTGTTTTAAGCAGCAAACGTTGGGACCTAATGAAGCTAGACAAATGCCGGTCGTATTTTTTATTGATCCTAAATTGCCTAAAAATGTGACGACGATTACCTTGTCGTATACGTTTTTTGAGGTTGGCGGGAATACCGTAAAAGCACCTGTTTAGTTTGGTAGTCTGAATACATAAGAGGTTCTATGTCGGATTTAAAAGATGCGTCACAACGTAAGCTCTCGTTTTTCGCAACAATTAAAGCAGTTTGCTGGTCGTTTGTTGGCCTACGTAAAAAAAGCTCGTATGAGCAAGATGCCGCAAAATTAAATCCTATTTATGTGGTTATTGCAGGAATTTCAGTTGCAGCAATATTCATCGCAACACTGATCTTAATTGTGAAAAGTGTTGTGGCAAACCAATAATAATTTGATCGTCAAGTTTTGTTTCAGGAGATAAAAATGAGTTCAGGGCACGCCAAAGCGCCATATTATTTTGTTCCAGGTCCTTCACAGTGGCCATTTTTAGCAGGAGCTACTTTGCTCCTGACGATGTTAGGCGCTGCTGCCTGGGTGAATAGTTTGCCGTATGCGATGTACGTTAATTTTGCCGGTATTTTCCTCACTCTGGTTGTTTTGTATTTTTGGTTTGGCGATGCGATTAAGGAATCAGAAGGCGGCCAATATAACGCGCGCGTTGATCTTTCTTATCGCTGGAGCATGAGCTGGTTTATCTTCTCAGAAGTGATGTTCTTTGGCGCATTCTTTGGCGCGTTGTTTTATGCCCGCTCTATTTCCATGCCTTGGCTGGCTGACCTGGACAACAAAGTCCTGTGGCCTGATTTTGTGGGGCATTGGGGTAATATCGGTCCAGCCGGAACGATCGAAACATTCAAGTTAATGGGCCCGTTCCCAATTCCAACGATTAACACAGCATTACTGCTTTCTTCCGGCGTTACGCTAACCATCGCGCATCACGCGTTGATTGCTGGTCATCGTGCAAAAACCTCGTTGTTCTTATTTGCGACCATTTTGTTAGGCGCAACCTTCATGGGCTTGCAAGGCTATGAATATATGCATGCCTACACTGAACTGAATTTGAAACTGACTTCAGGTATTTATGGCTCAACCTTCTTCTTGCTGACCGGTTTCCATGGTTTCCACGTGACGATGGGTGCAATTATGTTGTCGGTTGTGTTGTACCGCCACTTAAAAGGTCACTTCACGCCAACGCATCATTTTGCGTTTGAAGGTGCTGCTTGGTACTGGCACTTTGTGGACGTGGTTTGGTTGGGTTTGTATGTCGTGGTGTATTGGTTGTAATACCGCGTTGGCCAATAAAAAAGCCGCACTTTTAGGTGCGGTTTTTTGTTTGGGTTAAGATATTAAATTCCGGTAGGCTGTATGTAGCCGAAATGATAAGCAATCAGGATCAAAATAAACAAGGCGACTGAAAAGCCGACGCGGAACGCCAGGGCTTTGACGGTGCGCATACTTTGCCCCTTATCCTTCATTAAATAAATCAGTGCGGAACCGAGGCTGGCAATGATGAGAATGAAGGCGATGGCAACGAAGATTTTCATGTTATTTAATGGCGCGTTGCGCATATGAATGAGTTCCTATTGTAATGCTTACCTTTCGTTTTAGACTAGTTCCTTTCATCGCTACGCTGCTGTTAGTTGCGCTAGGATGCTCGCTGTCATATTGGCAAACGCAACGAGCCCATCAAAAAGAGGCCATCGAAGCGAAGTTGCTAGCTCGGGAAAATACGCCAGCAATTCCGTTGCCGTCCTCGCAAGATATTAATCAGATAGAATACACTCGGGTTGTTTTGACGGGCGAATTCGTCAAAGACTGGCCTGTATATTTAGATAACCGACCCATGAATGGCATGGCTGGCATTGTAGTCATGATGCCGTTTAAGCTACAGGGGCAATCCAGCTATGTATTAATTGCCCGTGGCTGGCTACCCAGAAATTCGCTAGATCGAGCTGCAATTAAAAAGTACCAAACACCTTCAGGCCTAATTCAAATTGAGGGAACGCTCAAGGCAAATAGCGGTCATGTTTTACAATTAGGACAAAGTGCCACTCTGCAGCCGAATGCACTGATTCAAAATTTGGAAGTAAATGCGTTTATAGCAGCCAGCAAGTTGCCGACTTATCCGTTTATCGTCGAGCAAACTAAAGGCCCGGAAGATGGCTTGTTGCGTGACTGGCCACGTGCTTCAATGGGTTCGGAACGGCATCGCGGCTATGCATTTCAGTGGCTGGCATTAGCTGGCATGGCGTTATTATTTTATTTAGTGACAGGTTTAAAGCGTGGAAAATAAGGCGGAAAATAAAGTGAACGAAAAAGTGAGCGACACAATGACTAACCCCGTGAATAAATCAGCGAATGAACATACGCCGCAACAAATTCATCGCGGTAGATGGAAATTGTATTTGGTGATCGCTATTTGCGCGTCGCCGCTGTTTTTTTCTTACCTGACCTACTATGTGATCAAACCGACTGGCCGCACCAATTACGGCACGTTGCTTGATCCGCGTTTGTATCCAATGCCTAAACTAGACAGCCAATTGCAAGGCTCTGGCGCGCAAGAACTGGATGCCTATAAAGGTAAGTGGATCATGCTGCAAGTGAGTGCTTCCGATTGTCAGGCTGCATGCAAAAAGAGTTTGCTCAATATGCGCCAACTGCGCTTAATGCAAGGCAAAGACATGGATAGAATCGAGCGCGTGTTAGTTATAACGGATCAAAATCCGATGGAGACCAGTTTGCTGCGTGAATACGACGGCACTCATGTGTTACGTGCCGATGCAAAAAACGTAGAAGCGTGGTTGCCAGCAGAGCAGGGCAGCACGATGCAAGATCGTTTATATTTAATTGATCCCTTAGGTAATTTGATGATGCGTTACAGCGTCGATGCAGATCCGTATAAAATCAAAAAAGATCTCGATAAATTACTCAAAGCTTCCAGCATCGGCTAATAACATGTGGATTCAAATTGTTCTGACCGCGCTATTGGTTGCCGCATTGCCGCTTACTATCGTCTGGGTTTCCAGCGACGCTAATAAATACCGCAAACTAGTTTTAGTAACGTTATTTTTAACCTTTGACTTAATTATGTTTGGCGGTTTTACGCGCTTAACCGATTCCGGTTTAGGTTGCCCTGATTGGCCTGGATGTTATGGCGCGGCGAATCCGTTCATCTCGCACGCTGCGATTAGTGCAGCGCAAACCGCTATGCCAGAAGGCCCTGTTACCCACTTTAAAGCCTGGGTGGAAATGATCCATCGTTATTTGGCCGCATCGGTAGGCGTGCTGATTGTGGCGCAAATGATTATTGCCTGGATCAAGCGCAAGCAATTTGAAGGCGCGCCAGTCTACGCCACGGTATTGTTTTTATTTGTCTGTTTGCAAGGCGCGTTTGGTATGTGGACGGTGACCTTAAAATTGCAACCGATTATCGTCACCACACATTTGCTATTGGGAATGGGGCTGCTCGTGATGCTGGCATGGTTGGCGGCACGCATTGAAACTGTGCCGATTCGGGTTGCACATGAGGCCTTAAAACTGAAATGGCTGGCACGTGCGGCGTGGTTGATTTTGCTGATACAAATCGCACTCGGAGGTTGGGTTAGTACTAACTACGCGGTGCTGGCTTGCACCGATTATCCGATGTGTCAGGGCGCGTTAATCCCACCGATGGATTTTGAACATGGCTTTAGCCTGTGGCGTGAATTGGGCAAGACCGCGAATGGCGATTACTTGTCATTCGCCGCGCTTACCGCCATCCATTGGGTACACAGAAATTTTGCATTGCTGGTGGTAATTAGTTCCGGCTATGTCGCGTTTCGGGCGCGCAATATGATGGGCGTGAGTAAAGTCGCAAAAGCGATAATGCTGGTATTGCTAGTGCAGTTCTGCACCGGTTTGGCCAACATTTTATTTAACTGGCCGTTAGGGATAGCCGTATTACATAACGGCGGCGCTGCGCTGCTCTTGGGCTTGTTGACCGTGTTAAACTATCGAGTCCAGATTCCTGTGGATCTGCGTCGACGCTAGTCAAGTTGAAGTGAAATTAATTAGTAAAATTGAAGTAAAACTCAGGAACGTATGAATACCATGATCGATCAACCCAGTCGACTTTCGCAGTATCTGGCTTTAACCAAACCACGTGTGACGCAATTAGCCGTATTTTGCGCCGTGATCGGGATGTTTTTAGCTACCCCGGATATGCCTGACTGGCACATCGTGCTAGCAGCTTCCATTGGTATCTGGTTATTGGCCGGTGCTGCCTTTGCGGTAAATTGCTTGATGGAACGTGAGATTGATGCATTGATGGCGCGCACCGCACGGCGTGCATCGGCGCAAGGTGAAATTTCGGTTAAACAAATCTGCGTGTTTTCCGCCATCATCGGCGGCGCCGGAATGCTGGTTTTATACTTTCTGGTGAATCCGCTCACCATGTGGCTGACCCTTGTCACCTTCATCGGTTACGCCGTTATTTATACTGTTTTACTCAAACCTGCGACGCCGCAAAATATTGTGATTGGCGGCTTATCTGGCGCCATGCCGCCAGCGCTCGGTTGGGCTGCGATTGCCAATGACGTGCCGATGCAAGCCTGGTTATTGGTATTAATTATTTTTGTCTGGACCCCGCCGCACTTCTGGGCATTAGCTTTGTACCGTCGCGATGATTACGCCAAATCTGGCTTGCCGATGCTGCCGATTACTCATGGCATGAAATTTACCGGTTTGCATATCTGGCTGTACACTATCGCTTTAGTCGCCACTACCACGCTGCCGTTTGCGGTTCGAATGAGTGGTCTGATTTATCTGGTGAGCGCTATGCTATTAGGCGCCATATTTTTATATTACGCCTGGCAAATCCATCGAAATTACAGCGATAAATTAGCTAGAAAAACCTTTACTTTTTCTATCATTTATCTATCGTTATTATTTGCGGCTTTGTTAGTCGACCATTATTTTAAATACTGAAACTCCCATGAAAAAACTCATTATTCTTTTCGGATTATTGCTTTCTCTTGGCGCATGCAGTCAGAACGCCAAACCTGATTTTAAAAATACCGATGTGACTGGTTTGGCCTATGCGAATGATTTTAGTCTGCCCGACTTCAATGGCAAGATGCGTCATTTATCTGATTTCAAAGGCAAAGTTGTTGTGATGTTTTTTGGTTATACCCAATGTCCCGATGTATGCCCAACTACAATGGCAGAACTGTCAACGGTGATGCAAGAGTTAGGGCCATTGTCAGATCAGGTGCAAGTGTTATTCGTGAGTTTGGACCCTGAACGCGATACCAAAAAAATATTATCGCAATATGTGCCTGCCTTTGATAAGCGCTTTTTAGGTTTGGTTGGCGACGCGTCCGCCACTAAAAAAATTGCTGATGACTTCAAAATTTTCTATGAAAAAGTTCCAGGTAAAACGCCTGGCAGCTACACCATAGACCATAGCGCCGGTAGCTATGTGTTTGATAAAGAAGGCCATATCCGTTTGTTCGCGCGCTTTAATCAGGGCCCAGCACCGATTGCGCATGATTTGAAACTACTGCTTAATAATTAATCTGTACAGCAAGATGATAACGACTCTGCGCACTGCCGATGGGGCTCAGGTACAAATCGCCCACAACGGTGCGCAGGTAATCTCTTGGATTCCGGCTAATCAGCCAGAACAGTTATTTCTAAGTAAAACCTCATCTAGCGATGCCGGTGCCGCGCTGCGCGGCGGCGTTCCTGTCATTTTTCCGCAATTCGCCAGTTTGGGTTTGTTACCCAAACACGGATTTGCCCGCACCCAGTTGTGGCATAAACGCGCATCAGATCATCCTGATCGCGCCGTGTTTGAATTGCGTGATAACGAAATCACACGAGCAATCTGGCCGCACGCATTTTGGGCTGAATTGACCGTTACGTTGTCCGGCGCCGAGTTGGAAATTGAATTGGCGATCCACAATACTGGCAACACCGAATTCTCTTTTACCTGCGCGCTACATACCTATTTACGTGTTGAGCATATTGAACAAGTGCGGGTAATTGGTTTGCAGGGTACGCATTATCGTGATTCAGTTATCGGCGTGGAAAATTGCGTAGAAATGGATGAAGTACTAACAATTCATGGTCAGGTTGATCGCATTTACATGAATGCACCAACCAGACTGGATGTACAGCAAGCTAGACAACGTTTGGCCGTGTTTAGTAATGGATTTGCCGATGCTGTTGTCTGGAACCCCGGCGCTGAATTAGGGCGTACCTTGGCGGATTTAGAGCCAAATGGCTATGAGCGGATGTTGTGCGTGGAAGCTGCTGCGATTGCCGAGCCTATTTGTTTGCCAATTGATGCAACTTGGCGGGCTAGTCAGCGCTTGGTTGTTCAGCCTAGTGCAAGATCTATTTAAAAATATATGCTGCGGTATGCTGAAAACAAAAAACGCTCCGAAGAGCGTTTTTTTATTACAACTGAAAATTAAGATTTAGCGTCAAGCGTAAGCCGCTAAACTACCTTTCATTTTCTTCAAAGCTGCGCTTTCAATCTGGCGTATCCGCTCAGCAGAAACACTGAATTCAGCTGCCAAGTCATGCAAAGTTGCGCCGCTGCCATCGTCATTTGCCAACCAGCGTGCTTCGATAATACGGCGTGAACGCGCATCTAAATTCTCTAACGCCGTTTCCAAACCAACTGTTTGCAACTGATCATAATGCTGCGCTTCCAATACTTTGGTCGGCTCATTGTTGTCGCTAGCTAAGTATGCGATAGGCGCAAATTTATCATCGTCATCGTCGGTCGGTGCATCTAAGGCCATGTCGCGACCAGCTAAACGCATTTCCATTTCAATGACTTCTTCGCGTTTTACATTCAATGTTTCGGCCAAGTTATCAATCTGGCTTTGAGTCATGCTTTCAAAACCGAGCTTGTGGCTACGTAAATTAAAGAATAATTTGCGTTGTGCTTTAGTTGTAGCAACTTTCACCAAGCGCCAGTTTTTTAAAATGTATTCATGCATTTCGGCTTTAATCCAATGCATGGCGTAAGAAACCAAACGTACACCGTGATCAGGGTCAAAACGCTTAACCGCTTTCATCAAGCCAATATTGCCTTCTTGGATTAAATCAGCATGCGGCAAGCCGTAGCCCAAATAACCGCGAGCAATGGAAACCACTAAACGTAAATGCGACATAACCATTTGTTGCGCTGCAGCCAGATCATTTTCATCGCGCAAGGCCGTAGCTAATCTGATTTCTTCTTCGTGAGTCAGCATTGGTAAGCGATTGACCGCAGAAATGTAGGCATCAATATTACCGAGTGTACCGGTAAAGCCCAATGCTAATGCGGTGTTGGATGAAGTAAGTGGTAATGCGTTTGTTGAATGGTTCATGCGTTGTTCCAATCAGTAGTGTTGCTGTCAATTAATAAAGCTAAACAGAAATGCTTCAGCCATTATATTAGCACTCTCTTGCAATGAGTGCTAATGATCTAGTTTTGTTGTAAAAACTTGTATCGGAATGAATTTAATTGAACTTTTAGATAAGAAGAGTGGGGTATTTGCAAAGGATGCAGCTTAAACGCTAATTAAGCTGCTTAACTTGATGCCGTACGGATAGAAAAGCGCCGAATAAGCCCAATAAGGCGCTTGAAACCAGTAAATACACGCTAAAAGTGAGGTTTAACGGCGTTAAATGAAACTCTGATCCGTACAAACTGGCAAATTCTACAATTGCCTGGTTCATCGGTTGCAATGCGGCAGCAACAATGGCTAATGCAGTTAAACCAGCGGCTAAGCCTAATAAGGCACCGGTATAGTAATAAGGGCGCCGTATGTATTGACTGGTTGCACCTAACAGGCGAATCACCACAATTTCAGCGCGGTGCGACAGTACTTGCAAGCGGGTGGCATTAAACACCACCGTAATCACGACCACACTTAATGCAATGGCCAGCGCTGCCAAAACAAATTGCGCCAGATGCATTAATGCCGCCAAACGTTTGATCCAGTTGGAATCGATCTGCACATGATCAACTTCAGGTAGTTTTTGTAGTTGTGCTGCTAAGGCTTCGATTTTTTCTGGGCTGGATTGCTGGGTCGTCAGTTCAAAATGCTCCTCAAAACTAAGCACATAAGCATCAGGCAAGGGATTGTCGCCTAATGTTGTCAGTACATCGCCTAACCCCGAACTGTTTTGCAATGCAGCAAGCGCCGTTTCACGCGGGATAAAAACTACTTTAGCTGGCGTGGTTTTAATGAGTTTTTTGATGGTATCGGCGAACGCCGTGGCATTGCTGCGGCTCAGGTCGGTTTTCAAAAACAGGCTTAACTCAGGCGCAATGGACAACTGGCTGGAAATCGGTCGTACATTTTCAATTAAGGTCAGTCCGGCAATCGGCAAGGACAAGGCAAACGCCGTCACCAGCACATTAAAAAAGAAATTGCCCGGTGCACTAAGAATCTGTTTTGCTGCATCGACGCTGGCTGCAGCATGTTGTCGTAACCAAGTTTTCATGAGGAGTATTGTTATAGTTTGAAGTGAATTAGGCTGCTGACGATGTTGCCATTGCTGCGGATTGCCAGGTTTGACTCTGTTTGCCTTGATTCAAATAAATCACGCGACTTGCACTACCCAAAAATTCTTCATCGTGGCTGGAAATAATACAGGTCACACCCGCCGCTTGAAAAGCCTGTAACGCATTCATCACTTGTGTGGCGTTATCTCGATCCAGATAAGCGGTCGGTTCATCCGCCAAAATAAGCTGCGGCCGGTTCACAATGGCGCGCGCGATGGCGACGCGTTGTTGTTCGCCACCAGATAAGGCCAGTGGATAGGCCTCGGCTTTGTCGGCTAGATTCACTTTTTCTAACGCAGTAGTTGCACGCATCAGCGCGTCATCGCGGGATGCGCCGCTAATCAATAACGGCAACATTACATTCGCCACCACGGTGCGATCCAGCAGCAGCGCGTGATCTTGCAAAATCAAACCTAAATTGCGCCGGAAGTAAGGCAAGCTGGCCGATTTTAAGCGGGTAATATCCTGACCATTCACCAAAACCTGGCCGCTACTCGGGCGTTCCATGGCCGCAATCATTTTTAAAATAGTGGATTTGCCCGCTCCGGATGGCCCAGCCAAAAAGACCAGTTCACCACGTCCGATAGAAAATGAAATATCCGATAGTGCCGAGATACCGGGAGGGAAATGTTTGCTGACCTGTTTAAATTCGATCATTGTTTTTGATAAATGTTGGGTTGGTTTTTTTCCATCGCACGCTCAGGATGAGCTAGCGCCTTAAATCCAAACTGTGTATATAAACTGTGCGCATCCTGCGTCATTAACATCCAGCGTCGCAAGCCTTGTAACTGCGGATGCGCTTGAATTTCAGATATTAAACGCTTCGCATAACCTTGTCCCTGATATTGATCCAGAATAAATACATCCGACAAATAAGCAAAGGTCGCCACGTCGCTGGTGACGCGCGCAAAACCGATTTGGCTTTCATTCAGATACACACCGAAGCATAAAGAATGTGCGATGGCGGTTTCTACTATAGAACGTGGAATACCGATCGACCAATATTTGCACGCCAATTCAGCGTGAATAAAGTCGATATTTAATTTAGCTTTGTCGCTGCTGATTTGAATTTCTGGGCTAGTCATGAATTAATTAACCCAGCAAGGCCTCAACAAATTCACGCGCATTAAACGGTTGCAAGTCTTCGATTTTTTCACCGACGCCGATAAAATATACCGGAATTGGTCGGGTTTTAGCAATTGCCGCCAAAATACCACCTTTGGCTGTTCCGTCTAATTTGGTGATAACTAAGCCGGTTAAACCCAACGCATCATCAAAGGCTTTCACCTGCGCTAACGCATTTTGCCCGGTGTTGCCGTCGATGACCAATATAACTTGGTGCGGTGCGCCTTCCATGCTTTTCGTCACTACCCGTTTGATCTTTTTAAGTTCTTCCATCAAGTGCAACTGGCTAGGTAAACGACCGGCAGTGTCGACCATGACGACGTTAATGCCTTTGGCAATGGCAGAGTTAACGGAGTCAAACGCCACTGCCGCGGGGTCGCCAGATTCCTGGGAAATAACCGTAACGTTATTGCGTTCACCCCACACCGTTAATTGCTCACGCGCTGCAGCGCGGAATGTGTCGCCAGCGGCTAACAATACGGATTGATGATGAGCCTGCAAATGCTTTGCGAGTTTGCCGATAGTAGTAGTTTTACCTGCGCCATTTACACCGGCAATCATCATCACCATCGGTTGATGGCGGCCTAATTCTAATGATCGTTCTAACGGCGCGAGCAGTTCGATGAAGATGTTTTTTAATGCCGTTTTAACTTGTTCGGAATCGGTTAGTTTTTGCTGTTTAACCTGTTTTTTTAATTCATCCAATAAATACAACGTAGCTTCCATACCAGCGTCCGACATCAGTAAGGCCGACTCTAATTCTTCGTACAGATCGTCATCAATTTTGGCACCAACAAATAAACTGGTGAGGTTATTCGAGGTTTTGGACAAGCCATTTTTTAAGCGAGTCAGCCAAGATTGTTTTGCACTATGGCTTTCTGGCGGCGGCAAAATTTCATCGGGAGTTGAAATAGGGGTTGGGTGCGGCTGAAGAATTGGCTGAAGAATCGGCTGAGACGCAGACTGAGAGTCAGGCTGAGAAGCAGGCTGTGGAGCAGAAGCGGGAATGTTCGCCACTTCGTCGGTTTTTGGTTTTTTTTTGAAGAAACTAAACATGGGGAAAGTATGAGTAAGTGCGAAGAATAAGAGCTGAGTCAAGCTACAATGTGCGTCATTCTAGCAGAGAGCGGCGACTCGCTCCGGCTTCATTCCCTCTTTACTTAACATTGTATTAAACATGCAAAAAAAATCTGCCCCCCAACAGGTTCGCATCATCGCCGGTATTTGGAAGCGTACACCGTTAACTGTGCTTGATGCACCGGGATTACGTCCGACGCCAGACCGGGTGCGCGAAACCGTATTTAACTGGCTAAATTTTCTATTTCAAAGTAACTGGTCCGCGATACGCTGCCTGGATTTATACGCTGGTAGCGGCGCTTTGGGCTTTGAAGCAGCTAGCCGCGGCGCTGCGCAAGTGACGCTAGTTGAGGCGCATACACCTGCGGTGCTTTTGTTAGAAAAAAGTCGGGACAAGCTGCAAGCGCAGCAAATACAGATTATTCGTGGCGATGCGCAGATCGTGGCGCAAAAGCTGGCGGCAAAAGGAGATGTATTTGATGTCATTTTTCTTGATCCGCCGTTTCACCGCGATTTGCTGGTTTCAATTTTGCCGATTTGTTTGACGTTGTTGCACCCGGATGGAGTTTTGTATTTGGAAGCCGAAAAAGCACTGACATCCGAAGATTTGCCGGAATGTTTAAGTAATTGGCAAGTAATCCGCTGTGATCGAGCAGGAAAAGTCTTTTTTCATTTGCTGCAGCGCAGTAGATAGTGTAACAGCAGTCGAAATTTGGTAACAAATTCAGGCATAATGCGGTTTCATTCTTAGCTTATTTCTAGGGGTAGCAATGGTTACAGCAGTTTATCCGGGAACTTTTGATCCACTCACACGTGGACATGAAGATTTAGTGCGTCGCGCTTCCGGCCTTTTTGACACTTTGGTGGTTGGTGTCGCTGATAGCAAAAACAAAAAACCGTTTTTTTCATTAGATGAACGGCTAAGTATTGCAAATGAAGTACTTGGGCATTATCCCAATGTGCGAGTGGAAAGTTTTTCTGGATTGTTAAAAGACTTCGTTCGCAAAAACGATGCGCGCGTAATTGTGCGTGGACTGCGTGCGGTGTCCGATTTTGAATATGAATTTCAAATGGCAGGTATGAATCGTTATTTGTTGCCGGATGTTGAAACTTTGTTTTTAACACCGTCAGATCAATATCAATTTATCTCAGGCACCATCGTGCGTGAAATCGCCCAGTTTGGTGGCGACGTATCCAAATTTGTATTCCCATCGGTTGATCGCTGGTTGCAAGAAAAAGTACAGGCGGCACAAGCGGCAGCGAACTTGGATAAAGGTATTTAGGCATACGCATGGCACTTCTTATTACCGATGACTGCATCAACTGCGACGTATGCGAACCTGAATGCCCTAACGACGCTATTTATATGGGGCCGGAAATCTATGAGATCGACCCGAATAAATGCACGGAATGCGTAGGGCATTTCAGCGAGCCGCAATGCCAGCAGGTTTGTCCGGTTGCGTGTATTCCCTTTAATCCGGCCTGGCGCGAAACGCCAGAACAACTTCAAGCTAAATACGAACGGCTGCAAGCAGAGGCAGGCAAGCCGTCATAGTAGGCTTGGTTGCAGTTAAGAACGGATATACGCGTAACCAGCCGCTTGGCGCCTAACTAACTCTCCCACTCCGGAAGGCACAAAGCCAACTGCGCTGATCATGTCTTCATGTTTTAGATGCTGCCCATGCATGCTGTTCTCACACACTCGAATTAATACCCCCGCTTGCATTGCTTGCAAGACCTGTGGGGCTACTTCTGATTCCGCTTTGAACATGGCGATTCCCGGGCCATAAGCGACGATTTCGATACTGCCATTTTTCTCACCCAGATCAATCTGTAAATTTTTTGCATTGGCGAGCGTGAGCTGCCATTTTTGCGGATCTGCATCACTGACTTGGAATACAGTTTTAAAGGTTGAACTGTCGCTGTTGTTTTGAGCTGCGCTGCTTTGTTTGGCTGATAGTAGTCCGATGCCAGCTAATGCCAGTGAGTTGAAAAGTATCGTACGGCGGATTGAAAATAGTTTATTCATTTTGGGCTTTCTTAATAACTAATTTCTGCTCAATGATCGATCACAAGTGACGAGGAGCATCCATGCGTTCGTGCAGAATGCGAATAATTGCAATGCCGTAAGACGTGATGCGAAAGTAGACTATGTGGCGCTCAACATTTCGACGTCGATAGCCAGGCCGGATGTGCTCACATGTAGGCGCTATTTTGGGTGACTGCGCTAACTCAGTAAAAGCGGCTGTTAAGAGATCAATGTAGCGATTAGCCTGTTCTATGCTCCATTGCTGGCGGGTGCGTGTCCAGATTACTTCAAGATCATGTTCGGCAGCCGGGGAAAGGCGATATTCAGCCATGCGACGTCAACATCTTTTGCTTGAACACATCAGCGTTAAAGGACTTGGGTTCGCCACTGGATTCACCGGCAATCAGCGCAGCGCGAATGACTTCAATCTCGGTATTGCGTTCTTGTTCGCGTCGGATAAGGTCGCGGATATATTCGCTGTCGTTGGTGTAATGCCCAGCGTCAATTTGCGCTTTAATCCAGTTGTCTTGCTGATCGGTTAATGTAATTGTTTTGCGCACGGTTCCCATGATGTAGCCTCCTAAAATAGCAGTAATAGTATTATATGATCATACTATTGGTGTATTTTCGCGCAAAATTGACTTCATTACTAGCAAATTTTCCTCACTGTATATGTGTGTACTCATGTAATAACAGGCAACAAAAAAGCCCAGCTAAAAACTGGGCTTTTTACTGGATTAATGTCGATCAGACATTAAATAAGAAATTCAACACGTCGCCATCTTTCACTACATACTCTTTACCTTCAGCGCGCATTTTGCCCGCTTCTTTGGCACCAGCTTCACCTTTAAATTGAATGAAGTCGTCAAACGCAATCGTTTGCGCACGAATAAAGCCGCGTTCAAAATCGGTGTGAATTACGCCAGCAGCTTGCGGTGCTGTGTCGCCGACATGAATCGTCCAGGCACGCACTTCTTTAACGCCAGCAGTGAAGTAAGTCTGTAAGCCGAGCAGTTTAAAGGCGGCGCGGATTAAGCGATCCAAGCCCGGTTCGTGCATGCCCATATCTTCCAGGAAGGCTTTTTTGTCTTCGTCTTCTAAGTCGGCAATTTCAGATTCGATAGACGCGCAAATTGCGACCAATGGTGCATTTTGCGACGCAGCGTAAGCGGTTAATTGATCGAGCAACGGGTTGTTCGTGAAGCCGGTGTCAGACACATTGGCGACATACATGGCCGGTTTGGCCGTGATTAGGCACAGCGGCTTAATCAGTAGCATTTCTTCAGCATCTAAACCCATTGCACGTACTGGCTTGGCTTCATTTAATGCTGGCATGATGCGTTCTAATAATTCGGCCAGTTTGGCGGCGTCTTTGTCGCCGGAACGGGCTTTTTTGTGCTCACGGTGGATAGCTTTTTCTACGGTACCCATATCAGCCAAGGCCAACTCGGTTTGAATCACTTCAATATCATCTAAGGGACTAACTTTGCCGGCGACGTGGATTACATTGTCATCTTCAAAACAGCGTACTACATTCACAATCGCATCGGTTTCACGGATGTGCGCCAAAAATTGATTACCCAAGCCTTCGCCTTTGGATGCGCCAGCTACTAAGCCGGCGATATCAACAAATTCAACGATGGCGTTTTGAATACGTTCAGGTTTAACAATATGTGCTAACTGCGCCAAACGTGGATCGGGTACTTCAACTACGCCAACGTTAGGCTCAATGGTGCAGAATGGATAATTCTCTGCCGGGATGCCTGCTTTAGTCAGGGCATTAAACAGGGTGGATTTGCCCACATTAGGGAGGCCGACGATGCCGCATTGGAGTGCCATAAAATCTTTCGTGTCAATTGGTTAGCTGTTTTTACGTCAACTCGGATCGAGGAGGACGAGCTTTTAACGCACAGTTAGGGTGGGAATGGATTAAATCGGGAGTGATGCGTTAGGATATTGTCCCCAATTCGTTCCCAAAGGTGGCAATTGTAACCTTGTCGGATGCACTTATCAAACCTGATAAAGTAAATGGTGAATAAGTAAAGAAGGCTTGAATTTGCTGCCTCACTGAAATGTGGCGACCAATATCCTCAAATATCAAACATCGAATAGCGTATTTTCTCTTTGCTTGGTAACGGCAATTCAAAATAAAAACAGCTTCCTTCTCCAACCGAGGAATAAAAACCAATCACGCCACTCATTCGTTCGATGAGTTCTTTGCTGATAGCCAGACCTAATCCTGTGCCGCTTTTCTTTTTAGTATCGGAAGCATCCGCTTGTGAGAATTTATTAAACAGGCGATTTCTAAACGAGGTCGGAATACCTGCACCGTGGTCGATAATTTCTACCCGCACCGTGCTATGTTCTGCGCTATGTATTTTGCGTACAGCGATATCGACATGACCGCCAGTTGGTGAAAATTTGGCGGCGTTGGATAAGAAATTATTTAATACTTGAATCAGCCGCCCATCATCCACAAATACCTGTACATCTTCTTGCGCAATGATGTTGAAGGTGACATTAAATTGGGAGGCAAAGTTGCTGATAGCATCGATGGATTGATTAATAAGCGCCATTAAGCCGTACATTTTAAAATTAAATGTGGTCTCGCCCGCTTCTAATTTTTCAATATCAAGTAAGTCATTAATCAGTTCAGAAAGCCGCATGCTATTTCTGTGCGCCATTTGTATCATCGGTTTGGCCTGCTCGGAAATTTCTCCCAATACACCTTGCCCGACTAAGCTCAGCACACCGCTGATTGAAGTCAGCGGTGTGCGCAGTTCATGACTGACTGTAGAAATAAATTCGTTCTTGATTCGCTCCGCGCGATTGCGTTCGGTAATATCGCGTACCGTCGCTTCCAGCATGGTTTTGCCGCCCATTTTGATACTAGTCAGCATGACTTCGGCATCAAACTCCGAGTTATCGGCGCGTTTATGCAGCCATTCAAATTTATGCGATCCATTTTTCAATGCTAGCTGCATCATTTCCAAGGCTTTTTCGCTAGAGTGGCGTTTATCCTTTTGAAATTCAGGCGAGACGGTCGCAGGCGATTGCGCGGTGAATTCATTGATGGTGGAATAGCCAAACAGTTTAGCGGCCGCGAGATTCGCACCGACAAAGCCCTTCTCTGGCGTGGTCAGCATATGAGCATCGCCAGAGCTTTCGTATAAAACCCGAAATAATTCTTCGCTATCTTGAATGCGGCTGAGCTGCCATTTTTGCTCGCGCAAATCGATGGCAATAGCCACATAGCCGGACACGTCGCCGCGCTTATCGGAGAGTGCTGTCACCGATAATAGAACCGGAATGCGCGAGCCATCTTTGTGGATGTAAGTCCATTCATTGACATCTGGAGTGCGTAGCAGGCGTGTTTTGATAACAAAAGTTTCAAAGCCGGTTTCAATTGGGGTGCCTAACTCTTCGGTTAATTGTTTGGCGCGTTCAATAATTTCAAGCATATCGTGAAGAATGACAGGCGTTTGTTTGCCCACCATTTCTTCGGCAGAATAGCCCAGCAAGCGTTCCGCACTATGGTTGAAAATTTGAAAAAGCCCATTGGAATCGGTGCAGATAATAGAAAAATTCGTGCTGTCAAAAATGGCTTGCTGCAATTCGGTCAGCTCATACAATTTCTGTTGATGTTGAACACGCTCGGAAATATCAACAATGGTCGCAATAACTTTTGAGCCTTCGTCGGTTGGGATTGGATTAAGCCCGATTTCAAGTGGAAATTCAGTACCGTTTTTGCGTCGGCCAAACAACTCGCCTCTTTCGCTCATTGCACGCGGCTGCGGTTGACTGAAAAAAGCATTGCGATCCACCGTATGCTGTCGGCGAAACCGCTCTGGTAGCAACATTTCTAAGGACTGTTTGAGTAGTTCTTCCCGATGATAACCGAAGATTTTTTCGGCTTGTCTGTTAACCATTTCAATCATGCCGCGTTCATTGACCAGTACGATCGCATAAGGCGCCATTTCAACGATTTGACGAAATTGTTCTTCTTTCCACTGGTGTTCGTATGTAGCCATGCAACACTCCCGTGTCCATCGGTTTATTATATCTATGCAATAACTTGAGTTAGAACCTATTCAATTTATACGGAAAATACAGAAAGGCAATGTCTGATTGTCTTTGCGGAAGTTACTGTAATGGCATGCCGATACATGTTCAATAGCAAAGGATAATTTGCAATTTTCCTTTGAGAATGTTTGGCTGTTTATTTGAAAAATAAATTATTAATTAAAAAACATTTTGGGCGTTAACTCTGCTGTCAAGAAATGAATTTTATGACGCGCTAAGAACCATTGAATACGTTAAATTATGCAAAAAAATTGGAAATTTCAAAAGCGATCTAAATTTCCCCGATATTGCACGCAGTTTTTAATAGGTAGAAAAAACGGGCATTGCCGCTATTTATGTTGCTATAACCAAATTTAAATGATAATTTTGCTACCTTCTGTTTTTATTCAGTGCCGTGCTTAATTAAAAAACGAATTTAACTAGAAAGTCATCTGATTGTTCGATCTAACTAGCCTACATATTGGGTATTCCATCGTTTATCCGATGCTGATCTTGTATTCGATTTTGGGCATAAGTTCAGCCGTCATTGCGATCAAAACCCGAGCGTTGACAGTAAGCCAGTTGCGACAGCAAGTGTTTGCATGGTGGCGAATATTCCCGATTGTCACCCTCAGCTTATTTTTTTATCCGTTAGGCCCGCTGTTGCTGATGCTTTTTATTTGCGGCTTATCGATGCGTGAATTGGCAACTCATTTTAGCGGCGCGCAACACATATTTTGGCTAGCCTGTGGTCTTGTGTTGGTTTGTGCTGTATTTCTTTGGATAGATCACTCCGCACATTTCGTCGTGTTTTTCCCCTGCCTGTTAATTCTCCAATTGCTGTTTTTTATGCGACGGCGCGACCCGAATCAATTGGTATTGCTGCTGTTTCTATTTTGTTGTTATTGCGTCGGTTTTGTTATTAATCTGATGCACTTGCCATTGTCGGATGACACAGGTTTAGCCTGGTTATTTTACTTATTCGCGCTGACTGCACTTAATGATATTGCTCAGTTTGTGAGCGGAAAACTATTTGGTTGCCATGCAATCGCCAGCCGTATTAGCCCTAACAAAACCTGGGAAGGTTTGATAGGCGGTGTTTTAATCAGCATGTTGGTTTCTGTTCTGTTAGGCCGTTATTTAAATTTAGCGGATATCCCGTTTTTATTGTTGTTGGCATTGTTATTATCGCTGGGCGGTTTTGCTGGCGATTTACTATTTTCAGCTGCCAAACGGTTTTTAGGCATCAAAGATTTTTCTCAGTTAATTCCTGGGCATGGCGGTATTTTGGATCGGATTGATAGCCTGACCATTACCGCACCATTACTTTATTTAGCTATTTATTTCTCACTAAACGGATTTCTTTTATGACGACATTGGCGACATCTTCGAGCGCAGCCTGGCTAAATTCTGAATCCGGTTTTGATAGCGCGGATCAGACCCGCTTGTTTTATCGTTGCTGGCAACCTATTGCGAAACGCGCTGAAGGTGCCCAGCGCGCGCTGATATTTTTACATCGTGGGCATGAGCACTCAGGACGGATTCAACCCTTGGTCGAGCAGTTCGGGTTTCAGCAAGACTGGGCTTTTGCCTGGGATGCGCGGGGGCACGGTTATTCGCCCGGCGAGCGTGGTGATGCGCCAAGTTTTGAATTATTAGTGCAAGATTTCAATGCTTTTATTGCGTATATTCAGCAGACGTATCACATTGAGCCGGAAAATATGCTGATCGTTGCCAACAGCGTTGGCGCCGTAATTGCGGCAACCTGGTTACATGATTACGCACCAAAAGTGCGCGGCGTTATCATGGCGGCGGCAGCGTTTGAAATCAAATTATATATTCCGTTTGCTAAAGCCGGTTTGCGCCTGGCGACCTGCTTTAAACCCGATTTATTTGTCACCAGTTATATCCGGTCTTCGATGCTCACACATTCGAAACAGCAAGCGGCTCAGTACGATCAAGATCCGTTGATCGCCAAAAGTATTTCGGCACGGGTGTTACTCGGTTTGGCCGATACCGCCAAGCGCATCGTGCATGATGCGAGCGCCATTGATGTGCCGGTATTAATGCTGGCGGCGGAGAACGATTATGTGGTGGCACTGACGCCGCAGCGTCAATTTTTTGATCGTTTGGCTTCGCCATTAAAGCGCTTTGAATTAATCAAAAACTGTTTCCATGCCATTTTTTATGAGCAGGAAGTGGAGCAGGCTATGCAGGCATCGCGCCAATTTATCAATGACTGTTTTGAGCTGCCGGCAGCGCCAGTGCAGCAGCATCATAAAGCGGATAGTCACAGCGCTAGTGCGCAACAATTTCAGGCATTGCAGCAAGGCGAATTGGGGTCGCCGTTGCTGAATATGTTTTATGGCATGCAAAAAATGATGCTGGGTGTGTTGGGACCATTAAGTGATGGAATGAAGATAGGGTTAACGCATGGTTTTGATTCCGGCTCATCGCTGGATTATGTGTATCGTAATCAGGCTGGTGGGCGGCTGGGGATAGGTAAGTCAATTGATCGGGGTTATCTGGATGCGATAGGGTGGCGCGGTATTCGGCAACGTAAAATTCATTTGCAACAAGCGTTGTCCAAATTGATCGCACAACATCCCCAAGATCAGCCGTTACGGATATTGGACATTGCTGCCGGTGGAGGTCGCTACGTGCTGGAAACTATCAAACGTTTTCAAGATAGAGAAATTCAATTAACCTTGCGTGATTTCGTGCCGGAAAATTTAGAGCAGGCCAAGCAGCTTGCCACGCATTTGCATTTGACGACACCAATTCAATATCAGTGTCGGGATGCGTTTTCCAGTGACAGTTACCCTGAATCTGAACTGCCCTACGATATCGTTATCGTTTCTGGCCTTTATGAACTGTTTAGTGAAAATGCGCCGATTATGCGTTCGCTGCAAGGAATACGTCAGCAATTAAAAAAAGGTGGGCATGTGATTTATACGGGACAACCCTGGCATCCTCAGTTGTTGTTGATTGCTAAAACACTCAACAATCATTTGGGTGAATCATGGCAGATGCGACCAAGACCGCAAGTGGAAATGGATGCGCTGGTAGCGGCTATCGGTTGCCGTAAAGTGCATACCCAAATTGGCATTTCCGGAATTTTTACGGTGTCGGTGGCACAATTTGGTGGTGCAGTCGATTAAAAATCGTCCACACGAGCAGCAGCATCATCAGGCTGAGTACGCCGTTCAGCCAAAATGATGCTGCGTTAAAGGCGACTAATAACGCCAGCACACCAAATGAAAATGCCCGGTCGCTTTTACCCATCGGGCCATCAAAGCGGCGCGTAGAGCCGGTCAGTATCGCAATAACTCCGGCAAATTCTGCTAACAACGCCAATATGACGACCATGACGGACAGCTGCGCAGATACATTTGCCAGGAAAGCAAAGGGTAAATACAGCGCAACATCAGAGACCTGGTCGCCCATTTCATTCAGCATGGCGCCCAAGCTGGTTTTTTGTCCGGTCGCATTTGCCAGCATCCCATCAATCGCATTTAGCATCATGCGCAGCAGCATAAAAGCAGGGTAGGCAAACCATAGCCAGCGATGTTGGGGGAATACGGTTAACGCTACGCCGAACAATAGCGACAAACTCATTGCCAATACGGTGATTTGGTTGGGCGTCACCCGGCAGAAAATTAATGTATTCAATACAGGGCTAAGCAATCGTTGAAATTGCGGTTTGATTTGATAGATAGAAAACTTCATTGGATGGCTTTTGTCTCTGAGAAAACGTGGTTGGCGACTAATTTACAACGGCTATAACCCATGGCGCAATGTAGATATACAACGCGCCCAAGCGCAATTTCGTGATGAATAGATGCTGCAATTTCAGCGATTAATTGTGTGGGCGGATGTATTAAATCCAAGATAGGGAAATGCCAGTAATGTTGCTTGCTCAAACAACTGGCTTCACTCAGCTCGGGTGATAGATCGAACACTACACAGTCGCTGGGTAATTGCTTTGCTTCATGTGGTGTTAAACGACGTCCTATCCAAAGCTGCTGACTAAATTGGGTAAATGCAGGGTGCTGTCTTTCCTTGTACTGCACGAGCTTCCAGGTGATCCAGTAACCTGCCAGATAGGGTGCAAATAACAGCCAGATCCATAGGGGATGTTGCCCTGCCTTCTTATGCAAAAAATGCCGATTGTGACGGTGATATGCCCAGCCTACTAATAACAAAGAAAAGCTAATGTATAACGCAAACCAATAAGTTAGCGCTAGGGAGCCGATCAACACTACGATAGTGGCTGCAATGAAATAATAGAACGCTACGCTGGTTTGCCGCGAATCTGATCGAATCAGTTGCAGCGTGCTTAAACCAAGCAAAAGCCCGCCGACAATATCCAGACAATGATGCTGGTAGGTGAATAGCGTGGATGCTGCAATCAGCAAAAGTATCATCGCTAATGCTATTCTTGCGGGGCGTTGGCGTAAGTTGGGATGGAGCGACTGCCAAAAAATAACACAGTAGGCAATATGCAGGGAAGGAAATTGATTATACGGTCGGTCAGCAATCGATAAAAATTGAAATAATGTAGCGTACAACGGCGTATTAATCATTGGCTTGAGTAAGCTGAATTGCAGCGGATAAACCATAAAAATTAGCGTAGCAATGACGGTTGCCAGTACTATTCGATGGCTTAATACTCGTAGATCGCCAAAGCTCGTAACGTAGAAAAAGCTTCCAATAAAAAAGAGGCCTGAGCTTAAATACGGAATAATCATCCACGCAATAAAAGGTGTTTGCGTTTCAAAATTAAAAGCAATATTGCGTTGAATATGGTTAGATTCCGCCATCCAATTGGCGGTTTGGTAGCAAAGGGAAAACACCAGTAGGTTGAGTAACAGATGGCGCAAGCGCTGCGACCAGGTAGCTGCTGTGATTGGTGATGATGCTATCAAATGGTGCTCTCGCGTAGTGGAGTCATGAATGGCGATGATTCTAACATGCTGAATTTTTGTGAATGAATAAAATGAATATCATGATTATTGGTGGAACCAGTGGCATTGGTTGGGCGCTGGCAGAGCATTATTTACGCGACGGGCACAATGTGATGGTGTGTGGCCGCGATTTGCAACGCTTAACGTCCGACCATCATTACCCAATGCTCAGTTGTACTCAGTTGGATATTGCCGATAATGTCGCGCTTGCCAAGGCAATTGAGGTGTTTGCTGAGGAAAGTCTTGATTTGCTGATTGTCAGCGCCGGTTTTTATTTCAATGATCGACATCAGACACTGGATGCTGCTACCACTCTGCGCATGTTGCAAACCAATGTATCCGGCTTAAACACGGCATTTGAACTTGCCGCAGAACATATGCTGAGCAAAAAAAACGGGCATTTAGTGGCGATTTCTTCGGTGGCCGGTTTGCTCAAGGATTATCCGGGCGCGTCGCTTTATAGTGCATGCAAACGATCCGTGCTTAGTCTTTGTGAAACGTATCGAATTGCGCTAGCGCCGTTTTCAATTGCTGTCACCGCCATTGTTCCCGGTTATGTTGATACGGAAAAACTGCGTCAGTTGAATGATGGTGACGCGAGCCATAAACCGTTTATTTTGACCGAGGAAAAGGCGGTTGAATATATTGTTGACGCTATCCATCGTCGGCTAGCCATCAGCATATTTCCATGGCAAATGCGGTGGTTAATCAAACTATTCAATTACTTGCCCAGCCAGTTGTTACGTTTGCGGAAGTGAGTGAATAAGAATAATTACTTAATATCGCTACAATGGCGCTCTGGCTAGCGATCCAAATAATGCGAAATGATTTGCAGTTTTTATTTTAGAATACCCTGTTATTCGCTCTTCAAAACAATAAATTCAACCTGCGTGATTTAATCACGCTTTTATCTAAAAAAATGGCTCAATCAAAAAAATATCAACGTTGTATGGTCATGGCTGGTGGTGGTTTTCATCTCGGTTATTATCTCGGTATGTATGCCGCGATGCGTGAATTAAAAAAAACGCCAGATGTGATTTTGGCTAGTTGCGGTGGCGCGATAGCTGCGGCCATTATCCAAGCATTGCCGGATGACGCAGAACGTAAAGCGTGGCTGAGTGCACCGCAAATGTATCAATTTTGGCGTGGGCTCAAATCAAAACAAAACGCGACACTTGCAGGCTCTTTTATTGGCGCGATGAAGCGACGCTTTTTGGGCGGGAATGCCGAACATATCCCTGATTTGTTTAACGATTATATGTTTGAAATTCCGGCTCAGTTACCACTTCCTGAGCGCACGTCAGATAAGGCAGAAGAAGACGTTGCCGTAGCTATCGTCGCCGGTAAATTATTATATGCAGAAAATGAAGTAGGGCAGCGGCGTGGTCAGCGCAAATTATTTTCTGAAGTGATTTTTTGTGATGAGCGTGCCGCAGCATTATTAAACCAGTCGCAACTCGAAGCCCCGTTAAGCGCGCCTATGTATGGTGATAATGCGGTTGCGCCGCAATTGCTCACCGACGTGACGATGTCGATCGGTGACGCAGCACGTGCCTCGATTGCCGACATGTTTTACTTCCGCTGCCATTCACATACCTCGGGTGATTACATCGGTGGGGTGATTGATTTATTCCCGATTGAAGTGGCTGGTTGTCTGGCGGAAAACGTCATCATGGAATTAAAAGCTGGCTACGATAAAACCTACGGTTTGCCCGCTATTCGCACAGTGTTGGGGTTTGATGGCAATCAGCGTTTGCATCAAGTGTTTCAACAGCCTGCTGAAATGTGGGTAGATACGTCCGACATGGAAGAGTTTTTCTTAAATCAGCGGATTCGGCAAAAAATAATCTGGTATAAAAATAAAATCGATATCGTCACGCCACCAACTTATGCGGCTTATGTGCAGATGATCGAAGCGCAATGGCAGTTTGGTTATCAGCGCGGTTTGAATAGTGTGAAGGCATAAAAAAAGGACGCAGCTGCGTCCTTTTTGATTTGCTACTGAGCTACTGACCTGGCTTATGCCGAGAAAGAAGAGCCGCAGCCACAAGTGGTGGTGGCGTTCGGATTTTTAATCACGAACTGTGCGCCTTCAAGATCATCTTTATAGTCGATTTCTGCACCGACTAAATATTGATAACTCATTGAATCAATCAATAAATGCACGCCATTTTTGGTCATGGTGGTGTCATCTTCATTGACGATTTCATCAAAGGTAAATCCGTATTGGAAACCAGAGCAACCTCCGCCTTGCACAAAGACGCGTAATTTGAGATCAGGGTTGCCTTCTTCTTCGATTAATTGAGCAACTTTTTGGGCCGCGCTATCCGAAAAAATAATCGGTGCTGGCATTTCGGTGACGGCGTTCATATATAACTCCCTTAGCTACTAAATTCTGCTTAAACTAATAATACGGCACAAAATGATTTAATTGCTTAAAATAACATTCATGCGCGATAGACTTCGTCATTATAGCGCGTTGCTGCATCTCTTGCTTATGCTCATTTTTACGCTTGCGATGAAGAAAGTTGCAACACGGATTCGGTGCTATTGCTAGTTTGTGTATGGGTTAATTGCCCAGTTACCGTCGCGCCGCTATTCATTTCCAGTGCTTTATAGTGTACGTCACCAGTAATACGTGCTTTAGGTAGTAATTCTAGCAATTCCGATGAAAATACCGGGCCAAGGATTGAGCCATCTACCACAATATGTGCCGCGCGAACTTCGCCGCAAATCATGGCATTTTCTGAAATAATTAACATACTGCCATGCTCGTCTTCAGCAATCACATTACCTTTAACACTGCCATCGATACGAAGCCCACCTTTAAAATACAGATTGCCATCTATGTTGGTTGAAAGCCCGATCAAGCTGTCAATCGTGCTTTTGTTTTTGCGGTTAAACATGAACTTCCTCTAGAAATTAATGGACTGATAGGTGCGGAGTTGCCCTTTGTCCAAAATACGTGCTTGTAACGTTTTGATGATGGCTCCTTCAGGAAGAGTGAGCGTACCTTCCATACGTTGATAGTATTTGAAAGATAATTTCAACTTGCCTGCATCACCTTCTTTTGCTTCTGGGAACGTAAGCGTGACAGTTTTTCCGCCTTGCAATACTGTTGCGGTGAACTGCAATTCGCCAACAAAGTCCGGCACACTTTTCCCACCCTGCATCACCAAGATGCGATATTGGACTTGTAAGCGATTACTAGCATCTGCTTTAAACGCCCCAATTCGTATCCCTTCTTGCCCCTTTGCCGCTGGTATCAAATTTTCAAAAAAAGCTAAATCTTCTTTCAGTTTATTATTTTCTGCGGTGAGAGCCTGTACCTGTGTTGCTAGCTGTTTTTGCGTGGCGCGTTCAATATTTAATTCGCTATCCGCACTATTAGCCGTGCTGGACAGCTGTTCGCGTTCACTGTCTAACTTTTCAACGCGTTGCTTTAATTCCGATAGCTGTTCTTTGGCGGGCGCTGTGCCGCTAATCGTACCGCCTAATTGATAAGTGAAAAAAGAAAATGCCGCAAACAAACCAAGAAGAACTAAAACAATCATGGCAAATCGCAGCCATGTGTTTTTGTCTTCCACCACTTTTATTGTCGAAATGGTTTTGTATCGTGAGCTATTATTTTTCATTGTGAGTTCGCATTAAGGCAGAATAGGTAGTTGAGTTAGACCACAAGTTTCTTGCAAACCGAACATTAAATTCATACATTGCACTGCTTGTCCTGATGCCCCTTTCATTAAATTATCTTGCGCCACTAAAATCACTAAAGTTGCTCCATTGCCCGGCCGGTGCAGAGCAATTCTCAATGTGTTTGAACCGCGTGTAGAGCGTGTTTCAGGGTGGCTGCCAAATGGCATTACATCCACAAAGGCTTCGTTTTGATAGGTTTTTTCAAACAATTCCTGAAGCGCCGCATTGTCGATAGTTGTGTTGAGTTTTGCATATAACGTAGAGTGCATGCCGCGTATCATCGGCACCAAATGCGGGGTGAAAATAAGTCCAACCGGAGTTGAACTCATTTTTTGCAATTGCTCTACTGTTTCAGGAATGTGGCGATGTCCTGCGACGGAATAGGCTTTAAAGTTGTCGCTGGCTTCTGAAAATAACAGGCTAATCTCCGCTTTGCGGCCGGCGCCGGAAACGCCGGATTTACAATCGGCGATTAAATTATCCGCATCGATAATGCCAGCTTTTAACAAAGGATAAAAGCCTAATTGCATCGTGGTTGGATAGCAGCCCGGGTTACCAATCAGCCGCGCTGATTTGATTGCCTCGCGATTGAGTTCTGGAAGTCCATACACAGCTTCTTTGAGCAGGTCGGCGCAGCTATGCTGCATTCCATACCACTGCTCAAATTGTGCGACGTCCTGTAGCCTGAAATCTGCCGCCAGGTCGATGACCTTAACGCCCGCCGCCAACAGCGCCGGTGCTTGTGCCATGGCGACACCATGCGGCGTGGCAAAAAATACGACATCACATTCCGTTAAGTTGGCTTTGTCAGGGGAGCTGAACTTTAATGCCACGCGACCACGCAAAGACGGATACATCTCCGCTACGGGCAAACCATCTTCCTTGCGTGAGGTTATTGCAGTGAGTTGTACTTCAGGATGCGCAGCCAAGATGCGCAACAATTCGACGCCTGTGTATCCGGTGCCACCTACGATGCCTACTTTAATCATGTCTTTTTCCCAGCAAAAAAATTCTGCATAATTTTAACAGCAAGAAACTGATCGTTGCTTGAGATTTACTTCTTGAAATGAAGTTGATTTGGTGACATTACGGCATTTAATTTGATTTGTAAAATAAAAAAAGTGCGCAAAAAAGCCGCCAAGTCGAAACTTGGCGGCTTTTTGCGTAGCGTTGGTAGATTAACGCTTCGAGAACTGCTTAGCGCGACGTGCTTTACGCAGACCGACTTTTTTACGTTCAACTTCGCGAGCATCACGAGTAACAAAACCAGCTTTTGACAATTCTGGTTTCAATGTTGCTTCGTAATCGATTAACGCGCGAGTAATACCGTGACGTACTGCACCAGCTTGGCCAGATTCGCCACCGCCGTGAACATTAATCATGATATCGAAAGTTTCGAGGTGATTAGTCAGTTCCAACGGTTGACGGATAACCATCAAGCCAGTTTCACGAGAAAAATATTCATTGGCTGGTTTGCCATTAACAACGATCTTGCCGCTGCCGGATTTCAGGAAGACGCGAGCTACTGCACTCTTGCGACGGCCGGTTCCGTAATTGAAGTTACCGATCATGTCTATTCCTTAGAGTTCGAGTACTTTAGGCTGCTGGGCAGAGTGTGGATGAGTTGCCTCAGCGTACACTTTGAGCTTTTTGATCATGGCATAGCCCAGTGGGCCTTTAGGTAACATACCCTTAACAGCCTTTTCCAGAGCACGACCAGGGAAACGCTCTTGCATTTTCTGGAAGTTAGTCTCATAGATACCACCTGGGTAACCAGTGTGGCGATAGTATGTTTTGTTCAGAGCTTTAGTACCAGTCACGCGCAGTTTGCCTGCATTAACAACAACGATGAAATCGCCGGTGTCTACGTGTGGTGTAAATTCTGGTTTGTGTTTGCCGCGCAATCGGAGTGCCACTTCGCTGGCAACACGTCCGAGGATTTTATCCGTCGCGTCAATCACGAACCAATCGCGCTGCACTTCGTGTGCTTTTGCGGAGAAGGTTTTCATGATGACTTCCTAATTAAAGTTAATTCGCTTAAATGGCGGTTCTGTTCTTTTGCTTAAAACGTAAATAATAAGCAATTTACAGACTCATCCTTGTATCTTTTTCCCATAAGCGAGATGGAAAGCCGCAAATTATAATCTTTTCAAAGACTTAGTGTCAAGGAAAGCTTAAAAAATGTGCAGGAAATAGGCGAAAAAAAACCCGAAATAGTTTTATTTCGGGTTGAAGTCCACCTTTTGGAGGTGGAGGAGACAAAGCTTGCTAGTTCCGGCATTCACAGAAACTAGCGATGAAATGAGTATAGGTGAGGAAATTGTGCAGCGCAAGATATTTTGGCTAAATAGAGGGGGAACTCAATTATTTTCATTCTATGGATTAGATATTGCAACGCCGCAAACGTTAGATGAATTAGGCCTAAAGTAATATTTGCTAAGAAACTATAAGCTACAATAAAGTTCGATCAAATTACATGAGGAAACAGGGCGATGGAATGTACAGTGCGTTGGACCGGGCAGTCGGGAATGACTTTTTTAGCAGAAACAGGTTCTGGTCATGTCGTAGCGATGGATGGCGCTCCAGATGGCGGTGGCCGTAATTTAGCGCCACGTCCAATGGAAATGGTTTTGTTGGGTACTGGTGGCTGTACTGCTTACGATGTGGTGTTGATTTTGCGTAAAGGTGGTCAGACGATTACCAATTGCGATGTTAAATTAACTGCCGAACGCGCTGAAAAAGAACCTAAGGTATTTACCAAGGTTCATTTTCATTTTACGGTTTCTGGCAGCAACATTAAGGTCAGTGCAGTTGAGCGGGCTATTAAGTTGTCGCACGAGAAATACTGTTCAGCGTCGATCATGTTGGAAAAAACCGCTGAAATCACCCACAGTTATGAAATAGTGGATGATTCAATAGCATCGGCCTGACCAAATATTGATTTATAGCTTGGGTAAAACGAGCAATACAAAATGATGGTGAGTACCATAGACAATGGCATCACGATCATAAAAATCATATTTGGATTGCCGATGATGGCGGCAATTAGCACGCTACATATCGTGGGCAAGATTCCGCCCACGGCAAACCAGGCTATGCCATACACAAAAAAAGCACGTGCTGCCCTGACTGAGGCAATAAAACTATAAAAAATCGCCTTAAATAAAGGCATTTGTTGCCATGCAATCAGCGGCCCGGCAAACCAAAATGCCAGTAGCGCAGGAATGTAGATCAGCATGGCAAACAGCATGGCGGCGGACATATTAGTGCCTTCCACGTTTTTTGCCGTTAATTCCATTTGACCAGTAACGACTTGCCAAAGCACGCCGTCGTCAATCAGTGTGGATGCGCCAAGTGCGGTGACGGCTGCAATTAAATACAGCATGCCAAGCTGCAATAATTTGACTACTTGCGGTGAGCGAAATCCAAAAAGCAATAATCTGGGATGAACCCGTGCGCCTTGATCTATCTCCCTGCATGCTTGCATAAACGAGAGGGTAAATAAAGGTAAGAAAATAAAGGCTAATAATTGCCCTAGGAAAGGAATAAATCCAAGTATCAGTACTGAAAACAGGTAGCTCAAAAAGAGCAAAGAGAATTCCATCGGTTGCTGCTTAAAATACTGGTAACCTTGTTTTACCCAGAGCCAGCCGGTATTTGCGGGAAGTTTGTTCATAATTATTGTTCGCAACGTTTGCGTAAAATTCGTTCAAAATGGGCAGGATCATGCGGAGTCAGCATATGCGCTTCTCTCGGCTGATAAAAATCAAATAAGCGCGATAGCCAAAAACGTAGTGCAGCACCACGTAACATTGTTGGCCAGGCGCTTTGTTCCTCAGTGCTTAACGGGCGCACTTGTTGGTAGGCATTCAGCAATGCAGATACACGCGCCGGATCGAGTTCCCCGGACTCTAAATGTATACACCAATCGTTGATCGTGACAGCTAAATCAAAAATTAACGTATCCCAGCCGGCAAAGTAAAAATCAAAAAAACCGGTCAGTCTGGTTCCATCGAACATGACATTGTTGCGGAATAAGTCAGCGTGGATGGGGCCGCGCGCTAAGGTTTGGTACGGCGCGCTTGCTGCATAAGTCTGCTGATGTTGCAGCTCGCTTGATAATAACTGTAATTGCTCAGGACTCAGAAAGTCCCGAACTTTCGGTGCGGTCTCGGTCCACCATGCTAAGCCGCGCAAATTGTCTTGCTGTAGATCATAATCTTGGCCGGCTAAATGCATTTTCGCCAGCATTGTGCCTACTTCTCCGCAATGCAACGGGCTTGGCTCCATCTGGCTAGTTCCGCTTAATTTACTCACAATTGCCGCGGGTTTGCCATGTAGCAGACTGACTAGTTGACCGGCATTATTGGCAACCGGTGCAGGGACTAAAATGCCGCGCTGCGCCAGATGATCCATTAGATGCAGATAAAAAGGCAGCTGTTCAAAGCTGAGATTTTCAAAAATCGTCAGCACATAGTCACCGGCATCGGTTGTAATGAAAAAATTACTATTTTCAATGCCGGATGAAATGCCTTTGATAGCGTGGGCGCGTCCGAGTGGGAATTGGAGCAACCAAGCGCTTAGGTCAGCTAAGCTGACCGGAGTAAATACTGCCATGAGATAGATTTAGAAAGTAAGAATGAACTAGTCGAGCACCCATTATTTTTTGGGTGTGCTACTCGGAGGCGCATTTGGATTAGGTTGCAATGTTGGTGGCGCATCGTCAGCAGGCTCAGTATTTTTACTTCCGCCCCAGCTTTTGATAACCCATTGCGCTGCATGATTGCTGCTACTTGACGCGTCACCTGGCAAAGACGTGCCTACGCCTTGGTTTGGTTTGACTATATAGGTTCCAATGCCGTTGGTGACTTTAACTTCAGTCTGCTCACCATTTTGGATAGTTTGCTGAGTCTGTTTGACGTTGGCTTTTTTGAGGTTGGTGACGGCAGGGTCGCCCTCATCTAAATTATCCATTTTTGGCGGAGTGTCAGCCGGTGGCGCCTCTGCTGCCACCGCTACACCTGCCATGCCGATGCAAAAAAATGCCAGGGCTAAAACTAACTTAGAAGTTGTTTTCATAATATTTTTTGGTTGTTTGCAGTAGTTATGCTGCATTGTAGCAAAGTACCCAGATAATAAAGACTCAGAATTACAATAAACCTACAATAAACGATGTAATCCATCATCGACAGCTTCAATGTCCTGCGCTTCATAAAAAGCAAAAATGGCATCAATGATGTTACTGGGCTCATCAATTAACTGAATTAATTCTAAATCTTTTTCAGCGATCATCTGATTACCTAATAAGGCACTGTGCAGCCAGTCAAGCAAGCCGCTCCAAAACTGAGTGCCAACTAAAATAACTGGAATATGGCGTGATTTTCCAGTTTGAATTAAGGTCAACACTTCCGTCATTTCATCCAAGGTGCCAAAACCGCCTGGATAAATGACATACGCATCGGCATATTTCACGAAGGCGACTTTGCGAGCGAAAAAATGGCGGAATGAAATGGAAATGTCTTGCCAGGGATTAGGTTTTTGTTCGCGAGGCAATTCAACATTGAGCCCGATAGACGATGAAGCTCCAGCAAACGCACCTTTATTAGCGGCTTCCATAATGCCCGGGCCGCCGCCGGAAATGACGGAGAATCCGGCGTCCGATAACCTTCTGGATAAATCAACGCAGTTCAGATAGAACGGATCATCGGGTTTAGTACGCGCAGAACCGAAGATAGTAACAGCCGGACGGACTTCAGATAAACGCTCGGTAGACTCGATAAATTCTGCCATAATCGTCAACAAATTCCATGATTCACTGGCTTTAACGGTTGTTGAGCGTTGCTGGTCGGTGACTTGTCTTAGCTTTAAAATATTTTTTCGATTCTCACTCATTAGATACCTTATGCAAAAAACCTTATTGTTAGTCGACGGTTCCAGTTATTTGTACCGTGCTTTTCATGCGATGCCAGATTTACGCAATGCAACGAATCAGCCTACTGGTGCCATTTACGGCATGATCTCGATGTTGCGCCGTCTGCGCAGCGACTATCCTTCAGCATACATGGCCTGTGTATTCGATGCAAAAGGAAAAACATTTCGTGACGATTTATACGCTGAATATAAAGCCCAGCGTCCTTCCATGCCGGAAGATTTAGCAGCGCAAATTATTCCTATCCACGAAGTGGTGCGTAATATGGGCTGGCCGATTTTAATGGTGGAAGGTGTGGAAGCGGATGATGTGATTGCGACCTTGGCAGTCGATTCGGTCAAGCTAGGTTTGAAATGCATCGTCTCCACCGGTGATAAAGATTTGGCGCAATTGGTTAATCAGGACGTTACGTTGATTAACACCATGACTAATGAAAAATTGGATGTGGCTGGTGTCGTCACTAAATTTGGCGTGCCGCCGAACCGGATTGTGGATTACTTAAGCTTGATCGGCGATACCGTCGATAACGTACCCGGCGTTGCCAAAGTCGGCCCTAAAACAGCATTGAAGTGGCTGGGTTTGTACGACAGTCTGGATGGCGTGATGGCGCATGCCAATGAAATCAGCGGCGTGGTGGGTGAAAACTTGCGTCAGGCCTTAGATTGGTTGCCGCAAGCGCGTGTGTTGGTGACGGTTAAAACCGATTGCGATTTATCTGCGCACAGCAAGTCCATTACTGAATCGTTAGTGGCGCAGCCTGAAGATAACGCGGCCATGATTGATTTTTTCACCCGCTACGGATTTAAAAGCTGGTTACGTGATGCGACAGCGCAGCAAGCCGGGGGAGCAGAAGTAAGCGCTTCAGAAAAAACAAATGTGCCTGAGGTTTCAGCGCAAGTAGCTCCAGTGACTGTGAAGCCCGCTGTTGCTACTAATTACGAAACAATTTTGACCGAAGCTGCATTGAACCAGTGGTTGGAAAAAATCCAGCAAGCTGAATTGACATCTATCGATACTGAAACTACGTCCTTAGAGCCGATGACCGCGCAACTCGTGGGAATTTCCTTGTGTTGCGAAGTGGGTCATGCGGCTTATATCCCAGTCGCGCATCGTTACGCCGATGCGCCGGAACAGTTGTCGCGTGACTTTGTTTTGGCACGTTTAAAGTCGTGGCTGGAAGATGATACGCAACGTAAAGTCGGTCAGAATTTAAAATACGATAGTCATATTTTTGCCAATCACGGCGTAACGTTACGCGGCGTTGCGCACGACACGCTGCTGCAATCATACGTGTTTGAGTCGCATAAATCACACGATATGGACAGCCTGGCGATGCGCCATTTAGAGCGCAAAACGATTAGTTTTGAAGAAGTCTGCGGCAAAGGTGCTAACCAGATTTGTTTTGACCAGGTCGATATTGCTCTGGCAACTAACTACGCTGCCGAAGATGCTGATATCACCTTGCAACTACATCAGGCGATGTTTCCACAAGTCGAAAACGATGCCAAGCTGCTGTATATATATAAGGCGATCGAATTGCCAACTGCGCAGGTGCTGCAAAAAATCGAGCGTAATGGCGTGCTGATTGATGCGCAATTATTGGCGACCCAATCCAATCAAATTGGCACGCGCTTATTGGAGTTAGAGCAGCAGGCGTATGAGTTAGCCGGGCAGCCATTTAATTTGAATTCACCTAAGCAGTTAGGCGAGATTTTATTTGGTAAGTTGCAATTGCCAGTTGTTAAAAAAACGCCTTCCGGTGCGCCGTCAACGGACGAAGAAGTGCTGCAGAAACTGGCGGAAAATTATCCCTTGCCCAAAGTGTTATTAGAAAACCGTGGCTTGGCGAAATTGAAATCCACCTATACCGACAAATTGCCGAAAATGGTGAATGCCACCACTGGTCGGGTGCATACCAATTACGCGCAAGCGGTCGCCGTTACTGGACGTTTGGCGTCGAATGATCCAAACCTGCAAAACATTCCGATTCGTAGCGTGGAAGGGCGGCGGATACGCGAAGCCTTTGTCGCGTCGGCTGGTAGTGTGATTGTGTCGGCGGATTATTCACAAATTGAATTACGCATCATGGCGCATATTTCTGGTGATGCGAGTTTGTTACGCTCTTTTGCCGAAGGCGAAGACGTGCATCGCGCTACTGCCGCTGAAATTTTTGGGATTACTCCAGCTGAAGTAAGTAGTGAGCAGCGCCGTTATGCCAAGGTGATTAATTTCGGTTTGATTTACGGCATGAGCGCGTTTGGTCTGGCTGGTAATTTAGGCATTGAACGGGCGGCAGCGCAAAGTTATATCGACAAATATTTCAGCCGCTATCCCGGTGTTGCGCACTATATGGCCGAGACCAAGGTGAAGGCTCGTGAGCAGGGTTATGTCGAAACCGTGTTTGGACGACGCTTGTGGCTGGCTGAAATTAATTCATCCAATGGACAGCGTCGCCAAGGCGCTGAACGTGCGGCGATTAACGCGCCAATGCAAGGTACTGCGGCTGATTTAATTAAACTGGCAATGATTGCGGTGCAGCAGTGGTTGGAAACCAGTAGCTTAAAATCCAAGATGATTATGCAAGTGCATGATGAATTGGTGCTGGAAGTGCCGGAAGATGAATTGGCGCTGGTTAAGCAAAAATTGCCTGAGCTGATGGCACAGGTTGCTACCTTAAAAGTGGCTTTAATCGCTGAAGTGGGCGTGGGGCCGAATTGGGATAAGGCGCATTAGAGTTAATTTTCCCCTCAATATCAAACCGTAGATTGTCATTGCGGTTTTACTCCGACCTTCAAAACACAAACAGCCTCATTCCCGATCGAGCGGGAATGAGTGCTAGCCGAAAGTGTGGAATAATTATTTGGCATACCCCGGTATTATTTTTTATAAATTAGTGAATCTTCAAATATTCACAGCGAGCTTTAAATATACTGTCGAAAATAGTTTTTTAATCGACAGGGAAAGCATTCAGTACGTTAAGTTTTATAAAAAACAGGGGGAGTATGTGGGTTTGGAAAATTTAACGATTGTGACGCCGTATTTGTCATTTTTGAAATGAAAACAGCATATTCATGTCATGAAACTGATTACTACATTGTCGTTTTGTTGCGGTGCACATGTCATGTAACTGACATATTTCATATTTAAATAAGATGACTATTTTCGAATGTTCTAAGGATTGCTGCGATGCGCAGAGGTAATCGCATTGTTTAACATATCATAAAGAAATTGTTGTTTTGTTGCAACGCAAATGTCATCGAGTTGTCATTATTGGTTATTATAGTTCAGCCTTGATTCAGTAATGGCCGAATTAACAGACCTGCACTAAGCGAAACACCAATTTGTAGACTCGTTTTAGCCTTGCTACCGAATTAATTAATGGTTTTAACTAAGCTCTGTTTCCATAAAGGGAATGTAGCGATCAAGCTAAACCTGATTGCATGCATTGCCCAGACAAAATAACGAATTACTTTCTCATCACATCTTAAAGGACGAACAATGAACAAGAAAATTATCGGCTTAAGCATTGCTATGCTGTTTGCCGCAAATGGCGCGTATGCGCAATCATCAAACGGTTCATCAGTTGAATTGTATGGCGTATTAGATGCAGCTATCGGTACGGTTAATCATTCTTTGTCTGGCGATGCAAATTTCCCAGGTACTGTAAATCCAATCAGCGCGACTAAAATTCCACAAACTTCAGCAACTGGCGTTGTTACACCAGGTGTAAATAACTCAACTTCCGGTATGTTTAACGGCGGTATCTCTGATTCACGTTGGGGTATCCGTGGTTCTGAAGATCTGGGCGGCGGTTTGAAAGCTATCTTCACATTGGAATCAGGCTTCAACTTACCAACTGGTAACATCAACAACGCTGCAGCTTCATTGGCAAACAACAGAAACGGTACTACCGGTACAGTTTCAGCTCCTTCATCATTGAATGGCCAATTGTTTAACCGCCAAGCCTTCGTTGGTTTGTCAGATGCAGCATGGGGTACTATCACTTTAGGTCGTAACTATGCTCCGATCTACGATATGGCTGTAGCTTACGATCCAGTACAAAATGCGCAATTGTTCTCACCATTAGGTTTCTCAGGAACTTACGGTGGCGGCGGTGGTGTTACTGAAAATACTCGTCAAGACAACAGCATCAAATACAAAAACACTATCGGTGATTTCAGAATTGGTGCTATGTACAAAGTTGGCGGCGTTGCTGGTGAGTCATCTGCAGAATCAGGCTACGCATTTTTCGGTGGCTACAGTGCTGCTGGTTTCAGCATCGACGCTGCATACCAAGCTTACACAGATGCATTGAAAGAAACTAACAGTGCAACAGCTAACGATATCAACGTAACTAACTACGATACAACATCGTATTTCGTTGCTGCTAAATATGCATTCGGCGACGCAACTGTACGTGCTGGCTATGAAAGCTTCACACTCAAAGCACCGTCAAATGGCTTAGCTGCTTTGGGCGCAACAACAATCAATGGCTATGCAATTGGTAACATCCCAACTGCAGCGGCAAATACTGCAGACTTTAATGCAGCTAACCAAACTACAGACATTTTGTTTGCTGGTGGTGACTACAACTTCACTTCAGCATTTAACTTGGCTGTTGGTTTCTATGATATCCAGTCAAAATCATCTTCAGACTTTACAGGTTTGTCAGCAACTGGCGCGCCAAACAAAGTAAATGGTTTTGCTACTCAACCATCTGGCAATATCTATGAATACTCTTTGTTAGCTGACTACCACTTCACTAAACGTACTGACGTTTATGCTGGCGTGTTGTACTCACAATACAAAGGTGATGCGTATTCATCATTGATCTACAACACAAGTAACTACATCTACGCTGTTGGTCTGCGTACAAAGTTCTAATTTGTTGATAATGATTTGATGGCTTTCACAAGCCAACAACGTTAAAAATGCCGTTCAATGTAAATTGAACGGCATTTTTTTATGGTGAAACGCAGCTATTTTATGTCGTGGGTAACGCCGTTCCGTTAAGCTCAACACGTTAAAAAGCTATACCTTAATAAACGGTCATTACTGCGCAGGTTGGAATCCAGGAGCTCGTTAATCGGGCATTGAAGGCATTTTGTGCCCGGTGTCCCTAAAAAGTGCGGTTTGGCCAGTCGTGCTTTGCACGAGTGCACTGGATCCCCGACTAAAGCATTTGGGGATGACGAAGTTTGATGGAATGACGGTATTTGATTTGATGAGGACCGGCTAGCTTGCATACGCCTGCCGTCATTAATGTCATTCTCGTGTACACAACACCGTCAAATGCGTGCCAGTTTCAGCTTCCTGAAACTGCAAGCTAAATCCATGCAAACGCACGACAGCGGCAACAATGCTTAGCCCCAGTCCATAGCCTTCTTTTTCTTGATGCAGACCAGGTTGATTACTACGATGAAAACGCAGTAATACGGCTTCGCGCTCGGCAATGGGAATGCCACAACCGGTGTCAATAATATCAATGCGCGGCGTGTCGTTCGGCTGGCTTAGTTGAATGAGTACCGAGCCGCCGACTGGCGTAAATTTAATCGCGTTATCGACTAGATTGCTGATGGCTTCAAACAGTAAATCGGGGTCGGCATCTATGTTGTCGGTGGCGTCGCATTGCAGGCTTAATGTGACTGACGCATCTTCGGCTAACGGCTCAAATAATTCGATCAGTTGATGCAGCACATCGCTTGGGTTGATGGATTTAAAGCCTGATTTTCTGTGGCGATTTTCAATTTCAGAAATGCGCAACAGGGCGCGGAAACGTCCAAGCAAGGCGTCCGTTTCAGTCAGTGCATTTTCCAGTAGATAGTGCTGGGGATTGTCCGATGGCAGTTGTTGCTGTGCCCGGTACAGCATTAAACGCAGCCGGGTTAGTGGCGTGCGCAGATCGTGCGCAAGGGTGTCGGTGACGCTTTTTACTTCAGTCAGTAAACGTTCAATTTCTTCCAGCATGGTATTGACGATAGTTGCCAGCATATCCAGCTCATCATGCCGATTTGAAACCGGCATGCGCATGCTTAGCTCGCCCTGCATGATGCGTCGGCTAGTCGTGCGTATCGCATTAATTCTGCGTAACGGGCTGAGGCTTAAGGCAAAGCCACTGAGTAGGCCGATGAATAAAATGACGGCACCGCTGCCGATTAAGGCGTTCAGGATAATCGCTTTAATTTCGGCGAGTTGCGTAAAGTCGCGGCCGATGATCAGAATGTCGTTGTTGGGCAAACGCTGCACCAGAGCGCGAGCTAAGCCGATATTTGAGTTGGTAACGTCGGCCGGTGCAGCACCATTCGGAAGGTAAGGGGAAATACCACGGTGGGCGAATTGATGAATTTTCCCATCCACGGACAAGCCGTTGGGGAAGGAGTCCATATTGCCTGAAATGACTTTTTTATCGGCGCTAAATAAGCCGTATAGATTTGATTTTCGTAAATCGTATTCCAGTGCATCGTTGACTTGAATCAGTACTTTTTCCGGTGATAAATTTTTAAAATTGGCCGACATCGTATAAATACTATCGTCGATACGATGCACCAGGTAGCTGGAAGTTTGCCAGTAAATCAAGTTGAGTAAGGCGACGTTACCGATAATAAACAGCACGCCAAATAGCATCGCCAGCCTGAAGGTGGAGACACGCCAGTGTTCAAGCAGCGTGTTCTTCATCGCACACCAAGTAAGTAGCCTGAGCCGCGCACCGTATGGATCAGTGGAGTTAACTCGGGTAAGTTAATTTTTTTGCGTAAGCGCGCCATGTGAACTTCGATGAGGTTGGTGTAAGGGTCGAAGTGGTAATTCCAGACCGCTTCAAAGATCATGCTGCGGGTAAGCACTTGATCTGAATTACGCATCATGTATTCGAGTAAACGGAATTCGGTGGTTTTTAATTCTAAAGTTAATTCACCGCGCCGCACACTGCGCTCCATTAAATTCATGGAAAGGTCGGCGACTTGCAAGGTAACGACCAATGCGGGAGTTTGTCTGCGTCGCAATAATACTTCCAGGCGAGCCGACATTTCATCGGTGGCAAAGGGTTTGGTGAGGTAATCATCGCCGCCAGCGCGTAAGCCGCGCACTCGTTCATCGACATCGCTGAGTGCACTGATCATTAATACCGGTGTGTTAATACCCGCGGCGCGCAAGCGGGTAACGATGCTTAAGCCATCTAGGCCGGGCAACATGCGGTCTAAAGTGATTGCGTTATAGTTGCCCTTGCAGGCTTTGTCTAAACCGATGGTGCCGTCGCTCACAATCTCAACGGAAAATCCATGCGCACTCAATTCGGCCGCAATTTCTTCGGCCGTAATCGGATCATCTTCAATCGTGAGAACTCGGAGTGCGAGTGGGTTTGCCACGGAGGTTGCCATAGTTGAGATGAATCCTAAGTTGGTCGAGTTGGTAGTTTAGGGTTGCATGGCTGTTTTTGCCGTCGCTTGATTTTGGTCCGGTTCTTGAGACCAGCCACCACCCAAGGCGCGAATCAGATCTACGCTGGTGCGTAATTGTTGCGTGTGTAAATCCAGCGCGCTACGTTCGGCAGCCAACGCCGCTGCCTGTGCGGTCACTACTTCGAGGTAGTTGACTGCCCCTTCGCGGTAACGGTTAAACGCCAGCGTGAGCGTTTTTTCCGCCGATTGGACTGCGGCGTTCTGATCAAGTTCACCTTCATGGTCGTACTTCAGGCGCGACAAATCATCTTCCACCTGCTGAAAAGCGGCCAGCACCGTGGCACGATATTCAGCACCGGTTTGGTCTAGAGCGGCGCGCGCTTCCGTTACTTTAGCATCACGTAGTCCACCGTCAAACAGATTAAAAACAACTGACGGGCCCAGTGTCCAATAATTATTCGGCGCACTCAGCAAACCTGCCTGGCCGGTATTTTGCACCCCAAACAGAGCGCCCAAAGAAATGCTCGGATAATATGCTGCGCGGGCGACGCCAATATTGGCATTGGCTGCTGCTGTGCGCCGTTCAGCCGCGGCAATATCTGGCCGGCGCTGTAGTAATGTTGATGGCATTCCCACCGGCGTGTGAGGAATCGCCATCGTGCCGGATAACATTGGTAGTGAAAAATTCATTGCCGGTTGCCCGGTCAGACTGGCAATCGCGTGTTCAAAAAGCGCACGTTGCGAGGCAATATCCGCAGCTTGCGCCCGTACTGAACTTAATTGTGTTTCTGCTCGTGCCACATCCAGCCCGGAAGCGACGCCGCCTGCATGACGGTTTTGCGTCAAACTCAACGCGCGGGTGTACGCACTCACCGTGTCATTAAGTAATTTGGCCTGTGCATCCACGCCGCGCAGGCGCACATAATTGTCGGCCAACTGCGCATGCAAGCTTAGACGAACACTTTCCAGATCGGCGGCGCTGGCTTGCGCTCCGGCTTTGGCTGACTCCACCAAATTACGCACCCGGCCCCATACATCCAACTCGTAATTCAAGCCAACGCCTATCGTGTTGGCTGAATACACGTCAGGTTGGTTGGAGCCACGTAATGGCCGGTGATCGGATTGTCGGTTATGGGTCAGACTGGCGCCTGAATCAAGCGTTGGTAACTGAGCAGCTTGCGATTGGCGGATATAGGCTGTGGCTTGGTCGTAGCGCGCCAGAGCAGCTGCCAAAGTCGGATTATCCTGATCAATTTTGGCTTCTAAGGCATCCAGAGTTGGGTCGCCGTAAATCTGCCACCACTGACCATGCGGCAGATCGTCGGCGGGTTGGGCAGATTGCCACGGCTGGTCTTTCCAGCTATCGGTGGCAATGCTCACGGCCGGGGTTTGATAAACCGGAGCCAGCGAACAACCGCCTAAAATAGCGACGCCTGCTGCCATTGCGGTCCAGCGCTTAACTCTCATGACTTGGCTCCTCCTGCCGATGCAGTTGATGAAGGAGCCGGCTCGGCTGCTGGACGTACCTGATCACCGTTTTCCAATGAATCTGGCGGGTTGTCAATGAGCCGGTCTGTGGCGGCCAGGCCGGAGTCAATTTCAACTACCGTGCCTAAATCATGGCTGATCTTAACTACGCGGAATGCCACGCGGTTATCTGGCGTTAAGGTGGCAATCGTTAACCCTTCTTTGCGGAACGACAGGGCACTGGCTGGTACTTGCACTGCCTTCATGTCACGCGGCAGATCAAAATGCACATTGCCATATTCGCCGGGTAGCAGTTTGCCGTCTTTATTATCCACTTCCAGTTCAACCAAGATGGTTCCTGAGCCTTCGCTCACTGAGCGTGAATTATTGGCGAGCAAGGCATCAAACGTTTGCCCCGGATGTTCCGGTACATCCAGTTTGGCCTTCATGCCGACCTGAATTAAATTGGCGTAGCTTTGCGGTACGTTCACATAGAGGCGCAGTTTGTGTACGTCTGCGACGGTAAATAATTCATGTCCAGAATCATGTCCGGCATTAATCAAGGCACCAATATCGGTTTTACGGGCTGTTACGACGCCGTCAAATGGCGCGGTAATACGTTTGAATGACTCCAGCACCCGTAACCGATCAACATCGGCGCGTGCAGCAGAAGAAAGTGCTTTTTTTGCATCATAGTCGCCGCTTTTTTCATCCGCTTCTTGCTGCGATACCGAGTCACTGGCTAATAAATGCTGCCAGCGCTTACTGGTGATTTCAGTTAAGCGCTCGTTCGCCAATGCGGTTTCCAGATTCGCTTCCGATTGCTTTAATTGTTGATCGAGTTCCGGCGTTTCAATGTCAGCCAGTTGTTGTCCTGATTTAACCGGCGCGCCAATATCCACTGACCAATGTTTTAAATAACCACTGACCCTTGCATACACGGTGGCTGAATAAAATGCCTGCAAGGTACCCGGTAACGTCAACGGTTGGGCATCCGCGCGGCTGGCTGGCTGTATGACCTTCACTATTGGAATTAAGCGTTCTTGAGCCTGGCTCACCAATGCGGCCTTATCTCTGGAGCGGCTGATCAGCCCATAGGCCACAACTGCACCTGCAATGGCGACGATAATCAGTGCGATTACTTTTAAATTACCTGGCAGACGACGGGGCGCCGGGGTCTTGATTTCATTAGAACTCATTTGTTTCTCCGTCCGACGTATTTTCATTCGATTGAGTGTGTTGATAGTGTCTATGTACCATGCTGAAAACAATAGGTACGAAAAAAAGAGTAGCTACCGTGGCGGCCATTAAACCACCAATAACGGCTCTGCCTAATGGTGCATTTTGCTCGCCGCCTTCGCCCAAACCGAGCGCCATCGGTGCCATGCCGATAATCATCGCAAGCGCGGTCATCACCACCGGTCTGAAGCGGGTAAAACCGGCTTCCAATGCGGCTTTGGTCGAGTTACCCGTATGTTGCAAGCGTTCACGGGCAAAGCTGATCACTAGAATACTATTGGCTGTTGCCACCCCCATGCACATGATCGCGCCGGTTAAAGCAGGTACCGACAACGTGGTGTGCGTGGCAAACAACATCCAGACGATACCGGCCAATGCCGCAGGCAACGCGGTGATGATCACGAAAGGATCGCTCCAGGACTGGAAGTTGACGACGATTAACAGGTAGATCAGAACAACCGCCGCCAGCAAGCCGAACAATAGGCCGCTAAATGCGGTATTCATGGTTTGCACCTGGCCGCGCAAGCTGATTGTGGATCCTTTAGGGCGGTCTTTTTCATTGGCCTTGAGTATGCGTTCAATATCCGAAGCAACACCGCCCAGATCGCGATGTTGCGGCGTTGCGAAGATATCAATCGCCGGTTGAACGGCATAGTGCGAAACGACCGCCGCCGTGCTGCTGCGGGTAATTGTAGCTAAGCCGCCCAAAATTTGCGGGCCTTTCACATTGTCGCCAGCGATAGGTATGTTTTGCAGATCGGATAAAGTTTGAATCCGGTATTCAGGTGTTTGGGCCACGACCGGGTAAGACACGCCGTTACGCTTATTCAACCAGAACGCCGGTGCCACTTGACCGCTACCGGCCATGGTGACAACCAGACTATTAGTGACATCACGCTCGGTAATACCCATCTGTTTGGCGCGGGTGCGATCCACATCCACTAACAACTGCGGGTAATTATTTGCTTGCTGAATCCGGGTATCGGCAATGCCGGATATGTTACTGATCTCACGTAACAGCTTTTGTGCATAAGCCATATTGGCCTCGCCATTTGGCCCCATTACCTGTACATCAATCGGTGCTGGCGCGCCAAAGTTAAGAATTTGGCTAATGATGTCGGCAGGTAAAAACGAGAAGGTCGTACCGGGGAACTGTTGACTCAATTGTTTGCGCAGCTTCGTCACATAGTCGTCAGTAGGAGCATGACCTTCATTGAGCGAAATTAAAATATCGCCGTCTTGCGGGCCGATGGTACCGGTATTGTTGTAGACCTGGTTAATACCGCTGACGGTCAAACCGATATTGTCTACAATGCTGCCCAGCTCTTCTTTTGGAATTGTGGTCCGGATTTGCTGTTCAACCTGATCAAACAATTTGGCGGTTTCTTCAATCCGGGTACCGATTTGCGCTCGTACATGCAATTTAATTTGACCGGAATCGACCGCAGGGAAGAAGTCTCTGCCTAACCATGGAACCAGCGCAAATGACAGCAACACAATGCTCAAAAAGCCAATCACGAATTTGCGCTGGTTTTCCATCGCCAGCCGTAAAAAATCATAATACACATCGCGTATTCGAATAAATAAGCGCTCAAACGCTTGCTGAAACCGTACCAGAGGGTTTTTTGAATGAGACGGTGTGATGTGATTCGGCTGCATCATCTGGAGTAGTTCGCCGGACGGATGGCCATCAATGCTATGCATGCGCAGCAAATACGCCGCCATGGTCGGCACCAAGGTACGTGACAAAATGAAGGAGGCGATCATGGCAAACATCACCGCTTCTGCCATCGGCACAAACAGATAATGCGCTACCCCGCTCAAGAAAAACATCGGGATAAATACGATACAAATACACAGTAAAGACACAAACGCCGGGCCGACAATCTGATGTGCGCCATCCATAATTGCGGTGCGCACTTCTTTACCTTGCTCCAGATGCCAGTTGATGTTTTCAATAGTGACCGTCGCATCATCGACTAAAATCCCGACTGCTAATGCCAGCCCGCCCAAGGTCATAATGTTGAGCGTTTCGCCCATTGCATACAGCGCTGCAATGGAGGATAAAATCGCCAATGGAATCGAGGCAGTAATAATCAGCGTTGAGCGCCAGCTACCCAAAAACAGCAGAATCATCAAGCTGGTTAGCAATGCGGCAATCACCGCTTCTCGCGCTACGCCGCTGACAGCTGCTTTAACGAAAATAGACTGGTCGCCAATCGCATTGATATGCACTGATTTCGGTAAAGTTTCTTCAATCGTAGGCAGTAATTTTTTGACGTTGCTGACGATATCTAGCGTGGAAGCTGCACCACTTTTTAACACCGTCATCAACACCGCACGGCTGCCATTGACCCGCACAATATTAGTTTGCGGCGGATTACCGTCGCGGATGCTGGCGATGTCACGCATGTAAATAATGGTGCCGTCGACAGCCTTAATCGGTAAATCACTGAGCTTTTCAAAGGCGTCCGGGCTATTGTTCAATTTGACGCTGTATTCAAACTTGCCAATTTTTTGCGTACCGACCGGAATAATCTGGTTTTGCGCGGCTAACGCGTTTTCAACATCTTCCGCCGACAGACGCTTGGCCTGTAGCGCCTCCTGATTCACGTCGATCTGAATTTGTCGTACTTTGCCGCCGTAAGGCGATGGGATCGTCGTACCTGGCACGGTGGCTAGTTGTGGACGAATAAAGTTTTGCCCAAAATCGAAAAGTTTTTGTTCTGTTTCTTGAATGCTGGACAGCGCCAGTTGCAGGATCGGCACAGTCGAGGCGTTGTAATTCAGGATTAAGGGTGGTGTAATGCCGGGCGGCATTTGCTTTAGCACGGTTTGGGAAATGGAAGTAACCTGCGCCGTCGCGGTACGGATATCCACATTCGGCTGAAAAAATATCTTCACAATCCCATAGCCGGCCAATGATTGAGATTCAATGTGATCGATATCATTCACGGTCGAACTAAGCTGCCGTTCATAGTAATAAACAACCCGCCCCGACATATCCTCAGGTGATAAACCTGAATACGTCCACACCGCGCTAATCACGGGGATTTTAATATCGGGGAAAATATCGGTCGGCGAGCGCAGTGCTGCCAGCGGACCGAAAATGAGTATGAGTAACGCTAACACGACAAACGTGTACGGGCGTTTTAGTGCGATTCGAACAAACCAAAGCATTTATATACCTCATCACAAAGAGTCTAATTGCCGATAATGCCGATGAGTGTGTTTCCTCAGGCCATTAACGGTAGATTGGATTATAGTGTGAGCGCGATATTGCTTTCATTAAACTTTATTCATATTGGGGATCGTTGAATAAACGATTAACCCATAAAAAAACGGCAGCCTGAGCTGCCGTTTTTCATATTAAGATTAAAGTAACCGAGGTTGCTTGTCTCTTAATAAATTAGAACGAGTGACGGATACCGAAATCAAACACTTTAACGCCGTAGCCAGTGTTGCTTGCATTGCCAACTGTGTAAGCTGCACCGTTTTTGTTGATCATCTTAGATACTGATGTGTACAACACAGTACGCTTGGAAATTGCATATGTGTAACCTAAAGCGAATTGTTCAGCATTCAAATCAGCAGTAGTTTTGTCATCTTTGTGAACAAATGAAGCTAACACTTCATGTTGAGCCATAGGCAAACGCAAACCAATGATCAAATCGCGTGAATCAACATCTGCAACGCCAACAACATCCGAACCCTTGTTGATTGCATAACCGATGCTAGTTTTCAGTGGGAAACCGAATTGTGCCCAGTCAGCTACGCCGCCCAACAAAGTTGTTTGCAGTGTTGTAGTGTCATCCAATGTTTTTACGCCATCGTAAGAAACCAACAATGACAATGGACCATTTGCGTAGTTAACAGTAGCGCCGATATCGCGACCAGCGTTAGTGTTACCAGCTTGTTCGCCGAATGAGTAGTTAACTATTGCAGACAAACCGCTTACTGATTGTGATGCATAACGCAATGAGTTGTTTTGAGCAACGTTAGTAACTGAGTTACCGGCAACAATTGCGCCGTTTACGATACTCGCGCCACCAGTGCTCATCAAGTTTGATGCTGAACCAGCCATACCCAATTGGAATGGATCGATAGTTTTTACTGCTTCATACAATGGTGTGAATTGACGACCAGCAGTTACAGTACCGAAGTCACCAGACAAACCAACCCATGAAGCACGGTTGAACAATGTATTAGCTTGTGAGCTAGTACCGTTGTCAATTTGAATGCCAGCTTCTAATTGGAAAATAGCTTTCAAATTGCCGCCCAAATCTTCAACGCCTTTGAAGCCGATGAATGAAGCTTGTGAAACGCCGCTGTCCATAGACCATTTGTCGTTAGCAGTGTTCAGTGGTGCTTGAGTACCAGTGTTTGCGTATGTCATGCCAGCGTCTAAAGTACCGAATACGGTTACAGAAGATTGTGCAGATGCTGCACCAGCAAAAGAAGCTAAAACGGCGATGGCTAAAAGTGATTTTTTCATGAAATATTTTCCAAAAAGTGTTAATACTACGTAAGCAGTTAGGGTGGTTTGAAACTGGGCTAAAGTTATTTAGCCTGAACCCCACCGGTCTGCTGTTTTATAAAAGTTATCTGTAATAACCTGCAATAACCTGCAAAGGCCGCTATTTCATCAAAATTCTTGTCGCGGGGCAAAGGAAATATGATTAAAATACCAAACCAACCACCAAATCGTTGTTATTGGACAACAATTTATTATTAAAATGATAGGTAATGACTTGTTAAATAAAACTGATTTATTTATTGCGATGCTGGACAAATCGTTACGTGTAGTCAATGGCGTGGCGACAGACAGCCGGCCAAATCCAGCTAAAAAAATAATAGAAAATAGTGCGGACAGCCAACTTGATGACAAAGAACGTCGTCATAGTGCCGGCTTAATGCGGGTAAACCATGTTGGTGAAGTGTGCGCGCAAGCCTTATATCAGTCACAAGGGCTTTTTTCGCATAGCAAAGAATTGCAGCTGCAATTTGTGCAAGCCGGGCGCGAAGAAGAAGATCATTTGGCTTGGACGGCGCACCGGATTAGTGAGCTCGGCTCACACCTGAGCCTGCTTAACCCACTTTGGTACGCAGGTGCCTTTGTTTGCGGTGCCATTGCCGCCAAAGTAGGCGACGCAGCCAGTCTTGGCTTTGTGGTGGAAACAGAACGGCAAGTGGAAGCGCATTTAAATAGTCACTTAACAAATTTGCCGGCCAATGATGTTAAGTCACGGGCGATTGTTGAGCAAATGCGTGACGACGAAATTGCACACGGCGCAGCAGCACAAGCATTAGGCGCGGCAGATTTGCCGTTACCCGTTAAACACTTGATGACTGGCATGGCCAAGGTGATGACGACGGTGGCGTATTATGTTTGATGATAGAAGCAGGTAAATGACGAAAGTTAGGTTAGCGTAGCTTAGCGCAAATTATATAGCCGTAATAAACGCTCTTCTTCTCCCGTTTTTTTCATTTGCTCGATTCCACTATTAAGCAATTGCACCAGATCGTCGCTGTAAGGTAATGCACGACTTACTGCCATAAAAAATTCAGGTTTTGGAAGTCCAGGAACCAGTTTATATTTTATTTTCGGGTCGTTGAGAATGCCGCCGCTACCAATCAGACGATCTCCGCGCAAGAGTTCCTTATAGTATATCGCCACATCGCAACGCCCTACTTTAAGCATTTCAATTGCCTGCTTTGAGCTATAAGGCTGACCTGTTATGGATTTAACTGGAATGTTAAATTGCGTAAGCTCCCAGCCGATTGGGATACAGAAACTAAACCGTTTAAAGTCATCTGTGGAGTTAATTATTGGCTCGGGCCGCTCCATGCTGTAGATGTAAATTGTATTGAGGGTATATACAACTTTGGTGAAAGCAAAATCGTGCTCGCGTACAGGTGCTTTGGAAATATCTAATACAATATCGTACTGTCCCTGAGCTGCAACCGCCTGACAACGCTTCCATGGCAGTAAAGTGACTATGGCGCTCCTATTGGAGGTGGCTAGGACTTCGTTCAAGACATCAATATTGTAGCCAGCAACGACTTGTGAAATTTGCGTTTCGTTTCGCACAAAATACGTGAAGGGCGGAAATTCAGCCAGATCTCCGCAGACACGTAGTTCTTTCGGCACTTCTGCTTTTGCTGATGTTACACATCCAAGTATCAACAACAGCGCTAGGATTGGCGCATAAGTCGATCGCATTTTGGGCACTCTTTGTCTATAAAAGAAATACATATCGCCTTATTGCCTCCATTACTATTAACCAATCTAATTGGTTTCATCGTTCTGCGGCTACAAGAGGCGCATGTTCATGCGATTAATATTATCCAGTGAATAAATAAATTCAAGAATGAAATGTAATTTGCATTGACTGTCTCGTAGTTGATTTTACCTTTGAAGAAACAAACACTGTTCTAGCTTGTCATATTGCCTTCTTCTTTTGTGACCAGTTAATTGCCCATGCCTCCTCCCTACTTTATTCGACTTGCTACTTACTTCCTCCTGTTTATCCTACTCCTACCTCTATCCGGGCAGGCGCTTACTCTGTCTTCTCCTGATTGGCTTATAGAGATTGATCCGGCCACTCTCAGCGCTACGGCACAACTGCCCGACGGCCAACGCCTTGTTATTTCCAGCGCGCAAAACACAGACCGCGTGATGAGCCTGAAGAACAGCGCATCCGAGGCCAGTTGGCGTCTGGGCGATACCGGCATTCAGGTCAACGCGCGGTTGGATGGACACAAGCTGATAGTGCGCTTCAGCTCATCTACTACTTCTGTCATGCAATGGCCACTGATACCTTCCGGCGCGCGCGGCTTGATTTTGCCGTTAGCTGAAGGGAACTATATACCTGCACAGCACAGCATCTGGCGCGATGCGCTTGCTGGCGACTATAACGATATCGACACCACCGAAGGTTTAAGCTTGCCCGTGCTGGGGCTGGATCATGGCGATCAAGTGTTATCGGTACTGTTTATTAATCCGTTCCATAATCGCCTGCATTTTACGCCGGAGCCAAACGGCATTGCGCTGGTGGCAGAGCATCGTTTTACCAGCCCGGCACCTTACGAGATACAGATCAGCCTGAATGATGCTAACTGGTTGGCACCAGCTCTGGAATACCGGAAATGGCTGAAAGCACAGGGGCGATTCATTTCCCTGGAGTCCAAACTTGCCGCCGCGCAGGATGGCGAAGCCTTGATCGGTGCCAGTCATGCTTATTTATGGGGTAGCCGGTTATTGGCGCTTACCGACGTGCGCGACTGGCGTGGTCTGCAAACTCGCTTAAAGAAACTGCCCAGGCTGATCGGAAAATTTGACGACGTCGGCCAACAGGCCTTGCGTCAGCTCGCCACTAGCAACGAAGTTTGGCTGCAACGGGTGCTTATTGATAATCTCAATACCGCACTGGAAAGCCGCTTTGCCGGCAATGATGTACAAACAATCCGTCAGCGCAAAAATTATGCTATTCAACAATTTGGCGAGGTATTGATTAATCCGGAGCGTTGGGGTGAAGGTGCTTCTACAAAAATGATCGCCGCATTGCAGCAGGCTGGCTTAAGCCGTCTATGGCTGGGTTTGCCGCAGTGGGAAGCCGGTTATGCCCACCCCGAAGCGATTGCCGCCGCGCGTTTAGCGGGTTATTTAATCGCGCCTTACGATTCTTATAATACGGCGCTGCCAGATAACGGAAATCAGGACTGGAGTTCGTCTCATCTGGGGCAGGACGCATTTGAGCGCTGCGGCATTATGCAGGACGATGGTCAGCGCAGATCCGGTTTTCAGGGGGAGGGTGTGTACACCAATTCCGCCTGCATCCGCCCGATTCTGGAGCAACGGGTGCGCGATATTCAATATGAAAGTGGTTATAACAGTTGGTTTATCGATGCCGATGCCAGTGGCATGTTGTTTGACGACATGGATCCAGCCAAACCTACTTCACAGGCACAAGATGCTGAAAGCCGGCAGGCTGGCATGGCGTGGATCAGCAATAATCTGGGGCTGGTGGTCGGTTCGGAAAATGGCCATGCTACGGTCAATCGCAGTATTGCCTTTGCCCACGGGCTGCAAACCAACGGCTTTGGCTGGCGCGATCCGGACATGCGCAATAACAGCGCATCTCCTTACTTTATGGGACGCTGGTTTCCGGAAAGTCAGCCGCAAGTATTTTTCAGGGCTGCCGCCATTAAGCCGGTTTACCGCGCCCTGTATTTTGACCCGGCAACCCGGCTGCCGCTGTTTCAGGCCGCCTTTCACGACAGTATCATCACTACTCATCACTGGCTAATCGATAGTTTGAAATTTCCGGAAACACGTCAAACCACTGAACTGTTGGCGCAACTATATAACGTAGCGCCGTTACTCAATCTGAGTCTGGATACTAATGCCGAGCGGCTACCTTATTTAAAGCATCTGGATGATTTCTTCCGGCCATTACATCAGCGCCTGGCATTTCAGGCGTTAACCAAATTTAGTTGGAAAAATGCGGATGGGCAGGTGCAGGAAACCCGTTTTGCCGATGGGACTCGTATAGTCGCCAATTTCAGTAGTAAGTTATATGACGATGGCACGCTGAAGGTGCCGGGACTCAGTGTTCTGGCAAGCATGCCGGACGGCACTGTGAGTCGGTTTCAATCGGAAATGATGAATATTAAACCAACCTCTTAGACATTTATAACATCGCTAAAGCCAGCATCAGTATTAGTTTTGCTGGCTTTACGTGTCAACTTTGTGTGCAAATTAAGTCGGGTACTGGCGATATTTATTTTGCATTGATTGTTAATGCGAATGTTGCTGCCCGGTTAAAAACAGCACAATCAACACACCAATGCTGATTAAAATAATTTGCGGAATAGTTTCGCGCATCGTGGCGCGACGCTGCATTTGCGGCATTAAGTCGCTCACTGCAATGTAGATAAAGCCGGATGAAGCGATAACTAATACGTAGGGGATTAAATTACTCGCGCTTTCCAGTGTGTAGTAACCTAAAACGCCACCAACCACTGCCATCAGGCTGGAAATCAGGTTATACATATATGCGCGGCGGCGGGTGAATCCGGCGTTCAGTAACACGATGAAGTCGCCAATTTCTTGTGGAATTTCATGCGCAATAATCGCTAAGCCAGTCACGATACCTAATTGTGGGTTAGCTAAAAAAGCGGCAGCAATTAAAATCCCGTCAGTAAAATTATGCATGCCATCGCCAACTAAAATCATCCAGCCGGATTTGCCAGCTTCACGCGCGTCATGACCATGAGCGTGATGATGTCCGTCACCTTCGTGGTGATGCGAATGACGCAGAATGGCGAATTTTTCTAACAGGAAGAATCCCAGTAGACTACCCAGCAGCAAGGCAAATAAACCGTGCGTGTCCGCTTGTGATTCAAATGCTTCCGGTAGTGCATGTAAAAACGCGGTGGACAGCATGATGCCTACCGATAAACTCACCATACGTTCAACTGCTTTTGAAAGCAGCGCAAATGAAAAAATGGCGGCAGCACTGATGCTAATTACCCCAGCAATGGCGGTGGTAAATAGAATGGAGATTAAAGTGGAGTGAATTTTGAGCCTCGCCGATAGGACAATGAAAAGATGCAAGGCATTAAAACATAGAGCTACTATTAATTGCAAATAACTGACAGCTTATGTTTGTTTATTTGTAATTGGTGGGCACATTACGTGCCCACTCAAAATTACTCTACGCCATGCGCACGTAACCACTCAAGACAACGTTTCCAGCTATCTTTGGCATCATCTGCAACATAACTTGGACGATAGTCGGCATGGAAAGCGTGACCAGATTTTGGATAAACCACGATCTCGGAGAGACTGGCTCCCTTGGCTAAAGCATCTTTCATTTGCTGGATGGATGCCATGGAAATACCGGGATCTTTGCCACCATATAAACCTAGCATCGGCGTTGTTAACGTAGGTGCGATGTCGATAGGGTTTTCTGGGTTAAGTGCCGATGGCGCGGTATCGGACGTGAGGCGGCCATACCAGGCTACCCCAGCTTTGATGCTTGGATTGTGCGCGGCATATAGCCATGCAAAGCGGCCGCCCCAACAAAATCCAGCGACGGCAATTTTGTCTGGATTACCACCATTGCGCTTGGCCCAAGCGACGCAGGCATCCAAGTCGCCGAGTACTTGTTTGTCCGGGACTTTAGAGACCACTTCCTTCATTATCTGTGCAATATTGTCGTAGATGGAGGGGTCGCCCTGACGTATGAATAATTCAGGGGCTACCGCCAGATAGCCTTGTTTTGCGAAGCGGCGCACGACATCGGTAATATGTTCATGTAAGCCAAAAATCTCAGAAATCACGATCACTACCGGCAGGTTTTCTTTGTCTTTGGGTTGAGCCATATAGACCGGAACCGGTTGCCCGGCAATTTCCAGTGTGAATTCACCGTCTTTTAAGCCTTCGGCATCGGTTCTGATCAGAGTTTTGGCGCATACAGGTAATACCGCGGCCGCAAACCCAACACCGACAGCTGTTTTTATAAAATCTCGTCTATCTATTGTTTTATCTTTACCACCAACTAAGCTATCAAATTCTGACTGAAGATGTTGCATGTCTTGTCTCCTATTTTTATATGTACGGCACTTGGATTAGTCAAAAAATCCCGCACGTATTATTGTCATAAATCACTAATTTTTGCATCTTTTTTACATGTTTATGTTGAAAAAAGAAAATTAAGCGTCAAAAAACAGCTAAAAAAGTCATATTAATTAGGCGGCAGGAATTTCAAGCAGGCAATGCCCGCAATAATTAAACCTGAGTAAATTAAGCGGGCTAGTGTTGAACGATTGGATTATGTTAATTCTGGATGAGTAGTAGGGGTGAACACCCTGAACGATAATTTTTAGCTGGCAACAGCGTCCGGCAGCATGGCGACGCCAGGTAAATCACAGTTCAAAATGACCTGTTGTAAGGCCGAGATGGCAGCGCCGCGGGTGAAACTTTTGCGCCAGACCAGGGCGACCTGACGCATGGGGATAGGCTCATTAAACGGTAAGTGGTGCAGCATACCGTCGGCAGAAGTCGGGTTGGGGGCAGAGGCCTTGGGTAGTACGGTAATGCCGATGCCCGATGCCACCATGTGGCGGATGGTTTCTAGCGAAGAGCCCTCAAAGGTGCGGGCAATGCCGTCGTCACTGGTCGCAAAGCGTGCCATTTCAGGGCAAACTTCCAGCACCTGGTCGCGGAAGCAATGGCCGTTGCCCAGCAAGAGCATGGTTTCCGATTTTAATTCGTCTGCGTTAATGCCTGTACGTTCCACCCAGGCGTGCTGATTGGGTACGGCCACCACAAACGGTTCGTCATACACCGGCAAGGTCATGAAGCCGTTTTCGGGTAAAGGCAGTGCGACTATGGCGGCATCTAATTCGCCTTGGCGTAGTAATTCCAATAGGCGCGTGGTGAAGTTTTCTTGCAAAACCAGCGGCATTTGCGGCGCGTGCGCAATCATGCCTTTGACTAGTGTTGGTAATAAATACGGGCCTATTGTGTAGATCACGCCTAAGCGGAACACGCCGGCCAGCGGGTCATTATTTTGTTTGGCAATTTCTTTGATCGCGGCGGTCTGTTCTAAAACGCGCTCGGCTTGGGCTACGATTTGTGCGCCGATCGGTGTGGTGGTGATTTCTGATCCGCCGCGTTCAAACAGAATGACGCCCAGCTCATCTTCCAATTTTTTTATCGCCACTGAAAGAGTCGGTTGTGCCACGAAACACGCCTCAGCCGCATGGCCAAAATGTCGATGGCGGGCAACTGCGACGATGTATTTGAGTTCGGTGAGTGTCATAAAGGCTTGTGTGCTGTCCGTACAATTGCGGTACAGTAATCTTATGCTGATTTTACTTTTAGTTGTGCTGTTAGTTTAGTGAGAACTGCGGCGCCTTGCTATCCTTATCGTAAAATTTAAATGATTTTACAGAATAAGTTGGTATTTTTGTTTGAGGATACCGGAGCATAAAATTCAAATTTTCGTCGTATTAATCAATGTTTACATTGGTTATTAAATATACCGTTAAAAAATGTTATTTTAATAAATGGAAAAGCCATTAAATACGTTAAATACTTCAAGAAACAATGGGAGTATATGAAAGCTCGCGATTTTATCTGACTTTTGGAAAAATCCTCCCAAATTTGGTTTAAATAATCAAACCCGCAAATATTCTTCTTTGTGATTCATCCAGCGTAGCAAATGTGCGGCAACAATTTCAGGTGAATTTGGCAGCAAGTTTTGTAAGAGCGTTTGCGCTAAGCCGCGCGCCTGCTCCACTAACCATTGATCGTTTTCCAGATCTGCGAAACGTAGCATTGCCTGACCAGCCTGACGCGCGCCTAAAAATTCCCCAGGTCCGCGAATTTCTAAATCTTTGCGAGCAATTTCAAAGCCATCGGTACTCGAACGCATCATCATCAAGCGTTGTTTGGCAATGCCGCCCAAAGGCGCCTGATACAGTAATAAGCATACTGACGCCGCCGTGCCGCGCCCAACCCGGCCACGTAACTGATGCAGTTGCGAAAGGCCGAAACGTTCCGCATGTTCAATGACCATCAACGAAGCATTCGGCACATCCACGCCGACTTCAATGACGGTTGTGGCTACTAATAAGTGGGTAATGCCAGCGATAAAGTTCGCCATCACTGCTTGTTTTTCAGTGGGTTTCATGCGCCCGTGCACCAGCCCAATTTGCAAATCAGGCAAAGCCTCTTGCAACATTAAATAAGTGTCGGTTGCTGTTTGTAATTGCAGAGCTTCCGATTCCTCAATTAACGGGCAAACCCAATAAATTTGCCGCCCATCGGCTGCGGCTACGCTAACCCGTGCGATGACTTCGCTGCGCCGTTCCTGATCAATCACGCGCGTCATAATCGGTGTGCGGCCGGGTGGCAATTCATCTATGACCGAGATTTCCAAATCGGCATAATAAGTCATCGCCAAGGTGCGCGGAATCGGTGTGGCGGACATCATTAGTTGATGTGGAATGAGCTTATTTATAGTGTCTGTGCCATTGCCTTTATTCCGTAAGGTCAAACGCTGATCAACCCCAAAGCGATGTTGTTCATCGACGATGACCAAACCCAATCGGGCAAATTTAACTTCATCCTGCAACAGCGCATGCGTGCCGATCACCAGTTGTGCTGTACCGGCTTCAATCTGCTCACGAGCAGTTTGTTTTTCTTTTTTCTTCAAGCTGCCGGTTAGCCAAACCACCGAAATTCCCAGTGGTTCCAACCAAGCGGCAATTTTTCGGAAATGCTGATCGGCCAAAATCTCGGTCGGTGCCATTAACACAGCCTGGTAGCCACTATCAATCGCTTGCGCAGCAGCCAAGGCCGCCACAATAGTTTTGCCACTACCGACATCGCCTTGCAGCAAGCGTTGCATAGGATGGGCGGCAGAAATGTCTGTGCGAATTTCACTTAAAACGCGTTGTTGAGCGGAAGTCAGCGCAAACGGCAAGCCCATTAAAAACGCATTGGAAACCTCACCAACACAAGCCAGGCTTGGTGCCGATTTACTTCGCCGTGAAAACTGCGCGCGTTGTAGCGACAATTGCTGCGCCAGTAATTCATCAAACTTCATACGTTGCCAAGCCGGATGCGAGCGATCTTCCAAGCTGTATTCATCGACGTTGGCTGGTGGGTTATGCAGCACTTTAACGGCCTCGGCAAATTCAATTAGATCGAATTGCGCGCGCAGATCAGCGGGTAGCGTATCTTGCCAATTAATCCGTAACATCGCCGCGCGAATTTCGCGGCGCAAGCTGGCTTGAGAAACACCAACACCGGAAGGGTAAACGGGGGTCAGTTGAGTAGGTAGCGGTGCATTTTCATTCACCACTTTATATTCAGGGTGCACCATTTCCGAACCAAAAAAACCATGCCGCAATTCCGCTCGCGCCCGTACTCGAGTGCCAACGGCTAACTGGGTAATTTGGCTACCATAAAAATTTAAGAATCGCAGTACCAATTGGCTGGAATCGTCAGCAAGAGTAACTACTAACTGTCGGCGTGGTTTATATTGCACATCGCAAGCCGTCACCAATCCTTCCACCTGCACCATGTGCCCACCTTGCAGCGCGGCTTGCTGAATTGGCGTAATTTGGGTTTCATCGACATAGCGCATTGGCAAGTGCAAGGCTAAATCCATGTCCGTGCGCAGCCCTAATTTAGCCAAGTTAGCGGCAAGTTTAGACGCCGCAGTAGGTTTGGCTTTTTCAATAACGGTGACTTTGTTAGCAGCTGGCATATCGGAGTTAGGCAAGAAAGCGTAAAATGGCGGGTTCGCCAACGCAATAAATTAGCATATTACTGTGTTTTTATACAGTCCAAGTTGTATTTAGTAATAAAATTTAGATGCCGAATTGGTTAATTTGCGGTTTTGATGTTGATTTTGATCTACCTCCCATTCTGACGCTGCCGGTTTTGTAGACTAAAAATGGATAAGAAAGGTTCGTTGTTTGAGGTGTAGCAAGGGTTTCGTGGAGCATTGCTCCGCGCTTGCGGAACGGACTTTTCTTGCAAGAGAAGTCTCCCACAGGTACCCAAGGTTTTTAGCCCGAAGGCGAGTTTCGAACTTTTCCCATTTTTAGTTTACAAAATCGGGAATTCAGCGGCAGTGGGTCGCCTTTTTTGGCTTACACTTTTTTGGCGAAGCAAAAAAGGTAAGTAGCCGCCGGTCTACCACCGGCCCCAAGCCTTAAATTCATCGCGTTAGTAAAGTTAGTAAATTAAGAGCCGCGAAAAGTAACCATTTAAATTGTATGCACCAGCCAACGTATTCCCTATCAGATTTCAACTTCGATCTCCCCCAAGAGCTAATCGCCCAAACCCCGCTATCCAAGCGCAGCGCCTCACGCCTGTTGCAAGTAGCCGGTTCAACGCTAATAGATAGCAATTTCGAAGACCTGGTACAACAACTATCCAAAGACGACGTACTAGTATTCAACGACACCCGAGTCTTGAAAGCCCGTTTTTTTGGCATAAAAAACACCGGCGGCAAAGTTGAAGTCTTAGTAGAGCGAGTGTTATTCAACAATCCAGAACAGCACAGCGTATTAGCCCAAATCCGCGCCTCAAAGTCGCCAGCCATCGGCAGTACAATCCGTCTGGCAGATGCATTTGAAGTTGAAGTAGGCGAACGCGCTGGCGAATTTTATACCCTGCATTTCCCCAGCGATGTATTCGATTTATTGGAAGCTTACGGCAAACTGCCGTTACCGCCCTACATCGAACACGCCGCCGATGACTACGACGAAACCCGCTACCAAACCGTGTATTCCAAAGTGCCAGGCGCCGTTGCTGCACCCACTGCTGGTTTGCATTTTGACGAAGCCTTATTAGAACAATGTCGCGTCAAGGGTGTGCAGTTCGCCTATGTGACATTGCATGTCGGCGCAGGTACTTTTCAGCCGGTGCGACATGAAGATTTATCGCAGCATGACATGCACAGCGAATGGTATAGCGTGCCGGAAGAGACTTTGGCAGCAGTGAAAAAAGCGCAAGCCGCCGGGCGCGATGTAATTGCGGTTGGCACCACCAGTTTGCGCGCCTTGGAATCTGCTTCGCAATCCGGGCAGCTGGAAGCGGGCAATGCCAATACCCGTTTGTTCATTACCCCAGGCTACTGTTTTAAAACCGTTACGCGTCTGGTGACGAATTTCCATTTACCTAAATCCACTTTATTAATGCTGGTGTCGGCCTTTGCTGGCTATGACGAAATCCGCGCCGCTTACCAGCACGCCATCGCACAAAAATACCGCTTTTTCAGTTACGGCGACGCGATGTTGTTAACGAACAATGTAAAGAAAGAGTCCTGAAATGTTAGATTTTAAACTCATCAAAAAAGACCCCAACAGCGCGGCACGGCGCGGCCAAGTTACGGTGAATCACGGTGTAATTCAAACGCCGATTTTTATGCCGGTGGGAACCTATGGTTCGGTGAAGGCGATGTCGCCGCTGGAATTGAAAGAAATTCAGGCGCAAATTATTTTGGGTAATACCTTCCATCTTTGGTTGCGTCCGGGTTTGGAAGTCGTTAAAAAATTCGGCGGCTTGCATAAGTTCATGGGTTGGGATCAGCCTATCCTGACCGACTCCGGCGGATTCCAGGTGTTTTCTCTCGGCGCCATGCGAAAAATCACCGAAGAAGGTGTGAAATTTGCTTCACCGATTAGTGGTGAGCGCTTATTTTTATCGCCAGAAATCTCGATGCAAATTCAGAAGGTTTTAAACTCCGACATCGTCATGCAGTTTGACGAATGCACGCCGTATGAAATTGATGGTCGGCCAGCTACTAATGACGAAGCGGCACGCTCAATGCGCATGTCGCTACGCTGGGCGAAGCGCTCGATGAATGAGTTTAATCGTGAAGAAAATCCTAATGCTTTATTTGGGATTGTGCAGGGCGGTATGTTTGAACATCTGCGTGATGAATCGTTGGCGGGTTTGGAAGAACTGGATTTTCACGGTGTGGCAATTGGTGGTTTATCGGTTGGCGAACCCAAAGAAGATATGCTGCGCGTGCTGCAACACGTCGGCCCGCGTTTGCCTGCCAACAAGCCGCATTATTTAATGGGAGTCGGTACGCCAGAAGATTTGGTGGCCGGCGTGACAAACGGCATAGATATGTTTGATTGCGTCATGCCAACCCGAAACGCGCGTAATGGCTGGTTGTTTACCCGCTTTGGCGACATCAAAATTAAAAATGCCCGTTATAAAGAAGACACAGCCCCGCTTGACTCCACTTGCGGATGCTACGCATGCCAAAACTTTTCCCGTGCTTACTTGCATCATTTGCACCGTACCGGCGAGATTTTGGGCGCGCGCTTAAATACCATACACAATTTGCACTATTACTTAGAGTTAATGCAAGAAATGCGAAATGCGTTGGATGTGGATGCTTTTTCTGCCTTTGTTGTGCAATTTCATGCAGATAGAGCGCGAGGAGTCTAGTTAGCAATGCTAGAATAGCCAACTTTATTGGCGTGCTCAGTACAAAAAACGCTTTAAAAATAACGATAGGGCACCATCTAACGCGATGTCGTTAAATTTGCCCACTATAACAATCGAGGAAATTATGTTTATATCCAATGCTTATGCTCAATCAGCTGCTACTCCAGGTTTAATGGATGGCAACTTAATGAGTTTCTTACCTATCATTATGATGTTTGTGGTGTTGTATTTCTTGATGATCCGTCCACAAATGAAACGTCAAAAAGAACAAAAAGCCATGATGGATGCATTGGCTAAAAATGACGAAGTAATTACAGTTGGCGGTATTTTAGGCAAAGTCACCAAGGTCGCTGATGGCTACGTTACAGTAGAAATCGCTGACAACACTGAAGTCGTCATTCAAAAAAGCGCTGTGACGATGTTGCTGCCTAAGGGCACAATCAAAACGGTATAAATGATCAGATGAAGCGGAGAAGGGCTTAGCTCTTCCTTCCGCTTTTTTCATTTCCAGCGTTGCATTTTTTATTAACTTAGTTAGATTTTCCTTCCCTTCCTATGAATCGTTATCCTGCCTGGAAATACGTACTTATCGTCTTAGCATTGGCGTTTGGTATTTTGTACACCGTGCCGAACTTTTATAGTCCATCTCCCGCTCTCCAAGTCAATAGTGCCAAAGCAACCGTTAAAGTTGATTCCACTATGCAAGCGCGCGTAGAAGATGCACTGAAAGCCGCCAATTTGGCGAATACCGGCATATTTTTTAATGTTAATGGCACACAAGGCGTAGTTAGAGCGCGCTTTGTTGATCCGGATGCGCAATTTAAGGCTAAAGAAGCTTTAGAAAAAGCGCTGAATCCCGATCAGACTGATCCGGCTTACAGCGTTACGTTTAACTCTATGTCGAGCGCGCCAAGCTGGTTGCAAAGCATACATGCCTTGCCTATGTTTCTTGGGCTGGATTTACGCGGTGGGGTGCACTTTTTAATGCAGGTAGATACTAACGGCGTATTGACCAAGCGTTTGCAAGGCATGCAAGCCAGCATACGCAGCAGTTTGCGCGATAAAGATATCCGTCATTCCGGTATCGAGCGTAATGCCGAACAAATCATCATCAAATTTACCGATGCCGATACCCGCACTAAAGCCAAAAATTTAATCCTCGATCAGCAACGTGATGCTGACGTAATTGAATCCGGCGCAGGTACAGATTTAACGTTGACTGTTTCCTTAAAACCGCTAGCCTTGCAACAGGCCAAAGCCGACGGCGTTAAGCAAAATATCGCTACTTTAGCCAAGCGTATTAATGAATTGGGAACACAAGAACCTATCATCCAGCAACAAGGTATCGACCGCATTGTGGTTGAGCTGCCGGGTGTAGTTGACGTTGCGCGCGCCAAAGACATTATCGGCCGCACCGCCACGTTAGAAGTGCGGATGCGCGATGAAACTATTTTGGAAGGCACCGACGGAACTGCAACAGTTCCTTACGGTTCCGAATTATTTAAAGCAGGTAAAAACGTTCCGGTGATTTTGCTTAAAGACCCGGTACTGACTGGCGAATCTATTTCCGGCGCATCGGCCAGCTTTGATCAGCATCAGCAACCTGCTGTCAGCATTGATTTGAATGGCGACGGCGGCCGTAAAATGCGTGAAGCCACGCGCGGCAAAATCGGTAAACGCATGGCGATTGTGCTGTTTGAAAAAGGCAAAGGCGAAGTCCTTACCGTGCCGACTATTCAGGCCGAACTCGGTTCTTCTTTCCAGATTACCGGCATGGGTTCTACCGAAGCGGCTAGCGACTTAGCTTTGCTGTTACGTGCCGGTGCACTGGCTGCGCCGATGGCGATTATCGAAGAAAGCGTGATCGGGCCGCAACTCGGTGCCGACAACATTAAGCAAGGTTTCGATTCAACCCTATACGGTTTTATCGCCATCTCGATTTTCATGATCTGCTACTACATGTTGTTTGGAGGTTTCAGCGTCTTGGCACTGTCGTTCAACTTGCTACTGCTGGTGGCGATATTGTCCCTGATGCAGATCGCGCTGACTTTGCCAGGTATGGCGGCGATTGCCCTGGCACTCGGTATGGCGATTGATTCCAACGTATTGATTAATGAGCGAATTCGCGAAGAACTGCGCGCCGGTAATTCTCCGCAAGCGGCAATTTCCGCCGGTTTTGACCGTGCCTGGGCGACCATTCTTGATTCTAACGTGACGACCTTAATTGTCGGTCTGGCCTTGTTGGCATTTGGCTCTGGTTCAATTCGCGGTTTTGCGGTGGTGCATTGTCTGGGTATTTTGACCTCAATGTTCTCGTCCGTCTTTGTATCGCGCGGCGTAGTCAATCTTTGGTACGGACGTAAACGCAAACTGACCAAGCTGTCTATCGGTCAGATTTGGAAACCCGCCGATTAATTACGCATTACTTTAAGCCAGACTTTTAGGATTTATTATGGAATTATTCCGCATTAAAAAAGACATTCCTTTCATGCGCCATGCGCTGATATTCAATGTCATTTCAGCCTTGACCTTTGTGGCGGCCGTGTTTTTTCTGCTGCATCGCGGCTTGAATCTGTCGATTGAATTTACCGGCGGCACGGAGATGGTAGTTAGTTATGATCAAGCGGCCAAAGTCGATGTCGTTAAACAGACTTTAGAGCAATTAGGTTTTCATGACACTAGCGCTTCTACTTTTGGACGTGCCCAAGATGTCCTGATTCGCTTGCCAGCACCAAAAGCCGGTGAATCAACCGGAGAGCAAACCGATGCGGTGATAGCGGCCTTGCAAAAGCATGATGCAAGCGCGACCAAGAAACGGTTTTCAGTTGTCGGCCCGCAGGTAGGTGAAGAACTGTGGACCAATGGTATGTACGCGTTATTGATGGTGATAGTTGGCGTGGCAATATATCTGGCGATACGCTTTGAGTGGAAATACGCTGTTTCCGCGATTATCGCCAACTTGCATGACGTGGTGATTATTCTCGGCTTCTTCGCCTTCTTCCAATGGGAATTCAGCTTGTCCGTGTTGGCGGGCGTATTGGCGGTATTGGGTTACTCGGTGAATGAATCGGTAGTTATTTTTGACCGGATTCGCGAGAACTTCCGCAAGCAGCGCAAAACGTCGGTGACCGAAGTGATCGACAGCGCAATTACCAGTACCATTTCACGTACCATCATCACGCATGGCTCCACGCAAATGATGGTGTTGTCGATGTACTTCTTCGGTGGCGCAACCCTGCACGGCTTCTCTATGGCGTTGACCATCGGTATTTGCTTCGGTATTTACTCTTCAGTTTTTGTGGCCGCTGCGATTGCGATGTGGTTGGGCGTGAAACGGGAAGACTTGATTAAACCGATCAAACCAAAAGATGAAACAGATGGCGCGGTAGTTTAAATAATGCCCGTTTGAGAGTTACAAAAAAACCAGCAGAGATGCTGGTTTTTTTTGACTTATGCAGCAATTGCTATGAGAGGAATTTCGTTCAGTTAAGTCCAGCATAGTTATTTAATGCTGTTTCACCTTTAACGTCACTCCTGCACGGGAATAACATTAATGAAGGTATAGCCGTGTAATTATTCTGAGCTTAACTGAACATCATTGCAGGGCACAAGGCGCCTTCATTTCCATGTGTGTAGTGACACCCTGTCTGCTTGCGTTTAACGTTAGTGGCGGGGCATCTTAGTCACAAAATTTTGATAAATCCTTCATCAATAAAATGTTTATTGTTTTTCTTGAAGGCTTTGGCGTATTCAGGATTAGAAAATTTAATGGCAATTTTTTTGATGTAATCAGTATCCTGTTGACCTAACAACTTGAAAATCATCCGCATCAGTGCCGTAATCATGGACACGAAAAGCAAGGCGCTCCGTTCATATCGGGTTGGATTCGGGTTGCGGGAGAAATCTTTAATTTTTACTGGCGTGTTTGAACTGGATTTTGGCGCATCAATCCCAAGTGCGCAGGTCGGGCAATACGGTAATGCCAAACTGATTGATTTCTCTTTTTTAAACTGGGTGGAAAATACTAAATCCATGAAGAAATCAGTTTCTATTGTCGACACTTCCGAGTTTCCTCCGCAATGACAACAAAATTTCTGAGGGGTTTGAGCCAGAAATCGTTCGCCACCGATGGTGGTACCAATCTCATTAGTTATTGTTGCAGAGGCATGTGTCGCAGCATCATTGGTCTCAGTAATATTGAGGCCGGAAATGTTGGCAGAGCTTGTTTGACTCTCTTGTTTTGTGCGAAATTTATCAGTTCTGACGCTAATGTCATGAATAGTAAAGGGGTCGGGTTTATTCACAAGTTCGATAGTGCAAACACAACCTGAATTTTCAAGAACGGTTTTATATTTTATTGCCTTTGGAAGGTCTACCCCTTTTTTGACAATAAAACCTTCGGTTTCAAACATCCGTTGCACTTCGTTTTTTGATCGTTTGAATAGGATAACGAGTCGGTAAATAACGTGATCTATTTCAACCCCATCTTTTATCCCATTAATTTTGACCTGAAAAGTCTCATTCATCGCTACTCTTTCTCTAGATAGTTCAAATTCAAATCGGCAGTTTTTAGGAGCCTGTGCTACGGGTGAATACAATAATTTAAATAGTGATCAAAGGCAATTCTTTTGACGAGTGTGGAAGGGGATTTACAACAAATATTTAGTGTTAATTCAATACGATGTAACCTGGAAGACAAGAAAATATCACGGTTTCCTTGCTTATCGCTGCCAGTTGGGGCAATCGCTTGCACTACCAATAAGATAAGTTTTTATCCATTGACGCGCGAAGAGCATGTTCCAAGTAATCACACGTTGAATTGTATTTACATATTCACATTTCAAAGGATTACCAATTCGCATCTAAAGTTGGTTGTAGGTTATATGGACTTCAACGTTAATAATGTTGCCGAATTTTAATTTTATGATACTGTCTAGTACTTGTTTGTGGCTCCAATGCGTAGGTTAAGGGGGCGTTCAAGGTTTTAGGGTGCCTTGCTCTTTTTAGCACAAACTTGCGTCGCAAATCAAAGTTGGACTCATTGAGGAAATTATCAGATGGAATCAGCAAATTCCATTGACGTTACTACTGAAAAGATCAACGCCATACGGCGAGCTAAGGCTCTAGCCGTAATTGAGTGGCCAATGTCCATCTTAACGCAGCTGATCGCGTTGTTTTTTATGATCGCAATACCGATTTCTTGCGTGTGGGTCAGCATTGTTAGTAAGGCCGAGCTTCCCTTGTATAGCTCCATTTTTTTACTGTTACCTACAATAATTTTCGTCGCCGGAATGTTGATGAATACCCAGCGCCGCTTAGAAGCACTGACAGAACCGGTGAAGCAAGACCTCAAGAAATAGTGCGCGCCATTTGTTACTCGCTTCAATATTTTATTATTGTTAATTTTTAGGAAGAGCAGGAATGTTTCGAATTGATAGATTTTCGCAAGTACAACAATTAGCACCAGTTCGAACATATTTGACTTTTATTACACACAAAAAATGGATTGAAGTGTTCGGCATATGCATACTTTTGCTAATTTTTTTGAGGATATTAGTCAAAATTTTCCCCATGTTAAATCCGATTGATGATTTGAGATTTTATTTCCTTGGGTTGCTAGTATCGCCAAAGATTTTCGTTGAAATCTATCAAGGACTGCTTCGATCAATTAAAGGTGCCCAGGAAAATTTACCGTTTTTAAGAGTTTTGGTTCAATTTTTTCCTCCAGCATTAGTTAGTAGCTTCCGGTTTCATTATTCCCTCTGCTATGGATTTTTATGCTGGTTGAGCCGAAAAAAATATGAACCGGACTTGCCGGATGGGGCATCTATTCCTTTTATGAATAAAAGTGACTATCAGACTGCATTCATAATGTTACTTTTGATGCTTCTCGTTGAGGTACCAATCTCATCTTTTGCTTTTGGCTTTAGCATAAAAGACCCAATAGAGCGCCATTGGGCACATGTACTAATGATTACAATTTCTATTTATACCCTAATACTAGTTTTAGGCGATCGATGGAAGCTCAAAAATCAGCACCATCAACTCGACCGGAATTTTCTTTATCTTCGTTGTGCTGACCGATTCTTTGCTGACATTCCGGTCGAGCAAATTAAAAACATAGCTATATTTAAAGAAGAGCTAGAAAAGTGGAAGCTTGCCAAACGGAAATTAAACTTTTCATTTGAGATAGTAAGCCCATGTTCTTTAGTAGATAAGCCAAATTTGATTATTGAATTGGTAGAGTCTTCCACCTTGCACGTTAAAAGAAAAAGCTTAAAAATGTCTGCACCAAAATATATATTGCTATTTGTCGATGAGCCAAGTCAAACTCAATCACTCATTGCGAACTCTTTAACGCACCACGTAGAGGTGTAAATTGTCCCATCGCGAGCGAAGCTACTTATAAATGGATATCACCAGCACCTGCACCTACTTCGGGCAACGTGTTTATTCAGCGTAGAGTTCTATCGGAAAATCGAACAACTAGAATAATCAAGTTTTGCAGAGGCACACTGTTTTTGAATGGCCGGTCTGGAGCAAGTCGACAGGCCGGAAAGGGCACTCAGCAATCATAGCAATCATAGCAATCATAGCAATCATTATTTCATCAAGTCGCTACCCGCACTTCACCAGCCATTCGCGTACCGTTGAAAACAGCGATTCATTTTTGGGATTACAAACTTAACTGCTCGCTGATAAACATCCCAGCTATTCCAACCTGGCTTTAAGTTTGCTCAATTGCTGCTCTAGACTAATAAAGTCAGCTACATCGTAATCATCAAAACGCTGTTGCATCATGCTGATTACTTTAGGAAATGTGTCAGTAAAAACCTGCTCGCCCTTAGGTGTCAGGCAAACAAAAAAATGCCGCCTGTCCTGGCAACTGCGCGTGCGACTAATTAACTCTTTGGCGATTAAACGATCTAGCACGCCAGTCAGCGTGCCCTTGGTAATCAGGGTTTTTTCTCCGAGCTCTTTACAGCTCATTCCTGTCGTATTACCCAGCGTAGCGATGATGTCGAATTGGGCGTGGGTGAGACCCAACTGGCGGATAAATGTGCCTGACTGTTTTTCAAATTGCTGCATGCATTCTGCTAATAATCGAATGCTGCGTAGATAGCGTTCACTCATCTAAGTTTCTCAAAAAATGAACGCTATTCATATGGCTTTCTTAGTCGGTTTCAGTTAGTCGGCAATAATGGCTTCAACCTGAATCGCGAGTTTTACTTCTGGTGCAAAAGGCGGGGAATAGGCACTCAAACCAAAATCGGTCCGGTTGAATTCAGCCGACGCATCCGCGCCGCAGACTTCACGTTTCATCATCGGATGAATAATGCATTTGAATTTGTTGATGGTCAGCGTTACTGGTTTTGTTACGCCCAACAAGGTCAACTCACCCATCACTGCTACCGGTTTTTCGCCGTCAAATTTGAAGTTGCTGGCTTTGTAGGTAATGGTTGGGTATTTGGCGACGTTAAATATATCCGGTGTTTTAGCATGCTCATTCATTTTTGCATGGCCGAAATCAATCGAGCTGGCATCGATGATGATATCCAGGCTACCGGTTTTAGCGACTTTATCAAGCGTCACAGTACCTTTGGTTTTATCAAATTTACCGCGCCATGTTGACAGGCCAAAATGGTCGGCTTCAAAACTTGGGTAAGTGTGATTAGGATCAATGTTGTACGTTTGCGAGAAGGCTTGCGGTGCTGCGACGATTAAAGCGAGAGCGACTAATTGAGATAATTTCATGTCGATATCCTGTTGAATAAAAAATGGAAGGGATGACTATTACGCGGCTATTGCGCGGCTACTACGTGAAACTTGATAACTACTTCATCGGCGACCATGCTGGTATCTTTCCAGTCACCTTCGCCAATATTAAAAGTCAGCCGTTTGATCGGTAAAACGCCGTCAAACACCTGATTACTACCTTCTTTTTTGATGCTTACTGGAAAACTCACATCCACTGTTTTCCCTTTAATGGTGAGCTTGCCGGTGGCAGTTAATGTGCCATTGGCCGCCGATTTCATGCTGGTTGATACGAAGCTGGCTTTAGGGAATTGCGCCGCGTTAAACCATTCTTTTTTCAAGACTTCTTTATTGTAATCAGGGTCGCCCAGATCAAAGCTGGCAATCTCAATTTCTACGCCGGCTTTGGCAGTATCAGGTGCGCTTGGGTTGTAGTCAATTACCGCATTTAATTTAGTGAATTTTGCACTAATCGGCACATTCATTTGTTTGATGGTAATGCTGACATTGCTATTTTTTGCATCAAATTTGAGCGCGGCGAGTGAAGCATAGGCCAGGCTAGAAACCAGGAGAGCTGCAACGATGCTGGTAGCAGCTATTTTTTTGAAAGAATTAGTCATCATTTTGTCCCAAGGATTTAATCCAATAAGTTAAGCCAATAAGTTAAGGAAGGATACGTTTCAATACGCCATCACGATCAAAGAACTGGTGTTTTAGCGCCGCCAATACATGCAAGCAAAAACTGGCCAATAAAGTCATGTTTAAAACGTAGTGCAGTTGTTTTAGCAGCGGTTTAAGTTCTGGATTTGGGTCCATGATGACTGGCAAAGGGAAAATACCCAAGTAGATCACTGGAATGCCGGAAGCTAAGCTGTATAAATAACCCGAAATAGGAATACTGAAAATTAATACATACAATAGAATATGCAAGCCGGAAGCGGCTTTTTTTTGCCATGACGTCATGTTGGCTGGATACTCTGGTGGGCGATTACCGAGACGCCATAACAAGCGCAAACAGCTTAAACCTAAAATGGTAATGCCCAGCCATTTATGCCAGGAAAAATAACGCAGCTTGGTTGGGGTAATGCCGGGAATATCAACCATCGTCAGGCCCAGCCAAAAGGCCGCGATGATGAGTAGGGCAGTCAACCAGTGGAAAAACATGGCTGTTTTCGTGTATTTTTTCATATTCTGGTTAGATGCTTAAAAGTAATTTAGTTCTAATGAGGACTGATCATAGCAAAAAAAATCCATCTTCGCTAAAAGATGGATTTTTATAATATAGGTATAACCCTGCGCTTTAAACCTTGCGAGCTAACTCAGCCGCAATACCAATGTAATTGGCTGGTGTCATTTCAAGCAATAATTTTTTCGCTGATTCTGGAATCGCCAAACCTAAAATAAATTCACGCAATGCGTCTTTAGAAATACCTTTACCGCGCGTTAATTCTTTCAATTGTTCGTACGGATTTTCAATCCCGTAACGACGCATCACGGTTTGCACTGGCTCGGCCAATACTTCCCATGTTGCATCCAAATCTTCTGCAATGCGACTAGGATTCACTTCCAGTTTATTCAAACCGCGTAAGCAACTGTCATAGGCTAATAATGTGTAGCCGAATGCCACGCCAATATTACGCAATACAGTGGAGTCGGTTAAGTCACGCTGCCAGCGGGAAACCGGTAATTTTTCTGAAAGATGTTTCAGAACTGCATTTGCCAAACCAAGATTGCCTTCTGAATTTTCAAAATCAATCGGGTTAACTTTGTGCGGCATGGTTGAAGAACCAATTTCACCTGCTTTGGTACGTTGTTTAAAATAACCGATGGAGATGTAACCCCAGATATCGCGGTTTAAATCGAGCAGAATCGTGTTGGCGCGTGCAAACGCATCAAACATTTCAGCCATGTAATCGTGTGGCTCAATTTGAATTGTGTACGGGTTATGTTTTAAGCCTAAGCGTTGCTCAATCACTTGCTTGGAAAAAGCTTCCCAGTCAACATCAGGGTAAGCTGATAAGTGGGCGTTGTAATTACCTACTGCGCCATTCATTTTTGCCAGTACTTCAACAGCAGCAATTCGTGTTACCGCACCTTGCAAACGAGCCACGACGTTGGCGATTTCTTTGCCTAACGTGGTTGGGCTGGCAGGTTGTCCGTGAGTACGCGACAACATCGGCAAGGCCGCGTTGTCATGCGCGATTTCAGTCAGTTTGGCGATTAAGTTGCGCAAAGCTGGCAACATAACTTGATTACGCGCAGCTAACAACATCATGCCGTGCGAAGTATTGTTGATGTCTTCAGACGTGCAGGCAAAATGGATGAATTCTGAAGCTGCCAGCAATTCAGGAACATCTTTGACTTGCTCTTTAATCCAATATTCAACGGCTTTTACATCATGATTGGTCACTGCTTCAATTTCTTTAATCCGCGCTGCTTGAGCCTCGCCAAATTCGCTGGCAATTTTATCTAAAAATGAATTCGCACTCGCGGAAAATGGTTTGATTTCTGCAAAACCGGCATTGGAGAGTGCTTGAAGCCAGGAAATTTCCACTTTGACACGATGATGCATGAAACCTGTTTCAGACAAAATGGCGCGCAAAGGATCAACTTTACTTGCGTAGCGACCGTCTAGAGGGGAAAGTGCGGAGAGAGTTGTGAGTGACATGATGTGTGTTGAAAACAAAAAAATGGTGGGGAATGCTCAAGAATGCCAAAAATTATTATGCATTAGTCGACTAGGCTGATAAAGTAAGAATTCGCTGCAATGCGTTCTGTAGTACGTGCTGTAATTCATTCTGCAATAAGTGTTGAATATGCACTGTAATTCACAGCCTAGTTTGGTCAGACGTGATTTTACCATTTCTTATGCCATAAGCAGGCAACGGGTTTCTATAAAGGTCAATGGGAATTGTTGTTCAACGGGTATATTTTTTATGCGCAACGGTTTTGAATAGGCGCAATGTTATAATTTGACTACACTAAAATTTAGAGAACCTATGAAACTAATTGGCTCAACGGCAAGCCCTTTTGTACGAAAAGTCCGCATTGTTTTAGCGGAAAAGAAACTTGAATGCGATTTAATTCTGGAAAATGTCTGGGCACCAGACACAACTATTCAAAGCTCAAACCCCATCGGCAAAGTCCCCTGTTTAATCATGGAAGACAATAGTTCCATGTTTGACTCCCATGTCATCGTGGAATATTTAGATACGTTAACGCCAGTCAGCAAATTAATTCCAAGCCACGGGCGGGAACGTGCTGGCGTCAAATGCTGGGAAGCCTTGGCAGATGGCGTGTTAGATGCGGCAATTTTGGTTCGTCTGGAATTAACCCAACGTGCTCCAGAGTTGCAAAGCAACGACTGGATTGCGCGCCAGATGAGTAAGGTTCATGCAGGTTTAAAAGCAATGTCGACGGGTTTGGGTGACGCGCCATTTTGCGGCGGTGTGCATTACAACCTGGCAGACGTTTGCGTTGGGTGCGCTTTAGGTTGGTTAAGCTTCCGCTTTCCTGAACTTGACTGGCGCACTGATTATCCGAATTTGGCTAAGTTATTTGATAAATTATCAGAGCGTCCTTCGTTTAAAGAAACGATTCCGCAATGAGTTTGAAATAAGCTAGAAATAAGCAGGCACAAAAAAGGACGCTCAGCGTCCTTTTTTATTTGTTAGCTACCAGCGCTCATTTGTGACTGCAAGTAGTTTTGTATGCCTACTTTAGCAATCAAATCAATCTGAGTTCCCAGCCAATCAATATGTTCTTCGGTGTCTTCAAGAATCTCTTGGAATAATTCGCGAGAAACATAATCACCATGTGCTTCGCAGACGGAAATACCTTCTTTAACGGTTTTTTGCGCAGCGGTTTCAAGTTTCAGATCACATTCCAACATTTCAGCTGTATGTTCGCCGATCATGAGTTTATGTAGCGCTTGCAGATTAGGTAAGCCGTCTAACATCAAGATGCGATCAATTAATTTATCAGCGTGCTTCATTTCGCCGATAGATTCTTCAAATTCTTTCTTGGCGATCTTGTCAAATCCCCAGTTTTTGTACATTCTGGAGTGTAAGTAATATTGATTGATAGCACTTAATTCATTAGTGAGTTGTGCATTCAATAATTTAACAACTTTAGCATCACCTTTCATAGCGACCTCTCATATTCTATAAAAAAGTAGTTGAGCGTTTAAAACGACCAGATTGAAAGAATGATGATAGTTCAAAAATAGCAAAAGTGAAATAAAGATTTGATCACAGTGCGGGCAACATTACCGGAACTCCTGTGAGTGGATGATCAATCACGATATTGGGGATACCGAAACAGCTTTTAATATAATCGGCTGTCAACATGCTGCGTACATTGCCACTGGCTAATGCGTGTCCCTGTTTTAGATAAACAATACGATCAGCATATTGAGCGGCCAGATTAACATCGTGCAGTATCGCCACAATGCCAACGGCTTGATCACGGCATAATTCTTTGGCAGCCTGTAACAAATAATGTTGATGCGGCAAATCGAGTGCCGCGGTCGGTTCGTCCAGCATCAGGTAACGCGGCAAGTCTTGCCATGGCTCCCAAATCTGGGCAAAGACCCGAGCAAGTTGTACACGGGACTTTTCACCGCCGGACAATTGGGTAAAGTCGCGCTGCGCCATATGGCTAACGCCCATTTTTTCCATCATCAGTTTGGCAATCGACACATCATGTCGTGAAATACCACCCATCCGTCCCTGGCAGTGCGGCAGTCGGCCAAACAGCACTACATCCTGTACCGAAAACGCAAACGACAGATGGGATTCCTGCGGCAGCACGGCGCGCATATAAGCCAGCTCCCGTGAGCTCCACTGCTGTAGTGGCCGCTGGTTGAGGGTGATACTACCGTGTTCCGGCTTACGTTCGCCGGACAAGGCTTTCAGCAAGGTAGATTTGCCAGCCCCGTTGGGGCCAAGCACGGCGACTAACTCACCGGGCTTGATAGTAATTGAAACTTTGTTGAGCAGTGTATTGGTGCCGATGCGTACTTTAATATTGTCAGCTATGAGCATTAGCCTCTCCAGTTAGCGCGTTGTTTGAGAAGTAACCCGAGGAAGAATGGCGCGCCAATTAAGGCGGTTAATATCCCGATCGGAATTTCTGCCGGAGCAACCGCGGTACGGGCGCATAAGTCGGCCAGTAAAATAAAAATAGCACCGAGTAAAGCAGAGGCGGGCATGACGATGCGATGATTCGGGCCGCATAGTAATCGGATAACGTGCGGCGTTACCAATCCAATGAAACCGATCATGCCGGTAAACGCCACTAAACTACCAACTGCCAAGGCACTCCAGAAGATTGCCCAGCGTTTGATTTGGTTGGTATTGAAACCCATGTGACCAGCTTCGGCTTCTCCTAATGCCAAGGCATTTAAAGCTGGAATTAAACGTGCCATGCCATAGATTGCAATCGTAACAATTGGGGTGAGCAAGGCGATGATGTCCCAGCTTGCGTTACCCAGACTACCCATGCTCCAAAAAGTCAGGCTGCGCAATTGGGCGTCGTCGGCGATATAGGTGAAACTGCCAATAGCAGCGCCTGTTAATGAATTCACTGCAATGCCGGCCAGCAGCATGATCGGTAAGGCCGTTATTCCGCCATTGCGGGCTAATTGATAAATTAAAAAGGCAATGCCAAAGCCACCTAAAAATGCTGCGAGCGGTAGCGTGAATAAGCCCAGACTTTGCGACAAACCAGGTAGCCAAGTCGCGCCCATGACAATCACAGAAGTCGCACCTAGCGCCGCGCCACCTGACACGCCGATTAAGCCGGGATCAGCCAATGGATTTCTGAATAAGCCCTGCAATGCAACGCCGCTGCAAGCCAGACCAGCGCCGACTAATATGCCCAGCAATACGCGTGGCAGGCGGATTAGCGATAGCACCGCGGCTTGCTGATCAGAAAAATCGGCGAGTTTAATCCACTCTCCACCCCAGCCTATTTTGCTACCTAAAATAGCCAGTACTTGTCGCGGCGCGATGGGAACTGCGCCACTGCCGATGCTGATAATAATGATGGCGCATAAAATTAGCAGCAAGACTGGAATGGTCAGATTCACGCTGCGAAGTTGCAGAGACTGTTGTGCTGGAGCCAGGATCATGAAAAGAACACTAGTAAATTATTATCCACATCCAGAACTGCAAATTCCTGCAATCCCCACGGCTGCGTAGTAAGAGGCGCTTTGGGATGGACTATCTGCAAATTGAGACAAAATTCATACCAATCAGCGATGTTGTGCACGGCAATTCTGCATGAAGTCGTGGCCGCGATGTGCGACTCTTTGCAAGCCCGGAAATGCAAGGTCACATCGTCACGTTTGAGTACCAGAGGATGATCGTGTGCCCGATGAAAACCTAATTGGGAATACCATTGATAACTGCGCTCAAAATCTAGCGAGGCCAATACCGGGCAGGCCTGATGTAAGCGAGGTAATTTGGTGTGGGTCAACGTCGTTTCCATAAGCAATGACTTTCAATGAATTTTAGTTGCTAGATCCAGAACTGCTTGCGGCAGCCTGGGTCCAAAACCGAGTAGATAGGCCGCATCCATGACCACAATCCGGCGTGTTTTTCCGGCTGGTGTCATGGATAATCCTGGGCGTTGCAGCAATTTATCTACACCGCCGATAGCATCCAGCCCTTCCTGGCTAATCAAAATTACGGCGGGCGCGGCCATAATCACAGCTTCCGCCGTCAGTGGTTTATAGCCAGTTACGCCGCGTACCGCATTACTGCCACCGGCATAATCGATCATGGCTTGCGCGGCAGTTTGGTCACCGGCAATCATGCTGCTGGTACCGCTGTGATCCAGAATGAATAACACTTTTGGATGCGATCCATACTCAGCCACTTTAGTTTTAGTGCTCTGCCATTGCCGTTGAAATTGCTGTTCCAAACTGGTGCTGGGCAGATTCAATGCATGGCTAATCAGGCGGATTTTTTCCAGCACATTTTCAGCGGTATGTTGAACCTGTGCCTGATTGAGTTTGACACCAACCTGCTGTAATTGTTTTAGAACTACCGGTGGTCCTGCGTCAGCAGTGGCTAACACCAGATCGGGGCGCAGTGCCAAGATGCCCTCGGTAGACAAGGAGCGTTGATAGCCTATTTGCGGTAATTTACTCGCGGCAGCCGGGAACTGGCTGGTGCTATCGACGGCCACCAATTCTTTTTCGGCACCGAGTAGATACACGATCTCAGTCATCGAGCCGCCTATCGATATCACGCGTGCGGCATGTGCGCTGGGTAGTAAGGCCAGCATAACTAGTAGGGCACTTATTTTCATAGGATGATTTTTTGTAGATTAGCTCAGGACAGTTCGTTGATCGCATCCTGCCATTCGGTGAGTTCCGGCTTGCCCGGTTTGCGCTGGCCGAAAAACATGGTGATGTTTTCATTGTCGGCATTAAATAACTCGAGCGAGGTAACGATGCCATCGGCAGTCGGTTTTTTTACCACCCAGACGGAGGCAATATCGTCTTCCCGTAAATGCAGGTTAAAGCCGGGGTCGAGAATGTTTAGCCATGAGTCCATCACCTTAACGTTTTGTATTGGGCCGCTGTGGATTTGTATCATGCCCTGATTGCCAACAAACACCATGATCGGCGTTGCGCGCATGGCGACGGTTTGTAATAACAGCCGTACCGATGACAGGCTCACCTGATAAGCGAATTCAGTTTTTGTCAGGCGCAGTGCCTGATGCCGGTCCGCTTCAAATTTTTTCAATAAACCAAAAAACTCATGCGTGTCCTGCATGGATGACCAGGCGGCTCTTAATCCGTCTACGTCAATTTCTTGATCCGGTTTGATGCGTGACTTTACCGCAGCAGGCAAAATGGCGAGCTGGCTAGTTTGATCTTGTGATGCAAAGTCAGAAACCAATTGGCTAAAAGCTGTGACATTGCTGTGGTTGCGCAAGTAGATTTTATGCACCGCTGTACCTTGCGCATCGAAAAATTGCAGGCTGCGCTGCGCCCGGGTTTCGTGTTCGGTTTCAAGCATATCAATGACAGCAAAGCCGTGGTGCCAATGGCGATAAAAAATTCTCAAATCGATCTCGGCACCTAATGCCATGCCGACTTCACCCTGACAACTCATGTTGAGATAGATCCCGTCTTTTTCATGCACGACAGATTCATTTCTAGTAAGTGCCATCACGGTGCCGAGTTCATGAATGCGGGCCATTAAATCGTGAAATGGCCCATCCAGCCGGATCACATTTTCGTTCATACCTGAGGCGACTAATTCCGCTTCGCTCACACCAAGTTGTTGTGCCGCATCTCGAACCCGAATTTTTGTTTGCTGCTTTAATTTTTGATAGCGGGCTTGCAAGTCAGTAGATAAGTCACTGGATTCCGAATAATTTTTTTGTACATTGCTTTGCATGATTGTTCCTTTTTAAAGTGGTGTATTTAAAATTGCGAATTTAAAATTGATACGTGATATTTAAACTGACATTGCGGCCTGGAGCGCTATAAGCATCCTTGAACACGGAGTTGGCCGCTATTCCTCGGACATCTGACCACTGGTAGTATTTGTGATTGAACAGGTTGAAAATTCCTGCGTTCACGCTTAAGTTTTTGTTAAAGCGGTATTGGGTACTCAGATCAAAAACCTGATAACTACCCGGTAAAAAATCACGGTTTCCGAATTCACTTTGACTGGCAGATTTGGCGGCAACATGGGTAAGCGTGGCATTGCTGCTCCACGCATCGCTGAACTGATAATTAATACCTAAATTGAGTTTGGCGGGATCAACCGTATCAAGGGGATTGCTAATTCCGTTTTGCTCCAGACTGCCGCGTGTAATCGCCAGCCCCGCCAACACATTGAGTTTGGGATTCACTTCCCATTTGGCACGCGCTTCCATGCCGTGTATTTGCGCTTTGTCCATATTCACATATTGATAAACGGTAGGGTTGGTTGGTGTACCAGCGCCGCTTACTATGGTTTGCCGGATAAAGTCGCTATAGCGCCCTATAAAGGCACTGACGCTGTAGCGTAAGGTGCCGGTTTGGCCGCGTAGGCCGAGTTCAAAATTGTTGCTTGCTTCCGGTTTTAAATTCGGATTGGAAATGGTGACATAGCCATGAGCCGGATTGGAAAAACCGTTGTTAACCATCTCCGGCGTCGGAGCCCGGAAGCCATGTCCGTATTGTGCAAATAAATTTAATCCCGGCTGGGCTTGATAGACAACGCCTAGTTTTGGTGAAAAAGAATTGCCGTTTGATGCAGCAGAACTAATTTTGTATTGCCCGTCTGTGTGCGGGGTTAATGTGTATTTGTCGTAACGCAGTGCTGGGGTGATATTCCAGTTACCGACCTGGATTTCATCTTGTAGAAAAGCGCCGAACAGTGAGTAAGTTGTGTCGGGAAACGCTTTGGTGGGAAATGTTTCCCCATTGCCTGGCACGGTGCCGTCACGTAGCGAGCTGATGTTGGCGCGACTCCAGTCAGCGCCGTAAATTAATTGCTGTTGCTGTCCTAGTTTGCTGTTGAATTGCGCGCTGATGCCCGTGGTGTCTTGAGAGTAGCTGTTGTCGCGTATCCGGTTTGCTGCGGTATTACGCGTTTCAAAGCTGGCTTGCTGGTTTTCACTGGACTGATGGTAAGCGTTCAAATCTACGGTTTGCCACCAAGGGTTATTATTCTCCTCGTAGATGTAATTCAAGCTGAAGCGGTCACGCTGTAGGTTATCGGCGGCCTGCAAATCGAGCACCGTATTTGGGCGTAACGGCGGCACAATTAATGTGTTGTCGGATGCAGGCGGTGGCGGTGCCAGGCGAGCAGTGAGAACATTGGTATCGCTGTCGCGGCGTAGGCTTTCGGCAGTGAGTTTAATACGCTGTTGCGCATCGATATTGAACACCAGTTTCGCCAGCGCATAGTCGCTTTTTTTGTCTTGTGGGTTGGGTTGGTCGCGAGTGAAGTTGGGCGCGTCACGATCGCCCATGTTTTTGGTTTCGTTCCCTTGTTTATGTGACAGTAATAATAGGGCCTGTAGCTGATCATTACGCAGTGCCGCAGTGCCAGTTAAACCCCAACTATTGTCCAATGAGTTAAAGGCATTTTTTACGCTGAAGTAAGTGTTTTTGTCAGCCGAGTCGAAATAATCTTCAGGATCTTTAGTAATAAAACTGACTGCGCCAGCCAAACCATCACTACCGTATAAAGACGAGCTGGAGCCGCGTAAAATTTCAACGGTTTTCAGGGAATCCATGTCGAGATAGTCGCCACGCCCGGTGCTTTGCGGGCCGAATGAATACGCGTTCGGTAGACGAATTCCATCGACTTGCAATAATATTTGATTGCCCTCCAATCCGCGAATATTAATGCCTTCATTCCCTGCGCGGCCAGTGGAGCCAAACGATGCACCAAAGCGGGTTGGTGCCTGTCGTATCGAAATTCCGAGATCTAGCCGTTCCAGGTCTTTGATGTCGTGAACCAAACCGGTATCTAATTTTTCGCTTGGTAGTACCGTGACGGTGGCGGCGACCTTATTCACATCGCTGGCACTGCGCGTAGCAGTGACGGTGATTTCATCTAAGGGGATAGGGTCAGCTAATTGCTCTGCATTAGCTAGGCGTTGCAGTGCCAGCGTAACGGCGACTGCAACACTTGATTGATGTAAAAAGGCCATATTTCTCCAGTGAATAATAAATCAATTCGCTGGCATGAAAGCTGGCTAGAAGGTAAGTGAAGGGTAAAGTAGTAATACGTAATTCTTATTACATCGCCGGTATTTCCCAGCGAACTTAGTCTTAAATCCTAAGCTGAAATTAGTGTTTTCCTGGTTCGGTAACAAAACCGATCTTGGTTAAACCACCTGACTGCGCTGCCGACATGACTTGAGCAATTTTTTCATATGGCGTGAGCCGTTCGGCGCGTAGATGTAATTCCGGTTGCGGTTCTTTTAATGCGGCACTGGCAATACGCGCTTGCAATTCGCTCTGGTCGAGTAATTCTTTATCCCAGAACAGTTGGCCATCGGCATCAATGGCTAACTGAATATTTTCCGGTTTCACCTTATCTACCTTGCTGGAGGCATGCGGCAAATCAATTTTGATATTGTGGTTGAGCACGGGAATCGTAATGATGAAAATAATCAGCAATACCAGCATCACATCGACTAACGGCGTGGTATTTATTTCGGGATTGAAGTCGTCTTCGTCGCTGTCAGATAAAGAACCCATGCTCATTATGCAGCTCCCATATTAGCCACTACGGGCACTGCAACTAACTTGGCCGGTGCGTTTTTTGTTTCATCTGTTGAGCGTGCGCCAGTGACAAACAGGGCGTGTAAATCAAAGCCGAATTTATTCAGTTTGGCGATGATGTTTTTATTACCGCGGACTAATACGTTATAACCAAAGGTGGCTGGAATCGCTACCGCCAAACCGAGCGCCGTCATGATCAATGCTTCGCCGACAGGCCCTGCAACTTGCTCAATACCGGCTTGACCAGACGTGCCGATTGATACCAGAGCATGCAAAATTCCCCACACGGTACCAAATAATCCAACAAATGGAGCGGTTGATCCGACTGAGGCCAAGATCGCCATACCAGCTTGTAATTTTGCGGTAGTTTCATCAATCGCCTGACGTAACGACAGCGTTACCCAGTCAGAAACCGTGAGCTGGTCATGTAAATGACCTTTATGTGCAGTGTGGTGGCGCATGGCAGTCACACCAGCTTGAGCAATGTCGGAAAACGGATTTTCTTTACCCAGAGTAGACAGGCCTTCAGAGACGCTGGTGGTATCCCAAAACGTTTGCCCAGCGGCTTTTGATGAATGCCGATAGCGCCATAATTGCAATGATTTGGTGACAATCACCAGCCAGGAAGCGATAGACATAGCGATTAATAAAAAAGTGACGCCGCGTGTGACAAAATCACCGTCTGTAAGTAGGGTTTCGATGCTGTAGGGGTTGGCTGACATAGTAAGTATCCAATCTAAATATTAAGAATTGAGCCGAAAATTAATAGGTACCACCACATATACGGGCTGTGATTTACCATCTTCGCGATAAGGTTTAAATAGGGCTTTGGCGGCAGCGACTTTGGCTGCTTCATCGAGTCGTTCTGAGCCCGATGATTGTTGAATTTTTATTTTTTGCGGTACACCGAATTCATCGACCAAAATATGCAACAGGACTCGTCCTTGTTCGTTCATGCGTTTCGATATCATCGGGTAGACCACTTGTGGTTCCTGCAAATAACTTACACCCGTAATTGTTTTCGGTACGGCCGGTGCTGTGCTTGCAACCGGCGTAGTTTCAGCTGGTTGAGGATGAGCAATTACGCTTTCTGTTGTTGTGTTCACCGCTTCATGAGTTGGTGCGGGTGCTGCAAGTGCTGTTTCGACAGGCGTAGGCAGAATAGTCGGTTTAGCGGGCGTAGCAATCGGCACGGTCTTTGGTGGTGTAGATGCTTTTGGTACTGGCGGTGCTTCGCTGACTGGATCAGGGGTAATAAAATTAACGGTGACTTCCTTGACAGCTAAACCGGGTGCGACGGTATTGGGGGAAAAGCTGTTTTGCAACAACGCAAAGATACTGACATGTACAGCAATAATTATTATTAACGGCGTAGCGCGGTGTAGTTTGGCGAATAGGGTTTTAAGTATCGGCATGGGTTCGATGCATTACTTCAGGCAGCCATTGCATGAAAGTGGATTGGGTGATGTTGTCCGTGTTTGTGATCTTCATGCGGCATACATTCACGTAGAATTTTTTTCGTGCATGACTTGCATTTGCCGCAACAAGTTCCTAATTCCAAATTCTCGCGTAACAAAGGCATACTGTTTATCCCCTGCTGGATAGCAGTTTTGATACGACTTTCAGAAATATTATGGCAAACGCAAACGATCATTTTGTTCTCACTTTTTGTTGAGTAAGGTTAGTTCAGGTCAGTTAGTTGAGCTGCGCACCATTGCGCCAGCGTGCTAGCAAGCCACTTTTGCTTTGTTGCGGCATGGTGTGCTCCACAACCATTGTCCATTGCTCCGACAGTTGCTCGCAGGTAGCACGTAATACGGGTGCTAAGTCGGGAAGTTCAGACAAAATCGTCAAATGTCTTTCGATAACAGCTGCCAACTTTACGCAAACACCGTGATCTTTATTGAGCGCGTTATTGGTGCTGTAATGCGACATTAAATGTAGCACCGCAGCAATTAGTATTTCAGGCCTGCTTGAGGCATTTGCAGATTGATTAATCATGAAAATTTCTCACTGTAATGGCTGGTGTTTTAAGCCGTTAAAATTAACTTATTCAACTGGGTAATACGCAAGCGGTAAATCCGGCCCTCATGATCAATTTCCAATTCGCGTAAATTGCGCATGATGTCTTTACTCAGGATGCGCAATGTTTCGACTTTTTCGGTCTTTTTGGCATCTTTAGTTTCTTGCTGACTAGCTGGTACGGGCTGTTTTAACGGAATCATACACTACTCCAAATCTAAATGATAATTATTCTTATTTAGATTATTATTGAAGTTAGCCTTATTTGCAAGATTTTTTTGCACCGCGATGAATGTATTAATTCAATGATAAAATTTCGCGATTATTTTTTAACGGAATAGCAATAATGAAGCCATTGATTAAGCAAGTAACTGAATTCAGGGTCGCGGGTTTGGCGGTTAGGACTAAAAACTGCGATGAATTTGATTCATCACGCGCCAAAATTCCAGCGCTGTGGGGCACGTTGTTCGCAACGGATGCACTGAATAGCATTCCGCATCAGCCTTCAGAGCCAGCCGTGTTTGGCGTGTATTCTGGTTATGAGTCCGATGCGAGCGGTGAATATGATCTGACCGTCGGTGCCTTGGTGAGCGCAGCCGGTCACGAATTCAGCCATGTCGCAATATGTGACGGTGATTATTTGGTATTTGAGGCGCGTGGCGCAATGCCTGCGGCCCTGATTCAAACGTGGGGCCAAGTCTGGGCATATTTTGAACAACATCCTGAACAGGCTCGATGCTATAAAACTGATTTTGAGCAGTATTTAGGTGAGCAGGCGGTGGATGTATTTATTGGAATAAAAAAATCGGCATAAAGAATAAGCGAGCAACCTTGTGCTCGCTTAACTTTGGATTTAGTTTATAGGATGAAACGATTCCGCCTGAGCAATTGGCCAGTAGGTCGCGTAGACATCTGGCAGTCCTTGCAATTGCACCGGTTCAAGCAGTTGACCAGTCGCTAGATAGGGTAACAAACTTGATACCAAGCGCACCTGATCCGGTGAAACACGGCGCACTAAATGATGCGGACGTAATTGGTTCGGATGAGTCAGTCCGGCAGCCGCGATGAGCTCTGACATCGCTTTTAATGTGTTGTCATGAAAGTGGAAAACCCGTTCTGCTTTATCCGGTACAAATAAAGCGCGTTGGCGCAGTGGGTCTTGCGTGGCAACACCGGTTGGGCAGCGGTCGGTGTGGCAGCTTTGGGATTGTATGCAGCCGAGCGCAAACATGAAGCCGCGCGCGGAATTACACCAGTCTGCGCCTAACGCCAGGGTGCGGGTAATATCAAACGCGGTGATGATTTTGCCCGACGCGCCAATCTTCACTTTATCGCGTAAATTGCAACCAACCAGCGTGTTATGTACCAATAACAGCGCTTCCTGCAATGGCACGCCGACATGGTCGGTAAATTCAACCGGAGCTGCTCCGGTGCCGCCTTCGCCACCATCCACAACAATAAAGTCGGGATGTATGCCAGTGACTAGCATGGCTTTAACAATGCCAAAAAATTCCCATGGATGACCAACTGCAAATTTAAAACCGGTAGGCTTTCCGCCTGATAAGGTGCGTAATTTTTCGATAAACTGTAGCAATTCAATCGGGGTGCTAAATGCACTGTGTGATGAAGGTGAAACGCAATCAACGCCTTCCGTTACGCCGCGTGCCTTCGCAATTTCTGCGCTCACTTTACTGCCGGGCAGCAAACCGCCATGACCTGGTTTGGCGCCTTGCGAGAGCTTTACTTCAATCATTTTGACTTGCGGAAGATTGGCGTTGGCGGTAAATTTTTCTTCGCTAAAACTGCCATCGGGATTGCGGCAGCCAAAATAACCGGAGCCAATATTCCACACTAAATCGCCGCCTTGTTCATGCTCGTTTTCTGGCCGGTGATAGCGGCTAATGCTGCCTTCGCCAGTGTCGTGCATAAAGTTACCTTTATGTGCGCCTTGATTTAAAGCGCGGATCGCGTTGGCAGAAAGCGCGCCAAAACTCATCGCGGAAATATTAAAAATACTGGCAGAGTATGGTTGGGCACGATCTGCGCCGATGGTGATGCGGAAGTCGTGGGTGGTGATCGGTGCAGGGGTAATGGAATGACCGATCCATTCGTAACCCGCCTGATAGACATCGAGCTGCGTGCCGAAAGGTCGTTTATCTAACTGTTGTTTGGCGCGCTGATAAACAATTGAACGTTGATTGCGCGAGAATGGATTGGGCGAGGTATCTTCTTCTAAAAAGTACTGACGAATTTCTGGGCGGATTAATTCAAACAAAAAACGGAAGTGCGCCAAGATCGGGTAATTACGTAATATCGAGCTTTTGGTCTGGATGATGTCATGCACACCAATGCAAATTAAGGCGGCTGAAATGACCAGCAACCAGCTAATACTTTCATGTACGTTGAAAAATAACAGGCTGAAGATGAAGATGGCGCCAGAAAGTAGTAGCGTGGTGTAGCGCAAAAACAGATTTTGCATCGATGGCTCCAAGATTAATAATTCGGGTAGTGTAGTCACTTTTCCATTGCTTGTGGGCTTCAACGTTGGCTGATGCAGTATTGCCATTTTTATTTACGTAGAATTAGCTGAAATTTTTGGTAAAAAGCAGTGAATTCATATACTCCTAATATTTATTTTAATATTTAACCTATCCAATGGCTTTCCGATCGATTAAAAATCATTTTTTAATGAGTATGTTATTAGCTCATTAGCTTTATTTATTAATCGAGGTATTTTTTTAAAAAATACCCTGGTATTCTGAAAAATAAAAAAATCGAACCAAAAGTAATTCAACTTATCCATATCACAGAGCTGTCACCATGGCGCTAGCTAAATCGGCTATGCTTGCCCATTCATCTGGCTTTAAAACTAATAATTGCTACTTTCAACTACTGTCGCAAAACATGCTGCGACACTTATTCATGGACTTGATAGGATAATTTATGTCGCAAGCAGCACCGCTGGCACCAGCTAAAACACCGTTGCTAATCAATAAGCAGCAAGCAGGAATTACGGCATTAGGATTATCCGCGCTGGGGGTCGTGTTTGGTGATATTGGAACTAGTCCGTTATATACGCTGAAAACGGTGTTGGCTTTATCTGGCGGCACGCCTTCTGCTCCAGTGATTCTTGGTTTGTTGAGCTTGTTATTGTGGACCTTAATCATTGTTACTTCGGTCAAGTACGTGTCATTTGCCATGCGCATTGATAACAATGGCGAAGGCGGTATTTTGGCACTGATGGCACTATTGGGAATTAAAAAGCGCAAACGGCCTTTGGTGGTCGCGGCCGGTTTGTTGGGGGCGGCACTAATTTATGGTGATGGCGCGATTACCCCCGCGATTTCGGTTCTGTCGGCATTGGAGGGATTAAATATCGTGTTCCCTGCGGCCAAGCCCTATGTTTTGCCCGCCACCGTAGTCATTTTGCTGGCCTTGTTTGCGATTCAGCCGATGGGTACTGAGCGCATCGGTAAAGCGTTTGGTCCGGTGATGGCAGTCTGGTTTTTGTGTATTGCGCTACTCGGAATTTGGGGCATCATTCAACATCCATCGGTGCTGGTGGCGATTAATCCCATGTATGGTGTGAAATTTTTAATGTCGAACGGGCTAACCAGTTTCCTGGTGCTGGGTGGTGTATTTTTATGTGTCACCGGAGCGGAAGCGCTCTATGCCGATATGGGGCATTTTGGAGCACGCCCGATCCGTCTGGCATGGACAGCGATTGTATTCCCAAGCCTGTTATTGAACTATGCGGGGCAAGCTGCGCTGGTGCTCTCCGGTGCAGAAACCGCTGACAATATTTTTTATCGTTTATGTCCAGCACCGCTGTTAATTCCAATGGTTTTACTGGCGGCGGTGGCAACCGTGATTGCCAGCCAATCGATTATTACCGGCGCATTTTCCATGACTCGGCAAGCAATTCAATTAGGCTGGTTGCCGCGTCTACAGATTAAGCAAACGTCGGAATTCGGTTATGGACAAATTTATGTCGGTACTATCAACTGGACGCTGATGATAGTCACGGTCGGCATGGCCTTGTTTTTTAAATCGTCGGACAATATGGCAGCAGCCTACGGTATTGCGGTGTCGCTGACCATGTTGATGACATCGGTATTATTGTTTATTGCCATGCGTGAAATATGGCGTTGGAGTCTCTGGGCGAGTGGCGCGGTCGCTGGTGTATTCTTGATTATTGACGGCGGATTTTTTGCGGCAAATTTAGTCAAGCTATTGGATGGTGGTTATGTACCACTGTTGCTGGCTGCGCTGGTGTATAGCGTTATGCAGGTTTGGCATCGCGGCGTTGCGGCTGTTTCAAAGGCGATCAATGAAAACGTCATACCCGCTGCGCAATTTATGGCTGATATTGAAGCACAACAAATTTCCCGAGTTGCTGGCACCGCTGTTTTTCTGACTAGAACGGCAGAAGGTACGCCGCCAGTTATGCGTTGGCATGTGAAGCGTAATCAAGTGCTGCAACAAAAAATTATCGCCGTGAATGTGGTAGTGGAAACGGTGCCTTGGATTAGCGATGCAGAGCGATTTACCATGACTGAATTGGCTCCAAATTTTTGGCGAATTAGTGCGCGTTACGGCTTTATGGATCGTCCTGATATTCCCAAGTTGCTGCAACAACCGGCATTTTCATCTTGCGAGTTGGACTTAAAAGCGGCAACTTATTATTTGGGATTGGAAACAGTGGTGGTCAATGAAGATGCCGGACTGTTTAAGCGTTGGCAAGGGACGTTATTTGCCGTGATGATGCGCAACAGCATGCACGTAACCGATTTCTATCGGCTGCCGTGTGATCAGGTGGTTGAGATTGGTCGCAGGATTTTGATTTAATATTTACAAGGCTTATGCAAATCGTTTGCATAAGCCTTGTGTATTGATGCGAGCAGTCAGCTATAACCCACCTGTAAGTCAGCTACAAATAATTCCGCCGCCCAAACACACGTCCCCTTGGTATAACACTGCCGATTGTCCCGGTGTAACTGCCCATTGCGGGTCAGTAAATGCCAGATTAAACTGGTTAGCGCCAGTGGCTTCAAATAGCCCCGCCACGTCAGCCTGCCGATAACGAGTTTTAGCATTCAATTGCCCGGTTTCCGGCGGACTGCCTGCTACCCAACTAGCTTGGTCTGCCGCTAACGTCGGTGACAGTAACCAGGGATGATCATGCCCTTGCACAACATACAGCGTGTTGTTGGCGATATCTTTACGCGCCACATACCAGGCATCACTACTACCTTCGGCATTTTGATGACTCTTAATGCCGCCGATGCCGATACCCTTGCGCTGCCCCAGCGTGTAAAAACTTAAACCAATATGCTGACCCACCAATTCACCTTCCGGCGTTTTCATCGGCCCCGGTTTTTGTACCAAATAGCGATTTAAGAATTCGCGGAACGGGCGTTCGCCGATAAAACAAATACCGGTGGAATCTTTTTTGGTTGCGTTAGGCAGTTGTAATTGTTCGGCAATTTTGCGTACTTCGGTTTTATGAATTTCACCGAGTGGAAACAAAGTTTTGCAGAGTTGCGCCTGATTCAATCGATGCAAAAAATAGCTTTGATCTTTGCTTAAATCGAGTGCCTTGAGCAATTCAAAACGACCATCCACTTCGCGCACCCGAGCGTAATGTCCTGTGGCGATAAAGTCAGCGCCCAAGTGCATGGCGTGATCTAAAAAAGCTTTAAATTTAATTTCAGCATTGCACAACACATCGGGGTTCGGAGTGCGGCCAGCCTGGTATTCACGTAAAAATTCAGAGAACACCCGGTCTTTATATTCCGCCGCAAAATTCACCGCTTCAATGTCCACGCCCACCACATCGGCGACGCTGACTGCGTCTATCCAGTCTTGCCGGCTAGAGCAAAATTCGGAATTGTCGTCGTCTTCCCAGTTCTTCATAAACAGGCCGATTACTTCATAGCCCTGTTCTTTCAGCAGATGTGCAGAAACCGAGGAATCAACCCCGCCTGACATACCAATTACTACGCGTTTCTTTGCCATCGTTACTACCTTGCTACTTACAAATATTAATTAAAGAGGTTCTGTGACACTGCTATCGGTATAGATGAACGATAGCGGTATGCGTGCGCCAGCCAGATAATCGTCGATGCAGCGTAATATTAATTCGCTGCGATGCCGTTCTTTGGTGGCGACTAATTCGTCATAACTCATCCACATGGTGCGTACTATGCCCACGTCCAACGGCTGTTGGTATTCTTGCCCAAGTTTGCCTGCAAACGCAAAGCGTAAATAGCTGACCGGAATCCCGCGCCGCTTGGACATATAACGTGACAAATACGTGCCCACCAAATAGCTTGGCATAAATTCGTGCGCAGTTTCCTCTTTGGTTTCGCGTATCACGGCGTCAATCAACGATTCTTCCGGATCTAAATGGCCAGCGGGTTGGTTAATGCGCAGCCCATCGGACGTTTCTTCTTCAATCATAAAAAAGAGTCCATTGCGCTCAATAATTGCTGCAACCGTTACGGCTGGTTTCCAGATGTCCGACATTGGCTTCCTCTTAGTGGTCTGCTGGTGATCTAGAATTAATAAGACTTACACAAAACAGTTCCAGCGGCGTTGCCCTTGTAGGGCGCACACTGGCAAGCCAGTGCCGTTACGCAGGCAACAACGATGTTGTTGAATTCCCTGCTACACCTTTCCTTGCCGTACATTCGTACTGTCTTCGTCGGCAAGGGTTTAATAAACTCGTTGCTGGAACAATTTTGTGTAAGTCCTAATTATTGGATTTCAGAATCAATAAGGTCGCTATTTTAACGGTTCTTGCCCAGTTAAGCGTTGAAAGGGTAATTTGCTAATGCAAAATATGTATAAAATCTCAAGCGCAAAGGATGAAATTAAGTGAGTATCCCTATATAGTACGGGGTCGCGTAAGGCTGCTGAATGTGTCATTGGTGCATCATTTTTGCAACAAGGAGCGCGAAGCTCGCTCACAGATATAAGTTTGTTGTGCGAAACTTCGGTGCCTCATTGAAATAAGAATGTTGATGCTATTTCCACGGGTTTTGCTTGAATGATATTGAATATCACTGAATTAATATTTCATTAATAAAGGGAGTGAATGTATGAAAATTGGCATCCCCGCCGAGACTAAGTCAGGTGAAACTCGGGTTGCGGCGACCCCAGAAACAATTAAAAAATATCTCGCTGCCAAGCATCAGGTGCTGGTGCAAGCCGGCGCGGGTATTGCATCAAGCATTCCCGACGAAGCCTATGTTGCTGCGGGCGCGCAAATTGTGAACGCAGCTGATGCCTTCGGTTGTGAGCTGGTGCTCAAAGTCCGCGCTCCAGACAGTGCCGAACGGGCATTAATGAAGTCAGGCAGTGTGCTGGTCGGTATGTTGAATCCCTTTGATACTGAAAACACCGCTGCCATGGCTGCGTGCGGTATTCATGCTTTTGCTCTGGAAGCGGCGCCGCGCATTACGCGTGCGCAAGCGATGGATGTGTTGTCCTCGCAAGCCAATATTGCAGGCTACAAAGCAGTGATGTTGGCAGCCAATACCTATGGCCGGTTTATGCCGATGTTAATGACCGCTGCCGGTACAGTGAAAGCAGCGCGAGTATTGATTATGGGCGTGGGTGTGGCGGGCTTGCAGGCAATTGCAACGGCCAAGCGTTTAGGTGCAGTAATTGAAGCCTCCGATGTGCGTCCACCAGTTAAAGAACAAGTCGAATCGCTGGGTGCCAAGTTTATTGATGTGCCATTCATCACCGATGAAGAAAAAGAAATTGCGCAAGGTGTGGGTGGTTATGCGCGCTCTATGCCGGCCGACTGGATGCGGCGTCAAGCTGAACTGGTGCATGAACGCGCCAAGCTGGCCGATATCATCATCACTACGGCGTTAATTCCGGGTCGTAAAGCGCCTATCTTAATTTCGGAAGAAACCGTTAAAGCCATGAAGCCGGGTTCGGTGATTGTGGATATGGCGGTAGAGCAGGGCGGTAATTGCCCACTCTCTGAATGCGGAACAACTGTTACTAAATATGGCGTACATATTATCGGCGTGCCGAATTTGGCTACGCTGGTGCCAGCCGACGCCTCCGCTTTATATGCGCGTAATGTGCTGGATTTTTTAAAATTAATTATCGATAAAGATGCTGCCTTGGCGATTAATCGTGAGGATGAAATAGTTGTCGCGACATTGATCTGTTCAGGTGGTGAAGTGTTAAAGAAGTAAATAGGACTTACGAAAAATCGCTCCAGCGGCGTTACGCTCTCCTTGCCGTACTAAAGTACTGTCTGCGTCGGCGTGCCTTGCTGGAACAATTTTGCGTAAATCCTAGTAAATTAATAAGTAAAGAAGCAAGTTAATAAAATCAGTTAAGAAAGTAAGGAAAAAACAATGCAACGTAATATGCTCAGAGCCAAAATTCATCGTGCTACCGTCACGCAATGTGACTTGAACTACGAGGGCTCATGCGGGATTGATGAAAATTTATTGGATGCGGCCGACATTCTGCCCGGTGAACGGATAGAGCTGTACAACGTCAACAATGGCGAACGTTTCGCCACCTACGCAATTAAAGGCCTACGTGGCAGCGGTGAAATTTCACTCAACGGTGCAGCTGCCCGGCGCGTGCAATTAGGTGACTTGATGATTATTTGTACCTACGCGCACATGACGGAAGAATACGCGGCAAAGTATCAGCCAAAGATCGTGTTTGTCGATGAAAAAAATCAGATTACCGGTCTAAAAAAGGAAAAATTGTTTAACTAATAGGACTTACTCAAAATCGCCCCAGCTGCGTTGTGCTCTCCTTGCCGTACTAAAGTACTGTCTGCGTCGGCACGCCTTGCTGGAACAATTTTGTATAAGTCCTAAATAGTGTGAATCAAATTACGACGTAAATCAGCGGCAAATTTAAACGACAACGGGATATTTCCCTTACACAAAGAGGTCAATATGGAAGTCAGTCACACGCTTACTAATCTCATTATTTTTGTTCTGGCGATTTACGTCGGCTATCACGTCGTATGGACTGTTACGCCAGCGTTGCATACTCCGCTGATGGCAGTTACCAACGCGATTTCCGCCATCATTATTGTGGGCGCGATGTTGGCAGCAGGACTCACTGAAGGATTGCTGGCGCAGGTCATGGGAACCCTGGCGGTTGCCTTGGCGGCGGTGAATGTGTTCGGTGGATTTTTAGTCACGCAGCGCATGCTGGAAATGTTTAAGAAAAAAGAGCCTAAAAAAGCGCAGGTAAGTGCTGACAGCAAGGAGCACAAATAATGAGTATTAATTTAGTCGTGATGTTGTACTTGATTGCTTCGGTATGCTTTATTCAGGCGTTAAAAGGCTTGTCGCACCCAACCTCAGCCAGACGTGGTAACGCCTTCGGTATGGCGGGGATGGCGATTGCAGTCGTAACCACGATTGCGATGATGATGGAATTAAAATCGCAGTTGGCAGGCTCAGGAATGGGTTTGGCGTTAGTGGTTGGTGGTGTCGTAGTCGGTGGTGTGATCGGCGCAACGTTAGCAAAGCGCGTAGAAATGACCAAAATGCCGGAACTGGTCGCGGCGATGCATTCACTTATCGGTTTGGCGGCAGTCTGTATTGCGGTTGCGGTAGTGTCTGAACCTTGGGCATTTAACCTGACTGAAAAAGGTGGCTTGATTCCATTCGGAAATCGAATCGAATTATTTATCGGTACTTTTGTTGGTGCGATTACTTTTTCAGGTTCGGTGATCGCGTTCGGTAAATTATCCGGCAAATATAAATTCCGTTTATTCCAGGGCGCACCGGTCAGTTTTACCGGCCAACATATGCTCAATTTAGTGTTGGCATTAGCCATGTTCGGTTGCGGCATTGCGTTTTGCGTGACACAAAGCTGGACGCCATTTGCGGTGATGGCGGCAATCGCTTTTGCGCTGGGCGTACTCATCATCATCCCGATTGGCGGCGCGGATATGCCGGTCGTGGTTTCCATGTTGAACAGTTATTCAGGTTGGGCCGCTGCCGGGATTGGTTTTTCACTCAACAATTCCATGTTGATTATTGCCGGTTCATTGGTCGGTTCATCTGGCGCAATTCTGTCTTACATCATGTGCAAAGCCATGAACCGTTCGTTCTTTAATGTGTTGTTGGGCGGCTTTGGCGGCGCACCTGCCGAAGCAGCTACCGGTACTCAAGCAGCACGTAACGTTAAATCCGGTTCGGCTGATGATGTCGCGTTTTTATTAGGTAATGCTGAAACCGTGATTATCGTGCCCGGCTATGGTTTGGCGGTAGCGCGTGCTCAACATTCCTTAAAAGAATTGACCGAACACCTGACGGAAAAAGGCATTAGCGTTAAATATGCGATTCATCCGGTAGCGGGTCGTATGCCGGGTCATATGAACGTGTTATTGGCTGAAGCCGAAGTGCCGTATGACCAGGTGTTTGAGATGGAAGATATTAATAACGAATTTGCCCAGGCCGATGTGGTATTAGTGTTAGGCGCAAATGACGTGGTGAATCCGGCTGCTAAAGATCCTAAATCGCCGATTGCCGGTATGCCGATTTTGGAAGCTTATAAAGCGAAAACAGTCATCGTGAATAAACGTTCTATGGCGTCAGGCTATGCCGGTTTGGATAACGAGTTGTTCTATATGGATAAAACCATGATGGTGTTTGGTGACGCTAAGAAGGTTATTGAAGATATGGTGAAGGCACTGGATTAGTCTCGTTGATTAAAAGCCACAAAAAAGCCATCTGCTTGCAGATGGCTTTTTTGTTGGAGTAGACTAATTGTTTTCTGATGGAAATAAGATTTATTTTTTAGGCTTTACGCAAAAAAACACAAGCCTTCAAAAACGTCATCCTCGCGAATGCGGGGATCCAGTGGCGCGTAGTGCCTTCAACGCTAGGCGTGTGAATTCCTGGATTCCCGCCTGCGCGGGAATGACGTAAATGACAGTGTAGTTAAGCAACGGGGTAGTTCAGCACTTACAAATTTGCGCGCAAGCTTAAACTTTCATAAACCGATAACCTGACATTCAAAACAAAACATTTATGCCTGAAATATTGCCGAATAGAATATTTTTGGCATAAGTTATTTACTTAAGTTGGTAGTAAGTTCAATACAAAGCATTTTTCCGAAATAAAAACAAAGGGAGACAACATGTTAATTGGCGTACCAAAAGAAATTAAAAACCATGAATATCGGGTAGGTTTAACACCGGCCAGCGTGCGGGAGTTGTGTTTGCGCGGCCACAAAGTCATCGTCCAAAGCGATGCCGGAACCGCAATCGGTCTGCTGGATACCGACTACCAGGCCGCGGGTGCGGAAATGGTAGCTGGCGCGGCGGAAATATTTAAGCGCGCCGACATGATTGTGAAAGTCAAAGAGCCGCAACCCGTTGAATGCGCGATGTTGCGCCCCGGTCAAATTCTGTACACCTATTTACATTTGGCACCTGATCCAGAACAGACCAAAGCGTTGATTGCATCCGGCGCAATTTGTTTTGCCTATGAAACCATTACTGGCCCGGGCGGCGGCTTGCCTTTGCTGGCTCCGATGAGCGAAGTAGCAGGGCGTATGTCGATACAGGCGGGTGCAGCACACTTAGAAAAATCCAAAGGGGGAATGGCTTTGTTGCTGGGCGGCGTACCTGGAGTGGCTCCCGGTCACGTGGTGATTTTAGGCGCAGGTGTTGTCGGAACCAGTGCCTTGCAAGTCGCAGTTGGAGTCGGTGCGCGTGTGACGATATTAGATAAAAATATCGATCGCCTGCGTCACTTGGATTTGATTTACGGTAACCGTATCAGCACGCTGTATTCCAACGCGCAAACCGTGGAAGATTCCGTGTTAGCGGCCGATTTAGTGATTGGCGGTGTTTTGATACCAGGCGCAGCAGCGCCGAAGTTAGTCACCCGCGACATGATCAAAAAAATGAAACCCGGCGCGGTCGTGGTGGATGTGGCAATTGATCAGGGCGGTTGTTTTGAAACTTCGCATGCAACTACCCACGCTGAGCCGACTTATATTGTTGACCACGTTGTGCACTATTGCGTTGCCAATATGCCCGGCGCAGTTGCCCGTACGTCTACATTTGCGCTGAACAACGCCACGATCCGTCATGCTTTGGCATTGGCAGACAAAGGTTGGAAGCTGGCTTGCAAAGAAGATGTGCATCTTAAAAACGGCTTAAACGTCTGTCAGGGCAAGGTGACTTATGAAGCCGTGGCGCGTGAATTAGGCATTGAGTACGTGGCAGCAGATAGCCTGATCTGAAGATAAAGCTCCTTTAGGTTGTCCGGCGGTAGTAGTTAGGGCTAAAATTCGTCTAAATGAATTTAAGACGAATTTAAGATACATAACACCGCCGCACAACCTGATTGGATGCAACATGATGACCTACGAAGAATATCTGGACGAAGTCACAACTTTAATGACCGAGTTTTTTGATTTAACCGATGCCCAAGCGATCAAATATGTCATGCGCGCCCAAGCTGGCGACTTTTTTACCCTGCATGACGACCATCCTGAAATGTGTACGTTAGAGCGCGCCCAGCTGGACGCCCGGACTATTTACGAGCAACGTAATAAATCGCGGCCTGATATTTTTAAGAAATAATCCACCTGTTTAGTTCCGTTACGTTTTTTCCTACTCACCACATCAGCTACAATATCGCATTGTAAAAAATCGGTATTGCAAATGATCGTACTCGGCGTTGAATCTTCCTGTGATGAAACTGGTTTGGCTTTGGTAGATACCGAAACCGGCCTGCTTTCACATGCTTTGTATTCCCAAATTACTATGCATCAGGAATATGGCGGTGTGGTGCCAGAACTGGCTTCGCGCGACCATATTCGCCGTGCTTTGCCGCTGTTAGAACAGGTTTTGCGTGAAGCAAACTTAGACAAAAGCGCGATTGATGCCATCGCCTATACGCAAGGCCCGGGTTTAGCTGGTGCGTTGTTGGTGGGTGCGTCGGTGGCTTGCGGTCTGGGCTTGGCGTTGGGCCGACCGATGTTGGGAATTCATCATCTGGAAGGGCATTTATTGTCGCCCTTGCTGTCTTCCAAGCCGCCGCAATTTCCGTTTATTTCCCTGCTCGTGTCCGGCGGACATACCCAATTAATGCGCGTGGAAGGGGTTGGGAAATACACTTTATTGGGCGAGACCTTGGACGATGCTGCTGGCGAAGCGTTTGATAAATCGGCCAAACTATTGGGTTTATCTTATCCCGGTGGTCCTGCCATTTCGCGTTTGGCCGAGTCGGGCGACCCAAGTGTTTACAACTTGCCGCGCCCGATGCTGCATTCCAAAGATTTAAATTTCAGTTTTTCCGGTTTGAAAACCGCGGTATTAACCGTGGTTAAAAATCATGTCGGGGAATTGACGGAGCAAGATAAAGCCAACGTCGCACGTGGATTTGTGGATGCGTTGGTCGATGTGATCGTCGCTAAATGCAGCACCGCGATGCGTCATTCCGCTTTAAAGCGTCTGGTGATTGCAGGTGGTGTTGGCGCGAATACGCAACTACGCGCAGGCTTGAATGCGGCTGCCGCCAAGAAGCGATTTGAGGTTTATTATCCGGAATTAGAATTTTGCACCGACAACGGCGCGATGATCGCCTTTGCTGGTGCAATGCGTTTGAAGGCTGATCCAAGCCAGGCGCAGTTTGATTACGCGTTTAATGTGCGACCTAAATGGCCTTTGGATCAGCTTGTATAGTATTTATTAAAAAGATAGCGGGTATGAAAATCGCTAAAAATTGCGTCAATTAGCGGTTTTCTTACTACCCAAACGACTTTCTTTACCAGCAATTAAATTACGAATATTTTGTTGGTGGCGATAAATAAGTAACGCACTCATCACGCATACCGCCCAAAAAACCGGGCTGGCCGTGCCAAATATCAGCGCTGAATAAAACGGTGCAAACAACGCTGCCATCAAAGCTGCTAACGACGAATAACGGAAGCAAAAAGCGACGACGACCCAAGTTGCCAGAGTGCCGAGCCCCAACCAAACATTTAAACCCAGCAAGACGCCTGCTGCTGTCGCCACGCCTTTACCACCCTCAAATTTAAAAAACACCGGCCATAAATGCCCTAAAAACACCGCCAGCGCGACCAGGGCGATAACATGTTCCGGTAAATTCAGCGCTTGCGCTAACCAGACCGCTAACCAGCCTTTAAACGCATCCCCTATCAAGGTCAGCACCGCAGCCGCTTTATTACCGCTGCGCAGTACATTGGTTGCTCCAGGGTTTTTAGAACCATAAGTACGTGGGTCAGATAAGCCGAACACTTTACTGACGATGACCGCGAAAGATATGGAGCCGATTAAGTAGGAAATGATCACAAAACCAAGTGGGGCTAGAACAGAATTCAACATGAAGAGAATGGGTATTGAGTTGGAATGGACGGTATTTTAAGCTAAAGCGTTGAAAACTATCAAAAAACAGTCAAATTGGCATGCTAGACTGTTCAATGAATACCTAAAAGGTATTCATTGAACACCTTATGGTAGCGCTAACACCAACCAGAGCGAGGCTAACATGGTAAAAGAAGTACAAATGTCCATCAAAATGGAGTCGGAGTTGCGGGATCAGTTCATGGCGGTGGCGGCCGGGCGTCACCGTCCTGCGGCGCAAATTATTCGCGATTTAATGCGTTTATACATTGCAGAAAGTGCCGTACCCAATGCATTAACTGCTGAAACAATCCGTAAGAGCGACCAGAATGAAGACGTTTTTCATGCATCAAGTGCGCAAGATTTATTTAAAAAACTGGGTATTTAATGCGCAAGCCAAGTTACTCGGGGCAGTTTAAACGCGACGTAAAGTTGGCAGAAAAGCGCGGTAAGAATATGAATAAGCTACGCGATGTAATTCAGTTATTGTTGGATGGTCAAGCACTGCCGCGTGATTTTAAAGATCATCCATTGCAAGGTGATTGGAAACCGAGGCGAGACCTTCATATTGAACCCGATTGGTTGTTGATTTATCGGATTGATGGTGATGAAGTCAGATTTGATCGTACCGGCACACATTCAGATTTGTTTGGTAAATGAGTGTTGGGAATACTCAAGCAAGCCTGGCTAAAGTAATCGCTTTTTCCGGACATGCCGTTACGCACAAGCCACATGCTTTGCAGGCATCGGCATTCGGGGCGTAGGCAACCTGCATTCCATGTACCCGTAATTTAAATTGATTTAGCAGATTTAATTTCTGATAATCGGCTGGTTTGATGCGTTGGATTTCAAAGACATTCTCGGGGCAGACGACAGCGCAATCTGCTTTTCCCTCGCAGCGCTTAAAGTTCACAACCGGTACGATAATTCCCGGGCTTTGTTTGCAGTTAGCCGTAGTAGTCATGTCGATTCCCTCCACTTGTTTTTCGCTGAAAAAAAGATAAAGCCAGGCGTATTTATTGTTGGTTTTCTTGCTTATGTTTATCACGCGCAGAAAGTATGCCGTTCTGAAATTTCTCGCGCTCTTCCTGCGTCATTTTTTCCCAGCGATGTTGATGCCAACGGCTATGCCAGTGTTCATGATCAGCGTGACGTTCATGGTGACCGTGATGGCCGCGCAGCCCGCCAAACAAGATTCTGCTTAAGATTAGCAAGCCGATGGCACGGGCATAATCAATTTCACGTGCCCCGATAAACAGCGAAGGAATGAGCCAATTCCACAGCACCATCACCAGCCAACTTAATGCCGCGATGCAGAACACCACAAATACTATTTTTTTCAATACTCTTAATTTGAAATTCATTGCACACTTCCTTTACAGATTGAATTCGTTATAGATCGCTTGCAAGTGTGTACGCAGATGCAGCACCGCATACCGTTTGCGCGCCAGCAGGGTATTTACGCCGACTCCGCTGAGCGCTGCCAATTCTTTAAAGCTGAGCCCCTCTAGTTCATGGGCGATGAATACCTCACGCTGCTCTAACGGTAATTCGTCGAGCGCGTCGTGCAGCTCTTCTAATAACACCGCGCGCGCATAGGCGGCTTCCGGCCCTGCGTCGCTTGCTGGTAAGACTTGCTCCAACCAATATTCGTCGCCGGAATCAGCCTCTGTTTCGGGCAGTGGCTGTTCTCTTTTTTTGCGAAACCGGTCGATGATGCGATTCCGCGCCACCCGAAAAAGCCATGCCCCAACTTGCTCGATAGGTTCAGGCAAACGATAAGCTTCGACCAATTCGTAAAAAACATCTTGCAAGATATCTTCGGCTTCGCTCTGGTCCGCAACGCGCTGACGGATAAAATTCCCAAGCCGCGCTTGCTCGCGCAAAACGGTGTCGCTAATGTGCTTATCTTGTGTAGCCATCGATTGGTTGGGGTTCAGCGTCGTTTCCATACTTGTGAAGACGTATCACAAACAGGAATATTGTTGGAATCATGAAAAATAAATTGAATTAATTTAATGGCCATAGCGTCGCCGAATTGCTGTATTTGCCGGTTCAGAAACATAACGCGCCACCAGCCAAGCGACTAACGCCGTTAATACGAGAAATAATAGAAACCATGGCAATCTTGCTGAATAGCTGAGCTGCTCTTTGGTCAATACATTACGCATTAGCCCCAGCACGACGATATGGAACAGATAAATTTCATAGCTATATCGTCCCACCCAGCGCACACCGCTACTGAGCCGGCCAGTGCTCCAGCCCGGGCTATTATCATTGGCTGCGCCGAGTAAAAAAGCTGCGCTGGCTAGGGCGATTAGCGAAAAGCCGAAAATTTCATGCCCGTCGATACCGCGTAGGTAAACCACGCCGAGCGCGATGGCCGCAGCCAGCCGTAATACACGATTGAATTTGATTGGGATAATTCCCCGTCGCGCCAGCAACGCCGTAATGCAGCCGAAAGCAATCGCGTCGAAGCAGGCAAAATAACCGTACATAAAGAAAATCTCATTATTGGTATGCTGGCTGCGGTAAATCGGGCCGATGACGATGGCCGTAATGCAAACTGCGACGATGAGCCATGTACGTCGTAACAGCAGGCAGACCAAAGGAAGGGCCAGATAAAATACTTCTTCAACCGAGAGTGACCAGTACACGTCAATACAGTAATTAATATAACCGCTAGTTTGCATCAGCACGTTATGCCAAAAGCTGAGCACTGACCCGATGGAAATTAAAAAATAAGAACTGGGCAGATGATGGTTGTTATCTGAATTGTCAAAAAACGGTATATCCAAACAGCCGAGCGTGACGATGATAGCCAGTACCAATAACAGGCTGGGCATGATGCGGGCAAAACGGAATAGATAAAACGTGCGTGCATTAATCTCTTTTAAATTGTTCCAACGGCTGAGGGAGTTGGAGGTAATTAAAAATCCGGAAATGACAAAAAACATCGTGACGCCGAAGTTGCCGTTGAACGCGATTGCATGTAATAACGCTGGGCTTAACAGCGTTCCAAGCGGACTATTTTTAAAGCCGAAAGCGAGGGCGAAATGTAAAATTAGTACGCAGGATATGGCAACGCCACGTAGAAAGTCGACCCGTGCGTTTCGGGAGATGGGGGCAGATTTGGTAGGTAGCAATTGATCTCCGACGTCGTTATATTTAGGTATTTTGGGAAACATTTTACAGGTGTTAATTCAATACTTGCGCATTACATTCCAAACTTAACTTCCCACGTCAAACGCAGCGTAGTTGCCGTACGCATGGTGGAGATAGTACGTTCACTACTACCGTTGTCGGCATAGTTGAATGCGTTAATCTGATTTTGATGTAGTAAGTTGTCGGCGCTAAAACGTATCCGACTTTGGCTGTCGATAGCCCATAACGCAAAGGCATCAAGACTGCGTACCGGGGCGCTATACGACGCTAACTGCGCCGTAGTTTGTGCTGGGCCGCCGCTAGTCAAATTAAAATTTGTGCCGAGCGTAAATTCATTTCCCGGCAAATGATAATCGAGGCCAAGATTGGCGCTTAAGGGTGTTTGTTGGTCGAGCCGATTATTCGGCCCAGGCAGGCTTTCGACGTTAGACCAGTTGCGTGTCAGGTTGGCCCGCAGCTCCACTGGCGGCGCTACTTCTAGCAAGCTGTTCAGCGTAAATTTAGCTTCAAGGGTTATTCCATGTACATTGGCGCGTCCGGCATTGACCGGTTGCAGCACCCAGTTAATCCCTTCTTGAAATAACTGCTCAGCTATAACGTCGTCAATCCGGCGCACGAACATACTTGCGCCGATTAATCCATTTTTGCCAATTTCATGTTCAACTCCTGCATCCAGTCCCCACGCCAATTCCGGACGCAATGCCGGATTGCCTTGTGTGTCTGGATTGGTCGGGCTGTTATTGTTATCTACCGTGTACAGGCGTGGAATCAGTTCAACCATTGTCGGTTCTTTGTAGGTGCGCGTTAATCCTATGCGCAACTGATCATCGGGCGAAAATTTGTACAAGGTCTGTATGAGCGGACTGACAATGGAGCTAAATTCGTTACTACTTTCCGGTGCAGATAATAGGGCGTTGCTGATAACTGCCGTGCGCATTTTTTCCCAGCGCAGACCCGCGGACAATGACCAAGCTGCGCTGATGTCCCAGTCGTCCTGCACAAACAAAGCGCCCCGCGTTATGGTACCGTCGTAGCGATCATTTTGTGTGGCGGCAGGCGGGTTCTGCAGCGTGGCAGGAACATAATCCTGCTCCATCCGGCTTTCACTGCGTCGTGTTTGCGCGCCGTCCCAACCTAGCGTTATTGCGTGGGTTGGCGTAAGTGAAAAGTTGAGATTCCCGGCCAGAGTAATTCCATATTCGTTAATACCCGCTTGTACCAGATGTAAGCCGCTACCATCGGCGCTGCCATCTGTGCCAAAGAAGCGGAAGTCGGAATGGCGGAAACTATCGCTGGCACCGGCTTTCAGTGTGAAGCGCGTATCTTCATCGAAGGTGTGAGTCCAGTTAAGATCGCTGCGTAGAACGGTTGATTCCAAATCGAATTGTCTGTCGCTGGCTGGGTACTGACTAGTTGTGCCAAGCAGAGTCGTGTCTTGGTCGGTCTGTGCAACCGTTGCATGTTTGGCGTTGATATAACTTTGTGAAGTTAAACTGTCGTCGTCGCTCAGATGAAAAGTGAATCTGGGTGTCAGATTCAGGTTGTCGGTGCGGCTGTCTTTTTGTTCCTGCGTTAAACGATGCAGTGTATCGATGGCGGCGGGGTAGCCATCCGCTGCACTGGTGTCAATCTCTGTGCTCGTTGTTAATCGCGTGCGGCTGAGCGTTCCCACCACAACGTAGTCCACATTATTAAGTGTACCTGCCACTTCGCCGCTGAGCGTGGGCATGAGTTGAGAACTGCGTGCGCCATCTTGTTCGCCCAGCTCTAGTTTGAATTCGCGGCGCGGATGGGCTACGGATTTTCTTAGGATGATGTTGATCGTACCCGCGATGCCTTGCGCGCCCAGCTCGGCGGACGCTGTCGGCATGATTTCAACACGTTCAATCAACTCAGGTGACAATGATTCCAGCGTAAAGCCATTTGGTGCTACCACGCCATTCAACATAATTTGCGTGTAACCCCCACCTAATCCATGCAGGCGAATTTCGCCGGCGCGTTCGCCATTGAGTCCACTTCCAGCGCCGCCGATGCTGATGCCGGGAATGCGCTTCAGGGCATCAGCTAAACTGGTATCGCCAAAGCGTAATAAATCATCATGGTTCACTACAATAATGCTGGCAGTTTCTTGATGGCGCTGGTCATAGTGAGCCGCTTCCACATTTACTATATTGACCAGATCGTCACTGGCGTAAGTTGCTCCGTATAACATGACGAAGTTGGTCAGTGCGAGCAGCGCAGGATAGCGTATTTTCATGTTAATTTTTTTCGAATTTGGGTACGCTGACGCCGCACTGGCTAGGCCAGCGCGATGCAGTTTGCGTGAAGATTAATAGGGGGTTAGCACGGCGGCGGCCGCGGTTAGAAGCTAGTTCATTTTGATCGCGTTACGTGCCCGCAATGCCGACTGGGATGCATGTTCGTCCAATCCTGCCAGCAGGCGCTGCGGGTCGATCAACTGCTCACCTTGCCAGGCTTCTACATGCAAGTGCGGACCGGTAACTTTGCCGCTCGCGCCTGAATAGGCAATCACTTGTCCGGCCTTGATGACGTCGCCGACTTTTACTGTGCTGCTGCCCAGATGGGCGTAAAGCGAACGCAAATTATCTGGATGCTGAATCACCACGACACGTCCACGTCCGTAATGCGGATCGTTTTCCCATTGCTCAGTAGAGGCGATAACCGTGCCGTCCGCCATTGCTAATACCGGAGTGCCCAGCTTGGCAGAGAAATCAATTCCGTGATGTCCGTTTGGGGTCAGCTTGCCTTGCACTCCGTAGAACGCATTAATGTGTACGTCGCTGACTGGATTGCTCCACTGCGGTAACGTGGCAGTTGATTCAGTAGCATGCGCATTCTGATTCGTTACAACACTGGTGGACAGATCAACGGATTCATCATGCAAGGCAAAAGCCGGTTGCAATAACATGCTGCAAATTAGCACACCAGCCAGTCCAGCCGCGACTGTGTATTTGCTAAGCCAGTTTGAGTTTGGCAAGGTATTGCGTCGGATTAAATTAATGCGGGTGGCAAGTGTGGCGCCTTGCATTGCGCCGAATGCCAGTGCAGGAAGAGCTGTGTCGAACAGGGCTTGCTGCGCTTTTAATTGCCCAACCAGAGCTGCCGCATAGTGTTGACGCTGCTGTTGCGAGCGACCAGTCAACACTTGCTGATCGCAGCCTAATTCCTGCGCCCAATTCAGTCGCTTACCGAGGCTGCGCAATATTGGATTGAACCAGAATAGAGTTTGCAATAGTGTGCTCAGATGTAGGAATAGCAGATCATGCCGGCGCCAGTGAGTTAGCTCGTGGGCGACAATTAAGCGTTGTTGTTCAGTGTTAAAACTACGCAAGTGCTGCGGCAGCAACAAGCGCGTCGTCTTGTTGAGCCCAACCCCGACTAACATCGGTGACACTGCCGCACTGGTCTCCATTATTTGCACGCGGTTTAGTGCATATTCAGGTAATTCGTTTAGCGCCGGATGTGTACGCAACGCCTCACCAGTTAGCACTTCAGAAGTCGTAAGCAAAGCCTGTAGCTTACGTTTTGCCAGCAACCAGCGCGTTAGGTTGAGCGCTAATCCTGCGCTGTACACTGCCAACCAAATCCATGCAAGGTGAGTCACGTTAAAAGTACCAACTTCCTCGTCGCTTGCTGGATCTGTTAATTTTGTTTGCTCCACAATTGGACGCGCCATATCGATATGTGTTGGCATGTCGTGTTTGCTGGTTGCCGCAATAGTAAAGGTAGGGAGGATGCTCAGATGCGCAGTTTGCGGTACCCAAACCAACAAGAAGGCAACGCCAATTGCCACTTGCGCCAGCAACCATACCGAACGTTGAATCGACAAGCCCGGCCATATTCGCACAGCGAGTGCTAACACGCCCCACACAATCAATGCGACGACCGTGCAACTGATGCTGGCTTGCAGGAATAACAAAGAAAAATTAGTGATGATCTCGTTCATGATTACTCCTGATCTGTCGGCCAGTCACGCAACAATTGTTCCAGTTCAGCTAACTCGCGCTGATCGACCAGTTTACTGCCAGTGAACATATTGACGGGTAACGGCGCATCCATCTCCATCACGCGTCGACCGAAATCATGTGCGAAGGCGGCTAGTGTGTTGACTTTGTCCAGGCTCGGCTGATAGACCAAAACCCCGTGCAGGGTTTGCTGGCTAACCATCTGCTTTTCCAGCATGCGTTCAAGTGTTTTGCGGGTAGATGAAAACGACCAGTTCAGTTCCTCAACAACGCTTTCGTGAATTTCGCGAGCGCTGAGCGGCTGCTGCTTCCACAGCGCTTTTAGCAGACTCAGTTCGGTAATGGATGGAATAGACATCAAATCAGCTCCGGTTTGTGACCAATGAAGCGATTGTGTGACATAAGTCACATTGCGTCAAGAATTATTTGCGACACTTGTCACATGGCATGGGTGGGGTGTGAATGCTGGCTAATCTCCGATGCAGGAGTTTGAAACCTATTTAAGCTCTGTAACAGGAGCAACTCTAGGCAGGGTAAGTGTGAAACGCGCTCCTTGATCTGGCAAGCTTTCAACGACGATAGTGCCGCGCAGAGCGGAATGAGCAAGGTTATACGCGATGTGTAATCCCAGCCCGCTACCGCCGTGCCCCATTGCGGTAGTAAAAAAAGGATCAAATACACGTGCTAAATTGGCTTTAGGTATACCAATTCCGTCGTCGCAGATAATTAAGCGAACCATGTCATCTTCCTGCAACTCAGCGCTGACCGTGATTTTGCCGTGAGTGCGACCAACGAACGCATGCATAATTGAATTACTGATCAGAATGCTCAATATCTGGCAAAGCGGGCCCGGGTAGCTATCCATCGTGATCATGGCAGGAATATCACTTTCGACCACGACTTGACTCTCGCTGATAGGTGAAGTCAATGTCATCAGGATGTCAGCGATGGTCGCCTTTAAGGAAAAGCTGCGGTGATTCAAGCTGGTTTGATCTACAGCGACCTGCTTGAAACTGCTCACCATGTCTGCAGTACGGCTCAAGCTACGCATCAAAATATCTGCGGCCTCGCCCAATGTGGCAACGAATTCGTTAATACGTCCGCGCGTGATGCCTTTGGGTAGTTCAGCCGCCAATGTCGCAACTTGATATTGCAACGAACTCGCGGCCATCATGCTATTGCCAAGCGGTGTGTTGAGTTCGTGGGAAACGCCTGCTACTAACGAACCCAAGGCCGCCATCGTTTCTGCTCGCACCAGTTCGCACTGCATTTTTGTCAATGAGGCGAGCGCAATGCTTAACTCTGTATTCGCCTGCTCCAGTTTTACGGCATCTCTTTTTTGGCTTTCAATGGCTTGCAGCACTTCAGCGTAACTAGCTTGAAGTTTCGCTTGCTGTTCAATGATCTTAAAATCGGCCTCAATGCTTTTTTTAATTTCCCACAGCAAATCTATATATTTGGTTTGATACGAGCGCGTTTTGTTGTCTAACACACAGATCGTCCCGAATACTTCCTCGTTAGGTAGCATCAGCGGAACCCCAAGGTAGGAAATCATGTTCAGCGCAACATCTGGATTGTGGTTCCAATGTTCATCCAGCAGTGCATTTGGCACTTGCAAGATCGTGCGACTAGCCATCACGGTTTCACAGTACAAGCCGGTATGCAGGTTTGCCTTTTCCTTCGCTTCATAGGGATTTTTAGCGGTATGGCTAGACACCAGAACTTCAATTTGCTCCGGCAGGACACGCATAATTAAGCCAGCGGGCACATCAAAAATATCGGCCATGACGTTGGTCGTATTTTGCCACTTGGCAATAAACTTATCGGGAATCTCATCGGCGATCGCGTGCATTGGCATACTCACAGTCCAACCTTTGCTAAATGGGAAGTTAAACACTTAAGCGCTTGATCTGACGTAGCAAAGACCAAGCGACCAGCAGCAGATTATCTGCTCAATTTAGTGTAGTGCAAGACAGCTTCTTTTCAAGAAGCCTTGGGAGTATGGGGTTTAATCTGATCAAATGCGTCAACTTAAGTAGCCGGAAGTTTGTCCACCATCGCCGTAACGGCTTCTTGCAGTGTTGATTTTCCGTTCATATAAGGCAGCCAAATATCATTCAGCGATGGCACGAAAATAGACCAGCCGCGCTGATATACCCCGTTTTTATCCGCATAAGGCCGGTAATCAAGATTAGCTCGTTGCTTGTACACGTCCTGAACCACTTTACCAACCGTATAAAACTGCACCGCATGCCATAACTGGAATTTATCTGATCGATCAGTCGCCTTTAACCTAGCGTCAATTGCATCACTCAATGTATCGGTCACATTAATATGCGACGCTTCGTGGTACAGCATTTCCAGCGTTGCCAGCCCAGAATAGTCAGCCCGGCCACTTGGCAGTACCGTTTGCTCATCGGTATAGGCGCCTCTTCTATCCCCGGTTTCCACTACCACGTCATCGCGTACTGGTGTGAGCGGGAAGCCATGTTGCAGGTAATGCTCAATCCCAGCTTGCACTTCGGCGCCATACAACGCATCAAGCGATTTAGCCTGTTGTATCCATAGCTGGTTGCTGCGGTCTTGAATTGACCACAGACCGCGCGCATAGATTGGCGCAACACTGTTCAGTACAGCGATCAGGTCGGGAGGTAAATTTAAACCAGTTGCATCGCGGCGCGTATCGTCCACGCTTAATGCTACTTTAATGTCGGTCATGGTTTTATCAAATAACAGGCTGCGCTTTGCGTAATTATCCCGATAAAAAGTTACTGCGTTCTGCAAAGTTTGCCACTCAGCGGCGCTTGGTTTTTCTTGCCAAGGTAATGTCTCAAGCTTGCCATCATGAACGGCAGCATCAACCAAAACGTGATGCAGATTCATTAAAAATGCGCTGTGGAATTCAAAAGTAACCCGATGCGCAGGCGCTGAAAAAGATGAAGTAGTTTCATCCGTTGTTGCGGCTGATGCTGAGTTAAAAACTAGAAGAGAAAGAAGAGCTGCGAGCAGGTTTTTCATAAAATATTTCGCCTAAATTGAAATGATATTGTCAGGCACTCGATTAATGAAATCAAACATTTAACTAGCTTGTGCGAGCGCGCATTCAACCGCTTTAGCTTGCAGCGTTTCAATCAAAATTTGCGGAGCAATTCCCACCAAATAACCACGCCGTCCACCATTTATATAAATTTTTGGTAAATCTAAAATAGCTTTTTCCACATAAACAGGCAAGGCTTTTTTAGTCCCAAACGGCGAAGTGCCGCCTACCTGATAACCGCTATGACGTTGCGCAATATCGGGACTACACGGCGCGACACTCTTGCAGCCAATCTGGCGCGCCAGGTTTTTGGTGGAAACTGTACAGTCACCATGCATTAGCACAATCAACGGCTTCCCCGCCTCATTCTGCATCACCAGGGTTTTAATGACGCAATGTTCATCCACACCCAATTCACGCGCCGAAACAGTGGTGCCGCCGCGTTCTTCGTAAGTGTAGGGATGTTCAGTAAACGTAATGCCAGACTTGCGTAAAAATTGCGTGGCAGGCGTTTCGGAGATGTGTTTTTGGTGGCTCATATTAGTGGCCTTGCGTTGTTGGACGTTAGCTTATTTTTCCTCATTGGTTGAGGAATTAGAATTATAACTAGCTGTAGATAAAACGGGGCTTTGTTTGGATTACCTGAAACAGCCTCATCTTGCTGCTATTTTGGAAGGTCAGACATCGATTTTTAATGAACTCACCCGCGAGGATGATGTTCCTTATGCAGCCGCTTCAACCGTTCTCGCGCAACGTGCGTATAAATTTGGGTCGTCGTTATATCCGAATGGCCGAGCAGTAGCTGCACTACACGCAAATCGGCGCCGTGGTTAATCAGGTGAGTGGCAAAGGCGTGTCTTAACGTGTGGGGAGAGAGTGGGGCGTTAATCTCTGCTTGCAGACTGTATTTTTTTATCATTATCCAAAACATTTGCCGTGTCATGGCACCGCCGCGTGCGGTGACGAATAAAGCATCGTCAATTTGACCTTTCATAATTAACGGGCGAGCTTCTTTTAAATAACGGCTAATCCAGCTGCTGGCGATTTCACCAAATGGAACCAGACGGGTTTTGTCACCTTTGCCTGTGATGCGCAGTACGTTGTCATTCAAACTGACTTCCTGCATTTTCAGTAAAACTAATTCAGTCACGCGCAGGCCGCTGGCGTACATTAATTCCAACATGCATCGGTCACGCAGGCCGAGTTCTGTTGAGTGGTTTGGTGCGGCTAATAACGCTTCAACCTGGGCTTCGCTCAGGGTTTGAATATTGCGGGTCGGTGTTTTGGCTGAAGCGATTTTTAAAGTAGGATCAGCTTTAATTTTTTGCTGGCGTAAAGCGTGTTGGTAAAATCGTTTAAAAACGGCTAAGCGGCGGTTGGCAGTTGTTGCTTTGCTGCTTTCATGAAGGTAACTGGTGTACTGATTTATCTCAGCCGCACTCGCGTTGATTAATGAATCATGTTCTTTGGATGTGCGCCATTTTGCAAATAAAGTCAGGTCGCGGCGATAGGCTTCCAGTGTGTTTTTTGATAAGCCGTCTTCCAACCAAAGTGTGTCGCAAAATTCATCAATTTCAGATTGCATTAATGGATTAATAACCATGTACACCTTCATGTGCTAATAACCAGCGTTTCACCGTTAAGTGAAAGCCAGCCACTTCACTATGATGGGCAAATCCACCTAAACCTTTTGCGGCGGTCACCCGATGGCAGGGAATAATTATTGGGTACCAATTTGCTCCACAGGCTTGCCCAACCGCGCGCGGTGCAGACGCAATCTGTTTGGCAATTTGGCCGTAGTTAATTACTTGGCCGAGAGGAATCTGAGAGATAGCTTGCCATACTTTGCGCTGATGTTCGGTGCCAATGGGTGCTAATGGGACGGTAAATTGAAAGGCTGGATTTTCAAAATAGCACTGAATTTGATGTGTTACTTCTTGGGTTAATGCTGTTGCCGGTTCTTGCAGAGCGTGGCTAGCCGGAAGATACTCAAGCTCTCGTAATAAACCCGCTTCAGTACGAATTCCCACTGCACCAAAGGGCGCCGGAATGACAGCGCAGAACCAGGTATCTTTATTCATTGAGCGGCACCAGTCGGAAATTTATTGTATATATGATGATACTAAAACTAGATACAAAAAAGGCGTATCCGAAGATACGCCTTTAAAAACTACTTTCGCGCTTTTTGCTAATGTCATGCTTTGCATGCTCAGCTATATTAAAACGCGGTCTCCTCGATGTTGTGTCGGATAACTCCGATTTTTATACACCCGCTAAACTCACATTGGGAGCAAAGATATCACAGCGCTTTTATATATGCAAATTCATGTTACATGTGAAATACATCAATTTATAAATTGTGGTAAATATGCGGAAAATCGTTTAAAAAATAGCTAAAAAATTAATTGCGTATTTCATTCATGTGAATTACCAACTTCTTGAGTCACTGCATTTAGTGTCTCTTTTCCAATACGCGTTTCCATTTGCTGTTGCACGGGAAGCAAAGCTTTGCGCCACTGAATTCGTTCCGCTTCCGTCAGTTCGTAGACGGTGGTTTTGCCAGAGCTTCTAATGGCCGCCAAGTCTAATTCGTTTTGTTGTTGCGCCATGGCATTGGCAAATTTAGTAGTTTCATTCATTGCACTGCTGAGTTGGACTCGAATTTCAGCAGGCAAATCTTCCCAGAATTTTTTATTCACGATGACGGCATAACCTAAATAGCCATGATTGGTTAAGGTTAAGTATTTTTGCAAATCGATGAATTGCATCATGTAAAAATTGGATGGCGGATTTTCAGTGCCATCGGCTAAGCCAAAGCGTAAAGAATCAATCGCATAAGTAAATGATAAGGTAAGTGGCGTTGCACCCAAGTCGCGCATTTGGGTCGCTATTACTTTGGAGGGTTGGATGCGCATTTTTAAACCGCGCATGTCGTCTGGCGTGTGGATAGGCTTGTTGGCCGACATGCTTTTAAAACCGTTATCCCAAATGCCCAAGCCAACAATATTTTTGGTTTCAAGCCTGCTCAATAAGTCGCGGCCAATCGGACCTTGCGTTACGCGGTGCAACGCTTCTTTATTGGGGAATAAATAAGGCAGGTCAAATACCTCAAATTCATGGAAGCCTAAGGCGGAAAGTTTGGAAAGCGAGGGCGCCAGCATTTGCACTACACCAAGTTGCAAGGCTTCCAACTCTTCATTGTCTTTGTAAAGTTTGCTGTTCGGGTACACGTCAACTCGTACCCGGCCTTTGGTCATTTTTTCGGCTAATTCTTTGAAATGGATAGCCGCCAATCCTTTGGGCGAGTCATTGGCGACAACATGGCTGAACTTGATTACAATCGTCGTCTGGGCATAGTTGCTCCCAGTTATCATAGCTAGTGCCATAAATATCAAGGCATAATGTCGGATGCGCAGCATTTTCTTCAGTCTCTGTTCTTAGTAAAGTGCCTATTTTAAAATTGCCAAAACCAATAACCATTGTGGATAACCACATTTCAAGAACGCGCTCCCCGTTTATTAAGCAACATTGGGTTCCGCCCATATTGCTTGCAATACTTTTATTGCCAGTATTAATTCTACTTCCTTGGCGCTCCCAAAAAATTGAATTTGAAGACCGACAGCAACAATTAATCGCAGATACGTTGTGGGTTGAACAAGGAATTCGATTTCAATTAATTAGAAACGAAGATAGCTTACGCGTTTTAGGCGACGATATTATCGCTAATAGTGTTGCTCCTGAACAGTTAAAAGCGCGATTTTCAGCACTTATTCAAAAGCATCCTGAGTTACATCAATTAATTTGGTTGGATGCCAAAGACCAGGTGCGGTTTAGTACGCGTCCCTTTACCCCTGCTGATTTTTCATTGTATTCAAAGCAAGCTATCGTGCATGCGCGCTCTAGCGAAACACCTCAGTATGCACAGCCAGCTACCCAGGAAGGCGAAGATTCCGTTATTTTAATGGACTATCATTTACCGCTTTTTCGACATAATCGTTACATAGGTAGTTTAGTTGTTAGTTACGAAATGTCAGAAATTTTAGAAAAATTGGTTCCATGGTGGTTTGCTAAAGATAATGAAATTAGTTTGACCGATATTGACGACATCGTATTTGCCATGCGCGCCGATGGCGGTTACGGGCATAACGTTTATACCCATAGCCGGAACCTGGATTTATCCGGCGTGAATTTAATATTGAAAATTAATAGCATTAAAAGTACGCCTAGATTGTTATCTAACTATTTAGTGGCGGCGGTAGTGTTATTGGGCTTAGGTCTTGTGTGGAGCTTATGGGCATTGTGGCGTGATATTTTGCGTCGTCAGGCGGCTGAAACTGCATTGCGGGAGCAAATGGCATTTCGTAGCGCAATGGAAAAATCGTTGGTTACCGGCTTACGGGTAAGAAGCCTGGACGGGCGGCTGGTCTACGTGAACCCTGCTTTCTGCGACATGGTTGGCTATACCGAGCAACAACTGGTTGGGCAAAAGGCGCCATTGCCATTTTGGGCTGCCGAAGCGATTGATAGTTATCAGAAACGTTTACCTATCATGGGTAAAAATATGTCTTTAAGCGGTTTTGAGACAGTGTATAAACATGCCGATGGTCACCTGATTCCAGTGTTGATTTATGAATCGGCTTTGCTGGATGACGATGGCATGCAAACAGGCTGGATGGGTTCTATTTTAGATATCAGCGACCGAAAACAGGCTGAGCAAATTTTGCGACAGCATGAAGAAAGATTAGAAAGTAGTGCCCGACTTTCTACTATGGGAGAATTAGCTTCCGTAATGGCGCATGAATTAAATCAGCCGTTGGCGGCAATTTCCAGTTATGCCACTGGCGCATTGAATATGATGAAAATGGGTGATGTTGAACCAAGCGTGTTGCAACCGGCGTTAATCCAAATGCAAAATCAGGCGCAACGTGCCGGACAAATTATCCGCAGCGTGCATGACTTTGTCGTAAAACGTGAACCTAATCGTACTCAGATGCAGCTAAAAGCGGTATTTAATAGTGTTCTACCGTTAATCGAATTGCAGGCTAAATCGTATCTGATTAATGTGCAAATTTATATTGAACATCCCTTGCCGGATGTCTTGGTCGATTCAATTTCATTAGAACAAGTCATACTTAATTTAACCCGCAATGCCTTGCAAGCGATGCAGGAATTAACCCTGCAGCAGCGCATATTGCAAATTGAAGTAAAAAAATATGGCAATTATGTGCAAGTTGAAGTGATCGATCATGGTGCTGGCATGGACCAAGATGTAGTCGATCGCTTGTTTTCCCCGTTCTTTTCAACCAAGGCGGAAGGAATGGGAATGGGCTTAAACATTTGCCGTACCATCATTGAATTTCATGGTGGGCAGCTTACATTCCGCGCCAATCCAACGGGCGGTACAATTTTTTGTTTTACTCTCCCGGCCATTGAGAGTAGCTCTACTATAGAAGGATAGACATGTTACATATCGTTGATGATGATGCCGATTTACGCGACGCCTTAGTGTGGATGGCCAAGTCACGCCAACTGCCTTGCGTAGCCTACGCAAGCGGTGAACAATTTCTTGGCGCATTGGCTAGCTATGGAAGAAATGGCTCAGGAACAGCTGCCGAGCATGCTGCCCAATTTAGCTTTGACCCCAAAGGTGACTGCGTTTTGCTCGATGTGCGTATGGCAGGAATCAGTGGTATTGCCACGTTTGATCTGCTAGCCGAGCTGCCAATAAGTAAACGTCTGCCCGTTATTTTTATTACCGGACATGGTGATGTACCGATGGCGGTGGATGCCTTAAAACGTGGCGCGTTTGATTTTTTTGAAAAACCATTTAATGACAACGCTTTGTTTGATCGCGTGCAAGAGGCCTTGGAGTTATCTCGGCAAGCAGGTGAAATGGCGGTGGTGTATCAGCGTTTAGCGAATTTAACTACCCGTGAACGTGAAGTGCTTGACCTGATTTTGTTGGGGAAAATGAACAAACTGATTGCTGATCAGTTAGGCATTAGCATGCGCACGGTGGAAGTACACCGGGCGAATATTTTTGACAAAATGGAAGTGAAAACGGCGGTGGAGTTGGCCGGCTTACTCAAATAGAGTTATTCAAGTGGGCTTATTCAAGCAACTATTGCCGTTTGTTGCAGTGCCCAAAGTACATGCTCACGTACTATTTCGGATGGGTGCGATATCTGTTTCTGTAATGCAGAATCAAGCTCACTGGTATCCATTTGATGCATAGAGAGCTCACGTTTTGCGTTACCTAAACCAACTGCCAAATTGCGCAACCAGCTGATGTAGCCTATTCGTCTTATCGGGCTACCTTCCAGTTTCTTCATAAAGTCCGCTTCGCTCCAGCTAAACAGATCGATTAAGCTGGCATTATCCAAGCCATTCCTGACGGCAAAATCAGCTTGTTCGCTGACTTGGGCAAATTTATTCCACGGGCAGCACAGTTGGCAATCATCGCAGCCATAAACGCGGTTACCGATGAGTGGGCGCAGTTCAATTGGGATGCTGGTTTTGAGTTCGATAGTGAGGTAAGAAATACAGCGCCGCGCATCTAATTTATAGGGAGCTAAAATTGCCTGGGTCGGGCAACTGGTGATGCAGGCAGTGCATTGGCCGCAATGCGGGGTGACGGGGGGATCAACGGGCAGTGGCAAGTCGGTGATGATTTCACCAATAAAAAAGAGTGACCCGGCCTGCCTGTTCAGTAGCAACGTGTGTTTCCCGCGCCAGCCTAACCCTGCTTTTTCTGCTAGCGCTACTTCCATGACCGGTGCTGAATCGGTAAACACACGGTAACCGAATTCGCCCACTTCAACTTCAATCCGGTTAGCCAGTTCTTGCAAACGTCCACGCAACACCTTGTGATAATCGCGCCCGCGGGCATAGAGTGAAATAATTGCTTGCCCAGCTTGTTGGGCGCGTTGATGTTCTACATTGCGCCAATTTGGCGGACTTTCTGGTGGTAAATAATCCATCCGAACCATGATGGCGCGCAGCGCCCCGGGAACTAATTCGGCAGGTCGGGCACGCTTCATTCCGTGCGCTGCCATGTACTCCATTTCACCATGATAACCAGCGGCTAACCAGGCAGAAAGCCCCGCTTCATGCTGGGAAAGGTCAACGTCCGAGATGCGGACATCAGAAAATCCCAATTCTTGGCCCCATGCCTTAATGCTAAGTGCCAGAAAAGGGTAATTGTCGTTTATCATGCTGATTAAAATAATATTCTAGAAGTAAATAACCGTATTTTACGAGATGCCGCACTATAAAACCCAATTAAAAAACGAAGCCGCAACAGACGCCCTTGGGCGTTGTTTGGCCCGTCAACTCGTTCCTGGCTTAGTCATTTATCTGCATGGTGATTTAGGCGCAGGTAAAACCGCGCTGACTCGTGCATTGTTGCATGCCGCTGGCTATGAGGGCCATGTAAAAAGTCCAACCTATACCTTGGCTGAGCCTTATGAAGTGCAATTGTCGGGGCAAACAGTCACGATTATGCATTTCGATTTATATCGAATGACCAGTCCGGAAGAGTTTTTAGAGGCCGGATTTAGAGACGTTTTTAATCATTCAACAATCTGTGTGGTGGAATGGCCTGAAAATGGCGATGGCGTTTTACCAGCCCCTGATTTAGAAGTATTTTTAACTGTCGCAGGCACTGGCCGCCATGTAGAATTACGGGCATTATCGGAGAAAGGAAGTGCATGTCTGAACCAACTCAATTTCGCTCCGAATCTGTAACGCAGATGGATAAGAAATTAAACAAACAAAAACGCTCCCGCCGTATTTTTTTACAAAGTGGCGCTACGTTGCTACTTTCCGTTTTAGTTCCTAAACTTTCGTACGCGGCACAAATTTTGGCCGTGCGGGTTTGGCCTGCTGAGGAATATACGCGCGTCACATTGGAAGGTGATGTTGAGCTAAACGCGACCCAGTTTATCGTGAAAGATCCACTGCGCATGGTGGTGGATATTGAAGGTTTGGAATTGAATTCCACCTTAAAAGAAATCATCGCTAAAATTCAATCGAATGATCCCTATATTAAACAGGTAAGGGTGGGGCAAAATCGCCCTAATGTAGTGCGACTGGTTTTTGATCTTAAAGAAGAAATCAACCCACAGGTATTTACCTTGAAGCCGGTCGGCGAATATAAATATCGTTTAGTGTTTGATTTGTATCCGGTTAATCCGGTTGATCCGATTGCTGCTTTAATTGAAAAAGGGCAGTGGTTGCAAGACGCACCGGTTGCCACGTTGGGTGATGAATCTCAGCAGACTATGCAACCCCAGCCGCAATTACAAGCGCCACAATTGCAAGCACCGCAAGCGCAAGCAATGCCGCAACCAAAATTAAACCCGAATCCAGAGCAACCTCTGCAGACTGCGCCAGATTTAAAAAATGTGCCGCAACTAACGCGCATGATCACCATTGCACTCGATCCCGGTCACGGTGGTGAAGACCCGGGCGCCATTGGTCGCGGCGGAAGCCGTGAAAAAGATGTGGTGTTGTCGATTGCCAAACGATTAAAAGCCAAGATAGAGACGCAGCCCAATATGCGGGTATTTTTAACGCGGGATGCCGATTTTTTTGTGCCGCTCAACGTTCGGGTTGAAAAGGCGCGCAAGGTTCAGGCTGATCTATTTATGTCAATTCATGCCGATGCATTTATTGAAAGCAGCGCGCGTGGTTCTTCGGTCTTTGCTTTGTCCGACAAAGGTGCCAGTTCTACTGCGGCGCGTTGGTTGGCGAATAAAGAAAACTCTGCCGATCTGATCGGTGGCGTCAATATTAAAAACCACGATAAACAGCTTGCCAGCGTGTTGTTAGATCTTTCAACCACCGCGCAAATTAGCGACAGCTTAAAGTTAGGCAGTGCGATTTTAAATGAAATTGGCGGCATCAATCGCTTGCATAAAGGTTCGGTTGAGCAAGCGGGTTTTGCGGTGTTAAAAGCGCCGGATATTCCTAGCGTGTTGATTGAGACTGCTTTTATTTCTAACCCGGAAGAAGAGGCAAAGTTAACTGATGAGAATTATCAAAATCAGATGGCGGATGCGATTTTAAAAGGGATAAATCGGTATTTCGCTAAAAAGCCACCGTTGGCTAAAAATCGCCTGACTTAATCGTTTTTGAAAGAATTAGCATGATCAAAACAGTCGGAACTACCGTAATCAACGCCAAGCATAAAGCCACCTGCCATTGCGGGGCAGTTGAATTGCTACTTGCATTACCTGATGGAATAGTTAATCCGCGTCGCTGCGATTGTTCAATCTGCCGCAGAAAGGGCGCTATCGTAGCGTCGGTTCTGCTTTCCGGTATTACCATTATTAAAGGTCACGATGTATTGAAGTTGTATCAATTCAATACCAATACCGCCAAACATTATTTCTGCTCCAATTGCGGTATCTACACACATCATCAACGGCGCTCAAATCCAAAAGAATACGGCTATAACGTTGGATGTTTAGAAGGAGTGAATCCATTTGAGCTTGGCGAGATTCAGACCTTTGACGGTGTAAGTCATCCGGCTGATCGATAGCGTCTAGTCAACCAAACCTTCCTGCAAGTCGTTTTTATAGCTTCTATGAATTTACCGCGTGCTCGATGCTGAGCTTTACTATCCATTTTTGGAGAAAAATTTGAAAAAACTTATCATCGGCACAGCAGTGTTGCTGAGTGGATGTGTGGTAGAACCTGCTCACATGTATGTTCAGCAATCTCCACAGTACCCGCAATATGCACAACCTAGCTACGCACCCGCAGAAGTGGTTTATCAAGCCCCAGCTCCTCAGCCGGTAGTGAGTGTTTATGTTGAGCCGCCGCAGTATCAGCCTGCTCCTGTTTTGGTCGCGTGGGCACCGCCGCCGATGTTGGTTGAATCTCCGCCGATGATGCCTTATGACGGTGCAATCTGGACTGGCGGGTATTGGGTCTGGGAAGGAAACTGGGTTTGGGCGCATGGCCGTTGGGCCCCACCTCCGCACCCGGGTTATGGTTGGATTAATCCCTACTATGAAAATCGTGGTGGATCAGTTGTGTTTGTTAATGGATTTTGGGCAGCTCCTGGCGTGGCTTTTGTCGCGCCGCCGATGGGTATTAATATTGCGATTGGTATTGTTGCTGTGGGCATTATTGCTGGTCCGCGTCCTATGGGGCCTGAAGGTGTATTTGTGCCACCACCGCCTGGTTCGCATTTTGGATTGATCGTTCCCGCTCCAATTGGTACGGCCCCTGCTGTTGTGACCAGTGCACCTCCGATTATTCGTCAAGGTATGCGCATTACTGTGAACAATAATGTCAATAACAGCGTTACGAATAATGTTAAAAATGTTTATAACGTCACCAACGTTACTAATGTTACTAACGTGACGGTTGTTGCTCCAGCTGGTACGACGGCCAACGGACAAGCATTTAATAATTCGGTCCCAGCTCAGCCGCACTTGGCTGCTGCAATGACGCCGGTAGTAAAAGCCTACGCGCCGCAACCTGCATCGTCTAAGTCGATACCTGCTTATGTGGCAGGACGTCAGCCAGTAGCTCTTCCGCCACCGCAAGTTGTGCATTCTGAAGTGTCACCTGCAATGGTAGCTCCACATCCGCAACAAACGCAGGCTGCACCATCGCATCCGCAGCCAATAGCAGCTCCTGCGGTACCTCAGCATGTTACGCCAGCACCGATACCTTCTGAGCAGGAAGAGCGATATCAGCAGCAACGCTCGAACCCAGCGCAACCAGCAGCAAATGAGCAGCGGAATATGGAAAAGCTACAGGAAGAGAAGCAACAGCAAGAAAAACAGCAACAGCAGCAACAAGAAAAGCAGCAACAACAGCAACAGCAACAGCAACAGCAGCAAAGGCTGCAACAGGAAAAGCAGCAGCAACAGCAACAACAACAACAACAACAACAACAACAGCAACAACAACAGCAACAACAACAGCAGGAAAGGCTGAAGGAAGAGAGGCAGCAGTCAGTTGGTAAACCTGCTCAAGAAGTCAAGCCAAATAAGCCAGCTGAAAATCGATCGAAAGAGGAAATTGAAAAGCAAGAGCGCGAACATGAGCGCAAGGAATAGTTTGAATTAAAGCTGTGTCGTACGGTGCATGGGGCGGTCACAAAGGGTGGCCGCCCCATGTATTTATTAATTTGCTGTTAAGTTCTTAAATAACTTCCAGGCAGCACCAAGTAATAATGGCACCACTGCAGCACCTACGCCGATTAAGACTACAGTATTTAAATGGTCGCGCAAGATTGGGATGTCCCCTAAAAAGAAGCCTGCCATGACTAATAAGACGACCCATATAACAGCGCCGATCACATTAAAAATCTGGAAGTTTTTGTGCGTCATGTCTGACACACCTGCTACAAATGGTGCGAAAGTTCGGACGATAGGAATAAACCGCGCCAATACGATAGTTTTACCACCGTGTTTTTCATAAAAGGAATGGGTTTTTTTCAGTGCGTCTTTATCTAGCCAGGCGTAATCGCGCTCATATACTTTATGTCCGATAGCACTTCCGACCCAGTAATTAACGGTGTTTCCCAATATCGCTGCGGTAATTAACAATACGCATAATAACCAGGGATCTATAGCCCCTGTAGCACAAAAAGTACCAGCGATAAATAACAGCGAATCGCCCGGTAAAAATGGCAAAACGATTAACCCCGTTTCGCAAAAAACAATGGCAAACAAAATGACATAGATTAATGTGCCATATTGTGCGATGAATAGGCCTAGAGTCTTGTCAACATGTAAAATCATGTTGAAAAATTGCATGAAATCCATAGTTCTCCTTTGTGGAGCCGAAATCATACACTATCTAAGATTCGCAATTTACAATTAATAATACGATTTATAATTCTGCTCTATGACGCAATCACACTCCCAAATTCGCCCAATTCAGGCTTTGCCTGACAATTTAATCTCCCAAATCGCCGCTGGCGAAGTGGTGGAACGTCCTTCCGCAGTTGTTAAAGAATTATTGGAAAATGCGCTGGATGCCGGTGCTACCCAAATTACGGTACGCTTGGATCAAGGCGGCGTTAAGCGGATTGCAATTACCGATAATGGCCGTGGGATTGCACCTGAACAGTTGCCATTAGCTGTGGCGCGCCATGCGACCTCAAAAATTGCCTCGCTCACGGATTTAGAAAATGTCGCTACACTCGGGTTCCGTGGCGAAGCCTTAGCCTCGATTGCCTCAGTGTCGCAATTCATGATGAGTTCGCGTACGGCGGACGCAGAACATGCATTTCAAATTGAAAACGGCGTAGTGAGCCCAACTTCCGGCGCGCCGGGCACCACAGTTGATGTGCAAGAGCTGTACTACAACACGCCGGCGCGACGTAAATTTTTAAAAACCGATCAGACCGAATTTGGTCATTGTGCCGATGTGGTGCGCCGTTTGGCCCTAGCGCGACCCGACGTAACATTTACCTTAACCCACAATGGTAAAACCGTAGATCACTGGAATATCGCCAGCATGGATAAACGCAGCGCACATATTATGGGCGCTGAATTTGCCGAAGCACGATTGGCGATAGATCATTCCGCCGGCCCGTTGCGCCTGCATGGTTTTGCCGGTTTGCCGACTGCTTCCAAAGCCCGCGCGGATGCACAGTTTTTTTATGTAAATGGCCGTTTTGTACGTGATAAATTGTTGACGCATGCAGTGCGTGCGGCGTATCAAGACGTCCTGCACGGCGACCGTTATCCGAGTTATGTGCTGGCTTTGCAGCTTGATCCATCGTTGGTCGATGTGAATGTACATCCCTCAAAAATTGAAGTGCGGTTTAGAGATGGCCGCGCCGTGCATCAGTTTGTGTTTCATGCGGTGCAAGCAGCGTTGTCGCATACTTCGGCGACTGCCTTCGGGACTGCACCAGCGCCGTTGCCAGCGGCGGTTTTATATGATGCTAATCAACCTATTCCAACAACTTCTGCCAATGCATGGCGCCCTGATGGGCAATCGCAACAGGCTTTATTTCAACGTTCAAATGGTTATGGCGTAGCACAATCCACGGCGACATATGGAGCTTTATTTACAGCACCTGATACAACACCAACACCGTACCAAAACACGAACGTAGGGCTCACTAATTTAAGCCAGTTCACAACAATAAAACCAGAGACTGACACAGATGAATTTCCGCTTGGTTTTGCGTTGGCGCAATTGCACGGTATTTTTGTTTTAGCGCAAAATAGTCGCGGTATGGTGTTGGTCGATATGCATGCCGCGCATGAACGAATTTTGTATGAGCAATTAAAAAATGCCTTGGACGAAGGTGCAATGACGGTGCAAAATTTACTAATACCCGTAACTTTTTATGCCGACCCACAAGCTGTTAGCGTGGTCGAAGAGCAGCAAGATGTATTACGTTCATTGGGGTTTGAAATGGCGGTATTGTCGCCCACCACCTTAGCGGTGCGTGCCATTCCTAGTCTGTTAAAAAACGCCGATGCCGAATCGTTAGCGCGTGATGTACTGCGTGATGTCGGCGAATTCGGTGCGTCGCGGGTGCTGCTTGAGCGACGTAATGAAATGCTCGGCACTTTGGCTTGCCATAGCGCAGTGAGGGCCAATCGCAGTTTAACTACCGTAGAAATGAACGCCTTGTTACGCCAAATGGAACACACCGAACGGGCCGACCAATGCAATCATGGCCGGCCAACCTGGGTGCAATTGGCACTGGGCGATTTAGATAAATTATTTTTGCGCGGTCAATGATGACTCCTAACGTTATCGCCATCATGGGGCCAACCGCCTCAGGAAAAACCGCTGCCGCATTGGCGTTGGCGCAACATCTGCCGTGTGAAATTATTTCGGTTGATTCAGCGCTGATATACCGCCAGATGGACATCGGTTCCGCCAAGCCGAGTGCCGCTGAACTGGCCGCCGTGCCGCATCATTTAATCGACATTATTGATCCGGCCGAAGCCTATTCGGTCGCCCAATTTCAAACCGATGTGATGGAATTAGTGCAGCAAATAAGCGCGCGCGGCAACGTGCCATTATTAGTTGGCGGCACCATGATGTATTTCAAAGTATTGATGAATGGCTTGGGTGATTTACCTCCCGCCAATCTGGAAATTCGAGCCAGATTAGATGCAGAAATCGCTGCGAATGGCGTGCAAAGTCTGCACGCTAGATTAGCGTTGTTAGATCCGATCACGGCAACCAGATTGCCGCCTGGCGATACTCAGCGCATCCAGCGTGCGTTAGAAGTTATTGAACTTACTGGTCAGCCTTTATCTACTCTTTTTGCGCAACAAACTACGATTGAACCGCCATTGAATATTCATGCATTTTCATTGGAGCCGAGCGAGCGTAGCGTTTTGCATCAACGCATAGCGCAGCGTTTTGATGTGATGTTGCAGCAAGGCTTTCTAGACGAAGTATGCGCATTACGCGCACGCGGAGATTTGAATTTAAACATGCCGTCGATGCGCTGCGTCGGTTATCGGCAAGCGTGGGAGTATTTGGATGGTGTATATGATTTGGCCGAGTTACGCGAACGTGGCATCATCGCCACCCGACAACTGGCTAAACGCCAACTCACTTGGCTACGCTCTATGCCAGAACGGATCGTGCTGGATTGTTTGCAGCCGGATGTGATTCAGACGATGTTGCAGCAGTTGGAGCGATGGAATTATCGGAGTAAATAGGGAGAAATTCGTCTTTTTGAGCAGTATTTAAAATACACCCTCCTATTTTTTGAAAAATTTTACGCGTCCATTTGTTTTCCCGTCGCAATTCCAGCTTGAGTTGCGCAGTAAATTGGCGAGCCTGCACGAAGAATCTGCTGCAGCACCGTTAAGTCAGAAGCGTGGCACGGGTTTGTTCATGGCCCTGAGGGAATGGGAGTTTGCAGGATTCACGCAGCTTCGGCGCACGTAAGCAGCATTTGAACGTAACATAGCCGGTCAATTGTGACCGGCTATGTTTAGTAACAACTGCTCAGTTCAATTCAAGAAAACTGGCTAAAATCCGGCTTACGTTTTTGGAAGAAGGCCATAAACGCTTCTTTGGCTTCCGGTCCATTCAACATCTTCCCAAATTGCTGCAATTCGCCTTGCATCACTTCATTGACTAAACTGGTTTGGCTAGCTTTCATCAAGCGTTTAGTGGCACGTAATGACGCAGCTGGCAGGGCGACTAACTTGCTGGCTTGCTGGTTGGCGTAGGCTAACAATTCTGCGGCTGGAACGACCTTGTTTGCCATGCCCATTTCCAACGCTTCTTGCGCACTAAATGCTTCGCCTAGCATGAGTTTTTCGGCTGCGCGATGGTAGCCGGCAATTTTTTGTAGCAGGATACTGGAAGAGAATTCAGGGCATAAACCGAGTTGAGAAAATGGCATAGTGAGTTTGGCGTTATCGGCCAAATATACTAAATCGCAATGCATTAACAGGGTGGTGCCGATGCCGACGCCTAAGCCTGCTACGGCGGCAATCACTGGTTTTTGTGCACTGCTTAAGGCGCGCATGAATTGAACCACTGGGGTATTTTCCGCATCACCGCTGACAAATTGCGCGGCGTTTTTCATAAAGTCTTCCAGGTCATTTCCAGCAGTGAAAATGCTATCTGATCCGGTGAGTAATATAACGCGTACTTCGTTATCGGTTTCGGCGGCGCGTAGTGCGTCAGCCATGGTTTGATACATGGCACCGGTGATCGCATTCTTTTTTTCTGGGCGATTAAAGGTGATGGTGAGTATGCTGTTTTCTTTGTTAGTTAGAATATCCATTTGCAGTTCCTTTGTTTGCTTCAATTTGTTGTGAATGGCCATAAAAAATAAGCCGCGCAAGGCGGCTTATTTTATTCTACTTATTACATACGCTCAAAAATACCAGCGGCGCCCATACCGGTACCAACGCACATCGTTACCATACTGTATTTCAGGTTGTTACGATGCATAGCGTGGATGGCGGTGGCGGAACGAATTGCGCCGGTTGCGCCAAGTGGGTGGCCTAATGCGATTGCGCCGCCCATTGGATTGACCTTGGCCGGATCTAAGCCTAAATCTCTTACTACCGCTAACGATTGTGCTGCAAAGGCTTCGTTCAATTCAAACCAGTCGATTTGATCTTGGGTAATACCCGCTGCGCGGCAAGCGGCAGGGATGGCTTCTTTAGGGCCGATACCCATGATCTCCGGTGGTACGCCACGTACTGCGAAGGACGCAAAACGTGCCAACGGAGTCAGGTTGAATTGCTTCAGGATTTTTTCGCTGACCAAAATTAATGCGCCTGCGCCGTCTGACGTTTGTGAGCTATTGCCCGCGGTAACAGTACCCTTTGCTGCGAATACGGCTTTCAGTTTCGCCAGACCTTCTAATGATGTATCTGGGCGTGCACCTTCATCGCGATTGACGGTACGTGTTTTTAATTCGATTTGACCAGTTGCAAAATTCGGGATGCGTTCGATGATTTCTACTGACGTAGTTTCTGCATCAAAATAACCAGCATTTTGGGCAGCAATCGCGCGTTGATGTGATTGCAGGGCAAACGCATCTTGATCTTCACGCGATACTTTCCATTGCTGCGCTACTTTTTCAGCAGTTAAACCCATACCGTAGGCCATGCCAATGTTTTCATCTTTGAAAACACCCATATTGATGGAAGGATGGTGACCCATCATCGGGACCATCGACATCGATTCTGCACCAGCAGCAATCATCACGTCGGCTTGGCCAACGCGAATCCGGTCAGCTGCCATCGCTACCGCAGTAATGCCGGAAGCGCAGAAGCGGTTAATCGTTACGCCGCCCACTGTTTGTGGCAAGCCAGCCAGCAACACGGCCATACGGGCCAGGTTGCTACCTTGTTCGGCTTCTGGGAAAGAACAGCCGACGATAGCGTCTTCGATTAATTTAGGATCCAGATTCGGCACTTGTGCCAAAGCGGATTGCAGTACCCGTACCAGCAAATCATCTGGACGAGTATTTTTGAACATGCCGCGACCAGATTTGCCAATTGGGGTGCGGGTGGCAGCGACGATGTAAGCGTCTTGAAGTTGTTTAGTCATTTTTCATTGCTCCGATTAGTGGCTTAGCTTAGTTACGAACTGGTTTGCCGGTCTGCATCATACCCATGATACGTTCCTGCGTTTTTGGATGGTTCAGCAATTCCATAAAGGCTTTGCGTTCTAAATCCAGCAACCATTGTTCATTCACGATGCTGCCATTTTCAATTTCGCCGCCAGAGACGATTTCTGCAATCATGGCGCCGAGTTTGTAGTCATGTGCCGAGATAAAACCACCGTCGCGCATGTTAACTAATTGCGCCGTAATGGTCGCCATACTGTAACGTCCGCCGACCGGGATTTGCGCTTTCAGTGGAGCGCGATAACCGGCGTCAAACATGGCGCGGGCTTCTACTTTCGCTACGTGCAGCAATTCATACGGATTAAATACAATCACGTCGTCAGCAGACAGGTAACCCATTTTTTTAGCTTCTAACGCTGATTTGGATACGGCGGCAGTCGCTGCATTGGTGAAGTAGTTTTTCAGGAATTGCAGTAAGTCTGTACCTTTAGCATCGGCTGCGGCACGAACTGCGGCTTCTTTCAAACCACCACCGGCAGGTATCAAGCCAACACCGACTTCAACCAGACCAATGTAGGATTCAATGCTAGCAACGCGTTTTGCTGTGTGCATCATCAATTCACAACCGCCACCTAAAGCTAAACCGGCAACCGCTGCTACTACTGGCACGTTAGCGTATTTCAATGCCATGTGAGCTTGTTGCAGTTTGGCGACCATCGGTTCAATTGCTTTTACGCCGCCCGACATAAACAATGGCAACATCGATTGCAAATCGGCACCGGCTGAGAACGCGCCGCCTTCGGCTGCATCGGCTGACCAGATTACTAAACCTTTGAAATTTTTCTCAGCTTCAGCCAAGGCCATTTCCATACCGGCGATAACTCCTGGGCCAATGACGTGCATTTTGGTTTTCATCGAGAAAATCAATACATCGTCATTCTGATGCCAGATGCGTACTGAATCGTCTTCAAAGAATGTCGTGCCAGCTGTTGTGCCCGTTGCAGCGCCTTCACCCAAAACGGTGGCGCGGAAAGCCTGACGTTGATATACCGGCAAAGTAGAACGCGGTACATAGGTTTTGCTGGTTGCTGACCATGAACCTTCAGCGGTATGAACGCCTGTACGCTCACCTTCAAATACCCAAGCTGGTAATGGTGCTGAGCAAATAGCTTTGCCTGCGTCGATATCTTCTTTTACCCAACCAGCCACTTGCTGCCAGCCAGAAGCCTGCCATGTTTCAAATGGACCGACTTGCCAGCCAAAGCCCCAACGCATTGCGAAATCGATGTCACGTGCATTGTCTGCCACAGTGTCGAGATGAACGGCAATGTAATGGAAAGCATCACGGAAAATCGCCCACAAGAATTGTGCTTGTGGATTCGTTGATTCACGTAACGATTTCATTTTTTTGACAGGATCTTTTTCTTTTAAAATCCGACCAACCAAATCATCGGCCTTAGCGCCGCCAGTCACGTACTGTGCTGTAGCGAAATCTAAACGCTGAATATCTTTACCAACTTTTTTGTAGAAACCGGCACCGGATTTTTGACCTAATGCGCCAGCGGCGATCAATTTAGTCAGGACTTCAGGTGTTTTGTAGACGGAGAAGAATGGATCGTCTTGCAAGGTGTCTTGCATGGTCTTGATAACATGACCCATTGTGTCCAAACCAACCACGTCAGCAGTACGGAATGTACCTGATGAAGCGCGACCCAATTTTTTGCCGGTTAAATCATCGACCACGTCCACGGAAAGCCCAAATTTTTCAGCTTCGTACATGGTGGCTAACATACCGAAAATACCAACACGGTTAGCGATGAAGTTAGGTGTGTCTTTCGCGCGAACTACGCCCTTACCTAATGTCGTCGTCAGGAAACCTTCTAACTGATCGATAATCGCTGGCGCGGTGGTTACGGTTGGAATTAACTCAACCAAGTGCATGTAGCGCGGTGGGTTGAAGAAATGCACGCCGCAGAAACGGGCTTTTAATTCCGCATCAAAGCCTTCTGACAAAGCGGTGATCGACAAGCCGGAAGTGTTCGAAGCGAAAATCGCGTTTGGTGCAATGTGCGGCGCTACTTTTTTGTACAGATCGTGTTTCCAATCCATACGTTCAGCAATTGCTTCAATAATCAGGTCGCAACCGGCTAATAATTCCAGGTTGTCTTCGTAGTTGGCGACTTCAATGTAAGCTGCGTCGTCTTTATTACCGAGCGGAGCTGGATTGAGTTTTTTCAGGTTTTCAATGGCGCGTAACACGATGCCATTTTTAGGGCCTTCTTTAGCTGGCAAATCAAATAATACGACAGGTACTTTGGCATTAACGCAATGTGCAGCAATTTGTGCACCCATTACCCCTGCGCCTAAAACGGCGACTTTTTTTACTATGAAATTAGTCATTTTTAGCCTCATCAAAACTTCAAGTTTGTAATGATTGAAGGGCGCTTTAGCACTGCAAAACGCCCTTCATCTTAATTAAAACAAATCAGCGTCAAGCGCCATCAGATTTGCCGAGCCAGAACGGGCTTGACGAATTAATGTCGCTGTCTCAGGTAACAAACGCGCAAAGTAAAAACGGGCAGTAGCCAGTTTCGCTTTGTAGAAAGTATCGCCTGAATCTTCTTTGGCCAAAGCAATCTTAGCCATTTGTGCAAAAAAGTAAGCGTAAACCATGTGGCCAACTACGCGCAAATAAGGTACTGCTGCTGCACCAACTTCATCTGGGTTCTGGAACGCTTTCATGCCGATTTCCATAGTCAGTTTAGTGACCTTGTCGCCCAAATCAGCCAATGGTGTAATGAATTCGCTCATCGCTTCATCAGTACCGTTAGCTTCTACAAATGCTTGTACTTGCGCGCCAAACTTACGGAGTTTTGCGCCGTTATCCATCAAAATTTTACGACCTAATAAGTCTAATGACTGGATGGTGTTAGTGCCTTCGTAAATCATGTTAATACGGGCATCGCGCACGTATTGTTCCATGCCCCATTCAGCGATAAAGCCATGGCCTCCGTATACTTGCAAACACTCTGAAGTAGAAATCCAGGCGTTGTCGGTGATGAAGGCTTTAATGATCGGAGTCAGCAACGCGACTTGATCTGCGCAATCTTTACGCACTTCTTCGTCCGGATGATTCAGTTCTTTATCCAATTGCAGCGCAACGTAAGAACAGAAAGCACGTGCGCCTTCGGCATAGGCTTTTGCAGTTAACAACATACGACGAACATCAGGATGCACGATGATAGGATCAGCGGCTTTTTCTGGAGCTTTTACGCCCGATAAGCTACGCATTTGAATCCGGTCTTTGGCGTAGACCAAGGCGTTTTGGTAAGCGATTTCGGTAATGCCCAAACCTTGCATACCAACGCCTAAACGTGCTGCGTTCATGAACACAAACATCGCTTGCAAACCTTTGTTCGGGCCGCCGATTAACCAACCGGTCGCGCCGTCCAGATTCATCTGGCAGGTTGAGTTTCCGTGGATACCCATTTTTTCTTCAATCGCGCCGCAGGTAATCGGATTACGTGCGCCGACTGTGCCATCTGCATTTGGTAAATATTTTGGCGTGATGAATAGGGAAATTCCTTTGGAGCCTTCTGGTGCGCCAGGCAAACGTGCTAATACTAAATGCACGATGTTTTTTGCCATGTCGTGTTCGCCAGCTGAGATGAAAATCTTGTTGCCGGTAATTTTGTAAGAGCCGTCTGCTTGTGGTTCAGCTTTGCTGCGCAACATACCTAAATCTGTACCGCAGTGCGATTCAGTTAAGCACATAGTGCCTGTCCATTCGCCGGAAATCAGCTTAGGTAAGTACAGGGCTTGTTGTTCTGGCGTGCCGTGATGGTGAATGCATTCGTAAGCGCCGTGCGACAAACCAGGGTACATCGTCCAGGCTTGGTTGGAGGAGTTCATCATCTCGTAGAACGAGTTGTTGATCACCAATGGCAAACCTTGTCCGCCGAATTCAGGATCGCATGACAATGCAGGCCAGCCTGCCGCAACGTATTGTTCGTAGGCTGCTTTAAAGCCTTTTGGTGTTGTGACGCTTTGATCTTCTTTATTGTAGTGGCAGCCTTCGCGGTCGCCGGAGTGATTCAATGGGAACAATACTTGCGAAGTAAATTTGCCGCCTTCTTCTAACACTTGGTTAATGATGTCAGCATCAATTTCCGCATGTTTCGGCAATTGTTTTAACTCATCTTCAACATGCAGTAACTCGTGTAAGACGAATTGCATGTCGCGCATTGGTGCAATGTATTGACCCATGATGTTCTCCTGAAAAAATTAGAAATAGCTAAGTTGATAAATCAGTTAGTAAAAAGTGCTTGTTCTTTTGGCAGAGGATCTACGGGATCTACCATAACGGTGCTGCCATAATGCTTAATCAAACGTTCAAATCCATTTTGCGCGCGCTCAAAGCTGCCAGGTATTTTTAGAAAGCGTGCATCGTGATGCAGCGCTAAAATTAAACCGTACATTTCAAATACCAGCTGATCGGGATCGGTATCTGACTTTAAATCGCCGCAGTCTATTGCTTGCACCGTGGCGCGCCGCAAGGCTTGCTGCCAGGTGGTGACCATCCATGATAATTTTTCACGTAATTCGCCCGGCCGGTCATCGTATTCCACCGCGCCGCTGATATAAATACAGCCTGACGCAACTTCGACCGAAACGCGATTAACCCATAATAAAAACATGGAAGTTAAGCGTGGCAAACCGCGTTTTTGTTTCAGGCTTGGGTAGAACACTTCGTGTTCAAAATTGGCGTGATAAAGTTTGATCACATCAATTTGTAAATCTTCACGCGATCCAAAATGCGCAAAAACCCCCGATTTACTCATGTGCATCTGATCCGCCAACAAACCGATAGTCAGTCCCTCTAAACCATCACGCGACGCAACCTGCAATGCTGCCTCTAGAATGGCAGCGCGGGTTAGTTCGCCTTTACGCATGATTTTTGCTGGGGGATTCATGGTTTGTTAAAGCCTGTTGGTGGTTTTTTACGATAAATATTAAATTGATTAAAAAATTAATCGAACGACCGTACTATTATTCACGGCAAGGTAAATGTCAAATGGGAATTGGGCTTTAGAGGAGAGAATCTATTATCTACTCGGGCGTGATTCTTTATTGAGGAAAATAAGTGATAAATTTTACATAAAATCTTCAACTGCAATTAATCTTATTATGGAACTATAGATAAAAAACGAACAGCCGTACCAAAATTTTCGCTGCCAAGAAATATTTTCATAATCCGCGAGATTAATCTTCACCCCATCAGCAACACCTTGCAAAATGGCGGCAGATAACTGAGATGAAAATTCGTGGTCTTTTATTAATATATTGGCTTCTTGATTGATAAATAAACTCAGCCCATCGCAATTGCACGAACCGATTGTGGCCCATTCATTATCGACTACGGCTACCTTGGCGTGCAGTTGGGATTTTCGATATTCAACAATTTGAACGCCATGTTTGAGCAGTTTTGGGTAATACGAATGCGCGACTGCGTCCTGAAGTCTAAAGTCACCGCAACCAATTAGCAGCGTTACCTGCACGCCGCGTCTGGCTGCGCTAATTAAGGCATTGCGAAATTTTCGACCTGGTGCAAAGTAGGGCGTGGCGATGATTGCCTGATGCCTGGCGTTACCTAGCGCATATAAATATGCTTTTTGTATCGTTCGGCGATATAGGAAATTGTCGCGCGGAGCTAAGCCAGCTACGATTGGTGCACGTGGCTGGGCAGTTGCCGCTTTTTTTGCGGTCAATAGCTCAAGTCGTTTGAGCCAATCTAATTTACCTACTTTTTTCCATTGATCCGACATCAGTTGATGTATTTCAGCCACTAAAGGGCCGGAGACACTGGTTGCAAAGTCCCAGCGCGGGAAAGGCAGGGTGCGTTTATGCTCACCCTCGGCGAATAAATCGTGATTAATATTGATGCCGCCAATGATGGCGAGTCGTTGATCTGCGACGAATAATTTACGATGAGTTCGGGCAAAGCCACGTCGGAACCAGGGATTAAAACGGCGGAATTGCACACCACAGGCGGTGAAGCTGCGCCCTAGTTCGGCTGAGCGGGTATTTCCTGTGCCTAACCAATCAACGATGACATAAACGCTAACATGGCGTTGCGCGGCGCGACACAGCGCGTCATGCACTAATTTTCCGGTAATGTCTTCTGAGAACAGGTAGGTTTCTAAATAGATTTCAACTTGTGCCGAGTCGATGGCGCTGATTAACGCAGGAAAAAACTCACCACCACTGTTTAATAGTGTGAGCTGGTTTTGTTCGGTAAAAATAACGTTGCGTTGTAATCCCATGTAATCCTCATTTGTGTTAACGCAATGTTAACGTAAAACGAGTTGAAGTTCTTAAAACAATTCAGAGCTACTATCGTTCATAACTCCAAATCAGCGGTGAGTGGCGCGTGATCGGATAGTCTGGCCCATGGCGAGCCTTGTAAAACTTTAGCCGATTTAATTTGTATTCCGCGCACGTAGATGCGGTCTAAGGGCAAAAATGGAGCACCTACCGGGAAAGTCATCGCGGCTTTCGCTTGTTTTGGGCGGCCAATCCGTTGAATAGATAAATGCTCAAATACTTCCTCAACACCTAATTGCTGGCGTAACGGTTCGCTGAGGTGATTGCGCCAATCGTTAAAATCACCGGCGATAATTAAGGGCGCATCAGGTGGAGTTCCGCTGTGTATAGACTGAATTAACAGATCGGTTTGACGGCGTCTACCTGCTGCGAACAAGCCGAAATGAACTACATAGCAATGCACTTCTTTTTCAAGCATTTGTACGACGCAATGCAAAATACCGCGTTCTTCGAAGCGATGATCGGATACGTCCTGGTTTTTGTAATGCAGAATGGGATAGCGGCTGAGTAACGCGTTGCCGTGATGACCGTGTTGGTAAGTTGCATTCATACCATATGCGGCCTGACGCCGGTCCCCTGCTATGTAGTCATGCTGGCCTTCGCTGGGCCAGTGTTCGTGGCGCTGTGCGCGGCGATCATGCTGACCTTGTACTTCTTGCAAAAACAATAAATCAGCATCTAAACTTTGCAGGGCTGCGCGCATATCGTGTATGCGCGGCTTCTGAGCAAACCAACTGACGCCTTTGTGTATGTTGTAAGTGGCTATGTGCAGTTTCATGGTTGGTTTTGGCTTGGATTTAATTTATGCGATGAGGTAATTGCAAAATAGCTTCGGCATTGGATGATGAAAAACAACAATCTGCCGCTTCCTTGTAGGGTAGCCAACGATATTGGCGATGCTCTCCTGGTGCTAAGGTGATGGGCACAATTTGAGGCAAAGTCAGTGCAAACACATGTTCCGTGTTTTGCGTAACACCGGGCGCATAGCGATGTCGCCAGATCGGGTAAATTTCATACACATTCTGCAACTGCCAGTCAGTTAATTTGAATTGCGCCGCATCCAAACCGGTTTCTTCTTGTACTTCACGCGCAGCTGTTGCCGCGTATGTTTCATTTAAATCATCTTTAGAGCCGGTAACGGATTGCCAAAATTTTTCCTGGTCAGCGCGCTCCATGATTAATACCTGTAAATCAACGGTATGAATGATGACTAATACGGATTCAGGGATTTTGTACTGTTTATTCATTCTAGGACTTTTAATCAATAAAAAAAGGCGCGACAGTAAAACTGCGCGCCTTTTCTCATTACAACAAATTTACCGAAGTGGTTTTCACCTTGGGGCTTAAGCCTTAACTACCGGTTCAGTCGCACGCAAACGAATGTGCAACTCACGCAGTTGTTTTTCATCCACGCCAGATGGTGCTTGTGTCAGCAAACATTGTGCGCGTTGGGTTTTAGGGAAGGCAATCACGTCACGGATAGATTCAGCACCCGCCATCATCGTCACGATACGATCCAAACCAAACGCCAAGCCGCCATGCGGAGGAGCGCCGTATTGCAATGCATCCAACAAGAAGCCAAATTTGAGTTGGGCTTCTTCGGCGTCAATGTTTAAGGCGCGGAATACTTTGCTTTGTACATCGGCTTTATGGATACGGATTGAACCGCCGCCCATTTCCCAGCCGTTCAAGACTAAATCGTAGGCTTTGGCGATGCAGTTGCCTGGATCTGTTTCTAACAATTCTTCATGGCCGTCTTTTGGTGCGGTGAACGGATGATGGCAAGCAAACCAGCGTGCGCTGTCTTCATCGTATTCAAACATCGGGAAGTCAACAACCCATAATGGTTTCCACACGTTTTCAAATAAGCCGTTTGATTTACCGAAATCGCTATGACCAATTTTGACGCGCAACGCGCCGATAGCGTCGTTGACGACTTTGGCTTTATCCGCACCAAAGAAAATCAAATCACCGTTTTGTGCGCCGGTGAGTTCGATGATTTGGGCTAATGCCGCGTCGTGCAGGTTTTTAACGATAGGTGATTGCAAGCCTTCACGACCCGCCGCTTTGTCATTGACCTTGATGTAAGCCAAGCCCTTTGCGCCGTAGATACTAACGAATTGCGTGTAAGCGTCAATTTCTGAACGTGGCATTGCGCCGCCGCCTGGAACGCGCAAACCAACTACGCGACCGCCGACCATATTTGCCGCACCGGAGAACACTTTAAAGTCCACGTCCTTCATGACGGAGGTGAGTTCGGTGAATTCTAATTTAACGCGCATATCAGGTTTGTCGGAACCGTACATACCCATTGCGGTGCTGTAGTCCATGACTGGGAACTGGCTATCTAAATCAACCGACAAACAGTTTTTAAAGATCAGGCGAATCATGTCTTCAAATAAATCGCGGATTTCTTGTTCTGACATGAACGAAGTTTCGCAATCGATCTGGGTAAATTCAGGCTGACGGTCCGCGCGTAAATCTTCATCGCGGAAGCATTTGGTGATTTGGTAGTAGCGATCAAAGTTGGCCACCATCAGCAATTGTTTAAACAATTGCGGGGATTGCGGCAGGGCGAAAAATTGACCGGCATTCACGCGTGACGGCACCAAATAATCACGTGCGCCTTCTGGCGTTGATTTGGTGAGCATCGGCGTTTCAACGTCGATAAAACCTAACGCATCTAAGTAACGACGTACTTCCATCGTAACTTTATGACGCAGGCGCAAATTGTTTTGCATTTGCGGGCGACGCAAATCCAATACGCGATGTGTTAAGCGCGTGGTTTCAGATAAATTATCGTCATCTAATTGGAACGGTGGAGTTACCGACGCATTCAACACTTCCAATACCTGGCACAACACTTCAATTTTGCCGGATTTTAAATTGGAATTGACGGTGCCTTCCGGGCGATTTCTAACTACACCGGTGATGCGTAAGCAGAATTCATTACGCACTGTTTCGGCTGCAGCAAATACTTCGGCTTGTTCCGGTGCGCAAACGACTTGCACCAAACCTTCGCGGTCACGTAAATCAATAAAAATAACGCCGCCGTGGTCGCGACGACGGTGTACCCAGCCGCATAAGCTAACGGTTTGATCTAGCGCGGCTTCGGTAGTTTGGCCGCAGTAATGAGTTCGCATGGACATAATGATAGTTCCAGTTAATAGATAAAAATTCGAATCAAAATTCGTAGGCTGGGCTAAAGCGCTATCAGCCCAGCATTTGGTTGAGCATGTTGGGCTGACAAATCGCAAGCCCGACCTACGTTAATCAGGTTGCTTACTAATGTTGTGCTGTTCCGGTGCAACGACGCCCATGGACACGATGTGTTTTAAGGCCACATCAACGCTCATATCCAACTCGATGACGTCCGCTTTGGGTACCATCAAAAAAAATCCGGAAGTCGGGTTGGGCGTGGTCGGCACGTAAATACTCACATAGTCACCGGTTAAATGCTGTTGAACTGCATAGCTGGGCGTGCCGGTAACAAAGGCAATGGTCCACATTCCCTCGCGTGGATATTGCACTAACACGGCAGTTCTAAACGCATTGCCATCGCTGGAAAAAAGCGTGTCGGAAACTTGTTTTACGCTGGAGTAAATCGAATTCACAATCGGTATGCGATTTAATAATGCTTCCCAGCCGGCGACCACATAGTTGCCGATAAAATTTCTGGTCAATAAGCCGGTGACCAAAATGATCAATAAAGTCAGGATCGTGCCGACGCCAGGAATATGCATACCCAGCAAAGTTTCTGGCCGCCATTCCATCGGTAGCAGTAGCAGCGACTGATCCATCAGGCCGATCACTGAATGAATTACCCATAAGGTAATCGACAGGGGCACTAATATCAGTAAGCCGGTAATAAAATATTTTCGTAGCATAGCGAGCTTGATTTCTACTTGGTGGCGCTTGGGGTTGTGCTGCTGGATTCCGTAGAACTGGTTGCGGCTGCTGTCGTAGTTGCCGCTGAGCTGGCAGAATCAGATTTGCCAGAGTCTGTTTTTTTTGCGTCAGATGCTGCTACCGACGTCCCACCTGAGGCGCCTTTAAAATCAGTCACATACCAGCCCGAGCCTTTTAGCTGAAAGCCAGCGGCGGTCACTTGCTTTTTAAATTCAGATTTGCCGCAAGAAGGGCAATCGGTGAGCACAGGGTCAGACATTTTCTGCAAGACATCTTTGGCAAAACCACACTCGTTGCAACGGTAAGCATAAATCGGCATTATTTATCTCGGCAAATACATCAAACGCGTGATTATAAATGTTTTCCCTCGTAGATACGAAATTACTGGGTGAAAGCGCGGTTTTATTCTTATTTGGTGAAAGTGGAAGTTGCTCTAGCTTGGTCAAAAAAACACGTATTTTATGGGTGAAAAGATGAATTTTATATACTCTCATGTTTTTTTATAAAATTTAACGTGCCCAATGGGTTTCCCATTGATTGGAAATTAATTTTTCAACAGTATGTAGTAAGGCTAAAGTAGATATTGGTAAATATCCTGGTATTAAAATAAAATACAGGGGTATGGATTAAAGTTAAATTTTGTTTTGCGAGAAGTGCGGACAGTTGAAACAAATTGTAATGCAGGTCATCGCAGTTTTGGTAAGCCTCGTTAATGAGTCATGTCGAACAATACGACACTAAGTAAGACCAAACTCACAGATTAAAGGGGAATAGAGCATGAAAAACAGCACTCGCATTATGATGACTTTAGCCGCTATCGCCACTGTTAGCACACTGTTGGCCAGTTCTGCTTTTGCCGATGAAACACAATGGCAAAAAGATCACCCACGTCGCGATCAGGTGAATGACCGTTTGGCAAATCAAAATAAACGCATCACTAAAGAAGTTAAAGAAGGCGAAATCACCAAGGCACAAGCGCACAATTTACGCGCCAATGATAAAACAATACATGGCGAAGAAAAAGCCATGGCCTCACAAGATCACGGTCACATTACTAAAACCGATCAAAAAGCCTTGAATCAGCAGTTGAATCAGAACAGCCAGGCTATTGGTAAATAATTTTTCGCAGTAAGTTCTTGTGGGACTTTAAAGCGGGAAAGAAGTGCAAGTTGGAAGGCGCTAGAGAGTAATCGTGTGCTCCAGCTTGCACCAATTAGTTGTCAATTTGCAATTAATATGTCATCCTAACCATGTTTTAATCGTTAGGAAATCAGGTAAGGGAAGACGGTGCTTACCGTTGTTATATAACGAAGTTATTTTAGTGATACAACATTTATACAACTAGAGGAAAATCTGATCATGAAATTGAAACAACCACTATTCGCCTTGTTATTTGCTGCATTGTTGCCGCTAGCTGCGCACGCCGATTTGCCAGGTAAGCATCCTGCATATTTACATGCTTTAAGCGACTTGCGTGATGCACGTTGGAAATTAGAGCACCGCCCAGGCGATGCAGCGGTAAGTGGTCAAGAAGATGTTGCAATTACTGAAGTTGATAAAGCTATCGGCGAAATTAAAAAAGCAGCGATTGATGATGGCAAAAATTTGAATGACCATCCGCATGAAGATGCTGCTATGGATCATCCAGGTCGTTTGCATCATGCTTTGGAATTGTTGAAAAAAGCAGAATCTGATGTTTCAGGCGAAGAAGACAATCCAGAAACAAGAGAGTTGAAACACCGTGTGATGGATCATATCCATGCCGCTATCCACGCTACTGAGCACGCTATTCATGATGTAGAAACACATAAATAAGCTGATTTAGTTTAATTAAATTTGTAGAATTAGAAATGTGTTTTGAAAAATGCCCGCGTTTGCGGGTATTTTTTATAGGATATTTATCTAATGTGTGGCGCTATAAATTGCTTCTTTAAGGACATCAATAACTTTATTTTGCTTTGATTCTGTAATATCTACCCAAAGAGGTAAACGCAATAATCGTTCAGATAGTTTATTTGTTATTTCAAGGGATCCATGCGCCCTTGCGTAACGAAGCCCTGCTGGAGATGAGTGCAATGGAACGTAATGGAAGACTGCATTAATGTCATTGCGATTGAGTACATCCAATATTTTTTGTCGATCGATTTCAGGTCCAAGTATTACGTAATACATATGGGCATTATGATGGCATTCTTTGGGAATAACCGGACGACGAATTACTCCACTAGATTCCAGAGGGGCAAGTAACTCATGATATCGCTGCCAAGCTACCATTCGTTTTTGTGTAATTTTATCTGCTTCTTCAAATTGAGCCCAAAGAAATGCGGCAATTAATTCACCGGGTAAAAATGATGATCCTATTTCTTGCCAGGTATATTTATCCACTTCACCTCGATAAAATTGGCTTCGATTAGTACCTTTTTCTCTAATAATTTCAGCACGTAAGGAAAGCTTATGGTCGTTAATCAGCAGTGCCCCTCCTTCTCCTGAAATTACATTTTTTGTTTCGTGGAAACTATAAGCACCAAGATCACCAATGCTACCAAGAGCACGCCCTTTATAAGTCGCCATTACGCCTTGTGCAGCGTCTTCAACTACCTTTAAATTATGATTCTTAGCAATTGACATGATGGTATCCATTTCGCAGGCAATGCCAGCGTAATGTACAGGGACAATCGCACGAGTGCGTGGGGTTATTGCAGGTTCAATGAATCTCTCATTGATATTTAGTGTATCTTCACGAATATCAATGAAAACAGGAATGCCTCCTCTTAATACGAATGCATTTGCGGTGGAAACAAACGTGTAGGATGGCATGATGATCTCATCCCCAGGCTGAATATCCAGTAGTAAGGCTGCCATTTCCAAAGAAGCAGTGCAAGAGTGGGTCAACAAAGCCTTACTGCTGCCTGTACGCTCCTGAAGCCAGTTATGGCAAAGTTTTGTGAACGGGCCATCACCTGCCAAGCGACCATTAAAGTGAGCCTCGGCGATGTAATATAGCTCTTTTCCGGTCATATGTGGCCAGTTAAAAGGGATTCGTTTATTGGTCATATCCTGTTCCTTAGGGTCGTACTTCAAGAATTTCACTTATATACAATGTGATCGTCATGTAGTAGTCACACATCGACACCTGCTAAATTGAATTTAACCGTATTTTTGAACCAACAGCTCTGTCAAATCTCCATGCAAATGTCATTTGTAATAAGTACTAAGAAAATTAAAACGCTGTTCATTAGCAATAATTGTCATATCACCTTCGCTTACAAGTAGATCACTCATGCTATGGTCGTTTTTTTCTAAGGAATTAACGGGGAAAAGTGCTAGAAGTCAAGCACCCACGGCATTAAATTATATGCCAAAGAAGATACTCCGCCCAAGACTGGATAAACGATTTCATTCCATAGGATAACTTGGTGAGTTAAGTCATCCAAGGCGTGCCTATTGATCTTAAGTCAGCCACGTGCGGCCACCACAGTCCCAACCACAATTAATAGGATACCTAGTGTTTTTTGGAGAGTAATTGGTTCGTTTAAGAACCAGCCGCTCAGCAACAGGACCACAACGAAGTTAAGACTCATGAATGGGTATGCATGACTCAAATCAAATTTTGTCATTGCCGACATCCAGGCGAGTGAAGCAATAAAGCCTGCGAAAAATCCTGAAAAAATTGCGGGATCTAATAAAAGAAGTGTCAAAAACTTTAGCTTTTCTAATAGGGCCATTGGGAGCGGTCCATAATGGGAAATACGCCATTTAAGAATCAGTTGTCCATAAACGGTGAATCCTATAGTGGCCAAAATATAAATGTAATCACTTGGACGCGCCATGCTCATCTTCCTCTATTGCTAAGCCAAAGCCAGTTTTTCCGTAAGAATTGCCATTATACAACATATATCTGATGCCTTTATGCTTGAACACGAATGGGTACTCAATCATTTCAGAATCCCACCCAGCTGCGGAAACATTAATTCCTGCCTCTTCCAATCGAAGTTTCCACTCCTTTGAATTTTTACTATTGGCATATCCAATTCGGTATTTCATATCTGATCCACTACGGTAGGAAAACCACATTTCATATCCTTGAGCATAATATGCTACTGTAGGTCTTGAAAAAGCTTGAGCTGTGCCAAGTTCATATGGAACGGCCAAGCCCTCACGTTCCCAGTGATTTCCATCAGAAGATGAGGCGTAATTGATTACGTGCAGCATTTCTTTATTGCCAGCATCCCATGTTGTCGTTGATCCATACCACATGTTGTAACCACCATTTTCATTCCTGAGCACCCATGGATAAGAAAGGCTAATGGGATCGACTTCGTCTAAGGACATAAAGGGGGTGTCACTATCTAACTCTAGCGTCAAATCAGAATTCACGATAAGTCGGCCAATATCGCCGCGCCAGTGCCTATTGAATGGGTTTTGCCATCCCATAAACAGCATGTAACGCTTACCATCAATTTCGTAGCAGTTACCAATGCTCACGCCATCGGCAAAAAAACTGCCTTCCTGTCCATGCTCAAAAAAAGGCTGGCGATGAACTTGAACGATTTTATGTTTGACGACATCGACATCGACGGCGCCTACTGATGATCTATTATCAGCGTCTCTACCGCTAAAAAACACGCGATAGACATCCCCGTCGATTAACACTGGTAATGGATTTGATGCGTGTGATAAGAGTTTGGGGTGTTGACCAATCTCAGAAGGGCAATACAATAGACCAAGTTTTTGCCATTTAGTGCTCATATATGACTTAGCCTCGTACTTGGCACTTTTGATCGATTTGTTTCAAGGCCAATATATACACCTTCCGGATCTGCGTTGGAAAGCAGTAAAGCTCCGGCACCAATTACGCATTTTTCGCCAACTTTGATATGATCACGCAGCGTTGCATTTACCCCGACAAAGCATTGCTCCCCAATCTCTACACCGCCTGAAATTACCACATGAGAGGCAATGAAGCAGTGATCCTTGATAATGGAGTGGTGTCCAATGTGATTACCACTCCAAAGCGTAACATTGTTGCCAATGTTAACGAACGGTTGAATGGTGTTATCTTCGAAAATAAAACAGTTTTCACCGATACGTCCTTCATTTAAAACAGTGGCGCGAGAACTAATGTAGCTCGCTATCCGGTAACCCAAAGCTTTAGCGAGCAGATATTTTTCCTTGCGTATAGCGTTGAGTTTGGAGTAGCTGAGCGCAACAAAAACCTCGTAATTGTCTGGTGTGTAATGTTCTCCAATTTTCTCAAAGGCGATAACAGGCAATCCGCAAAAATTTGTTTTCGTTAGATAGGCTGCGTCAACCGTAAAAGCAACAACTTGATATTCTGAATCGCTATTAAAGTAAAAATGTGCAAGCTGGGCGATGTCACCGACGCCAAATATTACTAAAGATTTTTTCATGTTTATTTCCTAACTAAAATTGTAAACTCATACAATCCGTAATCATGAAGTAGAGCAACATTGCGAGAATAACGACTTTTGCACAAATCAAATAATATACAAGGGTCTGCGTAATATAGATAATCGCGCATTCTATCTTTGTCCGAATAGGAAGTTAAGCAGTTGAAAGCGAAGCCTTTGCGGCTACTGTGATTCAGTACGTCAAGAGTGGTTTTGAGATAAGACAGCCATTCGTCATCTGTTTTGTCCAAGCGGACGTTAAAGATACCGCTTGCTACCGAATAATCGGCAATTTGATCAGGTTCGTGTGAAATAATAAAACGAGCTAAAGGTTGGTCTTTATAGCGTTGCTCAGCAGCACTTATCATCACTTCGGCAACATCGATTCCTGAATAGGATAATTGGGTGTACTTTTTAAGAAGAAAGTCATAAAGAGCTCCGTAACCACAACCCAGGTCATTTAATGAAAAGCGGTTTATTGGATCAATAATTTTACATAGATGCTCAAAACGTAGTAGTTGACTATCTTCGCCATTCCAATCAACCCCGAGAGGTGTCTCACCATGCTCTGCCAATTTGGTTGAGTAATATTCCGCAATTTCGGTTAATAGGTCAGTTTTTTTGTTTAGCATAAATCTGCCTGATGATCGTGTAGGGGCGCTGTTTGGTTTCAGAAAATATTTTAGAGAGATAAATACCAACCACGCCGATAAAAGAAATGATCATTCCACCCAACAGCCAGATTGATGCCATGACTGATGTCCAACCACTTAAGGGCTTGGCAAGGAATGCCCATTGAATTGCAAGATAGCAAGTGTAAAAAAATGCAACCAAGGAGATCGAAACACCAATATAGAAAATACCGACCAACGGTGCATTACTAAATGAGGTCACTGAATTGACTAGCAGAGACATTTTTCTGCGGAAGGTATAGGTGGTTTCACTGCAGCTATGTTTTTTTACTAAGTGTGGGCGTTGTTCAAATCCAGTGATATGCCATAGACCGGCCATGAAAACCTCTCTTTCCTTATGCTGTAATAAAGCTGCAACATAACGACGGGTCATTAGTCTTGCCGTAACTATGTTTTCCGGTAGCGCTAAGCCTGTCAGCGCTTTAAAAAAACGATAGAATAACTGACCACTCCTGCGTTCAAACCAATTCCCCTTACGCTTCTCTTGAACTCCATACACTACATCGCAGCCTTCCTTTAGCATTTTGTCGGCGAATGTAATTAGATATTCTGGTTCTTCTTCCAAATCGCTGTCAATGAGTAATACTAATTCTCCCTTCGCATGAGCAAGCCCTGTCATCATCGCCTTGTGATGACCGAAGTTACGTGAAAGATCAATGACGACAACATGGCTGTCGTTTTTGGTAAGATGTAAAGCAAGCTCAAGACTGTTATCGGGAGAGCCATCATTTACTAAAATAATTTCGTAATTTTCTTCAACTAGTTGATTGGCAACGGCACTTACTCTGCGATGAAACTCATTGATATAGGATGCCGATTGATAGAGTGTAGTAACTATTGATAGTTTCATGGGCTCACATGCCTCATATATTTATGAGCATCTTTCCCGCAATTAAACAAAAGGTCAAGAATGGTGACTCCATGTGTGAATTCTCCCCAAAGTTGTGGATATACGGGATAGTCATTATAGTTAAACCAACTAAGTTGTATTTCCATATCGGTGAATACACGCTCTTCAACATAATCTTTGGCTGATGGTCCTGAAATGTATTCAGAGCCACCTGCCTGTTTGCAGAGATCGGCTAAACGCTCAGTTTTACCATCATCAAGCAGGTTATAGTCCCATGAGTTGGTTATTCGAGTTGTTATATGCAAGTAATTGCAAATAGCTTCAATTAGATTGCGATTAAGTTGCGAGATATGGGTATAGGTCTTAGTTAAATAAATCGGTTCCAGCCATAACGCAATTTCTTCAAAATGTGGCGCACGCCGATAGTTTTGAACCAATGCTTTCCAATGGTTTGCAGCCCAATCATTGTCATTTATCTCAGTATCCCTGATTTTTTGATGGTACTTACCTTTGACTAAAACTGGAACTGTTATCCATAGTAATCCTTGCGGTGTCTTGATTTGGTTGCGGTTACGCCAGTCACGTCGCGTGTATTGCATGTCGTCGTAGAGAATGAACTCGTCAACGGCAGATATCATGTCAAAATATCCCTTCCAAGGGATATAGTTGGATTGAAGAATGGCGATTTTCTTCATAGACTCCCCTCTTTAGACTTGTAAATTTGGTAGGTTTGATTGAGCGAGTTAGGAATTAGATCGAAGTTGTCAACAATATACTGGTGAATGAGTGGATGAGTGTTCTTGAAACGCAATTCGTTGTGCCCATCAAGTGGTATATCTAAAACAATAGCAAACCTAGGATTTGTCTTTTTTATACGTTCGATTTCAGTTTGTTCGAAAGCTTGTGAGCGGGGAAATAGTGCGTAAATTTCCCACATCGGGGATTTGCGATCAAGCAATGCATATGCACCTGGCCAGAAAGGAGCCGCAATAAAACTTTCATTATTAGGCGCATATTGGTTCACTAGCTTACGTAAGAGAGCAACGTCATTTGCTGTAGATGGATCTACTTCCAGTTTATTGTTAGAAATTTTGATTTCCACACATTGTTTGTTTTCAATGCATTGCCAATCAGGTTGATATGCTAACAATATCCAAACACTTCCTATACAAAACATTATCGTTATTGACCATTTAATTTTTGAGGGTTGAGAGGACAAAAGAACTAAGCCGCCAATAAGAAATGGGAAAATACCTTGGGCAAGATGACTAACATCCGCTCTGGAATAGGCGAATTGTGCATATGGAAGAGCTAAAAATGAAGTTGCGACAAATGCGGAGGGAATTTGTTTGTTTTTAATTTTCCCCAAAAATACCCAAGCAATGGATAACACTCCAAAGACAAGAACACCGATAAAAATTATGCCAACTAAAAAACCTCGTATAGATTCGTTAAACGGTAAAGTATTAAATTGAATTAACCAAGGCCAAGGGATAGGAAGAGGGAGGTTTGTAGCTTTAATTTCAAACAAAAAGCGGATACTATCCAAAAATGCAAGAGCGAATCCTGGTACGAATACAATCATTAAAATCATAGGTGAAAAACCTATAATGACACCTGTAATCCAAACCAAAAAATTTTTCAAAAAATTTATATTTTGGTTTTTTTTAATGTTTAACCAAAGCATTACACCGATCATCCCGAGTACTGCATAAAGGCCATGATTTCGCCCAAAAAATGCAATTAAACCAATGCAAAATCCAGTGATGAAAAAACGTTTATTTGTTGGATTTTCAATGAGAAAAGTCAAAATCCCAATAATAAATATTGATAATGATATATCAAATAGCTTGTGTCTTGGGAGCATCCATATGAAAAGTACTGCACAAGATAAGAGTAAATAAATGAGGTTTTGTTTTTTTGTGGATATGGAAATTAGAAAAAGACCTATGAATAAGCCAAACGTTTGGAATATTGCTACGGTAACTCGTAATGAGATAATGCCGTTATTTCCAAATATACTCATTAAAGTTGCTGACCAATAATACCTACCTGGGTCATAGGCCAAGAAATCTCTAATTGGCACCTCACCTAGCATTGTGCGTTGAGCGCCATACCAAAGAAAACCCTCATCCCATAAACTGAATCCTTTATTTCCTTGCCATATAAAAATTGTAGAAACAATAAAAGTGGCTAAAGCTAATGTTAAAAATAGCGCATGCTTATTATTAGTTGTTAAATACATAGACGTTGAATGACAGGAAAATTGCTATATTACTATATTCGGGGTTGTTAACGTTCGTAAAAATGTGTTTACATTCGGCAGAGGCTAATGGAATGGTCGCCCCCTTCCGGAAACGGCATCATTGTGCCAAAGTGGAACCGCGACGTACCACTAACTGAAAGAGGCGACCAAAATGAAGATTACTACATTCGGGATTGATCTGGCAAAAAACGTATTTCAAGTACATGGGGTGAATGATCAAGGGAAAGCCGTACTTAGAAAAGCCCTGAGGCGCGATCAAGTTTTGGAATTTTTTATTAAATTAAGTCCTTGCTTAGTCGGTATGGAAGCTTGCGCTAGCGCACACTATTGGGCGAGAAAATTGCAGTCGCAAGGGCACACTGTCAAATTAATGGCTCCTCAATATGTAAAGCCTTACGTTAAAACGAATAAGAATGATGCAGCGGATGCTGAGGCAATTTGCGAAGCTGTAGGTAGACCAAATATGCGGTTTGTGCCGATCAAGAATGTTGAGCAACAGTCAGTGCTGTCTTTGCACCGAGCACGCCAAGGTTTCGTTAAATCGCGCACGGCTCAAGCCAATCAGATTCGCGATTTATTGTCTGAATACTGCATTGTGATACGACAGGGAATTTGCAACGTTACAAAACGTCTTCCTCATATTCTGGAGGAATGTGCAAATGAGCTTCCAGGAGTTTTTTGTCAATTAATCCAGCGACTTGGTGATCATTTAAAAGAACTTGATCGTCAAGTTGGCGAATTAGAAGTACAAATTAAAATTTGGCACAAACAAAACGAAGCAAGTAAAAAACTAGAAGAAATACCTGGCGTTGGTCCGATAACGGCAACTGCGATCGTGGCATCAATTGGCGATGCGAAGTGCTTCAAAGATGGGCGGCAATTGGCTGCATGGTTAGGGTTGGTGCCACGTCAGCATTCTAGTGGCGGTAAGCAGATGCTATTGGGAATAAGTAAGCGCGGCGATTCTTATTTAAGGACATTGCTGATACACGGCGCGAGATCCGTTCTTCGGGCAGCTGAACGCAAAGTGCATCATGCGGGAAGTTGGTTGGCTAATCTGATGGAACGCAGAAATTTCAACGTTGCCGTAGTCGCTTTGGCGAATAAAAATGCTCGGATCATTTGGGCGCTCTTGGCACACGAACGTAAATATCAGATTAACTTTGCATCAGGTCATTAAGGTTAGGCTGTAAGCTAAAGCATTAAACGATAGAAAGGAAAAACTCCACCGATTGCACAGGCAATTATGAAGTGATGGCAAGACAGGTTAGACCGTGGTAGGTGAAACCTATTTGACACAGGGAGCGTAAAGCTCGAGAGACTGTTGAGGAACCTACCAGCAAATTCCATCAGGGACAGAGGCGGCAGCCTTGATTAAAAGTCCGGATCTATGGCTGCAATCTCTACCTTCTTAACATCAGTGAATAAAAGCTTGGCAAAATGGGGGCGACCATCTATGTGTAAAAACAAAAAATTGCACGCTTTTTCTGAAAAAGCGTGGGTAGGGAAACCATTCCCAACATTAAAATAATTGAATAGCGATCGTTTTAATAGGTCGATTTTTTCGCGCTCAAATTTATTTTTAGTTTTTACACAGTCTCGGCATTTGAAAAACAGGAAACTGCCATGACAAAGCAGTTGAAACATGTAGCGAGGTGATCAGTGGAAGAAGTTAGAACCATTGTCGATGAGAAAGTAGGTAATTCAGGCCAAGATAATTGTCAATTCATTGAAGTGATTGATGTTTCCCGCCAGTTTATCGTGGCATGATTTTCCATTAAATTTAAGTAATTGATATACCCGGTATGTTATGACTCGAGCATGTTTGAGGATTACAGTTGCGCCACTGATATGCAAGCCATTATTGTGCCAAAGAAAAATAGGCTTGGTGATTTTTTGGGCGTTATTCTGATGAGTAGATTAAATTGAAAATAAGTTCCGCACTAGCTTCAATGTCAGTCCGGCTAGAGTCTATCGCGATTGCCGGGTTTTCAGGTAATTCATAAGGGCTGTCTATGCCGGTCATGTTGGAAAGTTGTCCTGACCTTGATTTTTTATAAAGGCCTTTCGGGTCTCTTTGTTCGCATACCTGCAGCGGCGTGCTGATATGTACTTCGATAAAATGTTCAGATCCAATGCATTTTTTTGCCTGTTCCCGATCAATCCGAAAAGGGGAGATTGCAGTGACGATGACGATCAAGCCAGCTTCCCTCATCATGTTGGCAACTTCTGATATGCGGCGAATATTTTCTGTGCGACTAGGTGCGTCAAATCCGAGGTCTTTATTTAAACTTTTACGAACGTTGTCGCCATCTAATATATAGGTGAATTTATTGGCGAAATGCAGCTTAATTTCCAGGGCATTGGCGATTGTTGATTTGCCCGCACCTGACAATCCTGTTAGCCAAATTACTTTGGAGTGATGCCCCTGGCGCTTTTCACGATCTGTTGGCGTAATGGTGAAATGTTCTGTGGGGCACACCTTATCATTATTTTCGTTTGGGTTTTGTACTGGAATTGTGCGTGTAGTTATGTGCATGAAATTAATGGAAATTGAAAACGGTTTAGTAGCGAGTGCGTAAATCCCTGTTAATTCGTGTAATTTAACCCATAACAAAATTTGTGGGCAAAAAGTTTGTAAAAATCCCTGTTAAATTAGTAATAAATTAATTTTATGTGGCGTTGTGTAGTTCAAATGCCCTAAATAGGGCATAGCCACTTCATTAATCCATCGCTATAATATGCTCCGCCTAAGAAGCGGGTTTTGATTGCATAAAATCAATTTATTTATGAGAAATGTTGCAATGGTTAAATAGCTACAAAAAAGAAAAATTAATACTTTCTTACGCAAGGCCGGATTTCAAACTGATGTAATCAAATATAATGTGCGGAGTTTAGTGCGGTGCACAATTAATTTTGCAACTTAAAAATAAAATAAGCGGTGGGTTGTTGCAATTGTTACGCAGATAATTTGTTCAGCTTCCCTTTAATTAAAAATTAGGTGTTTAAATGATATTAGTAACAGGCGGTGCTGGCTTTATTGGTTCAAATTTTGTTCTGGACTGGCTTTCCCAATCCGATGAAACAGTGATTAATCTGGATGCGCTTACTTATGCCGGCAATCGTGAAAATTTGAGTTCGCTTATTGGGGATAATCGGCATATTTTTGTACAGGGTGACATTGGAGATTCTGTATTGGTGGCCGCATTACTTGCCAAGCATCAACCGCGTGCCATTATTAACTTTGCAGCAGAAAGTCATGTTGATCGTTCAATTCTTGGGCCAGAAGATTTCATTCAAACCAATATTGTGGGCACATTCCATTTACTTGAAGCTGTGCGTGGTTACTGGGCTAATTTGCAAGGTGATGCCAAACAACAATTCCGCTTTTTACACGTTTCGACCGATGAAGTTTATGGTTCGCTTACAAAAGATGAGCCAGCTTTTACCGAAACACATCGTTATGAGCCCAATAGTCCTTATTCAGCGAGTAAGGCTGCAAGTGATCATTTAGTCCGTTCATATCATCACACCTTTGGCTTACCTGTACTGACGACCAACTGTTCGAATAACTACGGTCCGTATCACTTCCCAGAAAAACTCATTCCTCTAATGATAGTGAATGCACTTGCAGGCAAGCCGTTGCCAATCTATGGTGATGGTCAGCAAATCCGTGATTGGCTCTATGTTAAAGATCACTGTAGTGCTATTTGCCGTGTTTTGGAGGCTGGGGTAGTGGGCGAAGTTTACAATGTAGGTGGCTGGAACGAAAAACCTAATATTGAAATTGTCCATACGTTATGCGATCTGCTAGACGAATTACGTCCGCGGGATGAAGGCAAGAGCTATAGAGAGCAAATAATTACTGTCGTGGATCGACCGGGGCATGACCGCCGCTATGCGATTGATGCCAGCAAAATAGAGCGTGAACTAGGCTGGAAACCATCAGAAACATTTGAGACTGGCATACGTAAAACAGTGGATTGGTACTTGGTTAACCAGCCATGGGTCGCTAACGTTCAATCGGGTGAATACCGGGCTTGGGTTGAAAAAAACTACAATGAGCGTTGTGCGTGAAAATTCTATTATTGGGTAAAAATGGCCAGGTCGGATGGGAACTGCAGCGTAGCTTGGCTCCTTTAGGTGAGCTAATTGCCCTTAGTTCGCAAAGTACTGAATATTGTGGTGACCTATTAAATTTAGATGGCATTGCTCAAACAATTCGCCAAATTAACCCCGATATCATCGTTAATGCGGCAGCCTACACCGCTGTTGATAAGGCGGAAACAGATCAGGAGCATACACGAAAAGTTAATGCGTTAGCTCCTGCACTGTTAGCAGAAGAGGCAACGCGTTGTGACGCATTGCTCGTGCATTATTCAACGGATTATGTTTTCGATGGGAGTGGTGATCATCATTGGCAGGAAACGGATGCGCCCCATCCTCTTAGTGTTTACGGAAAAACGAAACGGGAGGGTGAAGAATTCATTCTCAATTCTGGATGTAAGCATCTTATTTTCAGAACTAGTTGGGTATATGCTGCACGAGGCGGAAATTTTGCTAAAACCATGTTGCGATTGGCCCAAGAGCGTGATCAGTTAAATGTGATTAATGATCAGATCGGTGCGCCAACGGGCGCTGATTTGCTGGCAGATGTAACCGCACATTGCGTACAGCAGGCACTTAAAACACCAGAAGCGCAAAGTTTGTACCATTTGGTTGCTGGTGGTGAAACTACGTGGTACGACTATGCACGTTTTGTCATTGAATCTGCACGTGAATCTGGATTGGCAATTAAGGTAGCTGCAGAGGCGATAAAACCAATTCCAACCAGCGCTTATCCTTTACCCGCGCCACGTCCACTCAATTCGCGTTTAGATACACATAAACTGAAAAAAACTTTTAATTTAGAACTTCCACATTGGCAAAAAGGTGTAACTCGTATGCTGACAGAAATAGGTGAAAAATAATGATGAAACAACGCAAAGGGATTATCTTAGCCGGTGGTTCCGGTACGCGACTTTACCCTGTAACCCAAGCGGTTTCTAAGCAGTTACTCCCTGTTTACGATAAACCGATGATTTACTACCCTCTCAGTACACTAATGATGGCGGGAATTCGTGACATTCTTATTATTTCAACTCCACAAGATACACCACGTTTTGAGCAGTTGTTAGGTGATGGTCATGAGTGGGGGTTAAATCTTCAGTACGCAGTTCAACCAAGCCCAGATGGTTTGGCGCAAGCGTTTATTATTGGTAAGGAATTTATTGGTAATTCACCAAGCGCGTTGGTGCTTGGTGATAATATTTTTTATGGTCATAATTTAGATGCTCAATTAAGCCAGGCCATGCAGCGTGAACATGGTGCCACGGTGTTTGCTTACCATGTTCAGGATCCAGAACGTTATGGGGTGGTAGCTTTTGATGCACAAGGGCGCGCTACTAGCCTAGAAGAAAAACCCAAAAATCCACAAAGTAATTACGCTGTAACAGGATTATATTTTTATGATAATCAGGTTGTCGATATTGCTTCAAGCTTAAAGCCGTCAGCTCGGGGTGAGTTGGAAATTACAGATTTAAATCGCATTTATCTGGAGCGTGAAAAACTCAATGTGGAAATCATGGGACGCGGATACGCCTGGTTAGATACAGGGACACATGAAAGTTTAATGGAAGCAAGTAATTTTATTCAAACCATAGAACATCGTCAGGGATTGAAAATTTGTTGTCCTGAAGAAATTGCATTCCGTAAAAATTTCATCAATGCAGAACAATTAGAAAAATTAGCGCAGCCATTAGCTAAAAATGGTTACGGTCAATATCTGTTGCGTGTATTAAAGGAAGTTGTTTATCCATGAAAGCAATAACTACATCTATTCCAGATCTGCTAATTTTGGAGCCACGCGTATTTGGTGATGATCGTGGTTTCTTTTTTGAGAGTTTTAATCAGCGTAAATTTAACGAGTTAGTTGGGCGTGAGGTTGATTTTGTACAAGACAATCATAGCTGTTCGGTTAAAAATGTTTTGCGTGGTTTGCATTATCAAATTCAACAACCGCAAGGGAAATTGGTTCGAGTAGTGCAGGGAACTGTATTTGATGTAGCTGTGGATATCCGTAAAAATTCACCTACCTTTGGTAAGCATGTATCCGTGGAATTGTCAGCCGAAAATAAACGGATGTTTTGGATTCCAGAGGGGTTTGCGCATGGTTTTGTGGTGACATCGGAAACAGCGGAATTTTTGTATAAAACTACAGATTATTGGAACCCTGAGTTTGAACGCAGTATTTTATGGAGTGACCCAGAAATTGCTATTAAATGGCCGAATTTAGGTATTCCTGCATTATCCTCAAAAGATCTGGACGCGAAATTATTTGCAGATGCCGAGTATTTCAAATGACATTATCCTCAATTGCAATAAATCCACATGCTAACCAACCTGTATCTTTCACCTCATTATTAAAAAGTCTCTGGCATAATCGTCAATTGATTTTTCAGATGAGTAAGCGTGAAGTTATAGGACGCTACAGAGGATCTGCCCTAGGTTTGGCATGGTCATTTTTCAACCCAGTTTTTATGTTGATTGTGTATACCTTTGTGTTTTCTGAAATTTTTAAATCACGTTGGGGCGGGATGTCGGCGAGTGGAAGTAAGACTGAATTTGCCGTGGTGTTATTTGTAGGATTAATCGTGCAAGGTTTATTTGCCGAAATGTTAAACCGCGCCCCAAGTTTAATTTTATCCAACGTGAATTACGTCAAAAAAGTTGTGTTTCCTTTGGAAATTTTACCTGTAATTGCTTTGGGTTCGACTTTGTTTCATTGTATGGTCAGTATTACAGTTTGGCTTATTGCCTTTGTTGCTTTTAATGGTTATTTACATTGGACTATTGTTTTTATTCCATTAGTGCTTTTGCCGATGATAATCCTAATTACAGGGTTAGCATGGATATTGGCATCGCTGGGGGTTTATTTACGCGATATTGGTCAAACAATTATTATTTTAACTACAGTGTTAATGTTTTTGGCCCCAATTTTTTATCCAGTTATTGCTGTTCCTGAACAATTTCGTCCCTTCATTATGGCAAATCCGCTTACGTTTATTATTGAACAAGCTCGTGATGTATTGGTGTGGGGTGTTCAGCCAAATTGGGTGGGCTTAGGGGTATATGCGCTTGTGGCACTCATTATTTTTTGGGCTGGATATACTTTTTTTCAGAAAACCAGAAAAGGTTTTGCTGATGTTCTTTGATAAGTATTTGAATAAATTGACTAAAAATGGGTTTGCATAACATGCATTGCGACGTCGCTCGTAGCAAAATGGTTGGATAAAAAGCATTTAATCTGCCAGCAGGTAGAAATGGCAGGATTGAATTACAAGCCACAAAAGATATTTGGGTGAGTAATATTTGTTCACAAAAAAGTGAAATTATTAAATAAGCTAAATAATATGAGAAATGAACGATATTTGAGTGGTGGTTTGCAATCATGAATGAAATTGCGATTCAAGTTGAAAATTTGAGCAAATGTTTTCAGGTTTATTCCAGTCCGCGTGATCGGCTAAAACAGTTTATATTTCCTCGCCTAAGACGTTTATTTGGCAAATCTTCCAAACATTACTTTGACGAATTTTGGGCATTGAAAGAGGTTTCTTTTCAAGTTAAAAAAGGGGAAACAGTCGGCATTATTGGTCGTAATGGCAGTGGTAAATCAACATTACTGCAGATGATTTGCGGAACGCTTAATCCTACCGGCGGAACTATTCAAACCTATGGACGAGTTGCTGCGCTATTGGAACTTGGTGCTGGGTTTAATCCTGAATTCACTGGGCGAGAAAATGTTTATCTGAATGCTACTGTACTCGGTTTAAGCAAGGCAGAAATTGATGCCAGGTTCGATGATATTCTTGCTTTTGCTGATATTGGTGAATTTGTTGAGCAACCAACAAAAACATATTCCAGCGGAATGATGGTGCGCTTGGCTTTTGCTGTTGCTATAAATGTAGATCCTGAAATATTAATTGTCGATGAAGCACTTTCTGTCGGAGATGAATTATTTCAAAGAAAATGTTTTTCTCGTATTGAGGCAATTCGCGCTAGTGGGGCGACAATTTTGTTTGTGTCACATTCTGGAAGCACGATTGTTGATTTATGTGATCGCGCTGTGTTATTGGATGCTGGTGAGAAATTAGCAATAGGTGTACCCAAACAAATCGTTGGTCGTTACCAAAAAATGCTTTATGCCCCCGCTGACAAATACGATGCAATTCGTGAACAAATCCGCCATGCGGATGATTATGTTATATCTGCCATTGATAATAGCAAAAATGAGATTAATGATGCGATAGAAGAAAGACTTTCAACAAAACATATTACTGAAATTCGTGAAAATTTTGACTTTAATTTGAAGCCGAGCAGCACGATAGAATATGAATCCCGCGGGGTTAATATTGGTATGCCAGCGATATTGAATATATCTGGAGAGCAGGTTAATAATTTGGTACGAGGCAAAGTTTATCGCTATGCATATAACGTTAAATTTTCAAGTAGTGCGAGCAGTGTTCGATTTGGTATGATGATTAAAACGACTTCTGGGGTAGAGCTGGGGGGCGGAATTTCTGCTCATGCAGTTAAGACTAGTATTGCCTTTGTTGATGCCGACTCATCATATCGGGTCGAATTTCGATTCTGTTGTTCTTTGAATCCTGGTGTCTATTTTTTAAATGCGGGCGTGCTAGGTGATGTGAATGGCAATGAAACTTATTTGCATCGCGTGGTCGATTTTGCCATGTTCAGAGTGCTTCCAGAATCGGAAGATTTGGCAACTGGCGTAGTTGATTTTTTCTGTTATCCAGAGCTTGAATTGCAATAAATTTTCAATTAATCAACAAGGATTTATGGAAAAGTTGGATAAAAAATTAATTGTTGTTTTAGGAATGCACCGTAGTGGCACGAGTGCGATCACACGAGGTTTGAGTGTTCTTGGAGTCGACTTGGGTGACCGCATAATGCCAGGTGTTGAGGGGATCAATTCAAAAGGATTTTGGGAAGATATCGACTTAAATGCGCTCAATATTGAGATGTTGAATGCAATTAATAGTGACTGGAATTGTCTTGAACAGTTGGAGCAAATTGACGTTGAATTTTTAACTAAGCAAAATTATTTGTTACGGGCAGTAGCGTTGCTCAGAGATAAAATTGGAACAAAGTCGGTTTTTGGCTTCAAAGATCCACGGGTAGCTAAATTATTACCGTTTTGGAAAATTGTATTTGATTATTGCAGCTTAGATGTAAGTTATGTTTTTGCTGTACGTAACCCACTTAGCGTAGTTCAATCACTGGTTAAGCGAGATGGTTTTGAACGCGAGCATAGTTATCTTTTGTGGCTTAGTTACGTTGTCACAAGTTTATTGGGATGTATTGATAGTAAAAGGGTATTAGTTGACTACGATCTTCTTATGCAAATGCCAGATCAAGAATTGAATCGGCTAGCAGATTATCTTGGCTTGAAGGTTGATCAAAAAAAATTGCAAAATTATGTTTCAGAATTTTTAGATCCAAAATTACGGCATACAACTTATCAAATTTCTGATTTACTATTGGATGGAAGTTGCCCTTCTCTAGTTTCTGAAATTTATTGCAGCTTATTTGAAGTTGCATCAGGAAAAAGTAAATTTGAAGATAACGTTTTGATATTTAAAATTGAAAAGTGGTCCAAAGAGCTTTTGCATTCAAAACCACAGCTTAGGTTAGTGGATAAGTTATTAAAGCAAAACCGACAAAAAACGATTGAAAATCATAATCAAACCCTCTGTATAAGTGAAGTTAAGTCAGAACTGGTGTTGAGGACGCAACATGTAGCGGGATTGGAACAGACAATTACCGATCAGGCCAATCATGTTCAAGGAGTAGAGTCAGAGCTGTCATCAAGGACACGGCATGTAGCCGGATTAGAGCAGACAATTACCGATCAGGTTCATCATATTCAAGGGGTGGAGTCTGAGCTGTCATCAAGGGCACGGCATATAGCCGGATTAGAGCAGACAATTACCGATCAGGCTCATCATATTCAAGGGTTGGAGTCTGAGCTGTCATCAAGGGCACGGCATATAGCCGGATTAGAGCAGACAATTACCGATCAGGCCAATCATGTTCAAGGAGTAGAGTCAGAGCTGTCATCAAGGACACGGCATGTAGCCGGATTAGAGCAGACAATTACCGATCAGGTTCATCATATTCATGGGGTGGAGTCTGAGCTGTCATCAAGGGTACGGCATATAGCCGGATTAGAGCAGACAATTACCGATCAGGCAAATCATATCCAAGGGGTAGAGTCAGAGCTGTCTTCAAGGACGCTGCATATAGCTGGATTAGAACAGACAATTACCGATCAGGCTCATCATATTCAAGGGGTAGAGTCAGAGCTGTCATTAAGGGCGCAGCATATAGCTGGACTGGAAGAGACAGTTACCGATCAGGCAAATCATATTCAAGGGGTGGAGTCAGAGCTGTCTTCAAGGGAACAACAAGTAGCTTGCTTAGAACAGACAATTACAGATCAGACTCATCATATTCAAGGGGTAGAGTCTGAGCTGTCATCAAGAACACAGCATATAGCTGGACTGGAAAAGACAATTACTGATAAGGCTAAACATATCCACGAAGTTGAATCGGAACTGTCCTCACGGGTAAAACAAATAAGTAATTTAGATCTGACGTTAAAAGATAAGAACGATCATATTTTATCTTGTGATAAAGAACATACGTTGTTACGAGCTCATATTTCCGATCTTGAAATGACCAATAAATCTCAAATGACTCGAATTCAACTGATAGAAGTTGAATTGGAAAGATGCCAAAATACCGTGTTCGAAAATATAGCAAAACGTATATCAACATTATTTAAAAATTAATTAAAACACAATATGAGCACAAATCCAAATATTTACGTTACACAGCCATTATTGCCTCCTTTGAATGAGTTTATTCCTTATCTTGAAAAAATTTGGACAAATAAAATACTTACCAACGGTGGGCCTTTCCATCAGCAATTGGAAAAAGAGTTGTGTGAGCATTTAGGTGTTGAGTATATTTCGTTATTTACCAATGGTACCATTGCCTTGGTGACTGCATTGCAGTCATTGCGTATTACGGGCGAAGTGATAACAACGCCATATTCTTTTGTGGCGACTGCGCACTCTTTATTATGGAATGGTATTAAGCCTGTATTCGTTGACGTTGATCCAGAAACTCTCAATCTTGATCCGGCAAAGATTGAGGCGGCCATTACTCCGCAAACAACTGCCATCATGCCAGTACATTGTTATGGACATCCTTGCGATGTTAAGGCGATTCAAAAAATTGCCGACACTTATAATTTAAAAGTGATCTATGATGCCGCGCATGCGTTTGGTGTAAAGGATGAAAACGGCAGCATTCTCAGGCACGGTGATTTAGCTGTATTGAGTTTTCATGCAACAAAAGTTTTTAATACCTTTGAAGGTGGAGCAATAGTATGCCCTGACTTGAAAACAAAACAGCGTATAGATCAGCTCAAGAATTTTGGCATTGTGGATGAGGTGACCGTTGTCGCACCTGGCATAAATGGAAAAATGAGTGAAATTAATGCTGCATTTGGATTGTTACAGTTAAAGCACTTGGATCAGTCGTTGGTGCGCAGAAAGGAAATTGATACTATCTACCGCGAAAGATTAGCCGCTGTTTCGGGAATTCAATGTTTATCGGATAGTGGTGAAGTAGTGGCAAATTATTCTTACTTTCCTGTTTTAGTTTCTCATTCATATCCTCTTTCAAGAGATGCTCTTTTCCAAAAAATGAAAGATCATGGAATTTTTACCCGCCGCTATTTTTACCCATTAATTACTGATTTCCCAATGTATAGAAGCTTACCTTCTGCGCAACATAGTAATTTACCCAATGCGTCGGATGCTGCTTCAAGAGTGTTGTGCCTTCCTATTTATCCCGCATTAACAAATGAAGAAATTAACCGCGTCATTGAAGTTATTTTGGCTATTTAATTATGTTTCGCAGTTTGATTGTTCATTTCAACAAATTTGAATGCCCCCTTCAAGATATTTGTAGTCAAATTTATAGTTTTAACTGTTGTGGCTACGAACATATTTCAATGTAAAAAAATCAACGTATTATGTTGAAAAATGATTTTGAGATTTAAGTAATGAATTATATGACTATATTAAAAATTAATTTATGAAAAAAATAGTTTTTGGATTAATTGGTGCAGGTGGATCAGGTCGGGAAGTGATGCCCTTTGTGAAATCAAGTATATGTAAAACATTGTCTGTTCCACCTGGAATAATTCATGTTTATTTTGTAGAAACGTGGGAACCAGAAAATTCCAAAGTAAATGGTTATCCATTAATTTCATTGGATGATTTTTTTGCATTGGATGGTGATAAATATTTTAACATCGCAATTGGTGATGGGCGAGCGCGTGAGGCTATGTTCACTATGGTAGCAGGAAAAGCAGAAGTTATTGAAATTCACTCTCCTCGGGCCGATTTTTTGGAAAATAATTCAATTGGAATAGGATCTGTATTTTGCCCAAATTCTATGATTACATCGGATGTGAAAATTGGAAAATTTTTTCAAGCAAATATTTTTTCATCTGTTTCTCATGATTGTGTAATTGGCGATTTTGTCACATTGTCACCTGGTGCCCGTTGTAATGGGCGTGTAATTGTTGGTGATTACGCGTTTATAGGAGCAAATGCAGTAATTAAAGAAGGTAAAATTGATAAGCCTTTGAGGATTGGTAAGGGTGCCGTAGTTGGAATGGGGGCAGTTGTAACCAAGGATGTTCCTGATGGGGTGACCGTGGTAGGAAACCCCGCAAGGCCAATAAAAAAAAATAAACCATTGGAATCAGAAAATAATAGTCATTAAAAAAATTTCTAATTTATGAAAATTTCGATAAGCACTTGTTTTTAAAATGGCAATATTGATTTAATAGATTTAAATATCATTAAAATAATTCGATCAAACTAAGATTTAAATAAAAATAGCGGAACGTTTATGAATGAAATGAATAAACCACATGAGATTAAGTTATCAGTATTATTGGTTACTTATAATCATAAAAAATATTTGAATCAAGCCTTACAAAGTTTATTTCAGCAAAATATTTGTGGTGTAGTGGAGCTTGTTATTGCTGATGATTGTTCTCAGGATAGTACATTAGATATTATTAAGAGTTATGAAGGTAAAAACAATCAATTTATTTTCAAATATTTAGATAATACAAAAAATTTAGGGATAACAAAAAATTATCAAAGAGCTTTTTCGGCCTGTTCTGGTGAGTATGTAGCAGTGCTTGAGGGAGATGATTATTGGGTCAGTCCTTTTAAACTTCAGCGTCAAATTGAATTTCTCGATACTCATTGGGAATGTGATCTGTGCTCTGTAAATTATTTTGTTTATGAGGAAAATCGCAATCTTTTTTATCCAAGGGTTGCCATTAGTAATAACCACCGATTGGTAACGGCTCGGGATTTAATTGCTGATAATTTGGTGGGAAATTTTTCTACCTGCATGTACAGAAAATCTGCACTTGAAAATTTACCAGAAGAATTATTTAATATTTGTTCCTACGATTGGATAGTTAATATTTGTATTGCCAAAAAAAGTATGATTGGCTTTTTAGAGCAGCCAATGTCTGTCTATCGTGTGCATTCAAATGGTGTCTGGTCGCAAACTCCCCATATAGAACAACTCAAGCTGCAATTGGAATTAATCCCCAGCTATGATGCTTTAACCCAGCACATCTATCATGCAGAGTTTGAGAATTTATCAAATCATTTGACAAATATGATCGCTAAATCAAATTTTATACATGTCGTTTCTACTGCGATAAATCCACCTGCTGGATTACTGGCACAGGTTGTAGATTGGCTGCCGCCATTTGTAATGGGACTTATGCGTGGCTTAATTCCACCGAATCTTAAAAAATATATTGTAAATTTTTTTCATAGGGGGGCAGTATGACATCTCCATTGGTTTCCGTAATCATGGCGACATACAACCATGCTGATTTTGTTAAGCAGGCTATTGAAAGCGTTTTAGCGCAGCAAGGAGTCGATTTCGAATTCTTGATTGCAGACGATGGATCTTTTGATAGAACGAGGGAAGTTGTTGCTTCAATCAAAGATCAACGAATTCAATTCTTTCCGAATGAAGTAAATCGTGGTGCTTGTGTCGTAACAAATGAGTTAATTGAACGTGCTTCTGGCGAATTTATTGCATTAATAAATTCTGATGATAGTTGGATCGGTAGCGATAAGCTAGCGTACCAAGTTCAAATTTTGCGAAATAATCCTTTGATTGGCGCTTGTTTTGGCAGAGCGAAATTTATTGATAAAACTGGTGAAAGCATAGGTAAGGAAACACTTCCATTTGGTTCAGTTTTTGATCAGGAAAATCGTACTCAAGGTCAATGGTTGAGAAGATTTTTTGATCTTGGGAACTGTATTTGTCATCCGACTATGTTGATACGTAAGACTTGTTATAACGAACTTGGAATGTATAACAATCGGCTTCGTCAGTTGCCTGATTTTGAAATGTGGATACGCTTAATTAAGTATTACGAGATATTTATTTCAGATCGTGAGTTGATCAATTTCCGAATATTACCTGGAGAGAATGCAAGCAGCCAGACGGAAGTGAATTCGACCAGAACTATTAATGAACACTTTTTAATCGCGGAAGATTTTTTTGAGCATGTTACCCGTGAACAGCTTATCGATGGCTTTTCAGATTTGTTAGTAGTTAAAAATCTACCGAGCGACGAACATCTTGAAATTGAAAAAGGACTTCTTTTTCTAAGAGAAAACCAATGGTTAGGCAAACCATACAAATTAGTTGGCTTATTACATATGTTTAAAATACTTGGACTAGAGAAATGTTATGATGTAATGGTTACTGCCTATCGAATAGATGATCGTTGGTTCCAACAACAAATGGGTGAGATAGGTACGCTGAATCGAACTATTATTGAGCGAGCGGTAAATTTGGGCGAGCGCATTAATAGTGCAACTAATATGGGCTTCTTTAATGGACTTCAATTGAAATTTTTTTTAAAATTTGTTAGCGCGAAGCTACTGAGCGTTAATCAAGTTTTGAAATCGTTAAATAATCGGAGAAGTTAAAGTGGCAATAGGTAGTCAACTTTAATTTAAATCTACATTGATATATTGATTCATTAAAAAATAGCTCAGGAAATTATGCTCTTTAATCGGGAAATTTATCAATGGCTGTAACTGTAATTATTGTTAACTGGAATAGCTCTTCACTTTTGACACAATGTTTGCAACACTTAAGTTTGCAAACTGTTTTACCCAAGCAGGTTATTGTTGTTGATAATGCGAGTTTTGATGGTTCTGCTAAAAATGTTGAATCGTTTGAAAATGTTATTTTATTTCAAATGACTTCTAATTTAGGTTTTGCGGCAGGCAATAACCGTGCTCTTGCTGAGTGCAAAGATGAATTTGTTGCATTGTTAAATCCAGATGCTTTTCCTGAGTCAGATTGGCTTGAGAATTTACTTATTGCTGCTACGAATTACCCTGATGTAGCGGCTTTTGGTTCGCGGCAATTATGTCAAGCCAATCCCGAATTTTTGGACGGCATTGGCGATAGTTATCACCTGAGTGGATTAGTTTGGCGAGATCGGTATGGGGTAAAGCAACAAAAAAAACATTTGCGGGCCATGGAGATTTTTTCTCCATGCGCTGCAGCTGCGTTGTATCGGCGGCAGGCATTAGTTGACGTAGATGGGTTTGATGAAGACTATTTTTGTTACGTGGAAGATATTGATTTGGGTTTTCGCCTACGACTTGCTGGGCATAAGGCAAGGTATGTACCTAATGCAGTAGTGCATCACGTCGGTTCAGCAACTACGGGAGGCCAGCATAGTGATTTTTCAATTTACCACGGACATCGTAATCTGGTTTGGACGTATATTAAGAATATGCCGGGGTATTTATTCTGGATATTACTCCCATTGCATATTGGTTTAAATTTCATTTCCATTGTTTGGTTTGTACTTAATGGGCATTCTGGTGCAATTTTAAGTGCAAAATGGGATGCTTTATCAGGATTGCCAAAAATGTGGAGTAAAAGAAAATTTATTCAAAAGAGAAGAGTTGCTTCCATTGGTGTGATTTGGAAGCATCTCAATAAATCGATCTTTTTAGATTAATTCAAAATTATTTTTGAAGGACTGGTGCAAACTATGGTTTTATTGCCAGATGTTTGTACAATAGAAACTGAGTAAGTCCCAGCAGGAAGATTTTTCACTTCGATCTGACCTCCGTACCCTGCCATATCAATTGGAAGGCCAAATGCTTTTGCAACATCCGGCCTTGATGCTCGTTTCATAGTGGCTTTCGTACTACTTTTATGATCTTCAGAAATTATTTGCATAAAAATTTGGTCAGGTACGGTTCCAGTTGCCTTGTCGAATGCCCATCCCCATGGAAGCAGGTCTGTTTGTCTGTTAAATGGAGTATTTCCTAAAGGTGCATTTATTCCACAGTTATCGTCAGCAATAATGACAAATTCTGATTTGTCAGAGCCGCAACCAGAGATGGACGTTGCCGCTGCAACCGCTAGTGCTAGAATTGCTGATTTCATTTGATTTATTGTCATATTGATAGTGTGTTTAAGTTAGGAAAATTGTTTATTTTTCAGTGTGAATGGAAATTATGCATTAGCATAAATCAGTGGCGAAATAGATTATTTTTTAGTTTAACTTGTTAGTGCGCTAGTAATTTTGTGAAATTACGACGTTAAATTCAAAGTATTTTAAATTTTTTATGTAATTAGCTATTGCAATTTCGTAATTCTACCATTAAATTGAACCAGTTTAGTTGGCATCTAATTGGCTGGATCGGAATCTGGATAAATTAGCTTTACATTGCCAATATTGCAATATACGATTTGCATTTTCAAACAAATTTTTTAATAAATGATCTTGGATTGAGGGAACTCCAGATTCTTGTGCTTTTTATTTGCCGATAAGTATCGTGCATTTACCTTACTCATTACCAGCTCTTCATCTTTCGATTAGGTAAGCCTTAAACTGCCGTCCGGATCTGTTGATCCATTTTATAATAGTTATTTAAAAAATACTAAAAACTCATCCTTTTACTATAATAAGCATGGAAATACGGATTTAATGGCAAAAATAATATATACCTGTTAAGAGCTAAGTTGTTTGTAAATCATGTTTTGCGCCTAACATCAAACATTGGCCTTTAGTTTATGAGTATTAATAAGTGATTTGATTCAAGTTAATGGAAATAATGAATTTCGATATTTCAACAGTAATTGTCAACTACAATGCCGGTGACCTGCTGTATGCTTGCGTCAATTCATTATTGAATTGTCCATTGAAAATCGAAATTATAATTGTTGATAACGCTTCATCGGATCAGAGTTTGAATGCCCTAGTTGGGCTACCTAATGTTCATCTAATTAAAAATGTAACTAACCTTGGTTTTGCCGCAGCTTGTAATCAAGGCACTAACAAGGCCACTGCACCTATATTGTTGTTTCTGAATCCTGATTGCTCCTTTAAACCTGGAGCGTTAGTAAGTCTGTTGGAGACTATGTGTAAGGATGCGGAAGTAGGAATGGTCGGTGGTTTACTCGTTAATTGGGATGGTACAGAGCAAGCGGGTGGACGGAGAGCAATCCCTACTCCGTGGCGCTCATTTGTGCGGGCATTTGGTTTGGTGCGTTTTTCAGGTCGATGGCCAAAATTGTTCTATGATTTTCATTTGCATAAGCAAAAACTTCCGGACCATCCGATTGAGGTCGAGGCAATTTCAGGTGCTTGTATGATGGTTAGGCGTGATGTGATGCAGGATGTTGGGGGGTGGGATGAGGGTTATTTTTTGCATTGTGAAGATTTAGATTGGTGTATGCGTTTTAGGCAAAAGGGTTGGAAAATTTTGTTTGTCCCTACTGCAAAAATTACTCATGCATTAGGTGCGTGCGGTAAGAATAAGAAGGTGTTTGTTGAGTGGCATAAGCACAAGGGGATGATCCGGTTTTATCATAAATTTTTTCGTCATCAATACCCCGGTGCGTTGATGGCGTTGATCGTGGTAGGTGTATGGCTACGCTTTGGAATGGTTGCTACCCATCATTCAACCCAACATTTTAGAAACGCCTTGCGTTCTAAAAGACGTAGATATGAGTGAAATTGAAAATAATAAGTTCCAAGCTATTGGGGTGCTGGGTGCAACTAGTTTTGTTGGCGTGTCCGTTCTACAGCAGTTAGAAATAGCAGATAGGTCGGTGTTTGCTTTTTCACGTCGTACAGTTACGCAGTTCACTGGTGGCATTAAATGGCTGCAGATTGAGGCAGATTCTATGCAACAGAATGCTGCAGAAAATAAAATTCCTCTTTGGATTTGTCTTGCGCCAATTGCTGTGCTGCCAGAGTACTTCACTTTACTTGAAGCACATTGCGTGCGGCGAGTGGTGGCTCTTTCTTCAACCAGTCGCTTCACCAAAGATAATTCCTCAGATCGCAATGAACGAATTTTATCTAAGCAGTTGGCAGATGCTGAAGCGCGTTTGCAAATTTGGGCTGAAAGTCGCTGTGTTGAATGGGTGATATTGCGGCCAACATTAATTTATGGTTTTGGGCGCGATAAAAATATAAGCGAGATAGCTAATTTTATTCGTCGATTTGGTTTTTTTCCCTTATTGGGGAAAGCCTCTGGTCTACGTCAGCCGATTCATGCGCAAGATGTAGCTGAGGCTTGTTTTGACGCCCTGTGTGCATCCTCTTCTGCAAATCACGCATACAATATTTCCGGTGATGAAGTTCTTACTTATCGTGAAATGGTTTCCCGAATTTGTTTTGCGTTGGATAAGCGCCCACGTATGTTATCTATTCCGCTTTGGATGTTTAGCATGACAGTGACCGTGTTGCGAATTTTGCCGCGTTACCGGAAATGGTCGGGTGCAATGGCGGAACGAATGAATTGCGATATGGTTTTTGACCATCTAGAAGCCAAGCAAGACTTTGGTTTTAATCCGCGTAAGTTTGCATTAACTTCAACTGATATACCCAAGTGTTGACGCGCATCCAAAATTGACTATCTATGCCATGAATCTGGAAAAAATGGTTTTATCAAATCGATACCAACTGCTATAATTTTTATGGCGATGCCCTTCCCGGTTTAAATGGTTATTTGATTGCCCGCTGTGACACATACGATTCCGTTACAGGTGGGGGCATACAGAGAGTCATAATTAAAGTCGACTCTATTTCACGCTCTGTGCATCAACTCTCTACAAGAATGTTGGCCAAATTTAGAGCATGGGTACGTAATTCTGGTACCGCTATTGCTTCCCAATGACTGGCTTTAAGCATAGGACCAATATAGTAAAGATGTTGGATATGACTGCAGCGGTATTGCTCATCAACCTTAAATCCTAATTTTAATTCATCTTGTTGTAATATTCTCAGTTCAGTCAATTGGCGTACCAATGGATTAATTACTCTATTTATGTCGTAATTTGGGCCGGTACAATTAATGACTGAGCCGATCTTAACCTCCTGATTCTGATTTGTCCTTCTTAAAGAAATTACGGCATTGATGCTATTTCCATCTGGATTGAGTTGCTTAATTCGCCCGGCGATAACTTCAACTTTACCAGATGCGATTAAAAGGTCGAGTCTCCGCATCGCTACCGGCGCAATACGATGGCGCAATACATCCCAAAGATGCACAATATGAGTCAAAAAACGGCGTCTTTCTTTTACAGAAAGTCCCCTCCAAATTTCAGGAGTAATTTGTCGTAGGCTTGTAATCACATCACGCCAGTTCCCCTGCTGCGCCATATGATTTTTTGTAAGTTGGCGTAAAGTTGAAAAGAGTGTTCTGATGGTGGGGTTAATCTTCAGTTCTTCTTTCACCTTAATTTCAATTTCTTTGGTCAGGATCGGTAATTTTATAAATTCCCCCGCTTTTCTGTGCCCGTTGGGCATATATCCATGGCGTGAAACTAAATATATTTTACGCTGAACCCCTTTAGATACCAGCCGAAACAACGTATCAATTGCAGTATGACCTGCGCCCAGGATCAGCACATTCTGATCGGTTCGCAAACGATCAAGGGCACATATATCCCATGAACTATCTAAAAGAATATTGTTATCTATCGCGGGATTAATTGCGTTTTTAGGAAGAATTTCAGCCAACGGTTTCGATTGAAAATGGCCGAAGGCCATGACTACTTTGTCTGCTTGTACCTGCGAGCCTGATTTTAAGTCTAAGATAAAGCAATTATTGGATTGCGAGATACCCGTAACAAAATCTTTTAATTTAATAAAATTTTGCGGATAGTCTGTTTTTGCTTGTTGTAATCTGGCCTGTAAATATTCGCCATAAATTCGTCTAAACACAAATGAACCTGAATTCAGTGACGCATCAATTTTTTGGCAAAAATCTAAAAAATCGTTGGGCTGATCCGAAAATAAACTCATATTACCAATTGGAACATTTAAAACCAAATTATCATCTTCAGTTACATATGCCAAACCTTTTCCGAATGACTCAATCGTATCGATCAACATCACTTTGATTGGTTTTATTAATTCGAATTTGAGAAGATGCAAAGCGGTAGCCACACCACTAAAGCCAGCTCCAATAATCGCGATGGTTGTTATCTTGTTTGGTGTCATTTTGCACTACCTTTATTGTTGTTTTAATTGCTGGCTTTTTTGAATATCTATATTCAAGGTAATTTTAAATAATTCCGAGTTTGCAAGTTTATGTAAAACTTAATCGATTATTGTAACCTGAAATTTTAGGTGCTAATGGCACTTAACGTCATGTAGACGATGTGTGATGAGGATTCAGTATGAGGGTGAAGCAAAGCGATTTTTTGTAGCAATGAGAAACGCTTCAGACTACATGGTTTCGAAAAATAAAATTAAGTGTGTAAAATTCGCACGTTTTATACGCTATTAGATCAAATTCATCCTTGCGATGATGGTAATAGTAATAGTTATCATGAACCGATCATCACCTTTGTAGATCGCTTTGATCATGATTGACACTATTGATTAATGCCAGCAATTTCTAGCGTGGACTCTGTTGAGCGCCCGCAGAAAGATTTGATGTCTGGACAAAATTGTGGGACGGGTTTTAGCAAGCAGCCATGGATTTGTGAATGTTTATTCTGTATCAGTAGTGTCCCAACGTTCTCACGCCAGGAGCTTGTAAGTTAATGATTTACTTGCATAAAACGACGAATTTGTTTGGTCTCGATTTGAACGTCGAGGCGCAAAATAGGCGCTTTTTGCGGATTTCC
>NZ_PUGF01000005.1 GCF_002976435.1 Solimicrobium silvestre | reverse complement strand
CCGCAATCCATTCTGTGGCGACCGCCGTTCCATCGCCGACATGCTGGATTTCCAGCATGTCGGTCATGCCATTACCCGTGAAATTACCCATCACCGTTTGGGTGTCCGCACTCCAATTGCCGTTCTGGCTAAATCCTGTGCCAGTGCTATACCAGGTGCTCACAACGGTGCTACCACTAGCGGCTGTTGAGGTCGCCACAATCGCGGCACGACCATCGCCATTGACATTTGCCAACCGATATGACGCACCCGCTTGCCATGCACCCAGAATTGTATTGGCACCCTGGGCATACGCACTCCCTTGCGCATTCGAATACCACACGCTGGCGATCGCCTGCCCCTGGGCGTTCTCCCAAATCTGCACTAAATCAGAACGACCATTACCATCCACATCACCAACTATAAATTGTTGGTTCAACTGCGACGCACCCAGTGATACGGTAATCATCGCACCGGTACTCGGTATGAGCGCTTCGAAATTCATCGCTCCGCTCGAATTTGCATAAACGATGCCCATCCCTTTTCCGGTGCTGTTGGGATCGTTACTTAAACTAAATTGCGCATAGACAGTGTTAAAGGTCGAGGCGCCGTATTTCACTCCAGTCAATCCGCTACTCACCGAGGTCAGCGTGCCAGTGCTGCTGACGCTCACTTGATCAAAACCGTAGAGATTAGTCGGATACGTCCAAGGTATCAGTACCGACAGATTTCCCGTCCCACTAACATCTTGCAAGGCAATTGGGGAAATAAATCCTCCCGCACCTAAAGGATATGTCAGGTTAAGGCTGGCACCCTGTGTGAATCCGGCACCAGTCGCCCCCGCAATCCAACGCGTCACCTTCACACTATCGGTTCCTATCGTCGTTACGTTCTCTACCCCTGTCGACGACACTTCCATCAGATCCAGTTCGCCTGTCCCGGTCACATCACCGTATTGAAAGGCATTGTTGGCCAACCAGACTCCCAATGTCGTTTGATCTTCTTGCGTTAAGCCAGTCGTGCCCACCGTCCAGCGGGTGACCACGGTTTGTCCATTCACGTTAGCAATGGCAACCAGCGCATTACCGGTTCCGGCTGACGTTTGACCAAACTGGTATTGCGTACCTGCTACCCATTGTCCTAATACCGTTAACGGTCCTTGGGTGTACCCACTCTGCGTCGCAATCCATTCGGTTGCTACCGCAGTACCATTCGCCGCATGCTGAATTTCCAGCATGTCTGCTTTGCCATTTCCTGCAAAGTCACTCATCAGCGTTTGCGTATCCCCGCTCCAATTACCGCTCTGGCTAAAGCCACTTCCGGTGCTGTACCACGTGTTCACCGCAGTACTACCGGTAGCGGTTGTCCAGCTCGCCACAATGTCGGCGCGATCATCCCCATTCACATCCGCAACTTGATAAATGGCGCTCGCCTGCCATGTGCCTAATACCGTATCTGCACCTTGCGTATAACCACTTCCATCCGCTTTCGAATACCAAACGCTGGCAACCGCTTGACCCTGCGCATTCTCCCAAATCTGCACTAAATCGGAACGGCAATTACCGTTCACATCGCTGGCAAAGAATTGCTGATTCAACTTAGGTATGCCCAGTGACGTGGTGCTCGTTACAGCGTTGCTCGAAACACCCGATGTGTAAGTCATCGCTCCAGCGCTCGGAAGGATCGATTCAAAACTCATCGCCCCAGCACCATTACCATAAATCAGACCTATTCCTTCACCGAAGTTATCCAGGTCATTTTTTAAACTTAATTGCGCATAAATGATACTGCTGTTTGTAACGTAATTCTCCGCGGTCAGTCCACTACTAGCTAGCGCAAGCGATCCATCACTATTAAGATTCACTTGGTAAAAACCATGGAAATCAGTGCTATATGACCAGGGAATCAGTACCGCCAGTTTCCCCGTTCCACTGACGTCTTGCATTGCGATTTGGGCTGGAGAGTTCACACCGATATACCCACTGTTAATGAGTAAACTGGCACCCTGCGTGAATCCAGATGTACCTGCAATCCAGCGCGTCACCGTGGCACTGTGTGTGCCCGTCACAGCTACTTCCATTAAGTCATATGCACCCTTGCCGGTCACGTCACCATATTGAAAGCTATTATTAATCGACCACAACCCTAATGTTGTTTGATCCGACTTAGTCAATCCAGACGCGCCCACCAGCCAGCGTGTGGATACTGCCTTGCCTTCTATATTCTGAATGGACACCAAAGCATTGCTTGCCACACCACCAGTTGTTTGACCGAACTGATATTCGGTCCCAGCGGTCCATGGCCCCAAGACCGTTGACGGTCCTTGGGTATACCCGCTTTGCGTCGCGATCCATTCTGTAGCTACCGCCGTGCCATCTGCCGCATGCTGAATTTCCAGCATGTCGGTCATGCCGTTGCCGGTAAAATCGCCCATTACCGTTTGGGTGTCCGCGCTCCAATTGCCTGTCTGATTAAATCCACTTCCGGTGCTATACCACGTACCCACCATCGTACTACCGTCGGCGGCGATCCAGCTTGCCACAATATCGGCACGGCTATCGCCATTGGCATCCGCCAATTGGTACGTCGCACCTGCTTGCCATGCGCCGAGTACCGTATCGGCACCTTGGGTATAGACACTACTTTGCGCATTCGAATACCAGACGCTCGACACTGCCAGACCTTGCGCGTTCTCCCAAATTTGCACCAAATCAGAGCGGCCATTGCCATCCACATCAGCGGCGAAGAATTGTTGGTTTAGCTTAGGTGCGCCCAGCGATATACTGATCGACGCGCCGGTACTGGCAACCAGTGACTGGAATAGAGTGACGCCATCTGTGCTATCCGCGTAAACTAAGCCAACGCCGTCACCCGTATTGTTCGGGTCATTGTTCAGACTTAATTGCGCATAAATGACGCTGTTAGCATTGACTCTCTGGGTAGTGGTGAGCCCGGTACTGACGTTTGCCAGCGAGCCATCACTATTCACAGTAACTTGAGACAGTCCGTATTCCGAAGGAGTATCGGCCCAAGGAATCAATAACGATAATTTCCCTATCCCACCCACATCCTGGAATTCGATCTGCTCGGGTGAACTAATGAGTTGCTGCCAATAGATGCCGCCGACAATAGTCGCACCCTGCGTAAAGCCAACACCATTAGTTCCGGCAATCCAGCGCGTCACGCTAAAACTCTCCGCGCCCGTCACCGACACTTGCATCAGATCCAGTTCACCCGTACCCGTCACGTCGCCGTATTTAAAAGTATTATTCGCCGACCAAATTCCTAATGTCGTTTGGTCTGATTGCATCAAGCCTGATGCGCCCACTGTCCAACGGGTTATCGTGGTGTAGCCATTCACGTCTTGAATTTCAATCAGCGCATTTCCTGAACCTGCGGACGTCTGACCAAACTGGTATTGCGTCTCTGCTTGCCATTGACCCAATACTGTCGACGCTCCTTGGGCATACCCACTTTGCGTCGCGATCCATTCTGTAGCTACCGCCGTACCATCCGCTGCATGCTGGATTTTCAGCATGTCTGCTTTACCGTTTCCAGCAAAGTCGCTCATCAGCGTTTGGGTGTCCGCGGCCCAATTACCGCTCTGACTAAATCCACTTCCGGTGCTGTACCACGTACTCACCACCAGACTACCGTTAGCGGCAGCCCAGTTCGCTTCAATATCTACCCGACCATCGTCATTGGCATCGACTACGTGATACGCAACACCTGGCTGCCAGGTGCCTAATACCGTATCTGCACCTTGCGTATAACCACTTCCATTCGCATTCGAATACCAGACGCTGGCGACCGCTTGGCCCTTCTCATTTTCCCATAGTTGCACTAAATCGGAACGGCCACTACCGCTCACATCACCGGCAAAGAATTGCTGGTTTAACTTCGGTACGCCAAGCAATATGGTGCTTGATGCACCCGTGCTCGGAGTAATCGACTCGAAACTCATCGCCCCAGCACCATTATCATAAACTAGCCCCATTCCCTCACCAGGGCTATTCGGATCGTTACTCAAACTCAATTGCGCATAAACGGTACTGCTGTAATTAGCGTAATTCAACACGGCAAGTCCATTACTAGCAAGCGCAAGCGAGCCATCACTATTAAGATTGACTTGATAAAAACCATGATAAGAGGAATAGGTAAAGGGAAGCACTAAAGCCAACACTCCTTTTCCAGTCACGTCCTGTAGTTCGATTTGGTCCGGAGAGTTAATCGTTACATTAAAGTTATTCGTGATATTAATGGGCAGACTGGCACCCTGCGTGAATCCGGATGCACTCGCAATCCAGCGCGTCACCGTGGCAGTGTGTGTGCCCGTTACGATGACTTCCATCAGATCAAACTCACCTGCTCCGGTGACATCACCATATTGATAGCTATTATTCGCCGACCAGATTCCCAACGTCGTTTGACCTGCTTGCGTCAATCCAGACGCACCCACCGTCCAGCGTGTGACTACTGTCTTGCCTTCCATATTCTGAATGGACACCAGCGCGTTGTTTGTCACACCGCCAGCTGTTTGACCGAACTGATATTGTGTCCCAGCGCTCCATGAGCCCAAGACCGTTGACGGTCCCTGGATATACCCGCTTTGCGTCGCAATCCATTCGGTGGCGACCGCCGTGCCATCTGCCGCATGCTGGATTTCCAACATGTCGGTCATGCCGTTACCGGTAAAGTCGCCCAGTACCGTTTGGGTGTCCGCGCTCCAATTGGTTGTCTGACTAAATCCGATTCCGGTGCTATACCACGTGCTAACCATCGTGCTGCCGTTGGTTGCTGTCCAACTTGCCACGATGTCGGCGCGACCATCGCCATTAACATCCGCCAGTTGGTACGTCGCACCCGGTTGCCATGTGCCCAACACAGTATCAGCACCTTGCACATAGCCGCTACCTTGCACGTTGGAATACCAAACGCTCGACACCGCTTGCTCTTGCGCATTCTCCCAAATTTGCACTAGATCAGAGCGGCCATTGCCATCCACATCAGCGGCGAAGAATTGTTGGTTTAGCTTAGGTGTGCCCAACGATACCTTAATCGTCGTGCCGGTACTGGCGACCAGTGACTCGAATTGAGTGACTCCGTCAACGCTATCCGCATAGACCAATCCAACGCTACCACCCGTATTATTTGGATCATTTTTCAGGCTTAATTGCGCATAAAAGGCAATGGCAGGAAAAGTGCCGTTGCCAGCAGCGATTACCAGCGAACGGTTGAACCCACTAGTTACGTTTGCCAGCGAACCGTCGCTATTCACACTAATTTGATAAAAACTGTATTCCGAATCATCATCAGTCCATGGAATTAATAAGGATAATTTCCCTGCCCCCCCCATATCCTGGAATTCGACCTGCACGGGTGAACTTGCGAATAGCTCCCCACTGTTACTACCAGCATAACTAGCACCCTGCGTAAAGCCAACGCCACTTGCACCGGCAATCCAGCGCGTGACTGAATAACTCCGCGTATCCGTCATCACCGATACTTGCATCAGATCGAGCGCACCCGTGCCGGTTACATCGCCGTATTTAAAGGTATTGTTCGCTGACCAGATTCCTAACGTCGTTTGATCTGACTTCGTCAAGCCCGTTGCGCCGACTGTCCAACGCGTGGCGACTGTCTGTCCATTGATATTTTGAATTTCAATCAACGCAGTGCCGGTGCCAGTAGCTGTTTGTCCAAACATGTATTGCGTACCCGCAGTCCACTGACCCAAGACCGTGGACGGTCCCTGGGTATACCCGCTTTGCGTCGCGATCCATTCGGTAGCGACCGCCGTACCATCCGCTGCATGCTGGATTTCCAGCATGTCAGTCATGTTGTTGCCCGCAAAGTCACTCATTAATGTTTGCGTGTCGGCTGCATTGGCAAGTGGAATAGTACCGGCTGACACACTGACTGAGCCATTCCCTGATTGCACTGTTTCTACATAATTTGCTTCCTGATAATTCAACTGCTCAACAACATTACCAGCCGCATCGTACTCAGTTTGATTCACGTTACCGTTCGCATCAATCGCGTAAGTCTGACGGTTATCGGCATCGTAGATGTAGGTTGTCGTTGCCCCAGTTGGATTAGTCTTGGCAATCAAGTTTCCAGCCGCATCGTAATGATAGGTGGTCGTCAACGCGAGACCGGCAGGGTCAGAAATTTGCGCAACTAAGCGGCCTAATGCGTCATATTTATTTTCTACAGTTTGTGAACCGGCCACGTTACCGTCTTGTTGTTCCACTATCTGGCTAATCGCATTGTATTGATAGCTGGTGCTAGAAACGATGTTTGCACTAACATCCGCGCTTTGCCCCGTCGTTACATTAACTTGTGTGGCATTGCCGTTATTTTCGTACTGCGTATACACGTTATTGCCATTGGCATTTGTTGCAACATTTACTTCACCAAATGCGTTGTGCGCATACTGGGTAGTACTGACTGCGCCTGTGGAACCCAATGTTTGCGTAGCTAGAAATCCAGCCGCATCATATGTATCCGTTGTCGTGACACCGTCGGCATTCGTATTCGCAATTAATTGCCCTAATACGCTGTATTGCTGCGTTGTTGTACCGCCAGTTGCGCCAGCACTGCTCAGTTGATGACCGTCCTGGTCATAGGTGTTGGTTATGATGTTCCCGTTAGCATCGGTGCTGCTCACTACGTCGCCGAAAGCGTTGCTTACGGTGATGGTGTTCGCGCCGCTTGGTTGGGTGACGGTTCCTGTGCGCGTTGCATCATCATACTGATAGGTGGTGGTATTTCCATCTGCATTTGTTGTGCTTAGTACTCTTCCTTGCGCATCGTAGCTGTAGAACGATTTTGCGCCAGTCGCGTCAATTTTTTCTGTAATCTGACCGAGGTTGTTCCGTACATAGGTCGTGGTATGACCGTCGGCATCCGTCGACGTCATTTGTTCATCAAAGGTATTGAAGCTCGCTGTTGTTAATGTATCGATACCGCTTGGGTCTTCAATAGTTTGAACTTTATTGCCATCAACGTCGTAGCTCGTTTGCACAACGGTAGTTTGACTTGCACTTAACTGCTGCTGAACTTCAATAACATTGCCAAACGCATCGTAATTTTGCGTGGTGGTATATCCAAGAGCGTCGGTCGTTGAGAGCAATCGTCCTGCTCCGTCATAGGTGTAACTCACCGTACGGTCTGCTAATGCATTGGCAATAGTCGCGATCTGGTTAGTCAGGGCTGAGGTGACAATGCCGCCTGCAAGATTGGTTGTTGCAATCTGCGTTGCCAAGTGGACTGTGCTCGTTAACTGACCGATGCCGTTGTAATTGTTGTGTGTTATGTCGCCGTCAGGGTTGACGGTATACACGTTGTGTCCTGCGCCGTCGTAGTAATAATAGGTGGTGTTACCTTCGGCATTCGTCGATGTGATCTGGCGACCCGCTGCGTCGTAAGTGTAATGGGTTGCATAACTGGCCCACACTTGTGCTACGTCGGTCGGGGTGGTTGCGGCGGCTAAGGCGGCACTGCCTACACCGTCCAATTCAGCGACTAATTCACCTTGGACGTTATATTGTTTGGTGTCGCTACGGACATCGGCCTGACCTGCATCTACTGAAGTTTGCAGCAGATTGCCGTTGGTATCGTAGCTGTAGGTGGTGACCACACCTTGTGCACTGGTTTCTGATTCGAGCAGATTATCGGTGTTGTATTGATAGGTCGTGGTGGCATCGCCCGGCAAACTTGCGGGGCTTATCTGTGCCAGTGTTTCACCTGTTGTGTAGCTGACTGCTTGCGCATGTAACGTGATGCTGGCAACGTTGCCGTCAGCGTCATAGGTTGTGGTCGTCAGGTAGTCATCGGAGTTGATATTGCCGACCTGCTGTCCGCTGGCGTTGTAAAAATAAAGAGTAGTGCGATCTGCTGCACTCGCTGCTGGCAGTAATTGGGCTAGTGGGGTGTTACCGTCCCACAGTTGTGGGTCGGCCAGTTGCGATGGCGTCACGGTAGTGGCGTACGTTGTTTGCGACGTCAGGTTTCCGGCATCGTCGTAGCTGTAACTGGTGACAGCGCCGTTTGGATCGGCTTTGGCAATCAGTTTACCTGCCGCATCATACATCGTCCGTGTAATGCGATCGTTGATTGAAGGGGTGACATTAATTTCTGTTGCAGTCAGTGCTTGGCCGGTGCTGGTGTTAGTTATAAGTGTGCTGATATTGAGCGGGTTGGCATAGGCGATCTGTGCAGTCTGTCGGCCGTTGCTATCGTATTGGTAGCCAGTGACATCGCCTGCGCCATCTACAGTATAGGCGAGCAAGCCGTCGGTGTTATAGACGTTCCATTGGTGTTGGTCTTGCGCGGTTGAGGCAGGTAAAATTTGTGCCAGCGTGGTGTACTGGGCGATGGCGGGTGTTCCTTGCGGGGTGACCCAACTGGCCGAACCCACGGTCTGTGCATAGTGGATAGTTTCGACCTGCAAACCAGCGGCATCGTAGACGTATTGCGTGACATCGCCGTTGCCGTCGACCTTGGCATCTTCGCGGCCCAGCGCGTCGTAGAAATACCAGGTGGTGACGCCGGTGGCGTCGGTACTGGCGCGCAGGCGTCCATCGGCATCGTAGTAGTTTGAGGTGGTGCTGAGTGCGGCACCGGCGGTGGTGCTGGTGGTGCTGGTTTCGATGATGTTGCCGTCGGCGTCACGTAGTTGTGTGGTGACCAGGCCTGTCGACAACGTCGTGGTGACTGAATTAGCGGCGTCGTTATATTGCACGGTGCTGACTACGCCGAGCGCATTGGTGCTGCTCACCAGTTGACCGAGTGCGTCGTAGGTATAGTGCGATTGCCCGCCGTTGGCGTTAATACTTTGCAGCAATTGGCCATTGGCGGCGTAAACGTAGTGCGTGGTGCTGGCGCCGACGCCATTGCCGTTGCTGTCCACACTGGCGTAGGTGGTGACGCTGCTCAGGTTGCCTCGGAAATCGTAGCTGTAGTGCGTCAGTTGGGTCTGGGTGGGATCTTGGGTAGCCTGCCATGTTTCGATGGCCGATACGCTGATGTCTTGATTGGGCGTTAGGCCGCTGATAGTGTAGCTGGCTCCCTGATAGTCAATCTCAGCAATACGTTCGCCGCTGGCGTTGTAGGTATAGGCCACCACGTCGCCGGTGGCGCCAATGGTATAGAGTAAATTACCTTGGGCATTGTAGATAGTGCGCCGGGTTGCGGCGATTCCTGCCTGGGATGCGTTCTCATTGGAGACAACGGCAAACTGGTAGGTGGTACTGGCGACAACTTGACCGGTGCTGTTGTAGCGATAGGTGGTCTCATTGCCTTCCGGGTCAGTCTCTGTGGCGAGATTGCCTTGGGCATCGTAACTGTAGGTCGTCGTTGCGCCGTCGGGATTGGTTTGCGATAGTAATTGGCCATTGCTGCTGTACTGGTAGTGGCTTTGTACCACCTGCTGATTAACGCCGGCAATGCCGACTGTTTGCGCAACCGACGTGACGTGACCGACGCCATCGTAAGCGTAAGTGGTGCTATTGCCGTCCGGGCCGGTGATAACGGTGCTGCCGCTTTGTCCGACGACAGCGACATACTGAAGGCTGCTTGGCACGGTCATCAGCATGCCCGCGACGAGATTAACGGAGCCCATCGCTTGCTGCAAGGCGCTTGCCGCTTGCGCACTGCCGTACAACGTTTGCGCGATGGTCTGCCAATCGTCGCCAGCTTGAACTGTGTAATAATTTTGCGTACTTTGCTGCGTGAGCGAGGCATTGCTGCTAACCGGCGCTGTTACGTACTGATTAATCGACCCGCCTGGGGCTTGGCTGATCTGGGTTATATTGCCAGCACCGTCTTTAATCTGACTGATATACCAGGTACCTGATGTGGTCTGCGTATAAGTAAAGCTCAGCTGTGTTCCATCACTTTGCTGCAAAGAAGTTAGCTGATCGCCAGTGCCAAGATAGCCGTAGGTCGTGACATAATTCGTGCCGCCGGTTTGATTCGGCATGACAGATATTTGGCTCAACCGACCTAAACTGTCATAGGCATAATTCACTAAGGTTTGATTCGTGCCGCCCACCACTACTTCGGACAAACTGGTTAATTGGCCTTGTGCGTTGTAACCAAACTGCACCGATTCACCGGATGCATCCACAATGCTCGCAAGTTGATTACTGGTTCCCTCATAGGTGTAACTCGTCGTATTTCCGCTTGCGTCACTTGACGTCACCATACGACCCGATTGGTCATATGTTTCAGTCACTTGCGTTGACGAATCAACGTAGGTCCAGCCGGTTGCCGTGGCCGATATCAGGCCATTTTCTGCGCTGGCATCGTCACTAACGTAGTCACCTTGGGCTGCGTTATATTGGTAGACGACCATACTGCCATCTTGCAAGGTATGAACTATGGTACTTCCTGCCTGATCTAACGTTCCGCTAGTTAACGTGATCTGTTTTCCGGTACCGATGAGCCAGCCTTGCGCGCCGAGCTGACTACCGTCACTGTTATAAGTTTGCGTAACGGTCAGATCCGAACCGACACCGGTTAAATTCACGTCATTGTTCTGAACTACCAAGTTGCCGGTCGCGGCATTAACATACACACCAGTTGGTTGCTGACCATATTGCGTTTGCCCTACTGTTTGACCAAGTACACCTGCTGCAATTCCGAGTTCATTTCCATTGACGATCGCGACCATAACCAAAAACCTTTTAAATAGACTTATTAATTTTTTTTAACAAAACAATTGGCCTGCGTGGCCAAAAGGCACGCAGATCCTGAAATTTGACTGCCGGGATTCGCTTAACTTCCGCCTCTCTTGACGAGGCACAGGGAAGCGTTGACTGTGAAGCGCAACGCGAAACAATTTTTAGATTTAGTAAAATGATAAATTTAAAAAAGCCAACCGTTCGAACAATCGGCAGTGTCAATATATCTGAGGTATTGGAAATTTGTTTAGGGGTAAAAACAAATATTTTTTGTGTAAGCACGCGCACGATCGACACGTGAGAATAGTGATCAAGTAAATAGCCAACGATTATTTTCTATTTATCAACCATGGAAATTGCACAGGTATTATCAAATCATATTGAACAACTCCTTACAAGCGGGGAGTAGTTCAATATGCACATGGCTTGAGCGGACTTCAATTTAACCAAAAAATTGCTTATTTTTGATGTGAACCAGATGGTCTTTTGACGGTGCGCAGCCACATCAGCAACGGCAACGATTCAATTTTCCCTTAATCAGTTTTAATATTGCTCCGCCCCATGCGCCGAACCATATCTAAAACTGAATCCCCCATAAATGACGGAGTTCGTTTAAGAACATCTTGCAAGTAGCTCTGGGCCGTTGAATGATCGCCACTTTCCTCCAACTGTAACAACTTCAGGTAATGCAATGTCATGGCAGATGGAGCAAGGCGTTTGGCGCGATCCATTAACCTTTTGGCCTTGATTTTATCGCCACGCAATTGCGCAATAATGGCGAGGCCAGCTTGCGATTCACCGAAAGTACGGTCAAGTTCAATAGCTTGGTTATAGCTAGCTTCAGCGCCATCAATGTCGTTTTGCAATAGCTGCGTCCAGGCTAGCCCATGCCAGGTGCCTATATGATTAGACATATGTTGTACGGCATTTTTCAAGGCTGTTTGTGCAGCCGGTAAGTCAAGCAAATACATCTGGGCGACGCCAATCGATGACCATGCACGACCATCGCTCGGATTGCGGCTGATAATTTTCTGGGCGAATTCCACTGCGGCAGCGGGTTTTTCATCCATCATCGACAACGCACTAGCAGTGACTAGCGCCATCGGGTGATTCGGATTGGAGCGCAACGCGGCGTAAGTGTACTGACGACAAGTGTCAATATCTTTCTCCGCATCGAGGTACAGCAGAGCAAGTACGCCTTGTAATTCGGTATCGGTCGGCTTTGTTTTGAGACGCTTTTCCGCGTAGGCAATGGCAGTATCAATTTCACCTCTCTGATGCAAACTAAGTACATAAATTGAATCCAAACCTGGGATCCGATCCGCATCATCAAGCGCTGGCTTAATCACTTCACACGTGCGGGCATAGTTGCCGATCAGGTAGTTGGCATAGGCAAGGTTGTAGCGAATTGCAGCGTCTGCCTTGCCGCTAGCCATAATCTTTTCCAACTCGATGATGGCTACGTGAGGGGTATTGCGGCGTAGTGCAACTATTGCCTTGCGATTCAATACACCCAGCGCCTCCGGCCAATTTTTAGCGGCATTTAGGAGCAAGCGGTCTGTAAGGTCGAGATTGTTTTCTGCCAGACAGAGATCGATGGTATCAAAAGTTAGCGGTTCGTTTTGTGGGTCTTGCTCAAGATAACCGAGCATGCGCGTTAACGCCGAGCTTGGGTTGGCTGTGTTTGGTGTTGAATTCATGAATTTGTCTACTTTTATATGGGGCTTGCTGGTCAATGGCGTTGAACTGGTCCAGCCTATTTTGGGGCATTCTTGAGAGGGTCTACACCGCTCAATAATTGGTCTGTGGCTTCTCGCATGGCTTTTGCGATATCGGGATTACTTTCCATCTGCACCTGGATATCGTCCACCATCTGATAAAAGCTAGGGTCGTTGATTAAATCTTCGCCTAATTCATTAATGAGTACCGATTCCAAAAAAATACGAAAGGCCTTGCGTCCGCGTTCCGGGTCTGTCACCTGAAGTGCGTTGACCCGATGCCCAATCATTTTACTCAGTCCGCCTTGTTTCACTTTTGTTGTCTGGGAACGGGTTCCTGCACCTTTACGCACGACACCTGGAGCACTCATTGGTACTGAGGTGCTCATTGTGCGAATTGGATCAGTCATCTGCTGGCGAATGACAGCAACGATCTGTTGGACACTGAGAGGGGAAATGGCCATAACTCTTCTATATCAGCGTTAGTGAAAGACGGGCGATTGCAAATAAGAAGAAACCAGAATGTGCTGAGCATTCGGATCTTCTTCGGCTGCATCTACCAATGGTGAGTCACGATTGGCCGCAGCAAAGATAGTTTCAATGACAATGGCCATTTCTTTGTTCAGCTCGGGCAGCTCGGTGTTTTCAGCCATCGCTGTAGCAAGTAGTTGACGGGCGTGCTCAAAATTTCCTTGAACCATCTGCAGCATACCTACCCGGAAACGATTGAGAACGTGTTCGTTTCCGAGTTGATCAAGTGGCATCCAAACGTTCACCGCATCATCCACACGGGCACAGGTCAACAGCAAAAGGCCGAGTTGGAAACGCGCCAACGGCATAGCCGGATTCAACTCCAGCGCAGTGAATAATTCAAGCAAGGCATTATCAATGTTGCCTGCTTGCGCATATTCGGCACCTAACAAGTGCCGCGCACGCGCATGGTAAGGGTCACGGTGTAATAGTTCGTTCAGAATATTGACGGCGATTTCGGATTGATGTTGCAGACTGGCAGCGAGGGCTTGCTCAAATAATGCGCCAACCTCGGTATCTACCGCCGCTATCGATTTCTTAGAATTTGTTGGTTTGGTCATAACGCTATTTCAGTCGAAAAACGACGCCGTTGTTTAGAATATCTAGCAAGTAATATCATATTGTTTTAGATCAAGAGCCGATTTGCGTAAACGGTCTAGCGCACTACGGTGAAGCTGGGCAATTCTACTTCGAGTTAAACCCCATTGCTGTGCCACGGCATCAAATGTCATGTGATTAAAATACGTGTATTTGATCAGCAAACGCTCTCGTTCTGGCAGTTGTTCCACCAGTATCTGCAATCGGTTTTGTAACTGCCGCAATTCGACGCCGCGATATTGATTGTAAGGCTCTATCGTTTCGTCGTCAAAATAGAGCCTGGTATCGTCAAGAAGATGGCCCAGCGCGAGACCGACAGCGATCTCGGCAAGTTGGTCGAACAGAGTGCCAGTGCCGGTTTTAAGAGCATCGCCGGCCAACTTGCTTCGCTCCTTTAGGCGTCGCTGGTGGGTACTTATTTGTTGTTGCCGTTCACTCAATTGTTCGACCCCATCCAGTACTGCGCCATTGATGCGCTTAGCGGCATAGGTGGTGAACTGCGCCAAGGAGTTGGATTCGTAGCGATCAATGGACTCCATCAGCCCAATCGTAGCGAACTGCAGGTAATCATCAAACTCGAACTCTTCGCTATGCCGCTTACTATAAAGCTTGGCGGCCATCATTCTGGTAAAGGGCAGGTAATGCTCGATAATCCGATCGCGCACCTCCCGGCCTTTATTTTCATGCCAGTCATGCCATAGCGCAGCAACCTCACTGGTATGCACGTATTTATCTGGCGTAAAGGTTGAAAGGTTGGTCACAGGTGTCTATTGGAAGGTTCCGACCAATGCTTTTACTACGAGATTCCAGCCATCAATCAGCACGAACATTAATACCTTCACCGGTAGCGAAATCGTTACAGGTGGCACCATCATCATCCCTAAGGACATTAAAATCGTCGACGTTAATAAGTCAATCAGCAGGAAGGGCAGGAAGATCACAAATCCTATTTGAAAAGCTGAGCGTAGTTCGGACAGCATATAGGCTGGAATCAACTCGACGGTCGGAATGTCGTCCATCGTTTTCGGTTCAGGCTGTTTAGCTAGTTCCACCATCAGCGATAAATCCTGCTCCCGCGTTTGCCGAATCATGAATTCACGCACAGGTTTCAAGCCGAGCTGAAACGCCGGGCCAGCCTCAATTTTTCCATTCATGAATGGCTCGAATGCCTGGTCGTTTACTTGGTTGATAACCGGCATCATGGTGAACAGGGTAAGGAATAGCGCAAGACTGACCAATACCGTATTGGGCGGCGTTTCTTGCATGCCGAATGCATGGCGCAACATCGACAGCACGATGGTAATACGGATGAACGACGTCATTGAAACAAGAATAGCCGGCGCTAAAGTGAGGATGGTCATCCCCAGCAAAATCTTCAATGCTGACGATACTTCTTCGTTCTTTGCTCCATGTGAAATTACATGCACATCAATGCCTGGCAGGGCGGCAAACGTGTTGGGTGCGGCAAAGCAAGGGTGCAATTGCATACCGAGCATGGCAAGTAAAAAACCGACTGCAATCGCCAATATCGTACGCTTACTCATGGCTTCCCTTTACTTTTGTTGTTTCCGGTAATGTGGCTTCTGCTGCGATGATAGATTCCATTGGGCGCTTACCAATCAGAGTCACACCATGCTCGCTTTCTCCGACCAATAATTCCTCATCACCCCAGCGCACCCGTACCAGCATAGAGCGGGTGCTTAAGCGCATGCTTTCCAGGCGCTCCAGTTGCTTATCACGCTTCATCTTTTTATTGAACGACGGCATGAAATTCTTGATACACCAAGCTAGCCCGAATGCAACTGCACCCGCGATAAGAAAGGCCGCAATCGCACGATAGACCAGATTATCGTCAGCGACGGTAGTCGATTTGAATGGAATGTTCGCAGGTAGCGTTACGGCATTCGCATAAGCTGACGAAACCTGCATGCCGATTACAGCTACTAGTCCGGCCACGGCAATGCTGCGCCGTTTCAAGCTGTTCATTACGATCGTCACAAACGTGCTTTCGGTAATTCAGTGATGCGCACACCGAAATTATCATCCACGGCGACAAGTTGCCCTCGCGCGACAACACGACCTTCTAACAGAATGTCAACGGGCGCATCAGCTAAACTTTCCAGTTTGATCACATGTTCTTCCTTCATCGCATGCAATTCACCCACAGTAATACTGGCTTCACCAACTTGTACAACTAGCCGCACTTTGACGTGCTCGATGGCATCTAAACTGTCTGATATGATCGCTGGCCCTTTACCGTGGTGTGGCGCAATTTCGCTTAGTTCAATCATCTGCGGATTTAGTTGGATTATTTCGGTTTCGGAATTTTTCATTAGGTACTCTATTAATTATGCGGAATCTTAAACATTTCGAGGGCACGATTGCCATCCTGTTTACCCAGATGAGCAACGCCCACCGGGCAACGGTTTTCAGTAAAAACCGTCAGGGATTGATCAATGCCGATGGACAAATTGATGACATCACCAAGCTGCAGCGAAGCAAAATGGCCCAGCGACATTTCTACGTCACCAAGCTCGGCAATCAAGCGAACTTCGATTTTATTCAATGCAACGGGCAGCGGTGTGACTGCCTCGCGCGGCGGCGACTTGCGAGCAATTTCGTGCGAAGGAAGTCGCTCAGAGGGGATGAGTAATGAGAGCGTCTTCCCGCCTATTGTGATCTTGATTAATGCAGTGCCGCTGTGGCGACGGAATTGCCAATCAGCAGGCTTTGTACCGAATTCAAGTTGTGCGGTTGTTGGCCCTGCTAAGCGATTGAGCAGTAGCGCGACCAGTTCATCAACGGCTTCATTGGCAACGTTTTCGGCAAGTGCGGATTCACGATGCCGGTCGGTGCTGCGCAATGCATCGTTCAAATCGAAAATCAAACGTTCTGCCTGCTTACCAAATTCGGTCGGGCAGTAACACCAGACAAGAGAGCCTTGTGTAAGCCGATGTGCAGTCCATAGACCACCCGGTTGTATGACTGATGGGTCGCAGGTTTCACTGCAATCAATCTCGATTCCGGAAGAAGGGCACCAAGCGCTCTCCCATTCGCTCACCGCATCGCAGGCGCGTTCAATGCAAGAATTGATGTCGCGTTGCTTAAGCAGCGCAAAAGTATGAGTTGCCAAACTTAACCCTGTCCTTTCATATCAAGCACGTTTTGCATCATTTGATTTGCGGTACTCACGATTTCAGATGCTGCTTGGTAACCGCGTTGCGTGATGATGATGTTACTAAATTCAGTCGACAGATCAACGTTAGAAGCTTGGATTGAGCCAGAATTAATGGTGCCCCAGGCACTCGTATTACCTGCAATGCCAAGTTGCGCATCGCCGTTATTGGATGTGATAAAAGCGTTGTTGCCGGCATGCTGTAAATTAGCTGTCGACGAAAAATTAGCCAGCGCAACATTAGGACCGTTGACTGTTTGCCCGTTCGAGTAAGACAACACCAGCGTACCACTTTGATTGAACGTGGCGTTGGTCACCGTTCCGGCTGCATAACCATCCACTGATTCAACACCTAATGTTGATGATGACGCTAAATAGGTACTGGATGGGTCGAGTGTTAACGTTAAATTCATCGCTGGAACACCGGCTGGCGAATAGGTGAATGCATACGAATTCGCACCGCCAGTTGTGGTGAGCGTGCCATTAGTAAATACGAATGAACCGCCGCTTGAAACAGTACCATTGGCATCCGCCAAACTTACTGTCCAAGTACCAGGAGTCTTGGTGCTATTGGTAAATGTCGCCGTCAACGTGTGTGTTCCACCCGCCGCGTCGGTCACGTTAATCGAACTTACTACATCGGGTGATGTTGTCGTCGACAAATTGCCAGCCAAGGTAATTGTCGACGAAGCTTTTGGCAGACTGTTTTGCAAACCGCTCTGAGTCAGGTTGGCCAACTTACCACTGCTATCGAGCGCTTGAACATCAAAATTACCAGTGCTATCGACTAATACGCCACTTGAGTTGAATTGAAATTGGCCGTCCTGCGTGTAGGAAATTTGTCCAGTTTTTGGATCTTTAAGAACAAAAAAACTATTCCCGCTGTCGACCATATTGGTTGCTACACCCGTTTGCGTAGTTTGCCCCTGAGAGAAATTAATCACGGCAGGTAATACTTGCATACCACCGCCAGTAGAATCGCCGGAACCTCCAGAAAAACTATTATCCTGAGAAAATAAATCAGAAAATTGCGAGTCGGATCCTTTAAAACCGGGGGTGTTAAGGTTGGCAACATTGTTACTAATTGTTTGTAATTCTTGAGAGAAGCCCAACAGGCCGCTCATACCGATATCAATGGACGATGATAATGACATGATGTTTTCCTTTTGCGATTAATGCGTTGCCGTGATTTGACTCAAGGCGACGCCAGTCAATGCTTGGCCTGAGGTGGGCGTTACAGTGAGCGTCGGCGCATTGCCACTGAAACTGATCGATGTCACTGATCCGCTGGTGCTCGATCCGGAGCTTGATGTAGATGAAACGGTGACGGTTTTTCCTAACAAAGCAATTGCCTGCGATGCCGTTTGCGTCGCTAACGAGGTCGTCGCCGTATCGGCTAGCTGTTGCGTTTGCTCAAGTTGAGAAAATTGCGCCAGCTGGGCGACAAACTGTGTATTGTCCATCGGCTTGAGCGGATCTTGTTCAGTCAACTGCGTGAGCAAAATCTTCAAAAAATCTTGCTGCGAGATGCCGGCAGCCTGTAAATTGGCATTGCCGGTGCTATTAGTAACGGGATCAAGTGCCATGTAATTACTCCTGAATTTCGAGGGATGAGGTGAACGAATGAGTGGTGATGTCGACGTCATTCGACGGTGAATTGGGCAATGCTGTAGTTGTACGTGGTAATTTAAGGAGCGTCTTGCCATTGACGGTGGCATTACGTAAACGCAAACCGGATTGCGCGGCATCGCCAGCTAGCCTGGTAACAATTTGCGACGACTGGTGAGCGTCCAACGTATTGTCGCGAATCGATACGCTAACATTTTTTCCTTCTTGCGCGACGTGCATAAGACGTTTTTGCCAAACGTTATTCGATGCCGCATCATGCGTTTCCGATGGTTCTGTTTTTTGCTGTTCCGAAGATTCGCTTGCTTCTTCTTTTTCCATTGATGTGGACTCATTCGATACACGCATTGCGATTACGGCGAGGTTATTCACGGTGGTCGGCGTAGTAATCGAAATTTGTTGAGTCAGAGTGCTGCCTAATTGTTCTGAGATGATCGGTGCCGATAAATTACCCTGCTGATTCGATACATCCAACTGATTCTGGGTAATTTGACCTATCGTCTCCTGTTCCGGCTTCGTAGTCTGAATCGACGAATGTGATACTTCGTTGCTTTTCACTGTTTGATTCGACTGTGTTGGCGAATGGGATGCTTCATCTGTGGTTGTACTGTGTTGATTAAGAATTGGGTGCACAGGTAAAAGAGTCGCCGAAGTGGTTTCAGATGAACCACCAAAAGAAGAGTTTGGTTGTGATTCACTTTGCCCATCATGCGAATCTTTCGAGACAGCACTACCATTGTTATTTCCGGATGAGCCGGAATTTTGCTGGCCTAGCTGTTGCAGCAGCGACATCTGGCTGAGTTCCAATTGGCGTAACCATGCGTCTTTCTGATTTTCCGCGTCAACTTGTCGATTACTTGATGAAATTAATTCCAGATCAGGCCTTAATGCTGAATTCACCGTCGTCATTGTGCTGCCTTCCAATGTATACCTCGTAACCAAGCATCGTCTGCTTCGGCGATGCTCACCTTTTCAAGTACCTGCGTATAGTCTTTCACTTCTTCTTCCCGATGTTCTTCCAGTCCATCGGCAAATTTTTGCAAACGATGTAAATTCTGGATTGTCTGATCGCGGTTTGTTTCAAGCTGCGTCAACGCCTTACGCGCCAGTGCCAACAGCTGCATCTGGTGGGCGATGTAGGTGTGGGCGATAAATTGCTTATCAATATGAATAATTTGAGATTTACCCTGTTGCCGGGCAATATCCTTCGTTGCCACTGACAACCGGTCTTCGTACTGTTGTACGGTCTGTGTTTGGGCTGCAATCTCTGTGTTGAGGCGCGCCAGAGTTTGTCGTAGCTCTTGCAGTTCCCAATCGGATTTGCGGCGCAGCGGCTCCAGTCCGTATTGAAATCCGCGTGGCTCACGTTGCATTGGAATCTCCTGTTACCTCAATCTGTTCAGCTAATTGCGCAATCTTGCGCAATTCGACTAATGCTTCCGAACGCGAGGCAGATTCACTTTCAGGTTGTCGTAAAAACCGCGTGAGTGTTGGGTTGAGGCGAATGGCGCGATCGATTTCAGGGCTACTACCGCTACGATACGCACCCATCGCGATCATCTGGCGATTCTGGTCATACGCAGCAAGACCTTCGAACATCGTGTGTATCAAATTCAATTCTTCATCGGTCGTCAAATCGGTGACAAGACGACTGGCGCTTTGCAATACATCAATCGCGGGAAAATGGCCCTGCTGCGCCAAGCGACGCGCCAGCACAATATGCCCATCCAAGGTGGCGCGCAGCATGTCGGAAATTGGTTCGTTAAAATCATCACCTTCCACTAATACCGTGTAAAGAGCGGTAATCGTGCCGCCGGATTCGGCTGTTCCACAACGTTCACATAGTTCGGGCAATTCGGCGAATACCGACGGGGTATAGCCGCGCGCGGTCGGCGGCTCGCCAACGGCTAAACCAATTTCGCGTTTGGCCATCGCAAACCGTGTGACAGAATCCATCGTCAGCACCACATGCTGACCAGCATCACGGAAATATTCAGCGATAGCCGTGGCCGCGTAGGCTGCGCGAGCGCGAGCCAAAGCGGGTTGATCTGAGGTTGCCACAACAACGACCGAGCGTTTCAAGCCTTCTTCGCCCAGATGTTTTTCAATAAAGTCTTTCACTTCACGACCACGTTCACCGATCAACGCAATGACGTTAACGTCTGCCTGTACGTGGCGCGCTATCATCCCGAGCAACGTACTTTTACCGACGCCACTACCTGAAAAAATACCCACCCGCTGACCACGTCCGATCGTCAGCATCGTGTCGATGCTGCGTACGCCAGTTTCCAGGATCGTGTCGACGCGTGGTCGTGACATTGGGTTAAGTGGTACGGACTTGAGCGGTCTAAAACCCGTCGTACGCGGAGCGCGTTTGTTGTCCAGCGGATCGCCGAACGCGTCAATTACGCGTCCTAGTAATTCTGTGCCAACAGCCACTTGCGGCATCTGTCCGGTAGCGATGACGGTGCTGCCTGCGCCAATGCCGTGAACACTGCCGTAAGGCATGAGTACGACGCGGTCATCTTTGAGTCCAACCGCCTCGGCTCGCAACACGCGCTTGCCGGTGCGAAGCGCAATCTCGCATATTTCACCGACCTGAACGTCCGGTCCGGATGATTCGATACTGAGCCCTGCTAAGCGGCGAACATGGCCGATTCGACGTACGAACTCAGCTTTATGGATGGCGTCGCGATAGTGCTGGAGAGAATGCTCCATTAGTCGTCCCTCTGAGTATCGACAGGCTTGTGACGTGCTGACAACAACACACGCTTGAGCTGGTTCAACTGTGTATCGATACGCGCATCCAGCGTGCCGTATTCCGATTCGATCATGCAGCCACCCATAGCGACGCCTTCGTCGGCACGCCAATCCGCCTCGGAGGCAACACCAAATGCGGCGCTTTCTTCTATCAACTCAAGATCCAGCGGATTAACCCGAATAATCACTGAGGACTTACCGCGAATGCGCGCAAGTGCCTCTTCTACCACGGCAACAACACCTTCACGAGTGGTTAATGTATCGCCGATGATTTTGCAAACCGATTCAAAGACAATCGAAACCATCATGTCTTCTGATTCGTCTAGGCTGCGTTGCACCGTGTCATTCATATTTTGCGTTAATTCTTCCAGCTGACGCAGCCCCGATGTATAGACTTCACGACCATCCGTTTCGCCATTGCGTAAACCTGCTTCGTAGCCTTCCTCATATGCTCGCTTGCCTGTTTCATCCGCTTCGCGCAACCGCTCTGCCAACTGCTCTTCCTGCGCAATCAGCGCCGCACTATCAGGCGCTTCACGCAACGACTGCGGCGCGTTTTCTTGCTGGCCTGTTGATAGTTCATTCGGCAGCGATGAGTTCACCCCGTATGCTTTGTGAAACGAACCGCGCAAAACGCGCTTTTCGCTGGCAATAACCGGCACTCGGAGGATCATATCCATGTACGCATCTTTCGGCTGATCTGTTGTCCAAAGCGAGCGAATCCAGTCAATTCGACAGGACGACTTTGTAGTTCGAGCACGGCATAGGGCAGGCGTTCTTCCAATTGGGTTATCAGTGCCAATCCCAGTTTTTTGGGCAATGTCTCTCTCAGCGCATGCTTGACCCGATCACGTTTGCTGGCATCAAGTCCAATGTAGATCGCTTCGCGCCAAGGCCAGGCTTCGATGCTTAACACGGCAGCAATCAACCAGGTTGGCTCCTTGTTCAGCAGGTGTAATACAACATCAGCGTGCGCACTGCGTAATGCATAACCCGGCTGTTCAGTCGATGTAGCTGGCGCGTCTGATTTTCCAGCAGCACGTGACAACAGACCTTCCACCAGGGAGCGATTCGCAAGCATCCCCATTTGAGTTAACTCTTCCAAATGCGTGCTTAACTGCACATGCTGCTCTTCGGCCAGTTGCGCCAATATCCATTGGCGATCAACCTTATTTATGCCGTGCAGCAGCAGTGCTGATTGACGATAGGCGTCACTCATGCAATGTCTCCATGCTTGCCGGATTTTGCATCAAGCCAATGCCGTACACGAGCGAGTAATTCTTCTCTTTCTTGATGCGTCAATGGCGTAGGTTGTGCTTGTCCCGGCTTACCGCTCCGTAGCAATATGCCCAACGCGATCAGCACAATCGGCACGATCAATGACACCAGCACAATTGTTACGGTTGTTGGCGCAGTGCGCGCCGAGCTGTGCGTTTCCGGCACGCTATCTATAGAAGCTGTCACCGGTGCGGCAGTTGCTGGTTGCTCTGCGCTCGTCGGCGCAAGCGTATTTTGGCCTGTTCCAAATTGCGTAATCGTATACACGGCAATACCATCGCCACGTGCTTTATCGATACCTACCGCCTTAGCGATAATGTCGCTAATCCGATCGATTTGACTTGCGTCCAAGGGCTGACGAACAACGACTGCAACGTTAATTTTATCAATGGTGCCGGGTCCAGTTACCACTTGTTCTACCCGCCGACCAACCTGGTAATCTACATCGCGATTGGTACTTGTCGCTGGGTTTGGATGCGTCGGGCCACCAGCTTGAATAGTGCCCTGTTGTGTGTCTGGGGGAGATCCCTGTCCTGTTTGATGTTCATGCACAATCACACCGGTTGGTGTCGCATCGTCAGAACCTAAAACATTTTCAGTTGTGGTTTTCACCGCATCATGATTCAGCACCACATCGACGCTGGCAATACTTTGTCCGGCACCGAATGTACGGTCGAGTACATCGCTTACTTTGTGAGTAAAGTAGCGTTCAATGGCTTCTTTGCTGTCAAGGTTCGAGGCACCGGATTCAGTGTTTTCACTATCGCTGCTGGCAGGGCGGGTAAGTGCTACGCCATGTTGATCAATCACGGTGACATCTTGCTCCTGAATATCAGGAACCGATGCCGCAACAAGCCGTTGAATACCTTGTACTTCATGCGGCTGCAAGGTTTTGCCCGGTTTAAGCGTCAGCGATACGGATGCTTTGGCTTGCGCAGTGGTTTTCTTGAACAAGGTCTGTTCAGGAAGAGCCAGATGAACACGCGCCGCCTGTATTTCCTCATAAGAGAGGATGGTACGGGTAAGTTCGCCTTGCAGTGCGCGCTGGTAATTCACTTTTTGCGCGAATTCCGTCATACCGATATCGGCATTATTGAACAGCTCAAAACCGATCGTTCCATGTAACGGCAAATCGCGACCAACCAACTTGAGGCGGGTTTTATAAACTTCGTCAGCCAGAACGAGAATGGTGTTGCCGCCACCGTCGAGATGGTAAGGAATTTTCATGTGATCAAGTTCTGTCGTCATTGCAGCAGCATCTGCCGGTGCAAGGTCGCTGAACAGAACTTGATAATCCGGCTTTAAAAACCAGAAAGACAGGCCAATCATTGCGCCAGCTAAAACGAACAGACACAACACGAGGCCAATACGCGCAGCCTGGTCGAGTCGTTCCCAAATTTGTTTGAAAATGGTCATGCGGATCTTTCTTTACAGCTGCATTTGTGCAACATCGTGGTAGGCATCAAGCAAGTGATTACGCACTTGCATCATGAGTTGAAGCGACATCCTGGCTTCCTGGAGATTAATCATCACCTCATGCAAATTGGTGGCGTCTCCTGCCGCAAGCTGTTGTACGCCGGTGTCGGCGATCGCCATCTTGCTATTGATCTCCGATAAATGCTGCTCGAACCAGGCACCAAAAGCGCCCCCAGTCGTTAGTGTGGAGTTGGATTCACCAGCCGGTAGCAGTGAAGGCAGCGATGTGGCAGGCAGAAATGAAATGGCATCAATCGTCATCATGAACCTCCTAATTCGAGTGCTTTGAGCGCCATCGTTTTGGCCGCATTCATGGCAACCACATTGGCCTCATAAGCACGTAGCGCACTGGCCATGTTAACCATTTCAGTCACCTGGTTAACGCCCGGCTCTGTTACGAAGCCCTTGTCGTCCGCATCGGGGTTGCCCGGTTGGTAGACCATGTGCGGTGCAGTCGGTGTCGTGGTCACACCTACGACTTGGGCGCCGTGCAACTGTGCACCGGCCAGTTGTTCAAATTGCGTGGAGAAATTTTCGCCCGCTTCCGTTGAAATGACCTGCATCGGTTGAAACAGCGTGCCGTCAACCCGCTTGCCACTATGAATGTTGGCTAAGTTGGCTGCCGTCACATCGAGCCTTAATTTTTCAACGCTCATACCTGAGGCGCTGATCGCAAATGCGTTGCGATAATCCATTATCGTTTCCCTTCACTAATTGCAGAACCCACCATCGACATACGCATGCCCATGACTTTTAATAATGCTTCGTAATGCACGGTGTTTTCCGCAAGCTTGGCTGTTTCCATATCCAGCGTTGCAGTCCGATCGCCGTCGCCGAAAGGCTGGCCTCGTTCGATAACAGGCTGAATGCCACTCAACATGTCGGCTTTAACCTTGCCGCCTTGCTCCAGCGTTTGCCGGATGCTGTCGAGTTGCTCTTCGAAATTCACGCGAACCGGTGAGTAGCCAACGGTATTAATGTTGGCGATGTTGTTGGCGATAGCTTGATGGTTCAAGCTGGCCGCATCCAATGCCAATTTAAGCATGCTGCTTGTGACGGCTTCCGTTTTATGTATCATAAAATGCTCCTTATTATTGGACCACGAGGTCTGCATGCAGGGCGCCCGCTGCCTTGATCGCCCTAAGAATAGAAATAATGTCGCGTGTATTCGTTTTGATTTGAGTCAATGCTTGAATAAGGTCTGCAACCGTATTGTTGGAGGCACTGACATAACCGCTTTCTTCTCTTTCATCCACATCAATGCGCGAATTAGAAATACTTTGCGTGCGTACGCCACGGCCGGTTTGTCGGACATAAATTGGTTGCGAAACGGTGTTGTCAGTAACAATCGATATTTTTAAATCACCGTGCGAAATCACTACTTTAGAAATGCGCACATCACCACCCGCTACAATCGTGCCGGTACGTTCATTGACGACAACGCGTGCGCGTACATCCGGTTCAACATTGAGGCTTTCTATCCGCGCCATAAAAGCAACCAGGTGCAAATTGTCGGGAACCCGGATTTCAATGGACTCAGCATCACGCGGATCAGCGATTGAAGCCCCGAATGCATTATTGACGGCAAAAGCTACGCGAGCGGCGGTTGTATAGTCAGCATCGGCCAGCGTAAAGGTGAGTTTGCCTTCCGGACTCAACACATTGGCTTTAACCGCGACTTCAACACTAGCGCCATTGGGGATAGAGCCAACGGTGGGGTGATTTTTTTGCGCTAAGGTGCCGTTCTGTGCAAACTTATATCCACCCAGCGAGACTGGGCCCTGTGCCAATGCATAGACTTTATTATTGGGCGCTTTAAGCGGGGTAATTAGCAGGCTACCGCCAGAGAGGCTGCGCGCATCGCCCATGGACGTTACCGTTACATCCAGCGTGTCACCCGTCGTGGTGTACGGTGGCAAAACGGCCGTGACCATTACTGCCGCCGTATTTCGACTGACGATATCGTCAGGAGAAACGGCAACATCAAATTGAGCCAACATGTTAGCAATAGATTGTCGTGTCGCCTTGTTGCTGCTCGAATCACCGGTACCGGCAAGGCCCGTGACGAGGCCGTAACCGACCAACGCATTTTCACGCCAACCGGCAAACTTACCAAGATCTTTCAGGCGTACCGATTCGGACTCGGCCATGGCATTGGTGATGAAAACGCTGCAACAGAGTAGGGCAATTATCAACTGTTTAAAATTAAGCAAGCGGCGCATCATAATCCTATCCAAGCAAAGAAACTGGTAATCAATCCTGGTTTTTGATGTGATGCAAGGTCACCATCGCCCAAGTAGCTAATTTTCGCTTCGGCGATCCGATTGGATGGCACAGTATTTGTGTCAGAAATGTCGAGTGTTCTGATGCGGCCTTCCACTTTTATATGCTGCTTGTCGGAGTTGATTTCAACGACTTGCTCACCGCTTACCCAAAGATCACCATTGGGCGCAATTTTTTCTACTGTGACAGTAATTTGAGCTAATAGATTATCGCTGCGCTGCACTGTGCCGCCGCCATCAAAGTTTGAACTAGTACCTAATGAAGCTTGATGATTGACCTGGGTCGCTGCCGCTTGTACGCCAAGATTACTGCTTCGAGTTACATTGGTATTGGCGCTGCTTGAGGCGCTGGAATTTTCGTAAATCATGACGGTAACTGAATCGCCGGGCAAATGAGCGCGCTTATCCGCTGCAAGCGGGCGATAGGTTTGTTCTTTGTATAAATCCTCAGCTTGTATTTGGCTTGCAAAACTGACGATTAGCGCTGTCGCGCAGAGCATGGATTTTTTCATATTCTCATCTTTCTGATACGTTGACGATGCCTGGTGCAATCACCATGGCAAGCACCGGTTCCTGGCTCAATGTGGCACGAACCGAAATACGCTGACCCACTTGACCATCTGTCAGCGCCAGTGCGTGCGACTCCAACACAACGGCACCTTTAGTGACTTCAAGAGTAACGATGTCGCCTTCACTTACTGCTGGAATGGCTTCAAGCTCACCCGACAAAAGAACCTCTCCAGTCGACAGGTTGCGGCGCAATCTACGTTTTAAATTACTACAGTCACCGACTTGAGGGTTGGCGGCGAGTTGCGCAATATCACGCTGTTCAAGCTCGACATTGTCACAGCTCAGTACCTGACCTTTGTTCAAGCTACTCCGGGTAACTAGCACTTGCTGGAGTGCGCTAACCGAAAACGAGACCGGCACCGAACGGTAAAAACTGCCGTCAAGCAGAATATCTACCCACGCCACCATATGGCTACGTGGTCGGTCAACGGAAGCCTGCCGAGGGCGAAGCGTTACCTCGCCACGTGGTAAGCGGATAACTGGCAACGTCTCGCTATGAGTTAACTCTAACGACAGTCCGTCGCGACGAAGACTACCAGCCAGACTTGTCTTTGCAACGGCGACCAGAGGCTCCGGATCAAACGGGATTGCTACCGTCATCACCGTCGTCGCATCCGCACCTTCTACTACCAGTTCTTGTATTCCCGCTTCATGCAGCAGACGCAACACTTCGCGCTGTGTCAAGTGCGAGGAATAACCTGGTTGCGGCGCTGTGGCCAGTTGTACTCCGCGCAGCGTATCTAGTGCTGCTGGGCTTGCACCACTTAGTCGCGCAACATCTCCCAGCGTGATAACACGCCCATCAACCAACACCTCGGCTTGCAAAACAGCATGTACTGCGCCAGTTTGCTGCGCATGGCAGCAAACGGAGACGCTGATCAACAGCAAAGTCAAGAAGGTGCAAACGGTTTTCATCAACGGCGCAGGTTATTGGTCAACGACATGAGTTCATCGGCAGTTTGAACAACTTTGGAGCTCAATTCATACGCGCGTTGCGCTACCATTAAGTTGACCATCTGGTTCACCATATTCACGTTCGAGCCTTCTAGTGAGCCTTGCGCCAGTGTTCCGGCATTGGTGCTGCCGGGGACGCTATAGGTTGGATTACCAGAGGCGGCGGTCGGCACATAGATACCGTTTCCCTGTGGATTGAGTGCGCCTGGGTTATTGAAATTAGCTAACTCGATCTGCCCAACTTGCGTAGGCTGCGCCGACGTTCCCGTTGTCACGGATACTTGTCCATTTTGCGCAATAGTGATGCTGGTCGGATTGGCTGGCAAACGAATGGACGGCTTGAGTTCATAACCTTGCGGGCTCATCAAAAAATTGTCAGCGCCGACGCTTAACGTACCGCCGCGGGTATACGCATGGCTACCGTCCGGCATAGTGACTTCCAGGAAGCCATTACCTTGAATTGCCAAGTCCATTTGAGAATTAGTTTGCGTCATCGTGCCGAGGCTAAAGTCCTTCGTAACGCTGCCGACCGATACGCCAGTACCATAGGGAGTAATGGCGGACGTCGCTGCGTCGCTGTCCTGTCCCTGAGTACTTTGGATGCCATGAGCACTATGGTCGCCATGTACGCCATGCATACCGGAATGCACAGAGTGCATCTCTGTTTGTGCCGAACGAGCGCCAACCGGGTCGACATACATCAATTCCTGAAAATTAACGACGCTCGATTTAAATCCATTGGTACTGAGGTTAGTCAGGTTATTAGCAATCGTATCCAGGTTCAATTGTTGAGCCTGCATGCCAGTGGCTGCGATATAAAGAGAGTTATTCACGCGACAGTTTTCCTAAACGAATAAATGTTAAACATCAGAATTGCCCCAATTTTTGTATGGCGGAAGAGATTTGTTCGTCGTATCCCTGAAACAGCTTTTGTTGTGATTCAAAATGACGTGATGTTTCAAGCATACTGACCATTTCATTCAACGGTATGACATTGGCATTTTCTAAAAATCCGATCTGAAGCTGGGCTGACGAATCGGACGTTTCTGCATCGTTGTTGGTTGATACCAGTAATCCGCCGCTGCGCGTTTGCAAGCCATGCTTGTCAGCGAAACTTACAATCCGGATTTGCCCAACCGCCGTACTGCCATCGCTGACTTCGCCGCTAGGAGTAATAGTTGGTGTACTTTTTCCATTAACGATGATATCGCCACCTTTACCGCTAACGGGGTAGCCGTCCTGGCTAACCAAGTGACCGTCTTCATTAATATGAAAATTGCCTGCGCGAGTGTAGGCAAGGCCATCAGGGGTGGTTAATTCAAAATAGCCATCGCCGCTAATAGCCAGATCAAGTGGCTGGCTAGTCGATTTGATCGAGCCGGAAGCAGTGTCAAGTACGCTGGTTACCGTTGGTAATGTGATTTCAATACTATGCGTAACATTGGAGAGAGAGCTGCTTTGCAATACGTCACCGAAAGATTGGTTGGTACTCAGCGCGCGACGATAACCCGGCGTAGCGCTGTTAGCGACGTTTTCACTAATAATGTCCATACGTTGCATGTCGTTTTGCATGCTTTGTATTGCGATGGAAAATGCATCTGCCATGTCATTGTCTCCTTGTGATGTTGTTGTGTTGCACCGCGAGTTACAGCGTTACAGCGCCAAATGCGCGAAGTTCAATATTAGTCGGTATCTCCGCCAGCGAAAGCACACGTAAATGCGGAGCCATGCGCTCGGACAAGGTTCTTATATGACGCCGCAAATCCGGTGCGCAGATCAACACGGGTATGGCATTGCTCTTCATCATTTTGTCGGCCTGTTGCGCTAGTCGTGCCACGAATTGTTCTGCAAATTTTGGCTCGATAGCAAATGCACCACCGGATTCAATATCGCGTATACCTTGTAACAAGCGTTGTTCAATGATGGGGTCTAGCGTCATCACTTGAAGATAGGCATTGTTGCCGACCAACGACTGGCAAATAACAGAAGCCAGGCGCTGACGTACCATCTCGGTCAGTTGCATCGGATCTTTACTTGTTCTGACCCGGTCAGCCAGGGTTTCTACGATCGCGTCCAGATTGCGGATCGACACTTTTTCTTTCAGCAAATTTTGCAGTACCCGTTGTACGTCGCTAATCGACAGGGACGTGGGAATAATTTCTTCCACAAGACCTGGCTGCTGCGTACGCACCCGACCTAGCAAACGCTCTAATTCTTTACGGGTAAGTAAGTTGGCGGATTGTCGACGTAACACTTCACTGAGATGTGTCATAAAAACAGTCGGCGGATCAACTAATGTAAACTTGGCTGCGCGTGCCACTTCGCGTTCAGCGGCGTCAATCCAGACTGCCGGTAATCCATAAGTAGGTTCCTTGGTTTCGGTCCCACGCAACTTCTTCTGGTCGCCTCCGCTGTGAATGGCAAGGGTATGATCAAGTAGTAATTCACCACGGGCGACATTGACACCGAAGATCATGATTTCATACTCATTGGGCCCAAGTTTTGCCCCATTACGGAAGCGAATGCTCGGTAAAATCAAACCGGATTCAAGCGCATATTGTTTGCGGAAGGAGGCAATACGTTCCATGAACAAGGCCTCATCGCCTTCCAGCAAGGGAACCAGATTGGTTCCAAATGTCACTTCAATCGGCTCAATGTTCAGCATTGAATAAGTGTCTTGCTCAACCACATCTGCGTCGGTGCTTTCCTGTTCAATATTTTCCTTTGCTGCTTTAGCTCCACGCTTAAGCACAAAAACGAGTAAATAAGCGCCCACCAACACCATGGCCGGTATAGCGGGAATTCCCGGCAACGCGGTCAAGCCAAATAAAGCCAGCGCAACCAGTAGGATCGTTCTTGGATGCGACGTCATCTGACGGAAAGCGGCCAGGCTCAAATTATCATCCGACGCCGAGCGGGTAACAATCAACCCGGTTCCAACCGAAATAATCAGTGCAGGTACTTGGGTGACGATACCGTCACCGATCGTCAGCAAGGTGTAGCTTTGCAATGCCTGGGTCCAGCCCATGCCCAATTGCATTACGCCGATGATCAGGCCGCCGATGATGTTAATCATCATGATGATGATCCCGGCGATCGCATCGCCTTTAACAAATTTACTCGCGCCATCCATCGCGCCATAAAATGCCGCTTCTTTGCTAATGTTTTTACGACGACGCTGCGCTTCTTGTTGATCGATAAAACCCATATTCAAGTCAGCATCAATACTCATCTGCTGACCGGGCATGCTGTCCAGCGTGAAGCGTGCAGCAACTTCAGAAACACGCTGCGCACCGCTGGTGACGACCACATACTGCACAACGATCAAGATAAAGAACACGATCAAACCGATGACGTAATTACCGCCGACAACGTAGGAGCCGATCGCGCCGATAACGTGCCCGGCGTCGGCATCACGCAAAATCAGGCGGGTGGCGGCGACGTTGAGCGACAAACGAAACAGCGTTGCGATCAATAGCATGGATGGAAAAGTCGAGAATTCGACTGGCTTGGCCATGTAAAAAGTCAGCAGCAAAATCAGCAAAGCAAAACTGAAATTAGCCAGAATCAGCAGATCAAGCAGCGCCGGTGGTATAGGCGTAAACAGCACCAGCAGCACACCGACAATCAGCAACACCATAAAGATGTCGGTATTGGCGCCAAGAATTTTCCTTAACGCGTTCATTGACTACTTTCCATACGTGCTCGTGCTTTTCTTAAAGAGTAGACCCACAGAAGGATCTTGGCTGTCATTGGATATAAGTCTTCAGGCAAGTATTCACCTGACTTCACTCGTTTATACATCGCTCGCGCCAAAGGGCGATTTTCCACTACTGGAATATTATGCAAACGCGCAATCTCACGCATTTTTTTCGCCAAGCCACCAGCCCCTTTTGCCAGCATTTTCGGTGCTGGCATTTCTCCATGTTTATAGGAAAGAGCAATCGCAATATGGGTCGGATTGGTGATCAACACGTCGGCGTCCGGCAAGCTACGCAAGGCGCGGCTTTGTTTAAGCAGCTCAGCACGAATTTGACGCAGACGCGCGCGGATACGCGGATCGCCTTCGCGCTGTTTGCCTTCGTCGCGTACTTCGCGGCGACTCATACGCATTTTTTTACTGTAGTCCCAGCGGGTGTAACCCACATCCAGTAAAGCCAGTATCAAAATAATCAGCAACAATTTGAATAACATGGGAGGTAATTCTCCCATCACCAAACTGCCGTGCGCACGCACGTTAATTTGGCCTAAGGTAAATAGTCGCGGAAAGGCGTGCTCAAGAACGATCCAAAGTACCCAGGTCAGCGCAAACAATTTGAATAAGCTTTTGCCCGCGTTATAGACTAGCGTAATTGAAAAAATGCGCTTAAGCCCGTTGGCCGGATTGATCCGGTCAAAATCTGGGGTGACCGGTTTGAAGCTGAAAATAGCACCGACTTGCGCCATATTCGCCAAGATGGCAGCGCAAATAATTGCCAAAAAAAGCGGCATTAAATACAGCAGCGCCGTCGACAACACGCCAAACAACCATGCGCCGGTGGTGTCCGCGGACCAGTCCATACGTGCTGCATGATCAAACACTTGCTGCGTCAATCGTAATTCTTGCCTGGCGATAGACGGGCCGACCGAATAAAGCACCATAACGAAAGCGGCCAATATGGCGGCAAAGGTTGCTTCCTGACTTTTGGATACCTGTCCGCGATGTTGCGCTTCCTTTAGTTTGTAGGGCGTCGCTGCTTCGCTACGATCTTGTTCTTGCTCTGACATTACAGGACTCCCTCCCAAAACGAGAAGATAGAGCCGAAAATTTTATTAAATAGCGGTGCTAGACGCGTCATCAGGATCGACAGCAGAATCAAGCCACAAATGATCTTAACGGGAATGCTGATCATGAAAATATTCATCTGCGGCAGGTTGCGTGAAATCACCGCCATGCCGATTTCAATTAGGTAAACACAGAACAATACCGGTGCTGCCAGCAATAAACCAAAACTAAAAATGAGGCCGAATTGATGTACCAGCAGCCCAGGTGAAACAATGTGCATAGCGCTCCCGAGTGGGACTTTTTCTAGCGAATAGGCGAAGCCGCGCAGCAACGCATGATGTGCGTCAACGGTAAAAAACATCACTACGGCCATCAAGCCGAATAGCGAGGCAATTAAAGGAGATTGAGCGCGGGTCATCGGATCAAATACGTTCGCCAGCCCGAATCCCAATTGCTGATCAAGTAAATTGCCTGCAAAAGAAAAAGCAGCGAAAGCGCACATGGCACCGAAACCGAGCAAGGCACCGGTAAATAATTCGCTAGCAGCCGAAGCGAAGAATGGTCCTGCTGCAAATGTTTCTGCGGCTGAATTGTGGGGCAAGGCCGAAACCAGCGCGGCAGACAGTGCAATAACGAGGAAGATACGAATCCGCGCAGGAATACCGAAGCCGTCCAGAATCGGCGTCATCATTAGCATTGCGCTCAAACGTAATGAGCAAAGCAATACAGAGGTAATCCACGCCATACCGACGTCAATTTCGAGCGGCATGGGGCTTAAAAGTAACTAGGAATATTTGAGATGAGGTTTGTTGCGTAACTGAGTAATTTATGCAACATCCAAGGACCAAATACGGTCAGGGCAACAACTGCTGATAACACCTTGGGAATAAAGGTCAGGGACATATCCTGTACCTGGGTGACGACTTGTAAGATGCTCACCGTTAAGCCAACTAATAAGGTTAAACCAAGTATGGGAGCCGATATTAATATTGCATTCCATAACAATTGAGAGGACAACTGAAGTACAACATCTGAATTCACTAAAATACCCCTGTGGTGGTGCTGCAATCGGCCGCTTTGATGCAAAGTTGCTAAACAAAATAATTATTTTTCATAAACTAAATACATATTTATTTCCAGTGGAAAATATTAATTCCCTCCCTTGAAGTAACATTTTGTTTCTGAATTTTAAATCCGCGCTTTTAAATAAAGTAAATTCCGCACCAATGCGGTGCGTGTAAAATTTGCTCTTTTAGCATTCTGCGGAAATCCCATTTGCCAACTTAAATTCATCCGAACAATATATTGTTCCGTGGCAAATGTATATGCCCTATTTGGGGCATTTTAAGGTGAATGTATTTTATTTTTGACATCAAAATGAGGTGTTTACATCAACACTTCCAGCGGGTGGGATGTTCAGGGTTTAATGTAGGAATGTTAAATTAATTAAAATGAACCGTTGCGTATCTGCAACAGGTGTAACAAAAGAACTCATTGGAGTTAGTTGCTACATTGGAGCGCGGTGCTATTTAGTGTCGCGTTGTCAAAAAAATGGATTTGTGTCTTAGGTAAATGCTTTAAGACTTTTTCGTTTTACCACGATCTCGCAGTCGAATATTATTTTAGGATATTTTTAGCACTGTCAGATTAACAAAGATTGGTTTAGTCGGTCTATTATGTTGCATGAATCCATCAAAACCTCTGTATTTCCGCCACCGTTTTCCTTCTGAAATCATTAGTCATTGCGTTTGGCTCTACTTTCGTTTTTCTTTAAGTTACCGTGATATTGAAGAAATGATGGCCGAACGTGGGGTGGTCGTTACCTATGAAACCATTCGTAATTGGTCGAAAAAATTTGGTGGCATCTATGCAAAACGAATGCGCTCTCGATCAAAAAAACCTAATGATCAATGGCATCTAGATGAAGTCTATCTTTCCATTAACGGCAAAACACACTATCTTTGGCGCGCTGTTGATCAAGATGGTGAAGTGCTCGATGTCTTAGGTCAACCGCGTCGCAATAAACGCGCCGCCAAGAAATTTTTTCTAAAATTACTCAAGAGATTACAATACGTTCCGCGCCTGATCATCACCGACAAATTGGGAAGCTATGCTGCAGCTAAGGCAGAAATAATGCCCCAGATTAAGCATACTCAAAACAAAGGGGCAAACAATCGCGCTGAAAACTCACATCAACCGACAAGGGAGCGGGAACGGCAAATGCGAAGATTTAAATCACCTGGTCACGCTCAACGCTTTTTAGCAACCTATGGCGTTATTGCATCTTTTTTTCGTCCAGGCCGACATTTGCTATCTGCTAAAAATTATCGCGAAATCATGCATCGACGATTTACTGAATGGAGCGAAATAGTCGATTCAGGATACATAACTCAATAAATATTAATCGGAATTTGGAGTTTTTTCGTTAAAATTTTCTAACTATATTTAGTTAGAAGTTAAGTTGACAGCACCTTCGAAACCATTAACTGCGACTGCCCCCCCCGTAACAGGCTCCTTCACGTATGCTATCGCTTTCTTACAAAATTCTTTCATTCAATTAGCTCCAATATTTTTCTTTGCACTGTCATATTTTCGCAAGTATTCTACACATTTGACCAAAAGTTGCTTATTTTCATCCGAAAATTCTTTTAAACTGTGTTTGGCTTCGATAACGAGATTTTCAAATTCTTGATTCCCCGTTAAATGTGCAGCAATCAGAGAGTTGACCACCGCAACAGGGAGATAGGTAAAATCAAACTTAGGGGAGGATCGTGAGTTTAATATTGCCTCGAATGTTCGAAAATCCAAACATCGATCAAGCAACGGAACCACTTTTTCTAGCAAAACAGGTCTAAGGCTGTTTATTGCATTTTGAATTTCCTCAGGAGTAGTGACATCACATCTTTGATTTTTGATACCTGAGAAATAATCTAGTTTTGTTATCGAACTCAATGCATCAGCATGATACCTAGAATCCGTTTCACAAATTTCGTTTGAGATGTTTACCATTTCATCAAATCGGCAGCATACCATTACTGAAATTTTGTAGAGCGGGCGATAATTGTGCAATACAAATTCAATTTCTTGCTTTCCTCCGCTAATCTTCCGGACACAAACCACTGCTTGCGAAGTTTTTTTGACATCAAAACCATGACTTGCAAAAAGACTTGAAACCGTAACCGCAATTTCATCCCTAACCTCTGCAATTTTCATTCACTTATGCCTTTCTTCCAAATATTGTATTGGTACTCAAATTAAACCAACATCCGTCAAATTAAATAACAGAATTGCCTCTAGATCAAGACGTGAATTGTAGCGCTAATTTCCCACATCTCTTCGAACGGTACTGTCAGATTAACTAAGGTTGGTTTAGTCGGTCTATTATGTGGCATGAATCCATCAAAACCTCTCTATTTTCGCCACCGTTTTCCTTCTGAAATCATTAGTCATTGCGTTTGGCTCTACTTTCGTTTTTCTTTAAGGTACCGTGATATTGAAGAAATGATGGCCGAACGTGGGGTGGTCGTTACCTATGAAACCATTCGTAATTGGTCGAAAAAATTTGGTGGCATCTATGCAAAACGAATGCGCTCTCGATCAAAAAAACCTAATGATCAATGGCATCTAGATGAAGTCTATCTTTCCATTAACGGCAAAACACACTATCTTTGGCGCGCTGTTGATCAAGATGGTGAAGTGCTCGATGTCTTAGGTCAACCGCGTCGCAATAAACGCGCCGCCAAGAAATTTTTTCTAAAATTACTCAAGAGATTACAATACGTTCCGCGCCTGATCATCACCGACAAATTGGGAAGCTATGCTGCAGCTAAGGCAGAAATAATGCCCCAGATTAAGCATACTCAAAACAAAGGGGCAAACAATCGCGCTGAAAACTCACATCAACCGACAAGGGAGCGGGAACGGCAAATGCGAAGATTTAAATCACCTGGTCACGCTCAACGCTTTTTAGCAACCTATGGCGTTATTGCATCTTTTTTTCGTCCAGGCCGACATTTGCTATCTGCTAAAAATTATCGCGAAATCATGCATCGACGATTTGCTGAATGGAGCGAAATAGTCGATTCAGGATACATAGCTCAATAAATATTGATCGGAATTGGGCGTTTTTTCGTTAAAATTTTCTAACTATATTTAGTTAGAAGTTAAGTTGACAGTACCCTTATCTTCTAATATCGTCGTTTTTTTCATCGTTTAAGGTGTATGAAATTTATGGTTTCCATTATTCGCTCTCCCGCCATTTCGGAGCACAAGCACAAGTTATCAGTACGTCGTAATCGCTCACCGGAAAAACACGAAACAGACAGAAATTCATTGCCGCTGGCGACGCAACAAAATCATAAAACGACTGAGTCCATTCAAAAAGAAGAACGCGCAAATGAATTAGCGTCGGCGCTGGAGCAAACCCGCTTATCCATCATGGAGCAGTTTAAAGAAGAAGCCGCTGCGGCACGTGAACTGGGGCGGCAGCGAGGACTAAGAGAAGGTCGTGTGACCGGTATAGAAGAATCAAAACAGAGCTTTGCCAATGAAATAGCCCGCATTAAATCCATCGCCGAAAAACTGCCCCAGGCACTCGAATCAGGCATACATGGAATGGAAGATGCACTGGTCTCAATTGCCTTTGAAGCGGTCTGCAAAATACTAGGCACAAGCGCTGTCACACGAGAAGGCATAAAAACCATCGTGCAACAAGCCGCAGCGAATACACTCAGTAATGAACAATTAGTAGTGCGCCTTCAACCCAATGATTTCAAACTACTACAAGACGCCGGTGGGTTTAGTGCCTCGCTTAAAACAGGTCAAACCGTTAAATGGGTGGCTGACAAAAAAATTGTCATGGGTGGCTGCATGATTGAAACTGCCACCGGCGAACTTGATGCGCGGCTGGAAACACAGGTGCAGGCCTTGCGGACTGTGTTGGTGAAAGTGCGTGATGAGAGGCGCGCTACAATAAACGGCTTGCTGCTCTGCTGAAATCGTATGATTTTAATTCGGCAAGAAATACGATGGGAGCGAGGTACTGTCAGATTAACTAAGGTTAGTTTAGTCGGTCTATTATGTGGCATGAATCCATCAAAACCTCTCTATTTCCGCCACCGGTTTCCTTCTGAAATCATTAGTCATTGCGTTTGGCTCTACTTTCGTTTTTCTTTAAGTTACCGTGATATTGAAGAAATGATGGCCGAACGTGGGGTGGTCGTTACCTATGGAACCATTCGTAATTGGTCGAAAAAATTTGATGGCATCTACGCAAAACGAATGCGCTCTCGATCAAAAAAAGCTAATGATCAATGGCATCTGGATGAAGTCTATCTTTCCATTAACGGCAAAACACACTATCTTTGGCGCGCTGTTGATCAAGATGGTGAAGTGCTCGATATCTTAGTTCAACCGCGTCGCAATAAACGCGCCGCCAAGAAATTTTTTCAAAAATTACTCAAGAGATTACAATACGTTCCACGCCTGATCATCACCGACAAATTGGGAAGCTATGCTACAGCTAAGGCAGAAATAATGCCCCAGATTAAGCACATTCAAAGCAAAGGGGCAAACAATCGTGCTGAAAACTCACATCAACCGACAAGGGAGCGGGAACGGCGAATGCGAAGATTTAAATCACCTGGTCACGCTCAACGCTTTTTAGCAACCTATGGCGTCATTGCATCTTTTTTTCGTCCAGGCCGACATTTGCTATCTGCTAAAAATTATTGCGAAATCATGCATCGACGATTTACTGAATGGAGCGAAATAGTCGATTCAGGATACATAACTCAATAAATATTGATCGGAATTTGGAGTTTTTTCGTTAAAATTTTCTAACTATATTTAGTTAGAAGTTAAGTTGACAGCACCGTTGAAAGACACCTTGGGATAATTACCAACCTGCCCAAACAGCTCCATCGATGAACTCCCCCCGCTACGGATAAGTTTTACCAGAGCCAGATTTTAGCCTGTTTGCACCGAAATTCCTTACGAGGCTTTAGTCGCAGGCGCCAAATTGACCCATGTACCGGAATTTCATTACCCCCGCGCTGGTGCATTGAAAACTATTTCCAGTACTATTGGTTACGCCATTTAAATGCCGGGTAGTCCAGTATCGGAATGTGGATCAATTTTTTTTGCAGCAGCAGCGGCATATGGAAGTTTTTATTTTGTGCCTAATACTTCAAGTATTAATGCGTTTTTAATAATCCAATTATACAATTCAACATTTTCCTCAAATTTATCTCGACGCGCGGTAATTGTAAAAGAAATTAAGTTCACACCTTGGCAAAAACAAAGAACTAGATAGCGACTTACATAGTCATTACCTGGAAATGTGCCTTCATACTCTGCAGCAAAACCGATCCAGTTGGCACCGTTTACCTGATAGGGCTCGCAAACCATTTCCAAATAGGGCATTTTCTGCTCGACAGTTGAATACCTAATCTTTGCCCATCCAGAAAGCGTCATGCCATTCACATGGTACATACTTGCTGTGAAATATGTATTCTCATGAGGTTCGCAAATTTGGAAAAAATCTTGGCTACTATTGTCTTCCAACCCCATCGGCACCCCAAGAATTAGGCCATACCGCGGATCTCTGAAAAAATTCAATTCTGATGAAAACAGCAACTTATAGTCATTCTTAATTTTTCTTAGATCCATAACATTCCACAAAAATTTCGTTTTCATTAAATCCATCTTTTTGCATGCGGTCCCGCATGCTATCCATCAATGTATCCGAACCACAAGTTGTCATATGGGGTAAAACCCCTAAAGGAGAATTCATTAATGGATGATCAATTTTCGGATTGGCTAATCCCTGCAATTCTCGCAACTTGAACATCAGTAAGAGTTCAATCGGCGTTATATGCCAGGCAGCATCAAACTCATGGATCTCACCCTCACAATACGTGCTGCAATAGGTGTGCAAATCGAGTGCGGCGAGACAAGTTGGCACAATCGCCTCAGCATCCGGAGCTCGCCACAAACTATACAAAGCATTAAAAACTGGTTCATGTACAGATTCGCCTCGTTGAATGTGAGGAAGCTCTCCTAGATAATCCGCCAGTATACGCATCATAAAGTGGAAAATTGGATAGAAATCCGCTTTTGAATAAAAACCTTGTCTATAAGCTAGCAGCTGCAATCGAGCTAAACTAAAAGCCTGATCATTTCGCCCAATCAATATTCCTAACGCTGTATAAGCAATTCCGTCCATAAGCAGCATTTGCAGCTTTCGCCCATTAAATCGAGCGGGAAATTTGAAATGAATAAACAATCTTATCATTTGCGATAGATAAGTTGCTGAAAACGAACTGTTCGCAAGTGCTATATCAAAGGTGTTTTTTTCAATACTAGTTTGTTCAAAATTCCAAAGTCGATATAAACCATATTTTCCCAAAAGAGAATCAACAAAATCCTCCCATTTCCGTTTGTTCTGCACTTCTTGAACGGCCGTAGGGAATTTTTTTTGTTTCGTCTCCCCATTCTCAGCATAATATTCGAGAGATGCAATATTTGCATCATTATGCACATTTAGTATTTCTGCATACTGAAGAAATTTTGCATTCCGATTTCGGAGCCAGTCTGGATTGACTCCAAAACGCGCGACACCACTCATTCACATTTCCCCTGTTAAATTAGCACCGTAATATTGCTCACTGGCACAATCCAATAATCGTCCGCCACCATAGCATAGAAATAAATACTTATCAAAAACTGTAATGCAAGGCTATCAATCCGATCTAATGTCTTCAATATCAAGCCCCGCCACAGAATCCTATTTTGTCATGAAAATTTAAATCACTGACTTCCTGTAGTATTCCCCAACTGATTCCACAAAGCCGTTCCCACCGACTGACTCAAGCTCTCCAGCAAACTCTCCATCGACGCATCCAGATCATCCTCAACATTAACCGTACCAGAATTCATGTTCGACGTAATCGGCAATGTAATCGCATAACTACTGCTGACCGGTACCAACGAACTGGCGACCACAATCGGGTTATTGCTTGCCTTGAGAACCTGCGTCATCGATGTGCTGTTGACGTAGCTGACATACGGATTCACTCCGGCTGGTGTAGCACAGGCTTGACCGCTAAGCAATTGTACTGTTACATCTTTGGCGACACTCGCCATCGATCCATTGCTTGGTTCAACGCTGGTCGCGACTACCTGCAGATTCAGCGTGCTGCTATTAGCCGAGCCGCCACCGCAACAACTGCTGCAGCTACCACCGCATCCGCCGCCACATCCGCTACCGCTACCTTGTGCGACATTTTGCGGCACGGTCACGGTCAGGGCACTAAAATTCCATCCCGTGACGATAAGCGGTGTGTTCGCGTTGCTGATCGTAGCGCTGTTCTTGCCATCGGAGACGATGGCGCCCACAGGCAAACCAACCAACGTAGTTTCCAGTAAGCCCGGGTCGTTGGCGGCTAACTGGTCACTGATCTTCGGCAAGGCAATCGGGCTGCCGACAAAACCGTATACCGTGTTGGCGCTCTCCGGTTCAGTTTCCGTCAGATTCAATGCATCGATCATGGCGCCCCGTGCGGTGCTGGGGTTGGTGCCGTTAATCAGTTGCACGCTCAGGGTATGGCTACCGCCATCGCCTTGGAAGCTGTAACTGAGCGCTTGCCAGTTGAGACTATTTGCGCTGGTGTTACTGTAGGTGCCAAGCAGTGTGCCGTCGAGATAGACGCCGATCTCGGTGTTGGCACTGGTGAGAACCAGTTGACCGGCATAGTCTAGAGTGAAGGTGTATTGCGCGCCGGCGACGGTGTTGACGGTTTGCGCTATGCCGGGTGCCTGGTAGTAGCTGTTGACGCCGTTAGAAAGACCCAGCCATTCCTGCCCTGCTCCCGGTGCATCTTCCACGGTTTCGTTTTTACCCTGGGCGTTTTGCTCCTGATCACCGTCGCTCCAAACTTCAAAGGCGGCGTCTTTGTTGCCAGCGACCGGCATCATGTTCCAACCGGCGAATTGGTTGGTGTTGATGATGGTTGGGCCGCAGCCGTTGTTGCAGACGTTTTCCCAACTGGTGCTGATCAGGTTTTGGCTGACGCTGGCCGTCGGTGGGTTGAGAGTCAGCGTCGGTACCTGGGCGATGGCGTTGACTTGTACCGTCAGGTTTTGCGAGACGCTGGCGGTGCTGCCGCCGACCAGTTCTGCTGCGGTGGCAGTTGCCTGTAACGTGATCGTGCCGTTGTAGCCAGCTGGTGGCGTGATAGACAGCGCACTGGTGTTCCAGCCGGTGATATTGACTGTCGGCGCGGCAGCGGTTGTTGTGACGCTGTGGGTGCCGTCGGTCAGTGTGGTGCCGATCGGCATACCAGCTAACATCAATTGCAGGGTTTCATCTCCAGTGGTGTCGACTAGCGCCGCGTTGATGCTTTCCAGTCCGATGGTGCTGCCTTGATTACCGACATCGAGTGGTTGGATCTGGTTGAGCGCGATGTTGTCGATCATCGTGCCGCGCCCGCTGGTATAGCGTTCGGTGGCGGTGGTGACGATGCTAATGGTTTGTACTCCGCCCGTGCCAACGAAGCTGATGTTGGCGTGTTGCCAGTCGAGCGTGTTAGTCGGGCTGGTTGGGTCGTAGCTGGCGACGAGTTGACCATCGACCATCACACCGATGCTGGTGGTGGCAGCATCGAAACCTAAGCGACCGGCCAGATCGAAGCTCAACGAATACGTGTCGCCGGCAACCGTAGTGACTTGACGCGTAATACCCAGGGTTTTCGATTGATTGCCACCGGCATCGTTGAGTTCCAGGAACTTGCTACCATCGCCGGGTGCGGCATTGACGGTGTAGGTCTGGCCGTTGGCTGCTTGCATTTGGTCGCCGCTGTCCCAGATTTCAAAGCCGTTTTGTCCACCGCTTAACTGGCCGCCAGTGGTGACGACGTTCCAGCCGTCGAATACACTGCTGGTGACCAGTGTTGATTGCATGTTGGCACCAGGGCCGGGAGAATCTTCCCAACCGGTGTCGAACAGTTGTTGGGTGTTCGTTGCCGAGCCGATTGTGAGGGTCGGCGCAACTGCAACCGGGGTGATATCAATATTGACCAAGGCAGCGTTGCTGGTGAATGTACCATCGTTGACGGTGTAGCCGAATGCAGCGTAGATCTGGTGCATGTCTCCATAGCCAGTTGCCGTGTAACCAGGGCCACCGTTTCCATACTGAGCCGGGACGAAGCGCAAGTTACCTGCGTTGATACTAGCCTCAGTGAATTGCGCGCCGACCGTCACGGCTACCCATTGACCACTGACCAGACTTTGCAATTGGCCGGCAGCAGGTAAGGCGTTAATGTTGACGGTGAGTGCGCCGTTTGGATCACTTGGATTCGAAACGGAGAAGTTACTCCACTGTAGGACGAGTGGGGTATTTTCTGTGCCGGTGATCAGTGAATTGCTGCACACCGGTGCTTGCTGCACTTGCTGTACCGTCAGACTGACGGTAGCGATATTGGAGCTATCAACACCATCGCTGACCTTGTAAGTGAAGCTGTCGGCACCGTAGTAGCTGGCGCTTGGTGTGTAAGTCCAAGTGCCGTTGGCGCTTTGTGTAACCGTGCCGTGCGCTGGTTGCGTGACGATGATGGCGGTCAATGCTACGTTGTTGACATCGGTGGCGCTGGCCAACAGGTTCAAATTCACGCTGGCGTTTTGTTTTACGGTGGCGCTGCTGCTGACCAAGGTTGGAGCAATTTCAACTTTATTGACATTCAAGGTCACTGTCGCAACGTTCGAACTATCGGTACCGTCGCTGACTTTGTAGGTGAATGTATCTGTGCCGAAGAAATACTGATTCGGTGTGTACGTCCATGTGCCGTTAGCGTTGACGGTGATCGTGCCGTGAGCAGGTTGAGTAACGACAGAGGCTGTCAGCGGTACGCCATTGACATCCGCTGCACTTGTCAACGGATTGAGTATCGCTGTGGAATCTTCGTTCAACGATACTGTGCTATTCGCCAAGGTCGGTGCGATTTCAACCTTATTGACATTCAAGGTCACTGTCGCAATGTTGGAAATGTCTGTGCCATCACTAACCGAATAGGTGAACGTATCCGTACCGAAGAAATATTGATTCGGTGTGTACGTCCATGTGCCGTTAGCGTTGACGGTGATCGTTCCGTGAGCAGGTTGAGTCACGACAGAGGCTGTCAGCGGTACGCCATTGACATCTGTTGCACTTGTCAATGGACTGAGTATTGCTGTGGAATCTTCGTTCAATGTAGCACTACTGTTCACCAGAGTCGGAGCGATCTCAACCTTATTGACATTCAACGTCACTGTCGCAATGTTGGAACTGTCCGTACCATCGCTAACCGAATAGGTGAACGTATCCGTGCCGGAGAAATACTGATTCGGTGTGTACGTCCATGTGCCGTTAGCGTTGACGGTGATCGTTCCGTGTGCCGGTTGAGTGACTACACTAGCTGTCAATGGTGAACCATTCACATCGGTTGCGCTCGTCAACGAATTAAGTATCGCAGTGGAATCTTCGTTCAACGATACCGTGCTGCTAGCCAAAGTCGGAGCAATTTCAACTTTATTGACATTCAACGTCACTGTCGCAATGTTGGAATTATCCGTGCCATCACTAACCGAATACGTGAACGTATCGGTTCCGAAGAAATACTGGCTCGGCGTGTAGGTCCAAGTACCGTTCGCGTTGACGGTGATCGTGCCGTGCGCTGGTTGCGTGACCACACTAGCTGTCAACGGTGAACCATTAACATCCGTTGCACTAGTCAACGGATTGAGTGTCGCTGTGGAATCTTCGTTCAACGATACTGTGCTGCTCGCCAAAGTAGGTGCAATCTCAACTTTATTGACATTCAACGTCACTGTCGCAATGTTGGAAGTATCCGTGCCATCACTAACCGAATACGTGAACGTATCCGTGCCGAAGAAATACTGATTCGGTGTGTACGTCCATGTGCCGTTAGCGTTGACGGTGATCGTACCGTGGGCTGGTTGCGTGACAACACTAGCTGTCAATGGTGAACCATTAACATCCGTTGCACTAGTCAACGGATTGAGTGTCGCTGTGGAATCTTCGTTCAACGATACTGTGCTGCTCGCCAAAGTAGGTGCAATCTCAACTTTGTTCACGTTCAGTGTGACAGTGGCAACGTTCGAACTATCAACGCCATCGCTCACCGAATACGTGAACGTATCTGTTCCAAAGAAATATTGGTTCGGCGTATAAGTCCACGTGCCATTGGGGTTGACGGTGATCGTGCCGTGAGCAGGTTGTGTAACAACGCTTGCTGTCAACGGTGAACCATTCACATCAGTTGCGCTGGTCAACGGATTGAGTATGGCGCTAGAATCTTCGTTCAACGATGCAGTGCTGTTAGCCAAGGTCGGAGCGATCTCAATCTTATTCACATTCAAGGTCACTGTCGCAACGTTGGAACTATCAACGCCATCGCTGACTGTGTACGTGAACGTATCGGTGCCGAAGAAATACTGGTTCGGTGTGTACGTCCAAGTGCCGTTCGCGTTGACGGTGATCGTTCCGTGGGCTGGTTGTGTGACCACACTCGCTGTCAAAGGCGAACCATTGACATCAGTTGCGCTCAACAACGGATTGAGTGTCGCTGTGGAATCTTCGCTCAACGATACCGTGCTGCTGGCCAAGGTCGGGGTGATCTCAATCTTATTGACATTCAAAGTCACTGTCGCAATGCTGGAAGTGTCTGCGCCATCACTAACCGAATAGGTGAACGTATCCGTCCCGAAGAAATACTGGTTCGGCGTATACGTCCACGTGCCGTTGGCGTTTTGAGTGACAGTACCGTGCGCTGGCTGCGACACAATTGCTGCGGTGACTTTGTCGCCATTGACGTCGGTAGCACTCGCCAACAAGTTCAAGTTGACCGTGCCGTCTTCGTTCAATGTGGCGCTGCTATTAACGAGGGTTGGTGCAATTTCAACCTTGTTGACGTTCAACGTCACTGTCGCAACATTCGAACTATCCGTGCCATCGCTCACTGAATATGTAAACGTGTCGGTGCCGAAGAAATACTGGTTCGGTGTGTAAGTCCAGGTGCCGTTCGCGTTTTGCGCAATCGTGCCATTAGCCGGTTGTGTGGCGATGCTTGCGGTGACTGGATCACCGTTGACATCGGTTGCACTCGCCAATAGGTTCAAGTTCATCGTACCGTCTTCGTTCAACGTCGCGTTGCTGTTGACGAGGGTTGGCGCGATTTCAATCTTGTTGACGTTCAACGTCACTGTCGCAACATTCGAACTATCCGTGCCGTCACTGACTGAATACGTGAACGTGTCCGTACCGAAGAAATACTGATTCGGTGTGTAAGTCCAGGTGCCGTTCGCGTTTTGCGCAATCGTGCCATTAGCCGGTTGCGTGACGATGCTTGCGGTGACTGGATCACCGTTGACATCCGTTGCGCTGGCCAGCAAGTTCAAGTTAACCGTGCCGTCTTCGTTCAACGTGGCGCTGCTGTTGACGAGGGTTGGTGCGATTTCAATCTTGTTGACATTCAACGTCACTGTCGCAACGTTGGAAATGTCCGTGCCATCACTAACTGAATACGTGAAGGTATCGATGCCGAAGAAATACTGATTCGGCGTATAAGTCCAGGTACCGTTCGCGTTTTGCGCAATCGTGCCATTAGCCGGTTGTGTGACGATGCTTGCGGTGACTGGATCACCATTGACATCCGTTGCACTCGCCAATAGGTTCAAGTTCATCGTACCGTCTTCGTTCAACGTCGCGTTGCTGTTGACGAGGGTCGGTGCGATTTCAATCTTGTTGACATTCAACGTCACTGTCGCAACGTTGGAAATGTCCGTGCCATCACTGACTGAATACGTGAAGGTATCGGCGCCGAAGAAATACTGATTCGGCGTATAAGTCCAGGTGCCATTGGCATTTTGTGTGATCGCGCCATTAGCCGGTTGCGAAACGATGCTTGCGGTGACTGGATCACCGTTGACATCCGTTGCGCTGTCCAGCAAGTTCAAGTTAACCGTGCCGTCTTCGTTCAGCGTGGCGCTGCTGTTGACGAGGGTTGGTGCAATTTCAATCTTGTTGACGTTCAACGTCACTGTCGCAATATTCGAACTATCCGTGCCATCGCTCACTGAATATGTAAACGTGTCGGTGCCGAAGAAATACTGGTTCGGTGTGTAAGTCCAGGTGCCGTTCGCGTTTTGCGCAATCGTGCCATTGGCCGGTTGCGTGACGATGCTTGCGGTGACTGGATCACCGTTGACATCCGTTGCACTCGCCAACAGGTTCAAATTCATCGTACCGTCTTCGTTCAACGTCGCGTTGCTGTTGACGAGGGTTGGTGCGATTTCAATCTTGTTGACGTTCAACGTCACTGTCGCAACATTCGAACTATCCGTGCCATCGCTCACTGAATATGTAAACGTGTCGGTGCCGAAGAAGTATTGGTTCGGCGTGTAGGTCCAGGTGCCATCCGCGTTCTGGGTAACTGTGCCGTTGGCCGGTTGCGTAACGATTTGCGTGCTGAGCGTGTAGCCAGGCACTTCACTGGCATTCGCTGCCAGATTCATGTTCACACTGCCGTCTTCGTTCACGCTCGCACTGGTGCTGGCGAGTACCGGCGCTGGGTGGGCGACTGTCAGGTTGACGGTGGCGACGTTGGAATTGTCGGTGCCGTCATTGACTGCGTAGCTGAAGCTGTCTGTGCCGTAGAACGGAACAGTTGGCGTGTAAGTCCAGGTGCCGTCGGCATTAGTCGTAATAATGCCGTGGGCCGGTTGCGTGACGATGCTTGCGGTCAACGGTGCGCCAGGATTTTGGCTGGCGAGCGGGTTAAATACAACCGTGCTGTCTTCATTCAGGCTTAAGCTGCTGTTGACCAAAACCGGGGTGATATCCAGGCTCAGGGTGGCTTGTTGCGAACTTAGATATGCGTCGCTTAACACGAAGCTCAGCAAATCCGCGCCGTAGTAACCTGCTGCTGCCGTATAGGTATAAGTGCCATCGGCATTTTGCGTCAACGTTCCGTGGGTCGGTTGCGCAACGATGGTACCGGTCATCGGGTTGCCGTCAATATCGGTGCCATAATTGGCAAGGTTGATCAACAGGCTGCCGTTTTCTTGCACCTGCACGACGCTGCTTTGTGCTACCGGCGCGTGGTGCGCTGGGAGTACCGTGAAGCTGGCGGTCAGCGGCTCGGACGAGGCAAATCCATCGGTCAGGTGATAGACCAGACTGTCGGCGCCAGAGTAACTTTCCGTTGGCGTGTAAGTCCAGGTGCCATCGGCGTTGACCACCAACGTACCGTCTGCCGGTGGTGTGTCGAGCACCGCCGTCATCGGGTTGTTGTTGATGTCATTCGCACCGGCTAACGGATTGAAGGTGTATGGCTGACCGGCGGTGATAGTGGTACTGCTGTTGCTGCCGGTTGGTGGGTAAGCCACTTCATTTACGGTGATGCTGACTGTCGCGACATTCGACGTTTGCCCATCGACTGTGTAGCTGTACTGGAAGCTGTCGGTGCCGAAGAAATTAGCATTCGGAACATAGGCGAAACTGCCGTCAGCGTTTTGCGTCAATACGCCATTCGCTGGGTTTTGGTCGATTTGTATCGTTGGTACTGCGCCGGAATCGGTTGAGTCTGCTGCTACAGGGTTGATGGTGACTGCGGCATTTTCTTGCGTCGATACGCTTTCATTTAAAGCCAGCGGGGTTTGCACCAGTTGTACATTACTGAGCGTTACCTGACTTTGCGAATTGCCGAAACCGACCAGATCAAACGACACAGTTGCTGGTGTCGCACTGACTGCTCCACTTCCTAATGCACTTTGCAAGTTAATTACATAGGTGGTAGTGCCATTCGCGTTGGCGATTGTCGTCACTGATGAAGCCGTGCTGGTAGTGCCGTCGGCTTGGATATTCAACAGACCATCAGTATCGGCAAGACCATCAGTACCAGCCAGCGCAGTGCCGGTGTTGGCGTTATCCAATGCGACATCAAATGCATCTTCTGGGCCGTTGCCGCCGTTATTTTGCATGCCATTGGCGACGGTGAACTCGATGTAGCGGTCGCTACTGCTAATGTCAAACGTTTGCGACAATTGTGCATCTGCATTGGTGCTGTTAACCAGTATTGCGTTGCCATTACCGTCGGCGGTGACTGTACCATCGGTGGTCCAGTTGGTGAGGCTGCTACCGAAATTGCCATTCGCAAGAGTTGACGCGATTGGTCCAACAACGTATGGACCAGCTTGCGGAACAGTTGCAGGCGGTGGGTTAACGATGGTTTGACCGATGACAGCGGTACCGTTTGCGACAGTTTGAGCCTGAACAGTCAACGCTGCCTGCAATTCAGCAATGTCGTCAGCGCTTGGCAAACGACGAACACCCGGTGTCAAATATTGCGCCATGATGTCGTTGTTATCCGAGACATCGCCCAAGCCCAGCACGTGGCCCATTTCGTGAATCAACACTGTCAATAAGTCTAGCTTGCCAGCGGCTGCGCTACCCGCAATGGCGGTGAATTCGTTTGGCTGACTGGTGGCATTGAAGTCAGCTTCCGATGTCGGGTTTGGATCAACATACCAGCCCCAACCTGCTCCATTTGCTGAAAGAGTGATCTGGTTGCCGACTGTCTCGCCGGCGACACCAACGGGTAGATTACCGATATTCACCGCGATATTATTCAACAGCGCGACTGGGGCTCCAGCATTGGCCCAATATTGCTCCGCAGTGCCGAGCAGGCTGCTCACATCTGATTGCGCTAGCGGAGTTATGCCATTGCCAGGTCCCTCAGTCAATACGTCTTGCGGCTGAGTCGAGATAGGCACATACGCTCCTTGCGGCAACAAATTACCAATCGGAGTAATCGTCGCTGTTGATGCGCCGGACTGGCCCTCCTTTGGAATATTTATTTGGGCGCCTAATACTGTTAGTGTCGCGCCATTTAGCCTCAGATTTTGAACCTGCTGCGCAAACTCTGCATCTGCGTCCGAAATTGGTAGTTGCCGCACTCCATTCATAATGTATCCTTGCTCGGCTTGTTCCAGCCAATTGGCTACACGTTGCAGTAATGCACCTCCGCTATTTGGATCTTTTGGGCTTCCATTAATTGAGCTCTTTACTTCGATAACATAAATATTTCCTGTAGTTGGACAGATACCAATAAGGTCGATGCCATTTCCCGATGCATTTGTGATTGACTTAAATGTTATTCCCGTTAAGTCATACATTGCCTGCTTAATCTGGATCTCCCCCAACGACCCGTCATTTGCCTGTAATTTATTTGTAATTTTCTGCTGTACATTTGTTACTTCATTTAAGGTAATGTTTGTAACTCTGCTTTGTAGTTCAGCAAGTTCACTTTCGGCGCTTGCCTTCGCCGCGATAGGGTTACCGTCTGTGTACAACGGGCCCACCGGTTCTCCAAGATATGTAGGAGCTTCAACTTCTGTCATGGAAAACCCAAGAGCAACATTACCTAAAGCATTTCCCATCGCAGCCCATGCATCTTGCTGTTGTTGAGAAGCGCCAACGAGATTTGCAATTAAATAAGCCGCCGTACCAGCAGTTGAATTTAAGTTATCCATGCGTTGGATGAACGCTGAGTACTTTGCCCTGTTTGAGTAATTATCCAAATACAATTCCACTACGGTTATTAGGTCGTCTCGTTCAGCTTGCTGGCTGCTTGTAATCGTTGTGGCGGTGCTATTCAGTTTATGATTAATTACGTTGCTTACCTGATCCCAGGTGCTATTCGGATCGGCGAGCGAATTTAGATATGCCAGTCGATTTGTTACGATGGCATACTGAGCTGGGGTTAATATCGTCGCTTCCAGCGCCTGAGAGTTTTGATATGACTCAAGAGTCAATAATGCGACAGCTGGATTTGCCGGGAAGAATGTGACCGCAGTCCCGGCAGTTATCGTGAAACCATCCGCATAAACGTTTGCTATCAGGCCACTTTGCAATGTAATGGTGGCTATGCTATACCCACCTCCAGCCGCTGTACTCTGATGCAGAAGCGAGTTTACAGTAGGGTCATATGGAGCGGAAGGTGTCGGCGGTGTACTTGGATATACAACTGCTGTTGCCGGGTTGTAGGTTCCTGTGCCATAAATCCATCCAAAGTTTGAACTAGCCGACGGCCCAGTATATAAAACTGGAGTCGCCGCTGGAATTTGACTGCTAAAGAGATTGCTTGCACTCGTTTGATCAATCGGAATTGTAAGTTGCCGTCCTGCCTGCTCTTCATTTAGTGCGGTTTGAATAAGTCCATTAACGTTCCAAGAATAGAGTGCCGAATAATCAGTATTTCCGCTATTGACAAAGCCAGTTGCTATTAACGTACCGGCTGATGTCAATGTCAATTGACTCAGAGCTACTCCAGGAATTGGAGTGGTTGCGCCCAAGTAGGTCGGCCCACCATTTTGGCCAGATGGGTCGCGAATAATACCAATTTTTCCGCCGATCTGATTGTTCGCGCCGAAGTTGTTATCTTCGTTAAAATGCACATCATCAAATATGAAGTTGTAATCTGCAACAAGCGCGTATTCAACGCCCTGATAGTAAACTGTTACTACACCCGCTGCGCGCTGAATATTTTGCTGATCTTCAACTTGAAGCCAACTGCTTGAATCTGGAGTATTCGGCAAAATCGGAATTAGTTTGGCGGCCGTCGCAGTAAACGTACGACTCAAATTTCCGTAGCTAGAAAGGTTAAACGTTAAATCTGTCACGCCAGAGTCATAATCCTTGGCGTTCGACACAAGGAATTCGCCGGGACCACTTCCGCTGGTTATATACTGCGGCCCTTTGCCAGAATTCGACGTAGGATAATTTCCTGCGTTGACAGTTACAACTACCCCTGAGGTAAAGCTACCGTCATCATGCACAAAGTTAAGGTCGATGACGTAGATGTTGCCTGCAGATTCGCCCGGATTATTGGTCAGAGGAATAGAGCTTACGGGAGCTGTTACGGCCAAATATCGGCCCGAATTAATCGCAATATCTTGGAACCCAAAAGGTGCCTGGACGCCTGGGATATTCAGCGTTTGTTGGACAGCTAAAAAATCTGCACTATCTTGATCAACATTTACCCTCAGCAGCCGCCCACTGTTCGCCTCTCCTGTGCTTCCTTCAGTGACATATAACCATCCTGCATTGACCAGAAGACTGGTTATTGGTGTCGTTGAATACTGAATATGCAATGTATATACGATACTTTGTGTTGCGGTATCCAGAACATACACATTACCAGCGGCACCGGCTATAAACGCCAGCGTACCATCGGCACTGAAAGCTATTTGATTTGTATAAGCGCCATAAAGAACCAGAGGATTCCCTTGCGCATCGGTCGTTACTTGCGTTAATAGGGCAAGCGGCGCTCCATCCGCACCTGGCACAAAAACATCAATACTAGATGACGTCGTCACCAATGTATCGTTGGTAACGTTATCACTCTCTACTTGCACAGGCTCGCTCGAAAGTGAATTAGATTGCGCGACTTGTTGACCATTCACCGAGGCCATTGCAACCACTTGCACGTAGACGATTTCCTGTGACAATGCCACTCCTGAAGGCACTGCCACCACCAAATTTCCTGAGCTGTTTGGCGAAGCAACTATGTATTGCCAAATTAGACCGCGATCGGGCGCTGCGCCTTGCGCTTGTGGATCGGCCAACTGATCGCCCTGAGGCTCAAACCACACTCGGATCTGATAATTGTTCGCTCCTCCGGTCTTCGGAAGGAAATTAATCCCGCTTAAAGTCAGGTTTCCTGAATTGATATCGTAGCTAGATCCAGTAATTTGAGGTGAATTACCAGATACTGCCGGTGTCGTCAGAGGTTGCAGGGAAATGGTGCCTTGGCTCGCGGCTGCAAGAGGAACCTCCAATTGGTAACTACCTTCAACACTATAAGCAATCGCGTATACCGCGTCCGAAATATTTGAAATCAACGAGCTAAATAAATCGACAGCAGCGCTACCCATAGATGATGCCAACGACATTGCACAATTTGCCGCCGACGCATATAAGGTACTAAAAGGTCCTACACTTATGTCTTTTCCAGTAGCCGCGCCAGTATCCTGGTTTGTCGCTGTTGTAACTACTATTTCACCATCACTCGTAATTCCATCGTATGGCTGACTAGCAGTTCTGGCCAGGCCATCTGTGCCAATTACGCCATTGTCGACAAGCCACCAAGTTTCGTGACTAACTCCGTTAGCGTCAACAAGAATACCCTGCTGCCAGAACAGAACTTGAGTACCAGCAGCCAGTTGCGTTGGCTGTCCTGTTTGCGGGTCGATCGGCCCTGTGACCTGAACTGCCAATTGCAATGGCAACTGTGAGTTATTACTACCGATATTAATTGACACTGCACCTAAGGCCTGTATTAATCCAGGTGCCGGCAGCGTCGCCAATGTCGCGACGCTCAACGAGTTGATGGACACTGTGGCGTCCGCAGACAACGCACCTGCTCCAACCATCAACGTATCGCCATTCGCATCCTGCGTTACCGCGCCATTCGCAACAGTCGCAGTTGTCGGCCCAACCACCGCTGCTTGTACTTGCAACTGTATCGCTCCCTGCCAGCCGCCATTAATTACCGTAATGGTCGCGATACCACCAGCTTTCGCCTGAATCAAACCATCTGCACTGATTGTTGCTACCGACGGATCACTAATGAAATACTGCGTTCCAGTCGAAGCAGCGCTCAGGTCTGTACCCAGCGTGCCATCTGTAGTCAATGTATGCACATCGATCTGACGTTGCCCTACTCCTGAAGGCAAATCTACCGACAATGGATAGACGTTCAATTCATTACCATTGCTATCAGTTGATGGCGTGATCGGTGCCGTGCCGGAGGTGATCACGTTTTCCGCACTGATCCCGTCAGCGGACACCGTAATCGTAGCAACACCACCGCCATTGGCGTGCAATATACCGTTCGCGTCGACTGACACAACATCAGCATTGCTTGATTGCAGCGACAAATAATTACCTGACAAAACAACGCCGGTTTGATCAGCGAAGTCGCCCGTGACTTGCAGCGCTTCCGTCGTTCCGGTATCGATTGTTGATACGCGCGTGACGTGGATATTCTGCAGCGCAGCGCCACTTACGTTGACGTTGACAATGATCGGTGCGCTTGAGGCAAAGCCATCGTCGGCTTGCAGAGTGACTGTGGCCGGGCCGACATAACCGGCTGCGGGTGTGAAGATAAGGTTTTGACCATCGGCACTGAGACTTGCTGTGCCATTCGTAGCACCAATAATAGTCCAATAGATCGGGTTGCCTTCATCATCTTGCGCAATCGTCGACAAAGCGACGCTGCCGTTCAGGTTGGTGTGCGTGTTGATTGCAGGGCCATTCTGGGCGATTGTTTGTGGTGCCAGTGCGGCACTGAAACCGTAATTGGCGTCAAGCACTTCCGTATCAGCATCGCTAACCTCGCCGTTGCCGATAATATCGCCACTACTGCTGTTGCTTGCCAAATCCTGTGTCAGTAATGCCGCATCGGAACCATTCACTGAGCCGTCATGATTCAAGTCGCCAGCCACTGAGATGGTCACGCTGGCGTTACCCGTTCCGGTTAAGGACAGCAGCTTCATGCCTGAACTGGTTACACTGATTAGCTCGGTCGTTACGTTGCCAACGGTCGAGGTACTCAATACTGTCGCACCAGCAACAAGTAGGTTGACGTTTATCCCTTGCATTTGCACCGAGAGAATCACACTACCTGCTGCGCCCTGTGTTTTTACCGTGGACGCAATTTCACTGTCGCGGATGAAATAGCTGAGGTTAACAGGTGTTGCTGTATTGAGAGTTCCGGTCCAATTGTTGGTTGGGTTGGCAGCCGCATTCGGTCCGCTGGTAATCCAGTCAGCAGGCTCACCCAGGCTGGCTGTGATGCTGCCGCCATTCGGAGCAGTGATCAGGCTACCGTCGCTGTTATATCCATACACAGCACTGTACCCACTACTTCCGAGATCGCGCTGCAATTGCAACTGACCTTGGGTATCGTATTCGTACAGAACCGTTTGGGTTGTCGTAGACGGATTTTGGGCGTTAGTTCCAGAAACGGTACTGCTCACGGGGCCGCTAACGCTGGTGACCTGTCCTTCCGCATTGCGGGTGAAGACGATACGTTGAGTTGGGTCTGGGTTGGTTGCGCTTTCTACCAGTGCAATCCCAGCATCGCTAACCAGCCATTGCTGACCGTCAGTGAACTCCACGCTAGTAATTTGGCCGCTGGCCGTCAGGCCGTATTGAGTTCCGTCCGGGCCAGTCAATTGATAGGCGGCCGGTTGCCAAGGCATACCGGTCACTTCGTCATAGAGTTTGCTGCCTTCGACTTGCAGGTTGACAGGTCCAGTGGTTGGATTGCCATTGGCGTCAACATTGACCGCACGCAGGGTCCATCCATTACTAGCGGTGAATACTGGGGTGACGATGCTTGGCGCGCCTGGCACGTTGCTCAATGGTTGAGCATTGGTGCCAAGTGTAAAGTTAAGGTATTGCGTCGGTGCGTCCGGCGTACTCAAGGAACCTGGCATTTGCAGCCAGACTTGTGCACCTGTGCTCCACGCAGTGGTGCCACCTTGGGAATTTGTGGCAGGCTGATCGGAAGTCAGTTGTGCGGACAACATTGGCAATTGCCAGTTGCCGATGTCATTCGCTGTACTCGCCATGCCGTTAGCGGTGCTTGGCAAGGTGCGTGTCAGCGCCAAGCTGTTATTACCAAGCTGGAACACGGCATCGGTGACGGTGGCTTGGGTCAGATTCTTGACGGTAGAATCGATTTCGATCCGACTGTCGATTTCACTAGTGCCGCCGATCAGGTTTTGCGCGGTCAAGCGTAGCTCGTACACCCCGTTTGCCAACGTGGAAGGATCAACAATCGCAAGGCTAACCAGGCCACTGGCATTGCTGGCGCTATCCTGCTGGCTCGCGATAGTGCTCCATTGATTACTGCCAACTGGTGCGATTTGTAACTGCCATCCCATTAACTGGTCGTCGTTGATCTGCGCCTGCAGTAATGCAGGCTGAGAAATGACCGCCGGTGGCAGAGCGGTGCCACCAGTGCCCCAGTTGCCGGTCAGTGCACCGCCCCACGCAAGCGTTGGGGCGGTATCGGCGTTCGGATTGGCGACCAAGATATTGCCGGTTTCAGTGGCGCTATTACCGTCGACATCGGTTGCCGTGACACGCACCAGGATGATGCCCGGTGCGCTCGGCGCTACGCTGAACTGCCCTGCGCCATCCAACTGAACGTTGGTCCAGGTGTTGCCATTATCGGTGCTAGTAGCGACCTGCACGCTCGCAACATTAGCGAACGCCGTGGCTCGTACTGTCGTCAACACGGTGGCGCCAGGTTGCACTGCCATGGATGGCGTGTTGTTGATTGAAATCGTCGGTGCATTGGCAGCGGCGTTTGCAGCAACACGCAAGGTAAATGTTTGCGTGCTGGTGGTGCCGAAGTTGTCGGTGATATTGGCCGTTATTTGATAACTACCAACCTGACCAGGGCCAGGTGTCCAACTCAGGCTAGCAGTTTGCGCGTTATAGCTTGCTCCGGCAGGAAGGTTGCTAAAGGCAATCGTCAATGCCTGGGTTTGCGCAGTGCCATCCACGTCGTTGACGACCATCGTATCCGAGGTATTCGCGGTAGATGCGTCGCCGCCTTTGACCACAGCCAGGTTAAAGCTCTGACCAACTGTCAAGGAGTGGTTGGAACTAAAAATCTGCGGTGCCTGATCGACATGCACCACCTGCACGGCAACCGTCTGGTAGACGGTTTGATTACCATTGGTCGCAGAGAACGTAAAGTTAAAGGTCTGGCTGCTAGCACCAAACGCAGTCACTAGATTAGCCGGTGGCGTCCATGCAAACATTCCCGTCGCAGCATTGAAACTAACGCCAGCCGGTGTGTTAGCGTCTTGCACCAGGTTAAGCGTCGGTGTAGTACCGTCAGGGTCATTGGCAACCATGTTGAAATTGAGCGCATTACCTTCGGTGACAATTTGTGTCGACAAAGGCTGGAATACTGGCGGCTGGGCTACATGGGCGACATCAAATACGATAGTTTGTGTGACCTGATCCATACCGTCACCCGCGGTAACCGTCACGCTATAGACACCATTTGGATTGCCGCTGGTAGATGCTTGCGACGCCAACATGCCGGGCGTCCAGTTGAGTGCAAGTTGCGTCTGACCATCGCTGCCTGGAGTCGCTGTCATCGTCATGCCAGATGGCATGTTGCCGGTGGTCCAATTAAGGTAATCACCGTCCGGTGAATAGGCCTGTAGGTTCACAGAAACCGACTGACCTTCAGCAGTAGCAACTTGCGTAGTGCCGGGGCTACCAACTTCATCAGTGACAGCCTGTCCGTTAGCCTGGACCTGGAGTATCTGCGGCGGTGTATTGCTGGACTTGAGGACAATGGTCATATCAACCGCTGCCACTGTCGTCGTCGGCACAAAACCAGCTGGCAACACCGTATTGGCAGGCGGCATACCTGCATCGGTGACAGTCAGGCTGACGTTGTAGTTACCGAGCGCGGTACCTGCTGACGGTGTCCATTCCAGATAAGCTTGACCGTATTGCGTTCCTTGCACGATCTGTGCACCGGGCGGTAAGCCTTGACCGCCAAATGTGAGCGTATCTTGATCCAAGTCGGTGCCAGTAAGTGGAACTGTCAACAATTGACCAACGACAGCGACGACCTGTTGAGGCGCAGTCAATTGCGGTGGTTCGGTCAGACTAGTAGCCGACAGAACAAATGTCGTCGTAGATGACTGCACCTGCGTTGGATTACCGCCACCGTTATCGCTGGCGGTTACCGTGATGGTGTAATTACCGCGCTGATACGTACCCGGTGCAAAATTGAGAGTACCCGTCGCATCCGGGCCGGTTCCAGTTTGCGTGAACGTCGCAAACGGTGGCAAACCGCTGAGAGTAAACGTGAGCGGATTACCGCTTGCATCGGTTGCACTGACCGGGATACTCAAAGTGCTACCTTCAGCAACACTTGCATCTGCGATTTGCGCGATAACAGGTGGCTGGACAACTGACTCGACCACAAGCGGAATGGTCATTGTGCTCGACAATAAAACACCGGTTCCGTCACCATTGCTAGTTGCGACCACGGTGATGTTGTACGTACCCGCCTGGGCGTAGCCAGGTGTCCAGGAAATCATTGCCGTATTCCGGTCGAAACTGGCACCAGGCGGCAAACCTGTTACCTGATACGTGACTGATGGCGTGCCAATTTCATCCGCATCAGCACCGCCAAGCGTGGCGCTGATCGCGGGTTGATAGTCAGGATTAGCCGGATCAAATGCGAACACGCTCAATTGCACCGGTTGACCTTCCAGCGTGTAATAGGTTTGCACAGGGGCGAATTGTGGTGCCACCGGCGTTGCCAGTACATTAAACGTCAAATTTTGGATAACCTGAGTGGTGATCGGCGCACTGCCATCTGCAGGTGTATAGGTTGCTGTGAGTGTAATCGGCACGATGATTGTGCCGGATTCGTCATATCCGGGCGTCCATGCGAACCAGCCGGTAGCCGGATCAAGCGTGGCGTTGCCAGGCAACATTGGCGCGCTGTAACTGAGGGTAATGCTAGAACCATCTGCTTTGGTCAAGCCGCCGGGCGTACTACCTGCAAGTTGCAAACCAAAGCTGGTACCTTCGCTCAAAGTCTGTGCCGGTACTGGATTGAGAACCGGATTGGCAAACCCTTGAGCTACAGTAATCGTGAATGTTTGCGATGTTGTAGCAATTCCATCGGTCGCAACAACCGTAATATTATAGGTGCCTGCCTGCGTATAGGCTGGCGTCCAACTGATCTGACCGTTAATGGCGTCAAAGCTGGCACCGGCCGGCAGATTGCGTATCGTCGTGGTGATCGGATTACCGTCAGCATCGGAAACGGAAATCGGGATAGAAATCGCCTGGCCTTCCGTACCGCTGACGGCACTGATTGGCGCAATCACTGGCGGATTATCACCGCCCTGGAGATAAACTGTGTAATGCACCAGTGTGGTCATGCCTCGACCGTCTTCGACACGCACGTAGATGTCGTTATCTACTGTATTTGTCGCACCAGGAGTCCAACTCAACGTCGCCTCATTGAGGTAACCACCGGTGGTTCCGTTGGTAACTGTGGAAGAAGGTGTCAAGGTGACGCCTGGAGGCGCCTGCACCAGTTGCCAGTAAAATTCGTTATCGTCCGCCGAATTGGCAGATAACGTAACTGTCCAGGGTTGGCTGACTGTTGCATCGGACAATTGCACTGCATTCGGATCGGAACTGCTGACAGCGTCGTTGCTATTAACAGACGCACTCGTACTAGTGCTGGCAAGACTGCCGTCAGCATTAAATACAGTGCTGACTGTTTTACCACTGGCCTGGGTTGCAATGTCCTTCAACTTTACACCGCTGGCGTTAAAGTATGTGGTTGTGCTGTCACCTTTACCATCGTTGCTGTAAGTACTATAGCTGCCGTCTGCGTTAGTAGTGCGGCCGGAACTGCTGCCATCAGCATAGCAAATATCGCTACCGCTGGCACCATCGATCTTGGTCCATTGATCGCTGGTTACTGTGCCATCTGAGTCGGTATTGGTAGTGATCGCATTACCAGCCGGATCAACTGCGACGGTGGTTGTACTACCGTCATTTTTGGTAGTAACGGTTCCCGTGATTTTACCCGTGAAGGCGCCGCTCGCATTGTAATTATCGGTGATCAGACTGCTTTTACCGTCGTTCGCATAGCTACTGGCGCTCGCGTCGGCATTCAATGCATAACCGCTGCTGGATCCGCCTGCGGCGAAAATATCTACGCCGGAACTGCCGTCGGATTTCACCCAGACATCGCTGGTCTTGCTACCTGCCGAGTTATCTTGCCTCAAAGTGAGATTGCCGCTGCTATCCAGGCTCCAGGTCGTTGTAGTACCGCTGGCATAGACGACATCACCACCGGAACTGCCATTAGCATCTGTCCAAATTTTGCCGGTCTGTTGGCCTTGCGCATTGTCATGCGTGGTGCTGATACTGCCCTGCCCATCGTTGGTGTAACTACTTGATGTGCCGTCTGTGTTTGTCATCGAACCGCTGCTGGAACCATCGGCATTAAACGTGTCGCTACCGGTGCTACCGTCCGCATTTTTCCATGTATCACTCGTCTCCCTGCCGCTTGCATCGTACTGAGCGGTGGTAATATTTCCCAGACCATCAGTGGTTACCGAGGTACTGGTACCATCCGTATTGGTGGTTGTGACAGCGGTAGTTTGGCCGGTTTGAACACCGGCTGAACTGTAAAGTGTGCTAACTATCGTGCCGTGACCATTATTGATATAACTGCTTGAAGTACCATTCGCGTATTTGCTGGTTCCGCTACCAGACCCGTCAGCATTATAGACATCGGTGCCAGAGCTGCCATCGAATTTCTGCCATGTATCGTTTAGCGGCTTGCCAGTTGCGTCAGACAGCGTGGTCTTGATATTGCCTTGACCGTCGTTAGTTTCCGTACTGCTGGTGCCGTTTGCATAGCTGGTCACGCTGCTGCCTGAGCCATCCGCATTGACTGTAACCGCAGTCGTCGCAGTAACGCTATTATTTGCGTCGTAGTACATAATGCTGCCGTTACCGGCAGCGTCAAAAATTTGCTTACTAGACGCGTAAGTGGCTGTGCCGCCCACGTTATTGGTGACAGTGGTTGTCGTCCCGTCAGTATTCAGGGTGATTGTGCCGCTCGCGGTCTCACTGCCGCTGGTGCCATACTGGGTAAATGCCTCATTACCGTATTTATCCTTAACGTCAGTCAATGAACTGCCGTCGGCGTTGGTCGCAGTACCATTACTGGAGCCATCGGCGTTAAAGGTGTCACTGCCGCTGCGACCATCGGCTTTCTGCCAGGTATCGCCAATTTTGACACCACTCGCGCTATAAATCGTGGTGGTGATATTGCCAGCACCATCATTGGTGTAACTGCTGCTCGATCCGTTGGCGTTATACGTAGTGCCGGAGCTGAAGCCACCGGTATTAAATGTGTCAGTACCAGTACTGCCGTTGGCCTTAACCCACGAGTCACTCAGCTTATCGCCGGATGCATCGAATTGCGTAGTAGTGATATCCCCTGAACCATCGTTAGTAATTTCACTGCTGGTTCCGTCTGGATTAGTGCTGGTCACTGATGTCACGACGCCAATTTCTGTTCCTGCTGCGTTATAGGAAGTGGTGACTACCGTTCCTTTACCGTCATTCTTGTAGGCACTTGAACTACCATCAGCATTTTTGGTACTGCCACTGCTGGAGCCGTCAGTGTTATAAATGTCGGTTCCCGAGCTACCGTTGGATTTTTGCCAGATGTCGCTAGTTTCCGAGCCGCTAGCGCTATAGTTCGCAGTAGTGATATTGCCCAGACCATCATTGCTATACGTTGTTGTAGAACCGGTGCTATTGATGGTGGTTGCTTGTTCGCTTTGGCTAGTTTGTGTGCCAATAGCGTTAAAGTTAATCGTGATGACAGTCCCTTGACCATTGTTGGTGTAGGTGCTGTATGTGCCATTCGCGTTGACGGACTTGCCGCTGCTGGAGCCGTCGGCATTGAACGTATCAGTACCGCTGCTGCCATCGGATTTTTGCCAGGTATCACTGACGGCAACGCCAGCAGTATTCTGCTGGGTGACGGTAACGTCGCCAAGACCGTCATCGACAACCACGGTACGGGTACCATCGGGATGTACCGTTGTCGTGGTCGTAGTGACAGTTTGATTGCCGCTGCTGTCAGACCCTACAGATACCAGCGTGCCCTTGCCGTCGTTGACATAATCGTTGCCTGATCCGTCGGCATAGGCAACCGCACCGCTACTGGAACCATCCGTATTAAAAGCATCTGTACCCGAACTGCCGTCGGATTTCTGCCAACTGTCGCTAACGACCGCACCGCCAACTGCATAATTAGTCGTCGTGGTATCGCCTTTACCGTCGCTGGTTTGAACAGACTTCGTGCCATTGACATTTTGTGTCGTCGTAGTCGTCAGACCTGCCACACTAACCGCTATGGTACCGCTTGCGCTTAATGTGCCGCTGTTATCGTAGTAAGAGAACGAACCGTTGCCAGTTGCATCCACCGTTTGGCTGTGTGTTGTACCGTCTGCATTCTTGGTTACCGTCGTTGTTGTGCCATTGGCGTTGACGCTAACCGTTCCGCTATCGGCTTGATTGCCATTCGCCTCGTAATCAGTATAGGAAGAATTGCCAAGCGCATCCTTGCTATAGGTTTTAAAGCTGCCATCGACATTGTTAATGACACCGGAACTGGAGCCGTCCGCCTTATAGGTATCACCTCCAGACGAACCGTCCGCACTTTCCCATAGATCGCTGATGAAGGTCGCATTAGCTGCATACGTCTTGCTCATGACGTTACCTTGCCCGTCATTCGTGGTGACGGTATAACTGCCATCAGCATGGTCTACCGTGCCTGCCGTCGTACCGTCGCCATTATTGGCCTGGCTGGCATTGCCGTTTTCTACCGAAATAGTCGGTGCACTATCGGCATAAGGAACAGCGTACACGCCACTGCCCATATTGAATTTGATCAACTGCCCGGGGCCGGTAGCGGCCGCCAAAGCTGCGCTTGATCCTACAGTGACGGTCTGGTTAGCCAGCGTCGCACCAGCGGCTAGTACGCCACCTTGAGCATTCAGTGCTGCAGTCAAATTGAGAGTCCAGAATTGGGAATCGCTGTCCTGAGTGCCGTTAGTCACTTGCCCATTGAAATATTGGCCCGGATCTAACATCAAAATCAGTGGCCCGTGGATATCTTCGCTGCCAATATTGGTGATGCTGATATCGTAACTGACTTGCCCCGTAGCGTGGTTGACACGAGTATTATCGAATGTCAGTTTTATTTGACTGGAGAAATTAAGAGCTGCAGTAAAGTTACTGTCATAAGAATTTGCCAGTTTAATTTGATCAGCACCAAGCAAGTGGTTCGAAACTTGTAATTGCCATCCGCCTGCTGCCAGGCTTGGCAATGTCAGGATCGCCGATTTGGATGCAGCATCCCAAGTGATCGAAGTCGGATTGAGGGTGATGTCGGCTCCGGTCGAAGTCGACACCAGCGTAAAGTTTGCCGGGTTCAACACACTACCTGGATCGGTCGGATCATTGCCACTTGCGCCAAGCCACATAGGCTCATCAAAGCTGACAGATATCGTGCTCAGTGGCAGCGTTACCATGGCGCCATCCGGAACAGAACTGGCCGTCACATGTGGCGGCGCAGCCGGTGCTATCTGGTCAATGCTATTGGTCTGTGCAACCAGCAAACTGCCGCTAGACGTCGCAACCAAACCTTCACCCTGTGTACCGCCAGTGGCCAACGCCAACACTTGACGCGTTGCGAGTGCCACCATCCATACGGTGCTTTCATGCGGCGCAGCTGCACCTCCTTGTGGAATGGCTTGTTGCGGCAATGAACTGGATGCAAACATCAAACCAGCGAGTCCCGTGCCGCTTTGGCCGAAGGTGATACTGTCGATGGTGCCATTCAGCGTGTATTCGAGCTGCGCCTGACCGGCGTTAGCGCCGGTCATCGGGAAGCTGATGATATTGGTGGTCGGATTCGGTTCAGCATCGCTGATGATCGAACCTGTTCCCTGCACACCCCATAAACGGCCATCCGGGCCGAAGGCCAGGCTGGTGACTTGGGTGTTGGAGAAATGCACCCAAGAAGTAGACGGACTGGTGGCGTTAGGGTTAAAAATCTCGATGCCATTACCGGAGGATACGTAGATCAAACCAGTGCTCGGATCGATAGCTAGCGCTTGTGTCAGCGGTTCGCCGCCTGGGCCATTGAAGGTTTGCAAGACGGTACCGGTGGTCGGATCGACTTGCAGCAACTGATCGCCAGTGGTTACCCACAATTGGCCCATCTTATCGACTGCCATCGACAGGATCGGTGCGTTCAGCGTGAATAACGGTGTGGTGCTTTGATTGCCGCTGATCTGACCATTGACGGCCGGATACGCAAATACTTGATTGCCGTCCGGGCCAGCGCTGGCGAGGATAGTTTGATTCGGCAATTCAACCATGGCCATCGCGCCGATCTCGGCTGCTCCACTACCAAAACCGCTCGCAAAACTTTGCAGCGACATCGGTGCTAATACGGCTTGCAAGTCGCCCGGGTTGGTGGTCGATACTTGTCCCGGCAAAGCAGCACTAGCCTGCTGGAACATGGTGTTGCTGACGTAAGTACGGTCTTCGGGTGCAACCGGAGTTTGCGTTGTGGTTGAGCCAACGGTTGGTGTACCGCCGAGGCTGGCGGCAACTTCGGCCGCTGTGCCATCACTCGGCAACACGGCATTGGTAATGCTGGCCGCTTCACTGTTGCCCGCGTAGTCGGTACCGGCAGCTAAGAATTGATAGGTGTGACCGGCCTGGCCGGTAAACACGGACTGGCCGGTAGCGCCCGCAATCTGGTCTTGCCAGATCATGAAGTTGCCGCCGTCTTCGGCGACGTAGACGGTGACGTATTTCACGCCGCTGCCATTGTCGACCGAACTCCAATTGACGTCATAGAGTGGGGCACCGCTGGCAGCCGTGCCGCTGGCGGTTGCCGTAACGGTGGTTTTCGGTGGTGCCGCATCTAACGTGTAGTTGACGGTATTGCTGGTCTCCGGCGGATCGTTGTCGATCGCGATGGTGGCGCTGGTGCTAATGGTGGCACCGGTGAGCGCGGACGGGCTGGCTTGTACGGTGTAGCTGACATAGCCGGTTGGCGCCGGTGCATCCGGGTCGGTTGAATCGCCTGCCAACAAGCCCAACGTCGGGCTGTTCATCACTTCGCCGGTATCGGGATTAATCGCTTGCAATAACCAGGTGATGGTATGTTGAGTCGGGTCAACAGCCGCACTCACGCTCAGGATGAAACCTTCGCTGGTGGTGTAGTCGAAGGTGCCCTGAAAGTCGGCACGGTTCGGTGGTATTTGGATGTTCAGGTCGCCGATCTGGATATCGCCCAACAAGACCGAGCCCATCTCCAGGCTTGGGTCAAGTTGGGTGACGATACGGATCTGGCCAGCTGGTTCGTCGGTCGTATTTTTGAACGACACGGTATACGGCAGCGCTTGCGAGGTCGGGACGTAAGACACGCCTTGCGGATTCGGCGTGACGGTCGGACCTTGGACCGTAATCGGTGCCGTCGTACCTGGCGCGGCCGTGGTCGCTGCCTGGATGTATTGCAGCAAGTTCAGCGCGCCGGGGCCAACCGGTTGGAAGTCCGCATTGAGCAGACCGATACGTTGCAGATACTCGAGCTGTGCCTGTCCACCGGCGAACACGTTGAGAGCGATGAATTGATTCGGCGCGGTCGAATACGGGTTCACATAACTGGATGCCGTCGGCAGATTGGTAACCGGACTTTGGGCCTGGATTTCATCGCCGTCCGCGGTCGTCATGGTGCGGGTTTCGATACTGTTCAGGCTATCGACTGAGGCAGTTGGGTCGCCGGAATACAGGCCGGTGCTGCCATACCATTGCTGCACCTGATTGAAGAAACCAAGCAAACTGTTTTGGGTGGTATAACTTTGCGCCCCGTTTTGCAGCAAGATGCCGGTCGACAGCATGGCGTTCAAGCTCATCACTTGCGGCTGGGTACTGACCGGTGGCGCAGTACCGTCCGGCAGCAATACGCCGCCCTCTTCCAGGGCGGCGAGCCAGCCTTGTTCCCATTGCGTCTGGTTGGCAGCGAGTACCTGTAGCGAAATCGGTGCTTTCGGTTCGGTCAGGATGGCCGTACGCATCTGGTCGGCATAGGCGGTTTGCTCCGTCACAAACTGAGCGCGCGTCAATGGCGTCGCCGAGGCGAAGACGTTAAACACAAACGACAACGACAACACTTCTTCCGGTGTCAGATTGGTACCTGTATCCGGGTCGGTGCCGAGGTATTGCGCAGTCAGCCCCGGCGAAATTTTATCCAGGTCTTGCGGGCCGTCGGCCAAGTAGCCTTCTGCTGCCCATGTTGGATGCAGTTCATACAGCACATTGCGCAGCGCTGGGAAATCCCGCGACAGCCATGCGGTCAAGCCCGGATAAGTTTGCACGCTGAAGGTCTGGTCGATCGTGCCGCTGCCGGCCAGATTGAACGCAAAGCCCGGCGTCATGTTGAAGCCGGAAGTGTCCTGACTGCCAGTCAATGACGACCACTGAATGGTCGGCAACGACGCGCTGTCGGTCGGCGTGCCGCCATAGGCCTGATCATTGCCACCATCATCCACCGGTGCTCCCGGAGGTTGACCTTCCACATTCGAGGCAAAGGTGACGTATGGTACGCCCAGCGCGGCTAGCAGCGGGTCGCCCTCGGTACCATAGTTGGTATCCGGCGCGCCCATATTGGTAGCACCGACATTGAACTGGACATACGGTGTATTGACGTTCGACAGGTTTTGCAGCGATACCGTGTAGGTCGCGTTATCGCCCGGAATAATTTGCGAAGGGCCACCGATACCGACGGTAACGTCGGGCTGAATCGCCTGGGTCACCAGGTATTGGTACGGCTGGGTGACCGTGGTGCCGTCCGGGTTGATCACTTCCACGTCGTACTGACCGTAAGGCACGTTGGAGAGATCGAACGTCGCCTGAATATGCGTGGCATTCAGCACCTGCCAGCTTTGCGGCTGGATCTGGAATTCGCCGGGGCGCGACAGTTCAACTTGCGCGCCAGCGGCAAAGGCGGCGCCATAGATGTCCATCGTGACGTATTGATTGGCCGCCGTCGCCGCACCACCGGAGGTCGGCGTAATGCTAGTGATCGACAACGGTAACAAATTGGCGCTGATCGTCACCGGCGTATTGGCCGGGGAATTGTCCGACTGGATCAATACGTAATAAACGCCGGCTTGCGTGGACGGAATGAGGGCCGACTGACTTGGCGCCAGTGCTTGCGTATACGCCGCATCGTAGTCCGACGAAGTCGGGATAGCACCATACTTAATGTAGACCTCATTGTTGCCGGTAGTGGCCGTGGAATTGAGGTTGACACTGAGGGTTTGGCCTGCTGGAACAGTCACTTCATACACCAGACTCTGACCGGTGCTCAGCGTAGTCGACAGCGGTGTGCCCAGCACCAAAGGTGGCACAGTCACACTAATTGCATTGCCTTCCGCCGAAGCAAGCTGCGGATTGGCATCTTCACCAACATTATCGTAAATATCCGGACGTACAATCACATGCCAGCTGCCTGCTGACAAAGGCGGTACGTTCGCAGTTAAGTTACCGGTGTAGCTGGCGCCGCTGGCTAACGGGCCGCCTTGCGGAACTTTACCTAACAGAATGGCGGAAGTCGACCAGGTGGTACTTTGCGATAAATACACGGCATCGGTCCAACTACCGTTCGCGGCGTTGCTGGAGGTGTTCGTGACGGTGTAGCTCAGGTTAACCGGCTGACCTACTTCGGCGGAAGTCGGGGCGTTCACTGCTTGCACCACGAGATCGGCCGGCGGCGGCGTTTGAATCAAGATCGGTTTCGAGGCTGCCATGTTCTGGATCTGGTCGGCCGCCGTCTCGATGACATTCGCTGTCGCCGAATTGCCGAGTGCATTCTCCGGATTCGTCACCACCCAAACGTAGTAAGTGCCGCTGAGGTTCTGCGGTGCGGTATAGGTTTCGGTATTGCTGTAGGTGCCGGTGGCGGACAAGCCGCCATTATGGGTCACATAGCCCAGCAGGGTATCTTTATTGAGATCCAGGTTATTCGGATCTTGCGACAAGTAGATCAGGTCGTTCCACTTACCCTGATCGGCCGGTGTCGCTCCACCATTATTCTCGACGGTGTAGTTCACGGTAAAACTTTGACCGGCTGTTACGCTAATGCCAGTCTGCTGACCGTTGTTGTTACCAGAATTGCCTGAGCTGCCAGAAGAACCGTCGCCAGTGCCGCCTGATGAGCCTGAAGTACCGCTACCGTCACCGCTCGTGGTCGTCGTCGCGGTCGGTATTACCGTAATCCCGGCAACCTGCAAGAACGGCGGCGTCACCGCAGAAATTGGCAACGCAACACTGGCTACGTTGGAGCCTTCAAACTGGAATGCCTGCACGGCACCCATGCCGGTTGGGTCGTATTGCTGCAAGCCGATCAGGCCCGTGCGAATATCACTCGCTGACTGGTTATCCGAAGTCAGATCGGTACTGGCCTTAACGATGATATTGTAACTGCCAGAAACTGAGGTCGGCAGCGTAATCACGGCAGAGTTGGTGTAGCTTTGACCCGGTTGCAGATAGGCTGGCACCCCGTTGGTATCCGTAATCTGGGTCAACTGCGCAGCGATTGGATTGCCGTACGAAGGTTGAACCAGCGCTAAGTCGCCGGATTCAATCGCGGTGCCGCTGGACAAATAAACACCGTCGTCCCACTGAGTTACCCGCGTCGCACGTTTGCCGGTATTGGTGACCGTCCAGCTCACCGTAATCGTCTCGCCGGCGCTTGGCGTCGGGTCGGATAGCTTGATGCTATCAACTGTCAGCGCCGCTTCTATAAAGGTGATATTAATCGTGCCTTGTCCGACGCAGGTATTCGTGCCCTCGTAAACTATATTTTGATAGTAATTCAGCGCTTGCTGATTCGTCTCCCCCGCACTGCCGACCAGTTCTTGCGTAGCCGTTTTGTAGCCGTTTGTCCCGTAGACATAACCAGGGTCGTTGTTCGGTATGACGTAGATATAGTACGGGCCACTGGTACCGGCCGGTGGCGTGATCGCCGCCGTCGTGGTATAGCTCAGCCCTGCCCCCAGGCCGTTGGTATTCTCGTGCGTGACGGAAGCCAGGAGAATGACCTGATTAGGGTTAAACGTTGGTTCGGCACTAAAGTAGATATTGTCGATCCAGCTCTGCGTGCCACTCCATACCGCTGCACCCTGGTTGGTCACGGTATACGTCACCGTGGTCGGCTCACCCGAATCATGCTCGGTGGGCGGTACAGTCACGGAAGTAACCTGCAAATCGCTCGGCGCGGCGGTCACTTGTGAGACCTTCGACGACATATTGATGGCGTTATTCGACTCGGCAATCTGCGGCACGCCATACACTCCCGGCGCGTTGGTCACCACAACGAGGTATTGGCCTGTCACCGAAGGTGCCAGGTTCACGGTATCTGAAACGGTATAGTTCTGATTCAGGTTCAGCGTCTGGTTTTGGACATATGTCCCCAACAACCAACTGTTGGTCGCCAGGCTGAGATTAGGATTGTTGGTCAAATAAACCTGGTCGGCCCAAGGGCCGGTCGCCTGATTGCCCTGGTTTTGTACCGTGTAACTAAAACTGTAGCTGCCACCGGCGGATGCGGTCGGTGGTGCGGTGATATTGGTGATCGCCAGATCGGCTGGAACCGCGCCGATGATGCTGATCGCCTTCGCCGCGAAGTTGTCGCTGTCGACGGTGTTCGGTGCGTTCGGATTGACGTTGCTAGCGAGCTCAGTCTGGGCGATCACGCCGGTCGGATTAGTCCAGACCGTAATGTAATATTGGCCGGACCCGACATCGCCCGGCAACGTTACTTGTATATTGCCGTTGTAGCCCTGACCTGGAGCCAACGCACCGGTATGGGTCGTTGAAGTGAGCAGGATGTCTCCGGCTTCCGGCGCCGGCTGACCTTGGCTGGTGGTGAGCCATACCGAATCGGTCCAGGATTCATTGGTGCTGCCATCGGCCGCTGCCGTCGTACCGGATCCTTGGTTGGTGACCGTATAACCGACGTTAATGGTCGAACCGTAGGTGGCTTGGGATGGTGCAGTGACACCGCTAGTCACCAAGTCAGCGAACGGCACGGAATCAACTTGAAATGCTTTCACAGCAGGAGCAACGTCGCCGCCGTTTGGCCATTCATCAATCGCGCCATTGGCGTTGGCTTGCACGATAACGTAGACCGTGCCGCTATAACGCAGCGGTACTTGGAATGATGGCGTTTGACTGTTATAGCTTTGGCCTGTAGTTAGCGCCGAGCCGTTAGGAACACTGGCGACCAAGACCGAGTTGGCATCGAGTTGGCCATTCAAGGACAAATAAACGTTGTCGGTCCACTGACCTGCTGCGACGGCCGGGCCGTTATTAGTAACGACATAGCTGACCGACATGTCGGTACCAGCAGTCACTTCGGAAGGTACACCAACGCCACCGGCTTGCAACAGAGGGCGTTGGGTGGCGGTGATTTCGGTCGCATTGAGCGCCTGCGTCATATCGTTGTTAGCAGCCGTACCGTATTCATAAAGGGACTGCGTGCTATTCGTGGTGACCTGCACCACATAACTGCCATCAATATGCTCCGGCACAGTAACTTGCTGGGTCCGGGTATACGTGATGCCCGGAGCCAGATCCTGGCTATAGGTAAAGGTCCCCAAAGAAACGACGGCACCGGTCAGGGTATTGACCATTTGGATGTTATCGACCCATGGTCCGTCCGCAGTGCCGGCGCCCTGATTCAGCACCGTCCAGCTAAGGTCCATGGTCCCGCTTTCTTGCGCGCCGTCTGGTGCGTTAATCGATTGCACAATCAGGTCGGGCGATGGCGACAACGTAATCGGCACCGCCATCGAGCTAGCGGTACTGTCGTTGGTGTGCGTGAATTCGTACGGCGTTCCGGTCGCGGCGGCCTGCACGTTGACGTAGTAGGTGCCTTGCAGTCCCTCTGGCAACGTTACCGTCAACGATCCGACGTAAGATTTACCAGGTATTAATTGGCCGATATGATCGACCGTACCCAGTTGATAAGTCGTAACGGTGCCGTTCGCATTAACCGTACTGAGCCAGACGTTATCTTCCCAGTTCGAGGTGCTAGTAATACCCTCGCCATTATTGGCGACAGTCCAGTTGATGGTCAACGGTTGTCCGCTGACCGGATTGCCCGTGGTGGTCACGGAGGACGTGACGAGGTCGGCATACGGTTCCGGCATTACAGTGAGTGCGTTACTCACAACATTGCCGCTGGTCTGGCCATCTTGCCAAACTGTATTGCCGGCATTAGTGACCACAAAAAGTTGACCCTGAGAGCTGAAGCCAACCGGGAACTGTCCTGTAAATATACCGTTGTAGCTATCACCGACACCCAGGCCGCCGGTTTGCGTATTGGTGGCGAGAATGATGTTATTACTGTCGTTTAAATTACCGCTCGCCGAGTAGACCAGCTCGTCCGTCCACGACGTGGTACTACCAATACCATTGCCACTATTGGTGACCGTGTAGCTCACATTAATGTTCGCTGGATTATCAACAATCAGGGATGGTGCCTGAACGTTACTGACAGTCAGGATTTCATAATTATCTTGTACGACATTGATGCCATACGATGCGGTATTTTTCGCGATCAGTCCATCTTCGTTCACCGTGTTTTCTGCATTGCTGACCACGACTAATTGGTAGTTACCGGAATCGGCAACAGGTAGTTGGAATGTCAGCTGACTTGCCACGCTCGCGTTTGCGGCAAGCCCGGTGTGATTCACTTCGCCCAGCTTCACCGCGTTGGCATCGACAACACCGTTCAACGTCAGGTAAACCGCATCATTAAAACTGCCGGCATCCGCTGTTCCAATATTGCGTGTCATCCAATTGAGCGTCACCGTGCTGGCACCTTGCAAGGTGCCGGTGGTGACCAGTGAATCAACGGCCAGTTCAGGGCTGACAACCGTTATCGGCGTACTCGATGTCGCGTTACTGGTGCTCGATTCCCGAACGTAATTACCGGCATCGGCGGTGATTTGCAACTGCCAATTTCCAACCGGCATGGTGGGAACGGTGATGTTCACTTGATTGGTAAAGGTGCCACCGTCGTCGGCAATAACGCGCGTGCCGAATTGCTGGCTCAAATTGATGACATCGCTCGGATCGGCGGCATTCACTAACTGCAAGCTCTCGCCGGCATAGCCATTCACGCCCGCGTTACCTTGATTGGTAATGGTGTAGCCGATTTGCACGGAGCTGCCGACCGTCCAGGTGGTGGGCGCATTGATGTTGCTCACCACCAGAATCGGCAAAGGTTGCGGCGCGATGTTGATCGCTGTACTGCTCGCCGCCACGTTACCGGCGGTATGACCTGGCTCAAAGGTGTTACCAAGCGCGTCGGCCTTAACGATGATGTAATACGGCCCCGTAACGCTCGGGAAGGTGAAGTTCAGGCTGCTGGTATAACTGGCCCCAACTGCGACCGTGCCAACATGCGTGACAGCGCCGATCTGAATGGAATTGGCATTGAGTGTTGAGGTGCTGGAAAGGTATACCTGATCTACCCAATTCGATACATCGGTCGGCACGGTGCCGTTATTGGTGACCGTCCATTGGACTGAGCTCGCCGTATTTGCATTGGCTGTTATCGGTAGCTGGGTGATTGTCGGAACGAGGGCCGAATAAGTCTGAACCACATTCACAGTCCCGGACGTGCGCGTGCTATCAGCCCTTGTATCGGGTTCAGCAATGGATTGATTTGCATCGCTGATCAATACAATTTTGTAACTTCCTGACAAGCGGGTCGGGATCTGCACGGTGGTCGCTTGCGTATAGCTATCTCCTGGTGCGAGCGGAGTCGATTGAGTGAGGTTGGCAAGGGTGATATCTTCAAACGTACCGCTGGCGTCAGTACCAATCAGAACCACGCGATCCACCCACGGACCGGTGGCCGTGACACTGCCGCTGTTGGTCACCGTCCAACTCACCTGAGCGCTGCTACCCGAATTGACTGTCGAAGGTACCGTGAGTGCTGTCACGTCGAGATTGGCGTAGGCGTGTTCAGTCGACGTAAAATTACCGATGGAAACCATCGGTGTTTGTACCGGAACCCCAGCGGCATTCACCTCGAACACGCTGGTCGTGCCATTGGCCTGGCTGTCTGCTGCCACCGTCACGATGAAATTGCCGCTACCGGCCAAACCGGCCGGTAACGTCAACTGGACGGACCGCTGGCGTGTGGCGCCCGCAGCAAGCGGATTAGTAGCATCATTAGGAAACGCGACGGCAGTATCCATCACGACGGCACCAAGAGTGCCATTGGCATTCAACTGAGTTACCGTGACGCGATCCTGGTATTGCCCCGGCACGGCAACGCTGCCTTGATTGACGTCATTCCAGACGATGGTGACGGTCTGACCGTCTTGTACGGACGGCTGCAACAAGCCAACGTTTTGTGCAACGATGCTCGGCCCCACAGCCAATTGTCGGGATGCCGTGTTGTCGCCGGTAATAGGACTTCCCTGGCTGTTGTATTCCACAACCTGCCCGAGTGAATCCACAGTCACCTTCAATTGGAACGTACCTACGCCGTTTAATCCACTTGGCCAGGTGAAGGTGGCCGAACGAGCAGCGAATGCGCCTGCATCAATATCTTGCCCCGTAAATGCTTGACTGATATTAGCGACGACATTGCCGGTCGTGGTATTGATCAATTGCAGCTGCTCGCTCCAATTACCAGTTGCCGCACCGGTGCCATTGTTAACGGTATTCCAGTTAACGGTCACCGGCTCACCTGCTTGCCAGCCGGAGGCCGGTGAGATACCCAATCCCGAAACCTGCAAATCCGGGTAAACGATTGCCGCACTGGTAAACGAGGTGGACGCAATGCTATTGGCAAGTGCTGTACCTGCTTCGTTTTGTGAATTGTCGGAATCCGTTTGTACCGACACCACCAAATTTCCAGCACCCAAGGCACCTGCAGGAAGCTGTAACACGACACTGCGTGCAACGGACTGCCCCGTCGCCAGTGGGCCATTTCCAGCAGCAGATTCGGTATAGGGCACAATGGCTTGCAACACAACTTGGCCAGTCGCGGCATTGGTGACGATGACGCGTTCAGTGAAGTTACCCTGAGTTGCGACAGTACCTATATTTGCGGTGGTCCAATTGACCTGGATTGAGGATCCTGACTGGATCGTCCCCCCGGCTGTTGCCGGTTCAACACTGACGTTTTGTACCGTCAGGTCGACCGTCGGAGCGGTATTATTGTTTAGGTCAATGATGCGCGGATCAGTTTGGGGATTGATGTACGCCGTCAACGTGTAAGGAATCGGAATATCCGTTGAATAGTCATTGACCACTTCAACCGTGTATTGACCGGACATCGTCGCGATTAATTGGGTGTTGGACAGGTCACCTGAAGCAACGACATGCCCGGTCGGATCAAGCACTTCCAAATTGGCGTACTTGTCGTAACCCCAGGAATTATTGTTTGGATTGTAGCCATACGTGTTCGCCGGAGCAACCAGCGCCAGGTACAGGCTATCGCCCGACTGTAAATTGACGGTATAGCTGTCTGCCTGACCACTCGGCTGCAGTTGACCTTGCACCGATTGTGCATTGGTCAATGGTGCCGACGAACCAAGAACCAGCAACTGGAAACCGAATGCATTGGTAGCAAAGCCGCTGTTTTGCAGCGTCATCGTATATTGCCCTGGCTCCAGGGTCATCACTGTTTGATTATCTTGCGGTGGGTAGTCAACATCGATACCGCCCGAGCCGGCAGGGCCGTAGGGACCGGTGAGGCTCCAGCCCACATAGGCAGTGCCATCGTTTAATTGATTAAATTGAACGATGGTCGGTTGAGTGACATTGAAGGTATAGCTTTGGCTCGCGGTCTGTGCGTCTAACGTTCCGGTCACTGTCTGACCCAGAGCAATCGCTGTCGGTGTAGTCACGCCTTCATTTACTTCAAACGACAAAGTAGCGCCGCTCGTGTTGTCGTAATAAGTAGGATTCGTGATCAGCAAATAAAGTGGGCCAGTGTTGGCAACCTGGTACACGTTGGAATTAGTTCCTGTATTGCCTTGCTGTAAAATTTGGCCGTACTGATTCACCAGAATCCAGCTACGCGCAGTGTAATCCCCAGTACCACCCAATGCATTAAAACTGATCTGATCTCCTGCAGTCGCATTGATCTGATATGCCACAGAAGCGTAAGCGGGCAATGCGGTAGTCACTGCCTGGTCATAGGCCAATGTCGGCAATTGATTGCCATCCAGTTGCTGCACGCTAAAATTGTACGAGTTGTTGAAATCGTTCTGTTGCAGCGAAATAGTGTAGGTACCAGCCTGAAGCGACATCGGTTGGTCATAGCTCGTACCAACCGTCACACCATTTGCATCCGTTATGGTGACAACTTGAGAATTTCCACCCCAATACCAGTTCTCTAACGCTTCGTTGTTGTTATCTATGTAGTACAGCCCAGCCTGGGTCAATTGAAACTGAAAGGTTAGAGGGGGGGCTCCTGCGCTGATGGAGCCTGCAGCGGTGAACGTGGACACAATGGCCGGTGGCGCGCTTGTAGCTACTGCACCGACGGTGGCGCTAAGGTTGAAAGCGTTCGATGGCACATCGGCCAGCGTGTCGCGTTGCACCCTGATCAGGTAGCTCCCTGCTTGCGCGAAAGTCAGGTCGAGCGGTGTGCCGCTGGATGGGTCCCAATTCGTAAGCACAGTACCGTTGGGTGCAACAACCTGTACTGAACCGACGCCCGACCAGGTTTGTGCCGTCAAATCAAATGCGTCGCCAGCCTGTGCACTCATACTCCAAAGCGACAGCGTATCGTCGCCGTCCGGCAGTGCCAGTGTTTGCGGCACGCCACCCTGGCGCGGGAATTGTTGCGCAGCAGGTACTTGTACCGCGCTAAATTGCGCGGTGCCAACCAGGCCATCGGCATTGGCATTGACCCGCACGGCATATTGACCGGCAGGCAGGTAAACATCCCATGTGCCCGGAGTGGTGGCGTTAAACCCATTTTGGGTTGCGACTACGGTACCGTTCGGTTCAATGATAGAAAAACTCACCGCTGTCGAAGGCGCACTAATCCCCTGCAACTCGACCCACCCGGAAGAATCCTGTTCGAAATTAAACGTGGTCTGATCCTGACGTGTCACCAGGCTGGCCGACATCGGTGCATCCCAGGTCAGTGGTTCAGTCGCGACTATCGGCTGCGTCAACGTGGCGCTAAATGGCGTTGGGGTGGCGGAGGAAGAGACCTGATTGACCAGCAAATAAACTGTGCCGCTTGGTGGAGCAATGAAGTTGATTGACTGATCCCAAGTTCCAGTCTGGCTGGCAATAGTATCGCCATAGGCATCAATCAGCGTATAAGTGAGCCCGCCCCAATAGCTGTTTTCCCCAGGGGTCGTAAAATCCAGGTTGTAATTCACTCCAGGTGTGGCTTCAAATTGGTACACGCCCACTGTTTGATTAGCCGGGACCGAACCAGTAATCGTGCCGGTATTGCCGTCATCGATCGCATTTTGCAGCGACAATAATCCGAATGCGAAACTTGGCGTACTCCTCCCCGAGCTCGACACGTTGATCGTGTAAGTACCTGCCGCTAGTTGTTCAGAATAATAATTGAAAGCACTGCTGCTCGAATTCGTAGTGACTATTGTGCTGCCGTCAGGTCCGACCAATGCGAGATTGGCCGAACCGCCTTGTGGGTCGAGTAAAACCGTGGTTTCTTGGGTCAGCGTAAATTGATATTGATTGACATTCCCTGCTACCAGAGTGCCGCTGACTTGATCACCAACGTTAATGTCCGTCAGAGGGTTACTGCAATTGGTTATAGTAACCGTGCTGGCATCCGGCGCTTGATCAGTGCCACTGCCGTACATATAAAACACATAGGTACCATTCTGCGGCAAGGTCAATTTTTGCGATTCATCATCACTGTAGTACTCAATGCCACTTCTGACCAGTTGCCCATTCGGTCCAATCAATCCCCAATATTGTTCAGGCGAATTACCACTAACCCAGTCCGCATCAATCAGTACCTGTTGTCCGGCTGCTCCAGTCAACTGGAACGCACTGGACTGATTGCCTTGTGCAACGGCTACCGGAGTCGTGGTGCCGAGTGTCAGCGTTGGTAAGTCTGCAACCGCTGAGCTCGAAATACTGTAAGCGCCGGGAGACGGTTGATTTGGCCTTAGCACCAACGAATAAGTACCCGCATCCAGTTGGTAGAGGCCATTCACATTGCCATTGGTGGAAAAAATGGTTGCCGGTTGGTCAGTCCGCGACAGCGTCGCAGTATATCCGTCATCTGAAATTCCCAACCAGACATCGGTCGGTTCCGTCAGTGTGAATTGCTGCGTCGACATATCAACCGGCAAATTAAGAGAACCTGTTACCACGCTGCCCAGCGTATATTCAGCGGTATCTTGCAGACCTTGTGTCAAGCTAAAGCTGGTACTATCCGAACGCCCTTGACCACCGGTCAAGCCGTATAGGTTGATGGTGTAATTGCCCGATGAAGCAGCAGTAAACGCGATGCCTGGGGTGTTACTGAAATAGCCGTTTGAAAGGACTCCACTCGACACTTGAATACCCTGCGCATTGAGCACGCTATAAGAATATCCATCGCCATAGACCATCCCAGCAGTGGGGGTAAGCCAGTACGATTGCCCTGCCTGTGCAGCGACAACTAACTGTTGGTCAGGAACACCGTTAGACCAGTTAACGGTCGCAGAAGTGCCAGCCGCCAAATCGGTGCCGGATTGCACCAGGTTTGCGGTAAACGAGAATGGCAACGGTTGCGTCGGACTGGCCGAATTATAGTTATTCACCCGCACCGTATAGGTTCCAGCGCCGAGGCTATACACCGCGGGCTCGGTGCCATAAATATTATATTGGTACAGCGCAGAAACTTGGTTCCCGTTCGAGTTAAACACACTATAGTCAACATTGCCGCTGGAAATCGGCAGTACGAGTTCGGCAGCGGAGGTCAAACTAAACGTATAGTTTTTAGTTTGGTTATAGGCGACGAACTGGCCTTGTGTCGGGATGCCGAATTGCAGCGTCGTTGGCAGCAGGCTCGCCGTAAACGAGTACGCCAGCGGCTGCGCCGGCGCGACGTAATTGTAGTTGATGACCTGCAAGGTATACGTGCCGGCACTGACATCATAGTCAGGCGCTCCACTACCATTGGGATCCAGATTGGCTACCTGCACACCGGACGCATTGGTCAAGATGTAACCAATACCGCTGCCGATCCCAGCCAAGAGCAACTCCGACGCCGACGACGCAGTAAATGTGTAGATATTGGTTTGATTTTCTGACGCGAACTGCCCCTGTGTCAGGCTACCGAATTGCAGCGCAGTTGGCTGCAACAGATTCGCGGTAAACGAAAACGGCTGCGTACTTACCCCATAATTAACAGCTTTTAACGTATAGGTACCTGGACTGACTTCGTAGTCAGGCGACGAATTCGGGTCCATGTACGCGACCTCATCACCAGCCGCATTGTACAAGTAGTAATAAACACCGTTATTACTGCCAGGACCGGCCAGTGTAAATTGCGCAGCAACGGTTGATGTAAACGTATAACTATAGGACTGGTAATCCGTGAGGAACTCGCCCTGCGTTACACTACCGAATTGCAGCGGCGCAGGTGCGCTCGGCGTTTGCACCAAGGAGAAATTCAATGCGCCACTGTTTGACGGCGTACCACGCTGAACCACCAGCAGATACTGACCACTCAACGAACCAGTGGAAAACTGCCTATAGTAGTTTTGTGAAGGATCGCCCGAAGCAACCAAGTTACCCGCCGGATCATAAAGCTGGTATGAGTCACCGGACTCCGCTCCAGGCAAACCGGAAAACCACGTTTCATTGGAAGAATCCAACGTGACGTCAAACAACGCATAGTTTTGGCCCGCATTCATGGCCAGCGACACTGGTGTTCCGAGCGTAATCGGGGTCGCATCCGTATCGTCGACAACTTTAAACTGTGCCGAACCGGAACCGTCGGATAACGTCAACTGGTAACTACCGGCGACCAGCCAAAGTACCGTTGCACCATTAATCTGCCCACTGACTGATCCGCTTGGGCCAGTTAATTCATAAGTCTGGTAGTTGCCGCCTTCCCACTCCAGAGCAACTAAGCCATCCGCTGCCACATTGAAGGTGTAACCCAAAGAAGGCGCTGTCCAATTGGTGGAGGTACCAATTGCAACCGGTACCGGAACAACAGCGGGCGGCGGGCCTGCCGTGTCAGTCGCGGTCAAGGTAACGCTAGCACTGCTATTGTCAGCCAGGCGTTTCACGACAATGGTCACCGGACCATCGGCCGTCACCGTCGCACTTTGGTTACTTTGGTCGGTCCATGTGCTCAAAATCTGGTTGCCCGACGCATCAATCACCGTCACTTCAAAATCACCGCTTGCGTCCAATGTAGACAAGCTTACGGTGACCGTATCCCCAGCTTTGCCGGGGACTTGGTACAAGGTTTCCGTACCGACTGCCATGGCGTTAAGTTCGACACTACCAGTGCTATTTATCGTACTGCTGGTAGTGACCGCCTCGGTTTGTCCAGTCTGAATGCCACTGGCGTTAAAATTTGTCGTGATTGTCGTGCCTTGTCCATCATTAACGTAACTGCTGGACGTGCCATCGGCATTGACAGCATTACCGGAACTCGAACCGTCCAGATTGAACGTGTCACTACCTGAGCTACCGTCCGATTTCTGCCACGTGTCACTGATCTTGACGCCGCTCGCGTTGAGTTGAGTGGTCGTCGTAACGGTATTACCATGACCATCATCTGCGTAACTGACGGTGCTGCCATTGGCGTTAAAGGTATCAGTACCTGAACTGCCATCCGCTTTCTGCCACGTATCGCTGATTTTGACACCGCTAGTGTTAAACAGTGTTGTGGTGATACTGCCCTTGCCATCGTTGATATAACTCGTGGAGGTGCCATCGGCGTTCGTGGCGCTGCCTGAGCTTGAGCCGTCGATATTGAATGTATCACTACCGGAACTGCCATCCGTTTTCTGCCACGTATCGCTGATTTTGACGCCGTTGGAGTTCAGTTGCGTGGTGGTGATATTACCCTGACCATCGTTAGCGACAGTGCTGGAACTGCCATCGGCATTGTCGACATAACTGCTTGAGCTTCCGTTTGAAAAGTACTCATTGCCATAGCTTGAATTATCTGCATTCCAGACATCGTTACCATAGCTGCCATCGGTATTGGTATAGGTGTCGGAACCAGAGCCGTCCGCATTGAAAATATCCGACCATGCACCCTGGGGTCCTTGCGATACAGCGCTCAATTCAGTGCCGCTGGCATTGTATTGCATCGTTGTAATTTGACCTGAACTGGCTTGTTGTTGAATGCTATAGCTGCCATCGACTTGCGTGACGGTTGTTGTGATGTTGCCCTGACCGTCATTGGTGTAACTACTAGTAATGCCATTGACGAACGTCGTCGTTCCGGAGCTTGAGCCGTCGGCATTAAACGTATCGCTGCCGACACTGCCATCCGCTTTCTGCCATGTGTCGCTGCTTTCAAATCCTGCTGCACTGTCCTGGGTAGTAGTGGTATCGCCTTGACCATCTGTAGTGACGGCCGTGCTGCTGCCATCTGCATTCGACGTTGTAATTGACTGAGTTTGACTCGTTTGTACGCCAGTAGCGTTAAAATTTGTCGTGATTGTCGTGCCTTGTCCATCATCGACGTAACTGCTAGAGGTACTGTCGGCGTTCGTAGTACTGCCTGAACTTGATCCATCAGCATGGTAGGTATCACTACCGGAACTGCCATTAGGTTTTTGCCACGTATCGCTGATCTTGACACCACTGGCGTTATATTGCGTCGTCGTGATTTGACCTGAGCTGACTTGTTGTTGAATGCTATAACTACCGTCGACTTGCGTAACGGTTGTTGCTATGTTGCCCTGACCGTCATTGGTGTAACTACTGGTAATGCCATTGACGAACGTCGTCGTGCCGAAGCTTGAACCGTTGGCATTGAAGGTGTCGCTGCCGACACTGCCATCTGCTTTCTGCCATGTGTCGCTGCTCTTGGCCCCTGCTGCACTGTACTGGGTCGTAGTGATGTTGCCTTGACCGTCTTTAATGACGACCGTGCTGCTGCCATCGGCATTCGACGTTGTAATTGACTGAATTTGACTCGTCTGTACGCCAGCGGCGTTAAGGTTTGTCGTAATGATAGTGCCGTTGCCATCATTGACGTAACTACTGGAGGTGCTGTCGGCGTTCGTGGTGCTACCTGAACTTGATCCATCTGCATTGTAGGTGTCACTGCCGGAACTGCCATCGGGCTTCTGCCACGCATCGCTGATTTTGGCACCACTCGCGTTATATTGTGTCGTCGTGATTTGACCTGAGCTGACTTGTTGTTGAATGCTATAACTACTGTCGACTTGCGTGACGGTTGTTGTAATGTTGCCCTGACCGTCATTGCTGTAAATTCTAGTATGACCATCGGCATAGGTTTCACTAACGAAGCTTGATCCGTCTGCATTGAAGGCGTCAGTACCGAAGCTGCCATCGGCCTTTTTCCAGGTGTCACCGATCTTGGTCCCGCTACCGTTGAACAGTGAGGTGATGGTGTCACTCTGACCGCCATTGACGACGGTAGTCGTTGTGGTGGAAGTGGTAGTTAACGCAGTCGCATCAGAAAAAGGCGTCAGTTTCAAGCTCGCCGAATTGACGGTGTTATTCTGATTATTGAGCGACAAGGTGTAATTGCCGGCCGCCAGGAACACAACATTAGCTTGACCGACAGCATTTTGCGCATTACCCCAGCCTGCCACTTGACCCAGCGGACCATTGATCGAACCGCTGATATCTTGCCCAGCCGAGGTAAAATCGAGCGACCAAAAACCACTCTGTGTTACATTAAAATTCTGCGTTGCAACTTGATTGCCAGCCGAAAAATTAGTAATGATTAACGACGTACTGTTGTTGACCAGGCTACCGACATTGCGCGTCAGCGGTGATGCCAATGGAACATACTGCAGGGCGAAATTGAATGTTGCTGCATTTCCAGACTCGTTACTTAGTTTCAGAAAATAGGTGCCGGCATTCGGCGCAGTGAAGATGCGGGGCTGAGAAATGAAACCGTCGACTACTTCATCCCCGCTAGAGTCAGACATGGAACCGTTGAATACGACGTTCCCACTAGAGTCAACAATAGAATAACTACCGTCCGAATTGCCTGCGGACGGCAACAAGGTCAGGTCGTCACCTGCCGCAAGATTGAGGCTAAAATTTGACACCCCATTAGTTGGAATTTGCACCGACTGCGCAACGTTAGTCGCCAATATCGGTGGCGGTGCCACGGTCGCAGTGAAATTGACGGTCGCATCGGTAGCGGCGTCATTGTATATCTTTAATGTATAAGTACCGGCTTGTGCTGGGATGAACGCAGCTGCCTGATTAATATCGCCGTCGAAAACGTCATTTCCGTTAGCGTCATACAGTGAATAGCCACCTGTTGTGCTGGCAGCGCCGGGCGTCCAGGAAAACTGATCTCCCGCCGCAATGTTGACACTATAGTAGGAAGCCGCATTATTGGCCGCGACCAGGATCGATTGACTGGCATTGGCAACCAGCGGACTCAGGTCCGTTGAACTCGTCAACCGAAAACTGAACGGTTGCGGACTTGAATTTGGTGAATAACCATTAGCAACAATATAGTCACCAGGCTGAAGCGTCCAGGTACCGTTATTGTCATTCATCTGCTGCCAGTAGTCACCGGTAAGCGACTCTATCACAACATTTTGTCCACCTGGGGGGATTGTATCCAGAAAAAAAGTGGTCGGCTGTGTGATATCCAGGCTGTAGGCATAGCTAGAATTACTAGAATCAGTTTGATTGACCCATTGGCCAGACGTGATCGCCCCGTTCTGCGCAACCGGTGGCGTACCAGCGGTTTGCGTTGCAGTCACGCTCACATTCATCGGGGGCGACGCTTCATCGCTGTTCGACGTCAACACCAGTACTACAGGGCCCGTCAAATTACCTTGCGAAAATGTTGCGATATGGTCGCCGGTCGTGGAATCTATTTCAGTATTAACATTGAGCGAGTTACCGCTCTGATCATAGGCTTGTAAATTGTAGCTCTGGCCATTAGAAGACGCTATGTCCACGGAAAATTGGCTGAACGGATCCGCAGCAAGACTGATCGCCAACGACTGACCAGTGGCAAGTTGCCCAATATTTGTTTGCTGACCTGGTGTTACTTCAACCGCTGCGCCTGCTGTGACATTGATTTGAGGATTCCCGGTCGCGTAACCTGAGTACCAGTTACTCAGCGACAGATTGTAGGTTCCGCTCGTAACATAGTAGATGCCGCCATCAAAAGGATAATAGCCGTGTGCAACCGATGTGTTGGATCCGAAGGTGTTCAACGACCACATTGCGTCGGAATCCTCAACGCGCCACCAAACTACATTTGCAGTACTCGGCTGCACGGTCATCCAACCTGACTTGGTTACTTCGAACTGGGCACTTTGTGTACTACCGTTAGTCGTATCAATCGTAACGCTAGTCAACTGCGCGGCAGTGAGCGGACCAAGATCGTTCGATGAAGTCGGCGGCGCTACTGTGGCTACCGCATTGAGGCTGAAATTGACCGAGGCCGCCTGGGATGTCTGGTTAGGATTCTGGTACACGACGACGTAACAGGTTTCCGTATTCGCAACCGACCAAGTTTTTCCGCTGACGGTAGACGGGTCACCGGAATCGAGCAAATTGCCATAGGCGTCGTAAATCCCGTACCCCATGCCGCTGCTAGCGCCGGCAAGGCCATCAAACTGATAACTCTGCCCTGCCTGCGCATTGATTTTGAATATACCGACGGACTGACCGGCGGCTAATGTGCTGTCGACATCTTGACCAGCAGTAATAGCAGTACCGCTACTGCCGGTATATACCGTAAACGGGAAGTTGTTATTCGCATCGGAAAACTGTAATTGATAGTTTCCTGCTGCTGCCCAACCTAATACAACTGGCGCTTGAACGCCCTGTGGCGACTCGGCAGGTAATGTACCATTGAGCGTAATAACCGCACCCGACAGCGTGACATTATTGTTGATGGTAGAAGCAGACTGTACGATCACCAAATCATCTTGCGGCAAATTCAGTGAATAGAGCGGTGACGGCTCTCCGGAATACGTGCCCGAAACGTCTTGACCAATCGTGATAGGGGTAGTTGGAACGACTGCTGGCGGTGTTGCTGCCGTGCGCACTACAGTGAGTGTGGCACCGGCGCTTTGTGCTGCAGTTTGGGTAACCAGGAGATATACCGGGCCGCTAGCTTGCGACTGCGAGAAATTCAGACTTGAAGTACTTCCCGAATAAAACAAAGTGCCATAGGCATCAAATGCCTGAACCACAAACTCTTGTCCATTGGACGCACCGTCGGTATCGACCAAGGTACCGGAAAATGTGTCTCCGGGGGTCGCATTAACGCTGTACAGCACCGATGCCCCAGCAGCCAGCGAAGGCAGAACCGTCGGTGCATCGTCTGTCAATTCGATTGCAGTCGCAAACGGAGTTGCCTGGATGTTGAAGGTGCCAACTGTCGCTGCGCTAGTGACTTCAAGTTGATAATTTCCGGCAGTAAGGTAAGCCGAAGCATCACCTTGCGTTGTCCCGCTTGCAAACTTGGTTACAGGGATCGCCGTACCCAGTGGGCCTACGAGCGTCCAGGCCGCTCCCGCCAAACCGCTGGCGTTAAATAAAAAAGTCCCCGACTGGGCAACGTTAAAATCCGTAGTCACTGTTTGACCGGGACCGGAAGCCGTACCAGACAGCTGGTTCAAGGCTGTGTTGGACAATTGCCCTGCGTTGATAACGGCAGCATTCGTCCAGGTATTGACTTGTATGCTACCTTGCAGCGGCGCGCCATTGCTAAGGGTTCCTCCAACCCAGACGTAATAATCGCCGCCTGCTGGCAAGGCGACGTTTGCAAACGAATTATTGTTGAGATCGCCACCGCCCAGAACGTTGCCACTCGCATCGGTCACCTGCCAGGTCGCGGAGTCGCTGTTACTAATGTCTGCCGATAAGCCCAAATTAGTCGCGTTGGCGACGTTAATTTTGTACACCGCCGTGCTGCTGTCAGAGCTTGAATCAAGCGACAGGTTCTGACCGCTTTGAAGGTCGGGGGCTGATGCTGCAGCGATATTGAGAAGCTGGAAAGACAGAGTTCCGCTAGTTGCTCCTGAATCGGTAATTTGCAACGTATACGCACCGGCCGACACGGCCACAGGCGGTACATTGCTTTGATCACTATTGGTATTTCCTGACGCCACTTGTTGCCCTGCCGCGTTGAGCAAGGTCCAATTCGCGCCTAAATACGTTGACGATAATTGATCGAATTTTAACCAGCCCGGCGCAGTGACATTGAAAGTATAGTTCGCAATAGTACCTGGCACGACCGGCGTTTGGACACTCTGTCCCAGCGTCAGTGAAGCGGTGGTTGGCGTGGTCTGGAACATCGTGAACGAATACGGACTTTCCGTCGTCGCAGCATTGCTACTGTCCCCCTGTATGCTTAGGTAATAAACACCCGTAGCAGGAACCGTGAAAGGTGCGGAGCCATACCACGCATTACCACTAGAGACAACTTGCGCATTCGCCCCGAAGAGGCTCCAACTCCAGGACGAATTTGCATTGTCCCCCTGCATAGACAGTTGCTGCCCAGCATTAGCTGAAAACGAATACAGCGCGTTCTGGGTTCCGGGGGCCAATTCGCTACTGGTTACCACATTGGTGGTCAACGGTGCCGCTGCATTAGCACCCATGAGACGAAAATCGTAATTGCCCGTTGCACCTTGGCTACTATTAACAGTCAACTGGTAGGTACCAGCATTCAGATTGTAGAAAGAATTGTTGTTCGCCGTTAAATTCTGGCTAAAAAGGGCGGGTTGTGTACCTTCGGTCAATTGCCACTGAATCTGGTTACCAGCAATACCGTCGAAGAAAAGAAGTGATGGGTCGGTAACCGTGAACTGGTATACGTCCTGTTCACCGGGTTGCAGAAGCGTGCCTTCAATATTTGTCACGCCAGGCATCGTATCGTCGGAATAACCTTGCACTACCTGCGAACTTACCTGCTTGCCCGAGCCATCATACGCGTAGAGCGTGCGGCTATCATCGATGCTTTCCAAGCCCGCAGTCAATTCCGCCAGCGTCCCCGTTGTCAACAGGGAAGCGTTGGGCGTTTCGGCATACGCGCGCGTTTCTACCAATTCATTAGCGCCATTGTAGATATATTGAGTCAACTTATCCGTTGGACTCAGCGTCCCAACGAGATTATTACTCCCGTCGTAAAAATTCCGGGTTACCTGATCTTGACCTGGATTTGGCACGACAAGGATGTCATTTGGCGTCAGAACACCGCCTAAGTTACTCACATTCACTGGCGTCGCGTAAGCGATTGTTTCAACCGCATTCGAAGCACCGTCATAGATAGTTTGTGTAACGGATCCCGTTGCAGAAATCGTGTACTCAATGCGACCTGCGTTGTCGTAGACTTGCCAGGTCTTTTGATCATTGGCGCTTGCAACCGGTGTGATCTGATTTAACGTGACATCGATAGGTTGTCCACTACCGTTGATCAACAGACTGGTATTGACCGGCGTCGCATAAGCGATAGTCTCAATGACTTGACCGGCGGCGCTATATACATATTGCGTCAGCATGCCGCTGTTCGTCACCACGCCCACCTTGTTGCCATCAGCGTCGTAAATCATCCAGGTATTGCCGGACACGTTCGTGGTCATGATGGCGCGGCCATCGTCGTCATACACCGTGGACGAATTTTGTGACGTGTCCAGACTATTACTCTGACTCAGCAATCGGTTATCACGATCATAAACGCTGGTGACGGTATTCCCAGTCAACTGTTGTGTAGCAACAATCGTATTGGCCGCATCGTCATACTGGGTTGTGGTCGTGCCGTTGTTACTATCAACAGCACTCAGCACACGCCCTAATCCATCGTAGGTATAACTGGTTTGCTGAGCGATGCTAGTTTTGCTCAACAGATTACCCGATTGATCATACGCATACGCTGTCGTGGCGCTATCGCTGACGATACCGGTCAATGCGGCGTTATTCGATACAGCCGTGTAAGTAACCACTTGCGATACTTGACCGCGTGCGTCGTAACTCGTGTCGGTCCGCTGAACGTCAGTACGGGTCTGCGCACCGACATCGTCAGCCGGTGTGACTTGCTGGATCAACGACGCAATAGTAGCGACGCTCTCGGCACCAGTCAGTTGCGATGCATCCAGCGTTTGGCCAGCATAAACCAGTGTCGTCACGCACTGGTTGTGCGCATTGTATTGATATGCGGTGATCTGTCCTTGCGGCCCAACCACATAACTCAGCAAGCCAGGCTGCCCAGTGGTGGCGGATGGCGTGTAATAGTAATAGGTCGTCTCAGGGCTACCGGCCTGGTCGGGTCCGGCACCGTCGTCGTCCGCGATCTGGTAAGTGGTTTCGCTGGTCAACTGGTTATTCGCGTTGTAGGTGCGTGTCACGGTGTCGCCAGCGGCGTCGCGTGTCAACAGCAAATTGCCATTGGCATCGTACTGCATGACCGTGGTATTGTTTTGCGCGTCAGTCGTACTGGTGACGTCACCATTGCTGTCATACGTGTAGCCAGTATTGGGAACCGCGCCGTTGACCGCTGGTGACGCGATGTTGATCAGACGCCCCTGGCTGTCGTAGGTATAGGTACTGACATTGCCGAGCTGATCGGTAACGCTGGTCTGGGTACTGCTGATGTAGTCGAATGTGGTTTTGTTGCCGAGCGCATCAATAACCGTGTAGACGCGCTCCTGTCCATTGACCGGTACGTAGGTGAAATTGAGTTGAACACCGTCTTGTTGCGTGACGCTGGCGATCAGGTTGGAATTGCCAAAATACGTATAGTTGGTCGCATAGGTATTGCCATCGGCAATGCTGTTGTCGGACGGGCTGAGATCCGTGGTGACAGTGGAAAGGCGATTCTGGCTGTCGTAGCTATAGTAGACCCGCGTACTAGTTTGCCCCCCCGCCAACACGTCGCTAATCTGCGTCAGATTACCGTTCACATACGTGTAGATGGTGCTTTCTCCGCTGGCGTCGGTAATTTGCGTCAACAGCCCATTGGTGTAGCTGTAAGTCAGCTTATCTCCGCTGGTGTCGGCGGCGCTGGTGATATAACCGTTTTGTCCGTAGGTTTGCGTATTGCCGGTAGCGCCTTCAGTCCAGGTCCACACTTCCGTGGTCCCGTTGAAACTGAGCGTGTCGTCGGCACCAGAACCGTCCCGGGCAACATAGTTGTTGCTTGCCGCATTATAGGTATACACCACCTGCCCACCGTCGCCGTCGATGCGAGTAATGGTGCTACCAGCGGTATTGGCCGTGCCAGTGAGGCTTCCGACCAGGGTGATCATACTCATACTCCAGGCCGCACCATTACCCTCGTTCAAACTACCTTGGGAATTGTAGGTACGCACCGCGTCGATATCGAGCCCTTGCGAAGCAAGAAAATCGTCATTATTTTGTAATACCAGATTGCCATTCGATACATCGACCACGGCTTCTTCTTTGGTGGCGCCATTTGCAGCCGGCCCAATCAAGCCATTTTGTCCGAGCAGTCCTGCTGATGTGTTCGTTAAACCGAGGTTATTTCCGCTGACGATCGCTACCATCTGGTGTCCTTGAGTGACTTGATTATGATCAAAAATGATTTATTTTCTAAAGCTTCGGTGGGATTCCTACTATTTTCCGTACCACTTACCTGGAAAAACAGCGAAAATACCCGCTACACAGACAATATGTCCTGCGATTTTTTAGGATGTTTAGCGGTTTTACGAATTTTTGGGAAATATATTTACAGCGACGTCAGATCAGAATGCTCGGCAGACTGCAAACAGTTGATGATTGGGGATTTTGATGGGGGGGGGTGGCTAGCCTATGGCTAGGAATTGGACAGTGATCTTCAATAATATGGAATTAAAAATCATCGATAGTCAAAGGTACCTGCCGAGATCGTACTGTACCGTTAAGACCAAACCAACGAGCGACATAACTTTGATCGCCTAGATTGCTCAAACGCATCACTAAAAATTTGCTGCATTGGGATAAGATCGTTTCAGAAGTTTCCGAAGGCCTCCGACTCGGATGTAGCAACGAAATGCCGCATCGCACAAAATAACGCATCTCTATTGCTACATTTGTAGTAATTAATGACGATTTTATCCTTGTTTGCGGAACACCCGCATACCCATCCTTTCCAACAATTCGTCAAGTCCCAACATCCAATTAATCGCGTCAAAATAAGGCATTACGTCAATCTTCAGTTTTAGTACTTCCGAGAGAACGTTGAAATCTGCCATGATCATATGCTCAGTAGCGGCACGCGGATTGAGTTGCATTTTTTCGCACAATCGGTCAAGAGATGGCTGACAAATCGCTTTTCGAAATACTGGAGTTGGATGACGGATATCGTTGCCGCTCTTAAGGAGGTCAAACAGCACGAAATAGAAGCTCAACAACATGCCATGCATTGAGAACATTTCCGACGTTGCTTGCTTCGCTATCATATACCGATATTTAGTTAATGACAGAGAAGCCAAAGACGCGGCCGCCGCATGGGAGTCCGCTTCTGACTCTATCGCCCACCAAGCGTCTTGTTTGTTCACGCCAGGGACTTTTAGCGAATCGGGAACCTCATCGTCCCCGTAGATTTCCGCATATTTTACCAATCCGTGGCTCCTAAGGAAATCGAGGTGCCCACAAGTTACGTGATGAAGCTCGTGGTGAAAGGTGAACCACATCCAGTATTCGTATAGAAAATGTTTGAGCTCGGCTGGACTGGCAGTCGGGGGGTAATAAGTCAGCTAATCGCGGCGCCGACCAGTGCGCAAAACGGAGGATAGCACTGCTAAAGCGACGTCCGATCTTGATGCGGTAATGCCCCGATTTTAGAATCTGCGCTTCTGCCGCAATATCGTCAAAGGTGCAGTCAAATTCAAGGCTCGCGATATTTAGCTTACCACTTTTCAGAAGCAAATCGATCAAATTCCGTGCACGCGCTGTCAGGTCATCCTCAAGGGCTTGCAAATTGGCGATATCAACAGGGGCTGTGAGTAATTCTTCTTTGGTAATCATCTGGTCGAGAATGGTTAAAAAAAGGGGCTAATATATCAAGCGCATTTTGCATCAGAAATTCGGGACAATCGATGATGCCGTGTAAATATCATCAGAAAAATATTTTTCGAAATCTTTTACTTGAGACTGGCTTTGGCGACAATGCATGAGGCAGATAGCCATACAAAGGAACCAGCATTCGCTTTTTCACGAGTGGCAATAGGTGCTGCATTTGGGAGGAATGAGCAATAAAACGGGTTTTCTTGTGGTGGAAATTGATATTTATCAGCACAAGAAATTAATGAATTAAGCACCTCTTCGATACAAAGATAAGGGACGAAATTCAGGTGTTTTTTTAGGAATATACCCAAAAATAACTGATATTTATGGGGCTAGAAAATATCACTGTATTCCTAAATTGTTTCGCAACACGTTGATTTTAATTAAATAACATACAGGATTGTGATTCCTGTTGTCGTGGGTTCGAGCCCCATCGATCACCCCAATAAATTCAAAGACTTAGCCCACTTTTTAGTGGGCTTTTTCTTTTTCTAGGAATATTTTATCTAGAAAGTACTCTACTCGTCGCATCAAACTCCTCGATAACACGTCTGTCATAAGTCTTGTCGATCATTCTTTCGCTGCCATGCCCTGTTGCGCCTTTGATATTTACATCGCCACGTTCTGCGAGTAATCACCGCTTTAGGGCGCATATTAGCTAAGCTAAAACGTTCAAACTAAGTACTTCATCAATCGTGGCTTTTAATCTCGGCGACCATTTAATCAATTTACTTTTACTTAGCTGCGTTGCCCGACGCTTCCCTAATCCAATTTCAAGCCCCCTCCTTAATGCTTTGACGAGTTAATGATCGCATTTCCTCCGACCTACTTGCCGTCAAGTAAGCGACATAAAAACAAAGAGGCATAATTAGGTAACTACCACCACGAACTCTAGCTTCGGCTATGGCGAAATATAAATCATTGGACTCAATAAATTAGCAGTTGGCTTCGTTGGATTTTATTTAATATTACGACAATGACTAATTCAAGATCCCCATGTATCCATCCATACTAAAGAACGGCAAACAGCAACGTCACTTCTTTATTGGCTTCAGCAAATGCGCCAGCGTCTGCGCAAATAGAGGAATGGCTATAAACGTGTTTAAGTTTAATTGCCGTTGGCGCTAGCTTCCCAAATACCTTATGTGGCCTTGGCTTTTTTACGAAAGTCACCCGGCTCCCATTGAGTTTCGTTGAGCGCAATTGGCTAGACGAAATTAATCACTGTATATTTAAGTTAGCCCACCATGACCACATAATTGAAAGTGAGAAATTTGGTTAATTAATAAAAATTTAATATGTAACGCAATCTTTCCTTTGGGTGATTCATAAAGCTCGAATAGTCAGCAGAGTAACAACGAGAAATTACATGGGTTGTTTGCCATATTTTGAGGAGTATCGGTTAGAGCACCTTCTGTTTTCTGAGACGATTCCAAACTATACTAAGAAAATATCTTATTTTAAATTAATTGATAAGTTAAAATAACGATCAATCTTAATTTAACTTACCCCAAAAAATGCATCGCGGAAAAACAGGCACTTATACATCAACCATTGCCGGCGGCGTCGCTTGTCAGGCTTTTGTGCCCATGCCATTACCGCCACAACCTGCTTTGGAGATCAGCGGTAAGCTACAAACGCGGCTCAACAATGCACTAATTGCTCTTGGCCGCTTGGATGCCATCAGTACTTTATTGCCCGATGCAAAACTATTTTTGTATAGTTATGTGCGAAAGGAAGCGGTGATGTCTTCGCAGATTGAAGGCACCCAATCGTCGCTGAGCGATCTCATGCTCTACGAGATGGAAGGACAACCCGGCGTGCCCATGGATGATGTGCGAGAAGTCTCATGCTACGTAAATGCACTCACATTGGGTGTGGAGCGCATACGTCAGGGGCATCCCATCAGTTTCAGATTACTTACTGAAATTCATCAGGTACTCATGACATCTGGTCGAGGTATTCAACGCGGACCCGGTGAATTTCGCCGCAATCAGGTCTGGATAGGTGGTCATCGCGCTGATGAAGCTACTTTTGTGCCGCCACCGGCGAATCAGATCGCCGATTGCTGGGCATCTTTAGAACAATTTATCAATGATCTGCCTGAAATAACTCCACCGGTGATTAAGGCTGCGTTGGTGCATGTGCAGTTTGAAACCATTCATCCATTTATGGATGGTAATGGCCGTATTGGCCGCTTACTTATTCCGTTGATTCTAGTTGAGGCTGGCATACTCAACGAACCACTGTTGTACTTGTCGCTCTTTTTTAAACAGTACCGCGACACGTATTACCGTCTGTTGCAGGAGGTGCGCATGACGGGTGATTGGGAAGCCTGGCTTTTATTTTTTGTGGATGCCATCGCCGCGACCGCTAATCAAGCAGTTAGCACGGCGCAGCAATTGATGCATCTACTTGCAGCCGATAAACTACGACTCGCACAAACCGGCAGGTTGTCTGGTTCCGCTACACAAGTTCTTGATGCATTATTTGCGCATCCAATATCTAATATTTCCAAACTTACCGACGCTACTGGTCTCACTGCAGCAACGATCGGTAAGGCGCTGGATATGATGCAAGAACAACTTGGCATCGTACATGAACTCACTGGTCAAAAACGTAATCGAGTGTATGCCTACAGTGCCTACATCGCTATTTTAAATCAAGATACAACGCAGCCATAATGCATGTGAAAAACTCTTTTCAGTCCTCGCCAACCGATTCAGTTTTGCTGTAATAATAAAGTGTAAAGGTACCAATCAGTCAACTGGCGTAACATAAATAGCGAGGAACCAGCTTGCCATCATGACGGTATATTTGAACACCAAAAATACCAGTGAATCGATCAGGGAAATATTATTTCCTACAATTGAATCAACGATCATCTCGTACACAAACCATGATCGGATAGGGTGCCATGTCGACGCTGGATAAAATTAACGAATCCTTACGTCCACATTATTACGGATAAGAGTAATACAATTTACTGCTGCATTTTGCATATTATCAAAAAGTTCGTCTGTAGATAACGAACGGGAGTAATCATTAGAGTCAACACCAAAGTCTATAGGATTAAATTTTTTTGCATCCTTATCCCAAAGAATGTTATCGGGTTTTAAATCTGGATGATAAATATTTTTTTGTGCCAAAGTAGATAACATCTCATCAAACTTCTGAATTGCATCTGACGGTAAAGTGCCGACTTTACTCAATGGTTCTCCTGGCACCTTCTTCATTCTCATAATCACATTTTCACTATTATGAAAAAGTTCCGATGAACCTTTTCCGTAATACCTGGAAAAAGCTTCACTGGCATCGCTAACCGCGCTCAACTCATTTTCAGAGTGGTATATTTTTATTAAATAACCATCACTTCCATCTGGATAGACATCGCCCTCCACTCCTGAGCCTAGAGGAGCATCATGGAAATAACGTAATGTCTTTTGATTTCCAGAGCTATCCAGTACATTTATTCTATTTAGCCCGGGTACTTTGTAGCGGGCTGCCCATTCGGGTATCTGCTGCCACTCAAGATAATGTATGGCAAACTCAAGGTCGTTATAAAGGCTATTTGGCGGTAAATTATATTGCGATAGTAACTCGGTGGCCCACGCTCTGGTCTCAGCGTTATCAATCCCACCCTTAGCTTGAATAAGGAAGTCTTCCGGCATAAAACGTCGCCCGCCAAATCCATTTGTTTTAATGTTACTTATTCTTTCAGCGAGACTCTCAGGGTGAAATTTATCACCTTTAAACCTGATATACAGATTGCTGCCATCCTGTCTTTTTATATACTTGCGGTTGATATTGTTAGGGTGAGAAATAAATGTATTCACCTCGACATAATTATTTTTCACTTTTAAATATGCCTGATCATTTGCATCCCATCTCAATCCTTGATGATCAGGGGCTGAGAGCTTACGGGCATCTACATCCTTTGCATATAGTTCTGGCGTAATGGCTTTTTTAAGTTGTCCGGCTACATGAACAGAAGTTGGGCGTTCAAATAGCCAGCGATCCCCGCTCCATTCTATCGGATGCCCTTTTTGGTTGATATTTTTTACATCATAAACCTCATAAGTAACGCCGTGTCCTTTGACAGTATTCGTCCTGACAGGAGCCAAAACCCCGTTCATTTCAGCAACCTCATAAAGTGACTGACTCTCGGAAATGCCCCTATCTTTATATCTCACTTCAAATACTTTCCCATTTCCGTAATAATCTGGCCTGAGATTATCAATTGCACGGTAACTTTTATCTGCTTCCGGGGCGACTTTAATCCTGTCAATAATTTTCTGCTGCTTTGTCCTGAATACGGGATGTTCATTATGTACTTTCAGGTGCCATGACTTAGATAATGGCTCCATATATACCGGAATATATTCTTTAACGCCTGCTTCTTTATGAACCACTACTTCATAATGCTGATTACGGTTCACGTGCAATTCGTGTTTTTGTTGATGCAGAATAATAAAATTTTTCCCCTCTATCATTTCCACATTCAACGGCATTGCATCAAATTTGTCTGCATAGCGCCAGTTCATTGTGCTTTCATCGACAATGACCCGCCTTTCCAGTAATTCAGGTCTGGCAGCATGCGGAAGCCAAGTCACAAATTCGCCATTACCCTTAGATTTAAGAAAAATCTTTCCGCCGCCGTCCGAATTACCAGCAGTGGTCTTTACTTCCATCAGTAATTCGCGCTGCACACCGGTATGCCGGTTGCGGGAATAGTAAGCCGCGCGTTCAGGTAGAGGAGCTGAATTCATCAACTCCATAGGTTTTTTACTAAAGCCCTTATTTCGCGAAGGAAAACTCAGCCCACCCACATCAATAGCTGTTGCCACCTCTGCGAAGCTGATATGGTCCTGTCTCGTTGCACATATTTCGTCACCATTTTGCTGGTAATGCTGTTTTCTAATATTGTTGGCAATCAGTGCGCTGATAAACGGTTTTATACCAATTGTTAATATATCCGCCGCAAAATTTAATCCGATTGCCACACCCCGCTGTTCTGGCGATGGATTTTTTATGTTTTTATTAGAATCATAAATCATACGGAAGGGATTCTCAGCCCGTTGCGCCATAAGGAGAAGAACCTCACCTTTAATGTTTCCACCATTATCCAGGAGTTCTGTTTCGAAGGCGCAATGCGTTTCGATATGCTCTCCAATACGTCGATTTTTATCGTCTATTGACTCCCGTTTTGTTCTCGGCACTCCTTCTTGCTGCCCCTGCTCTGGAGCCATAACCAGCGCGGAATTTACAGCTCGTTGCTTCAGAAAGAATTCAAACTGCTCACCGCCATCTTCTGTTAACTGACCGGTGGTGACTAGAAAATCTTTTAATGATTTAATCATCAAACCTTTAGTCGATTCATCTTTAACGATATAAATATGATTCTTTTCATTCCACTCGACTACTCCGGCTGGAGTTGTAGCCGGAGCAGCTTCCGCAAAATAAGAAGCACCACCTGTAGGCGTGGATAGCGTGCGATTAAACGGGAGGAGCATACTTTCCCCAAGCACGGGGACGGAACCACAACCTAACGGGGAAAGATTCATCCCTACCACTGGGAATAAAGAACCATCAATCGCCGATGATATATTTTCTGCCGGACGAACCTGACTAAGTAGCGATATAACCTGTAAAACCATGTTGGCGCTGGCTTGCCGGGCATTTATTGTCCGAGGGAATTCTGGCGAATTTCTTACATCCCTTATCTGGGATGCAAATCGCGAAATCTCATCGGGCATATTCTCTGGGCCAGGCTGTCCTGTCGCTTTTATCTGCCTGCTGGCGCCCGAATGAACCTGATTTTGATAAATTTCTGTTGCTGCTCTGTGATGAGATGCACTGACTGGCATGATTCCATTTCCTCATAGTTTGGGAGTTGTAACTATAAAAAAAGCACTCAAAAAAATACGAGATAACTATCAAGAAGAAGACAACATACGATCAACTTCAAGAGCGTATTTAAACAAATAGGCATCGCTGCTAACCCCGATTTTTTTCATGGCGTTGCTCTTTTGCGTGCTGACGGTTTGCTTGCTTCGATGAAGTTGCTGCGCAATGTCATTAATCTTCATGCCGGAGAGATACAGGCGTAAGACTTCCGACTCTCGCTTCGAGAGATTCACGGTCTTGTTGTCACCGACTGGAAATTTGTCCAGCGTTTGCAAGATGGCATTAATAGTCGGCGAGAAGTACCTCCCTCCAGATTTGGCAATGTGAATAGCCGGAATCAGGTGGCTGCAGTCGTCGGATTTACTAATGATGCAGCGCACACCCAATCCAATCAGCGTGCGCAGTACACCGGGATTATCCATCATGGTAATGACAACGATCTTGATATTAGGATAGCGCCGGAGAATGAATTCGAATAATGGAAGACCATCGCCGAACTCGCCCCCAGGCATCGCATAATCAGTCACAAGAACATCGGCAATGCCTTTGTCCAGGAGTTGAATAATTTGTGTTGAATTGCGCGCCGAATCCATAATGTCGATGGTGCTCACGGAGATCGCATTCTTGATGCCTGTGACGATGACAGGATGGTCATCAGCAATGATGACTCTGATTTTATAAGGTTGCATCCCATTACCTTTCTACGCTTTAAATTAAATGCGTGAAGCAAACAAATAGCGTTGTTGGTCGTAAATTACCTGGTACGCGGGAGTGACAATTCCTAAGAATAATAGTTTATCAAAAAATTATATTATTTAACGTTACCAAGGCTCCGGCTCTTCAGGCCGCTCCGTCATCTTTCTAATAAAACTGTTCAGTATTCCATTGGAAACCACCGCAAAACCAAGACCTTTATAAAGTGCCGAATAAATCGGCGAATCGGCGCCGCCGTCCTCTTTGAATCGGGCCATCACCTGCCCCAACGCGGCGGTATGGGTCGGAATACTCTTGTATGGCATACTCCCGTCAGCAGCAACAAACTTGCGCAGATAGTCGATAATCTGTTCACTGCGAATATCCGGATTCGCCTCCCAACACTTTTTCAGTTGCTCATATAACTGGTCGATGTTGTCGTCCTTTTCCTTGCCATCCGTGTCATTTACGAGGAGCTGATCCAAGCTGGTCAGCACTGCATCATCCCTACCTGCCTGCGAGCTCAGATAACTTTCCGCGAGCTGATGAATCATGCGTGAACCTCCGAAAATATCCGTTCCACCTGATCTCCAGATGCACGATCCGACTCCGAAGACGAACTGAATAACATGGCAAGACGTTGTCGGCATTGGTCGGATAATTCACTACTGGCGGCATGTATCGACGATAGGTTTCTCATGGCGCGCACCCCGGCGCGGGCAATGAAATCATCCGGTGCAAACTCTGCTACATGATCACCAAGGCGCAACAGGAAACGCGCATCATTCTGATATTCGATATTAACTTGTCCGTGCACGTGCTTCTGCAGACGCTCTATTAAATCCTGATGGCGTGCGCGCATGCTGTCCGGTAATAGTAAGTCCAGTCCATGGACGGCACTTAGATCCTGTTCACTCAGACATTCCTCGAAGGCTGCCATCACAACATCCGAATTGCTAACGCTGCGCTCCAACAGCGTGCCGACTTGTTGTTGCAGTTGAACTTGCAATTGCACAGCAAGAGCCGCATGTCCGGCAAGATAGCCAGCCAATGCGTCTGCCGCCAGCAATATGCCGGCAGCGTACCCTTCCGACTTCGCTTCGCGATACGATCGCGCGGCTTCGTCGTCTGCCTGCATCACTAGCGACCTGGCGCGTCGTCGTGCTTCTGCGACTAGCGCCGACGCCTTGATATTGTTTCGTAAATAGGCACTACGCACCAAGACCCCTTCATCGGGAACAACGTTACACAAGGTTTGGATGATTTTTGGCATATTGGATCGCTTGTAATATAAGGAATAATTCGGAAGCCCGAGGCGGCTTCCGGGCACTTTCAAAGTGCCCATCCAACTCAGGCGGAAACATCAACCGCATGCGCTCGAGCAACGCCGACGGTGCTTTCATTTGCCAATCCAGAATGCACGAAACACCTGCGCCTTGCACCTGATGCAATACGTCTGCCGAACCGCACCGAGCCGGCAATGCGCTCATTTCCGACGTAACACCAATAGCCTGTCGTATCGGCAAACTCATAAAGAAGAGCACCGGTGCAGGCAACGTCAGCAACCTACCTCGCCACGCCAGATCCTGCCTCATCAACTGCGCCCCAATCAGAGTGCATATATAGGGCAAATCTCGCCAATGACGTAGAAGTTGTTGCTGCGCCATTTCTATCCGATTCGACATCTCCGCCAAATCGCCGAGCAACATCCGATTGACAATAGCGCGCTGGCGCGGTGTGTCTAGACTGACAGGCAATCGCAACCGGCGGGGATGAACATAGCTCAACGGATCAAATATAATCTGCGCCAGCCATGCCTCCCCTTTTACGTTAATTCGTTTTTTCATCGCGCATAATCTTCAATCTAGCCTTGCCCTTGTCCCCGTATTTATGCCACAACCACATCAATGCGGCGATTGCAGCGACCAGTACAGCCAATACACCCGCCAGCATGCCGCCGTCGGATTTCTCCAGCTTTCTGGGCGTCTCGTGCTGCAACGCCGTTCGACGCGACAGGACAACTGAAATATTGTCGTATCCCACTTCCGTAAAGCTGTTCTTCAGGAAGCGCTTGATATCATTGATCAAAGCTGGCACATCGACGTCGCCTTCATAGCTTGCAAGCGCCGACAGATGCACCGGTCTTACCGTGCGCCCACCTTCGCCAGCGTCCAGATCGTAACTTACATGCACCCGCGCCGACACCACGCCGGCTATCGTGTAAAGCGACTGCTCCAGACGTTGCTCGATACCGGAATACAACCGCGCCTTCTCAGCTCGCGGCGAAGCCACCAGGCTATCAACAGGAAACATGTCGGCAATTTGCACCGCCTTACGCGACGGCAGATCATACGATTTGAGAATGTCGACCGCCGCAGCAAAATCCACCTTGTCGACATCGACGCTATAACCGGTTTTTCCGTTATCCCTTTTCCCTGATTCAATATTATTCCGATGCAGCACAGCAACTACTTCGTTGGCCTGCCCCTGGTCCAGCCCCTTCAGCAGGCTTTCCTGCTTACAGCCGACCAGAGTTAGACACAACAGCCCCATGATCGCAAGCTTGTTCATGCCCGCAACAAGGTTTCTGCCGCAGCAACTCCCTTGCGCGTCAACGCACTAATGACTTCCACATGCTGCTTATATTCCCCCAGGTGCACCTGTAGTTCGAACAGTCCACCGGGCGTCGACAAGTATTTGGCGTCATTGGCCATCCCCATAATGTTGGCATACTCGGCCTGCGTCGCTACCGAGGTCGATGCAAAGGCATCGCGTAAACGGTCATCGAGCGACAAGGGTGTTATTTGTTGCGGCGTGATATTGACCGCCGCGAGACCGCCACTTTCACCAACACCGGAAATTGCCATATTATTCACAACGACTACTCCTTCAAAAGAATTAACGGAAGTTGGCGACAATCGTCGCGTCCATATCCTTAAATGCCTTCACCGTGGAAGACTGCGCATTGCGCAGAATACTAATTTCCGAAATAAGTGCTTGATATTCAGCCAGCTTGGTCGGATCAGAACTACCACCCGCGGCGAGCTCCTTGCGTAGCGCCTCTTCGCGATCGAACAATTCTTTCCCGCCCTCTTCAAATGCTTGAGCTGTTTTCACCATCAAACCACTACCCGGATAAGGTGCTGTTGTTGCCATATTCATTTACTCCTATGTTAAAAAGATTGTGGAAAAAACCAATGTTGCTGCGTCATTTTGACGTAACCCGATCCGCCGTACTTGAACGACTTCCCTTTCAGCCAGTCGTCCTTGAGTGCGACAGAAAAATAGATATAACGCATCCCGAATTCCCGATAATAATTACCAATAAAGTCCTGCAGATGCACCAACTGAATGTCGGTCAGGCTACTCTGCACAACATAGGTCACACTGCTTGCATTACTAATACGATCATAGTTAATTCCCAAGCGATCCAGACCTGCCTGGGCTCGTTCGTCGAGCATGGCATCGGACCAATTAACCACGTCGATGCTTTTCGCGTAAGGCATCCATGACATCATGTTAGCCATAAGCTCCCGACTCATCTGACTGCTAATCTGCGCACGCTCCTGACTCAACACCAACACGGGCTTAGCCGGATCGAGCAGCCTCATGCGATAAAAAGCAAGCACCGGATAGCTTTCAACCAACAGCTTACCAAGGCGCGCTTCCTCGTCAGGCAAGGTCACTACACGCGCCGCGCTGATCAGACCTTCGCGACTCAACGCTTGCTTAGCCCATGACACATCTCGTTCATTCTTCGCAAAAACATAAACAGCACCATCGCGCCCACTAACCAGACGATACGCATCACTGGAACCGGCGACGACGGACGCCACTTCAGCAACACGCTTGTCTTCATTGAGCACCGTCCACAACACCAGCACCAAACCCAACACCACAACTAATGCAGCCGCACCGATCAGCACACTAACGCCCCAAGATCGCCTCTGCGGTAACGAAACAACCTCAGTCAGCGGCAACAAGGGCTCAACAATGCCGGGCTCCCAATCGACATCCATCGGACGCACAGCGAAACGGAGCGATCCCATCTGGCAAATTTCCTGATAGACACACCCCCACTCTTCAAGCTGCGGCTCCAGGGTGCGCAAACGAAAACCGCTACGCGCATTGTCATCGATGATGATCTCAAAATTGCGACCGCCTTCTAACGGTACAACGATGGCGCGCTCCGGAAATTCGGGCATGCCGGATAACTCTTTCCCATCCACCACGCCCAACAGCGTACCGACAGCACCGGCAACGACCAGTGTTACCCCATCATTCAACTGATATTCGCAGCCGCACAACGGTCCACTCAAAAGCCGTAGAACAGCCTTAACCTGCGGACTTTCTACTTCAAAATGCAATGACATATAAACTTCTCTGATAACTTTCTCTACTGCCCACTCATTACCTGTTTATCCGCAACTACCCTCTACTCCGGCAGCGCCGCATGAACCACAATAAAACCGCCGCGGACGCCATCCAACATGGGATAGCGCGACGCGTGCTAACCTAAAATAGTATGCAGAAATTGCTTAACATCGGAAATAGGACTAGAACTAAAAATGGTAACTGCTTATTAGGATTGAGCCCAAACATAGGTTTGGCAGGAAATCAATCACGTCCAGTACTTACGCACAAAACATCCCTGCGACTAGATGGAAATCAAATGAGAATAGAGATTAATCGCAAGTTTTCTCGAGATGCGAGATCACTTGCCGTACGAGTGCCTGCAGTGCGTCCAGGCGTAGCTGGAAATTGGCTGGCACGACTATTTTGCAATCCCGTTCCAGTTCGTTGCAAAGGTTGACTACTTGCGCTTGCTGCTGCATGGCGAACGCTCCCTTGATGGCATGCAACTGCTCCAGAACTACATCGTGCATTTGTTGGGCGCAGGCAGCGCGCATGTGTTCCATCGAAGCCTCGCTGCTATCGCGCAATGCCTGCACCAGATGACTGGAAAGTGTCTGGTTTTGCTGCTCAGGTATGGGTCTGGCGGACAACGTTCGCGATGCAGCAAGTTGACGACGTATGACACAGTCAATTTCCAGCAGCGACATCGGCTTGAGCAACACATCGTCTATGCCGGCACCGTAACAACGCTGCCGATCATCCGATGACGCCTGTGCGGTGATCGCGACAATAGGCAATTTGCCACCCTGCGCACGTAGCATCCGCGCCAGCATGTAGCCGTCCACGTCTTTCATGGACAGATCGGTGAGGACGATATCGTAGTCACCGCCGCTATATAACTGCAAAGCCTCACCCGCATCAGCGGCCAGGCTAACGTCGTAACCTAACAAGTGCAACTGGGCACCGATCAGCTCGCGATTAACCAGGTGGTCTTCCACCACGAGCACGCGTACCATCCCCTGCTGCACCGGCACGGCGGCGCTGAGCGATATCAGGCGCGTCAACTCTTCATTACTACCAGCCGTACTGGAGTTCTGCGCCAACAACAACGCGCGTTGCAAGCCCTCGAGTGAATAGCAGGAAACCAGGACGCGATTGCCTTGCACCACAGGCAGACGAGGACCATCCTCCCGTGCATCGATGATGCGTGTGCCGCGAACCATCGCGGACTCCTCACTGGCAACGCTCCATGACCGCGGCGTACAGAACAGCAGCAGAGGTGCGCCGCTCTTACTCCATTCGCCAGGATGTTGCAGTAGCCTAACCGTCAACCCCCACGCTTGCAATTGCGGGAACAGTTGCACCTGCCATTCCGATGACTCACAGAGTACGCCGATTTCGCTGAACGACATCGCGATCTGCTGCGACGTTTTTTCAGCCATACGCAACGGCAGTGTGACGGCAAACACCGTGCCCTGACCTGACTCACTTTCTATCTCGATCTCGCCATTCATCAGTTGCGTCAGGCGCCGACACAAAGCCAGGCCGAGACCGGAGCCACCATACTGGCGTGCGATGGAAGCATTACCTTGCTCGAACGGCTGGAACAACTGCTGGCGTTGCGTTACCGAAATGCCAGGCCCGGTATCGGCGACACGCAAGACTAGCAAGGTCACGTTTTCGCTGTGCGGTGACACGACATCTAGCGAGATACTGACCTTGCCGCGCTCGGTAAATTTGATGGCGTTGCTGAGCAGGTTGACCACAATTTGCCGCACGCGGGTCGGGTCGCCAAGATGGCAGCGCGGCAATTGAGGTGCCACGCGGTAGTACAAATTCAACCCTTTATCCTCCGCGATCGGAACAAAAATCAACATGGCCTGCTCCACCAGATCAATCAGATCGAAATCGATATTTTCCAACTGCATCTGCCCCGACTCGATTTTTGAAAAATCGAGTACATCATTGGTGAGGTCCAGCATGGTGTGAGAGGAATGCGTGATGGTTTGCAAGCGATCTTGCTGAAGTTCCGTCAGCGGCGTATGGAGTAACAGTTCCAAGTTGCCTAGTATGCCGTTAAGCGGTGTCCGAATTTCATGGCTCATCGTCGCCAGAAAGACTGACTTGGCCTGGTTGGCAGACTCCGCCGCCAAGCGCGCTTCACGCAGGCTACTTTCCAATTGCTTACGTTCGGTAATGTCGGAAAAACTGCAAAGTAGAAAATTTTCTCTAAGATAGCGAGTGCGCACGATATTGACCAATAAATACCGGGGCTCGTTATCACAGTTGGTTACCGTCAAATCATGCTTCGAAACCGGACCTGCCATGGGTTGCGCAGGAGCGCCTATCCCTATCCCGGTCTCGCGCCAGAGAGACAGAAATCGTTTGGACAAAGGCATATCCGCACCATCATATTGCTTCATGATCTCGTTTTGCAGCAATACCTTGCCACTACCCTCGGCGATCAGGCACAAGCCGTTGGGCGCTGTCGCAATGATAGTGCGATTGAGTTTTTCACTATCGAAAACGCGCTGCGAACGCAACAGCAGCGGATTCAGGACTCTCTTAAGATAAAAGCCGATCAGCGTCCACAACAAGCCGAGCAGCAACAGCGTACCGGCGGCGTAGATCTTAATAAAATTGCCGCGTGCCGTAAAGATGGTGCGCCAGGAAACAGCGTACGCAAACACCCAGCCGGTATCAGAAAGCGGCTCGCTGATCGTGAATATACCGTCGTGATACACATAGCCGGACGAGTCGAGCTTTTCCTTCCAAGCACCCGAATCCAGCACCCTAGTGGTCAATGTTGGGTCGATAATATCATGGTCCCAACTGCTCAAAATCAAGTCGCCTTTGCGGCCGATGATCATGAAGTTGCCGCCATAACTGGATTTCTTCAGCCACTGGTACAAGACGTCGAAAGAAATGCTGCTAACGAAAATGGCGAACGGCCGTCCCCCATCAAAGCCCGGCACCGCCACTTGCAGTACAGTTTCTCCACTCAGCGGATCAGGCATGGGCCGCTGCCAGAAGACCCGGCGGCTGTCGCGCACTGCCGCCAGATAGACGGGGTCGTTGAGATCCCCGATATCAGGTGCGAGTCGGTCGATCAGGTCGGGCACATCGCTGGACGGGATATTATTTAACTGCTTAAGTGTGCTCGATGGCGATGCGATGGCGATGAAGGTGTGAGCCGGATCGAAAAAATAACCAGCGAACGACTCGCCGCGCTCAAGGGCACCGGCAGTCGCAGAATAGGCCTGGATGCGACTAAACTCAAGAAAGCGTGCATAACGCTGCGGCGGATTATCCAGCGTCACCGCCCCAAGCAACAATTGCGGTACGATGTGCGGATTGTCATGCATGAGCAGATGTCCATGCCGGAAATCGTCCACACGACGTTCCGATCCAATCTCACTCCAAACCAATTCCGAATAAATAACTCCGCGCCGCATGGCGGACTGTTTTTTTTCGATCTCCTGTGTAACCAGCGCCTTATTGGCGACATACATCGCACGGCCTTCGGCGATATAGTCCTGAATATCCATCCATAACGCCAGGCAGGCGCTCACAATCAGCGCCGTGGACAGCAAAGCACCGCCGCACAGCAGCAGCGTGCGTTGATAACGACGCAGGAGCTTGATTTCACATGATTTTTGGGTAGTACTATTAACTTTAACTGCCATCGTTTTTTAAGCGTCACTACACCAACACCGCCGACTACAAACCACTACACCGACGCTTTCGCGCGCAAAAATACTCCTATTTCTTATTAATAAAACAGAGCCTGTACCTCACTTGGGAGGCACAGGCTCTGAGATCCATTCAGTTTTCATTTTAACCCAGCCAGCATGTTTCAGTCAGCCGGGCATGTCAATCGCCGTACCGAAGTCGCTCCACCAGATCGCAGGCGCTGCCGACCATCAGCATGTCGGGCAGAGATTCCGTATCGATGTTGATGTCGAACATGTCGTTCAAGTTATGCGCCACCTGCAACAAATCCAGCGAATCGGCACCGAGGTCTTCAACCAGCAATTCCTCGTCGCCCGGCATATCATCGGTCATGAAATATTCAGCAAGATAACGACGAACCTGGTCACGCAGATCCGTCACCAGGATGCCTGCACCCGTGTTTTGCGATGTGTATAACGAATTCTTCATGCCTTATTCACTGACCTCTGATAAGCCCCGTCCACTCTTAAATCCCACGACGAACCATTGAAACTGGAGCCTCCGTCGTAATCGGATCGCCAATTTTTTCCTTTCTCGTCCATGTATTTATGGGAAGGATCGGGAACCGCTTTTAGGATCGGCCAGCTTGTTGTGCTGAGACGATTATTTCCGGTAAGCACAGAACTAACATGCACAGAAGACGGCTGCTGCACACCAATATTTTGCTTATCATACAACTCAATCTTTTGTTTGAACGAAAGTTCACTCGGCGGCTGCTGCTGAAAATGATCTGCTTCATCATTAATGTTTGAGTTGCTATGAATATGAAAACGTTGTCCATTGTTACTGAGATCCGACTCCACAATCACCTGTTGACCTTCATCACTATTCATCTGTTCAACCCGCTGTAGTACCGGTGATGATGGCGCCGGCCTTTCAAGCTTTTTGAACCGTTGCGGCTGCGGCGTGTCCGAAGAATCCAAACGGCTCAATGACGGCACTACTATAGATGTCGTGAACGATGTATTGATAGGCGATGTCGGCACACTGACACGACCGCCTTCCTCTTTATCGCCGGTGGCATACGGGCCGGTATCGTCACCTTTATTAATCTGGGGCTGGTGCGTCCACGTATCGGCATTGCCCTCAACGCCGTCGATGGCATCGGGACTAATCACACTTGGATTTTTAGAAGTTTGCAAACGTTGTCCATTGTCGCTACCCCCAGATTCCACAATCACCTGTTCCCCTCCATTATTATTGGCGGGGATGGGACCATTGTTGAAGATGGGAGCGTTGTTGATGACGGGACTGACAATAATTGACGGGGGCTGATTATTGGCCATGGGCTGACTTGCTGGTTGATGCCCTAACGGTGACTGCGGTGACGTTTGCTTCACCTGATCGGGAGCCAGTGAGGTAGCTCGCATGAGTTCAGACCAGTGGTGGGCCAAACGAAATTCGTTGGCTCGTGTGTGTAATCTGGCAGAACTGCTGCTGGCACCATCGACAGTCGCGCGGATCGTCTTGAGCGCACGCTCGATGGACGCTGCAGCTGGACGCGAAATCAAGCCACGGGCTTCATTGATCCCCGCCCACTTTTTTAAAAGTTGGGGGCCAAAGCATGATTCGATGAACGTTCTAATTGCCGGCATCACCTCGCCCCCCATCACTCTCTCAAATATATTTCCCTGAGATGGATCACCCAGTTTGGTGAATACATCTTTGCTCAATGCCTCCACCTTTTCGTAGCAGTTACCTTGTTTCCATGCGCTGAAGCCCGATTCATCGCCAAGCCTGTACTTGTCATTCACGATCAATGCGCAAAGCTCTTTTTGCTTGCTAACGCAGTAATCTGCATTACCGTCGTGGTGACTCAGCTCCGATAAAGCAATTGCTATGTTAGCGACGCCGATTTTTGCCGCGTAACTTCCATTTTTATAGATACTTTCAACGTTGGAATCATGCTTAAAGACGGCTTCCAGGGCTTTAGACTCTGCAATATCGATTGTTCGCAATCCGCCTAGGTTGCTGTCTGCACTCGACGAATCAGGCGACCAGTTTTTCAGGAGGTCCTCAAACACATCTTTATGCACTCCTCGTGCCAGATCATCAATTACCTGCTGGTTCTCGTCATATAGCCCCTCTCGAGGGCAAAGTTCTACCGAAGGAGAAAATACATTGTTGCTACTGCTAACGCCTTGCACCTCACTACCGAAGCCATATGAGGATGAAGCCCCCCCTGGTGAAGGTGATAAATAATTGGCTTGACCAGTTCCAGGCAGAGGATTAATGGTACCCATGATTCAACTCCTTATTCAATAATCAAAATTGTAAAAACTGTCGCAACATATCCGCCATCGACTGGATGATCGAACTAATGGTCTTATGGAAGCTCTCAAAACGACTATAGTTATTGCTGTACTTCTGGCCTCGCTCCTGCAAAGCCTCTTCTAACCGGCTCACTTGCGAATCGAAACCGGCTTTCCATGCATTGTATTTAACAAGCGTTATCGCGTATTTCGGCCCATTGCCTGGCAGAGTTTTGATCAAGTCTTTGATCCCACTTAACATCGCCTTGACCTGGCTTAAGTCAGCTATGACGCGGTAATTTCCCGTAATTGGATCGAATACGCGACAAGCTTCTGGATCGAGACCAAGCTTTTTGCAGAGCGCACCGGCTTCTTGCAACGACAGCCCTTTGGCGATGGGGTTCCTCTCATACTCATTTATCAACGCCTCCAACTCCTTTACCAGCGCACCAAAATCCACCTTCAAATTAGAGGCGTCAGTGGCACTGACCCACTGTGCCAATTTAGATAAAATGTTGGTCATGGCTCGATAGAGATCAGTGTATTTAGCGAGCGCGGCGGCGTAATCGGCGAGGTCCCCCTTCTCCGACTTGCCAATCATGTCCGCCAGCTGCTTCCAGATGTCGCCGAGGCCACCGCGCGCCGTATTGCCGGATTGCGACGATGGCGGCATGCTACGCGCAGCATATGGGGCATCCGTCGGTGCATCCTCCGCATTTTCCGAGCGCCCCGAGGCACCTGCATTGCCAAAGGTCGCACTCAGAAGATTCAAAAGACTTTCACCAGCAGCGCTCATCTTTGAAGCGTTGAGTTTTTCACTAATTTCTGCGCTATCAAGTGCCTCGCTCAGCGCAGCCAACTTATTGCCGCTCATATTCCCAGGGACAAGCGCCTGCTTTTGCACCTGCTCTATTTGCGTATATTCCTGGTGCTGTTCGTTTCGCAGCTCAAGGAGGTCAGCCATTGCACGCTGGATCTTTTCCAAGGAGACCTTAGACACATGCGGCTCGTTTTCAACCGCGACCGCAGCAGGTTCCTGCTCACTATGTCTAACCTTATCCACTGCCGCCCCATCCAGCGCCGACATCATCACCGGCGGCCGTTGTTGTAGTGTGATTGGCATCATATAATTTCCACCCATTAAGCTTTGATGCTTTGCGAGACAGCATTCAACGTGTTGACGTTTGCTTTTGACAAACTGTTAATCAGCGCAAACATCTTAGCTAGCAAACCATTCGTTTGTTCCGAGATCTCATCGTCACTATGTTGCATTGTCGTTGCCGCATTACCGCCCGCAGTGACAATCGTAGCAGTACTAGTTTTGCTCGCCGCATCAACTCCCGCACCAGCCTGCGCAACATTCGCCAGCGGCATCGCGTAACTGGAAATAAGATGGCCGCCCTGCTGCTGCAACGCAAACTGCTGGGTATTGGTATCCATCACCATTTGTTTCGAATCGATCAGCGCGTTCGTTCTTTCCAAAGGCTGACTCAGAACTGCTCGCTCGCTGCTGGTCAGACCAGGTAGATTTTCCTGAACGTGGAGCTCTTTCCCTTGCGCGTCAAGCTTCCGAACTTTATCCTGCGCAGACTGACCATTCGAAGGTGAAGTCGGGCGATTAATCGCATTGGAAAGCGTGTTATTCTTTTGTCGCAAATCCAAAGTATCGCGACGATTGGTTTTAATGTTCTTCACCTGATTTCCTGTGGCCTTAGCGCTCACACCAAAACCGACGCCTCCGGTAGCCACACCGATCACCATGCCTGAAAGTGATCCAGCCAAGTTGGCACTGGCTGCGGCGATATTATTAGCACCAGCAATCTGCACCTGCTTAAACGCAATCTCGCCAAACTTCGCTGCGCTATTTTTGCGCGCCGTATTAGCTTGACCTAGTAGCGTTATCAGCATAAACAACAGCTCCAGCAAGTGATCAAAGCTGTTGCCATTACGCGCCTCTTTCTCGACATCCGGCAGTTTGCTTTTAAGGGCATCGACAACTTTAGAATCTCCAGCAACCGCTGCGCTGTGCGCCATATCCGTGAGGTTAGAGATAACGCGGCCTTTACGCTCCGGCGACATCGCCACCAGGGCATTGCTCAAGTCATTTCGAATCCGCGCGTTATCGGAGTCACCGTCCTCATCAAACCTCACCAACGCTAACGGAAACGGGTCACTCTTCTTATTCCCAATACCGGCATTAGCTACATCGTTCGCGCCCAATAGACCGCTTACTTTTACGCCACCCTGTAACGGGAACGATACTTGATTATTAATAGCTACAGTTGTCATTTTTCATCCTTTAAAGTATGTAGTGTTTCTTATAAATTCAGGCGGCACGCCCGCCTCTGATAGCCCGTATCACGGCGACGGCGACACTGGTACTCTGGCCGATTGCTTCGCTAATGAAAGCAAACGGCTCCCCCCAAGAAGAGGATGATTTTATGAGCCGAGCCACTAGATCATCAGTCGCTTTTCGACCCTGTTCTTGTAGGAACATTACTCTATCCATACTAACGACACTCTCTTCGACCTCCTTATTGGCAACCTGCGCCCCAACATCGAGTCCACTGGTAATGACTGTCTTACCGAAGTTGACCCCAGCCGCCACGCGTCCTAAGTTAGATGCATAGATCTGCTTGCTGGCAACATCCGTAGAGAGGCCCAAGCGTTGACTGACAGCATCGAACATTTTTGATGTAGTGCCCGACATCTTCTTCGTCATCTGCGCAATCGATTTCTTCAGCATCTGAGGGACCAGCTTGGCAATGGTCTTTTCCATCACCTTGGTCAGCACCTTGCTCACCTGTTTTGCTGCGGAGGACGCCACTTTTGCGATCGCACTACCAGCTCCAGTGACCGCTAGTGCAACCACTGCCGCCGCGATGACAACCGAGACCACAATCATGGCCGCCATCTTCGCCGTCTGCGCATCAACACCAAGTCCTACAAGCATGTCGCTCACTATATTCATCACATATTGCAGAATCGGCTCGAGCACTTTCATGAGCGGCTTGAACGCCTCCTCCATGAAGGAATTACCGGTTACGCCTTTATAAATTTCATCCGCCATCATGAGCGCCAGACCGATGCCAGCCAGCGCCAGACTGGCACCACCGGTAAAGATCGCGCCGACTAGAGACACCGCAGTAACAATTGCGCCGAGGATCTTGCCAACGCAACCCATCGCTTTATTCAACGCTTCCGCTTTGGCCATTTCCTTTTCGGCCTTCTCAGCGTCCTTGTTTAACTGCGTGATGCGAGCGTCTTCCTGAACCTTTAACAATTCGCGCTGCACCGCAAAAAGCGTCTCGCCGACCTCAAGCATCAGCTCCCCAAGTTGCGTCATCAAGGCCAACATGCGCGCAATATTACTTACATCTTTCTCCACCACTGTTCGCGGCAAATCAACGCCAGCCTGCCCTGCTCGAACAAACAAGTCATCCGCAATTTTTTGCAATTCAGCCACACCACTCTGCATTGCTCGCACCTCACCCTGCACACGAGCCAGGTCGGACTTCACTATCGCCAACGCACTACTCAACGTATCGCGCGCGCTCATTGCTGCCTCATATTCCGGTGTATCAGGATCCAGCTCAGCAAGCGCCGCCTCAGCATCAGCGAGCTGCCGCTCAAGCGCCTTCGCTTTGTCACTCAGGCCGGCCAACTGATCTTTCAGCGCCGCAAGCTGCTCAACCATCTCAGAGACGGCGTTCAGAGCAGATTCGTAATCCTCGACCAACTTAGCATTGCCAGCATCGCGCGCCTCGCCCTGCACTGCAGCCGAATAGGCATTAAAAGCCAGCTTGCTCAACTTAGCCCCCTCCAACAGAACCAACATCGATGCCAACATCTTCCCTGCATCACGGGTACCAGCGGTCGCTTCCGCACCAGTCTGTCTTGGCGGCGCCAACTGCGGGCGCATGGCATTGCTTTGACGCCGCTTTCTAGAGACCTGATCTTCTTCGAGCTCATCAGTAATCAATTCCGCCAACTCATCCGCCAATCTTTCCGCTTCCTTAAGAATAGATGGCGACATCGTAGTCACATCCCTGGCTTTCTCAACCATGGAAGGATCACGTAGAAAATTTTCAACCCGCCTATTTACAATTACCGCACTCATTTCAATTTTCCTTTGATTTATCTTACTTCGAGCCTGAAGTACGGCTTCGCTGCAACGCAGTTAGATAGGCTTGCGCTTTCGCTTTCAACGCATCGTCGTCCGACTGCTCAACCACCACCTTGAAACATTGCTTCGCCTTTCCCGATTTACCCATCGCCAATTGACATTGACCGGAATACAGCATTGGCCGGTAGTCGGCATCTCCCTGGGCAAAAGCAATCGCGTAAATATCAGCGGCTTTCTGATACATTTCTTTGAGCTGGTAGACTGCCGCCAATCCCATCAGAAAATCTACACAGTAAAAATCGTAGATACACAGAAAACGAAAAAACTTCTCCGCCTCATCAAGCCTGCCCTGGTTATAAAAGTCATAGGCCAAGCTATACAATCCGTCCATCTGCTCATCGGAAATCCCGTGAATTTCTTTGAGCGTGACTCCCTGATTGACCGCATCGAGGATGACTTCCAGATCCTGCTCTGCGGTTTCTTCATCTTGATGACTCATGCCACATATTCCTTTCGCGTCATCAACTGATAACGCCAGTATCAAATAAACACCTTGCAGGCGCATTAAAAAAACGAACATACATTCTCTTTAAAATATAATCAGAGACTATCTTTTGCTGCGTCGTTATTATCGTTTTCGGGATTTGTATCCACATCGATCTCAATGCCGGCAATCTCGACCTGCTGTAGCCATAACAGAAGGCGTACGACAGGTTGGATTTCTTCCATGCTAACCATGGCATACCGTCGATGGGTACGATACAGGCGACGCGCCAGGCCAATGTCAACGATCACCGGTACACCGACCTTTTCAGCATAGTTCCGCACTGCCAGCGCACGCTGGTTGCTCTCGCGTATCGAAATGAACGGAATCGGCGACAGCTCGGGTTTGAAATAGATACCGATCGCTACGTGTGTTGGATTGGCAATCACCATCCGTGAATTCTCAATGTCGTGTTTTTCCTGCTCCGACAGCATTTCCATATGGACTTGCTTACGTTTGCTCTTCATCAGCGGGTCGCCTTCAAGCTCCTTGTATTCGCGCTTAACTTCCTGCTTCTCCATACGCAATTCCTTAAGGTAAAGAAACAATTCCGCCAGCGCGTCCAACACCAGCACCGCCGCGATGCAGCCAAGGCAGATCAACACCAGACTGATGATCAGTTTTCCCCAGATGCCGATAATTTCAGGAATCGACGCATGCACCTGAGAAAAAATCAGTTTGCGCTGCGACCACCACATCAGCATAAATGCAGCACTAAAACAGCACAGGTACAGCACGGCCTTAACGAACTCCTTTACGGTACGCAGGTTGAAAATTTTTTTGAAACCCTTAATCGGATTGAGCGCGCCGAAGTTAATCTTGAACGCTTCGCTGGCTAGCGAAAATCCGCTTTGCAGCAAGGATGGAAATGCCGTGGCGACAATACTCAACAAGATAATCGGCCCCACCACCTTCAACGCAAGCAGCAAGATATCCGCCGCATAGCGATGCAAGTCCAGCGTGAATCCGCTACGCACCGCACCGACAAAAGCGGCGCCGATCTCCGCCAACGTACCCAGCCAAACCACCAGTAACACACCACTAAACATCAGGCAGGCCACCACCAGGTCGCGCGCCTTGAAAGATTGCCCGCGTTTGGCGGCATCGCGACGTTTCTTCGGCGTGGCTTTTTCGGTTTTGCTTTCCGACATGGTTAACGCCCCTCAAACCATAACGGCAAATAATTCGCCATGCCGCTTTGGCGCATAATTTCATCAGGAAACAAGGGACCAAAGTAGATCAGCAACACCAACATCGCCACCAGACTCTTCACCGTCAGTGAAATCGAAAACGCATTAAGCTGCGGAGCAAATCGCGACAACAGTCCAAGCACGAACTCCGATAACAGCATGGCGGCAATGACCGGGCTGGCGATCACAATCATTCGCGTGGACATGTTGGTCAGCAACGAAAGCAGCGGCGCGCTAGAGAATGTGCAGCCCTGCAAGGGGTCACACAAGCGATAGCTGTCACTGACAGCCTCTACAAACAGCATTAATCCGCCGCCCTGGAGATACACAGCTGCTGCAAACATATTGAAAAAGTTGGACAACTCTGACGTATCCACACCATTGGCTGGATCGATCGTGCTACTCAATGTTGCGCCGCGTTGGTTGTCGATGAAATTTCCCACCGCGTGGAACACCCAAAACGGCCAGGCCAGCAAACAACCCAAGATGACACCGATGAGCAGTTCCTGTCCAATAGCCGCAACATAGATGTTTGTATCGATCGTTGCCATGGTCGCCAACGGCACCGGCCAGAATCCCATGGCTACAATCGCGATCACGGCGTTGCGCGTGGCGCCGCTCAACACACTAGAATTAAAAAACGGCAGCATAAAAAATACCGGTGCCAACCGGGTAAAACCCAGCGCAGCGCCAAGCAACCAAGTGTTAACGTCGAAAAATAGGGAGGTATTCATGGGCACATAGGTAACACTCACCCCAAGGCTAAACGCATGACTTCACGACCGAAATTAAGTAGTACTTCTCCATACCATCCCGACAGCATGAATAAGCAAAAACTTACCGCCAGCAACTTGATACCGAACGGCAGCGTCTGCTCCTGCAATTGCGTCACGGTCTGAAACAAACCCACCAGCAAGCCAACCACAGTGGCGACGATAACCGGCCACAGCACCAGCTTTAACACCAGATACAACGTCTTGTTACCGGCATAAACGATATCATCCATGGCGGCTACCCTCCGCTTCCGAGATCAATGTATTGCAGGATCAAACCCTGGCTCAGCAACGACCAGCCATCCATCGCTACGAACAGAATCAGCTTGATCGGCACGGAAATCACCACCGGGCTCATCATCATCATACCCAGCGCAAGCAGGATGCTGGAAATCACCAGATCAATCACCACGAACGGCAGGTACAGGTAAAAACCGATCTTGAAAGCACTCTTAATTTCGCTTAGGGCGTAGGCCGGTAACAGTGAGAAGATGGAAACCTGATCCTCGCCCTCCAAATGCGGCGTGTTCTTTTCTGCCAGACGCGCGGCCTGGATTTTCTCAAAAAATGCCGTCAGTTCCGGATCACTGTATTTTTGCAAGTAGCCGCGGTACGAATCAAGGCCGTTATCGACAAATGACTCAACCGAAGCCAGGCTGGAAAAATTGACCGGATTTTCGCTCTGGTAGTCATAAATTTTTTGCGACACCGGCAACATCACAAACACTGACATCATCAACGCCACCGCATTAAGAACCAGGTTGGACGGTACCTGCTGCAACCCCATCGCATTGCGCACCATGACGAACACGATAGAAAATTTCAGATAGCAAGTGCCGGCCGCCAACAGGAACGGCAGCAACGTCGCCAGGGCCAACAGCCCGATCAGGGAAATGTCATTAGACACGATGCGCCTCAGCGAGAGATGTGCCGACCGCGATGTCATGCAATTCGATACCCAAACGGCCATTCAGTTCGACCAACTCTCCCGTGGCCAGACGCATGCCATTAACCGTGATCTCCACCTGTTGTTCCGCTTGTGGATCCAATGACAGGACTTGCCCACGATACAAAGCGTCCAGCTGGGCCACCGTCATGGTGCGGCGTTGCAGGATGAAATCGAGGCGCAACGGAATGTCGCCCATGGTGATAGCAACAGTCGGCGCGGTGTGCGCCTCTACATGGTCTTGCGTTGTAGCTTCTTTTAGTTCGTTCATCGTTGTGGCTTGCACGGAAATTTCTCCATCTTCGTTAATTGAAAAGCGCCCTATAACCCTACCGGCGCTGGTCAGTTCAAATGCCTCGCATCCGATCAGCAATACGTCGCCACGCCGTAAGTCGGCAACCAGCCGACGGCTGGCGCTACTACTGCCTAAATGCCAGGCCAGCAAAAGCGGCAGCGCCTGCATGGACGCAGAAACTGCACCCACAACGGGTGCGATCGGCTGTGGAAATTCGCTTAACCAGACACGGCCTTGCGGCGTGAGGATCGATAACAGACATAGTTTGGATTGCGCCAGGGATTGCTCGGGGTTATGCTCGATTTGCAGCATGTCATAGCCGAGCTCAGGCAAAGGCATGTCAACAGGATGTGCGCTAGCCGCGAACAAATGTCGCACATGCTCGGTGCTGGCGTCCGCGGCACAGGCTAAACTGGCCAGTTCGGGCGCCGTGTTTGCCAGCCACTCGGCCAGATCGACGTAACCGCGCCAGCAGCGATCTTTACGGTATGCCTGCACGGCATACACTGAAGGGCCGTTCGGCAACGGCGCGTAAGCTAGCCGTCCGATCAACGCAGCATCACGTCGCGGCCAAAGCGCCAGCGCAGCACGAGCATGGCACTCGGCATCGACTACATGGCGTAGGGAAGGATATTTCACGATTCATCCTCTTCCTGCTCACGATACTGATGTCGGGCGTCCTGCTGTTGTCGCCGTTCATCGCCGTGATCCTGGAAGACCCACTGATCGCTGCTCCCAGGCATGTCGCCATGCGCGTTCAAGCGTTGTTCGACCAGCGCGCTGGTCGGTTGCAAGGTCAATGACGAAAGCAACTGAGGGCTCGATCCCAGTGTCGACAAAATCGTCACGGCATGTTCTTTCCCCCATGAACGGAATTTGTAAACCCAGCTATTCTGGACAACGCGATCGGACGTTCCCATACGCCCCGGATGCACCGTCGGAGATTCCTGACGTACCGTTGCCGGCGTTGTAAGGACACTGCTTTGACGACCCTTCTGTTGAACTTCAATCGGCGATGGCCTGCCCTGCAATTGCCCGTCATCAGCAGAAAAAACCGTCGCCGCTTTACGGCGAGCCTCGGCTGTGCGAGGGGTTTCTTCGGCACGCGGATACTCCGATGACTTCGTCAGTGTCCGGTCGGTGAGATCGTCTAAAACTCGACCTACAATGTCAGCCACCACCTCGGCTGTTACTCCACCGGTGTACGATACGACCTGCGTCAAATTACCGGATGACGGCGGCGTCTTGGAATCCGGCAAGGCTTCGGTCGGCGACTCCTGACGTGCCGTTGCCGGCGTTGTAAGGGCACTGCCTTGACGACTCTGCTGTTGGACTACAATCGGTGACGACCTGCTCTGCAATTCCCCGTCATCAGCAACCGTCCCTTTATGGCCCGTGTCGGCTGTGCGAGGGAATTCTTCGGCACGCAGATACGTTGGCAACTTCTTCATCGGCTGGTCGCTAAGATGGTCTAATACGCCACCGACTATGGCAGTCGCAACCTCGGCTGTTACCCCACCAGTTTGCGATACGATCTGTTTCAACTGACCGGGTGACGGCGACGCCTTTGAATCCGATAAGACGAAAGCACCTTTGGTTAGAACGTTCAACGCCTGCGGCTGACTGTGCAATGACCAATCCAGCAAGGCTTCTCTCGCTTCAGGACGCGTGTCGGTAGCGTACCGGCCCGGGCTTGCTCCGACTTCCGGTCTTGCAGGTGCAACACCAACATTTTCCTGCAATCCTAATGGCGGCAATATTTCCTGAAACGGCCACAGAAACGGATCAACGCTTTCGACCTGTTCGCTGTCGTGGTGATCGTGCTTACTCTTCTGCGTCAACCGATCCTGTAAGTTCAACACGTCTTGTTCCGGTATAGCGCAAGCACCAGACAGCGCATTTCCACTCCTTATTTCGACCATGACACACGCTCCTCTATTTCACATTCTTCAATTTCAAGTTGGCGCAATCGCACTTTCTTTCGCTCACCATCAAGCAAAGTTCGATAGCGTTCCCGCCGTTGCTCCAGACGCAGGCAATGCGCATGTTGCTCACTGACCTGGTACGTGCATTCATTACAAAGTTCTTGCTGCCGACGCAGTTCCAGTCGCAGTGCCTGACTACGTCGCCGGTCCGCTGCGCTCTTACGCAACCAGTCGAACAACTGCTGGCGACCAAGTGCTGCGCCATCTAGACCCACCGCGTGCGCCAACTGTTCCTGCACGCCGATTTCGCCTTGAAGGCGGTCGCACTCCTGTTCCATCGCCGCCAAGCGCTGACGCACATGCGTCAGACGACGCTCGCCCACTTGCAGGCGCTGCTGACTGTGGTGCAACAACGCTTGGTATTTACGCAGCAAGAGCAACCATCTGCGCCACGATCGCGCCAGCATCGCAAGCGCTATTACGCGACTGCTGCATCCACTCCATCAAAGCGTCCTTCTGCTGTAGCAAACCATCATTCAAATCGCTTTCCCCGGGACGGTATTCGCCAAGATCGAGCATCAGTTGCAACTCATCCAGGCGACTCAGCTTTTCGCGGATGCGGCCAGCCGCCTGCAACTGCTCTGGCGAACAGACCCGACTGGCCACACGGCTCAGGCTGCGTAACACATCGACCGCCGGGTAATGATTCTTCGCCGCCAATGTGCGGCTGAGATAAATATGACCGTCCAGGATGGAACGAATCTCTTCGGCGATCGGATCGACTTCGTCGTCGCTCTCCAGCAACACCGTGTAAAACGCGGTAATACTGCCGCAGTCTGTTACTCCGGGTCGCTCCAGCAGTCGCGGCAAAGCCTCGAATACGGACGCCGGATATCCGCGCCGTGCCGGTGCTTCGCCAGCAGCAAGTGCCACGTCACGCAAAGCGCGCGCATAGCGTGTAAGCGAATCCTGAATCAGCACAACCTTACAACCGTGATCGCGGTAATACTCGGCGACCGTAGTGGCAAGCAATGCAGCATTGCAACGATCAATCGACGAAGCGTCCGATGTTGCATGCACCACCACACTGCGTTGGCGTTGAGGAGATTTCTTCATCTCCTCGACGAATTCAGTTACTTCGCGACCGCGCTCGCCGATCAGTCCGACCACATATACGTCGGCCGAGGCATGCTCCATTAGCATCGTGACGAAGCTGGTTTTTCCTGTTCCTGCGGAGGCAAAAATACCTAAACGTTGACCGACACCGCAAGTCGTCAGCGCATCCATCACGCGAATGCCACTATGAAAAACTTCACTGATCGGCATGCGTCGATCAAACGACGGCGGTGGCGCATCCAACGCACACCAGCGTTGAGGATGTATTACCGGTAACGCCGGTGCTAGCCGTGCAATGTGTACCCCGTTGGAATCGAGCACTGCGCCTAACATGCTGTCATCGATGCATATCCTCAACGCGCCCCCGGTCGGCACCAGCACAGATTCTCGCGACAACCCGCGTGGATTGCCCAGTAGGCTCAATACAGCCATGTCGCGACGAAAACCCACTACCTGGGCGCGTGCAACCACGTCTTCGTCGCGCCAGTGGCGACGCACGTCGCAAACTTCCCCTACTGCAACATCACGCAGCGGCGCTTCGATAATCGGACCGGACAAATAGTGTGGATGCACCAACTGTCTCAACAGTCTCAATGGCTGCGTCATTGGCGAATAATCTCCAGCAAACGCGTCTGACTTTCAAAAAAAGCATTGAGTGCCTCGGACATGGCAGCGACGTCGTCAAGGCACTCGCTGGCCACATCGGCATATACCTGCAACTGCCCATCACTTTCACGTAACACCAACTGCTGGTTACGACTATAAGGAAAGCCGCTCATAAGTTCGTGAAGCAACGCGTCAGAGTTACGCCTTAGGATGCCGTCATAGAATTCACATAAATCGCTCCAAATCACTACCTGTTCACCCATGCGCCCGACATACAGGGCCGGAGCATCGATGAGATCGATCTGAATGGTCGCGTGATGATCCAGTTGCCGGATCAGAGACGGCTCACAACCTGAACGCACGAGCGCTCGTTTAACGAGTTCACCGAGATCGTGTTGATGCATAGTTATTCCTTGAAATAATGAGGCTAAATAAGGGGTTAAATAAGGATTCCAAATAAGCTAAATAACCTTAAGAACATTGACTTCCACGTTGCTAGCGACTTCTCCGAACGAGATCACGTCAAGATCCTTGAAACGCGCCTCCAGTAGTTTTTTAACGAAGCGACGCACATCGACTGCAGTCAGGACAACCAGATCTTTCTGAGCAATCGGAAACGCTTGGAACAACAACGCGAATTTGTCGATGATCTCTTCCGACACCGACGGCTCAATGTTAAGAAAAGCACCGCTGGCGTTCTGGCGGACTCCCTTGCGCACCTGCTCTTCCATATCTGTCGACAACATCACCACGCGCAATTTATTACCAATGGAAAACTTATGTGAGATATAGCGCGCCATGGCGCCGCGCACGTGTTCAACCAGAGCGATCACATCCTTTTCACGACCACCCCATTGCGCCAGCGATTCAAGAATCAGTTTGAAATTACGGATGGAAATGCGTTCCGACAATAGGCGTTGCAACACCTCTGAAATCTTTTGTACAGTGACATTACGCAAGACTTCCTTGAGCAAGTCCGGTGCACTCGTCTCCATCTGGTCCAGCATCTTCTTGGTTTCCTGGATACCGAAAAATTCAGGAACATGCTTGACCAGCACCGCCACCAAGCATTGATACAACTCGTCCTGTGCGCTGCGCAGCTGGAAGCCCAGCTTGATCAGCTCCTCCCGGTGCGACGGAGTAACCCAATGTCCGTCCTGCTGTGCTGCATCCGTCAGCACCTCAACGTGAATGCCGAGCTGACCAACTTCGTCCGACATGTTGACAATCCGCATCTTGTTAAAGCAAACATATAAGGTCTCCGTGCGAATTTCATTGATCAGCAGCGCTACGCAATCCTTCGGCTGCGTGTCCGATCCGCGCACCAGAAACTCCGGTAGGCGCACGCCATAGTCGATAAAAAACTGACTACGCAGCCGCTGGCCCAACTGCTCGTCAATGCAATACTGCTGCTGCGCCTGCGGCACCAACAGGATGAAGGCAACCGTTTCGGTGGCGACCTTGTCAAGATCGGTAATCAATCCCAACTGCGACCGGTCGCTGTCTTGCGCGGCCTCGGACTGCGCCTCGGCTTCACCGGCGACAATCTCACTGCCACTCTCCTCGCGCTGACGACGACGCTGACCAATATAGAGAAACAATCCCAACACCACCGCCAAGCCAAGAAACGCCACCATCGGAAAGCCCGGCAAGAATGCCACCAGCACCGCCAACAGCGCCGTAATGGCAACCGCAAATGGCATACCCAGCAACTGCCCCATGATGTTGCGACCGAGATTGGCGTCGTCACCGTTAATACGCGTGACGATAAAACCCGCGCTGATCGAAATCAAAAGCGCCGGGATTTGCGCCACCAGACCGTCACCAATGGTGAGCATGGTATAGGTCTGCAACGCCGTGTACATGTCCATGTGATGGCTCGTCACGCCCACGGCAATGCCACCGATCAGGTTGACCAAAATAATGATGATGCCGGCAATGGCGTCACCTTTGATAAACTTCATCGCACCGTCGAACGAGCCGTACAACTGACTCTCGCGCTCCAACACACTGCGTCGTTCCTTGGCGCCTTCGGCATCGATCACGCCGGCTTTAAGATCACCGTCAATACTCATCTGCTTGCCCGGCATGCCGTCGAGGGAAAAGCGCGCCGCAACTTCCGCAACGCGTTCCGAACCCTTGGTAATCACGATGAACTGAACGATGGTGACGATGGAGAAAATCACAAAACCGACAATTAGCGAATCACCGATAACATAGTCGCCGAAGGTCGCAATAATCTCACCGGCATCGGCCTGCGTCAGAATCAGCCGACTGGTACTAATCGACAACGCCAAACGGAACAAGGTCGTGATCAGCAGAATAGTAGGGAATGTCGAGAAATTAAGAATCCTTTCGACATAGAACGATCCCATGAACAGCAAGATTGCGATGACAATATTAAGTGCAATCAGGAAGTCCACCAGAAAAGTCGGCAGCGGCACGATCAACATGGCAATAACCATCACCATCAGCATTACGATGATCAATTCCGGGTGAGCGCGGGCATTGGTAAGAAAACGGGAAATCATAAATAGGATCAGGTTGGTAAGCGGCGCTGCTCTTGCAGTTCGGCCGCATAGTTGTAGTCAATCAATTGGTCGAAGACAGCCAACACCTCGGCACAAACTGCAGCAGCGGCTTCGGGACAGCCACCGGATGCCCCGCCCGGCAGTTCGAACAATTCCGGCGGCAGGCGTTTCCAGGCACTACGCACGGCATTTAGCCAGGTCGAACGTTGTGTATACGATGACAGGAGCGTGGCATCCAAAGCCTGCGGCAGCAAACTGGCCGCAGGCGTTTCCCGCCTAACCAGCGAGCACAGCAATAGCAGCCAGTCAGCTTCCTCTTCGCCATACAACGGCGTCAGTTTTTTTTCCAACAGCGACAAAACAAATTCACGATCAGCACCGCGCAGCACCTGCAACTTGCGCATATGCGCAAGCAAGTAACTGAACTCCAGGTGATTGCAGCTTGGATCTTCTGCGCGAATGTCCGTTCCGAGCGACTCTTCGACAAACTCAAGCACAATGTGACGCACTTTGTAGCCGTAACTGGCGATCCAGTCTTCGTAGTCTTCCAGCGGCATGCGGTCACTTTCGAGAAAGCGCCGATAGGTCTGGCGCAACAACGATGCCTTCAAGCTCAGAGTCGCACCAAACAGACGCGCCTTGAGCGCGCAATTTATGCCGCCCTTAAGCTTTTTCGGATCAGCCTCGCGGCTGACCGTATCGAGTAAGCCCTCCAGCCGTTTGCGCTGAAGAGCCGACAGTTGCCTACGTTTGAGCAACTCCTTTAGCACCAGATACAAATCACTATCATCAGGAAACAGACTGCGTGCCTGTGCCAACAACGTGTCCATGGTCAGATTTTGCACGGCCAACACTTCCACCAGCTTTTGTGCCTTTGGTGCAGCCTCATCATCCAGAACGCGTTCGAAACCGTCGCTGGAAGCGGCGCCTTTATTCTCTAAATCGCGACGATTGCGGAATTGGGTAGCGACACTGGCCATGTCGTCGGCCATGTCTACCAACTTCTGTTGCAGTGCCGCGGGCGTACCATCGTCGACATCCGCCGATTGCGCCATTCCGTCGTCGGCTACCTTGACGGACTCTTTTTGCCGTATGTCCGCCAGCACCCGCGCAGCAACGATAGCGCTTCCGCCTGTGATACTAGTTGCCATCGGTCAAACCTTCCTTTTGGCCATGTGCAGTTTCGCGCGTCTTATCCATCTTTTTAATCAGCGTCTCGAACTCAACCGATTCATCCAGGTTCTCGGCATCCAGGTCAAGACCATCAACAATCTCACGCGGTCGAATCAGGAAGACACGAACAGTGTTCTTGTTGAGCGTCTGATGATAGCGAAAGGCGCCTCCAATGAACGGAAGATCGCCTAACAAAGGAATTTTTCCTATCTGCTCACTACTCTCTCCTCGCGTATAACCGCCCACCAACAAACTCTGACCTTTGGGTACCCGTGCGACGGTGCTGATTTTGGTGCGACCAACAGTCGGCAGCGTCTTCTGCGTATCCGCTTCATTGCGTGGCACTTCACTACCATCTTCGATATTGAGCGACAGTTCGATTTCACCCTTAGTGGTAATGCGCGGTAACACGTGCACCAATGTTCCGTAGGTCACCTTTTGCAATTCCACTGCACGCTCTGCAATCAACGGCGTGTAGAACGTGCGATTATTGTCGAACATGGCTGGCGTATTTTCCTGCGTCAGTACCACAGGACGCGACACGATCTGAGCCTTGTTCTCTCGTGTCAGCGCCAGGATCGAGGCAATGAATTTATTTCCTTCGAGCGTGCCGAACGAATTTAGTGAGGTACCCGTATTGAGCCCAGCCGAGAACTGGTTTCCTATCGAAACGGAGCCCTGCCAATTGACGCCGAGCTGATCGAGGTCATCCTTTTCCAGGTCGATAATCCACAACGCCAACTCGACATGCCGCTTTTCTTCATCAAGAGCTTCAACTAAATTACGAATGAAACGGATCTGCTCCGCAGTACCCTTGACTAGTAAGCTATTGGTTTCCGGATAAGCGATAATGCGGATGTTTCCCGCGGCTTGCGACTGCACCGCAACATTGGCAGATTTGAGTGCCGCCGCCGACGGGTCAGGCGATGCCCCTGCCACGCGATCGATCTGCTCATCCAAAAAAGGAGAAGCACTGCTCGACTTTTGCACCGTCAACGCAACTTGGGCGTCCTCTCCTGCCAACAGTTTTTCAACCACCGTTGCAATCCCAGGAATAACGACGCTCTCGTCGCGACGGGTATAAGCGCGATCAGTGACGAAGGTATTGTTGAGTTTAATTACTTCGACTTGTTGGTTATCCAGACCGGTACGCTGACTGTCCATGAACTCAGCAGCCTGCGTGACCAAGTCCACATAGATCGGCGGCCCCGCCAGGTAAAAGGTATCAATGCCGTCACCACGTAACGGATAGCGCGGGTCGGCCAGCCCGGATTTACGAAGGAACGACGTCAACGCTTTGGGCGTGACACTTTTAAGTTTGATGACACTATTTTTAGTCTCACTAGCGTCGTAGACGTAAATTGCATTCCCATCATAGTAATTAATCAGGCCGAGCTCACGACAGACTTTACTGACAATATCCCCAGCAGCGAAATTGAATTCGCCCGAAATCTGCTTCCCGGCAGCCAACTTACTGACGATGATCGGCTTACCCAGATACGACGATACGCCGCCGAAAAATGCGCGCATATTTTCCTGTCGCGCGACATAACCCGCAGAGGTGCCGGTACCAACAACACTCTTATCACCAGCACTCAAATCAACCGCCGACGACTTCGGATAAACAAACAGCAATGCCATTACCACGAGCCACATCAAAGGACTCCAACTATTCCACTTACTCACACCAATATCCTCTATTGTTTTTTTTGCGCATCAAACAGATGCGTCAAGCTCTGTCCGAGCGATTTCTTGACTTCGCTGGAGAAATGCGATGGAGATGCAAAACCATGCGCCATAGCCACTTCGGTAACTGACTGCTGTCGCTCTACCAAGGCCAAAATCGCTGTTGCCAGACGCCAATCGTTGAGTGCGGACTTAGGACTACCGCCCAACGCAGCACGGAAGATTCGACGGAAATGGCCGGCCGAAATTCCGTAGCGAGCACTTAATGACCGCACCTTCTCACCCTGCCCCTCTTGCAACAGAAACGACACCATCGAGTAGGCTTCGGTCCGCCGCAGCGACGCCGCAATCCTGCAATACTCAGGCGTACCATCAATTGCCATGCGCAGGAAGTTGGCGGTAAGCTGACTACCACCTACCGCAGACAAGGCCGACAAAGAAACTGCGGTAGCAGCCGTCGCGCCCGGGCAACTTGCCGTTGCAGGCGCCCCCACCGAAATGCCAAGAGCGTTATCGATGAATGCCTGTAGCTTGGCCAAAGAATTTACGTCTTTACTATCCATAATTTGGCTTTCCTACCCGGTGCTCAACACATTGTCTTCATCATTTTTCAAACAACGTTCAGAACAACGAAGCCTACCGTAGCCTCCTCGATCAAAAAATAGGACAGGTATTAAAAATGCATAAAAATACTTAGGACAAGCACGAAGCCAAAAATACAGAGACCTCTTAGCTACTAATGATCTCGGGGTTGTCACTGGGCTTGGCGGGTGAACAGGTGCTTGACCCGATGGTCATCAGTGAGCATGCTGCAATGAAAACGGTGCATCTACATTTTCCCCGAAGCCGCAAGCTCGGGTCTGCCTCTCAAACGGCGATACTCACGAACGACCCTTGCGGCATAAAGCTCCCGCAGCAGATCGCAGCCAGGATTACCACCTGCGTTATAGGCACCGACGGCGCGCCACGTGTAACCGAACTGTCCAATAAACCCCGACAATATCTCGGCACCGATCATCACCGACAGGCACGCATCGTCCAGTAATTGCTGACGTGTAATGCCATCTTTACGCAAGCGTACGAGGTGCGAACTATTGATTTGCATGAGCCCGATATCTTCGCTACCATCACGATTGCGATTAAGCGCCTGCGGATTCATGGACGATTCAACCTGCGCGATTGCTTCCAGCAGTTGTGGATCAATGGTGTATTTTTTACCGGCGCTAACAAAGCAACTGGCATAAGCGGAATCTGTCGATGACACCAACATCACGAGTAAAGTAAAAATAATCCAGCGCAACAAAATGAACCAGCGTTTCGATATGAAACTCATAATCACCTTCAAAAAATTCTGACAAATCGTTGCAGGATCACAGCAGTGTTCCCGCAAGATCGCAACGAAAAACGAAATAGTAGGGCAGTAACGTCGCAATAAAAATAGGACGAATATGATTAGATGCAATAAATAGCTTAGCTATGAAAGTGAGCCGTATATCGTGTGATCTGGGACGCGGAATAGCTCAATGCAGCACATTCGTCAAAGGCATCGAGCAATGCCGGTTTACTATTTTCAGGACGAATTCATGGTTGGATTTTTCCAAAAAAATTCAATCGCGATAGTCATTTTGTAGAATATCCATCGAAAAAATGAGCGCTCAACAATTTAGGCCTTAAAGGTGCCTTCAATGTGCGGAGAAACGGCCGATTACCAGCTCAGGTGTATAGCTAATGTGCGATTTTTGAAAGCTGACTTCGAATGCTCTCTGTATCTTTTCGGTTCATTCAATATCCTAACGAGTACACCATGCTCCCTATAGTCATCCAAGAAATAACTCAAGCAGCACCCGTATCACGCTCAAAGGCAAGCAGTTTAATAACAGCTCCGACGGTATCCCCTAGCGTTTTAAATACACTCAACATCCCAGCCTCCATATCCATGCGCCATTTTTGTGAGGCGAAATTCTCAAATATCTGCAATACATGTCGCGATTCAGGTCAGGCAGCGCAAACCATGGCCAACCATCTGGCCACTTTGCTGATACATGCAGGCGAAGTCACAGCAGGCAACAACGCAAAATTTGAAGTCGTTGGCAACCTGACAAACCATCTTTTAGGCAATCTAACCAGGGACGATCTTACGAAGGCACAGAGTGCGGCAAATCAAATAAAAGCTCGTTTTCACAGTGACATAGATAGCCAGGGCAGCACCCAACTGGACAGAACTTTGAACATGCTTGATTTGCCCTATCACAAGGCCACGCATGAAAGTGGCAGGATGGGCCATGCGCGGGAAATGCACAGTGATGTTCGACATTTCTTTGGCAACAATCCTTACCAGGACTTGGCTAACACGCTTGCCTATTGCCATGATCATGTGCAGATCAAGGATGACCATGGTATGGGTGTCGGCAATAGCCTGCACTGGGGATTGAATGAGATTGCTACCGCTGCGGCACTGGCTACCCTGGCCAGTGAATCCGGAGTCGATGCGGCTGGACAAGAAGCTCTGCTTAAAGTCGCCGGAGCAGTTATTCCAGCCGGTACAGCCTTTAATTTCATGCCTAACGTTGGTGGAGACGGCAAACCCGGGCTTGGGACGATCATTGAAGGGATGTTGCGTGGTAAAACCCTGCCAGCGAATCTGAGCGAATCAGGCCGGGAAATTATAGCCATGGCGTATACTTTGGCCATCTGTGATACCCAGCGCAACAATCTTGCCGGGCTGGCTCGCCCCACAGATGACGTCATTTTCAAGAATGCTTCCGCTGTGCATAGATTGCTATCAAATTGCGCAGAAAAGGAGCCTGAAAGTTTTGGGACAACATTCTTTGACAATGGAAAACTGAGCGAAGCTGGGCTTGCACTTTGCAGTAAATTAACCAGTACGGTAGAAGTTTTCGAGGAGTTTCCCCACCATACTTTTTCTACACCAAACCTTGAAAATGGCAAACCAAATAATCCACTTAGCAGAACCTTTGATCCGGGCAGTATGACGACCGAAGAAAGAGATAACGCAATATTGCAGCTTATCCGTAACAATGGATCTTTCGGCTCGGCCAATGTGGCACGAGATATTGAATCTTTCTCTGGCGAGTTTTCTCATCCGGTACTCGATCACATAAAACAAAAAACCATTCTGGAGAATCCAAAAACAGCTTTCACGGATGCTTATATAAAATTTGCAGACGAGTTGAAATTCCAATGCGAAGCTGGAAAAATGAGGATGGATGAGGTACTTGATCAGATCAAGGCCATGGGTGGATCGGTGCAACGTCGAAACCAATTCCGTCCGATGTAAGCAGGGGGCAATCACGCTCTAAAAAATTAACCTTATTCTGTTACTACGACAGTGCCGGATTTCGTTACCAAGATATTTTTTAATGCAATAGGGGGCTCTGCCCCCTTACAATATTAATGACATCGTCAATAAGTTATTGTTTTGCTCGTAAAATAATAATCCCTGGTGTTTTGGCTACATAATCCATAAAAGGTGAATCCACGACTTTTTCATTTTCTTTTCGTGAAGAAGCGTTGCGTAAAACCGGGCCATTATCCGTCATGATAAAGAAGCCAACATGAGTCACATCCAACCCGGCAAGCTTGGTGTAAATACCAATAAAATCACCCGTCTGTAAACGACTAATAACTTTGTCATTAATAAATTCACTTGGAATATAGTTGATACTGCGTTCAACAACTGGCAGTCCAGGCAAATAGGTTTCACCATCTACCTTTTTATTAAGATATTTTTCAACACGTACGATATCAGGGCTGACCAGGGCAGTAATATCGTCTGCAAGTTTATGTTCTCTATGCGCCCAATCGGTAAAGAAATGCTTACGGTACAAGAAGTTAATATCGCCATCAACATAGCGCGTCTGAATTACATTCTCTACGAACTCCGTCTGCGATGTTGATTTCCGTAATGCTTCAACATAATCCAGGTAAGTGAAACAATCCAAACCTCTAAAGTCGATAACCAGCTTCTCAGGCGTATTTACAGCCCCTTGCAACATGTTGGCACGGTACGGTGTCTCTAAAAAAGCGCCAGACAACAAATCGATCATCTGACCAGTGCTGATACCGGCATTCAGCGATCGCTCTTCAAGAAGTATGTTAAGTTTTTTTAACGTACGCGGATCTATATTTATCTTAGCCTTCTGATGTGACTCCGTCTCATCATTCTGCGCAACTTCATCTACGCCTGAGCCAGGAGCGCATCCGACTGATATAGATGAAATTAAAATTAATTGAGATACTCTTCGCATTTAACTCTCCAAGTGTTTTCATTAGTAATTACAAAGTAATGGTTATATGACGCCGTAGCCGGATTTATGGAGAAACAAACACTGGGAATGTTTGGTACATAATTTAGCCCGTTACCATTGCGTGCAAACGTTTGCTAAATTATTGACAGCGATAATGAAAAAAGTTCAGTCAGATTCAGTCCTCAAACTGCCATTATCAGAATGGAGTGCGATCTGATTTGGCGCATGGACTACCTGATCATTATCACCATGAAGCTACTCAAATCCCCGAATACCGCTGCCGTTAAAACTCGGCAGCTTCCAGTGGAAACGCATCGCCAGCAGGCGGTACAGAAAACCGCAGCCGATCGCTACCAGCGGCGCAATCGTCGGATCAACATTGAGCCAGAGCAGGCCAACATACAAGCTGCCGGTGAAGAGCGCGATAGTGGCGTACAGCTCGCGCTGCAGCACCAGCGGAATTTCGTTGCACAAGACATCGCGTAGCAGGCCGCCGAAGACGCCGGTGATCATGCCGGCCAGGATCACGATACCCGGCACCATGCCGTTGGCGCGGGCGATGTCGCAGCCGATCACGCTGAACGCCACCAGGCCGAGACCGTCAACCATCAGGAACACGCTGCGCAGATGATGCAGGAAACGCGCCACAAATGCGGTGACGATGGCAGCGCCGATGGTGAACAGCAGGTATTGCGGATGAATGATCCAGCCCAGCGGATAATTGCCCAGCAAGATATCGCGGATGGTGCCACCGCCCAGCGCGGTGATGGTGCCGACCACGCAGATGCCGAACAGGTCCATGTCACGCCGCATGCCCATGATGGCACCGGACATCGCTTCCGCCACGATGGCGATCAGATAGATGGTATGCAGAAGCATGGCTTAGTCTCAGGAAGAAAATAGTTTCAGGATCTGCTCGCGCTCCTGTGCTGCGTTCAAGGCTTCTTTTTCAAGCGTAAGGTCGCTGCTGCCGCCGGCCTGACACGTTAACTTGCTGTGGATGAAGGGGTAGCTGTCTGCCACGCAACTTCCCATCAGGTATTCTGAATAGACATAGTCGCCGTCGACGACGCTGAGCCCGGCAGGTTCTTCCTGCCAATACTCATTCCTGTCCTTGACGGCGACCTGCATATAGCGGCTCCAGATCGGCAAGGCTGCTACGCCGCCGGTGGTATTTCCCAGCGATTTGGGCTGATCATAGCCTAACCACACCACCGACACCACGCCAGATGAATAACCTGCAAACCAGGCATCGTAAGCATTGTTCGAGGTACCAGTCTTGCCGGCGGTATCGCCGCGCGCCAGTACCTTGGCGCCATGGCCGGTGCCGGCTTTCACGACATCTTGCAGCATGCTGTCCATGATGTAGGCATTGCGCGCCGAAACGACTTTCTTGCCCGGATTCTTGCGTGCGCTATCGGCAAACAATACCTGGCCGGAGCGGTCACGTATTTCCTTGATCAAGCGCGGAGCCTGGGCATAGCCGCCGTTGGCGAACACAGCATAGGATTGCGCTAGCTGCAGTGGCGTCACCGCTCCCGCGCCGAGCGCCAGCGGCAGCGAGACCGGATTGCGTTCAGGCAGGAAGCTGAACTGCGTTGCAAATTCTTGCACATAGGCGGCGCCGGAGGCCTGCATCAGGCTCACCGCCACCAGGTTTTTGGAACGCATCAGGCCGCGCCTGACAGTGATGAATCCTTCATAATTATCACCGAAGTTACGGGGTCGCCAGGAACGAGCACCGGTATCCTGCGGTAACAGGACGCGCTGCGTGTCGTCGACCATGGTGCCCGGGAAATACCCTTTTTCCAAGGCCGCCGAATAAACAAAGGGCTTGAAACTGGAACCGGGTTGGCGGTATGCCTGCAAGGCGTGATTGAAAGGATTGCGGAAAAAATCGAAGCCACCGGCCAGCGCCAGGATATCGCCGGTTTTGGCGTCGACCGAGATCAGCGCTCCCTCCATTTCCGGAGCCTGGCTCAGCAGCCAGCGCTCAGAACTATCGCGATAAGTACGGATGACAGAACCTACGGAGATCATGCGTTTGCCGCTGGCCGGCAACTTAGCCCAACCGCCGGCGATGCGCGGATCAATGGCACCGATCTGCAGCACTCGGCCATTGCGCAGGACCGCCTTGATCTGTTTCGGAGATACTTCCGTGACCAGTGCAGCGAGGATTTCGCCGCTGTCCGGATAAGGCAACAACAGCTTGTTCAGAGTGCTATTCGCGTGTTTGTGGGCGCTGGTACCGAGCTGCGCTTCGGGACCACGATAACCTCGGCGCCCCTGCGCGTCCAGCAGTCCGGAACGCAGCTGCTTGTCGGCTGCTAACTGCGGCGCCATCTGGATCGTGGTGGTGACGTCCAGCCCCATGGTGTAGGCGCGCTCCTGATACAGCTGCATCACCAGCTGTCTTGCTTCTTCCACTGCATAGGCGGCTTCCTGCACCGAGGAATTACGGCTGGGATTGAGGATCAGTTTTTCTTCCATAGCTTGCTGGTAAGCCTCAGGTTTGATATAGCCGAGTTCCAGCATGCGCTGCAAAATATAGTGCTGGCGCGTCGCCGCGCGCTGCGGATTTGCCACCGGGTTATACGCCGACGGCGCTTTCGGCAGGCCTGCCAGCATCGCGGCCTCGGCCACACTAATCTGCTCCAACGGCTTGTCGAAATAGATGTTGGACGCGGCCGCAAAACCATATGATCGTTCACCGAGATAAATCTGGTTCATATACAACTCCAGCAGCTTGTCCTTGCTGTAGCGCTGTTCCAGCTTATAGGACAGCAGAATTTCGTTCAACTTGCGCTGCAGCGTTTTCTCGCGCGTCAGGAAGAAACTGCGCGCTACCTGCATGCTAATCGTGCTGGCGCCTTGACCTTGCCGTCCGCTGCCCAGGTTGGCCAAGGTGGCGCGCAGCAAGCCGGTGAAGTCGACTGCGCCGTGCTCATAGAAACGTGCATCTTCAATCGCCAGCAAGGCCTGCCGCATCACCAGCGGAATTTTCTCGATTGGGAGAAATTGACGACGCTCTTCACCGTATTCCGCCAGTAGGATTCCTTCGCTGGAATAAATTCGCAATGGCAAGGCTGGGCTGTACTGATTCAGATGATCAACGGCAGGAAGCTGTCGCCATGCCTGACGCAGCCAGTAGCCGCCGGCGAGGCTGGCAGCCAGTATTAAACCGATGCTAAAACCGAGAATGAATTTGAGACGAAAGGGAAGTTCAGATGTTGTTTGCTGGGCTGCTGGCCGCATGCTCGCTCCTGTTGAAATAGCGAACGAATCGAAGGCGAACGCGGTGTGAATGAATTTGGTGAAAGCTATTGTGAGGGACGCAAGATATATACTTAGCATAATTAAGTATTATTAAGTAATCATAAATATTTCTTATCTAAGGACAGCTAGGATGAATCTGAATCCCAAACACACTGAAGCGTTTCGCGCAGTGATTGAGAGCGGCAGTTTCGAGCAGGCCGCCGTGCGCCTTCACCTGACTTCACCAGCAATTTCACTTCGCGTGCGGGCGCTCGAAAGCCAGCTAGGTAATGCATTGATTGTGCGCAGCCGGCCAGCACGAGCAACCCGTATGGGACAGCGCCTGATGCAATATCTGAAACGGGCGAAATTGCTCGAAACCGACCTTGCTGCCGAACTGGCGGTACAGCAGGACGCGCCGCTAACGCTGGTGCTGGCGCTCAACGCAGACTCAATCGGTACCTGGTTTTTCCCTGCATTGTCAGATGTACTGATCCGCGAACGCGTGCTGCTGGATCTGACCGTGGAAGACCAGGATCATACCTATTCGCTGCTGGAGACCGGACTGGCAATCGGCTGTATCAGCACGGAACCGAAACCGATGCGCGGCTGTTCGGCCGAGCTGCTCGGCGTGATGCGCTACTGGTTGGTAGCGTCGGAAGATTTCCGCAACCGCTGGTTTCCCGACGGATTGACGCGCAAGGCGGCACGCAAGGCACCAGTGGTGGCCTACACGCACAAAGACACCTTGCAGTCGTCGTTCTTGCTCAGCAAGCTTGGGCTGCCAGCCGGCGCCTTTCCTTGCCACTACGTTCCGGGCAGCGCTTCGCACTTCAACGCCATCCGCTATGGCCTGGGTTACGGCATGGTGCCAGAACTGCTACTGAAGGCTGCCGGTAAGAATAAAATGGCCCATCTGGCACCAGCTAAGCCACTGGAACTTGCACTGTACTGGCACACCTGGAAAGTGCAGTCGCCGCGTATGGAAAACCTGTCGCGGCAGATTATTGCCGCGGCGCGAAAAATTCTGAAATAAGTGTTTTGCTTACATCGTGCTTATGTCGCCGGATGCCTCCGCCTCAATGGTCGATCCGTGGCCACCGCTATTTATGTAACGAACAAAGATATGTAAATACAGCAGTTTTTATTCCGTATGGACACTGCATCCTAACTCTCCACTAAAGAACGACACAGTTCTTTATTAATGAGCCACATTCCATAGGTGCAGTCTAAGTACAGTCAACTGTTTTCTGCGCGCACGCCTTACCTACATGCCGCAAGCAAAAATAGTTATCGAGATGGGGGCACCGTTTTACAAGGGCTACGGTGCCCGACGCTCCCCTAATCCAATTTCAAGCTCCCTCCCTTAATTCTTTGGCGAGTTAATGATCGCATTTCCTCCTGCTTGTTTGCTCTCAAGTAAGCGAGGTAAAAACAAAGAGACATAATTAAATACATTTTCCGGATTCTCCTCTCTCATTAATTTATCTTCGCATTTTTTAAAATCTCCTTTATTTGCTAGGAAAACATTAGGAACTCGATATTTAATTACCTTATTAGCCACAACTATGGATGTCATTTATATCATTTTAAATCAACTAAATATCACAACATAAACTTTACTTAGCTATAGACAATCATGCTCCTTGACGATACTGACACGCATACATATACTGTTTAAATAAACAGTATATGTATGCGTCGTAGGGAAGAAATTATGTCAACGTTACAACAACCAAATAGCGCATTCAGTACTGCGCAGGGACTTGATTTCCCAGGCGTATGGCGTGCCAATGAACTCGCCGTCAGCAGAACGGCAACCTACTCAACCGGTTTTGATGAATTCGATAACGAACTTCCCAGCAGAGGCTGGCCTCGCTCGGCACTCATCGAATTATTGCTCCAGCAGCCTGGCATTGGCGAAATGCAGTTACTCAAACCTGTTCTGACCCAGTTATCCAAAACTCAAAAGATAGTCCTGATCCAACCACCGCATTTACCACAAGCGATGGCATGTAAAAGCTGGGGAATACACATCAACAATTTGCTGTGGATTAAAACTTCCAGTGCAACGGACGGGTTGTGGGCCGCCGAACAAATTCTTAAAAATGGCTGCTGCGGTGCAGTCATTTTATGGCAAGGGAATGTACGCACCGAATCGTTACGGCGGCTTCATCTAGCGGCACAGAGCACCGACACCTGGCTTTGGCTGATGAGACCGCTAGCCGTAAGCATGGATGCATCACCGGCGTCTCTGCGCATTACTCTACGACCCGCAGCTGGCGGAGTTTCGTTGAATATCGTAAAACGGCGTGGCCCGAGTGCAAAGCAGAACTTATTTATTCCTCTGGCAGATATGCCGGTGGCTCGTCACTATTCGGATAAAGAAAATGCGCCTGTGGTTATGCATACACGTCCCGCTGTTGCCGCTCGAAGCGATACGCCCATCCTGGTCTGAACCGGGGTGTTACGCCGTCTTGCAGCAGGGACGCGTACTAGTCGCATCACACGAAGCACTCAGTAATGGAGTGCGCTTTGGCATGCGCGCGGGCGGCGTTGCGACCGTGTCGCCCGCTACCATTGTTCTGGACAGAAATTTAGATAAGGAAGGTATCGCCCTGAATGCGATAGCAATCGCTCTACTTCAATTCACTCCGGAAGTAACTTGTGCGGATGATTTTTGCATATTGCTAGACGTGTCGGCCAGCCTGACTCTTTTTAATGGCCCGCTTGCCATTTGCCGACGAATCAATGCCAGCGTCAAAGCATTGGGATTTACTATGACGTTGGGCGCAGCACCCACCGCAACCGGAGCGTGGCTACTATCCAGATCGCATCGCAAAAAATTTCGTCCATTGCGTCACCGCGCTGTAACCATGAAGACATTGACTGCATTGCTGAATCATTTGAGCTGCACATCCTTATCCGCGACACTGCCTTATGCGGAATGGCTGTCTGGAATAGGTGCGTGTACTTTGGGTGATTTACGCAAATTGCCCCGACCAGGTTTATTACGTCGCACCGATCAACATCTGCTTGAAGAGCTTGATCGCGCCTATGGTCTAGCGCCGGAACTGTTCGACTGGATAAAAACACCAGCGACATTTTCTGCTCGCATGGAAACCTTTGATCGTATCGAACATGCCGATGCACTCATGTTTGGTGCAACCCGTCTTATTCTGCAACTCATCGGATGGCTGGTATCGCTACAGCAAGCCGTATCCATTTTTGTGCTTCATCTGGAACACGAACGTGGTCGCTACGCCATCGCTCCGACAGAAATTGAAATTGGATTAGCAGAATCTGCCTGGCATGAAGAACACTTAATCCGCTTGTTGCAGGAACGGCTAGGTCGGATAGAACTAGTTGCACCGGTGATCGCCATACGCCTGGAAGTTCGAAAAGTGACGGCGATGCTGCCACCAACCATGTCCTTATTTCCTGAGCCAGGCGGCTCACCAGCAGATTTAAATCGCTTGCTGGAATTATTAATTGCCCGGCTGGGAAAAAGCAATGTGCTAACACCTGCCTGCGTCGACGATTACCGCCCCGAGATTTGCAATACGTGGGTGCCCGCTACCGATAAGTTATCCAATAAAAATGAGAGTAGCAATATCGTTGAGCGGCCATTCTGGATATTGGCCAAGCCAATTGCACTCTTGATGCGTGATGACCGTCCCTTCTACGGCTCTCCCCTCAAATTGGTGCGTGGGCCAGAACGCGTTGAAGCCGGCTGGTGGGATAGCCAGACGATCGCCCGAGATTATTTTGTAGCGCAAAACACCGAGTCAAGTTGCTACTGGATTTATCTCGAACGGACGAGCGAACCGCACTGGTTCTTGCATGGGCTGTATGCCTAAATTTTAAATTCGTCATGTCCACTTCTTCCTCCACCCTATCGACGTATGCCGAACTCCAGTGCTTTAGCCACTATACCTTTCTACGCGGTGCATCATCACCGGAACAGTTGGTGCAACGTGCGGTCAAGCTCGGCTATCACAGCTTAGCAATAACGGATGAATGTACCTTGGCAGGCGTCGTCAAGGCGCATGTCGAAGCCAAACGGCTCGGCTTACATCTGATTGTGGGAAGTCAGATTCGCATCACACCGGAAGACGGCAGCAATGCATTTAATCTAATCATTCTAGCGATGAACAAAAACGGCTATGGCAATTTGTCCGAACTGATTACGGTGGCGCGCACTCGCATTGAAAAAGGCAGCTACCTCGCCAGGCCGCGCGATATTGCCGATCCGGGCGACGAACTAAAACATCTGAAAGGTTTGCCCGACTGTCAAATTATTCTGGCACCCGACTACGGTATCGCCTATGAAAAACTGGAACGTCAGGCCGCGTGGCTATTACAATGCGCGCCCGGCAGAGCGCGCATTGCGCTAACCCTGCACCATCGCGTACAGGATGAAATGCACAAGGCAGTCGTCAACGCCATTGCCACAGAATATGGATTGCCGGTGACAGCCACTGGCGACGTGTGCATGCATGTGCGTTCCTATAAACCGATACAAGACACCATGACTGCCATCCGGATCGGTGTGCCGATTGCGCAATGCGGTTATCAGTTGGCACCGAACGCCGAACAACATCTACGTTCCCGACTCAGGTTAAATAATTTGTATACGCGTGCAGCATTAAATGAAACGGTCCAAGTCGCCAGCCTGTGTACCTTTTCTCTGGATGAACTGAAATATGATTACCCTGATGAACTCGTGCCCGACGGTGCAACACCAACCAGTTATCTACGTCAGGAAAGTTATATCGGCGCGCAGTGGCGCTACCCGTCAGGTATACCGAAAAACGTGCAGGCACAGCTGGAATATGAATTACAGCTCATCGCCGAGATGCAATATGAAAGCTATTTCCTGACCGTGTTCGACATCGTACGCTTCGCCCGTGCGCAGCGAATTTTATGTCAGGGGCGCGGATCGGCGGCCAATAGCGCAGTGTGCTATTGCTTGGGTATCACCGAAGTAGATCCAGCACGAAGTACTCTGTTATTCGAGCGGTTTATTTCCAAAGAAAGAAATGAGCCGCCCGATATTGACGTGGATTTTGAACACCAGCGCCGCGAAGAAGTTATCCAGTATATCTACAACAAGTACGGTCGCAGACGTGCCGCATTAACTGCCGTCGTGACTACCTACCGACCACGCAGTGTCTTACGTGATGTAGGCAAGGCGCTGGGTGTCGATTTGTCGGTGGTCGACAAAGTAGCTAAAGCTAGTCACGGCTGGTACGGAAGCGCTGACTTACGCCAACGCTTGACCGAATGCGGCTTTGATCCCGATTCAGCACTCGCAGAAAAATGGAGTGAGCTGGCAGAAAAACTGATGCGCTTCCCGCGCCATCTCAGCCAGCATCCTGGCGGCTTCATCATTTCCCATACCAAGCTGTCGCGTCTGGTACCGATAGAAAACGCGTCCATGGCTGACCGCTCAGTAGTGCAATGGGACAAAGACGATATCGACGCTGTCGGCCTGATGAAAATCGATATTCTGGCGCTCGGTATGCTGAGTTGCCTGCGCCGCACCCTGGAACTGGTCGCGCAGCGCAACGGCGAACCGTTCGAGTTACAAGACATTCCTGCGGAAGATTCAGCAACTTACGACATGCTCTGCAAAGCCGATACGATAGGCGTGTTCCAGATCGAGAGCCGCGCGCAAATGTCGATGTTGCCGCGCCTGCAGCCCAGGAAGTTTTACGACCTGGTCATCGAGATCGCTATTATCCGTCCCGGGCCGATCCAGGGCGGCATGATACAACCCTATTTGCGACGCCGTCAGGGTCTTGAGCCGATCAGCTATCCTGGACCAGCAATGGAAGCCGTACTAAGCCGAACGCTTGGCATTCCGATATTTCAAGAGCAGGTAATGCAGATCGCCATGGTTGCTGCTGGTTTTTCTGCAGGTGAAGCTGACCAATTGCGGCGCGCTATGGCGGCATGGAAACGCAAAGGTAATCTGGAGCAATTTGAAGAAAAATTAACTTCCGGCATGGCCGAACGTGAATATAGCCCTGAATTTGCTACGTCGATCATCAGCCAGATCCGCGGTTTTGCCGAATACGGTTTTCCGGAATCGCATGCCTCCAGTTTTGCTTTATTAGCGTATGCCAGCAGTTGGCTGAAGTGTCACGAACCAGCGGCATTTTTAACCGCCTTGCTGAACAGTCAGCCGATGGGATTTTATTCGCCCTCAGCATTGATTCAAGATGCACGGCGTCACGGTGTGGTCGTATTACCGGTGGATGTCACCACCAGCGATTGGGATTCCAGGCTGGAGCCGGATGCTGCGGTGTGCCTCGGCATGAACAATGTCAGCGGCTTCGAGCGCGAAGCTGGCTGGCGCATCGAAGAAGCCCGGGCCATCCGACCATTTTCCGATATGCGTGATCTGGCTAGTCGTGCACAGTTAAATGCCAGACATATCCGCGCACTCGCTGCGGCCAATGCCTTATTTACGTTGGCAGGAAATCGCCGTCAAGCACTGTGGCAGGCAGTGGCCAGCGTCCCCGATAAAGGGTTGTTGCGCCCGACAACGATAGAAGAAGCCGAAGTACATTTGGAGGCTCCGACTGAAGGGCAAAACATCGTGGCAGATTATCGGCACCTTGGATTGACTCTGGGTCGGCATCCACTCGCACTGTTGCGTAAAAAACTGTCGGCGATGCGTTTTTCCACGTCGGAAATTTTGCATACGTACCCTGACGGAAAATTGGCGCGCGGCTGCGGTATCGTCACAGTAAGGCAACGTCCCGAAACGGCAAAGGGTGTAACCTTCGTCACGATCGAAGACGAGACTGGCAATGTCAACGTCATCGTCTGGCCTGATCTGGCAGAAAAACAGCGTATTGAATTATCAAACGCGCGACTGCTCGGCGTTTATGGCAAGTGGCAATCGCAACACAACGTGCGCCATTTGGTTGCCATGCGACTCGTTGATTTGTCACATTTTCTGGGTGAACTGGAGACGCGTAGTCGTGATTACACCTAGCACAATGACACGGCAAACCCACTGAACCAACTCTTCGTCCCCTCATTAAATACCCTAACCGGTTGCAAATTTACCATATGTTCGAGCACGGAACTACATCGCTGGTACTTAACTTTAACTAATGAGAAAAATTTGAAAAGGATTATTGAAATTTTTTCAGCATAGGTGCATTCAAGGTAATTAACGTTTTACGGATGTCAGCCGTTAACCAAGTACGAACGTTAATATCAGTACGGGTTCTTGGTTTTTGCGCCAACCACTAAACGCAAAATTGCTGGGTATTTTATAGAATGCTCCTACAATGAAAAGTGAACCCGGGGATTTATTATTGCCCTATTAGTTTGAACAAATTGGAGGCTATGATGCCAACCAAAGAACAAGTCCGTCACTACATGCATGAACGACAGGCTGAAAAAATGCCACCGCCATCCACCGATGAAATACGCAGGCGGTTAGGGTGGGATTTAATTCTTGATAGCCGGATAATAAAAATCAAGACGCAGAAATAGCCTTAATCAACTAATCCATTTTAAATGGATGCAAATATCTCTTTATTGAGGATAAGAAAAAGCTCACTTTTTAGTGAGCTTTTTTTAAGTACTAAACAGCACCATCCGCGCCATAACACGCCAAAAACATATGTACTGCACCGTCAATAATCTGCCGCTGCTTTTCAGCAGAAATTACTGGCTGACCCATTGCCACCTGCGGCCAGAACGCACTGGCCTTCAGCAGCCCCTGCAACTGACTGGATGCAAATAGAGGATCTAGCGGTTTAAGCTTGCCATCTGCCAGGGCAGAACGTATCCAGAGAGTGATGTTTTCTTCCCGCTCGCCAAGTCGCGCTATCATTTCTTGCGCACGCTCTGGCGAGTGAATTGTTGCGGCAATCGCGACGCGTGCCAAATCCAAAAAATTCCCATCTGACAGCATGGACATTTTCTGCGCGGCAATCTTTGTTAATTGCTCAACCAAAGGCATATTAGGCTGATAGGCGATATCCAGCGTTGACGCACTGGTATTCCATAGTTGCATCAACATCGTCGCAAACAATTCATCTTTGCTGCTGAAGTGGTTGTAGACCGTACGTTTGGAAACTTCTGCACGCAGTGCGATTTGGTCCATGCTGGTAGCATCAAATCCGTGCAAACGGAACTCGGCAACGGCGGCGTCAAGAATTGCTATGCGCTTGCGCTCAGTCAGTGTCAAAGGCTTAGACATTAATTATCATTTAATTAGTAAAAGCAAGATTTTACACTGATCAGTTTACATTCGGCAAAATAAAAACTACACTGTGTAGTTTTAAACCGCGACCATTCTTATGACTGCTCCTTTAATAATTAGCGACAATCCGCTTTTGATGGCATCAATACAACGAGACGGAAAGTTTCGCAATTCTCGCCCGATTGCTCGTTCCGGCTTGATCAAGACCATAAAATTGGCTTGGCGCTTTGCTTTTCAAAAGCCCGCCAATACCACACCATCCCATGCCATTCCGGTGCAAAACATAACTCAGGCACAACTAATGGCCGCGCCAGATCAGACTCTGTACCGGCTCGGGCACTCCACCATGCTGCTCAAGCTGGATAATGCCTTCTGGCTGACCGATCCCGTGTTCTCCGAGCGCGCATCGCCGTTTTCTATGTTGGGGCCTAAGCGCTTCCATCAACCACCCATCAGCATTGCCGACTTGCCGCCCATCAAAGGCGTGATACTTTCGCACGACCATTATGACCATCTTGATTACCACGCGATTTTGGCATTGGCTGATAAAGTGGAACACTTTTTAGCGCCAACCGGTGTCGGGCGGCGGTTGATCGATTGGGGCATTCCTGCTCACAAGGTGCAAGAATTGGGCTGGTGGTCGGAAACGACTATTGGCAAAATCCGCTTCGTCGCCACACCGGCACGGCATTTTTCCGGCCGAAGTTTGACCGATTCAAATCAGACTTTGTGGGCTTCCTGGGTAATTCTCACGCCGGAACTGCGACTCTTTTTTAGCGGCGACTCAGGTTATTTTGATGGTTTCAAGAGCATAGGAGACACCTATGGCCCGTTTGATCTGACCATGATTGAAACCGGCGCTTACGATGCAGAATGGCCGGACGTACACATGCAGCCGACAGAAACGCTGCAAGCACATCAGGATTTACGTGGCCGCTGGTTGCTGCCTGTCCATAACGGTACGTTTGATTTAGCGCTCCATGCCTGGGACGATCCCTTCGATAAAATCACCCAACTTGCCGCCTCCAAAGGTATTTCAATTAGCACACCGCAAATGGGTGAGGCACTTGCCATCAATGCCCCCTCTGCCGGCAGTCGTTGGTGGGTTAATGGCTACGCTGCGAAGTAAAATAAACTAAAAACGAGCGCTTGAAACTAACTGTTGAGAGCCTCGTTTTACTAAAAAAATGCCAAACTTTGTGCTATACCGTAATTACAATTCTTCACTGCAATACTAATTCAGAAATAAACCAAGGTTTCCATCGAGAAATAAATTAACCTTATCGTTTACACGTTAATCGCCTAGACTTAGGTGATAGGCTAAAACTTCTCGAGAATTTTGTTATATTTAACGAATTATCTTTAACAATATCAAAAGAAATAGTTAGCTAAGATCTATACTAAAAATAGGTGTTGCGGTTTCAACTGCGATGGTGCTTAAGGAGAAAATGATGGCGCCCACATTAACTAAAATCCTTTATGTTGAGGATGACTTAGATATTCAATCCGTGGCCAAAATAGCGCTCGAAATTGTCGGCGGGTTAACCTTGCTCAGCTGTAGTTCTGGCAAAGAAGCGCTTAATCCTTCTACTATCGTATTTGCCCCTGATTTAATGCTGCTCGATGTAATGATGCCGGAAATGGATGGGCCAACCACCTTAAAACACTTGCGTAGCATACCCAGCTTAAAAAATACGCCGGTGATTTTTATGACGGCAAAAGTACAGGTAAGCGAAGTGGCTTACTACAAATCGCTCGGTGCCATCGGCGTAATCGCCAAACCGTTTGACCCAATGCAACTGGCAGAACAAATACGCCAGTTATGGAATGAATGTGTCAGCGTATGAGTGATGAATCCAAGTCAAAATACAATGAACAAACTGCTGCCCAGGCCCAAGAACTGGCAGAGGCCATGCGCGCACTAGGTGAAGGTTTTATCGGCCGAATCCCTACCATGATCGCCGCAATGGAAAAAGAATTAAACTTAATCAGCTTAGATCCCCAGGACCCGGCACCGTGGAAATTACTCTACCGGCTGCTTCATAGCCTGGCTGGCTCATCAGGTAGTTTTGGATTTTCTGAGTTGGGCGATCGCGCCAGTGAACTCGAGCAACGCATCAATGAGATACTTAAATCCGATGATATTGCAGCGCTACAAGGCCGATTAGAATTCATTCGCGACCAGCGCAAATTTATGGTTTGGATGAGTGAAAACCATGTCAAAAAAATAGCGGGCTAGGTTTTAACACTAAAATGCCATGATGAAGTCGATGGCATGGTGAACCAGAAAGTGGAGCCTTGCCCAAATTCGGATATATAGCCGATTTCCCCCCCCATTCTTTCCACCAGTTTTTTAGTAATATTCAGCCCCAACCCAGTGCCGCCCTGCTGACGGGTATCACTACTATCTGCCTGCGCAAACTCACCAAACATACGGTGTCGAAAATCCACAGGAATACCGGCACCGCGATCTTCAATTTCCACTCTGACGCACCTGTCTTGCTGAACCAGGCGAATTTCAACGGAACCGCCAAAGTGCGAGAACTTGGTGGCGTTCGACATCAGATTAGCCATCACTTGTAACAAGCGGTCTTTATCACCAATCACACTGCGAAATCCAGTGCTCGATGACAAGGTAAAGTTCACGCCGAATGAACTGGCAAATTCGGCATTCAATTCCATAGATTGCTTAATTAATTCAACCAAGTCGATCTCATCCGTCCGAAATACTGTTTTACCGGAAAGTAGTTTCTCCATATCAAGAATATCATTCACCAGCGTAGTCAGCCGTTTGCTATTTTTGCTCGCAATATTAACCAAGCCCAGTGCTTTTGAAGGCAGTTCACCGAACACCCCTGCTTCCAACAAACCAAGTGAAGCGGCAATTGAGGTGAGCGGAGTGCGCAACTCATGACTGACGGTGGAGATAAATTCGCTTTTTAATTTTTCCAATCGCTTTTGCTCACTGATGTCGCTGATAACGCCGATGAATCTGGTCGCGGTTCCGTTCGCATTAAATAAAATTAAACCGCGATCCAGTATCCAGATATAGCTACCATTCTTGTGCCGCAATCGATATTCATTTTGGAAGCGTTCGATTTTTCCGTCTAAACATAATTTTTCTTTTCTTAGAATGAATGCTAAATCCTCCGGATGCACGCGTTTCATCCATTCCTCTTGCGAACTAGGCAGTTCATTTTCGGAATAACCCAGCATCGACTTCCAACGCGGTGAGTAGTAAGCCGTTCCCTGCACGAGATCTCTATCCCATAAACCGTCATTAGCGCCGCGAATGGCAAGTTCAAAACGTTCCTGGCTAAAGCTTAATTTTTCAGATTGAAGGCGAATTTCTTCTGTCATGGCATGCGCCATGCCCAAGGCGCGGTCACGCTGTTGCAGGTTGGTCGACATTAAAAGAAATAATAACAGGCTGATACTTGCGCCCACGACAAACACCACGAGCGTCAGCACCAAACCAGTGGATTCTGCACTATTGGAAAGCGTAACAATCCGCGACAAAAGCAACCATCCAAGCAGCGTCACCGCGAAGAAGGCAGCAAAACTGACCAGTACTGGAAAGTTTTTATGCGTGACCAGGTGGCGCACCTGCCACGGCGGGTTCGCATTCAACTTGGCGTCAACGTCGGCCGACATTCCGTCGGCCAGATGTTCTGATTGAGCAGGGTTATTTTTCATTGTCCATATCAACTTTTTCAATACTTTTTATCATCAATTACAACGCTGTAAATGACACCCAGAATGTCGCCCCCTGCCCTTCTTCCGAATCAAAACCAATTTTTCCATCCATTTTCTCAACCATGATTTTAGTAATATTCAACCCTAATCCAGTACCGCCTTTTTGCCGGGTATTAGCATCTTCGGCTTGAGCAAAAGCACCAAATATTCTGCCGCGGAATTCTTCCGGTATTCCCGGTCCGGTATCATGCACTTCAATCCGCCAATGATGTTCTGCTTTGCACAATCGAAGTTCAACCTCCGCTCCGGAAGGAGAAAATTTGGCCGCATTCGACAACAGGTTAGTCAAAATTTGCATTAAGCGATTTGCGTCGCCCCATATATAGGCCGGCTCTGGAAAGGAGTGCATCACATAGCGCACATTCAAATTGGCCGCAAAAGCCTGATTCACCTCGATTGCCTGCCTGATTGCCGACGTGATTTCAATTGATCGCATCTCGAACACCATTTTTCCGGCGTCAAGTTTTTCCATGTCCAAAATATCATTCACGATATCAATTAAGCGACGGCTATTGCGGTGCGCAATTTTCACTAACTCCATGCTTTTTTCTTCCAGCTCTCCGGTAATTCCGCCTTCCAATAAAGCCAGCGAGCCGCGTATTGAAGTAAGCGGTGTGCGCAATTCATGGCTGACGATAGAAATGAATTCTGACTTGAGCCGACTCATCCGGTTCCGTTCTGACAGATCTAAAACAAAGCAAACCCATTCACTACGCAGCTCTTCAATCTTTGCCAATCCGATCAACACTTGCAGTAACTTACCGTCGCTACATTTCAACTCCATTTCAAATGGTATTGGTGTATCGATCTGACCAAAAATATTCGCTGCATCAAGCTGCTGGTATTCAACAGCGGCAATGTCTTTCCATCTGAGTTTATTTTCAAATAAATGCGCCTTGGTATATCCCGTCAGCGCCATGAAAGCTTTATTCATTTCACAAATAACGCCCGTATCATTGCCTTGAATAATGCCGATCAGCGATGAATTCAAGACTCGGCGCAAATGATTTTCACTAGCTTCAATCGCACGTAATACACGCTGCTCTTCGGTTACATCCCGGCAAGTTCCGGTTACTTTGATGCGTTGGCCTTTTTCATTTTTCTCAATGATTGTTTTGCCGATGACATTCCTTATCTCACCATTTTTGCGCATGATTCGATATTCGACCGTGTAACCGTTACCGGTTTTTAAGCCCTCATTGAAGACTTTCTTCACTCGCTCCTGATCTTCAGGCAGAATGTTCACCAAGATATGATCAAGCGTCGGCTTGACCGTTAATTTTTCCAGCATAAAAAAATTATGGATTAATTCATCGGAACAATGCAGCTGTCTTGATGCGTATTCGTAGCTCCAACTACCCATCTGCGCCAAGCGCTGCGCTTCATGAAGCTCATCATGCTGCATTTGTAAAATTTGGCTCGTCACAAGATTTCCATGCACATACCAAATGATGCCAGCCGCGATAATAATGAGAGCCGAACCACACAAAGTAACGAGTAAAAACAAGCGAAAATATTCTTGATCCAGCACCACAATTTCTTTGGCTGGCGACAGCACATAAATTTTTAATTCGCCACCATTAATGCTAGTGATATTGAGCACATAGGCTTCTGGAGAATTTTCTATCATGGTCAAGCGCGCATAGCGACTATCTGGCCAAGCATGAATCTGAACCAATTCAAATTGTTCGCGCTGATAAACAGAGAGCCGCCGCGCTATGGACATCTTATCAATGGTGTTACCCGGTACGACTTTCATTTCCAGATGTTTTGCATCCGACAAAATCACTACCCCATTTTCATCGACCAAAAAGGTATTGGAAATATCAATATTGTGCGCCAAACGGGTAATGTCCACCTTCACCACAACCACGCCGATTACTTTCTGCTTTAAGTACACCGGAGCAGAAAAATACAACCCGGGTTGATGCGACACTTTACCGACAGCAAACTGGTATCCGTTATTGCCACCCATCGCGGAAGTAAAATATTCGCGCTCTTTGTAATTAGTGCCGATGAACGAAGTTGGCAGGTCAAAATTACTGGCAGCAACACAATTGCCATTCGCGTCCATTATCCAGATCACATCCGCCGAAAAATCACTTTTGGCTAGCAGCAATAAATGATTGATTTGTTCTAAGGCGGACAATGTCGTATCGACCCGGCCTTTTGCTAAGCGCTGCTTAATTGCGTCACTGGCCCGTTGTTGTGGTTTGAGCACATTAACAACCTCTTGCCATGAAGCAAGCACTTCTGGCAGTCCATACATTACTTTAAGGCTACGTCGGATATCAGCTGAAATCGTTTCACCGCGGGTTCCTGCGTGCTCATTTTCCTTGTCAATCAGGCTGTTGGTACGCAATTTAAATTGATCAAGTTCATAGAACCACGCGCCGCTTCCCCACGCTATACATAGCAGTAGCGAACAAACGATGATGCTTATTCGGACCTTGGTCGCAGTAAATTTCATCTTTACATGTTTTGCTGATCAAATAGTGAGCCAGATTTTTTACGGCAAGACAGGGTAAGTATAGTAAAAAGGAAAGGGAAACCAAGTTTTTCCCGAGTGGTTGAGAGGGTTGTTGCAGAGTTGTGGATGATGGGTCGCCTATTTTAATTTCAGCGCGTAGGGTGGGCACGGTTTTGTGCCCACGCGTAACCGTTAATAAACAACGAGTTGTGTGAGAATATCATTAATCGAAAGTAACGCGTGGGCACAAAACCGTGCCCACCCTACCGTCTGATTCAATATTTATATATCAACTACATTGGCCAATGTGGGCACAAAAACCTAGTATTTAAGCTCCCAACGCAAGGTATACGTTGTGTACGTAGGCGCAACGACCGTGGACACCTCTGGATAGCCCAAAGTAGAAAACGTGCTGGTTAAATAATCGCTATTCACCAAATTATTCACCGCAAAACGTAATTGCGAGCTGGCAGAAAATTTCCACAGCGCATACATATCCAACTGTCGCTTCAAACCAATTGTATTTCCCTGCGTGGTGCTGCTTTGCACGATGTACGCCGGCGTCCAATTGACACTACCACCCAGCGTTAATGGCAATGTCGCCATTTTATAATCCATACCAAGATTCGCAGTTTGCGAAGGCTGTTGATCAATCCGGTTATTCGGCCCTTGTATGTCAGCGACTTGCGACCAAAAATGGCTGTAATTACTGCGCAAAGAAATTGCCGGTGCTTCTGGGAAAAAATCGACTATATCAAACTTGGCTTCCAACTCAATGCCGTGCGTCTGGGCGTTTGCCAAATTCACCGGTGCCGACACCCAACGCCCATCAACCAAGGACACTTCATGGCGCATTAAATCGTGAATTTCACGATAGAAAAAATTCGCAGCCAGAATACCGCTATGCGAAATATAGTGCTCATAGCCCACGTCGATACCATTGGCTAATTCCGGTTTTAAATTAGGATTACCAATCCGGTCCGGACTGATCGGGCTATTGTTTTGCGAGAGTGCCGGCAACGCGATCAGGTCATTTAGCACCGGAGGGCGATAGCTATGCGTCGCACTCATGCGGATTTGATCTTTCGTATCTGGAATACGGTAGACCAAATGCAACAAGGGGCTCCAAACACTGCTTTGATTAAGTATTTCACCAGTTGGTAATGTGCTGGTAGTTTGAATCCCTTCCCAACGCAGACCCGCATTGGCTGCCCAGTTGGGATTAATGTCCCATTCGTCTTGCACAAAGCCTGCCAACTGACGAATTCCGGCGCTCAAATTGTCGCCCGAATTATCAAATGTCGGTGCGCCATTATCGGTCGCCACTTCGGTTTCATTACGACGCGTCCAATCGGCACTAACACCCGTCACCAAGCTGTGTCCATTGGAAAATATTTTTGAATATTTTGCGCCGACGCTGGTATTAAAGTCTTCAGTATGGCTGGTGGTGAGCAAGTCCTGATAACCGGTTGCGTCGCCGGTTTGCACCCGATCAGTGATCGTACTGTTTTCTGATTTTCCCGTGCCTAACTTCAATTCCAGCTTGGCACCATCTTCCAGTCGATGGGTGTAATTGGTGAAGAGTCGCGACACGAATGAATTAACACCGGTATGCCACACAGCATTTTGATAAGGGGCGACCTGATCATTTAATTGATCCAGCACACTAGTGCCGTTAGTCTGCGTATTAGCAAACATGACAAATGGCTGCATCACCAATTTATCGCTATCTGAAAACTTATATTCAAACCGTGGAGTGAGATGTACACCGTTGGTGACACCGATATCCTGATCAACAATTTTCTGGCCTGGCTCATCATTAATCAAATTATCAGTAAAGGCTTCATCACGCCGTCTATTTTGAAAAATAGAGCCAGATAAAGTGTAAGACAACTGACCAATTTCACCCGGTGTAGAAATAGACAGATTCGGTGCATTACGCCCCTGCTCGACGCCATCCGACAACCTGAGCTGCGTGTCTTTTTGTTTGTAATCTTCGCGCAGCACAATATTAATAATACCGGCAACGGCTTGCGTCGTAAATTCAGCCACTGGCGCACGAATTATTTCAATCCGCTCGACCTGATCGGGCGATAAAGTATCCAGCGAAAAGCCACGCGGCATACGTTCGCCATTCACCAGAATCTGGGTATAGCCGCTACCCATGCCACGCATCCGAATGTCACCGCCGCGCCCTGGCTTGCCACCTACCGTCACACCGGGCAGGCGTTTTAAAATCTCACCGACCGAGCTATCTCCATCCCGATCTAGCTCTTCGCGTCCAATGATTATTTTTGACGCCGTAGATTGCCGACGTACATCAAGATCAGTTTGCCCCGCACCGCTAATCACGACCTTGGGCACGGATGAATCTGTCAGCACCTCTTTATGCCTCTTTTTAGGCGCTGGCGTATCTGGTGTATCAGATGGAGTTGGAATAACTGCGGGAGTGGCGGTTGGTGTAGCTGATGTAGCAGGCGTCTGAACAGTTGTAGTCGGTTCGGGTGCAGTTTGCAAAACGTCTTCCGCCAACAAATGGGTTGAATAGAGCCCTAGTAAGGCAAAGCTGGCGGTAGAAATCAATGAGGACATAGGAGACGAAGCTAAAAGTAGCGCCTGGGATAAGCAAACTACGCGCCTACTCAAAAAGCAATGCTTAAAAGAAGGCGAAGAAGCGAGCATTTTATCTAATAGCACTCTAAAATAGCCAGCTGCTTGCTGTATAGATTTGTAGCATACTGCAACAGGTTTGCTACAAAGCAATAATTAACTTAAAAAGAATTTTTTACTCCAATGACCTTATCAGAAATCAACATCCCACTTGCCGAGATTGAACTCAGTGCGATACGCGCTCAAGGTGCGGGCGGCCAAAATGTGAATAAAGTGTCTTCCGCTGTGCATTTACGCTTTGACGTGATCAACTCCAGTTTGCCAGACGAATTAAAACAACGCATTCTGGAATCAGGCGACCAGCGAATTACCAAAAACGGTGTCATCGTCTTGAAAGCCCAATCGCACCGCACGCAAGAACGCAACAAAGAAGATGCGTTGCAAAGGCTGCATGAAATAGTGCAAGAGGCTGCTTATGTGGCTAAAGTGCGCTATCCGACCAAGCCCGGCAAAGCCGCAAAAACGCGCCGATTGGATGGAAAAACGCAGCGCGGCCAAGTGAAATCATTGAGGAGTAAAGTGATTATGTAACGGAGCAGGAGATATCCCCTGGCATATAAAGTGGCACTTAAATCCGACTCAGTTCTTTAAATTCCGCCGCGCGCCGGCGCGACATTTCTACCGACAAGCCGTTTTGCAAAGTGAAAACCAAACCACTCGCGGCAGATGGGCCTATGTGCTCAACGAATTGAAGATTTACTATAAACCGGCGGCTGGCACGAATGAACTGGGTAGCATCCAGACGTTGTTCCAGTTGATTTAACGAGCGCAGCAACAGTGGCCGATGCTGATCAAAATACACGCGCGTGTAGTTGCCTTCCGATTCAAACAAGGCAATTTTTTCCAAGGCGACTAACCAGCAGCGCTCACCATCTTTAATAAAAATTTTACTGCTCGACGCCAGCAACGCTGGTTTGGCTTCATTAATCTTGCTACGAACCCGTTTTAATGCCTGCGTCAGACGTTCTGCACTGATCGGCTTTTGTAAATAATCGAGTGCATTGACTTCAAAAGCGCGCAGCGCGTAACTATCAAATGCCGTCGTAAAGATAACCTCCGGCACACTTTCTAACTGATCCAGCAAATCAAAACCACTCCCGTCCGGCATTTGCACATCCAAAAAAATCAGGTCGGGCTTATGCTCTTCAATGGCGCGCTGTGCTTCTTCGATATTCGCAGCTTCAGCCACAATTTCGCAATCAGCATATACCGCCAACAGGCGGCGCAATTCCATGCGCGCCAAGTGTTCGTCATCAATTAATATGATTTTCATGGTGTGGAAGGTAGAGGTAAAAGCAGCGTTGCAATAACCCAGCCATCTCTTTCTTCAATACCGATGCTGGCTTGCTCGCCATATAATAATTGCAGCCGTTTAGCGATGTTGTTAATACCGAGCCGGGTGGAATTGTTGGTCGTGATTATCGTGGCTAAGCGCCCCTGATTGGCAACCTGAATCTGCAGGTGCTTGTCTTGCCGCTGCACGCGCAACTCAATTTGGCATTCGCTGCTACGCTGTTCGACACCGTACTTGACTGCATTTTCAACCAATATTTGCAGCACCATCGGCGGAATTTCCAGCTGATCAAAGGCGGAATCCATCTGCTCAGTGACCTTAATGCGTTCGGCAAAACGGATTTTTTCAATGCTCAAATAACTGCGCACCGCTGCCCATTCCTGCGCCAGAGTGACAGTGGTCGTCTGACCTACTTGCAAGGTGTAACGCATCATATTCGACAATTGGTCGATCATTTCTGCCGCGGCATCAGCGTCGTGATAAATCAAGGCTCGAATACTATTCAAACTATTGAAAAAAAAGTGCGGATTAATTTGTGCCTGCAGAGCGCGTAACTCGTTTTCTTTGAGATAAATTTCAAGCTGTAGTTTTTCCAGCTCAGTATGTCGAATGCGTCGTCTGGAAAGTACGGTGGCATAAAATACTGTCCACGCTACAAAAGTGAAAATCCAAAATAACAGCGAAGAAGGTATCCAGGCCCAACCTTTGCTCATTCCGACTGGTTGTACCAACAAAAATGCACCGTACACCAGTAGCAATTGAATGCTTCCAATAACCACGATACCGATCACTATGTGCAACGCGTTGCGACTCAGTAGCGCCTGCTCCAGCAAGTGATGCTGACGTAAATGACGACGCCAACTATGTGACAAGGCCAGCCCGGCACAACCACCCCAAACAGCGATTAGGGTCAAACCCAACCATTCCGATGACGGCATAAAAAAGCTGTAACTCAAATTGAAGAGCACGATTAAGCCCCATCCCAGCAGTTGGCATAAGCCATAACGAAGCGCTGTACTGCCTGACGATGTGCCGCCTGAGTTAGCAGCAGTTTGGGGATGTGTGCCCGGGTAACCGGGCACATTCAAGCTAGTTAGTTTCACTTCAAAAATTCATCCATTTGAGCAAACATCCATTGTGGGTCGTCATACATAATAAAGTGGCGGGCAGTATCCGCGAAGGCAATTTTAACGCCTGGCAGTTTTTGATATTGCATTTTAAACGTGTTTTCAATGGCCGAGCGCGGCGCATACTCCTGATAAGCAATCCAAGTGCCCAGTACCAGCGTCGGCGCTTTAATCTGTGCGATATCATCACGTAAATCAGTCGCCATTAATTCGTACATGGCATTGATGACCGTGTTTCTATCAGAAGCTGCGCCCCACCCCATAACACGCTCAATATCGGCCGGCTTGCTGACCATGCTGGTAACTGCCATGCGGCGTGAAGCCAACGCCTGGGCAGGGTCGCTCTGCCGCATGTTGTCGCGCATATTGGCTGCTGCTCCTTGCAGTTGTTCTTTGGTGACGCTAGGCATTTGCGTAGCGCCCAAGGCTGGCAAGGAGTCAACAATCACTACTTTACCAACCTGCTCTGGATGTTGCGCGGCAAATTGCATGGCTAAAAACCCACCCAGACTATGCCCGACGATGATCGGATGGTCGAGTTTTTTATCACTGATATAACGTGACAATTCTTTTTCAGCGCTACTAAACAGCGGGGTATCTACCGCAGGCTTACCGGCGAACCCTGCCAGGGTGATAACGATACATTGATAGTCTTTGGCATAGTGGGCAACGGTGCTGTCCCACACTTCACCTGATGAAGCTAAACCGGGAATTAATATCATCGGCTTGCCTGAGCCGGTAACCTGAATATTCAACACACTATGCGAAACATTGTCCTCTGCATATGCCTGACAAAACAACCCGAATAACATCAAACTGGCTAAGCACCGTACGACTGAGTAAAAATGGTTTTTCATGGGTATTTCCTCCTGTGAGCAGCCAGTTTAGTGTTGACAGCGAGGGCAATACCAGCGATTTGGGTTGAGTGGTCAATGGCGAGGATGAATGGTTGCAGGAAGCGGTAATGTATCGCTTACGCCCACTTTTTCAATGCGCAGCAGTACCCCAATCCTGCTACCAATAACCCTCTAGCCTCCGAGGAAACCAGAGGGGGAATTCCACCGAATTGGTAGTATTTCTGACGAGCTAATCGATGCGCGATCCATCAGGATTGCGTTCGATCAATTCAATTTTATATCCGTCAGGATCAGTGATAAATGCAATCACTGTTTTACCGCCTTTTACCGGCCCAGCTTCACGCGTTACATTGCCGCCGGCAGCTTTCGCAGCAGAACAGGCTTCGACTGCATTTGCCACTGCAATCGCAATATGGCCGTAAGCTGTGCCCAACTCATAATTATCTACGCCGTAGTTGTAGGTCAGCTCTAATTCAGCATGTTCCGGATTAGTGCCGTAACCGACAAAAGCCAGGGTGTATTTATATTCTGGGTTTTCTGTTACACGCAATAATTTCATCCCTAATACGTTGGTATAAAAATCGATTGAACGTTGTAAATCGCCTACCCGTAACATCGTATGTAATATCCGCATCACTGTCCTTATTTAAATTTACTTCAATTTATAGCAGCCGCCAGCAAAGTAAGCAGCTGCTATGCATCTCATTTTTTATTTTACAAACTTCAGCGTCATACGATCACTTTCACCGATATCAGCATAACTTTGACGGTCCGCGTCTTTATTAGCGTAGGTTGGAGGCAACGCCCATACCCCGCCTTTATGGTCAGCGGTGTCTTTAGGATTGGCGTTAATTTCTGATTTTGCGACCAGTTTAAAGCCTACGCTTTCCGCCAATTTAATCACATACGCTTCAGATACGTAGCCCGTAGACGCGTTCGCATCTTGCACCTTGCCTGCTGGTAAGCGGTGATCAACTACGCCGAAAACGCCGCCTGTTTTTAAGCTTGAATACACATGTTTAAACAGCTGCTTCATGTTCTCGTCACCGCTAATAGCCCAATTATGGATATTTCGGAAGGTCAGCACCATGTCAACACTGTTATTCGGCGCAAAATTTAATTTGACTGGTGGTTCAAAAATAGCCGTTTTCACTTTGTCGAAAACAGCTGGATTATCGTTTAATTTTTTCTGAAATTTCGCATAGCTATTTCGCCCATATTCACTCTCAGAAACAGGGTCTTGCAAAGCTTCAATGAGCTGGCCTTGTGGCTTTAAGTAAGGCGCTAAAATTTCGGTATACCAACCAGCACCAGGCATTAATTCAACCACCGTCATGGTTGGCGTGATGCCAAAAAACTGCAACACTTCTTTGGGATGACGCGCGGCATCCCGGCTTTTATTTACATCGGAACGATGTGCTCCATCAATCGCTGTTTGTAAAGCTTCATCCGCTAACACTGTTTGCGAAAAACCAAGACAGAGTAATGCGGTGAGCAACGTAGGTAATAATCTCATTGACGGAAAACGTTTCATGGTGCGACTCCAATTAATGACAACGGTTGGCTTTGCAAAAGTTATTTTGACAAAGAGGGGCAAGCAGGAAGGTGGCAGCGGACAGATTCTGACATGGCAGTGATACTAATGAAAAAAAACACATTGGGCAATACGCTAATTATGACAAATTCAATCGCAATAATTAATTAAATAAAATTACAAATAAATAAGTAATTTAGCCTTTAAAAGAAAAATCAATTTCCCTGGAACAATTTTATAAATAGGCAGTCGAACCCCGTCAAGAATAAACACGTGAATTCCTGATGAGGGTGAGAAGTGCCATAATCACGGCAGTCAAAGTGTGAAAATACAAGCAGGTATGTAACAAGCACTATACAAAGAATTGTTTGCCAGCAATTCTCAATCCAGTGTCTAATAACGCATCTTTTTATAAGCTAACTCATATATACAAACTCTTCTGTTTGCCCGCAATATGTAAACAGTATTTGAATCTTGAACAGATTCTTCCAACTTTCAAAGTGATCTTCCTTTAAATCCCATGAACAAAATCACGCCTTCATCTACTAATTCTTCACCATCCACAAAATCCTCCAACAAATGGCTTTGGCTCTTAGCGCTAGTTATTATTGCTGGCGCTGGTGCTGTGTACTTTTCCAAATCAGCGAAAAGCGCCAAAGATGGCGGCGCAGCATCCGCGAGTGCAGATGGAGGCAAACATGGCGGAGCTAATGCGGCAAAACCGATACCGGTCGTAACTGCATTAGCTAAAACGGATGACATTAACGTTTATCTAAATGGTCTAGGCACAGTAACACCACTCGCTACCGTAACTGTTAAGTCACGTATCGACGGCGAAATAATGAAAATTTATTTCACCGAAGGTCAAATGGTTAAACGCGGTGACGTATTAGCAGAAATCGACCCCCGCCCTTACCAGGCGGCATGGACTCAAGCCGAAGGACAACTGATGCGCGATAAAGCGTTATTGGCTAACGCCCGGATCGACTTGGAACGCTATCGTACTTTACTTAAGCAAGACTCGATTGCTTCGCAGCAGGTAGATACTCAACTCGCATTAGTAGATCAGTATGAAGGCACCGTAAAAGTAGATGAAGGACTTCTTGCAACCGCCAAACTCAATCTTGTTTACTCTAAAGTAACCGCTCCAGTTTCTGGTCGTGCTGGCCTGCGTCAGGTTGACTTGGGTAACGTCATACATGCATCCGATAGCACCGGTATTGTCATCATCACCCAGTTACAACCTATGTCGGTGTTGTTTACCCTACCGGAAGACAGCATTCCAGCTTTGCTGAAGAATCTTCAATCAGGTAAAAAAATTGCGGTAGATGCTTATGATCGCGCCTTTAAAGAAAAAATAACTAGCGGTGGATTACAAACCATTGATAACCAGATTGACCCAACCACGGGCATGGTTAAGCTCAAAGCAGAATTTGCCAACACGGATTTAAACCTGTTCCCTAGCCAATTTGTTAACGCTAAATTACTGCTTGAAACCAAACATAATGTCATCACCGTACCGAGCTCCGCCATTCAACGCGGCAGATCGAGCAGCTTTGCCTTCGTCGTTGCGGCTGACAGTACGGTTAGCCAACACACGGTGGTAGTTGGCACCACTCAGGGCGATAAAACTGAAGTGGTTTCTGGCTTGCAAAGTGGTGACATAGTGGTGATTGACGGCGCAGACAAACTGCGTGACGGTGCCAAAGTAGACACGGCCAGCAATACTGATGCGGCAAAAGGAGATAAAGGAAGCAAAGACGGAAGCGGCAAACATAAGCATGCAGCATCGGCATCGGCATCGGCTTCATCCAGCAGTTCAGCAAGCGCGCCTAACTAATCATGAATTTATCCCGCCCCTTTATTGAAAGGCCAGTCGCCACCGCGTTATTAATGGTGGCACTGCTGCTGGTTGGCTTAATGGCCTACCGTTTGCTGCCTCTTTCTGCTTTGCCGGAAGTAGATTACCCTACGATTCAAGTCGTTACGTTATATCCGGGAGCAAGTCCCGAAGTCATTACTTCGTCGATTACAGCACCCTTAGAGCGTCAGTTTGGACAAATGCCAGGATTAAACCAAATGTCGTCCAGCAGTTCTGGCGGCGCGTCGGTCATTACCCTGCAATTCAGCCTCGCGCTGAGCCTGGATGTGGCAGAACAAGAGGTACAAGCATCGATTAACGCCGCCGGTAATTTATTACCGGTGGATATTCCGGCTCCGCCGATTTACAACAAGGTTAATCCGGCAGACACGCCAATTATGACCTTGGCACTGACTTCAAAAACACTCCCGTTACCGCAGGTACAATCGTTTGCCGATACCCGGTTAGCACAAAAAATTTCGCAAGTATCCGGTGTCGGTCTGGTCAGCATTTCAGGCGGTCAACGCCCTGCGGTGCGGGTTCAGGTCAACCCAACGGCACTCGCTTCGTATGGATTAAATATTGAAGATGTTCGTACAGCAATTGGCGCTGCGAATGTGAATCAGGCAAAGGGCAGCTTCGATGGCCCTGCCCGTGCATTCACCATTGACGCGAATGATCAGTTGAAAAGCGCCGCTGAATACCGCGATGTGTTTGTCGCTTACCGCAACAACGCGCCAGTGCGTTTATCCGATGTGGCCGATGTCATTGAAGATGCTGAAAACGTTAAACTCGCTGCCTGGGTCAATGACAAGCCGGCGATTATTTTAAATATTCAACGCCAGCCTGGTGCGAATGTGATTGACGTGGTGGATCACGTTAAACAATTATTACCGCGATTAAAAGCCGCGATTCCTGCCGGAATTGAAGTCAGTATTCTTAGCGACCGGACTGACACGATTCGTAGTTCAGTCAAAGACGTGCAGTTTGAATTAATGCTCTCGGTTGCCCTGGTGGTGATGGTGATTTTCCTGTTTTTACGTAATCTGGCTGCCACCATTATTCCAAGCGTTGCCGTGCCGCTTTCCGTCATTGGTTCCTTCTCCGTCATGTATCTGGCTGGCTTTAGCTTAAACAATCTGAGCTTGATGGCGCTCACTATTTCTACCGGCTTTGTGGTCGATGATGCGATTGTGATGATTGAAAATATTGCTCGCTATATTGAAGAAGGTGAAGAACCGTTAGCAGCTGCGATCAAAGGCTCCAAGCAAATTGGCTTTACCATTTTGTCGCTGACTATTTCCCTAATCGCGGTATTAATTCCCTTGTTGTTTATGGGTGATATCGTCGGCCGCCTGTTCCGCGAATTTGCGATTACCTTATCAGTCACCATCGTCATTTCCGCGATTGTTTCACTCACCTTAACGCCGATGATGTGCGCCAAATTATTACGCCACACACCAGAAGACCAGCAAAGCCGTTTTTATCATGCATCCGGTCAGTTTTATGAGCGCGTTATTGAACGTTACGGCGTTTGGCTGAATTGGGTATTGGAACGTCAAACTGCCACTTTACTGGTCGCAATTGGAACGTTGGTATTAACGGTGCTGCTCTATATTGTGGTGCCTAAAGGCTTTTTCCCATTGCAAGATACCGGCGTAATTCAAGGCATTTCCGAAGCACCGCAATCGATCTCATTCCCAGCCATGGCTGATCGTCAACAAGCCTTAGCCAAAGTTATTTTGCAAGACCCTGAAGTGGAAAGCTTATCGTCCTTCATCGGTGTCGATGGCGTCAATACCACCTTAAACAGTGGCCGGATTCAAATCAACTTGAAACCACATGATGATCGCGAACACAGCGCGGCAGAAATCATCCAGCGTTTGCAAAAAAAGTTAGCTGACGTGGAAGGTATCTCGCTTTACATGCAACCGGTACAGGACTTAACGATAGAAACCCGGGTTAGCCGGACGCAATATCAATTCTCAGTAGAAGATGCCGACCCAGAACAGCTCAGCACTTGGACTCCGAAATTAGTTGAAGTGCTTAACAAGCTGCCTGAACTGCGCGATGTAGCCAGTGATTTACAAGATCAGGGCTTGCAAGTTGCTCTCACCATCGACCGCAGCACCGCTGCACGGATGGGAATTACACCAACGGCGATTGATAGCACGTTATATAGCGCATTTGGTCAACGCATTGTTTCGACTATTTTTACCCAGACAAATCAGTATCGGGTTATTTTGGAAGTGAAGCCTGAATTCCAGATTAGTCCGGCAGCGTTAAAAAATATCTACATCAGCGGCACCAATGACACGCAAGTTCCTTTGAGCGCCATTGCCAGCATCACGGAGAAACATACGCCGCTGGTCATCAACCATATTGGTCAGTTCCCGGCCAATACGGTGTCATTTAACCTGGCTCCCGGCGTATCTTTAGGGCAAGCGGTTGAAGCGATTAATAAAGCCAAGTTGGCCGTCAACTTACCCGCCTCAACACAAATTAATTTCCAAGGTGCGGCACAGGCATTTAATGCGTCGCTGGGTAATGAACTGCTATTAATTTTAGCGGCGATTGTGACGGTATATATTGTCTTGGGCGTGCTGTATGAAAGCTATATTCACCCTATTACCATTCTTTCTACATTACCTTCAGCTGGAATGGGCGCGTTATTGGCATTGATGGCATTTGGTTCTGATCTGGGCATTATTGCGGTGATCGGGATTATTCTGCTGATCGGGATTGTCAAGAAAAACGCCATTATGATTATTGACTTTGCGCTAGATGCAGAGCGCAATCAAAACATGTCTCCTCGCGACGCGATTTACCAAGCCTGTTTGTTACGGTTCCGCCCGATTATGATGACCACCATGGCCGCGTTATTAGGCGCATTACCACTGATGCTGGGCGGCGGTGTTGGCTCTGAATTACGTCATCCGCTCGGTATTACGATTGTGGGCGGTTTAATCGTTTGTCAGGTGTTAACCTTATTCACCACCCCGGTAATTTATCTCGCCTTTGATCGCTTGGCGCGCCGCATTAATCCTCAAGCCAGCTCCCGCCTTGAAGAGAATGAGGAAGAAGAACAGCCAGACGAATTGGAAACAAAGTTACCAACTCAGTTACCGCCAGCACGCCCAGAATGAATATTTCCTCTCCTTTTATCAGACGGCCCATCGCAACCACCCTACTAACAATAGGCGTTGCGTTGGCTGGTATCGTCGGATTTTCCCTGCTTCCGGTATCGCCGATGCCGAGCGTTGATTTTCCAGTTATTTCCGTCTCCGCAGGTATTCCCGGAGCTAGCCCGGAAATCATGGCAACTACGGTGGCAACGCCGTTGGAACGGTCACTTGGGCGCATCGCCGGTATTAATGAAATGACGTCATCAAGTTCGCTGGGATCCACGTCGATTACTCTGCAATTTGATTTAAGTCGTGACATTGACGGTGCTGCGCGCGACGTACAAGCAGCAATTGCTGCTGCCCGGGTGGATTTACCAGTTACCTTAAAAACCAACCCGACTTACCGCAAAGTGAATCCGTCTGATGCGCCAATTATGATCTTGGCGCTCACCTCGGACACCATGAATCAAGGTCAGATGTATGACATTGCCTCAACCACCATGCAACAAAAACTGTCGCAAGTTGAAGGCATTGGGCAAGTCATTGTTGGTGGCAGTGCTTTGCCAGCAGTACGTATTGAGCTGAACCCACTGACATTAAACAAATATGGCATAGGTCTGGAACAAGTACGAACTGCCATTACCAGCACCAATGCCAATACACCCAAAGGTACTGTTGAAGAAGGTGACAAACAGTGGCAAATTTTTACCAATGATCAGGCCAAAAAAGCGGTCGATTACATACCCCTGATTGTCGGCTACAAAAACAACAACCCAATTCACCTAAGTGACATCGGCAACGTAGTCAACTCGGTGGAAGATGTTCGCAATGCCGGTAGCGCCGATGGCAAACCAGCGGTATTGCTGATTCTTTTCAAACAACCCAACGCCAACATTATTGAAACTGTTGATCGAATTCGTTCCGTCTTGCCGCAACTTAAAGCATCAATACCGAGTTCCATCGACATGACGGAAACCTTGGATCAAACCACCACGATCCGCGCTTCCCTGCATGATGTTGAGCGTACTTTGGCCATCTCCATCGGCTTAGTCATTTTGGTGGTGTTCTTATTCTTGCGTAATGTACGCGCCAGCATTATCCCTTCTGTTGCGGTGCCTATTTCCTTATTAGGTACTTTCGGGATTATGTATTTATGCGGCTATAGCCTTGATAATTTCTCGTTAATGGCGCTCACGGTTTCTACCGGCTTTGTGGTGGACGATGCGATTGTGGTGTTAGAAAATATTTCACGCCATATTGAAGATGGCATGACTCCCTGGCAAGCCACTTTGCGCGGTGCGCGTGAAGTTGGATTTACGGTTTTGTCGATGAGTATTTCATTAGTAGCCGTGTTTATTCCCATGTTGTTTATGGGCGGCATAATCGGCCGGATCTTCCATGAATTTGCGGTTACCTTATCAGTTGCGGTGTTGGTGTCTTTAGTGGTGTCAATTTCAACGACGCCAATGATGTGCGCCCGATTATTAAAGCCGCATAATGAGCAAAAACACGGCCGGATCTATCAAGCCAGTGAACGTGCTTTTGTTTGGTTACAACAAAAATATGCCAACGGTCTGGATGTCGCTTTACGTCACTCACGCATCACGCTGCTCACGATGTTTGCAGTCATCGGATTAAATGTATTTTTATTTACAAAAGTGCCCGGCGGTTTATTTCCAAGTCAGGATACCGGCATGATTATGGGCTCTATCGTGGCCGATCAAGCCACTTCATTTCAAGCTATGTTACCCAAGTTATCAGCCTATATTGATGTGGTAAAAGCTGACCCTGCGGTAAAACATGTGGTTGGATTCACGGGCGGCAGTCAAACCAATTCAGGAAGAATGTTTATCACCTTAAAGCCCTTGGATGAACGCAAAATTAGTGCTGACAATGTGATTAACCGGCTGCGTGGCAAACTGGCCGCTATTCCCGGTGCTACCCTGTTTTTACAAGCGCGCCAAGACATTCGGGTGGGTGGACGTTCCGGCAATGCCTTATACCAATACACCTTGCAAGGCGACGACTTGAAGGAACTGGATAAATGGTCACCCAAAGTTTTACGCGCCTTGCAAGACTTACCGCAACTGGCTGACGTCAACTCGACGCAACAAGATAAAGGCTTGCAAGTTACCTTAAGCATAGACCGGCCTACCGCATTGCGAATGGGCGTAACGCAGACCAAGATCGACGCTGCCTTATACGATGCGTTTGGCCAGCGTCAGGTGTCCGTCATTTATGAAGCGCGTAATCAATATCATGTGATTATGGAAGTCTCGCCAGAATATTGGCAGCGTCCCGAAACTTTAAGCAGCATTTTTGTCACGTCCGCTTCTGGCACCTTGGTTCCGCTGTCCTCTTTTGCAACATTCGAGCCAACTACCACTACGCTAAACGTTAACCACCAAGGACAATTCGCAGCGACCACCATGTCATTTAACCTGGCACCGGGCGCAGTATTAAGCGATGCAGTTACAGCGATTGATGCGGCAACGGCGAAGCTCGGATTACCGGCAACGATACAAGGCAGCTTCCAGGGAACTGCCAAAACATTCCAGGACTCGTTAAAAACAATGCCGTTTTTAATTGTGGCGTCGCTACTTACTATTTATATAGTGCTTGGTGTGTTGTATGAAAGTTTGGTACATCCGATCACCATTTTATCTACCCTGCCGTCGGCCGGAGTTGGCGCTTTATTAGCGTTGCTGCTGGTTAAAATGGAACTCAGCATGATGGCTTTCATCGGCATTATTTTATTGATTGGTATCGTCAAGAAGAACGCCATTATGATGATCGACTTCGCACTAGTGGCGCAGCGCATCGACAAGAAAACACCGTTTGATGCGATCAAACAAGCTTGTCTGCAACGCTTCCGCCCTATCATGATGACCACTATGGCAGCCTTGCTAGGTGCGGTGCCACTGGCTTTTGGCACCGGCACTGGCTCAGAATTACGCCAACCGCTTGGAGTGACCATTATCGGCGGGTTGATCGTCAGCCAGCTCCTGACCTTATTCACGACACCGGTCGTTTATTTATATATGGATAAGCTGCACGCACTGGGGCAGCGCATTAAGGCGCGCAGGCACGCCCATGCTGCGCCTGCGATGCCAACCCAAATAGAACCTAGTTGAGGAAATAATCATGATTTCTAAAAAATTTATAGCAGAAAAATTTGTATTGGCTAATGCAGTTGCTCTGGCATTGATTTCGTTGAGTGGATGTAATGTTGGCCCGGATTATGTGCGCCCAACGACGCTGGCAGAAGCAGGCATTCCAAAAGAATTTAAAGAGAACTGGAAAGCAGCACAGCCGCAAGATCATGAAATTCCAGCTAAATGGTGGACCATATTTAACGACGACAATCTCAATACCTTGATTGAGCAAGTCGCCACCTCCAACTTAACTTTAGCGCAGGCCGAAGCAAATTACCGGGCAGCCAGCGCCTTGGTCGACAATGCCAAAGCAGCGTACTTCCCTAGCCTGACGGGTAATTTAAGTAGAACTCGCAGCAATTCTTTAATGGCCGGCACCACCACCGTAAATTCAGTCGGTGTTGCAGCAAGCTGGGAAGTAGATCTGTGGGGCAGCGTCAGGCGGGCTGTAGAAGTGCAGGAAAACACGGCGTTATCCAGCTTTGCCAATGTGCAGGCGACTCGCCTTTCCATGCAATCACAGCTAGCGCAAAACTACTTTCAATTACGGGTACTCGATGCGCAAAAAGAATTACTTGAACGTACAGTAGAAGAATATCGCCGTTCTTTAACGCTCACGCAAAACCAATACAAGTCTGGCGTAGTTGCCACCGACAGCGTTCTGTTGGCGGAAACTCAACTACAAAGCACGGAAGCGCAAGCTTTAGAAGTCGGTATTCAACGCGCCCAGTTAGAACACGCTATTGCTATCTTAATCGGAAAAACTCCTGCTTCTTTTTCCATTGCGGCAATTCCCATCGGAACCACCGCGTATATGCCTGAGATGCCAGAAATTCCAGTCGGCGTGCCGTCCAGTTTATTGGAAAGACGTCCTGACGTCGCGGCATCTGAACGCTCCGTCGCGGCTGCCAATGCGCAAATTGGCGTAACCAAAGCCGCCTATTTTCCAAACTTGACACTAGGTGGATCTGGCGGCTACCAAAGCAGCACATTGGCGAATTGGATCTCCTTGCCCAACCGAGTTTGGTCAGTTGGCCCGGCTCTTGCCGCTACCCTTTTTGATGGCGGTGCCAAACGCGCTCAAAATGCGCAAGCAGTTGCTGCGTATGACGCCAGCGTTGCCGGTTATCGCCAAACTGTGCTGGTTGCTTTTCAAAACGTCGAAGACAACCTGGCCTCGCTGCGTATTTTAAAAGACGAATATATCGTGCAAAATGCGGCCACCATTTCTGCCCGCAAGGCCTTAGCCGTCACGATGAATCAATATAAAGCCGGTACCGTCAATTATCTGAATGTGGTAACCGCGCAAACGACAGCACTCACCAATGAACGTTCTGAATTAACCATCACTAATTCACGTTTAATCGCCGCGGTACAACTGATTGCCGCTTTGGGTGGCGGTTGGAATGGGTTAGATAATAAAGATAAAGTGGCTCAAAATTGAGTCATAACAGCAGTTAATTCGCTAAACAAAACAACGGAGTACGCTGCAAAACTTACAGCGTACTCAGTTTTTTATTTGGCTAATTAAGAATTGAAATGAAAATTATTCTCATTTATCAAAAATAATCAAGATAAATAGTAGCTCGTCATCAAATCTTCATCCGCATGTAACTTCCTTGAAATAAAGCAACATTACCATTTGCGTTTTCTTTCAACGGAGTTTTTGATGAACCAGTTTGACCTGAAGCCTTGCGCTTTAAATGTTATTCGTGCTCTCTCTGTAATGTGCCTTACTGCGCCTATGCTCGTGCATGCACAACAAACGACTGATTTGGGTGTGGTTGGCGCGAATGGTACTGCAACAAACAGTCCAGCACCGGTAACTGAAGCGTCAAAAGCCGCGTTGTCACAAGGCTCGTTGGATGCGCGTTCAGCTCAATCCGTTGTTAGTGCCGACTTCATCGACAACTTCATGTCGCCGGTGTCTGATTTCAGCCAGGTATTTCAATTAACACCCGGCGCATTCAGCTACAGCCCGAACGGTGTCGGCCAAGGTAACGCTGCTACTACGATCCGTGGCTTAACTGACAGCCAATACCTAGTTACTTTTGACGGCATTCCATTTAACGATACTAACGGCGTCAGCCATCATTCCTATGTCTATTTTCCGGCCATGGAAATCGGCGGTGCAGTAGTTGATCGTAGCCCGGGAACAGCGGCAACTATTGGTCAGGCAACATTTGGCGGTTCGCTCAATTTATTGTCACGTAATTTAGAAACAGCACCTCGCACCAGCATCACTGGTTCTTACGGTACATGGGATACCGGCCTGGTTGTTCTGGAACATGAAACCGGTCAATTTGGCCCAGAAGGCGCATCCAATTTATTAATCAATGCGCAGCAAATGACGTCAGATGGCTACCAAACATATAACCATCAAAATCGCGAAGCGTTTTCGGGCAAATACCAATACATCGTTTCTGCAGATACAGTCGTAACGCTTTTTGCTTCCTACATGGACGTGCGTAACAATCAGTTAGATGCAGGTGCTCCGACTCGCGCACAAGTTGCTCAATTCGGCGACAACTACCTCAATAGTAACGATCCAACTCAGTCGAATTACTACGGCTACAATTTTTACAATGTAAAAACCAGCTTCCAATACATCGACGTTGCTTCTAACTTAGGTAACGGCTGGAAGTTAGACAATAAGTTTTACAACTACGGCTATCACAATCAAGAAAATATCGGCGGCGCGGTTCCACAAAGCACTGCAAAAGTTCTCGCCACTGCCAATGTTCCTGGTAACGACACCGGTATTGACAAGCTCAATTCCTACCACACTACCGGTAATATCCTGCGCGTTAGCAAAGACACCGATCTGGGTACTTTCCGTAGCGGAGTTTGGCTGGAGTATGCCAACAGCGACCGTCATCAATACAACTCAAATGAGTTAGATAGCTGGCAAGATGAAGTAACGCCACGCTTTAGCGAAACCTATCAAACAACGACATTGCAACCGTATGCGGAATTTGAATTTAAGGTAACCAACGACCTTAAAATCACTCCAGGTTTGAAGCTGGCTGATTACGAACAGAACTATGACCATCTGCAAGATCTTAAAAAAGTGGGCTTGCTCGGCGGTACATTAAACAAAACAACCGGTGTTACTACAGGTGGCATGCCAGATGTGACCAACAGCGTAAATTACCACGACGTATTACCAACATTGGATGTGCATTATCAGTTGCAACCTAACTGGTCGACTTATTTCCAGGCAGCGCAAGGTGATTTAATTCCACCAACTTCCGTGTTCGACGTTCCTTACGCCAAAGTGGCCACACCACCAAAAGCACAAAAATCGACCACCTACCAAATCGGCACTGTCTATAAAGCCGACAAGTTTACGGTTGATGCGGACGTGTACCACACCAAACTGGATAACAGCTATTCATGCGCTACCGATCCAACTGATATCACTACACAAATTTGCGTAGCCAGCGGAACAGAAACAACCCAAGGTTTAGAGCTGGAAGGCACTTTATTGCTTGGCGGCGGCTTCAGTATTTATGCCAACGGCACAGTAGGTACAACTAAGTACAGCACTGGTCAATGGGTAGCTGGCGCACCATCTGATGTAGAAACACTGGGCTTTATTTACGCAGACGGCGGCTGGAATTCTTCCATCATCGCCAAACGGGTAGGCAAACTGTACAACGATGGCGCAGCTGCCGGTGACGACAGCTACACCATTAATCCAGTAGTGTTGACCAATATGTTTGTCAACTACACGGTCAAAAATCCAACTTCGTTTGCCAAAGCAGCGAAGGTACAACTGGCCGTCAACAACCTGTTTGATAAACATAACATTACCGGCATTTCCGGAAGCGGTTCTGACTCAAACCCGTTGGCTGGTGATTTTATTACGATGCTGCCAGCACGTAGCGTAGCTTTAACGGTGACTGTCGATTTCTAATCAATTAGGACTTACGAAAAACCGCTCCAGCGGCGTTACGCTCTCCTTGCCGTACTAAAGTACTGTCTGCGTCAGCGTGCCTTGCCGGAACAGTTTTGCGCAAGTCCTATCAATACAATTGATTAGCTAGTTTGTTCGTTTGTTCGGTGAGCTTGATTCCAAGCTCACCATTTTTACATTGATGACTTGAATATGAATATCTCTTACTTAGTTGAACTCGCCAACGAATCTGGCGGCATACTTTACTTAATGCTGGTGCTGTTACTGGTTGCATTAACCGTCATCATTGAGCGCACCCGCCATTTAGGTTCGATGGAAAAAGGCGGCGCCAAATTGATTAATATGGTTAAAAAAGAAGCTAACCACGCTGAACAAATCGACCTCCCTAAAAAATTATCACACCTGCCGCACGCACGTTTATTCAATGTGTTGCGTCATGACGCATCTACTTCCTCTACGCCTTCTGTGCCACTTTCCGGCGAAGCCTTAATCGGCCATTTAGAAGAAGCCATCATGCATGAAGTACCTGCATTAGATCGTAGCTTATGGGTGTTAGACACCGTCATTACACTGGCCCCGCTACTCGGATTATTCGGCACCATCATCGGTATGTTTAACGCTTTTCATGTTCTTGGCGACGCGCAAAATGGCGCGGCACAAGTTACTGGCGGTATTGCTGAAGCGCTAGTATCAACCGCCTGCGGTTTATTAATCGCCATGATCGGCCTGGTATTTTTTAACGCCTTGCACAATCGTGTACGGATTGTTTTACATCAGCTGGAAACATTAAAAATCATGCTGGTGAATCGCCATCCAAACACAGTCGCAGCGGCAACACCGCCAGTCAGCGCACAAGTAGAATTAATTCGCACTCCAGCGAGGGCTTAATATGCGTTATTTAGAAACTAAAAAGGCCCGGATTGAGATCATTCCCATGATCGACATCATGCTGTTTTTGCTGGTATTTTTTGCGATGCTCACCCTGCGCATGATCCCAGCTTCAGGCCACGTCACTAAACTACCAACCAGCTCCACGGCGGCCACCATACCGCCACCGAAATTGCTGGTTGAAATTACTGCCGACGGCTCTTTGTTAGTAGAAACCAAGGTACTCAATGCTGAACAGTTAACGACCTTATTACGCCAACGTGGCAGCAGCAAAACCGCTGTCACCATTGCAGGTAACGAGACCGCGACCTTACAGCAAGTCATGAGCGTGATTGATGCAATTAAACTCGGCGGAGCGACCGAAATCGGCATAGCAACACGCCACGATGCGGGGAAATAAGAATAGTTATGTCTTCCCCAAAACAAGCTAAATCACTGCAAGCATTCGGGTTAGCGGTGGCAGTGGAAATTGCACTGGTTGCTGGCGTTGCGCTTATTCTCGCCAGCAGCGCAACAATTCATGCGGCTCACACCGAACCCGTGTTACTGACACTGGTAGCAGATGAAACTCCGCCTGAAAAACCTGCCGAACCAAAACCGGAAACTAAACCCCTTCCAGTGAAAGTGGTCACAAAAACCGTCGCACCAAAAGTGCCGACACCGCCGACGCCGGTAACGACTCAAATTACACCACCCGAAGCGGCGGTTGAATCGGATGTACAGACAGCCTTTGCTGAGCCGGCACCGGCCAAAGCCGCTCCACCGATACCCGCACCCAGCACCGGCAAAGTAGATCCGAACGCCGAATACGCGGCTCAAGTACATGCCGCGGTACAGGCGGCTTATTATTATCCGCCAGCTGCCGCTGCAATGCATTTTTCTGGACGTGTCAGAGTGGAGTTTCAATTGCGCGATGGGCACGTAGTGGAACCACGCGTATTGAAGTCATGCGGCATCGCCCTGTTTGATAAAGCCGCATTACAAGCCGTACAAAGCGCACATTATCCAGAGCCCCCCACCGCATTACGTGGAGAAGATTTACATTATCAAATTTGGGTAGAGTTATCGACGCGTTAAGGTTGTTTTGAATTAGCTGATTTATTAGGGGCTCCTTGCGAGCCCCTTCCTTTTAGCACGTGCTAAAGGCAATTGAAATTGATCCGGCCAAGATTAAAAAAGCCGGGTCAGCGGATTACTATCCCTCCTCCAACCCGACTGTGAGACGCGCCACAAAGTCGAAATAAGAGACCGACTACAATTTAAAATCAAACATGTCGGCCACAAACGTAATGTTGATCTATAAAGTCGCTGGCTGGTTATCAAACCGGACTAGAACGAATACCCGACGCCTACCGATACATTCAATTGCGCCGCATGGCGACCAAAGTCAGAATTAACCCGGCTCTGTTCTGCGCCGACATCCGCAAGAAGGGCACTATTTTGTGCGCTATTCGTAGCAGCCAGTGTTGTTTTTCCGGAACTTATCAGGCTCAAATTAAGCCCGGTCATCAAGCGCCATCCAGGTTTGTTGGCAGGAGCCGAATCCCAGCCTATACCAATTTGCGGTATCACTTTGTTGAATGTGGATGTGGCCTTCAATTGTCCGACCGTATTGGCAGAGTAGGTATTGCCGTTGATGATGTAGTTACCGGAGCTATTTGGAGTTGCGATCGAATTGTATGATTGGTCGTTGCTAAAGCCTAAACCGCCACTAACACGAAAACCACTGCCGGTAATTGGAAACCAATCAACCAGTACATTGAGCCGGGTGCTGGCTTCAGATTTAATGTCATAGTTATTGTTGCCGAAATTATGCTGATACACGGGAGAGCCTACCCGATCAACATCGGCGCGGACAGAAAAATTGTCATTGATAACTCTGCCAAAACCAGCTCCGATTCCCTGCCCAATAGTGCCGTAGACAAAATTGTCGTCTGCACGGGCTGTGTTTGCGCTAAGCAGAATGAATGGCAACAGGACAGCAGCGGTGTAATGTAATTTCACGATATTTCCTTTTTTGATTGGGTTGAAAGAGGCTCTAGATTAAAGTTATTTTTTTAAAGAATCCTCTTCATCCTGTCGCTCGATAGTCGTCAATTTGTAAAATTTGTCATTAAAATGTATGGCAAGTTAATTTACGTCCATGACATGTCAGCAATCCGTCACGTTGATAACGTTTTGCGTAAGAAAAAAATTGGGTAAATTCAGTGAGGTTGAAAAATTGCTGAGAAATCGAAGTGTGAAGATGGTTGCGAATTGCTCGCGAAACGCACATTTCGTCAATGCGGATTTATAACGCAGAAGTGAACGGCCTGTCCGATCATAGTGCCGTTGAGCCAGCCATCATCGGCTGACCGTTCAATCATTCAATGATGGCAGTAATTGCAAGCGGCACATTACTCGATATGATCTGTCCCTTCTCAGTGCCACCAATAAATTTATAAACACCGACTTTAAACATATTGAAATTATCTTCGTTAAATACACTACCGTCAGAAAGCGAAATTGATACGGGATTCTGATCGTTTATTTTGGCCTTCAGACTAATATTATATTGATCTTTGAGATACGAGAATTTAACTCCAATACATTGCTTGAGCGTGTAGCGCAACAAATCCTGATAGCGTAAATAATGCAATACCTGGTCACAGGCGCTGCGTAAATCGCTTACATCGTACACGCCGTCAGGGCGGGTAAAAATCGAGATCCGATATTCAAACGTCACTGAGTTATCAGGCCGGTTAACGCGCAGCTCGGCATTGTCATCATAGGCAGTTTTGAGCATCGGGAAAATTGCTCTGCCTATCGGATCCAGCAACAAATTCAAATGAGTGTTTTTACCTTCAAGGATTAAGCGCAATCCATCCATGGATGTTTTTTTATCGGTAACGACCACGCGCAAATTATTCTGAATAAATTGTTTGGGCCCGCCGTATTTTTCGAAGCGTATCATCTTCAAATACGCGTCGCGATAACTGACCCATGCACCGTCTTTAAATTCTCCCAGGTCGGTCGCCTGCGCCAGCGCGGTCAGGCTGAAGCAACATAAAATAAATGCGACCAGATAACGGGCCACAAGCGGGAATTGTTTGATATTCATTACAATTAGATCTTCAATTAAAAGCGGTAAGCCAAGCCAACAGATATGGAACCATTGTTTTCATTCTTAACCTGTTTTGTTTCGCTGACATTACTGGTTAAATGCGAAGCATAAAGGCTGGAATTAAGTGTCCATGCGCTACTAAAACTCCAGCGCCAGTTAACGCCAAAATGCACATCTTGCACACCAGCGGAAGGTGTGTACGCCGGATAGCCGTACTCGGCAGATTGGTCAGGCGAAATCCCGAATTGAGTGTTGGCAAATTTCTGGTTGCCGAGCACGGTGCCAACGCTCAATGCCAGAGATTGATGATCAGTGATGGCGAAGCTTTTGATCAGATTCAGGTCGTCATACTGGCCGCCCTTGTACTGGCCGAAGTAATAAAGTAGTTCGTTGCTCAGTTGAATATCATCAGCAATTTTATAATTTAAAAAGCCGCCGACAAAAGGCATCCAGTCTTTACCTTTGTTACCTCCATCACTATCAATAAACGAAGCACGATTACGTCCGACTCCAAGCAGAACGCCATAATCCAGATTGCCAGTCGAATTCAAATGCATTCCGATTTGATAGGTGTCATAGGGTTTCCAGGTATTGATCGATATCAGGGCGCCATTGCTCCATTCCCGATGTACATTAATGGCCAATTCTGATTCCATTTCGGTGGATCCCTGGTACTTGGGAATTTCCGCCAGATAGACGCCAACATAATTATCTTGACTGTGTTCGGGCAAGGAATCATTGCTCTGTATTTGTTCAATAAACAGATTATTGGGCAAGTTGGTTTGAGCATGTGCAGCATCAAAAGCAAGCAACAACAAGAGCAAAAATATTTTTTTCATATTATCAATTTATTAGTGACTTGGAAATTTTAAACGCATTCTAGCAGCGTACCCGGCTTGCCCAAAACCAAATTGCGCAGAAATCAGACCTATCGTTAAGTTAAATCTGTATTTTTTTAGCTCGGCGTGGCTGATGTGACCGCAAGTTAAGGCTGCTCAGCTTTGATCATATTCACAACCTGCTAAAAGCGGCACTGAACGGTTTCATCCGTTAATACGATCTCCAAAGAATTCAACAGCCAGGAAGATTTCTGACTTAGAAAGTATGAACAGGTTAGCCGTTTTCCAGCCGGCTTTCCCCCTGCTCCTGTCACGTATTTGTGTTGGTATTGTGCAGAATGTCATTGAATTGTATTTGGTTATTTTTTACGAACAGGATTAGTAAAGTTTCTTATACAATGCTGCACTGGATTGCAAAAAGGATACTTATGTTTAGAGTAATGTTAATAGAAGATGATCCTAAACTTGCTTTGTTGGTGTCGGATTATCTTGCACGTTATGAATTTTCTGTCGTAGTAGTTGAGCGCGGTGATCAGGCATTAGCGCAGTTTAATGAATGCGAACCAGATATCGTAATTCTAGATTTGATGCTGCCCGGATTGGATGGAATGGTAGTATGCAGCCAGATACGTCAGGTCAGCAAAGTACCGATTCTGATTCTAACCGCACGTGAAGATGCCTTTGATGAAGTCTCAGGACTTGAACAGGGCGCAGATGATTACGTCAATAAGCCAGTTCAACCGCGCGTGCTGCTGGCGCGCTTGCGTGCCTTGCTGCGCAGAGTGCAGGACAATCCGACCGTCGCAGATATCGATGCATTAGGTTTTGGCGCACTGCATATCTCCAAAAGTAACCGCACAATCCATTGGCGTGACCAGCCGGTTACATTAAATAGCGCCGAATATAAATTATTTATTTTGCTGGCAGAATCGGCCGGTCAGGTTTTATCCCGTAATGATATTTTAGTGAAAATGCGCGGCATCGAGTTTGATGGCTTGAATCGCAGCATAGACAACATCATCTCCAGACTGCGCCGCAAATTTGACGACGCAGATTCAGAGAAAATTAAAACCGTGCGCAGCGAAGGCTATTTGTTCAGCCCTTCCGCCTGGAACTAATTGCAACATGAACCGACTGCTCCCCCGTTTTATTTTGCTAGTACTGCTGTCCGTGACGGTGGCATCGGTGGCGGTGTATTTTGCGATCAGCTACTGGTTTGGTGACCCGCTGGAAGAAATCGCGCGCAAACAATCCGCCGCGCAAATTTTTTTGCTAGAACAATTTGTTGACAAAGCTCCGACCGATGAATGGTTGGTCAGGCTGAACAAAGTACGGGAAGTATCAAATATCAAACTGGAATTGGTGCCATTAAATTCTGTGGTGCTCAGCGCAGTAAAAACCAAACAGCTGTTAAAAGGTGAGGTGGTGCTGGATGTACCGGGCAAAGCTTTTTATCGCCGGGTGGACCAGGACGGTGAACGCTATATCGGCAGCGCAGAAGATGTGATCCATGTGCAGGGATTGCCGATCAATGTCGGCTTAACCCTGCAAATGGAAGCATTTCGTTATGCCATCGTAGCGCTGTTCCTGCTGATACCGATTGTGTTCTGGTCACGCGCACACTGGCGTGCCTTGCAGTCATTGTCAACAGCTGCCGACCAATTCGGCGAGGGGCAGTTCGGCAAAAAAATCGTCATGCATGAAAATGCCACAATGTACCCGCTGGCGCAATGCATGAATCTAATGGCCGAGCGCATAGAAAATTTATTGAGCGCACACCGAACTCTGTTGCATTCCGTGTCCCATGAATTGCGCACTCCAATTGCGCGGCTGGGGTTCGGTTTAGAATTGCTGCGTGAAGAATCGGGTGGTGATCAATCCAGAATCCAGGCTATGGAGGCGGACATTGATGAATTAAATGCACTGGTCAATGAATTGCTTAACCTGACCAAACTCGACCATCAGCAGTCATTGAAAGCCGCCAGCTTTTCTGTGCAGAACATGCTGGAAGAGTTGAAAAACACGGCATTGTATAGCCTGAACGGAAAGCAATGCAGCATACGCTATGCCGATAATTTGGGCACCATCATTGCCGACCAACGGATACTGACGCGCGCGCTAAGCAACCTGATTTTCAATGCCGTCAAATACGGCAACCAGCAAATTTTGATATCAGCGCACGCCTTGTCAGATGGCGCGATTGAATTTGCGGTGGAGGATGACGGCCCCGGCATTCCTCCTAATGAGCGCGTAAGGGTGTTTGAACCTTTTTATCGGCTCGACCAAAGCCGCGACCGTAGTACCGGCGGCTTCGGTCTCGGATTGGCGATTGCACAAAAAGCGGTACAACTGCACGGATCAACCATTCAGATCTCCGAATCTGCGTTGAGCGGAGCGAAGTTTTATTTTGTGATCGCCAGACAGTGAAGCGCAGGCTGGGCTTGAACAACCTGACAATGATCGATACGTTCTAAGGCCACCAACAGAGTTGCGCCATCCTTCAATGAACTTGCTTTATAATTCTTTCACCCAAATAACAGGTAAAAAATATGAACCATGCACAACAGCTACGCGCAATGATCGTCGTGCTAACTCTCTCCGTTTGCGCTTTTCAACACAATGCCATCGCCAAGCAGCAGGAAACTACGACGCCAGTGAATCAGGCTTCGGAGCAAAGTGTCGAACCAACGGTAGCGCCCGAGCCAGTTCCGGCGCTGGCCCCAACTCCGGCACCGGCACCGGCACCGGTTCCAACTCCAGCACTCGTCATCAAAGACACAAAAATCGGCAAGGGAGCTGAAGCAGTGGCAGGCCAAGACGTTACCGTGCATTACACGGGTTGGCTGTATGATGCCAAGGCCAAAAAATTTCATGGCAAAAAATTTGATAGTTCACGCGATCACGGCCAACCATTTAAATTCCCGCTTGGCGGACATCGCGTGATTCAAGGCTGGGATCAAGGCGTAGTTGGAATGAAAATTGGCGGCAAACGCACCTTAATTATTCCTAGCGAATTAGCTTACGGTACGCGTGGCGCTGGCGACGTTATTCCGCCGGGCGCCAAACTGGTTTTTGATGTTGAACTATTGGCAGTGAAATAGTAAATATCATTAATAGGACTTACGCGAAGGGGAGTATGTTTAAAAGACGGCTCCCTACCGTATTCTTGATCCACTTAGAGCTATTCATATCATGAAAATTTCTTTACCGTTAATCGCTGCCGTCATCGCTATCAGCGCAACTCTTGCAGCATGTGAGCCAAAGAACGAAACTCAGAACAACAGCAAGACCAACGCGCCGGCACAAATCGCGGTCACGGCACTGAGCGCCAAAGACACGCAAATCGGCACCGGTGCTGAAGCCCTTAAAGACCATCAAGTTACTGTGCATTACACTGGCTGGCTATATGACTCCAACGCCGACCAATTCCACGGCAAACAATTTGATAGTTCCAGAGATGGCGCAGCAGGCGGCCAGCCATTCAGCTTTTATCTCGGCGCACATCAAGTCATTCCCGGCTGGGATCAAGGCGTCGCCGGCATGAAAGTGGGCGGCAAACGTACACTGATTATTCCTAGCGAATTAGCCTATGGCGAGCAAGGTGCAGGACGTGGCGTCATTCCTAAAAATGCGCCGCTGGTATTTGAAATTGAACTGTTGGCTGTGAAGTAAAGCTACTTCTTTTTAATTCGATTTTCCGCCAATACCGTTTTTGAACTATCACCCATTAAATAGCGTGCGCCGCTGCCGCGCAATCCCGCCAAATCACCGGGGTTGTACAGTGCGCACGATTTTAGCGACAAACAACCACAACCGATGCAAGACGATAACTGATCGCGCAGTTTAGTTAAGGTATCAATCCGTTCTTGAATGAGCGGTTGCCAACTGCGCGATAAGCGCTCCCAATCCTGTTTGCCTGGTGTACGTTGCTGCGGCAATGTCGCCAACGCTTGCTGAATTTCATCCAGGCTCAGGCCCACTATTTGCGCGACACGGATAAATGAGACCCGCCGCAGCACATCTTTGGCATACATTCTGCGCGAACTGCGGGGTTTACCGCTCTCCAATGCCACTGGACGAATACTCTGGATTAATCCACGCTCTTCATAAAACCGCAATGCGCTACTGGCTACGCCAGAACGACGGGCAAGTTCGCCAATGCTGATCAACGTAGTTATTTCCGCCGCTCTTTCCGTACTCATTTCCGTACTCATTTCCGCTTTCTTTTTCACCTCCATTGCCCCCTCCACTCATGGTTTAAATTATTTTTCAATTTACGCTTGACTTCAAGTTAACTTTAACTTGTATTCTAAAGTCCTTACTCACAAAAAGGAAGAAAATCATGCATATCAAGTTATCTACATTAGGAGAAATGTTGGAGTCGCAATCGTCCTTTTTATTAGACCCGGAAGGTTTTTCTAATCATGGCCCGATGGTATTAATCGCGCTAGCTAAAATGGGGGCATCGGAACAACAATTGCGCACTTATTTAACTAATTCAAATCAGGAAAACCGCTTTCACTCAGAGTTGGCTCAAGCTAAAAAACTCAGCATTACGCAGCAAACTTGGCCGCAGCAGCTTAATCAAACTGACAACTTCAGCCAACTACAGATATTTTTTAAAAATTGGATAACGCAAACTAGCGCCGATCAGGTGCTCATTGAGGTACTAAATCAAATTCCAGCCGCACCCGCCAGCGTAGCTTTTCACGCAATAATACGGCTGGCTTATGGTCTTGAAGTTAATCACTCCGGTGAAATCGCCGCAGGACTGGCGGCTTTAGTGGTTGGCAATTTACCGATTTCAATTGAGTTTCGTAACAAAGAACCCGCAGCAAACGTTTTAGATGGATTGGCGGCTTTATCAACTGAAATGAAGGGATTTGATACGCAAGAAATCAACATCACAGACCGCATCCGCGCCGTGGTCGCAGACCCACGATTTGCGCGCACGGTGCCAGCAATGCCATTGCATGATGATCTATTGGATGAGATGGCAAAAACAGCGATTGTGATTTACAGTCAAACACACAACTTTACGGCCTTGCACATGGTCACCGGCTTGCACGCGGCAAGACTGGTTTTTTCACGCCTGCCAATATCTCTAATCAAGCAATTTATGCCCAGTTTATGGCTGGCCTATTGCGCAGCCTATGCTTCTATCGGCGCACCTCAAATCGCACCGAAAATATTAACGGCTGAACCAACAGCGGCACCATCCAAACACCTTAACAATCAGCCTTGGGAAGCGCTTTTTGCGCAAACGCTGAACAGCCAGCGAGATCACATGATTAAAATGATTTACACCTGCCATCAGGAATATTTGCGCGATCCTTCGCCGCTTTATCTGGACTCGGCCAATGCGATCTTGGCAAGCTAATTTGGTATATCACCCTGAGTGGATTAAAATCACGTTCTTAGTGCACTTAGCACCATCCACTCTGCAAGGCCCTGCTCAATGCCCTTTACCACCCTGAATCTACATCCCGCTTTGTTGCGCGCTATTACACAACGCGGCTATGCTGAACCGACACCGATTCAACTGGCCGCAATTCCCGCCATCTTGCAAGGCGGCGATGTCGTGGCTTCTGCACAAACCGGCTCAGGTAAAACTGCCGCATTTGGCTTGCCGTTATTGCAGCAATGGAATCTCCAACGCACCAGCACACCGCGCAAAGTCAGTACCTTAATTCTGGTTCCGACCCGTGAATTAGCCACCCAAGTCGGCGACACGCTACGTAGCTTAGCGCAGTACCTACCCAAGCCAATTAAGCTGGCCATTGTGTTTGGCGGTATTTCAATTAATCCGCAAATGCTGCATTTACGTGGCGGCGCAGACATCGTCATTGCTACCCCGGGGCGTTTGCTAGATTTAATAAAACACAACGCCGTATCGCTCTCTTTTGTACAAACGTTGGTGCTGGATGAGGCAGATCGCTTGCTCGAATTAGGCTTTGCTGATGAGTTAACTCAACTGTTAGCGCTGCTTCCACCGCAACGCCAAAACATCTTATTCTCAGCAACTTTCCCAGAACAATTAAGCCAGCTAACCGAAGATTTTTTACGTACACCGACCCGCATTGAAGTAGAGCACACTGCTATCAACAAGCCTGACATCCTGCAACGTTCGATCGTGGTGGATACCGATAAACGCACGCAGCTACTGCGCCACTTAATCGAAACCATGCGCTGGGAACGCGTATTAGTCTTTGCCGCCAGCCGTTATAGCGCCGAACTAATCGCCGTCAAACTACGCAAAGCACGGATAGCCGCCGAGCCGTTTCACGGAGAATTAAGCCAAGGCAAACGCACCCAGGTTTTAGCCGACTTTAAAGCCTGCCGGGTCAAAGTCGTGGTCGCCACCGATGTTGCGGCACGCGGTATCGACATCGCCCAGTTACCGGTCGTAATTAATTATGATTTACCACGCTCATCCGACGATTACACGCACAGAATCGGCCGCACTGGCCGTGCCGGTTTATCAGGACTCGCGATTAATTTTATTAGCACCGGCAATGAAGCGCATTTCCGCCTGATTGAAAACCGCCAGAATATAAAATTGGAACGTGAACGAATTAGCGGCTTTGAGCCTTTGCTGACTGATGTTTCAATCAGTACTGAGGATAAAGGGGATGGCGGAATTAAGGGGAAACGGCCGAATAAGAAGGATAAATTGCGGGCGCTGGCGTTGGCACAGGTTAAAGAATAATCGTCATTCCCATACGGTAGTGACGATATGATGAGCCAAATTATTTACACAAACCTACCGCGCTATTTACAATGCAGCCAGCACATTCATTGCTTTCTGCATTTTTTCTGAAAGTAACGATTCATCACTGTGCGTCATCACCAATTGATGCGTCGCTCTGGTCATTGCCACATACAGCAAGCGAGCTTCATCCTGCATTTCTTCTACCTCTTTTGATGGCGCACCGATAGCCGGAATATACACAACGGGAAATTCCAGCCCTTTGCTGCTGTGCATGGTGATCAGTTTTACGCTGTCATGCAACGGTGTATAGGAATTCTTTTTATCCTGCTGCCATTGGAATGGAATGCCTTTCCGGGCTAACGTTTCTGCCAATTGCTGCCCGACTGCGTAACGTCGATAAATAATACCGATATCATTCCAGGAAGTTCCGGTTTTATTAGCGTCCATCAATGCACTCGCCAGATATTCAGCTTCCTCCTTCAAGGTAGGCAGCTTGACCAGCAGCGGTTTGGCCCCACGGCGACCAGCACTCATCGGCTGCACCGTCGGAGCATGGTCTTCTTCAACCTCATGCGAAGAAACCAGATCATCAGCAAAGGCACGCGCCACGGAAAGAATTTCCACGGTATTACGGTAATTAAGTTTAAGAATAGTAGTACGGCCTTTAGCCTGAATTCCAACGCTAGAAAAAGAAAACCGCAGTTTTTTAGGTGCGTTGTAAATCGATTGAGCATCGTCATACAACACCAGTAACGAATTGGTGTCGGGATTCACCATCTGCACAATCAGCTTGAACCATTCAGGCTTAAAGTCATGGCCCTCATCTATTAATACCGCGTCATATTGTGCCGACGGAATTAATTTTTGATCGACAGAATGAATCACTCGATCAACACAGGCTTCAAAATACATTCAAATCGGTATTTCTGGGAGGTTTTCCTACATGATAGGCATCTAACTGCCTGCTGCACCACGCATGAAAATTGACCACATGCACTTTATCCTGCAATCCCTTGGTCTCCATCACACTGGCCAATTTTGTGGCAAGCGTCTTGTTATAGCAAAGGATCAAAATAGGACGCTGGCATACATTGGCCAGCACTTCAGCCCGATAGCCGAGTATCAGTGTTTTTCCCGATCCGGCCACACCATGAATAATGCGATGTCCATCCCCCATGCTCCGGGCAAGCTGTTCTTGCTGCAAATCCATCACACGCAAAATATCAGGAATTTCGGTGACTTTTTGCCCGTCGACTTCGTCAAACAGTTCTTGTTGTGCCGATATGCGAATTTCCGGAAACATATGCCAGCGAACACGGTCAATTTGCGGCAACGAAAGTTGCATCTTGAATTTAATCGGAAACATAGACCAAAAGCGCTGTTGGAATTCTTCGCATTCCACGCTTTTTGTCATTTCATCTTTACAAATAACCAGATGAGAAGGGAGTACATTACCCAATTCGGCATCATCAAATTGTTTCCGGCTAATGTTGGTGAGTACCACACCATGTCCATACGGGAAAAATGGCTTCCCCTTTAATGATCCTGACGGCCAGACTAATTGCGGATCACGCTCCAGCTTATTGGTAACGGCAAACATATATTGCCGAGCTTGCTCCAGAGGGCTTAATACATGCTTTAGGCCCCGATCGGTCAATATCGTTGCCTGCTGCTTATCCATACTGTGAATTGTTTCAAGCTTCCAGTCTTTTACTTCCAATACCAGCAACCCTCGGCCAGGATGAAACACGATGAAATCAGGATGTTGAGTACGCTCCCCGATGGAAACGTCATACCAACAGAGGTAATCGTCCTCTAATTTCTCTTCCAAAAGAGTGGCAAAGCGTTTTTCTCCCGATGTCATCCGGGAAAGACATGAGCCGATTGCTGGTAATAATGTCGCCACGTGTGTTCTCCATTTAATAGAGCAGCATATTACCTTCTTGCAACACATAAGGTGTAATAACACTGTGTATTACATCAATTAGCTCATCAACGCAGGACGCCCTCCTACAAAAAATAATGTCAATAGTTCGCCCACCAGTAGCGCAAACTCAGTTACACCAACCGCAACACCGGATAACGCTTCCATTCTGGTTCATTAAAGCGTTTGCAATGAGCAAAAATAAAACTCAGCACGGCATTTTGATCCGACAACAAAGCCGGGTTTTCTGATTTCCATTGTTCAAACTGAGCCTTTAATCCCGGCTCAGCATTCAGCAATTCCAGCGCGGTATCTTCAAACACATAATTAGAAAATGCCTCTTTCTTTTCTAAGACACTGTTAAAAAATCCCCATCTGAAAAAACTGTCATGCGCCTGCGGTTCCAACGTTTCAACCACGTAGCGAGCATTAGGTTGATTAAGTGAAACAAGGTAATCACCGGCCCGTAAAATCACTTGTTCGGTGCGTTCTTCAAGTTCCACTTCATCATGAAACATATGCCCTTCATACGGCGTGGCGCGAGAAGTAACGGCTTTAATATGATAAGTCTGCACCGAACAAGTTTTGGTGTCGGTAAGCCGATCCAATTGCACACCGTTCCAGCGCAAACGCTGAATCACAGCGCGCCAGGCTTGAGGAATAACATAAGCTTTAGGCACATTCACCACCACGTCTTCAACAAAATTATCGTAGTAGGCAATATCCTTTTCCCAAGGCTGGCTACGGTCATACGCAAGACGCGTGTAATTACCTAGCAAACTTGGGCTATACACAGCGGCATAACCTTTAAACCGGAAGGTGGAAGGCTTGCTGCGATCGACTTTCCACGACACCGGCCACTGTGTTTTATGCGCAGCAGCGCGTTTGGCTTCCGCACGCAATGTTTGAATTTGTTCTGCATGTTTAACCGTAAAATTCAACGCCACTTCGACCAAAGCGCGCATCGATTCATAGCGATCTGCATATGGCTTTAACATATGCGTTTCAGGCATAAAACCGATAGTGTGATGCAAGGCGGCATAACCGGTTGAAAAGCGCGGCACTTCCAAAAAATCTTCAATACCATCATCAGGAATTTCAGTAACCGGGTTCACATACGGGCAAGTCGGCCAGCCGCGCTGCTCCATATTTTTATAAATTTCCGGCACCATCGTATTACGCAAAAACCCACCTAATTCCCCACCCAATTTATCCGCCTGAGTTTGAATCAGCGTCATCGTATAACTATAATCTGCGCCATTGGAGGTGTGCGTATCCACCATCACATCTGGATTCCAGGTGGTAAATAATTGATTAAAAGCCTGCGCATTTAGACTGTCGCATTTAATAAAATCACGGTTCAAATCCAGATTCAGCGAATTAGCGCGGAAGCCAAACAGCTCCGGCCCATCCTGATTAACGCGCGAACTACTATTCCGGTTCCAGCTACCATCCACGTTATAAACCGGCACAAACAAAAACACCGTCCTTCCCAACGCCGCCAAACGCTCCGGCTCAATACAAAAATCCCGCACCAGCGCCATACAAACATCAATACCTTCCGGCTCGCCGGGATGTATCCCATTATTATTAAAAAACACCGGCCGCCCTTCACGCTTAATCTGCTCCAGATCAAACACACCATCAGCGCTCACCAAGCCAGCGTAAAGCGGCACCCCACCATCCGACACGCCGATTTGAAAAAACTGCAAAATAGCAGGGAAACGCCCAGACAAATGCTGATAAAAAGCTATGCACTCTTCCCAAGTAGTAGTTTGATTCTTATTACCTTTTTCATACGTAGTAAGCAATTCGGGCAGCATGGTATTCCTTGTTATTGAATTGGGAGATAGTTGGATTTTAGGACAGAATTGTAGCATTTTCCAAAATGCACTGAAATTGCAAGGAAGGAATGCTTTATGCAGCTGGAAAGTAGGGATGAAGTTGCCGTTGAAGTTGCCGTTGAAGTTGAAGTTGAAGTTGAAGTTGAAGTTGAAGTTGAAGTTGAAGTTGGGGTTGAAGTTGGGGTTGAAGTTGCTGTTGAAGTTGACCTACCCCCACTTCTAATTCGGCCGGTTTTTCTAAGGAAAAAAGGATAAGAAAGGTTCGCTGTTTGAGCCGCAGGCGAGTTTCGAACTTTTCCCTTTTTTTCTTAGAAAAATCGGGGTTTCCGAAATAGCGTGGTCGCCTTTTTTGGGTTACCTTTTTTGGCGACGCAAAAAAGGTAACTAGCCGCCGGTCTACCACCGGCCTACAGCTCTAAAATCAACTCCAAAGGTAATTTTAAAAAACAGGAATTAAATTTCAGCATACTAGGCAAATAAACGAAGCTAATTCCACGAATTTACGGCGATTAAATATCAAAAATGCTGGGCGGATAGAACGCTAGCCCAGCCTACAAAATTTAAATCCAACCTCACCCACTATTCCTCAACCCCGCAGCAATCCCATTAATAGACAAATGTATCCCCCTCCGAACCCGCTCATCCTGATCCCCATTCCGAAACCGCTTCAACAATTCAACCTGCACATGATTCAACGGCGCCATATACGGAAACCGATTCCGAATCGAGCGTTTCAACAACGGATTAGCCGCCAACAATTCACTCTGTCCAGAAATACTTTTTAACGCCGCAATAGTCGCCACATGCCCCTTACAAATACGCGTAAAAATAGTCTCGCGCAATTGCTCTTCCTTAACCAACCCAGCATAACGACTGGCAATGCTAAGGTCGCTCTTAGCCAACACCATTTCCATATTAGACAGCAGCGTGGTGAAGAACGGCCAGTCTCTATACATCTCTTGCAACAACGCCAAACCGGTATCGGGATGCGCCTCCAAATAAGCCCGCACCGCCGAACCGAAGCCATACCAACCGGGTAGCATCAAACGACATTGCGACCAGCTAAACACCCACGGAATAGCCCGTAAATCATCAATAGCAGTCGTTTTTTTACGCGATGCCGGACGGCTACCAATGTTTAATCCAGCAATTTCCGAGATCACGGTTGATTCCCAAAAATACTGCTCAAACCCTTCCGTTTCGTACACCAGATTACGGTAGGCCGCAAACGCATGATCGGATAAAGCATTCATACAGGTTAAAAATTCCGGCCGTGGCGCCGGTTCAGTCTCAGCCAACAAACTAGCTTCCAAAGTCGCGGCAGCCAGCACTTCCAAATTACGTCGCCCAACTTCCGGATTAGCGTATTTGGCAGTGATTACTTCACCTTGTTCAGTCAAACGAATTTGCCCTTGGACAGCTCCAGCCGGTTGCGCCAAAATCGCCTGGTAGCTCGGCCCACCGCCGCGCCCAACTGAACCGCCTCGACCATGAAATAACCGCAAACGGATTTTTTTCTCGGCAAACACATCGATCAAAGCCAATTCGGCTTTGTACAATTCCCAACCTGAGGTTAAAAACCCGCCGTCTTTATTACTGTCGGAATAGCCCAACATGACTTCCTGCGCCAAATCGCGACTATCCAGCAAGCGCGCATATTCAGGCAAACTCAACAGATGCTTCATCACCGGCGCACTATTGCGCAAATCGGCGATGGTCTCGAACAACGGAATAATATTGACGTCCAAACGCGCTTCTTGCGGATGCAATAAACCGGCTTCTTTCAACAACACCGCAAGTTCCAATAAATCGGAAACGCTGTCAGTTTTAGAGATGATGCAATTCGGTACAGCGGCTTTGCCATAACGGTCTTGCGCGGTACGGGCCGCGCGGTAAATCGCCAGCTCGGATTGAGTTTCTTCTGAATAAACCAGATACGGTGAAGACAGTGGGCGCGGTGTGCTGATTTCAGCAAGAAGCAAAGCAATGCGCCCTGCTTCGTCTTGTTCCAAATAACGACAAGCCGGATTGGCTGCGGCAAATAATTCAGCCACAACCCGTTCATGCACATCGGAATTTTGACGTAAATCAATCGGCGCTAATGAGAAGCCAAACACATCAACTGCACGCCGTAAGTGACGCAAACGGCCACGCGTTAATGCAGCAGAACCGTTCAATAACAGGGAGTTATGTACGATAGCCAGATCAGCAGACAATTGCTCTACGTTTTGATACGCCCGAGCCTGCCCAGATGGATGAATGACTGGTTCACCGCCGAGTAATTCATGGTAAGTGGCGGACAGACGCGCATACATGCCGCTAATCGCGCGTCGATACGGTTCATCCGAGCGATGTACCGATTGATCTGGTGAACTGTCAGCCAATGCCAACAATTGGTCGGATGCGCCAACTAATAATTGCGCCACCGATAATTGCGAACCCAAGGCATGCAATTCATCCAGATAAAAACGCAACGCCCTAGTGCATTGCATGGTGAGCGTTTGTTCGAGCACCGTGGCAGTGACAAAAGGATTGCCGTCTCTATCGCCACCGATCCAGCTGCCCATTTTTAAAAAACTTGCTAGTTCTGTTGGCTCTTTTGATGGACTCTGCTGGCTCAGTAAGTCTTCCAGACCCGCATATAAATTAGGTAATTCACGCAACAACGTGTAGTCATAAAAAGTCAGCCCATTTTCTACTTCGTCCAGCACCGACAATTTCGAGTTGCGCAACATGCGCGTTTGCCATAACGTGAGTACCGCACGATTCAGCGCCTCTTCATTGGCGGCAGTTTCTTCTGGCGTCAGTTGCATGCGGTCACGCTCATTCAACAAACGCCCTATCACCATCTGGCAATTCAAAATACTCTTGCGCTGCACTTCAGTCGGGTGCGCTGTAAGCACTGGACTAACTATCGCCGTTTGAAAAAATTCGACTAATTGCGCAGTGCTGTAGCCGCGTTCCATCAAGGTGCTAATGGTGTACGCCAAACTACCTTGTTTAGGAGGTGAGCCTGCAACCAGATGCGCACGGGTGCGGCGTATGTGATGTTGATCTTCGGCGATATTAGAGAGGTGTGAAAAATAACTGAAGGCGCGTATCACCTTGGTCATTTCGTCGTTACTTAATCCGTCCAACATGGCTTCTAACGCTTGCTTGCTGACCTCGTCTTCATCGCGTCCAAACCGGATTGAACTTTGGCGCACTATTTCAATAATATTGAAAATTTCGTCGCCATGCTGACTACGCACCGTGTCGCCCAAAATTCGGCCTAAGTGGCGAATATCGTCACGTAGCTGTTGATCTTTATCGTCATTATTTAACAGTGCGGAGGCGTTAGGCGGAGTTGATGCAGGAATGGCTTGAGCGTTCATGCTGCGAATCTTTATGAAGTCGGAGTAAAAAGAAAACCAAATAAATACATGATAAATGAATAGAAAACAACGAATTTTCAGAATTTTATTTTGAATAATCCGTTATTTTTGACAATTTTCCGTGCTAACGCTGCTTCAAGTCAAGTAAATAAAACTAAACCAGTTTATGATCAAAATAAATTTATTTCTTTTGCCAGATTTGCCAACGTTCACAGTTTTCAAAGACCGCAATGGAGTCATCTACAGCTTTATCTTCCAGACAAACAAAATGAGGAGCTAACAAGGTATTCAATTCTTGCTGACTAATCGAAAACGGCGGGCCACTTTTACTACCCGTGTCGGTGATATAAAAAAATCCCATTAACAACCCGCGAGTCGGCAACAATTCTGCCCAACGTGCGGCAACATCAAGACGCAAAGCAGGAGGTAAGGCGCACAAAAAGGCGCGTTCATAGATCAGGCTGAGTGGTTTTGCAGGTTGGTATTTAAAGAAATCGGCTTCCACAATCCGGTCCGCCCAATCTGGATGTGCGGCGCGGGCGCTAGCCACGGCGGCAGGTGAGAAGTCGATTGCGACCACGTCCCAACCACACTCAGATAAATACGCCGCTTCGTAACCGTTGCCGCAGCCGGGAATCAGGCATTGCGTATCAGCCGGTTGAGTTTGATGTTGAATATACTGCTGAACAGCGAGGGGAACGCCACCTTTGTCCCAGGGCACAAATTTTTGTTCAAAACGCTCATTCCAGAATTCCGGCATAGTTGCGTCACGCTGTACAAAGATGGGTGGTATTGACATGCTGCTCCAACGTTTTTAATGAGCCCTAATACATGAAGAATGACCAGAGCTGCAACAATACAAGTCCACCCAAAAATCCACCGACAAACCAGATTATGGTGCGTAATAACTGGTTGGTATTTTTTTGTTCCTTTAATAGTTGCTCCATTACTTGCGGCGGCGTGTCATCATTGGCACGTGTAAGTACCTTATGCATCAAACGTGGCAACTGCGGGAATATATGGGCGAAATGCGGCGCTTCGATCTTCAAATTCTGCCAGACACCTTCCCAGCCGATTTGCTTTGCCATCCACTTTTCAAGGTACGGTTGAGCGGTTTTCCATAAATCCAGTTCAGGGTCGAGCTGCCTGCCTAAACCCTCAATATTTAACAGCGTTTTTTGCAGTAAGACCAACTGCGGCTGTACTTCCACGTTAAAGCGGCGTGAAGTTTGAAACAGGCGCAACAACACATAGCCGAACGAAATATCTTTTAATGGGCGATCAAAGATCGGCTCGCAACAAGCGCGCACGGCTGCTTCCAACTCATCAACGCGGGTATCTTTTGGCGCCCAACCAGATTCAATATGCGCTTGTGCTACGCGCTTATAATCGCGCCTGAAAAAAGCCAGAAAATTCTGTGATAAATAATCTTTATCAAAATCATTCAAGGTACCGACAATACCAAAATCCAGAGCAATGTACCGCCCTAAGGTGGCAGGGTCAGTCGACACCATGATATTCCCGGGATGCATATCGGCATGGAAAAAACCATCGCGAAAAATCTGCGTGAAAAATATTTCTACGCCATCGCGCGACAGTTTTTTTAAATCGACTCCAGCTTCAATTAACTGGTCAATTTGTGAAACTGGAATGCCCTTCATGCGCTCCATCACAATGACAGAACTGGAACAATAATCCCACAGCATTTCTGGCACCAGCAGTAAATCGGAGTCCGCAAAATTACGGCGCAATTGGCTTCCGTTGGCGGCTTCGCGCATTAAATCTAATTCGTCATGCAGATATTTATCAAATTCAGCGACCACTTCTTTCGGCTTTAAACGCTTGCCGTCAGACCAAACCCATTCCAACAAACTAGCGGCCACATGCATTAGCGCCACATCTTGATCGATACTTTTTTTCATGCCAGGGCGCAGCACTTTAACCGCTACTTCGCGGCCATTTTTGAGTGTCGCAAAATGCACTTGCGCAATCGACGCGGAAGCCACGGGAATGCGCTCAAAGCTGGCAAATAATTGATCAGGATGTGCGCCTAACGATTTAGTGATTTGGGCTATTGCCAAGTCACTGTCAAACGGTGGTACGCGGTCTTGCAGTTTCGCCAGTTCGTCGGCAATATCCATCGGCATTAAATCGCGACGGGTAGAAAGTACCTGTCCAAACTTAACAAAGATCGGGCCCAGTTCTTCCAAGGCACAACGTAATCGCTGACCACGCGGCGCACTTAAATCGCGCCAGAACAGCAGCAATTCCAAAGCGCGGACTACCCGCCCGACGCCCAAACTGGAGAAAGCAATTTCATCCAGTCCATAACGCACTGTGACTAAAAAAATTTTAAGAAATCGGAAAATTTTACGAAACATCCTAACGCGCCTTTTCTAATTTTTCGATGCGCTTTAGTAAGCGTTCCACATCATCTCGGGTACGCCCAACTTCTTGGGCAAATTCTGTTACACGGGCTGGCCGTACTAAAAGAGGGTTTTCTTCTAAAAAATATTCAGCTAAATTTTCCTGCAATTTCTGCGCATTGGCCTGCAAGCTGCTTAATGCGGCTTTGCCAGTGTTTGCCAAGCGCCGCCCGGCAATATCGCCAAACACCTGGCTTAACTGTTGCTCGGCATCCCAACGCAAATGTTTGCCAAGTTCAGAAATGGTTTGCGCTAAATCTGCATCGCCTTCTAGCTTCACATAAGACACAGCACGTTCTTTATCTTGCAAAATCAATGGCACATCGGCCGGATTCACATGAATAGTGACATTCGCCGTTGCATCTTCAGGAGCAGATTCCAAATACCCTTGCGCAGTTACTTTCACACGCAAGGAAAACATCGACATATCGATGCAAGCGATTTTACCTGCATGGAGTTGCAATTTTTGGCTGGCCCAAGGCTCTTGAGCTAACAGATGATTAAGTGCAGGCAGGAGTAACGTTGGGTTCATATTTGTGTAACACGTTTATTGGTGCGCGAAGAATGCTGGCTTGATGGAACGTTAGCCCAGCCTACATCATTAAATTTTAATACCTGTGTGCAGTGCTGCGACGCCAGCAGATAAATTAAAATAATTAACGCATTCCAAACCGGCTTCTTGCATCATCGTTTTTAACGTTTCCTGATCAGGATGCATACGAATTGACTCTGCCAAATAGCGATAACTATCGGCATCATTCGCGATCATTTTGCCTAGCCAAGGTAATACCGAAAACGAATATACGTCATACGGTTTTTGCAAGGCACTAGCTACTTTTGAGAATTCCAGCACCAGCAACTTACCGCCAGGTTTTAAGACCCGGTGCATTTCGGCTAATGCGGCATCTTTATGCGTCATATTACGCAAACCAAAAGCTACCGTTACGCGGTCAAAATAATTATCAGGAAAAGGAATTTTTTCTGCATCGCACAGTAAGGTCGGGGTAATAATGCCTTTATTTAGCAGACGGTCACGACCAACCCGCAACATAGATTCATTAATATCGGTCAGCCAGACTTCACCTGTCGGCCCGGCTTGCTTAGCAAATTCTTTGGATAAGTCACCGGTACCGCCTGCAATATCAAGCACTTTAAATCCGGTCCGCACGCCAGCTTGCGCAATAGCGAATATCTTCCAAGCCCGATGTAATCCGGCAGACATTAAGTCATTCATCACATCGTATTTAGCAGCCACCGAATGAAAAACCTCAGCTACTTTATGGACTTTTTCATTTTCTTCAACGGTGCTGTAACCAAAATGGGTGGTGTTTGTCATGATGTTCACTTAATTCTAAGATGCTGAATTATAGAGGTTTTATGCTTTGATACCAAATTGACTTATCCCAATAGATAGTTTTAAACAGAAAGTTAAAAAACTTGACTACACGTAATCGTTCGAATACACTTTTCACATGTTTTCGATCAAACCGCTTCCCGAATTCACCAATTGGCTTAACGACCTTAGCGATACAACGGTGCGAGGCGTGGTTGTCGCCAGGATCAAACGATTAGAACGCGGATTAATGGGCGATGTTGAATCGGTTGGAGACGGGGTTTCTGAGCTACGCATACACATAGGAGCTGGCTGGCGGGTGTATTTTACACAGCGCGGCACACAAATAATCGTGTTGCTGGTTGGTGGTTCCAAACGTACACAAAAACGCGATATAAAGCGCGCCAAATCATTAGCAGCATTGCTAGATTAATTAAGGGAATCAACATGAAAAAACATATAGTCGTGGCCAACCTGCCTGAATTCGATGCAGCCAGCTATCTAGACAGCGAAGCATCCATTGCCGCTTACTTGACTGACATTCTCCAAGCAAACGATGCAGCCCTACTTGCGGCAGCATTGGGCGACATTGCTCGCGCGCGTGGAATGACCGAAATAGCCAAGTCAGCCGGAATTACCAGGGAAGCGCTCTATAAAGCACTACGACCTGATAGCGCACCACGTTTTGACACCATTAGTCGTGTTTGCGCAGCACTTGGTGTTCGTTTGGTGGCGCAACCCATCCATTCCTGATCTGCGAATTTTTAATTACTCAACCCTTAGTAGAGCAACCTTTGCCAGCCACTTCCATCGGAGCATCGCGCCCGGAATCACCGCTAAAGCCAGCGGCCTGTAATTTATCGAGATATTCTTGCCACAAGCGCGATTGATTTTCACCTAACCAATGCAGGTATTCCCAGCTAAAAATGCCGGTATTGTGACCATCGGTAAAATGCGGTTGAACGGCGTAATGGCCGACCGGCTCCAAGGCCGTGAGCGAGACATCGCGTTTACCGGTTTGTAAAATCTCCTGCCCTGCGCCATGTCCGCGCACTTCGGCGGAAGGTGAATACACGCGCATCAGCTCAAAAGATAAGGCAAATTTTACGTCGTCAAATTCAATCTCGACTAATCTGGATTGCATCCGTACGTTGATAGCTGTTGGGTTCATTCAAACTTTCATTCATTATTTGGTGCCGACACGTGCTCATGAATTGCGGCTTTTAAAGCCGGAATCATCACTTGCCTTTATTGAATTGTGGATTCATTTTGCATATAAAAAAAGGGCCGCCCGTATCTCACAGTCGGCCCTTAGTTTACCAGTTTACCTGAATCAACTGGAGCTAAAGTTATGAATTAAGCGATGAATTCAGAAGCTAAGCCACTTGCTGAATCCCGGCTAGCAACCAACCACCGGCCCCATCCATCGATTTGACCAAGTTCCACACTTCATCGAACGATTCGGTCGGCGCGTCCGGCGCTTCCTTGATCGTACCGGTAAATTTGACACTAGCCAGATAATCCGCCCCCTGGGTCTCAATACCTAATAACTTGGAATTAATCGTTAAGACATCAGTTACATTGCTCCCGGCACCGCGTTCCTGAATTTGCAGCTTCACTTCAGCGTACATTTCTGGCGTGGTAAATTCGCGGATGTCATTAATATCCGCCTTATCCCAGGCTGCTTGCAAACGGATAAAGTAAGTTTTGGCATTACGTTCAAAACCGGGCACGTCAAAGTCGGCCGGAATATCCCAGGTGGCATCAGATGCCTCGGCAGCAACGTTGCTGCCGAAACCGGAACCGTTGATCGTTTCCCTTGCTTTCGGTGTGTCATCGCTATTCAAGCGCGATCCGATTTCTGGCGTACTGTTGTAGGAGTTGGCGCCAGCATAGGCCGTTTGAAATGGCGAAGATGTCGGTTTCTTCTTAAGCATACGAAAGACAAACATCACCAGTGCCACACCAATACCTGCCATCAGCAAGGTGCTGATCATGCTGGCCAGAGCACCGCCAATACCAAAACTGGACAATAACGCGCCCAGACCAAGACCCAGCAAGGCACCACCCAACATACCCTTCCATGGACTCGCCGATTTTGCCGGAGTTGCACCAGGTGCTGCTGCCGGTGTAGCCGGCTGAGTCTGATTAGCACCCTGTTGCGCCGGGGCTTGCTGCTTGGAGACGTTTTGCGATTGACGGCCGCTTGATCCGCCGCCACCCATCCGCTTCGCTTCTGCGTCATTGATTGTCATGAAAAATGCACTTGCCATCATCATTACTACCGTTACAAATTTCTTCACATCCCACTCCTAATAATAGTCATCTAGAAAGTGGGATTCGACTGCGTCATAACCGACCGGTTCCATTACAGTTGAATTTATATTACGCTTTCCCGCTTGCAATATTTCCTAGTAGACTTATTTCAATCCTCGGTTAAGCGATGAACGATGGCACTGCGTAACGCCGGTATCAGTAACTGTCTTTGCTGGATCCCGGGATTAACACTGCGCTCGACTTGCCCCCAGATTGGATTCGGGAAATGCATATCATCGGTAAAGCGCGGTATCACGTGCCAATGCAGGTGAGGCACCATATTGCCGAAACTGGCCAAGTTGATTTTATGCGGCCGCATGACTTCACGAATCGCTAATTCCACTTGCCACACGACGTTCATCAACATGGTGCGCTCGCTTACGCTGAGGTCGCTCATTTCCTGTACATGTGCTGTCCAGATCACCCGGCAAAAACCGGGGTAATGCGCATCGTCCACCAGAATTACGCGCCATTCAGCACTTTGGATGATGACATCACCGGACGTGCTACAAAGTTCACAAGGTTCACATTTAGTCATCATTACACCAACACCCGTTCAATACCGCCGTTATTGGCATTCGCAACATAATCCGGCATCCAGTTTTCACCCAGCAGATGCTTGGCAATTTCCACCACAATATAGTCGGCGGTGCTGCCGCTGTCATCGTTAAACCGCGACAAACCTTGCAAACACGCTGGGCAGGAAGTCAGGATTTTTACATCACCGGTGAATCCATCGGCGCGTAATTTATCCGCACCTTTAATCATTTCTTCTTCTTTGCGGAAACGAATTTGGGTAGACACATCGGGACGAGAAACAGCCAAGGTGCCAGCTTCGCCGCAGCAGCGGTCATTTTTTTCAATTTTTTGATCATCTACCGTCGTAATCAGCGCATTCACCGTCTTTAGTGGATCTTGCAATTTCATCGGAGTGTGGCAAGGATCGTGATACATATACCGGGTACCAGTCACGCCTTCCAGCTTGACGTTTTTTTCCAGTAAATATTCATGAATATCCAGCATCCGGCAACCGGGGAAAATTTTATCAAACTGGTAGCCCGCCAATTGGTCGTAACAGGTTCCGCAAGACACCACCACGGTTTTAATATCCAGATAATTTAAGGTGTTGGCCATGCGGTGAAACAGCACGCGATTGTCGGTGATGATTTTTTCGCCTTTTTCAAAATCGCCGGAGCTACGCTGCGGATAACCGCAGCACAAATAACCGGGAGGCAAAACGGTTTGCACACCGACATGCCACAACATCGCTTGCGTGGCTAAACCGACTTGTGAAAACAGGCGCTCTGAACCGCAACCGGGGAAATAAAACACCGCTTCAGTATCAGCATTAGTGGTTTGCGGATTACGGATAATCGGCACGACTTTATCGTCTTCAATATCCAATAATGCACGCGCGGTTTTCTTGGGCAAGTTGCCCGGCATTTTTTTATTGATGAAGTGAATTACCTGCTCTTTAATCGGTGCTTTACCGACGGTCGATGGCGGTGCTTTGGTCTGCTTTTTAGCCAAAGATTTGAGTAGCGTATTTGCTAAATGTTGCGCGGCTACACCCCAGCCAAAAATCACTTTGCGCGCCGCTTTAATGGTGGCCGGATCTTTCGCATTCAGGAAAAACATCGACGTTGCGGTGCCAGGATTAAACGATTTCTTATTCATCTTGCGTAATAAATTACGCATATTCATCGACACGTCGCCAAAATCAATATCGACTGGGCACGGCGTTACGCACTTATGACAGACCGTGCAATGGTCAGCCACATCTTCAAACTCTTCCCAATGTTTAATCGAAATACCGCGCCGCGTTTGCTCTTCATACAAAAAGGCTTCCACTAACAGGGAAGTCGCTAAAATTTTATTTCGCGGTGAATACAATAAATTGGCGCGCGGTACGTGCGTTGCACAAACCGGTTTGCATTTACCGCAGCGCAAACAGTCTTTAACGCTGTTGGCAATAGCACCGATATCGCTTTGCTGCATGATCAGCGATTCATGCCCCATCAACCCGAACGACGGGGTATAGGCATTGCGTAAATCAGCGTCAAAACCCGGCAAATTAAGTAGCTTGCCTTTATTAAAGCGACCTTCCGGGTCAACGCGCAATTTATAGTCGCGGAAATCTTGAATTTCCGCTTCGTTTAAATACTCCAGCTTGGTAATCCCAATGCCATGCTCACCCGAAATTACACCGTTTAAATGTCGCGCCAACACCATAATCCGTGCCACAGCAGTGTGCGCCACTTGCAGCATGTCGTAGTCGTCTGAATTCACTGGAATATTGGTGTGCACATTACCGTCGCCAGCATGCATGTGCAGAGCAACAAAAACCCGGCTGCGCAATATTTTTTTGTGGGTTGCGATACATTCGTCGAGAATTAATTTGAACGCTGAGCCGGTAAAAATTTGCCGCAATTGCGCACGTAATTCATTTTTCCATGAGATGCGAATTGTGCGGTCTTGCACCACATCAAATAAAGTTGCGTCAGGCTGCGTTGTTAAGCGAACCTCAAATACAGGAATGAGTTTTTCCAGGCCGATAGCTACGAATTGCGTCATGCAGCTCGCTAACGGTTGATCTAATTGATCCAACACCGTTTGCCAGCGCGTATGCACCGCATCCAGCAAGGTTTGTGCTTGTGCGACGCGGTCTTCAAAAATTTCTGCAGCGGGAATATCGTCACCTTCTGCATCTTCATTTTTACCCAGAGGCAGATTTCCATTGGCAAAATACTGGCGCAAGGACTGCACCAATGCCAATTTATTTTGCAACGATAATTCAATATTAATTCGCTCAATACCGTCGGTATATTCACCCATTCGGTCAAGCGGAATCACCACATCTTCATTGATTTTAAAAGCATTGGTGTGCTTGGAAATGGCGGCAGTTTTTGCGCGGTCCAACCAGAACTTTTTACGCGCTTCCGGCGACACTGCCACAAAACCTTCACCCACCCGGGTATTGGCGATGCGGATAACTTCAGAGGCCGCCAAGGCCACGGCATTTTCATCGTCACCGACAATGTCACCGAACAGCGCCATTTTCGGTAATACGCCGCGCTTGGATTTAGTGGTGTAACCGACCGCGCGTAAATAGCGCTCATCCAAATGTTCCAAACCGGCCAATATCGCGCCGCCCTGTTTGGTTTGGCCGTCCAGATAATCTTTAATTTCCACTATCGATGGAATCGCGTCGCGGGCCTGACCAAAAAACTCCAGACAAACGGTGCGCGTGAATTTCGGCATTTTGTGCAAAATCCAGCGCGCCGACGTAATCAGACCGTCGCAACCTTCTTTTTGTACGCCAGGCAAACCGGCTAAAAATTTATCAGTCACATCTTTGCCCAAGCCCTCTTTGCGGAAGGTGCGACCTTTAATATCTAACTGCTCAGTTTTAAAAGGTGTTTTTTGGCCCGGATGAGTCCATTCCAGTTTAAATTTAGCTACAGCTACATCGTGGATTTTGCCTAAATTATGCTCCAGCCGAGTGACTTCCAGCCAGTCGCCATTTGGGTCCACCATGCGCCAAGACGCTAAGTTATCCAGCGCAGTGCCCCATAACACGGCTTTTTTACCGCCAGCATTCATCGCCACATTGCCGCCTATGCAGGAAGCTTCGGCGGATGTTGGGTCAACGGCAAATACAAAACCGGCTTTTTCTGCCGCATCGGTGACGCGCTTAGTTACCACACCCGCGCCGGAATAAATGGTGGCGTAAGGTGCGCTTAATCCCGGCAATACGGTCATTTCAACCGCGCCTAAGGTTTCTAATTTTTCAGTATTAATAACGGCCGAACGTGGCGTCAAAGGAATCGCTCCGCCGGTATAACCAGTTCCACCACCGCGCGGGATGATAGTGAGTCCCAACTCAATGCAGCACTTAACCAAGCCCGCCATTTCATCTTCAGTATCTGGCGTGAGCACTACAAACGGATATTCCACGCGCCAGTCGGTCGCGTCGGTGACATGTGAAACGCGTGATAAACCGTCAAATTTAATGTTATCTTTTTCGGTATGTTTCGCCAGTAGTCTAATGGCGCGTTTGCGTAAATCGTAGGTATTGCGGAATTCTTCAGCAAATTTCTGCACTGCCAGGCGCGCCGCTTGCAGCAAGGTTTGCACACTTTGACTACGTTGCTTAGCGTCGTCACCTTGTTCTGCGTCATCCAAACGACGTTTATCGACTTCAGCGAGACGATGGTTCAGTGCATCGATTAAATTTTGACGGCGTTTAGGATTGTCGAGCAAATCGTCTTGTAAATAAGGATTGCGCTGCACCACCCAAATATCGCCCAATACTTCATACAACATACGTGCCGAACGCCCCGTTTGACGCGCGACGCGCAAGGTATCCAGCAAATGCCAGGCAGGTTCGCCCAGTAAGCGAATGACAATTTCACGGTCGGAGAACGAGGTGTAGTTGTAGGGAATTTCACGCAACCGGGTTGGTGCGGCGTCTGGATGAGGAAGATTCAGAGCTTGGATTTGAACAGGTGCATTCATCTTTATTTTATTAAGTGACGTGCTAGAGCGCAATAAAACACAAACTAAAGCAAACTAAGGCGAAAGAAACAAGTAATGTCATTCTAGCGTATTGCGCTGCACCACGTTACCCTGAGTTAATCTCAAACAGCACTTAAAGCAAATTAAATTGGGGAAAAACGCAAATTAGATTGAATTGATATGGAAATTTATTTGGAAATGTAAACTTGCAACGGATTATTGCATTTTTTATTTTCAGAATACTCTAGGTTGAGTCGGGGTTTCAGACGATATATCGGCTGCAGACGCAACAGTTTGTTCCTGCAGGAACAAACTCCTTAACCCATTCAAATATTTTTATACGGGGGTATTTTATTTTAAAACAAGCCTACTGATTAATATTTATGCCTATCTCTACATATACCACCTAAAAATTAACTTTCAATCGCCCAAAGGCCCACTAGATACGTTAAATTTTTCAAAAAATTGGTGGAGTATATGAGTTTTCTTGAATTTGACTGTTCTCCTACCGTTAATTCAGTAAAATCAGCACCCAGCAGCTTGCGCCCGACTTGATACAGCAAGTTTTTAGCCTACGCAAAGATACAAATCAAGGAAATCCATTTCACCCCCTATAAAGGCTTAACGGCTAATTTCAGATTATAATGCCCGATTCTTTGGCGTCGGATTTGGCATTCTCTATGAGTACAGATTATTTAAAAAAAATACTTACCTCACGTGTGTATGACGTCGCTTTTGAAACTCCATTAGAAATTTCCCCAACACTCTCCAGCCGTTATGGCAACAGCATTTTCTTCAAACGTGAAGATATGCAAAACGTGTTTAGCTTCAAAATTCGCGGTGCCTACAATCGCATGGCGCAACTGTTACCTGCACAATTAAAACGCGGCGTGATTTGCGCCTCGGCGGGCAACCACGCACAAGGCGTGGCTTTTTCTGCAGCCAAGCTCAATTGCCGCGCCAGAATTGTGATGCCAGCATCCACCCCGCAAATCAAAATCGATGCCGTTATACAACATGGTGGCGCTAACGTCGAAGTGATTTTGCACGGCGATTCGTATTCAGACGCTTACAGCCACGCTTTAATGCTGGAAAAAAAGCATAAACTCACTTTTGTGCATCCGTTTGATGATCCCGATGTGATCGCCGGCCAAGGCACCATCGGCATGGAAATATTGCGCCAGCACGCTGAACCTATTCACGCGATTTTTGTACCGATCGGTGGCGGCGGATTAATAGCCGGCATTGCGGCCTATGTCAAAGCAGTGCGCCCTGAAATCAAAATTATTGGCGTGGAAACCTTCGATGCAGATGCCATGTCGCGCAGCCTGGCCGCTGGCAAACGGGTTGATTTATCCGAAGTTGGCTTATTTGCCGATGGCACCGCCGTTAAGTTGGTTGGCGAAGAAAACTTCCGCCTCGCCAAGCAATATGTCGATGAAGTTATTTTGGTGAATACCGACGCTATTTGCGCCGCACTCAAAGACGTATTTCAAGATACCCGCAGCATATTGGAGCCTTCCGGTGCGTTAGCCGTTGCCGGAGCTAAAGCGTATTTAGAGCGCGCAGCGGCGAATAAAACACCACTAAAAAACCAACATTTAATTACCATCGCCAGTGGCGCGAATATGAATTTCGACCGCCTGCGTTTTGTCGCAGAACGCGCTGAAATCGGTGAAGCCCGCGAAGCGGTATTTGCCGTGACGATTCCTGAAGAACGCGGCAGCTTTAAGCGTTTTTGTGAGCTAGTAGGGCCGCGTAATGTGACTGAATTTAATTACCGCATCAGCGATGCCAAGGCTGCGCATATATTTATCGGCGTTCAGGTAAATAACCGCAGCGAATCGAGCAAAATCGCTAAGAATTTCATCAAACACGGCTTCCCCACTTTGGATTTATCTGAAGATGAATTAGCCAAGTTGCATATCCGCCATTTGGTCGGCGGTAAAAGCCCATTGGCGCAACATGAATTGTTATACCGCTTTGAATTCCCGGAACGGCCTGGCGCGCTGATGCGCTTCTTGTCCAGCATGGCTCCCAACTGGAATATCAGCTTATTCCATTATCGCAATCACGGCGCGGACTATGGCCGGATCTTAGTCGGACTGCAAGTGCCTAAAAATGAAATGCGAGAATTTAAAAAATTCTTGGCAAACTTAGGTTATCGCCATTGGGATGAAAACAACAACCCGGTATACAAACTCTTTTTAGCGCAATCTTAGGCAACACACTATGCAATCCAATACGCCAGAAAATTCAACCTTAGGAAAAACTGCTGCCTACGTCACGCAATACGACGCCAGCCTGTTATTTCCGATTCCGCGCGCGCAAAAACGGGCGGAAATCGGCCTCACGTCGACATTGCCGTTTTTCGGTCTGGATATTTGGAATGCTTACGAAATATCATGGCTAAATTTGCGCGGCAAACCGCAAATTGTCATCGCCACGTTTATGGTGCCGGCCGATTCACCTAACATCATCGAATCTAAATCATTCAAGTTGTATTTAAATTCGTTTAACCAAACCCGACTGGCTGATACCGACGCGCTGCTGGCTTTATTAAAGCAAGATATCTCCGCTGGTTTTGGTGCCTCAGTTCAAATTAAACTAACTTTACCAGCAGAATTTTCACATCAGCGCTTTGCTGAATTAGACGGCTTATTACTAGACAGATTAGACATTGAAGTCGAAAATTACCATCCAGATGTGACGCTTTTGAGCTGCGACCTGAATGCGTCGCCAGTTGAAGAAACACTGGTGTCCCACCTGCTTAAATCAAATTGTTTAGTCACTGGCCAACCCGATTGGGGCAGTGTACAAATTCATTATGTCGGCGCACCGATTGATCAGGCCGGTTTGCTGAAATACCTGATCGGCTTTCGCAACCATAACGAGTTCCATGAACAATGTGTTGAACGCATTTTCACTGACATTTTAAGCGGCTGCAAGCCACAAAAATTGGCCGTTTACGCGCGCTATACGCGCCGTGGCGGACTAGATATTAATCCGTGGCGCAGTAATTTTTCCAGCAATCAATTACCTTCCAACCTTAGAAATGCAAGACAATAAATCATTATGAAATTTTTTACATTACGTCATTTTTCCGCGGTACTTTTTCTCAGCTTCGCCTGCTCAGCCTACGCGCAAACCAGCGACACTGCACCTGCACCCGCAAACACAGATACAACAACCGAGCAACCTGGCTGGTTTAAAAAAACCTATGACGATGCGGTAAATACCACCGAAAATCTGTACGACAACGGCCGTTTATCCACAATTTTATCCGGCTACGCACATCATGGCCGCGGCACTTACACAGCAGAACGAATTGACGAGCTCAATGAAAAAACCTGGGGCTTAGGTATGAGCAAAGAATTGCGCGATTCCAAAGATAATGAAGAGTCGCTACAGATTGTGATCATGGCGGATTCCCATTACAAGCCACAAATTACCGCCGGTTATAGCTACCAATGGATGAAGTCCTTAGGCGGCAACTGGGAAGCTGGCATTGGTTACACCGCTGGATTAATTAGCCGCACCGACATTTTGCAAGGCGTTCCATTTCCAGGCATTCTGCCACTTTTCTCAATCGGCACGCGCGACACTAAACTGGTTGCAAGTTATATTCCAAAGTTATCCGGTACCGGCAATGGCGATGTGCTATTCCTTGCTTTACGAGTAAGTTTGAAGTAAAAAATATTATTAAAATTCCATCAATGGCATCCATTGATGGCGGCCTGTGCAATAACCAACATAAAACCCAATTGGTATTGCACATTACGTAAAGAAGCCTATAATTTGCGCGACGCGTACTATTTGGGGCGCTGTTTGAAACTCTTCTAGCATCATGACGAATATAGCAAAAATCCTGCCATTACCTAACGTTATATTGAACCTCGAAGTATCAAGCAAAAAACGTGCGTTTGAACAAGCAGGTCTTTTGTTTGAGAACAACTGCGGGATTGCCAGGTCAATTGTCTCTGAAAACTTGTTCGCTCGCGAACGTCTTGGTTCAACTGGCCTAGGCCACGGGGTAGCTATTCCGCATGGCCGCATTAAAGGCCTGAAAAAACCGGTTGCTGCCTTTATTCGTTTAGCCGAACCAATTCCTTTTGAATCGCCGGATAGCGAGCCGGTTCATCTATTAATTTTCTTGTTAATGCCAGATAGCGTCACTAAACAGCATTTGGCGATTCTTGCCGAAATTGCCGAGATGTTTTCCGATACCACCATCCGAGCTGAATTGAGTAACGCGACCGACGCCGTCGCCGTACACAACCGGATTCTGGAATGGCAGCCACAAATAACGGCCTAACTGGCTAACCACAACGGCCACACACTTCATGCCCAACCCAAGCACCCTGTCGATACAAAATATCTACGAAGATAACCGTGATTTATTAAAACTAGGTTGGTTTGCAGGCTGTTCTGGCGGCGATAAACTTATTTTTGGCGATGCCACCTCGGCAGCTGACCAGGTTGGGCATCTCAACTTAATTCATCCCGGCCGCATACAGGTAATGGGGCATCAAGAAAAAGCCTATTACGAACGAATTTCATCCAACACCCGCGCACACTTATTCCGTGACTTAGTCGCTGGAGGCACTCCGGCCATCATCATTTCGCAGGGCTTAGAAACGCCGGTAGATTTAATGGCGGTGTGCGATGAAAACAATATCCCCTTATTCTCAACGCCGCTACCATCGGCCCAAGTAATTGATTTCTTACGCGTCTTTTTATCTAAACGATTAGCACAACAAATCACCATGCATGGCGTTTTTATGGACGTGCTTGGCGTTGGTGTACTCATCACCGGTGATTCCGGCTTAGGTAAAAGTGAACTTGGTTTAGAGTTGATTTCACGTAGCCACGGCTTAGTGGCGGATGATGCGGTTGAGTTTTCCCGAATTGCACCCAACATGATTGAAGGGCGCTGCCCGCCATTATTACAAAATTTACTGGAAGTACGCGGGTTGGGCTTGCTCGATATTCGAACTATTTTCGGTGAAACGGCAGTGCGTCGAAAAATGCGTTTAAAATTAATCGTTCATTTAGTGCGGCGTAGTGCATTGGAAGAAAATTTTGAGCGTTTACCAATTGATGCGCAAACCGAAGATGTGCTGGGCTTGGCTGTACGCAAAGTAACCATTCCCGTTGCAGCAGGTCGAAATATCGCGGTGTTGCTTGAAGCAGCGGTACGCAACACCATATTACAATTACGTGGCATTGATACCTTACAAGAATTCATGGAACGGCAACGCAAAGCCATGAGCGACGACGAGGATTAACTCCAGCTAAAGAGGGCTTATGCGTATTTTCCTTATTTCCGGTATTTCAGGCTCAGGCAAATCTGTCGCCTTAAATGTATTAGAAGATACCGGCTTTTTTTGCGTAGATAATTTACCGCCCACGCTATTACCTGAATTAATCAGCACCTTAACGCAAGACGGCATTCAAGCCGCCGCCATTGCCATTGATGCCCGCAGCGCCAATTCGCTGAACGGCTTAATCAACAGTATTCAACTATTAAAAGCGGCAGGACATCAGCTTGATTTACTGTTTTTAACTGCAAAAACAGAATCGCTGATCGCCCGTTTTTCCGAAACCCGACGCAGCCATCCACTTTCACATCGCCTGTTGCCAGGACAAAATCCCAACGATCCGCGCACACTCATTGAATGCATACAAACAGAGCGAAAAATGCTCAATGAGATGGAAGAGATTGCCGACGTCATCGACACGTCCGGTCTCAAAACAAGTCAATTGAGAAGCTGGATCAGGGAACTGATCAACATTGAGCGCAGCAACATTACTATTCTTTTTGAATCGTTCGCCTTTAAAGTCGGCGTGCCATTAAATGCGGATTTAATGTTTGACGTACGCACCTTGCCTAACCCGCATTACGACATCAACCTGCGCCCATTAACCGGACAAGACTTACCGGTTCAACTGTTTTTACAAGATCAGCCGGAAGCACAGGAAATGCTGAACGACATCAGCCAATTTATAGAAAAATGGCTGCCATCATTTAAACACGACAACCGCAGCTACCTCACCATTTGCATAGGCTGCACCGGCGGCCAACATCGCTCGGTATACATGGTAGAACAACTAGCGCAGCACTTTAAAACCACCGAGCAAGTGGTAATTCGGCACCGCGAATTGACATAGTTTTTACGTCGACAATTACCTCATTAATACCCTTACATCAAAATACTTCGCATTTTTTTGCTGGTATACCAAAGCGCCGCAAAAGTGATTAACGCACAGGTCAGCACCGGAGCAAACATGTCTGCACTGCTGACCACTTCGTTATTTAAAATTTTCCCCATCAATTGATTCTGCGATAGTAACGGCACCCATTTATACCAAACTGGATCAGCACCTTGTTTGAACATACCGATCATGGAAACTAACGGAGCGGCAACGAGCAAAATGGTACAACGTGCCTGAGCTTCCTTGTGGCTTTTGCCATTAATCGCAATGGCGATTTGAACCGCAGCCAAACACAGCCCTAATGGAAGTAAAACTAAAATCATCAGCAGCATTTCAGCACTGCTAAATTGCAGCATAATTTTAATCGTTTCGTTACGTATTAAAAGCGATGCGGGGAAAATACTCAATACGCTAAACACCACCACCATCATCGTGAGCGTTCCTACCGCAATCCACTTTCCAACAGTAAATGCCCAACTTGAAACCGGATTCATCATCAGCGGCTCCAATGAACCGCGTTCACGCTCACCTGCGGAGGTATCAATCGCAGCATATAAGCCAGCCGATATCATGGTAAACATGAGCATCATCGACATCACGCTTTTAAGCTGCGCGCCAGAATCTGCTGTACGGCTTAAATGACGCTCTTTAACGTCGATCACGTTTAAAATATCTGGCGAAACGCCGCGCATCGCCAAGTTTAATCCGGCTTGTTCGCTGCTATAGCCTTGCATTAGCCGCCGAAGTGGCGCAACGCCGGTTTGCGAATCCTGATTAGCGACATCCATCACGATGAATACTGTAGGCCTATCGCCTTGCGCCAATTTTTCCTGAAAATCATCGCTCACCACTAACACCGGATCAATCAAGGTTTTCGTTTGCAATTGATGTTCATAATCAACTGGCGCATCTTTAATTTGATAGCCCTGCCGCTCTACAAAATTTTGTAGTTCTGGCGCGTGCTTGATACCCGCAATCCAGATCACCTTTTTTTCTGCCTGCGTTTCAAATCGGTTGGCCATTTCAGACATCATTACCATCATAAATGGCATGCCGAAAATGGTGACCATAAATACCATCAACATGGTGCGCTTATCACGTAAGGCATCAACCAATTCTTTATAAGCGATCGATAACATAAGCTTCATGCTGCACTCCGAGTTTGAATTGATGGTTCAGCCGATTGATCAAAAGCCAGCTTCACAAATGCATCTTCAAAATCAGTTGCACCAACTTGACTCAACAATGCAGCCACGCTTCCTTGCGCAACTGTTTTACCATGCGCCACAACAACCACGTGATCACAAAGCCGCTCTACTTCTTGCATAATATGCGTGGAAAAAATAATGCATTTACTACCGCCAGCTGGCGAACGCAACCAGCGTAAAAACTCACGCAAGGCGCGGGTTGCCAATACATCTAAACCGTTGGTTGGTTCATCCAGAATAATATTTTTAGGGTCATGTACCAAAGCACGCGCCAAGGCTGTTTTCATTTTTTCACCCTGACTAAAACCGTCGCAACGACGTTCTAAGATTGGTTTTAATTCCAAAACTTCCGCTAATACATCTACCCGCTGATGCGCCTGTTCGCGTGACATACCGTGTAAAACACCGTAATAAACAATGTTTTCACGAGCGCTTAAACGTGGATATAAACCGCGTGCGTCGGATAGCACGCCCATTTGTGCTTGAGTGGCCTGCTGCCCCGCTTGCACTGCAACACCGTCCACTAAGATATGTCCGCCGTCTTGTTTTAATAAAGCGCCAATCATTCTTAAGGTAGTGGTTTTTCCTGCACCATTGGCGCCTAATAACCCGGTAATTTGACCGTCTTCAGCGCAAAAACTAATATCTTTAACCGCTTGCACCACCTCACCTTTACCGCGCTGCCAACGTCCACTTGCCTGACGGATGAAGTGTTTTGAAAGATTTTCAACGCGTATCATGGCTGCGCCTCTGATGAAGTAGTTTTAGTGCTTGGCTTAACGGGTTCAGCTGACTCAGTTGAATTACTTGGTGCAACCGGAGCAATCCAGACACTCGGACGTGGAATTTGCTTCACACAACTAGCGTCCACATTCTGTGCGTCCTGATCAGTTTTGGCATTAATGAATTTGGTGGCAACGTCAGACAAACACGTTTGTTGCAACATGCCATGCCCTGAACGCTCCAATACAATATGGCGTGCCATTGGCCCTAATGCCTTTGCTACCCGATCTGCATGCCAGGGTGGCGTGACCGGATCTATGCCGCCACTTAATAACAGCACCGGAGTGGCGCTGACTGGCGTGGTATAAAAACCTTCCGGCACTTTACCGCGTGGCCATTGCTGACAAACTTTGAGATACATTTGATTATGCAAATCCCCAAAATCATTATTTGCACTTGGTTTCGTTGCCTGCAACTGATGCTCATATTCTTCAGCGCACACAACGGAAAAATGCATGCCATATGCAATACTCCCAGGGTTAGGTAAATTACCGGTTCCGCTTAACGCTAGCATTGGATTGAAGTTGCCCTTACCTGCCTGCGTGATCGCACTAGGTAATCCTGCGCTATTGACCGGTGAATAAATAATGGCGGTCACCCAGCCTAAAACATCATCTCGCGTAATGGTGGCGCTAATTTGAGTACCTAAACGCGGATGTGTTAATTGAGCTTTTTGTGGCAAACCAGCCAGCAATTTTTTCCAGTCTTGTGGCAGAGTTGAATAAGCTTTTTGGCAGCGCACATCTTGTGCGCAATCTTTAAATAAATTATCTAACGACTTCTGTAAATCATCGTCAGCCAACATCTGATCCGGCTGCACAACGCCATCTAAAACACTACGCCTGACTTTGGTCGGAAATTGCCGTGCATATTCAAGTGCAGCACGGGTGCCATATGAAATGCCAATTAAATTTATTTGCGGATAATTTAGTGCTGCGCGCACAGCATCCAGGTCTTGCATGGCGATGCTAGTGGTGAAAAAACGCAAATCACCGTATGGTAATTTTTCTAATTGAGTTTTGCATTTCAATGCTTCTTGCACTTCGTGATCTGCTTCACCGATTCCTTTTAAATCACTGCTTTCAGGGCAAATCAATGGTGCAGATTTTCCTGTGCCACGCTGGTCTACAAATACCAAATCACGACGGCGCTGGAGTTTTTCAAACATGGCTTTCATCCAGCTCGCCACGTTGATTGCACTCTGCCCAGGGCCGCCAGCCAAAAGAAAAATGGGGTCTGGTGCTTTACTTTTATCTTGTGCCGTTAGCACAATAAAATGTAGTGAAATTTGCTTACCGTTTGGCTCATCAGGATTAAGCGGACGTTGTATTTGCCCGCACTGCACTTGCTGTGCAAAGCCATCCACGCGACACGGTTTAAGCAAATCACTCGCGTGCGCAGAGATACAACTTGCTGCAGCCCATAAAAATAACATGCAGCCCAATCTCTTCCACATCATCACTGTATTCATTATTGCTTCCAGAGTAACAAACGGAATTGGAATTCTACCTGAAGAGCTTGTGCAACAAAGGTAAAAATACATCGAAAATTGGCACATACTTCCGATTAATCATTTTTACCCGACCTAGACTGGAATGATATTAAAACGAAGTCCAACCGCCAAGTAGATAAAAATAGTCTACAATGAGATTAAATTTAGTCTTAAAGGAGTAATCATGCAAAACAAACTTACTCATAAATCAGCCACTCACGCAGCAACTAAAGCAATTTCGCCACGCGCACGTAGCCCTGAAATTAAACAACCGGCGACTATCTACGCCGTACCAACGTTGCGCGCCAGTGCGGAGCAAATTGCCAGAACCCGACTTGGCATTCCTGCCTCAGATATTATTGAAGTCGCAAAAATGATCGGTATGCCGCGTGATAAGTTTTATGCTTGCGTTGGTTTACCAAAGAGCACCATAGAAAAAAATATCAGCCAGCAAAGCCCTCTTTCCACAGCTCATGGGGATCGCTTGTATCGGGTTAATCGCGTTTTTTCACGCACCCTGGAAGTTCTGGAAGATGAAGAGGCTGCCAAACTATGGGTGCAACAGTCGAATCGCTCACTAGGGGGCGAATCACCATTATCGTTACTCGATACCGAAGCCGGCTACGAATTGGTAATGGACACGCTCGGTAGAATCGAATACGGCGTTGTGGCTTAAAAATTACAATGAATTCTGTCCAACTGTGGCGTATCTCCAAACACACGGCCTTATTTCGCGCCGATGACTTATCTGGCGAAGGTGCAAAAATAACCGGAGGGCGCTGGAATAAAAAATCGCTCGCGGTCACGTACAGCTCCAGCACAATCGCTTTAGCCACGTTAGAAACGTTGGCACATATTGGTAGCGAGATCGCCGCGCGCAATCGTTTTTTGATTGCGATTTCGGTTCCCGTTAAATTATGGAACAAACGAGAAATAATCACTGCTGCAGAACTAGACCCGAGCTGGCTGGCCGAACCACCGGGCATGTTTAGTATTGAGTTTGGCAGTACATGGCTAGAAGGACGCTCGGCCGCTTTACTGCTGGTACCTTCGATTATCGTGCCGGAAGAATTCAACGTACTAATTAACCCAAAGCATCCAGATGCGAAAAAAATATCTGCGAAAATTGTGCGGCAGTTTATTTATGATCCACGCTTGAATTAACGCCTTTTAATTGCTTCATAAGTCATACCCGCTAAGTCGCCACATCAACCGAATATATGGTTTCTCACTTGATTTTAAACAGCACATCCACGCTTTGCGTAAATCGGAGTGGAGCAGGTGCGAAAAAATTACGTATCGGGTTACCTTTTGGCGCATCATCACTGGAAAGTCCACCAGTTGCCAAGCCAAGTGCAATACTTACATCCTTTAGTTTTCCTGATGAAATCGCCATCGCAGCACCAAGGTGTTTGCCAAAAGATTCCACCATCAACATTCCGTTATGTTGAGCGTCCTTAACCGCCGCAGCGATTAACTCGTCGTTGATTTTATGTCTATCAGTCCGTTCAAATGACGTATCAAAATTACCAAGATTATTTGTACCCAGCAATGGCGTAGTCAGCCCTTCCCATTTGCTCAAATCCCGCACATTAATGATTATGCTTTGCTTGATATCGCAAATCACCGTTGCAGGCTTTCCATCCACGCCTTCTACTGCTCGCATTTTCTTTTGAACTTCGTAAATCTCTACATCGGCGGCCGGAATATTTTGCGCTGCCAGTAACGCCAAAATATCGGCATTAATGGCCACAGCTTGCTGCGTTGCCTTATCAGACTCCGCATCGGAAACGGTAATTTCAAAACTAATTTCTCCAATGTCAGGCTGCGCATAAATACCAGCATTACCAACGGAATGAATAAACGGATAGTCTGGTAACTGAGAAGCGCAAACTATGGTAGCGCTACCTAGTAGCATACAAAAAATGAAAAAATGTTTCAGCATAAATTTCCTTATCGATTTTTATTTATCTAAATTAATGAGCGTTAATCAGGAAGTGTCCACACATAATCCACCATCTCCGTTGCACTTACTGGCTTACCGTTGTGAGTAGCCGGCCTAAACGAACATTTAGTCAGTCCAGTTACGGCCGCGCTATCTAACATGGAATGACCACTTGATTTAGTGACTTTGGATTCAACTACGTGTCCTTTAGCATCTATCGAAAACAATATTCTGACAGTGCCTTGTTCTTTGCTCTGTATAGATTGCAGGGGATAATCTGGTTTATCGCAACGTTCAAAATCAAGGGTAGCGCGAGTTGTTTTTGTTGCTGCACTAGCTGGTGCAGCATTCGCATAAAATGCAACGCTGGCTAATACTAAACTCACCGCTGGAATTAACGATTGCCAACCAACCGTGCGCACATCTGGGCGCATTAATCGTTTAATACGTCCAACTAAATTTCCGCCGTTGGCAGCAGGAGCAAGCTGAGCCGTTAAAAATTTAAGCTGCTCCAATTCACTCAGTGCAAATGCTAAACGTCGTGGCTCACCAATTAGTATTGCGGCCATATCATCAGCAATTTGCTCACGCTCAATCCTAATTTTGCCAGAGATAAACCATACCGCAGGATGATAGAAAAGTAGAATTTCTACTGCGCTTTGAACTAGGTTTACCGCATAATCCATTCGGCGAATATGAGCAACTTCATGCGCCAGCAACGCTTCCAGAAGCTCCGGCGGCATGCCGGAAATGAGGGATGCTGGCACTAACACGATGGGGCGCAACCAACCAGCCACTGCCGGAGTATCAAGATTATTTACAACATGCAACGGCACAAAATGTTTAATACCGCTACGTTGCGAGAGATTGTTGAGTCGTGTTTGCCAGTAAGAATTAACCGTGTTGTGACTAGCATCGCAAATCCGTGATACCCACGCCAGGCCAACGGTTAATCGAATAGAAAAAAAGACCACACACAGCGCCCAAATACTAACTAGTTCCATCAAATGCGTTTGCGCCCATGTCCAGACAATGGGTATATCAACGGCAGCTAACGCACCGCCAGCGGTTAAACCAATCGAATCATCCAAAATGCGCATCGTTGCATTATCAGCAGAATCAAAAATAACTGCTTGCAAAGGCAATAAAATACAAAGTCCTAATGCAGCGCAAGCTATAGCATAGCGAGTTTGTGGCTTTGCATTTCGCAGCAACACCATAAGAGCCGCCGTAATTAGTCCAATCAGCACTCCCTGCCATACAAAATTAACTAAGGCTGAACCTAATACGGATACCAGTTGATTTAACGTGTAATTAAATGCGCTGTTCATTTTTTATCCTCTCTAAGTAATGCTTCAATTTCATCTCGCTCTTTCTTGCTGACATGTGTGCGCAATGCCTCCATCACCAAGGCTTTTCCTGAACCAGCAAAAACTTTTTGGATCAAATCTTTAACTAAATTGGATTGCAACGCATCTTGCGGTTGCGCTGGGGCATAGATATGTGAGCGTTGACTTTCATCACGAATCAACAATCCTTTGCTATGCATAATTTGCAGCACCCGCAAAATTGTGGCGTAAGTAATTTCGGGGCGCTCCTTTACTGCCTCTTGCAGCACTTGCTTGGCCGTGGATGGACCTAGTTGCCAAACCAAGCGTAATACATTCATTTCAACCGTGGTTGGTTTGGGTATGGGGATATTTTTCGTCATTGTGAACCTCCTTGAATGCCAGCCGATGAAAGTAGAATATATTATCTAGATATATTTGTCTAGATTATTTTTAAGCCGACTTGTTCAACACTATTTAGGCAATAAAAACCGCCCGAAGGCGGATATATTAATCAGCACGCTTATATTTCATGGATAAAATAACTAAAAAATAGCCATGCAATACTTCAAAAAATCCTCCTTTTATTGCGTTGAACAGCGCGACAGAACACACAAAAGAATCATAAGCTATCTAGCTTAATTAACAATTTTTAACACATTAATTAATAAATAAACTAGATATTTATATAATTCAATAGTAAAATATCATCATGGATTGAATGGGAAGGTAATCTAACTACCCATAAGATCCATTTGTTTTTTAAATCCGCATTTTTTCTTAGGGAAAATATCATGAACTTGAAATACACAGCATTTCTATTAGCTATTGCCCCAGCTTTTGCGTTTGCACAAGGCGCCAATACCATTACATTTCAAGGTGAAATTAACGCATCCACCTGCTCCGTCGCCATTAATGGTGTAAGTGCAAACCCTACCGTACTCATTCCAACTATCTCCACAGCAGCATTGAACGAAAAAGGTAAATTTGGGCCTACAACGACCTTTGCAATTGGCGTTACTGGCTGTACCGCACCAACTACGGCCGATCAGGCAATCAATACTACATTTGTTGGCAATAATGTCACCTCGGGTGGTAATTTGCTGAATACCGGCAAGGCGAAAGGTGTTAGCTTGCAATTGCTGGATGGCACAGGAACAACTGGCTACAACCTAACTGGCGGCTACACAGCAACTGGTTTGGTATTGCCAAAGGGTGAAACCACAGCTACGCATAACTTTGGTGTTCGTTATATCGCTGAAGGAACAGATGCAGTGGCACCAGGCTCAGTTATCGGTAGTGTGCAATATTCAGTCGCTTACCCTTAATACTTAGTTGTCCAGATCTGCTGCACTGTTAGTATAAATCGGCTTGTTCTGGAGGGCTCTCTGCCCTCCAGAACAAGCCCCTGTCAAAACTCTTCAGTAACTCCCTCATTTAACAAGTCATCCAGCCCCCGAACCATGTCACGACTAAGGATTTAAGTTTGCTTATTTACTTAGATTACGAAGTAGCTATTTTTTAAGTTGACTAGTGAGGCAAGGGTAAAGGTTGAAGATGTAGTGGGAAGACAGTTGAACATTTAATTTTTAAATCTGGAACAGAAAAAATAACGTAAATAAATCGTTCGAAGGGAAAGCATCATGAGAAAAAATTGGAAAATAATCGGCTCGGCACTATTTCTTAGCGTCCTCACTATGGCTCCGGCTTTGGCTAGTGTGGTAATGACTAACACCCGCGTGATTTACCCTGCCAATGCACGCGAAAAAAGTATTCAACTGACTAATCAGGATAGTTTACCTAGTGTCATGCAAGTATGGATTGATAGCGGTGACGACAAATCTACTCCTGAAACTGCAGAAGCGCCATTTCTGGTGACACCACCTTTATTCCGGATTGAGCCGAACGAAGGTCAAACAATACGCCTGGTATTTATTGGTGAAGGTTTGCCGCAAGACCGTGAATCGGTCTTTTATTTAAATACCGTACAAATCCCCTCCTTAGATGCAAACAGTGCCGATCAAAATCAAATGATCGTCATGCTGCGCAATCGGATCAAGCTATTTTATCGGCCGACTACCATCAAAGGCGGCATAGAACGCGCAACCGATCAATTCAGTTTTAGCGTGCAACAAGAAGGCGCTGATTGGCGGGTTACGGCAGAGAACAAATCGGGCTATCACATTTCTCTAGTCAACGCCAAAGTCGTCAGCAATGCCCAAGAATTTCCGTTCGAGCCCAGCATGGTAGCGCCGTACTCAAAGGCGGATTGGGTAATTAAAAATCCTGGTCACCCGATGCAGTTACCAATGACTGTCAACTACAGCTTTATTAATGACTACGGCGGTACAGGGCAAGGGGAATATAAGTTTAATCCTGACACCCCAGTTACAGACAAGTAAACATATTCTTAACGAAAGGTGCATAAATGAACGCGAACAAACTCAGCAATTCTTTTTTGAGTATGCATAATGCTAAATCTCAAAAAACTATACCGGCATCGCTTTTAGTGATGGGTTTGTTGTCAGCACTGCCAGCTGATGCAATGATTGAGGCCGCAACAGAAGTTGCGTCACAAGAGTTTGCCGCGCCTATGCAAGTGGCGGTAGCTACTACAGCTGCCGCTTACAATTTCAACAGTAATCTATTAGTAGGTGGTTCATTGTCAGGCGCGAGTCTTGAGCGCTTTAACCGACCTAACATAATTGACCCAGGAAATTATCTGGTCGACATCTATGTTAACAACGTATTGAGCGTCAGAAAAACGGTGGAATTTTTAGTGGGAGATCAGGGTAAGGTATATCCGTGTTTGGATGATCAACTTCTGATCGACTCGGGTGTTAAGCCAGAAAATATTTCACAAATTACCAGCACCACCACGGTAACCACAACGACCACCGTTAATGATCAAACAAAGACCAGTACCGCAATTAAAGAACCGGCCAAGTGCTACCCAGTTGAGCAACGCATTAGTGGCGCTACCAGCACTTTTTTGATGAGTAGTTTACGTTTGAATATCACCGTTCCGCAAGCCTTGATGATTCGTAACCCACGCGGTTATGTCAATCCGGAAAATCTCGATGCCGGTGAAACAATGGCATTTTTCAACTATGACAGTAACTACTATCGATATGATACGCAGAGTAATAATAATGATTCTGCTTACCTAGGCGTAAACTCGGGCATCAATTTAGGCATGTGGCGTTTGCGCTATCAAGGTAATTATAATTACCAAAAAAGTTCCAATGCACCTAATAGTACCGCGCACTGGAATAGCTCCCGTACTTATGCGCAGCGTTCATTACCGAACTGGCAAAGCGAGTTGACTATTGGTCAAAACTACACTGGCGGAAATTTATTTAGCAGTGTTGGATTTCGCGGTATTTCCATCGCTACCGATGACAGGATGTTGCCTGACTCAATGAACGGATATGCGCCGATTGTACGCGGCATCGCCTTGACGAATGCCAAAGTGGTTATACGTCAGGCAGGACATGAAATTTATCAAACCACGGTTGCGCCTGGACCATTCATTATTGAAGATCTGTACCCAACCAGTTATCAAGGTGATTTGCAGGTAGAAGTGACCGAAGCCGATGGTCGGGTCGCCCATTTTACAGTGCCGTTTTCAGCTGTACCGGAATCCATGCGCCCTGGTGCATCACGTTATGCAGTTTCGTTTGGGCAGGTTAACCAAGTCGCCAACATGCAACCTTTCTTTGCTGATGCAACCTATCAGCGCGGGCTCACCAATTCCCTCACCGGTAATGTGGGAGTGCGATTGGCCGCCGATTATCAATCTGTTTTGGCGGGCGCTGTAATGGGAACCCCAGTTGGTGCATTGGGCTTGAATACCATCTACTCAATGAGCAAAGATATCAACAACGAAAAGTTAAAAGGCTGGCGGCTGGCAACAACGTATAGCTATACCTATCAACCAACTTCCACCACGCTGTCATTGGCAGGTTATCGCTATTCTACTGGCGGATACCGTGATTTGGTGGATGCGTTAGGCGTACGTAGTGCAGCACAAACAGGGCAAATCTGGTCTTCTGCTACCTATCAGCAACGTAACCAATTTGTGGTTAACCTTAACCAGAACTTAGGCCGCTATGGACAGTTCTATGTCTCCGCCGCGATGAATGATTACTACGCCGGCAAAGAAAATGATACCCAGTTTCAATTGGGCTATAGCAATAACTATCGCTCAATTAACTACAACCTGTCTGTCTCAAGACAGCAAACAGGTTTGTTACTCAATTCAATTAATGGACAACCAGGTTTTAATAACGGCTTGCAAAATAATGCCACCACAAACATGGTCACGCTATCGGTTTCTGTTCCTTTGGGAACAGGGGCAAATACATCATCGCTTTCTAGCTCGGTTACCAGTCAGAGCGGCGGAAAAAACAGTTATCAAACTTCCCTTTCTGGCACTATCGGCGAAGATCAAACAACTAGCTATGGACTTTCCACCGCGTATCAACAAGGTTCCAGCGTCAGCGCCAACGCTAACGTGCAAAAGCAATTTTCTGCCGCAACTGTTGGTGCAAGTTATTCGACGGGTAAAGATTATTGGCAGGCAGGCGCTAATATGCGCGGCGCATTGGTAGCACATTCCGGCGGCTTAACCATGGGGCCGTATGTTGGTGATACGTTTGGATTAATTGAAGCAAAAGGTGCAGAAGGTGCCTTGGTACGTAATGGAATGGGTGCGCGGATCGACAGTTCTGGCTATGCGGTCATTCCTTATTTAACGCCATATCGTTATAACGAAGTCAGCCTGGATTCAGATGGCATTAATTCTAATGCGGAACTAGCTGGCAATCAGTTGCGGGCAGCTCCTTACGCAGGCGCTTCGGTTAAATTTAAATTTGAGACCACACTCGGGCGCGCGGTGCTAATAAAAACTACGCTACCAGATGGCAAACTGCTGCCATTGGGTTCAAATGTTTACGCTAGTGATGGCGCCAACGTTGGGATGGTAGGGCAAGGTGGAAAAATATATGCCCGTGCCGCGAACGACCAAGGTTTGCTGACCGTCAAATGGGGCAATGACAACGAGCTGCAATGCACCATCCCTTACGACTTAACCGATCAGAAAAAAACGAATGAGCCGTTGTTTAGATTGAACGCAGCTTGTGTGCCCGCTGCATAAGTCGCTAAACAAGAATAATCACAACACAAGTTTTAGGGCTGGCTATGTCTCCCTAAAAAAACACTAAGGAAGCATATGACGCACTTAACTAAAGACCGGTCAAATTGGTGCCCGCAACATCATTCAGCACTACGACTCAATGCAGCAATGCTGCTTATCCCCACTTCAGGCCATCACACAGGTGGCCATACAATGCGGAGCTTATCTCAGAAAGTGCAAGCCGTTGACAACAGGCTTTGTGCTGAGCTTGTCAAAGATGGAATGAATAATGATTAAATTCTCGGCTGTTTTAAATTTTACTTTATGTACCTTGTTATTTTACGTATCAAACGCTCAGGCTGATAGGGGGTGCACCGTAACACAGAATACGTTCAATATGCCAATCAGCTTATCCGTGGCACAAGACCATCCTATTAACACACCGATAGGGGCAGCGGGAACATATGACCTTTATTCCTGCTCAGATACATCGCAATTTAATCAAGCGATTACGATCAGTTCCTACGACTCCACTGGCAAAAGAATTAATGGTCGGCTAATTTTCAATAGTGGTATTAAGGGTATCGGTTATTCAGTCGGCATGAAGTCAATTGGTAATTGTGATGGCAAGATCGATTATGCAGGAAGGGAGTCCAACAACTGGCCATACACGGTTCTTTGTAGAGCAAAGGGTTTGTTTCCAGTGCAGCCTATTAAAGGGCAATTTCTTCTTACATTTTATAAGATCGCACCAACGACCGATTCAGGTACCGTTGCATCCAAAACATCTATTACTGCTCCTTTATATAATAACGATGGGTGGTGGACTAGCCCTGAGTCAAAATTAACAATAACAGGCCTGACTGTCACAACGGTGAGCTGCTCTATGCCGAATGTCACCGTTCCAATGGGAAAAACGAATACGCTACAAATGTTTGATGGCGTTGGTAGCAGGCTCAGTCCGGTTCCATTTGAGATTCGACTTAATAATTGCATAGCTGGCCCTAATACGTCAGTTAAGTATCAGTTCGATCCTTTAAAGCCAGCATTGGATTCTAAAAATGGAATTCTTGCTCTGGACTCGGGTGGTGCAAAGCCTGCCGCGACTGGTGTCGGTATCCAGATACGAAGCGCAGACGGCAACGAAGCGGTACAAGAATTTGGCGTTCCTCATGCGTTTGGAAATATAACAACAGGGGGAAGCTATACGATTCCTTTTAATGCCAGATATATACAGACTGCTGCAAAAGTAGCTGCCGGCATTGCCAATAGCGCCATGACTTTTACTCTTATTTATGAGTGAGAGTATCTCTTCCTCCATCGGAGCGACACACCACTTCTTACGGCTTGACCGATCAGAAAAAAATGGGTGAACCTTTGTTTAGCTTGAATGCTGCTTGCGTGCCAGTTGCATAAACTCCTTGATAAGACTATTCACAAAATAATCCCAGGCTGTTTATGTCACCCTGGAAATAGCGCTAAAAAACACATGTCGCACCTAACAAAAAAGTGCAATCCACTGACGACAAGATGCGCGGCACTTATTAAGAATGGATTAAATAATGATTAAACTCCCAGCTGTTTTAAATTTTATTTTGTGTGCCTTGGCGTTCTCTGCATCAACGGCTCTGGCAGCCTGCACCACCGAGACACAAAGTACGTTCCAGATGCCATTCAATTTGTCCGTTGCACAGGACGCGCCAATTGGAACACAGATCGGGCCGGATATAGAAACCGGACCATTTCAGCTTTACAACTGCTCAGGAACCTATAGCTCACAATCGCTTGGGGTTAAAGCCTATGGCGGTAGCTTCAATCGCATGATTAATGGTCGGCGTGTTTACAATACGAGTATTTCTGGTGTCGGTTTTGCGCTCGGCCTGAGGTCAATTGGCAATTGTGATGGCAGTAGCGCTTGGATAGATGGAGTTAATTTGGGTCCAGAGATCCACGCTAGCTGGAATAGGCTTGTCTGTACTTATCCAGGATTTATGCCAGTTCAGCCTATACGGGGGCAATTTCTGCTGGCATTTTATAAGACCGGAGCCACGAACGGAGGTAGCCTTGGGTCGTATGCAATTGGCACAGGTATTTTGCGTAATAACCAAAATTATTGGTCAACGGAAGCAACACTGACCATCAAGGGGCTGACTGTGACAACAGTGAGCTGTTCTATGCCGAATATCACCGTTCCAATGGGCAAGACAAATACGGCACAGATGTTTAATGGCGTTGGTAGCAGGCTCAGTCCGGTTCCATTTGAGATTCGCCTGAATAATTGCGTAGCTGGCCCTAATACGTCAGTTAAGTATCAGCTCGATCCTTTAAAGCCAGCATTGGATGCTAAAAATGGAATTCTTGCTCTGGACTCGGGTGGTGCAAAGCCTGCCGCGGCTGGTGTCGGTATCGAGATACGAAGCGCAGACGGTAACGAAGCGGTACAAGAATTTGGCGTTCCTCATGCGTTTGGAAATATAACAACTGGGGGAAGCTATAGCATTCCTTTTAATGCCAGATATATACAGACTGCTGCAAAAGTAGCTGCCGGCATTGCCAATAGCGCCATGACTTTTACTCTTATTTATGAGTGAGTGAATATCGACTCCACATAGCAGCGATACATGAATCCTTGCTTGCACTCAGAGTGGCAACGCTATCTTCTTTTTGCATGTAAGTATTTTTTTTAAGTGCAGTATCTGCACACAGCATCAACTGCGTTCAAATTCGAAAGAACCCGCTTCCATGAATTAGCCAATAAAAAACCGTAACCACTGGTAAATTTAATGTATCAGCGCAAGTTATTATTCAGATCCAGTGAAGCAACTGTAGGGAAAGTTCTGATTGTACAAGTATCTTTTAAAGAGTGATATATGTACGTGTATATTACAAGGTGAAATCATGCAACGCAAAATGACAATTACCATTGACGAAGCAGTCTATGCGGGTCTGCATAAGGTTATTGGTCGTGGCAATATTAGCCAATTTTTGGAAGGTTTGGCACGTCCTTACGTATTGAAAGAAGATACGTTGGACGCGGGCTATCAAGCAATGGCAGCAGATACTAAGCGTGAAGCAGAAGCCGGTGAATGGTGCAACGCCCTTATACAAGATGTTACCCATGAAACGCGGTGAAGTTTGGTGTGTTGAGTTTGACCCGGCAGTCGGTAGTGAAATCCGTAAGACACGACCTGCCGTGATTGTGAGTAATGATGCTGCTAACCAGCATATGGCGCGAGTACAAGTTGTACCAATAAGCAGCAATACTGACCGGATCTATCCAAGTGAAACAGTGATTACGTTGGCTGGACAAAAAAATAAGGTAATGGCAGATCAAATTATGACAGCGGCAAACTGCGTCTCAAGACTATGCTCGGCAAGCTAAATCAGGCTGATATGCGGGCTGTTGAAACTGTCTTAAAAATTCAATTTGGTATGAATGCAACTTAAGGTGAATTCTAAATTTTAATTTTAGAAGCTTTGGTACCAATTCCCTTCTAACAAATAGTTTAAATTAAATTTAATTCCCTCATAAAAAAACCGCCCGAAGGCGGTTTTTTAACAATCGGATTTAACCGATTATTTCTTTTCAGCGACAGCTTCTGCTTCAGCAGCAGTTGCGCCAGCTGGGATAACAGCGATAGCTACGGTTTGATTTTCACCGTGGATAATTGCTGTAACGCCTTCAGGCAATACGATGTCTTTAACGTGTAAAGATTGACCTGCATCCAAATTAGCCAAATCAGCAATAATGAATTCTGGCAATTGACCTGGCAAGCAAGAAATTTCCAACTCAACCATTACGTGGCTGATTACAGCTGCATGCAATTTAACTGCTGGAGAAACGTCAGCGTTAGTGAAATGCAAAGGCACTTTTACGTGGATTTTGTGGTTAGCATCAACACGTTGGAAATCAGCGTGCAAAACTAATTGTTTGTATGCGTGGACTTGGAAGTCACGTAACAATACTTTTTCAACTGTGCCATCAATTTCCAAATCCAAAATTGAGGAGTGGAACACTTCTTTTTTCAACGCATGGTACAACGCGTTGTGATCCAAAGTGATCGATACCGGTGCTGCTGTACCGCCGTAGACGATACCAGGAGTTTGACCAGCTTTACGCAGGCGGCGGCTCGCTCCGGTGCCCTGTAATGTGCGTTTAAATGCAATAACTTTCATGTGAAGCTCCAAAATGTGCAAAAGTGAACTTTTGCGTTGAGTTTCCCGCGACCAGGAAACTAAAATTACAGCCAGAAACTGACTGCGTAGTAAATCTTAGTAGGACTTACGTAAAATTGTTCCAGCAAGGAGCACCGACGAAGGCAGTACAACTTGTACGACCAGGAGGTGTAACGCCGCTGGAGCGGTTTTGCGTAGGTTCGTCTTAATCTGCAAACAGGGAGATAACTGAATCGCCCTTGGTAATGCGGCGTATCGTTTCAGCCAAAATTGCATCACACGATAACTGTCTGATTTTGCTGCAGTTTAATGCGGCGGCAGACAATGGGATCGTATCGGTAACGACTAATTCATCTAATGGCGAATCGGTAATACGTTGAATTGCCGGGCCCGATAATACTGGGTGTGTGCAATATGCCAATACTTTTTTAGCACCACGTTCTTTTAACACTTCAGCGGCTTTAGTCAGCGTGCCGGCGGTGTCGACCATGTCATCCATAATGACGCAGTTACGGCCTTCAACTTCACCAATGATGTTCATGACTTCGGAAACATTGGCTTTAGGACGGCGTTTATCAATAATCGCCAAGTCGCAATTTAAATGTTTTGCCAAAGCACGGGCGCGCACTACGCCGCCAACGTCTGGAGAAACCACTAATAAATCGTCGTAATTTTTAGCGATTAAGTCACGCAATAAAATCGGGGATGCGTAGATGTTATCAACTGGAATATCAAAGAAACCTTGAATTTGGTCGGCATGCAAATCCATAATGATTACGCGCTCAACACCAACTTCTTCTAACATATTAGCAACAACTTTAGCCGAGATGGCAACGCGCGCCGAACGTGGGCGGCGATCTTGTCTGGCGTAACCGAAATAAGGAATTGCAGCAGTAATGCGGCCAGCAGAGGCGCGTTTTAACGCATCGACCATTAACATTAATTCCATCAAGCTGTCGTTAGTTGGAACGCAGGTTGATTGAATGATAAAAACGTCTTTACCACGCACGTTTTCATTGATTTCAACGGTGATCTCGCCATCGGAAAATTTAGATACAACCGCTTTGCCAAGTGACAAGCCCAGTTGTTTAGCAACGCCGGCCGCTAAGGCAGGATTGGCGTTACCGGTGAAGACCATCAAATTATCATGTGCCATGGCAGCCTTTAGGCGAGAGTAGTAACGAGATTAATAGCGGGATTGTTATTTCGATTGCCCTTAAAAATAATAATAGCTTGATTATTTTTAAATGCTAATAGAAATCAAAGTGCTGAGATTATGTCAACAAACGCTGTGAATTTAAACTCAAAAGCCGCCGCATCAAAACTAATGCGGCGGCTCGTATTTTGGCAGGGGATGGAGGACTCGAACCTCCGCATGCTGGAATCAAAATCCAGTGCCTTAACCAACTTGGCGAATCCCCTACATTTTTACCGTTACTTGCTAAGTGATTAACCTCGCAACGATAAAACTAAAACTTGGGTTAAAACTTATTATCCTAACCAATTCGTTAAAGGATGTTCATTTAACGCTTTAGCTTTCCAGGCTGTCCAATCTTGCAACTCACCTGGAATATCCTTGAGTATTTCATTTGCTGCATCTTCACTACTGCAGGCACAAAACACACAAGAACCGGAGCCCGTCATTCTAGCATTTCCATATTTATTTAGCCAGTCTATTGCAACTAAAATTTCAGGAAATAATTGAATTGCGACGCTCTGCAAATCATTTCTCCAGTTCCCTTTGGGGTACTGCTGGAAGTCCGACACTTTAATGGATGAGCTATTTCTTGTCAATGCTTTTGAAGAAAATATTGCTTGGGTAGGCACAGATACTCCCGGCTCTATCACTACATACCAACAATCCGGGGTAATTAGTGGGGTTAATTTTTCACCAATTCCCTGCGCAAACGCGTTTTGGCCGAACAGAAAAAACGGCACATCAGCGCCCAATTGCAAGCCCAGTTGCATTAATTGCTGACGTGATAAATCAGTCTCCCACAAACGATTTAATGCAATCAACGTAGTTGCCGCATCTGAAGAACCACCGCCTAAGCCGCCACCCATTGGCAGTTTTTTGTCTAGGGTAATCTCTGCGCCTAATTTACTGCTGGTATGGACTTGCAATAATCTGGCGGCACGCACCACTAAATCCGTCTCGGCAGGAACCCCAGCCAACTCATTGGTGCGAATAATTTTTGCATCATCGCGCAAAGAGAAATGTAGTAAATCAACATGATCGATTAACTGAAACGCCGACTCCAGTAAATGATAGCCATCGGAGCGCTGCCCCGTGACATGCAAAAATAAATTCAGCTTGGCTGGCGCAGGGCAATTCTTTAAGCTGCTGACTGTCATTGCCCATTCCATTCATCGACCACTATGCGCAACGAAACCAAACCCGCCGGCTCGGTTTGACGTGATAAATCCAGCCGTTTTGGACGTTCAACATTATTTTCAGTTTGCCAGCTTGCATAGCGCAGCAACCAGCCATCTACAACCAATGCGTTGTTAGAGGTAGCCTCTGTAATGGGCGTGGCGTGGTCGGCCGTAATAAAGCCTTGTAGCCAATCCTTAAGGCCTGCAATCGGCAAAGGCCAACCTAGCATGTCTATAAACAATTGATTCGCGTCACTCGCAAAACGCGGCGCTTTATCAGCTTGGGTTAATTGCGCACCTTGCGCGTTAATTAAAATTGTCGCCAGCGTTTGTCCTGTTGGTGAGCCTAAGGTAATCAGGGTTTGTTGGGGAGTTTGTGACCAGCTAAAATTAATGTGTACCGCTTGCGGTTTATTGTTCGCTTCGTATTGCGCGGATAAGCGCCCGGACATTTCTATCTGTTGATGGTATTCACGCGTGGTTGGTAGCTGCGATGCGTTGGTCGGCGAGGATGGAGTCAGGCTGCTGCAGGCGGACAGGCAGATGGCAAAACACAGCACTGTGTAGCGTAAGCTGGATAGTATACTTGTGCGCATAGAATTGGAATAAGTTAAAAATGGCGCACTCTTTTAAGAGTGCGCCATTGTGAGATTAGATCAGTTTAAAGGCTTACTTTAAGACGTTCCAGCGTGCTTTTTAATGCAGCATTGCTTGGATCTTTTTGCTGAGCTTCTTTCCAGATGCTTTTAGCTTTTTGCTGATCACCCATGCTCCACAAAACTTCGCCCACATGTACTGCAATCTCTACATCGGGACGAATTTGATAAGCGCGCTGCAAAAAGGCCAAGGCTTTTTCATTTTGATTTTCCCGAAATTCGAGCCAACCCATGCTATCAATAATAAACGCGTCATCCGGCGCTAAAGAAAGCGCTTTTTCGATGAGTGCGCGCGCTTCCGGAAGTCGGATATTTCGGTCCGCGAATGAATAACCGAGTGCGTTATAGGCATGTTGGTTTTCAGGGTTGATTTTAATCACCTGACGTAACGCTTTTTCCATCTCGTCGATACGGTCAAACTTCTCCGCCATCATGGCAAAGTCGTACAACAGATCAGGATTATCCGGATGGCTTTTAGTGGCTTCTTGCAACAGGGACATTGCATCCGCGTCGCGTTTAGCGTTGCGCAATAATTCAGCGTCCAGTTGAATTATTTCAATTTGTTCTTCCGGGCTGGCTTTTAACTCATGTAAAAATTGGCGCGCCTGATCGAGTTGCCCATATTTCGCCATTAATAAAGCAGTGCGTAATTGCGCATTAAAATAAGCCGCGTTTTTACCGTTATAAGATTGCACTTTACTCAACCAATCCAGCGCAGCAACGCCATCATTACGGTCATCGGCAATTTGCGACAAATACAGGTAGGCAGAAGTTGGGTCTCGCTGTTCAGACGATGAAGCTTCAAGCTCATTAACAAAGTCTTTCAGATTCTTCTCTGCGGAGACCACATCATTCATTTGTAACGCCAACACGCCTTGCGTATACATAATTGCCGGGTCTTGCGGTCTTTCAGCTTGCAAGATATCGAACTGACTGCGAGCTTGGGCAAATTGTTTTTGCTCAATCAGCATGCCCGCATAAGCTCGTCTGACTTCGTGTGCAGTGGGATTTTGTATTAAAAAATCTGCCAACGCTTTTAACGCAGCGTCAGGCGAAGCGCTGACCTGCGCTAATGTGAGTGCTGCAATTTGAGAGTTAGGGCTTAACATAATTGCCGCGTGTGCCTCAACCAAGGCGCGCACGCTGTTATTGCTGGCGTATGCAGCTTGGGCTAAGGCAAGATGTGTTTCAAGGAGATCAGGATAGGGCTTACACAATTCTTCCAGCAATTTAAACGACGCTTCTTTGTCAGTGCCGCGCATGACCAAACGTTGTGTCTGCAGTATGATCAGGCCGCGCTCTTTGGGAGTCGCCCCCGCTAAACGTTGCGAAATAATGGTGTTTACTTCTGCTAAATTATTGTTGATGACCATGAAGCCCAAATAATATTGCGTCGCTTCATCGGAGTCAGGTGAGTATTCATGCCATAAGCGCGAGGCAATAAAAGCTTGTAGAGGTTGCTTGGCGATCAGTGCCATTTCCATCGCCCGCTTAGGTAAGCGCGGGTCACGAGTTTGTTGCGCTACCGCCATCATTGTGGCAAATGCGGCGGGGAAATCTGCGCGCTGGAAAGCAATTTCGGCGCTAACTACTTTAAACAAAATCTCATCGGTTAGCTCAACATTGGGGAGATTTTCCTTACTAGCGACAGAAGTTGACTCTTCGGGAATAATTGGCGCCGGATCTGGCACTAAGGTGATATTGCTGGCCTCATTAATGGCAGGGGTCATGCTGGCACAACCAGATAAGATGCCGGATATCAATGCTAGCGGTACAATATAGTAAGAAATTTTCAAGAGATAATCCTGTTTGGATAGCAATTTTAATTGTACATAGTTCAGAAGCAAGTCTGCAATATATATAGAAAATAACCGAGTGAATAGACAGAATTATGCCCGAATTACCTGAAGTTGAAGTTACCCGTTTGGGCGTTAGTCCTTATTTAGTTGAGCAACGCGTAACGGGTCTAGTATTGCGGCGCGCCGGATTACGCTGGCCGTTTCCCGCCGATTTAGCGCAAAAAGTGGTCGGCCAGACAGTGCAGAGTACGGGTCGGCGCGGTAAATATTTGCTGATTGTATTTAAAAAAGGCACCTTAATCATTCATTTAGGCATGTCTGGGCACATCCGTATTTTGCCGATTCACACTCCTGCACAATTGCATGACCACATGGATATTGTTTTGGGTGAGCAATTACTCAGGCTGACAGATCCGCGCCGCTTTGGTGCGGTGTTATGGCATGACGCGGCAGATGGTGCAATTGAACAATACCCGCTATTGCAGCGCTTAGGCATGGAGCCGCTCACCGAACAATTTAATGGTGCCGTGCTATATACCGCAACCAGACATCGTAAGATTGCGGTGAAGCAAATGTTATTGGCGGGCGATGTTGTGGTTGGCGTGGGAAACATCTATGCTTCAGAGAGCTTATTTATTTCTGGTATAAACCCTTACACGCCGTCCTCCGAATTAACGTTGGCGCGTTATAAGAAACTGGCGTTGGCGATACAAAAAATTCTGGCTGACGCGATTACTAAAGGTGGTAGTAGTTTGCGTGACTTTGTTGGCGTCGATGGACAAAGCGGGTATTTCCAACAAAACTACTATGTATATGATCGAACTGGGTTGCCATGCCGCAAATGCAACACTTTGATCCAACAAGTTAAACAAGGGCAACGTTCTACTTTTTACTGTGTAAAATGTCAAAAATAAGCTCAGCATGAGCTGCAGTAAAAAAATTAAGTTGCTAAAAGTAAAAATAATTTAGAGGTCACCATGAGTAATCTTGTTAAAAAGTTCCAACAATATAGTGAATGGCGCAGTGGCGTGATTAGTTCATTGCACCGCTATCGGGCTTGGACTCACGCGGCAGATACCTCGGACGCAGTGACTGAGCAGCGTATTACCCATTTGCTGGAAAAACTAACCGATGACAAATTAACGATTGCTTTTGTGGCGGAGTTTTCACGCGGCAAATCGGAATTAATTAACGCTATTTTCTTCGCCGATTATGGTCAGCGGATTTTACCTTCAGCCGCCGGTCGTACCACGATGTGCCCGACAGAGTTGTTATACGATGAAACTTTTCCGCCAAGCATACGTTTACTGCCGATAGAAACCCGCGCAGAATCCCAGACTACCAGCGAATTTAAAACCCAAAACCAAGTCTGGACTGTATTGCCGCTAGACATACAGTCCGCCGATGGCATGTTGGAAGCCTTTAAACAGGTGAGCATGACCAAGCACGTCTCAGTGGCGGAAGCTAAATCCTATGGTTTATATGATGAAGATGATCCCGATTCCGCGCTGGAATTAAATGAATTAGGTCTGGTTGAAATTTCACAATGGCGTCACGCTATTATCAATTTCCCGCATCCCTTGCTGAAAGACGGTTTGATTATCGTTGATACGCCGGGTTTGAACGCGATCGGTACCGAACCTGAATTAACACTGAATTTAATTCCAAATGCACACGCAGTATTGTTTATTTTGGCCGCCGATACTGGTGTGACCAAGAGCGATATTGATGTGTGGCGTAACCATATTGGCGCAGGTCCAGGCCGCATGGTGATCTTGAATAAAATCGACAGCATGTGGGATGAGCTGCGTTCTGAAGCGGAAGTAGAAGAGCAGATCAAGCATCAAATCACGTCAGCGGCGCATTTGTTGTCGCTGCAAGAAAATCAAATTTTCCCGGTTTCGGCGCAAAAAGGGTTAGTCGCAAAAATTCACGGCGATGCGCCTTTGTTGGTGAAAAGCCGCTTGCTGAAATTGGAGCATGCGCTGTCGAATGAATTAATTCCGTCCAAACAGGAAATCATCCGCAGCCAATTAAATAAAGATATTCATAGCTTGCTGCAAGTTCAGCATACGTTGATGGGCGCACGGCATCGCGGCGTGTTTGAGCAAATGTCTGAATTAAAAAGCTTGCGCGGTAAAAATAAAAAAGTCATTGAACACATGATGCGGCGGGTTGAGATTGAAAAGCAGGAATTCGATCAAAGTTTAATGAAGCTGCAAGGTACCCGTGCGGTATTTACGCGCTTGTCTACCGAGGTATTCACCAGCCTGGGTATGGATATTTTAAAAGAAGAAGTGCGCCACACCAGAGATGCGATGGAAAATTGCAAGCTCTCCTCCGGTCTGGTTGCAGCAGTACACGAATTTTTTAGCCGTACCAAACGCAATCTGGCGATGTCGAATCAAAAGACCAATGAGATTTTTGAGATGATGAGCATCATGTACAAAAAATTCTCAACCGAACATGGTCTGGCGCTGGCGACACCGATGCCATTTTCATTAGATAAATATCGCGCAGAACTCGAAGCAGTTGAATCGATTTTTCAACAACAATTTGGTGTAGTAACGTTGCTGACCAATTCACGCGTCGCGTTGATGCAGAAATTCTTTGATTCAATTGCCAACCGCGTTAAGCAATGTTTTTTAAGCGCTAACCGTGACGTAGAAGCGTGGCAAAAAGCGATCATGGCGCCATTAGAAGCACAGATTCACGAGCACAAATCGCAACTCAAAAATCGTATGCAATCGATTCAGCGCATTCATATGGCGACCGATAGTTTGGAAGATAAAATCATGTCGTTTGAAGTGATGCAGTCGGATTTAGAAGGTCTCAAAAATGGCCTGGCTGAACTAGAGGCAGAAATTATGACGGCCTTATCTGGCACACTTGGGAAAATTCCGGTGGCAGCTTGAAGCGAGTAATAGAGTCAAGCAGCGGTAGTGGTAATGGTAATGATCGTAACTACGCTGACAACAGTTTTTCACAAGACGTTGTTCAATGGCAAAAACTCCACGGCAGACACTCTCTGCCGTGGCAGCAAAGCCGCGATGCTTACCGGGTTTGGCTGTCTGAAATTATGCTGCAACAAACCCAGGTGGCAGCGGTCATTCCGTATTACCAGCGCTTTTTAACCAGCTTCCCCGACGTAGTCAGTTTAGCCAACGCAAGTAGCGAACAGGTGATGGCGCATTGGAGCGGGCTGGGTTATTACACCCGCGCCCGCAATCTGCACGCTTGCGCGAAACGTGTGACGCAAGAATACGCTGGCGTGTTTCCACATCAACCTGAATTGCTGGCGGAGTTGCCGGGCATCGGTCGTTCCACCGCAGCCGCGATTGCGGCATTTTCTTATGGCGCGCGTGCGGCAATTTTGGACGGAAATGTTAAGCGGGTATTTACCCGGGTGTTTGGCATCGATGGCATTCCTGCCGTTCGTGCGGTTGAAGACGATTTGTGGCAGCGCGCTCAAGCCTTGATGCCAGAAGGCAAGGAACAAATTCAAGCGTACACACAGGGTTTAATGGATCTTGGTGCGACGTTATGCACGCGCAGCAAGCCACGTTGTGAAGCTTGTCCGTTGCAAGCAAGGTGCGTGGCGTTGGCGACCAATCGGGTCGCGGAGTTGCCGGCGAAAAAACCTAAAAAAGCGATTCCCACTAAACAAATAATGATGTTACTACTGCTGAATAAGCAGCAGGTGCTATTAGAAAAACGTCCTGAAAGCGGAATTTGGGGCGGTTTGTATTCATTGCCGGAATTGGCTTATGAGGCCGGAATGCCAATGCAGCAATTAAGCCAATATTTTGAAGCGGCGGTGCGACCTTTTGGTGATCTGGATATGCTAGTTCCGCTGGCAAAAATCACCCATGTGTTTAGCCACTTCAAGCTGGAAATCAGCCCGTATCAATGTAGTTTGAAGCGTCGTATCAGTGCGATTGCGGAAGATACGCATGTTTGGTATCCAATCGAGCAATGTGACAATGCGCCTTTACCAGCACCGATTAAAAAATTATTAATGCAGGTTTCAGGCGAATTCAATGAAATAAAGGATTAAGAAACCCATTCCTGCGGGAACAGATTTCTTACCTCCTACTCTTCACCCAGCTTTAGCAGCATCGATCTCAAGCACAATTAAAAGCCGATCCGCACATCGATTTTGAAGCTATTGTCATGGTAAGAGCTGGAACCCAGCGAGCCTAGCCAACCACAATTAGCTTGAATACCGTCACGGGTTTTCAGGTTTAATCCAAATCCTATCGACTGAGTATTTTCCGGCATCCCCGTCACAATCACATTATAGTTGGTGCTGCTGCTACCTAAATCAGAGTAATACATGCCCTGATTTACATCACCGGAAGCGAGATGAGACAGTTGAAATTTAAGCGATGGCGTCAATATTCCAGCATCCACAGCCCAATCTCTGAATAGCGTCAAACCGCCGGTAAATGCAGTACTGGTGAAGGTGCTGCTTTGATAGGTCAAGGCCATGTCATTACCGCCCTGCTCCGAATAACTATTCAGGTGGGCATTTAATACATCAAAGCGTCCAAATGGTTGCAAGTGAATTCGATCAAACAGAATGTCTTTAGCGAGACTGGCGGAAGCATAGTACACGCGTCCGTCACGATTTCCAGCGAACATCATATTCTCATCCGGCGACCAGCGTTGATTATCATAATTAAGCTGGCCATAACCGGCAACGACATCAATATACCAGTGACTCATTGGTTGATAAGAACCATACAACGACGCCGACAATTGCCTGGATTTACTGTCGCTACCAAACGAGTCCGTGGTGGTGGTGTCTCTGGCGTAACCTAGCGATGCACCCACAATTAAATTCGAATGGACTAGCATATCGACACCGATTGTCAGCCCTGAACTCGAGAAGGTGTTGGTACTGCCGTCTTGCGAATTTAAGGAACCGTAATCAACATTACCGGCGCTCCAGAATCCGATCGGCATACCCGCAAAATGTAGCGCATTGTTATTTTTTCTTTCTGCGTTTTCATCGACGCCATCACCCGCTGCGCTAGTGTTGTGCATTCCAGAATCGCCAGCATAAGGAGCGCGCGTCATCATGCTGCCCGAGGCTAGCCCAGTATTAGTTTGATCGTTTGGATACGTCCCAGTGTAATTGTTAATAATCTCGTTACCGACCAAATTGAGCATGTCCAGATGCGACGCATTCATACCAAGATTAAAATTATTTCCCACGCTAAAGTCGTTGTGCAATAGTTGAACATGACTGTAAATATTCGTCATTTGCGCCATGGTAAAACGTTGGGTTGCGGCCGCATGCGCAGCAACATTAGCTTTTACTGCTGGATTTAATGTCGGATTTGGTCGACCAATAATAGTCAGCATTAACGGCGCACTGACACTAGCGGCAGTCGCCGAATCTCCCGAATAGTGCGCAACAAGACTATGTGCCGCCATTGTCAATGTATTGGTCGCATAGTTGGCAACACCTGCAGTTACCGTCCCAGTTCCAATCATCGTATTACCATCCATAAAATGAACGGTTCCTGTGGCACTCGCCGGAGTTATCGCCGCGGTCAGCGTCACTGTTTGCCCTTGTTGCGGCGCAGGATTAGAGCTAGCCAATATTACGCTGGATGACGCTATATTTTGCACCGTAACTGTCACGGTGGCCGTCGCCGCTGCGTAATTCGCATCAGCTACTTTGGTCACCGTTACAACACAGGTTCCAGCGGTGGCACTCGCCGTCAGCGTGGTGCCAGACAACGTGCAACTCCCCGTGGTGACGGCATAGCTCACCGCACCGGCTCCTGACCCGCCAGTCACTGTCAACACAACAGTACCAGTACCCTTTACGATTGTGCTCGCGCTACTACTCACTACTAGTGTTGTCTGCACTTTTTTATTCACGCTAAGTTGATACGTGTTGCTCGCCACGACATTCATGCCAACAACAGCAGCCTGTGTCGCAGTGATGGTGCAGGTTCCAGCACTAACTGGCGTAACTACACCGCTGCTGCTCACCGTAGCGATGGCTGTATTTGAACTACTGTAAGTGATTGCGCCGTAACTTCCACCGGCCAACGTTGACGTAGCGACATTGGTCAGGCTAGCTCCCATCATCACCGAGGCACTCGAAGGAGTGGCAAAGCTCAAGACGCCAACCGACAAGGCATTAACGGTTAGGGTATAACTTTGAGTCACTTGCGCATTCACTCCGGCTACCGCTGCCTGAGTCACGGTAATGGTGACTGTGCCGACACCGATCCCTGTCACAACACCGCTACTATTGACTGTAGCAACTGACGGATTAGAACTGCTATACGTGATGGCGCCATAACTACCGCCGCTCAACGTTGAGGTGGCCGCGTTGGTTAAGCTACCGCCCACTTTGACCGAAGCGGAAGTTGGCGTAGTGAAGCTCAAGGTACCGACTGGAAGTGTGTTTACTGTTAGCGTATAAGTGCGCGTTGCCACCCCATTCACACCCGCTACTGCTGCCTGGGTTGCAGTGATCGTGCTGGTTCCTGCGCTTATTGGTGTGATTGCACCGCTACTACCTACCGCGGCGACGGCGGTGTTTGAACTGCTATAAGTAATTGCGCCGTAACTGCCGCCAGTCAAAGTCGACGTTGCCGCATTGGTCAGGCTGCCGCCCAGCGTTACCGCAGCTGAACTTGGGGTTGTGAAGCTAAGAGTGCCAACCGGGAGCGTATTTACGGTGAGTAAATAAGTTCGCGTTGCCTGCGCATTCACTCCAGCTACCGCTGCCTGAGTCGCAGTAATCGTGCTGGTTCCGGCACTCACTGGCGTGATTACGCCGCTACCACTTACCGTAGCCACGGCGGTGTTTGAACTGCTGTAAGTGATGGCACCGTAACTACCGCCGGTTAAGGTTGAACTCGCTGCATTCGTTAAGCTACCGCCCAGCGTAACCGAGGCCGAAGTTGGCGTCGTGAAGCTAACTGTGCCTACTGGTAGCGTATTAACCGTCAATGTATACGTTTGCGTTGCCTGAGCATTGACATTCGTTACCGCCGCCTGGGTCGCAGTAATCGTGCTGGTTCCGGCACTCACCGTTGTGATTACACCACTGCTATTTACCGTGGCAACAGCGGTGTTTGAACTGCTGTAAGTGATGGCGCCGTAACTACCGCCGGTTAAGGTTGAACTTGCTGCATTCGTTAAACTACCACCCAGCGTGACTGAGGCTGAAGTTGGCGTTGTGAAGGTCAGTACGCCGATAGGTACGTAGGTAAATTGATTGCTAACTCCAGTAGCACTGGTGCCGCCAGTGGTGATTACCGTGACATTCACCGTACCGGTACCAGAAGGTGCTGTTGCGGTAATTTGGGTTGCGCTATTCACCGTATAACTCGTGGCATTACTGGTGCCGAATTTTACGGCACTGGCGCCGCTAAAATTAGTACCTGTGACAACCACACTGGTGCCACCTGCTACTAAGCCAGAGTTAGGGCTTAAACCGGTTACCGTTGGCGCGGCTACATAAGTATATTGGTCACTCACACTAGTGGCGCTAGTGCCACCAGTCGTCACTACGGTCACATCAACTGTGCCGGTACCTGCGGAGGATGTTGCGGTAATTTGCGTCGCACTATTCACTGTATAACTAGTGGCATTATTAGTGCCAAATTTAACTGCGCTGGCGCCACTAAAATTAGTCCCGGTAATAATCACACTAGTACCACCCGCTGCTGCGCCGGAACCAGGACTTATGCCAGTCACCGTTGCGACCGCTACATAGGTATATTGGTCGCTCACGCCGGTGGCGCTAGTGCCGCCGCTCGTCACTACGGTCACGTCAACCGTACCGGCGGAACCGGCGGGTGCCGTTGCCGTAATCTGCGTTGCGCTGTTGACCGTATAGCTAGTGGCGTTGGTAACGCCAAATTTCACCGCACTGGCTCCGGTAAAATTAGTACCGGTGATGATCACACTGGTGCCGCCTGCGGCAACACCGGAACCAGGGCTCAAACTAGTCACCGTCGGTGTGGAAACATAGGTGTAATGATCTCCCGCTCCCGTGGCGCTAGTACCACCTGTTGTCACCACAGTGACATCCACCGTACCGGCGGAACCGGCAGGTGCCGTTGCGGTAATTTGCGTGGCGCTATTAACCGTATAGCTAGTGGCATTGGTGACGCCAAATTTTACCGCCGAAGCACCTGAGAAATTGGTTCCGGTGATGATCACACTAGTACCGCCTGACGTAGCACCGGAAGTAGGGCTGAGACCACTTACCGTGGGTCCGGCAACAAAGGTGTAATGATCACTAGCCCCCGTGGCACTGGTACCGCCTGTTGTCACCACAGTGACGTCCACCGTGCCGGCAGAACCGGCGGGTGTCGTTGCCGTAATTTGGGTGGCGCTATTAACTATATAGCTGGTGGCATTGGTGACGCCAAACATTACCGCTGAAGCACCGGAGAAATTGGTTCCGGTGATGACCACACTGGTACCGCCCGCCGCAGTGCCGGAACCGGGACTTAAGCTGGTTACTGTTGGCGCGGAAACATAGGTATATTGGTCGCTCACGCCGGTGGCGCTAGTGCCGCCGCTCGTCACTACGGTCACGTCAACCGTACCGGCGGAACCGGCGGGTGCCGTTGCCGTAATCTGCGTTGCGCTGTTGACCGTATAGCTAGTGGCGTTGGTAACGCCAAATTTCACCGCACTGGCTCCGGTAAAATTAGTACCGGTGATGATCACACTGGTGCCGCCTGCGGCAACACCGGAACCAGGGCTCAAACTAGTCACCGTCGGTGTGGAAACATAGGTGTAATGATCTCCCGCTCCCGTGGCGCTAGTACCACCTGTTGTCACCACAGTGACATCCACCGTACCGGCGGAACCGGCGGGTGCTGTTGCCGTAATCTGCGTTGCGCTGTTGACGGTATAACTGGTGGCATTAGTACCACCAAACTGCACTGCCGTTGCACCGGTAAAATTGGTCCCGGTAATAACCACACTGGTGCCACCTGCTACTGGGCCGGAACCGGGGCTAATACTGCTCACCACTGGCGCTGACACATAAGTAAAATGATCGCTCGCTCCGGTAGCACTAGTCCCACCGGTTGTCACCACAGTGACGTCCACCGTACCGGCGGAACCGGCTGGTGCCGTCGCCGTAATCTGCGTTGCACTGTTGACCGTATAACTGGTGGCATTGGTACCACCAAACTGCACTGCCGTTGCACCGGTAAAATTGGTCCCGGTAATAACCACGCTGGTGCCACCTGCTAATGGGCCGGAACCGGGGCTAATACTGCTCACCACTGGCGCTGACACATAAGTAAATTGGTCGCTCGCTCCGGTAGCACTAGTCCCGCCGGTTGTCACCACAGTGACGTCCACCGTGCCGGAGGAACCGGCTGGTGCCGTTGCCGTAATTTGTGTAGCACTATTAACCGTATAGCTGGTGGCATTGGTACCACCAAATTGCACCGCCGTAGCGCCAGTAAAATTGGTACCGGTAATAGTCACGCTGGTACCGCCCGCTGCGGTACCAGAGGTAGGGCTTAAACCAGTCACCGTTGGCGCAGCTACAAAGGTGTAGTGGTCACTCGCACCAGTGGCACTGGTGCCGCCAGTGGTGATTACCGTCACATCCACGGTTCCAGCACTGTGAGCAGGTGCAGTAGCAGTGATTTGGGTTGCGCTATTGACCGTGTAACTGGTGGCATTAGTACCGCCAAATTGCACTGCCGTTGCCCCCGTGAAATTAGTCCCGGTAATGGTCACACTAGTACTGCCTGCCGCAGTACCGGAAGTAGGGCTGAGGCCAGTTACCGTGGGTGCGGCAACAAAGGTGTAATGATCTCCCGCCACTGTAGCGCTGGTACCTCCTACAGTCACCACGGTAACGTCCACCGTGCCAGCGGAACCGGCGGGTGCCGTTGCGGTAATTTGGGTGGCACTGTTGACCGTATAACTAGTGGCATTGGTGGCACCAAACTTTACTGCTGTGGCTGCGCTGAAATTAGTTCCAGTAATGACCACACTGGTACCCCCCGCCACAACACCGGAACTGGGAGACAAACTGGTCACTGTTGGCAAACCAGCGTAGGTGTAATGATCTCCCGCACCGGTAGCACTCGTGCCGCCGGTGGCCGTCACGGTAACATCCACAACACCAGCACTGTGCGCTGGCGCAGTAGCTGTGATTTGGGTTGTACTATTTACGGTATAAGAAGTGGCCGCTGTGCCGCCAAAATTAACCGCTGTCACGCTGGAAAAACCAGCACCGGTGATGATCACGCTGGTGCCGCCGGCAATCGGCCCCGCGGTGGTTGCAAGACTCGTCACCGAGGGCCCGCTGGGGGTGACCGTGACGGTAGCGTGCTGTGCCACGCAAACAGCCCCGTTGTTAGTATTGTAAAAAGTAACGATATCGGTACCCGAAAAACCCGCTGCAGGCGTGTATTGAATGGTATCAGGACTACCGCCATCCATAAGGGCAGTTCCCCCCTGTGAAGTTGCAATCGTTCCCGTATCGCACACGGTATCGTCATAAATACCGAACGTACCGTTAGGATCGCAGGAGTAATCGGCACCGGCGACGTTTGTGGCTAAGGTGTAAGTGTATGTCGATGAATTTTCAGCAACGGTAAACGTCGGAGCGCAAGAAGATGCCGATGCAGAGCTGGAAAAAAACAGTTGCGAGCAAGCTATGGCAAAAAGTAGGGCCAACCGCTTTGAAAATAGTATTCCGAAGAAGCCTATGCCATTTGAAGTAGATTTTTGACGTGGAGTTTGCTTTTTACTATTAAAAACAAAAAAATGCAGGAAATATCCAATAAATTGCTTCAATAGCGCATTGCATTGTTGGATAGCCTGAATTGATTTCTCAAAAGATTGCATCGCTTCTCCATTAGAGTAACAAACCGCAGTAATGCTTAAGGCGAGATTTATAAAAATATTGCTGAAGCAAATGAAATACAGAGCTGGATAGGCATACCTACCTTGGCTGTCAACGCCAATACATGCGACCCCATTTGACAAGTGACTATTAAAAACTATAGTCAATAGGTTTCTGATTGATAGGTTTTTTTTAAGAAAAAATTAAAAAATGACGTATTTATGGCTTATTTCAAACTTACTTAAAATCCAACCTAATGCTGATCAATCAGCCATTTCCGGGATGGCTGATTTTAGAAATTCCCATCATAAAATAGATAAATCGATCACAAAAAACAACAACCTTTAACGATCGAACCTGCTTCCCCCCATAATCGCCGTGTTTTTACGCGTTCAGCGACAACAACAAGCAAGCTCCAGCGCAACTCAGCATGCGAACAATCTATAATGACGTTTTTGTTTTTAGCTGCCACCATCTATGTCTATCCGTCTCATCGTTGGGCTCGGTAATCCTGGGCCGGAATATCAACTCACACGTCACAATGCCGGCTTTTGGCTAGTCGACAATCTGGCCAACAGCCTGCCTCATTGCGCACTGCAACGCGATACGCGCATGAACGCGTTGATGGCAAAAACCAACATCGCCGGGCAAGAAACCTGGTTGCTGGAACCGCAAACCTACATGAACCGCTCCGGCCAATCGGTCGGAGCATTGGCGCGTTTTTATAAAATCGCGCCCGATGAAATTTTGGTGGTGCACGATGAGCTAGATATTGATCCCGGCGTTGCCAAACTCAAAAAAGGTGGCTCGTCTGGCGGACATAACGGCCTAAAGGACATTACTGCGGCACTGGGAACGCAAGATTACTGGCGTTTGCGCATCGGTATTGGGCATCCGCGCAGTTTAAATTCACAACAGGCCGTGGTGGATTTTGTGCTGCATCGCCCACGCAAAGAAGAGCAAATCTTAATTGATGAAACCATAGAAAAAAGCCTGCAAATTATTCCCTTGCTAGTCGCAGGAAAATTTGATGCTGCAACGATGCAATTACACACAAAATGAAACCGGGCTTAAAATCATCCATCATCTTGCGTGCAGGGCCCTTGGCACTTGATCACATTCGTCAACATGGTTTGCAGGCGAGCGATATTGCAGTCATCCCTGCTGCTGCGGGCGGCCCCAAAGGCTTGATTTTGCAAGCGCTGGATCAATGGGTGTTTGGCGAGTGGCTAGCAAACGCACCGCGCGAACGTAGCTTAATCGGCGCATCAATCGGTGCTTGGCGCATGGCAGCAGCCAGCATGAAAAATCCAGCGCAAGGCTTTGCCCGCTTGGGCGAGTTGTACTGCAATCAGCTCTATCCAGCCAAGCCCAGCAGCACTTATGTGACCGAGGTAATTCAGGAATTATTAAGCCAATTTATCAGCGGCCATGAACACGATATAGTCCAGCAAACTACGCATCGCTTACACGTACTCACCACAAAAGGACGCGGCTGGTTACGAGCGCCTGCTCACAGCTTCAGCACCAAAGCCGGTTTTGTGGCGGCTAGTTTAGCCAACATAGGTTCACGCTCACAACTGGCTAACCACATGGAACGGGTCGTGTTTAGCGACCAGCGCGATCAGCTGCCGTGGTTAAAAACCAAGTTTGATGCTTTTGCTACCGAATTCACTGCGCTCAATACTGAAAACTTAAAAGCCGCCTTGCTGGCGTCTGGCACCCTACCGTTAATTATGGATCCGGTGCGCAACATCCCCAAAGCACCGCATGGTACTTACTGGGATGGCGGATTAATTGATTACCATCTGGCGCTACCTTACTCACGCTTATCTACCGGTAATTTAGTGCTCTACCCGCACTTTACCGACCATATTGTCCCCGGCTGGCTCGATAAAGCCTTTGCCTGGCGACGCGCCAACAAAGGCAAAAACCAGCATTGGCTTGATAACGTGGTGTTGGTGGCACCATCGGCAGAATTTATCAGCGCCTTACCGCGCCAAAAACTCCCTGACCGTAAAGATTTTGCCTATCACGGTACCAACCACCAGCAGCGCATCCAAGAATGGCAGCAAGCGATTGCAGCAAGCGCGCAATTACGCGACGCTTTTGCTGCCTTTATTGAAAAACCTGACATGAATTTAATCCAGCCGTTTTAAAGCAACTCGCCTGGACAAGCTAAAACCCGTTAAAATTGGCGGTTCGGAATTTCACCCAGCACTTTATTTGTTACATAAAAATACACACCATGCTCACATTTCAACAAATTATTCTGACTTTACAAGACTACTGGAACAAGCAAGGCTGTGCGTTGTTGCAGCCGCTTGATTTAGAAGTTGGCGCAGGCACTTCACATCCGGCGACATTTTTACGTGCGATCGGCCCAGAGCCTTGGCGCGCGGCCTATGTGCAGCCTTCCCGTCGCCCTAAAGATGGACGCTATGGTGAAAACCCAAACCGACTCCAGCATTACTACCAATACCAAGTTGTGCTGAAACCTGCCCCGGAAAATATTCTGGATTTGTATTTAGGCTCGCTTGCTGCGGTAGGTTTAGATTTACAGCAAAACGATGTGCGTTTTGTGGAAGATGACTGGGAAAACCCGACCTTGGGCGCATGGGGCCTCGGTTGGGAAGTTTGGCTAAACGGCATGGAAGTCACGCAATTTACTTACTTCCAGCAAGTGGGCGGACTCGATTGCAAACCGGTATTGGGCGAAATTACTTACGGTATTGAGCGTTTGGCGATGTATTTGCAAGGCGTCGAAAATGTTTACGATCTGGTCTGGACCGAATGGGAAGAAAACGGTGTCACCAAGCGCTTAACTTACGGTGACGTTTATCATCAAAATGAAGTGGAGCAATCTACCTTCAACTTTGAACATTCCAACACCGAATTCCTGTTTTCGTTATTCACCAATTACGAAACTGAAGCAAAGCGCATGTTAGAAGTGCCGCTCGCTTTACCGGCGTATGAACTGGTGCTCAAAGCCGCACACACCTTTAACTTACTGGATGCCCGCGGCGCGATTTCAGTCACTGAGCGTGCTGCCTATATGGGACGGATACGCAATTTATCGCGCACTGTGGCCACGGCTTATTACAACTCGCGTGAAGCACTTGGCTTCCCTATGCTCAGTCAGTCATCCAGTCAATCAGCCACCTAATTAAAATAACGACACGCCATGAATCAAATATTATTAGTTGAATTATTCACTGAAGAATTGCCGCCTAAAGCACTCCTTAAATTAGGTGAAGCTTTTGCTGCCGGCATCGTCAACAGCTTAAAATCGCGTGATTTTTTAGAGGCTGATTCCATCGCCACCAGCTACGCCACGCCACGCCGTTTAGCTGTTTCCATCACTAAAGTACGCGCCACATCGCCAGACCAGCAATGCCGTGAAAAAGTATTACCAGTTTCCGTCGCATTAGATGCTAATGGCAATGCTTCCGCACCGCTGTTAAAAAAACTCGCCGCAATGGGTTTTGCCGATGTGCAGATCAGCCAGTTAGAACGCGCGCCGGATGGTAAAGCCGAGAGTTTCTTTTACAGCCATACAGCACCCGGTTTAACGTTACAAACAGGTTTGCAAAGCGCGCTGGAAGAAAGTATTGCTAAGTTGCCGGTACCAAAACTCATGACCTACCAGCGACCGGACGGCACAGTTGTGCAATTTGCCCGTCCAGTGCATCGTCTGGTTGCGTTGCATGGTGAACAAGTAGTTGATGTCACGTTGTTTGGACTAAACTCTGGCCGTACTACGCAAGGCCATCGCTTTTTATCTGAAGGTAATATCACTTTAGCGCACGCCGACAATTACGCAGATGACTTGCTCAACAAGGGTAAAGTTATCGCCAGTTTTGATCAGCGTAAAGAAAAAATCCGCGCTGAATTATTGGCTCAGGCTGGTGCAGACCAAGTGCTCATGCCGGAATCATTGCTAGATGAAGTGAACGCCTTGGTGGAATGGCCAGTGGTTTACAACTGCCATTTTGAAGAAAAATTCTTAAGCGTGCCGCAAGAATGTTTAATTCTGACCATGCAAACCAATCAAAAATATTTTGCATTGACGGATGCTGCGGGCAAATTACGTCCACGCTTTTTGATCGTATCCAATATCGCGACCGACACGCCACAGCAAATTATTCGCGGTAACGAAACCGTGGTGCGTCCTCGTTTATCCGACGCTAAATTTTTCTTTGAACAAGACCAGAAAAAAACCTTGGCGGAACGTGCATCCGGTTTAGCCAATGTGATCTACCATAATAAATTAGGCAACCAGGCACAACGCGTAGAGCGCGTGCAAGCCTTAGCTGCCTATATCGCCACCCAGTTAAGCGCCGATGTAACCTTAGCCAAACGCGCCGCGCAATTAGCCAAAGCCGATTTACTGACCGATATGGTCGGTGAATTCCCTGAGCTGCAAGGCATTATGGGCAGTTATTACGCACGTATAGACGGCGAAGACGCGCAAGTTGCCTTGGCGATGACGGAACATTATCAGCCGCGTTTTGCTGGTGATGAACTACCGTCTTCGGTTACCGGCACCATCCTGGCCTTAGCCGACAAATTGGAAACTTTGGTTGGCATTTGGGGTATCGGCCTGCAACCAACCGGCGACCGTGATCCGTTTGCCTTACGCCGTCATGCGCTAGGTGTATTGCGCATGCTGATTGAAAAACAATTACCGCTGACCTTGTCTGGTTTGCTGGAACAGGCAGTGGCTTTATTTGCAGACAACCCAGCATTTACCGATCCAAGCGTGGCGCTCACCAGTTTTATTTATGACCGTTTGCGCGGTATTTTAAAAGAGCGTGGATTTAGCCCGGCTGAAGTAGAAGCCGTGGTTGCACCACAGCCGGATTTGCTCGCCAATATTATGTTGCGCCTGACTGCAGTGCAAAGTTTTGCGGCTCTGCCAGAATCAGCCGCCTTAGCCGCTGCGAATAAACGCATCACGAATATTTTGAAAAAAACCGAGCAGGTTTCGTTCCAAGTGCAAACTTCGTTACTGCAAGAAGATGCCGAGCGCGCCTTATTTCAAGCGACCGAAGATGTTTCGATTAAAGTGCAAAACGCCTTTGCCGCCGGTGACTTTAACAATGCCTTGCAAATTCTGGCCACCATCCGTCCGCAAGTCGACGCATTCTTTAACGATGTGATGGTGATGGCTGAAGACCCAGCTTTGCGTGCCAACCGTATTGCGCTACTTGCGATGCTGCACGCGATACTGAACCAGGTTGCCGACATTTCTAAATTAGCAGCTTAAAAAGCTACATAACACCGCAAATAAAATGGCCCAAACTAAACTCATTATTCTGGATCGTGATGGCGTTATTAACCATGATTCCGATGAATTCATCAAATCACCGCAAGAATGGCGCCCGATTGACGGTTCGATGGAAGCCATTGCGCAATTGAATCAGGCTGGCTACAAAGTTGTGGTGGCGACCAATCAATCTGGTATTTCCAGAAAATTATTTGATATGGAAACCCTGAATGCGATACACCACAAAATGCATACAGCGGCACAACATGCCGGCGCCACAATTGATGCCGTATTCTTTTGCCCGCATGCTGCCGACTTTAATTGCGACTGCCGCAAACCCAAGCCTGGCATGATCCGTGAAATTGCCAACCGCTATGACATTGAATTAAAAGGCGTACCAATAGTGGGCGATTCTTTGCGTGACTTGCAGGCCGGTTTTATCGTTGGCTGCGCACCGCATTTGGTATTAACAGGCAAAGGCGAAAAAACTCTGGCCGCTGGCGGTTTGCCACCGGGCGCTAAAGTTCACCTTAATTTATCCACGATGGTGGAACATTTATTGTTGAATGAGTTAGTTTAATTTACCCCATAATAATCAATACAATATTTGGAGATAAGATGCATCGTTTTACCTTGTTCTTGCGTTCCTTAGTATTCACCGTTCTGGTAGCTTTGCTCACCATCGTCTGGGCGTTTGTTTGCATGCTGGTGGCACCGCTTCCGTATAACCAGCGCTACTGGGTAACCGCACGCTGGAATGTAACGGTAATCTGGATGGGCAAAGTTATTTGCGGCATGCGCTATCAGGTTATCGGAGAAGAAAATTTACCTGACGCACCGGTTATTTTGCTCTCCAAACATCAATCCGCCTGGGAAACCATATTCTATTTAATGTACATGCCACGTCCGCTGGTTTTCGTATTCAAAAAAGAACTGCATTACATTCCGTTTTTCGGCTGGGGCCTGGCGTTGTTGCGCATGATCCCGATTGATCGCAGCAAAGGCAAAGACGCTTTCGCCCACGTTGTTATTCAGGGTCGCAAGCGTTTGGCAAATGGTCAATGGATTATTATGTTCCCTGAAGGGACCCGTATTCCTGTTGGGCAAAAGGGTTTTTATAAAGGCGGCGGAGCGCGTTTGGCGGTAGAAACTAACGCCTTGGTCGTACCGCTTGCGATGAATTCCGGCGATTGCTGGCCTAAAAATTCCTTCGTCAAAAAACCGGGCTTAATTACCGTTTCAATTGGCAAACCGATTTCGCCTGAAGGTAAAACTTCGGTGGAACTGATGCAAGAAGTGGAAGCCTGGGTTGAAGCTGAAATGCGGGTTATTTCACCGCAAAATTATCAGGCATAGAAAGGATCTGGCGTGGCAGGTAGCTCATTTTCTCCCTTATCCGCATTGGCGAAATTTGTGCAATTCGATTTATTCGAACCGCTTGCGCGCAACCTGATTGAAGTCGCACCGCAAGCTGAATTGCCCAAAGTGCTGGAGTTGCATCCGCATGGCGTGCAACTCGGCACGCATTATGTACCCTATCAATTAATCCGCTCCAAACGACGTAGTATCGGTTTTTTAATCACCGATGAAGGTTTGCGTATTACCGCCCCGCGCTGGGTTGGGCTGGCAGAAATTAACGCTGCCATCCTCAGTAAACAACGCTGGGTTCTGACTAAACTACAAGAACAACAAGACCGCCCAAAACCGCAAACGGAAGTAGAAACCATTTGGACCGATGGCGCAACGCTGCCATTTTTAGGCCAAACCGCCACCTTGCGCGTGCAGTTTGGCGCAGCCACTCAATTTGATAGCGCAACAGGTTTAATTACCTTAAATTTGCCGTCTGATGCCAATCCTGCTCAATGTAAAAAGCATTTACTGGCCTGGCTAACCAGCCAGGCACGGCGTAAATTTAGCGAGCGCCTGCCATATTTTGCGGAGCAGCTGTGTGTGCAATATCACTCGTTTACGCTCACATCCGCCAACACGCGCTGGGGTTCGTGCAACTCCCAAGGAAAAATTCGCCTAAACTGGCGTTTAATCCATTTCTCGCCACATTTGATTGATTACGTGATCGCGCATGAATTGGCGCATTTGCATGAAATGAACCACAGCCCACGTTTTTGGGCCACGGTGGAACGGGTTTTTCCGGATTATGTAGCGGCGAGAGAGGAATTGAAGCATTTGGGCATGAAGGCATTGCCGCAATTTTAGCTTTTCAAATTAACCTGGGCACGATGAACCTGTGCCCACACTGCAGTCTAAATTCAGCTAGATTTCAATAAGTTAGCCAACGCAACATACTGTTCCAACCCAACCGCTTCTGGCCGCAAGGTCGGATCAATTCCCGCTTGCAGCAACTGCGCTTCGGTAAACATTCCAGCCACACAATTTTTAATCACTTTGCGGCGTTGCGAAAATGCTTTAGTTACGGTGGTTTGCAGATGTTTAATATCGCAAGCTAGCGGCGCGGTTTTCGGGATCATGCGTACAATCGCTGAATCTACTTTAGGCGGCGGATCAAAAGCGGTCGGCGGTACGATGAACATTAACTGCATGTGATAACGCCATTGCAGCATGACCGATAAGCGACCAAATGCTTTGCTACCGGGCTCGGCCACCATCCGTTCAACCACTTCTTTTTGCAGCATAAAATGCTGGTCTTGTACTAGCGGCGCGATTTCAGCCAGATGAAATAACAAGGGGCTTGAAATGTTGTACGGTAAATTGCCGACTACGCGCAGTTTTTGTCCTTCTGCCACAGGTATTTTGCTGAAATCAAATTTAAGCGCATCGCCGGCGTGGACTTGCAGCTTGGCGGGATCAAATTCCTTTTGCAAGCGCGTCACTAAGTCTCGATCCAATTCGACTACGTGCAAGAACGAAACGCCTTTCAGCAGCAGTCGCGTCATCGCGGCCAAACCGGGGCCAATTTCTACCATGCTGTCGTTAGGTTGTGGATCGATGGTGCGGATGATCTCGTTTAACACGCTGACATCTGTTAAGAAATTCTGACCAAAGCGTTTGCGGGGTATATGTTTCATAATTTTTATAGTTGCTTCATTTTTTTACTTCGTTATTGATTTTGTCTTGGTCATTGCTACTGCCACGTCAATGGCTTCCAGCATGCTTCCCAAATCGGCGTGCCCAACTCCACGCGCAGCAAGGTCTAGCGCGGTACCGTGATCTACCGAAGTACGTATCATCGGCAAACCCAGCGTAATATTCACGCCCATTCCAAAACTGGCATATTTCAGTACCGGCAAACCCTGATCGTGGTACATCGCTAAAACGCAATCGGCTTGTTCTAAATATTTTTCCTGAAACAGCGTATCAGCCGGGTAAGGGCCGCGCACATCAATCTGACGCGCTTGAGCGGCAACAATTGCTGGCGCGATAATGTCGATTTCTTCGCACCCCAAATAGCCATTTTCTCCGGCGTGCGGATTTAATCCCGCCACTAAAATCACCGGTTGCTGAATGCCAAATTTGCTTTGTAAATCAGCGTGAATAATATCGATGATTTGCGTTAGTTCATTGAAGTTAATCGCATCGGCCACTGCCCGCAAGGGCAAATGCGTCGTTGCCAATGCCACCCGCAAAGCCCTATTTTGCGTATGTGTTTTTGAACAGGCCAACATCATCACCACTTTTTTAATGTGTGTCTGTTCGGCCAAATATTCGGTATGCCCAGAAAATGGCATGCCGGCATCGTTGATAGTGGACTTTTGCAATGGTGCGGTAACGATGGCATCAAACTGCCCTTGCATCGCTCCGGCAATCGCCAAATCCAACGTTGCCAGTACCGCTAAACCATTACGCGCATCTAATGTTCCGGGAATGACTGAGACAGCTAACGGGCTATGTAGCACCGTTAATGCAGTATCAGTGTGCGAATTTCTTTTTGAAATTTGAGAAAGATCGGCAATCGAATCAAGCACCATTGCCGGATCTATTTGACGCGCTAATACGCGCAAAAAATCAATATCACCAATTAACACCGAATGACATTCCGAGCGCTTTTGCCACGCCGCCCGTAAGGAAATTTCAGGCCCTATGCCAGCCGGTTCACCAACTGTTATTGCTAGCGTAGGGATCATATCAACTTAGAATTATTTATCGTCAGCGCGAATTTCCACATAAGCACGATCACGCAATTGACGCACCCAGTCCAAACTTGCCTCATCCAATTTACGCGCATGTATCACCTGACGCGCCAACAAACGCTGACGCTCCGGAGAAACCTCATCGCTCTTACGCCCCAGGAGTTGCAACAAGTGCATACCATTGGCAGACTCCACCGGGTCACTGATCTGACCATCTTTTAAGCCATTAATTACCGGATCAAACTCAGGTACGTCACCTGGATACAACCAGCCTAAATCACCACCTTTGGAGGCAGAAGAATCATTAGAAAACTGTTGTGCTAAATCCTCAAATTTAGCGCCATTATTTTCTAAGCGCTGTTTGAATTCTTCCAATTTATGAATAGCCTGCTCTTTAGTGACTGTCGGTGTAATTTTGATCAAAATATGGCGTACATGTGCTTGCGCAATTCCTTCAGCATTTTTATCTACTGTGCGTCGTCCAGTTACTTTTAGAATATGAAATCCATTTGCGCTTTTAATCAAATTAGTTGATTGACCCTCTTTTAAGTTAGCAATGGCATCAATAAACACTTGCGGATAACGATCTTGTTCACGCCAGCCTAAAGAACCGCCTTTTAAGCCTTCCGCTGAATCGGAATAGGTTGCGGCTAATTTACTAAAATCGCCACCTGATTTAACTTGTTGCAAAACAGTTTCAGCACGAGCCCGCAATTTGCCCAACATTTCCGGCGTTGCATTTTCTGGAATACGAATCAAAATATGGGAAAGCTCTACTTCTTGATTTTTTTGCGTATCGGCTTTTTGAGCAGCTAAATAATTGTCGATTTCAGATTCGGACACTTGCACCTTACTATCGACTTCACGTTCACGTACTCGTTGTAGCAAAATATCATCGCGTACGCCCTCTCTAAATTGCGCGTAGGAAGTACCTTCTTTTTCCACTTGATTGCGGAAATTTTGCAAGGTCATTTTATTTTGTTCGGCCATCCGCAACATTGCGCGGTCCAGCATAATGTCATCGACCCGCAAACCGTTATCGTGTGCCAATTGCAGTTGAGCGCGGTCAACAATCATTCGTTCAACGACTTGTTTTTGCAATTCAGCATGCGACGGCAATGCCACGCCCTGCGCTTTTAAGCGCTGTTCAATCATACGAATACGATCTTGCAATTCTTGCTTGGTAATTACTTCGTCATTTACCACAACCGCAACCCCATTCACCACAACGGAAGGCAATTGATCATTAGGTGTAGTAATAGTGGTGCTTAGTTTTTCCTGCGCAAATACGCTGGTTTGCGCCAGAGCACATAATGCGGCAATTAATATGATGCGTTTCATAAGCTGGACTTTGGTATATTGATTAATTCAAGAATAAAAAAAGTGACACATAATAGCAAACTAAGGTAAAGCTACGACAAACGCTCTCAAATATAAGCGTTAAAAATTGTTTTGCTGATAACCCGGTTGAGTAGTTGGCTGATTAATTGGCTGATAGCCCGGAATACTACGCTTAAGCGCTTGTAACGGATTAGTACCAATTTTGGACAAACCGTTTAACTCTAACTGAAAAAACAGCGATGTTGTCGAGCTTGAGGTAATTTCAGCCACCGTAGATGGAACCAGATAACGTTGTGCTACAGCGCGGAATATCCAGCAGTCCTGTTTGTATTCAAAACCAATTAGCCCATCCAGAATGCGTCGGTCTTGTATCGAGTAATTCGCTCTGGCCACACCATACCAACGCGGTGCTAATGGCCACTGTGCCGACACGTCAATCTGCTTCATCCCTTCGGGATCAACTTCACTAATATTTTGAAATCGATATTCGGCATTTATTACCTGCATCGGTGCTGGCTGCCATTTAAAACCATAGGTCAGCTGTGCAGTAGATTGCTGACTTTGACTATATTGCCACAGTGCATCTGTCGTCAGAGTGTTGGTGAGTTTACCGCTTGCGGCAAAGATCAAATCTGATCTGCTAGGCAAAGAAGAATGGGTTGTAGTAATCGAGTTGTTTCCTTCAATTATAGTAGTACTGTAAAAGGGGGTTATGGTATCTGTCACTAACGGCTGTGAAAAACTAAGACGTTGCGCTATGGCAAACCGCATCCGTTCCTGACCATCCATTTCAATCGCGCGGGTAATTAATGCCGCAGTAAGTTGATTCGCATCACCAACCCGATCTTGTCCAGAAAACCGATTTTCGGTGAAAATCTGAGCAAAATTAATGTCAGCTATACCTGTATCAAATATAGGAACATTGGTCTGATCACGATATGGCGTATTAACATAAAACAAACGCGGCTCTAGGGTTTGAGTTAAATCACGTCCAAACAGATTGGCCTCACGCTCAAAATATAAACCGCTATCCAGTGAAAAGGTCGGCACCGATAACACAGGATCAGACGAATTGCTACTTGTAGCCAAAGTCTCTCCTAAACGATATTCACTTAAGTGATAACTAAATTTAGGGGTAATAAAGTAATAAGTGCCGGTGATTGGATATGAAATTTGCGGCTGCACTACAAATCGCTCACTATCCTCTCCAGTTGAACTACGAAAATTGGTATATTGCGTATCAATTGACCAATCAAAACCGCCAAAATCATTAATTTTGCCTGCATGGGCTAGCAATTGCGGCATAATTTGATAAGGCTTTTGAATTTGATCCGTAAGGGGAACATCTGCAATTTGTAAAACCTGATAATTTAACATCGTTAAGCCGACATTCCAAAATGACTGGCCGTATCCCAAAGTGAACATTTGTGGCAATAAATGTTGCGAACTCTGAGTAATTGAGTGGGAATAGTCAATCGCGTAATTATCGTCAGAAGCGCGGTTGTAATTCAAACTCATCGTCAAACCCGGCAGCAGTGTTTGATTGTGGAGATAACTTATTGAATAACGTGTGTCATTATTATCTGCCGCATCTTGCGGTGTAATTTCAGCATGTAGAAGACCACTATAAGTTGAATCTAAATAACGAAATTCTCCGCCCAATTGCTCACCGCGTTTAGAGATGTAGTTGGGAAATATTGTTGCATCACGATTAGGCGCAATATCAAAATAATACGGAACCGTTAACTCTGCGCCACCGGTTGTCGTTGAAGAAAATTCAGGCGGCAGCACCCCAGAACGACGTGCATCTGAGATCGGGAAAGACATCCAAGGTGAGCCTAGAATAGGTACATCTTTAAAAAACACCACACCATTGGTTGCAACACCTTCATCACGCCCGGTATCTAAATCCAAACGGGAAGAACGTAAATACCAGTCCGGTTTGGTGCCCTCACAGGTTGTATACACTCCCTGCTCAACGACGGATTGGTCTTTATCTATAAAATCCATCCGGGTTGCAAAACCACGAGCATTATTTTTTTCCAATTGATACACAGGATTGGTCAAATAACCTGAGCCAGTGTCCATCTGCATTTGAAACGTATCGCCACTATAACAATCTTTATTTCTTAACATCTGCACATTGCCATGCGCCATGACCAGATCTTCTATCGCATGGTATTCGGCAGTATCCGCATTGAGGGTCGATGGTCCGCGGACTATTTCGACTTGCCCGTCAAAATTTAAAATTCGATCAGGACGACCAGTCATTTGCTCGGCACGTGCCGTGATTTTATTAGAATCTTCAGGACGTTGAGCTACAGCTTCCGTATCAACCGGAGCACTGCTCACGTCTGTGACGTCAGTTGACGTGGCAGCGGCAGTAGCGATGTCTCCAGCATAAAGTGGTGTTGAGAACGTCGCCAACACTGCCAAACTCATTTTACTAAGCATGGACGGCGACAAATGAGATAATAGGGGATTACGACGCATTAAATGAAGCATGTCTACGCTAGGCTGTTTTTAAAAAAATAAGTCCCCTATTATAGGGGAACTCGGTGCGTTTCCTTGCAACTTCAACAGAATTATACAAATTGCACAATGACTTCCTCTAAAAATAAGCAAATTACCAGCCCAGCCACCACCAATTCAGACCCAAGATTGGCGTTATTAGTTGACTGGATAGCCACTCTTTCTGAGTTTCCACTATTGACAACAACGATGCGCCCGGCTTCTACGGATGCCAGTTTCAGGCGTTATTTCCGCATTAATGACGCCTTAGGCAAAAGTTATATCTTGATGGATGCGCCGCCGCCACAAGAAGATGTCCGACCTTTTATCCACATTGCGCAACTGTTTGGTGACACAGGAGTAACCGTTCCGCACATTTTAGCCAGCCATCCTGAGCATGGTTTTTTGCTGTTGAGCGATCTGGGCACAGTGATGTATTCCCACTTGCTGAACCAGGACACGGCACAAAAATTATACATGGATGCAATTGATAGCTTAGTGCAAATTCAGCTACATAGTCAGCCCGAGGTATTGCCTGAATACGACCGTGCTATGCAACTTAAGGAGCTGATGCTATTCCCTGAATGGTATATCGGCAAACATCTGGGCGCCACTTTAACGCCAACACAACAAGCCAGCTTGGATAAGGTATTTGAACAAATTTTAGCCAACACGATGGCACAGCCGCAAGTCTATGTGCATCGTGATTACCATTCACGTAACTTGATGGTAATGAAAGAAGGTAATCCCGGCGTGTTAGATTTTCAGGGCGCGCTATACGGCCCGATTACTTACGACATCGTATCGCTGTTGCGTGACGCCTATATTGAATGGGATGAAGAGCAAGTATTAGATTGGGCAATCCGCTACTGGGAACGCGCCCGTCACGCTGGCCTACCAATCAGCACCGACATTGATAGCTTTTATCGTGATTTTGAATTTATGGGCTTGCAACGTCATTTAAAAATCCTTGGTATTTTCAGCCGCCTGGCTTATCGCGATGGCAAAGATAACTACCTGGCTGATTTACCGCTAGTGTTGTCGTATGTCCGCAAAACAGCGCAACGCTATAACACCTTAATTCCACTACTCCGAATATTGGATGAATTAGCCGATACCGCACCGCAAGTTGGTTACACATTCTAATGAAAGCCATATTACTAGCCGCAGGACGCGGCGTGCGCATGATGCCGCTGACTGAACATTGTCCGAAGCCGCTTCTGAAAGTGCGTGGCAGACCATTAATCGTCTGGCACATTTTAAATTTAGTCAAAGCCGGCATTAGCGAGATTGTGATTAACCATGCCTATTTAGGCGACATGATAGAAAAAACCCTAGGCGATGGCAGTCAATTCGGCGCTCAAATCAGCTATTCGCCGGAAACCACCGCGCTAGAAACCGCCGGCGGGATTGCCAATGCACTACACCTATTAGGCGACCAACCCTTTGTTGCGGTAGCTGCCGATATTTACTGCCCGCACTTTGACTTTTCCGAATGTCTGAACACGCTGGAAGATAACGACATGTGGGGCAATCCGCATCCTATCGACAAACGCGATATTGCCTGGCTTTACATGGTAAAAAATCCGCGGCATCATCCAAACGGGGACTTTGCAGTGAACCTATTGGGGTTGTCGAATGAAGGCGAACCACGCGCCACTTTTTCAGGCATAGGCGTATATCGCCCGGAAATGTTTGCCTCGATTGAGCCTGGCACATCGGCTAAATTAGTCAGCCTATTCCGTGACTATGCTGACCGCGGCCAACTTGGAGGCGAAGTCGTTCACTGCGCATGGACTGACGTTGGCACACCGGAACGGCTGGCCGAATTGAACACCCCACTAACATCATCAAGCATGACGCTTCCATCATAAGAAACCCAGAATGAATTCCACATTTAAATCTTACCTTGATCGTCGTGCCAGCTTACTCGCTCAGATGCAAGCCCAAGGCGGCGGAGTAGCCATTCTCGCCACGGCACCGGAAATGACCCGCAATAGCGATTGTTTTTTTCCGTTTCGGCATGACAGTTATTTTTATTATTTAACCGGCTTCACCGAACCGGAAGCGGTAGTAGTTTTAGTAGCAGGAAAAACCCAACAAAGTATTTTATTCTGCAGAGAAAAAAATCTTGAACGTGAAATCTGGGATGGCTTTCGCTACGGCCCGCAAGCGGCACAAGCACATTTTGGTTTTGACGCAGCGTATCCAATTGAAGAACTGGAACAGCAATTAGCCAATTTATTAGCTGACGCGCCTACCATTTTCCACACTCAAGGCTACAACAACCAGTTAGATACACAACTGCAACGCAGCATCAATACCGTGCGAGGTCGCGCCAGAAGCGGCGTGTTAGCGCCACAAAAAAGTACCGACCTGCATGCACTATTAAACGAAATGCGGCTAATCAAAGACGCCAGCGAAATCGCCTTAATGCAGCGCGCCGCCAGCATTTCTGCCGTTGCGCATCAACGCGCCATGCAGATCACCCTACCCGGTTTATTTGAATATGAATTAGAAGCCGAACTGCTGCACGAATTCCGTCGTCAAGGCTCCCAGTCACCAGCCTACGGTTCCATCGTCGCCACTGGTGCGAACGCCTGCGTTTTACATTACAGCGCCAACAACGCAAAAATCACCGACGGCGATTTAATTTTAATTGATGCCGGCTGCGAATTCGACAGCTACGCATCCGACGTAACCCGCACCTTTCCCGCCAACGGAAAATTCAACGCGCCACAAAAAACCTTATACGAACTAGTCCTAGCCGCCCAATCCGCAGCCCTAGCCCACGCCAAAATCGGCGCACGCTATATCGACGGCCACAACGCTGCTATTCAAGTGCTAACCCAAGGCATGCTAGACACCGGTTTATTAGACAAAAATAAAGTCGGCTCGCTAGAAGACGCGATCAGCAGCAACGCCTACCGCCAGTTCTACATGCACGGCACCGGCCACTGGATAGGCATGGACGTACACGACGTCGGCAACTACCGCGTAACCACAGCCCAAAACGGAACCGAAGAAAAACCCTACCGCCAATTACAAGCAGGCATGGCTATCACCATCGAACCCGGCATCTACGTGCGTCCTGCTGAAGGCGTGCCAGAGCAATTTTGGAACATCGGAATACGCATTGAAGACGACATCATCATCACCGAAAATGGCCCTCTCAATCTAAGCCGCGATACACCTAAAACGGTGGCGGAAATTGAAGAAGTTATGCGTAGAAAGTAAACCGTGCTGGTTGAGGTTTTAGGTTTTGACCTTGAAGTTGTTGTTGAAGTTGCTTTTGACTTACCGCCACTTCTAGTTCGGCCGGTTTTTCTAAGGAAAAAAGGATCAGAAAGGTTCGCTGTCTGAGCGCAGCGAGTTTCGAACTTTTCCCTTTTTTTCTTAGAAAAATCGGGGTTTCCGAAATAGCGTGGTCGCCTTTTTTGGGTTACCTTTTTTGGCGACGCAAAAAAGGTAACTGGCTGTCGCCCCCCCCGACCCCATGCCTTAAATTTACTAAAATAGTTAATTTAAGACCGACTGGATTCCCGCCTACGCGAGAATGACGACTCAATGAATTACTGTAAATCAGAGATTGAATCACGATCAAACTAAAATGATGCCAAAATTCGACATAGCCATATGCGGCGCAGGCCCAGTAGGCCAAACCCTCGCCCTACTACTAATAAAGCGCGGTATCCCCGCATCAAACCTAGTATTAATCGACGCCAAAACCCAAGAACAAGCCGCAGCAGATCAACGCACAATTGCCCTCTCCTACGGCAGCCAGCAAATCCTGCAAGCAGCCTCAGCCTGGCCCATCAAAGCCACAGAAATACATCAAATCCACGTATCCAGACGCGGGCACTTTGGCCGCACCGTCATCGACTGCAAAGACCAAAAAGTCCCCGCATTAGGCTATGTAGCCCGCTACGCCAACATCCTCCAGCCACTGACAACCGCTCTAAATCAACATCCTGAACTCACATTTTTACGCCCAGCCAAAGTCAGCACAATCACGCAAACAGAAAACCACGCACAAATCATTTTAGAAGATCAACGGATAATCGACGCCAAGATTGTAGTGCAAGCCGAAGGCGGCTTATTTGGCGAACAAGCACCGCAAATCAGACACCATGATTACCAGCAAACCGCGCTCATCGCTCACGTAACAACGAGCTCACCAATTGCTGCTCGAGCCTTTGAACGCTTCACAGAGCAAGGCCCGTTAGCACTGTTACCGCAAGAAGATGGCTACGCCTTAGTCTGGTGCGTCCGCCCAGAACACGCCGCAAGATTAATAATATTGAGTGACGCGGCGTTTTTAGCTGAATTACAAACCACTTTTGGCGAACGCCTGGGCCGCTTTATCAGCAGCAGTCCGCGCAGCGCTTTCCCGCTGGGGTTGAATGCTCAAACCAGCGCACCAACGGGACGAACCATCAGCATCGGCAACGCCGCACAAACCTTGCACCCGGTCGCCGGCCAAGGATTAAATTTAGGCTTACGCGACGCATTTCAACTCGCTCAATTTCTCAGCAAATCGACCGCGCCAACTGCGCTGCAAGATTTTTTCCAGACGCGACTAGCTGACCGCAACAGCACCATACATTTAACAGATCAAATGGCACAAGTTTTCGCTAGCGCACCCGACGGCAGCGCAAAGCAAACCTTGTTAGGCGCAGGTTTGGGCTTAATTGATTTATTCGCGCCAGCACAACATTGGCTGGCACAGCAGATGATGTTTGGACGGCGATAAACCTTCGGATTTATTTGGGGGGTGTATAGACGTGAGACATGGGTAACACCTGTATCAGGACATAGGTAACACTATTGGGCATCAAGAATGATGTCCAATCGGAGCCGCCATTATGACCTGGAATACAGCCAATACTATGGACTTACGTT
>NZ_PUGF01000004.1 GCF_002976435.1 Solimicrobium silvestre | reverse complement strand
CTATAAAACTGCATAAAAATCGATAAATTAATAAAAATAGCGATGTTTAGTGAATTAAATCGTAATTAAATGCAATAAAGCACATTTTATTCGGTCAATAAAAATAATGAATAAATAAGTTATCGAAGGAATTTATTGTTTTAATTCAAAAGTGTTGTTTTTTGTTTTAATTGAGAGCCGCATGTTGTTGACACGCAATTGTAATAAATGGTTTTATGTAAGCCTCAAATTCACTTTTGCATAAATGAGTTCGAAATATCGCTGAAGAAGGCGACGAAGTTAATAATAGATAATCCAATTTATCCGAGGAGAAGTAGCAATGATGATGGAAACCATTTTGTCCCGATCACTGCGTTTGATGTTTTCAGGCGGTGTAGCGTTAAGCATCGGTTTGTTGGCACAGCCAGCATTCGCACAACAAGTAACAGATACTCCGACTGACACGACAGCTGCACAACCGATTCAACGTGTTGAAATTACTGGTTCGTCGATTAAGCGTATCCAAAAAGAAGGCGCTTTGCCGGTTCAGGTTTTGACTGCGGCCGATATTAAGAAAACTGGTGCTACATCAGTTACGGACTTAATTCAAAATTTACCTGCAATGCAGGGTTTCGCTACTGCATCAACTTCAGTTAATGGCGGCGGCGGCGGTGTTACAACAGCAGCTTTGCACTCATTAGCTTCCCAATACACCTTAGTATTGTTAGATGGTGTACGTGTTGCTACTCAAGGTGGCGCAGTCAATTTGGAATCCATTCCATTGGATGCCATTGAACGCGTTGAAATTTTGACTGACGGTGCTTCAGCATTGTATGGTTCAGACGCCATTGCAGGCGTCGTCAACTTTATTTTGAAAAAGAATAAAACAGACGGCGATGCATACCTGACAGGTCAAGACCCGCAACATTCAGGTGGGCGTAGTTGGAGTGCCGGGGTAAGTAAAGGCTTTGGTGATTTAGACAAAGACAACTTCAATGTGTTGCTGAGCTATAGCCATGACACTCAAAAAGCATTGGAAGCGACTCAACGTAGTTTTTCAGCTCAAGGTGGTCTAATTCCATTTACAGCAAATGGCAAAAATTACCTTTTCAATCAGTCATCGATTAATAGCCCTATTGCCAACCTGGATATTATTTCGGCCGCTCCGAACGATCCTACTGGTGCAAATGCTAGTGAAGCGATTATCAATCCATATGCTTTAGCAAATGCTGGCAGTTGTGGATCTAATCCTAATTCTTATGCGCATAGTACTCAATGCCGATTTAACTATGCTGCAACGGTACAAGATATTCCATCGTCTACACGTGATAGTGGATTAGCAAAAGCAACATTTAAGATTGACGAAAATACGACCGCATGGGCAACCATGATGGTGTCACGCTATGCAATGACAGCGCAATATGCTGCATCCGCACAGCCATTCGCTATTAATTCGACAAATCTTGCCGGTGTTAACTCAACAGCGTATCCGAACCTGTTTGCAACGTATGTTCAACCATACTTAAATGCAACTGGTACCGTGATCACTGGTCAAAATGGTGGTGGTGTTACAGCGTATTACCGTACCGTTGCCATGGGCGGAAGAACTGATGATTATCAAACCGATGCACATCATTTTTCTGCAGGTATTACTTCAACCGCAATCCCAGGCTGGGATCTGAATGCTGTTGTTACGTTATCGAATAGCGTATTGAAAGATACTGCAGCAGGCGGCTATGGTAATTTTAATGAGTTTAATGCTCTGGTCCTTTCAGGTGCTTATGATCCAGTCATGAATACTGGTGGGGCTTCTCTGCAAGCTGCCGAGATTACTGGGCAGTTGTTGAATAAAACCACTTCGAACGACAATTCAATCAAAGTTGGTGCTCAGCATAATTTATTTGAAATGCCAGGCGGTACCTCAATTATTTCTTTAGGTGCTGATTTCAACCATGTAAGTTTGCAAGAATCATATGATCCGTTGCAATTAGCAAGTAGTGGTTACGCATCTGCACCTTCTGGAACAAATGCAGTACTTGGTGGCACTACTGCTCAAGTTCCATTTGATGCAAGCCGTAATAACGTAGGTTTATTTGGCGAATGGTTGTTACCGTTAGCTAAGACTTTAGAAGGAAATATAGCTGGTCGTTACGACAGTTACTCTAAAGTTTATAGTGGCTATGTGTTTCAAACACCTGCATTAGGCGGTGCTCAATTGTCAAATGCAGACTTAGGTGATACGTTTAGTAAGGCAACATATAAATTAAGCTTGCGCTTTACTCCGACAGATACACTCTTGTTACGCGCTTCTTATGGTACTGGATTTAAAGCGCCTTCTTTAGGTGACATTGCGGCAACACCAACGTATGCAGGTAGTACTGCTGGATCTTATTCCTGCCCATTCCCTGCAACTCCAGCTAGTTGTGCCGGTGGTTTAGCCAATCCAGTTCAGTATGATCTTCTCGCTGGTGGTAATTCAGCTAGTGGTTCAGGTGGTTTGAAAGCAGAAAATTCCAAGCAATGGACATTGGGCTTCCGCGTAGAGCCAGGTTTTGGATTAACTGCTGGTGCTGATTTGTGGAATGTTCAAATCAAAGACCAAGTTCTTGGTGCCGGTATACCTGAGGCAACGGGTTTTGCTAGTCCACAGACGTATTCTTATTTGTTCACTAATCCTTACACGGATCCGGTTGGACACTATACGACTATTGGTTATAGCCTTGTTCCATTGAATGGTGGTGTAGCAAACTACCAAGGTATTGATTGGGATTTTGCTGAAAAATTAAAGACCCCTGTAGGCCCGCTGTCGTTGGCTTGGAATGGTACCTATATGATGAAGCAGAACTATACGTTCCAACAAAATGGTCCAGTTTTGACGGATTTGGGCGCATTTGGTCCTGATAACAGCGTTGTCTTCCGTGTTCAAATGCATGCTATCGCTTCGTTGACTACTGGCAATTTTACTAATAGTCTGACTGCTAACTATAAATCTGGTTATCACGATGAAAGTTATTTAGCTGGGACTGGCGCAGTTAAAGTTGTTAATGCAGATGGATCAACGACAGCTGTTGATTACACTGGTCAAGTTGGTTCATACACTACGTTTGACTGGCAAGGTCGTTATGACTACAGCAAAGTGTTGAATTTCACTGCTGGTATCAAAAACCTGTTTGATAAAAACCCTCCATTGTCATTGGTTAATGCTGGCGGTGGTAATCAAGTTGGTTACGATGGTCGTTACGCAGATCCATTGGGTCGTGCTTTCTACTTAACGGGTCACTACCATTTCTAATCCATTTGGAAATTGTTAGGCTAGTTAATTAGTTGGACTTAAAAGGCGCTTTCATATTTATGTGGAAGCGCCTTTTTTAACTAAAATTTTCTTTAATAAACATTGATAACGGAAAACTACGGTTTATACGGATCTTTCAAAAAGCGCGAGACTAATATGAAACTTTTATTCCCTTTTATTTTGGCAGCACTATTTAGCACGCAAGTGTTGGCAGACGAACCCGCAATGCACAACTGCAAGCAACCACCAGTCCCTGGCAAATTTGCATCAGCTACACAGCTAAAAGAGATTGATAAAAATACCCGAACTTATAAAGCCTGCATGATGAAATTTGCAGACGAGCAACAAGAAATATCAAAAAATGCGACAGAGGTTGCTGCGGCAAATAAAGCACATGATGCGGCTGAAGCGGCAATAAAAGAATTCAATGATTATATGAAGCTGCGCAATGACCGTGAATCGGGTGAGAATTAATTGGCCGGTTACGGCGATAACTGGCTAAGTAATAAGAGGTTCTAGATAATTAGAGCTGCAACACGCATAGGCGCATCTACTGGTAGCAACTTAATATTGCGCAATAATGTTTAATAATCAATCACCAGTTGTGCTGGGCTTGAATAGCTATATCCGAGCTATTACGATTTGAATGGTCGTGATATGTACGTAACAGCTAAATACAGGTTCTAAATAAATCTAGAGCTAATATGGCAGTCTTTCATCTGATCTTTCGGATGAAAGGAAGTTAGATGCAAATAGTAAAGTTGACCGCACAGCCAATCCCTGTGCGGTTTTTTTTATGCATCGTAATATTAAATTCAAGGGAGTTAATTTGACGAAATTACATGGTTTTATATAAAAATTTCTATTGACAAATATTTAGAAATAATTTTTTTATTTTAAAAAATGTTGTTTTTTGTGAGAAACACAATCTAAGGTTGTTGACAAGAAATTATAAAAAATGGTTTGATTAATGTGCTCAAAATACTTTGTTTTAATAACGTTTTGAAATGCGCCCTTTGGCTAAAGAGATCAAATCACAACTGAAATTTTTTAGGGAGATGAGTAATGATGATGGAAACCATAATGTCGCGGTCTTTGCGTATGATGTTTTCAGGCGGAGTAGCCCTCGGCATCGGAATACTGGCACAACCCGCAATTGCACAACAATCTACAGATACAACAACTGCACAACAAGTTCAACGCGTTGAAATTACTGGCTCGTCGATTAAGCGTATTGTCAAAGAAGGTGCTTTGCCTGTTCAGGTTTTGACTCAGGCAGATATTAAGAAAACTGGCGCTACATCAGTTACGGATTTAATTCAAAATTTACCTGCAATGCAGGGATTTGCAACAGCATCGACCTCAGTTAATGGCGGCGGCGGCGGTGTTACAAACGCAGCTTTGCACGCATTGCCAGCCCAATATACCTTGGTATTGTTAGACGGCGTACGCCTTGCTCCTCAAGGTACTACAAACCCTACAGTCAATTTGGAATCCATTCCACTGGACGCAATTGAACGCGTTGAAATTTTGACCGACGGTGCATCAGCATTGTACGGTTCAGACGCGATTGCAGGCGTCGTCAACTTTATTTTGAAAAAGAATAAAACAGACGGCGATGCCTACGTTACAGGTCAAGATCCTCAGCATTCGGGTGGGCGTAGCTGGAGTGCCGGTATAAGTAAAGGCTTTGGTGATTTAGACAAAGATAACTACAACGTGTTGCTCAGCTATAGCCACGACGAGCAAAAAGCATTGGAAGCATCTCAACGTAGTTTTTCAGCTCAGGGCGGTAAAATCCCATTTAGTGCCAATGGCCAAAATTACATTTTTAACCAGACATCGATCAATAATGCACCAGCCAACCTGGTCATTAATTCGGCTCTTCCAAGCGATCCTAATGGCTTAAATCCGATTACATCGGAATCCAATCCCTATCTGATTGCAAATGGGAATTGTGGATCTAATGCTAATTCCTATGTACACAATACTACATGCCGATTTAATTATTCTGCAACGGTACAAGATATTCCATCCTCTCAACGTGACAGCGGATTGGCAAAAGCTACGTTTAACATTAACGAGAATACGACCGCATGGGCAACCATGCTAGTGTCACGCTATGCAATGACGGCGCAATATGCTCCGTCCGCGCAGCCATTTGGGATTACTCCGCAAAGTTATCCAAGTCTTTATTCAACTTATGTCCAACCAGTCTTAAATGCGACTGGCACCCAGATAACTGCTGCTAACGGTGGTAATGCCACAGCATATTTCCGTACCGTCGGTATGGGTGGAAGAACAGATGATTATCAAACAGATGCACATCATTTTTCAGCAGGTATTTCAAGCACTGTAGCTGGCTGGGATTTGAATGGCGTTCTTACCATATCAAATAGCGTAGAGAAAGATACTTCAGCAGGTGGCTATGGTAATTTTAATGAATTTAATGCTCTAGTTGCTTCAGGTGCTTATGACCCGTTCATGAACACAGGTGTTGCTGCCCTGCAAGGTGCTGAGATTACTGGACAACTGCTCCAAAAAAATACATCGAACGACAATACGATAAAAGTAGGCGCCCAGCATAATTTATTTGAAATGCAAGGCGGTATGTCGATTATTTCATTAGGTGCTGACTTCCAGCATACAAGTTTTCAAGAACAATATAACCCGTTGCTGTTAGCAAATAGCGGTTACGCATCTCAGCCTGCTGGCGCTGCTGGAACAAATTCAGTACTTGGCGGTTCTACTGCGCAGGCGCCGTTTTTTGCAAGCCGTAATAATGAAGGTTTGTTTGGAGAATGGTTGTTGCCAATAACTAAGACTTTAGAAGGCAATATCGCAGGTCGTTATGACAGTTACTCTAAAGTTTATAGTGGCTATATATTTGAAACCACTGCTTTAGGTGGCGCTCAACTACCGAATGCCGATGTGGGTAATTCGTTTAGCAAGGCAACGTATAAATTAAGTTTGCGCTTTACTCCGATAGATTCGCTGTTGTTCCGCGGTTCCTACGGTACTGGTTTTAAAGCCCCTTCTTTACTTGATATCGCGCAAACACCAACCTATGCAAATAGCACTGCCGGCACTTATGCATGTCCATTCAATACGCCAGCAAGCTGTAGCGGTGGTACTGCTGCCAATCCAGTTCAGTATGACCTTCTGCAATCTGGTAATCCAAACAATGGCTCAAGTGGGTTAAAAGCGGAAGATTCCACACAATGGACATTAGGTTTCCGTGTTGAACCAGGTTTTGGATTAACTGCAGGTCTTGATTTGTGGAATGTAAAAATCACAAATCAAGTTCTTGCAGCAGGTATTCCTGAACAAGTTGGTTTTGCTAATCCACAGCTTTATTCTTATTTGTTCGTTAATCCTTACCAGGATCCAGTTGGTCACTATACGACTATTGCTTTTAACCAGGTTCCTCTTAATGGTGGTGTAGCAAATTACCAAGGTATTGATTGGGATTTTGCTGAAAAATTAAAGACCCCGGTAGGTCCGCTTGCGCTGGCGTGGAATGGTACTTACATGCTGAAGCAGAACTATACGTTCCAGACAAACGGTCCAGTTTTAACGGATCTGGGTGCATTTGGTCCTGACAATAGTGTTGTCTTCCGCGTTCAAATGCGCGCGATAGCTTCATTAACTACTGGTAATTTTACCAACAACTTGTCTGCCAATTATAAAACAGGTTATCAAGATCAAAATTATCCAGTTACTGACGGATCAGTACAAGTCGTGAATGCAGATGGATCAACGACAGCTGTTAATTATACTGGGCACGTAGGTTCATACACTACGTTTGACTGGCAAGGTCGTTATGACTACAGCAAAGTGTTGAATTTCACTGCTGGTATCAAAAACCTGTTTGATAAAAACCCACCATTGTCATTGGTTAATGCCGGCGGTGGTAATCAGGTTGGTTACGATGGTCGTTACACTGATCCATTGGGCCGTGCTTTCTACTTAACAGGCCACTATAAATTCTAATTTACCAGGAATTTATTGCTTGATTAGCTGTTAATGAAAAGGCGCTTTCACTTCAGGTGAAAGCGCCTTTTTTAACGAAATATTTTTTGCTTTAAGCCCATTTTTAATGAAAAATTACGGTTTAAACCACTATTTGCCAGAATGCGAGACATACATGAAATCAAATCTCTAATCTCTCTTATTTTAGTTGCCCTGTTCAGTACACATGCGTTGGCGGACGAACCTCCAAAGCATAACTGCAAACAACCGCCAGTCCCTGGTAAATTTGCATCAGATGCTGCGCTAAGAGCCATTGAGAGAAAAACGGATATCTATAAAGATTGCATAATAAATTTTGCAGATGCTCAACAAGAAATATCAAAAAAAACGGCCGAGGTAGCCAAGGCGAATCAAGCATCATGATGCAGCTGAAGCGGCGATGAAAGAATTAAACGGTTACATCAAAGCACGCAACCATGTAAATGGCGAAGACGAAGATAATTGATTTGATCAGATCGAGTTAATAGCATTCGGTATTCATCGGGAAGCAATGGATGCTTCTTCGAAAATAAATTCAGCATGCTGTAGCATTTAGTTAAATTTTTAAAATTTTCTGGTTTATAGCAAGCTAAATCACCTCTAAAAAAATCGCACAGAGCAAAATCTGTGCGGTTTTTTTTTTGCCTCTGGAATACCAAAATAAAAATTCCTCCGCATTTCTTAGCTGATTTTTCAATCGCTGTGTGTTGTAAATTTATCTAAATATAAATAAGTAAACATTGACGTATTAACGTGCTAAATGATTACATATGTAAGTATTATTTTACCAATAGTTAATTGCAAGTTAGAAATAATTTCAATCAATTTACTATTTTTTAATTGTCAACCATAGTCGAGAAATATCCATGATCAAAGAAAAAAACTTATCGCGCTCCATGCGCTCAATCTTCTCAAGCGGGATCGCGCTGGGAATGGGGGTATTGGGAGGTTCAGCTTTGGCGCAGGAAGCAGAAGTTGTGCAGCGTGTGGAAATTACCGGGTCGTCAATTAAGCGCATGGCATCAGAAACTGCGCTGCCGATCACCATTATCAAAGCCGATACGTTTGTTAAACAAGGTCTGACAACAGCAGAAGATGTACTGAACTCGCTTGGTTCAAACCAATCGAGTTCAGGTGGTAGCCAAAGCGTCGGGTCAGGAAGCGGCGGTAAATCTTCCGCAGATTTACGCGGCATAGGAACAAATAAAACGTTAATTTTATTAAATGGGCGGCGTTTAGCCAATCATCCTTATGATGGCTCTAGCGTTGATTTAAACATTATCCCCGTCGGCGCATTAGATCGTGTTGAAGTATTGCGTGACGGCGCTTCTGCTATTTACGGAACGGATGCCATTGGTGGCGTGATTAACTTCATTACCAAACGTTCTGTAAAAGGAGTAGAAGTGACCGGCGAAGGCGTCAATCCACAGCACAAAGGCGGTGGAGAAGCACGGTTTAATTTATTGGCCGGCATTGGTGATCTTGAAGAAGATGGCTTTAATGTATTTGGCGTGTTTGACTGGCATAAGCAAAACGCATTAAAGGCCACAGACCGGGACTTTTCAGCAACCGGCATTATCCCGAATCGTGGTTTAAATAAGATGAGCGGAAATACCGGTTCCGCTAACTTTTATGATCCTATTAGTGGCTTAAGCGGCAATATGTCGCGTGCAGCGGGGTGTAATCCTGCGCAAAATAGTTATATAAAAAATGCGACTTCATGTGGCTATGATTACACCGCAGATATTGATGATATTCCTCAAACGGAACAGTGGAGTTTTTTAGGAAAAGCATCTTACAAACTCAATGCAGATAACGTATTAACACTTGAATATCTGCATTCAGATTCAACTAATATTGGTCGGGTAGCGCCTACGCCTTTTTATACAGGTTCAGGTTCATTACCTGGTTTGAATATTGATTCAAACAGCCCCTTCTATCCTGGAAATGGCATAACACCAGCTTACCCAGGCTTATCTGGTGGGCCATTGGACTTGAATTGGCGCAGCATGGATGCAGGTCAACGTAGAGAAAAAGATAAAAGTAAGACAGATAGATTCTTAATCGGCGCGGAAGGTTTGCTTGCTGGGTGGGACTATAAAACTGGCTTTATGTACGCACAAAGTAAAGCAACCACCACGTTAACCAACGGATATTTAAAGGACTCGGGTGTGCTGGCAGGTATTACAGGCGGAATTATCAATCCGTTTGGACCACAAAATGCAGCAGGATTAGCCTATTTGGATAGCATTGCGCTAAACGGCGAGTTGTATAGTGGAACCACCAAGCGTACGGGAATTGATTTCACAGCGAGCCGTGAATTTGGCCGGTTGGCAGGCGGCGCAATGGGTGTGGCGATAGGGACAGAATTTGCTCATGAATCGGCAGCTTATACAGTGAATCGATCAGTTGCTGATCAAGCATCGGCAACCGGTGGTTCCGATGCGCAAAATGTTTCTGGTGCCCGCAATATTTCAGCGCTGTTTGGTGAATTTACTGCACCTGTTACCAAAGAATTAGAGGTGCAATTGGCTGCTCGTTACGATTATTACAGTGACGTAGGCGGTACATTTAATCCAAAAATTGGTATTCGATATCAGCCAGCCAAAGAATTATTGTTACGAGCTTCGGCAAATACCGGCTTCCGCGCACCAACTTTGTTTGAAAAATTCTCACCAGACTCAACCACCAATACTGCAAATACTTACAATGATCCCGCATTGTGCCCAGGTGGAACAGCATTGCCAGGACAAAATCCGAGCTTGGTTTGTAATGCACAACAGCAGATAAGAGGTGGGGGGAGTGCCAATTTGGCGCCTGAAAAAGCGAAAAATTTCTCTGTTGGTTTTGTGTATGAGCCTAATTCGGCAATGACTTTTTCAGCTGATTATTGGAATTTGCGTATTACTGACAGCATCGGAACCTTGCCAGAAACTGTCATTTTTGGTAATCCAACAAAATATGCAGACTTATTTGTACGTAACCCAGATGGGTCATTGAAGTATGTTTTAGCAACCAACGCCAATTTAGGTGGAATCAATACGGATGGTATTGACGCAAGCATGACGTTGCGTTTGCCTAAAACGTCTTTAGGGAATTTTGTAGTTAATCTGGACGGTACGTACGTGAATCAGTATAAGTACCAAAATGAGAAGGATGGCGCATGGACTCAAAACGTCGGTACTTATGCAGATAACAGTCCAGTATTCCGTTGGAAGCATACCTTGTCGTTGATGTGGACTAAAAATGTTTGGAGTACGACATTGTCACAGCAATTTATGACTGGTTATCATGACCAAAATCAGCAGGTGGCTGCGCAGTATTATCAAGATGTTTCGTCTTATTCCATTTGGAATTTAACGGGTACTTACTCGGGCTTTAAAAATGTAACGCTGACTGCAGGATTGAAAAATCTGTTTGATAAAAATCCACCGTTTACTAATCAGGGAACCACTTTCCAACAAGGATATGATCCACGGTTTACTAATCCGGTTGGGCGCGCCTTGTATTTGCGTGGAACTTATCGCTTTTAAGATAGCGTGATACACAAAAAAATCGCACAGCATAAAACCTGTGCGATTTTTTTTTGGTGTTGAATATTAAAATAAAAGCGTCAGTTACAACATATCAAACCGCTTCCAAATGCCGAGCCTGTCTTTCCGGCGCCGCTTTTTTTCCCAACAATTCTTGTTCTTCTTTGAGTTTCTTACGCTCTGATCGTGGAATTTTTTCCGGTGAAACTTGTCCCGCGTAGTCGAGTTTTAATTGCGCAGCAATCTCGTCTTCGCCTAAGCCGCGTTCTTGTTGCAACCAATTCGAGACTAACTTTGCCAGACGTTCCATCGCGATACGGTGTGTGGCATCGGTATTAATATATAACCAGTCTGAGAGCGCCATAAAATGGGCGAATGGGTCATCCGCCAAGATCAATTTTAAAGTGTGGTTAAAGCGTCCGGAGTTGGCGACTAAATCCCAATAGCGAGCAAAGCGTACTAGACGTTGCATGGTATTAAAGTCGATATCGCGGGTGGCTAAAATGGTGTAGGGAGGGTTGGGGTCAAACACCATTTTATATTCTTCGGTATGACGAATAATTGGCGTACCACGCAGACGTTTTAAAATGCCGAATTGAATTTCATGCGGTTCCAAGGTCACTAACTGATTAAAGCCGCGTGCAAAGCTGGCCATGTCTTCGCCCGGTAAACCGGCGATTAAGTCGACGTGTAAATGCGCATGAGAATGCTGGCATAACCAGCGTATGTTTTCTGCAGCTTTGGCATTGTCTTGTTTACGGCTGACCAAGGCTTGCACGGTCGGGTTAAACGATTGAATGCCGATTTCAAATTGTAAGGTGCCAGCTGGGAATTGCTGGATGCCGGTCTTTAATGCGTCCGGTAAATGGTCGGGCACTACTTCAAAATGCGCGAATACGGGATCATCTGGTTTGGCCGCTAATTTATCCAGAAAAAACTGCATAATCCGCAGGCTTGATTTGATATTTAAATTGAAGGTGCGATCAACAAATTTAAACAGACGTGCGCCACGCTGATACAGCGTTTCCAGCTCCGCTAAAAATAAATCGAGGTCAAACGGCCAAGCAGTTTTGTCGAGTGCGGATAAACAAAATTCGCATTTAAATGGGCAGCCGCGCGAAGCTTCTACATACAAAATACGGTGTGCAATATCGTGGTCGGTAAAGTGAGCGTAGGGCAGTTTCAGTTGGTCTAATTTTGGTTGTACGCCAGCGTGGATTTTCATCAGCGGCTGCGGGCCGTTAATGACCTGTTGGCAGAGCGCGGCAAAGCTGACGTCGCCCCAGCCGGTAATCACGTAATCAGCTGCTTGAACAATATTTTGCTGCGCTGTTTCATACGATACTTCCGGCCCGCCTAAAATGACGGTAACGTGCGGCGCAACGCATTTCAACATGGTGACTACTTTGCTGAGTTCTTCCACGTTCCAGATGTAGACGCCAAAGCCGACGATTAATTTTTCATCGGGTTTTTCATGTGCCAAGATCTTTTCGACGATGTCAGTGGTTTTGGTACCGATCACAAATTCTTGCAATATGGTGCTGGCTTGCAGGTCGCCCATGTTGGCGAATAAATAACGCAGGCCGAGCGAGGCGTGTGAATAGCGGGCGTTCAGGGTGGACAGCAGAATGGTCATGGCAGGAAAAAGTGGAGCGATAAGGCGCTATTGTAACTTGCCTGCGGCGGACTAATTTTTTTGAGTAATGCGTTGTAAGCAAAAAATAGGCAAATCTGGTAAATTAACACTCCCTATTTCAGGAGAATGTTATGAAACTATATTTTGCACCCGGCGCATGTTCATTGTCACCACACATTGTTTTGCGCGAAGCAGGCTTAGAGCATACGTTAGAAAAAGTTGATTTACGCAGCAAGCAAACCGCTACTGGCGTTGATTTTCGGACTATTAACCCAAAAGGTTACGTGCCAACATTGCAATTAAATGATGGCAGCATTCTGACTGAAGGACCGGTTATTGTGCAGTATCTGGCAGATTTGGTTCCGGAAAAGCATTTGGTACCGAAAGCGGGCAGCATGGAACGTTACCGCGTAATGGAAACCTTAAATTACATTGGGACTGAATTGCATAAAGGTTTTTCGCCGCTGTTTAACCCGGCGACGAGTGATGCTGGTAAAGAAGTAGCAATTAATGCCTTGCTGCCGCGTATTAGCTTGATAGCAAAACAATTGGGTAATTCGGATTACATCGCAGGTAGTCAATTTACCGTGGCGGATGCGTATTTATTCGTGGTGCTTTCATGGAGTGCGCACGTTAAATTGTCATTGGCTGACTGGCCAACAATCCAGGCATATTTGGCGCGGGTTGCCGAACGTCCGGCTGTACATGCGGCGATGGTGGCCGAGGGCCTGATTAAGGAATAAGTAGTCGCGTAGGGTGGGCACGGTTTTGTGCCCACCCTACAATTAATTAAATGGCTCTATATGGAGAAAGTGCAATTTAAGCCTGATCTGAGCGAATAATCCCACCGCCACGGCGCAATCGATCGCGTTCCAAGGTTCTGGTTGCCACAAAAATTTCCCGCAAAAAGTACACAAAACTTCCTATCAGCGACAAAATTCCCAGCACAAACATACTGGCTATCGGTTTAGCTAAAGCTATTTCCAGTGCATCACTAACAAATAAAGTGGCAATCACTAAACAAATCAGCAATGCGCACAGGCACGATAAGGTGATGGAGCGGTTGATGAGGTGTGAGCGGGCATAAAGTTCATCGAGCTCGATATCGTGATGTAGTGCTTCAGGCGTCAGCGTTTCTTCTAATTTGCGGGAGCGGTCAATAATTCTGGCAAGCCGGTTGGTCAGTACAATTAAATGCGTTCCCACGCCAGAGAGCATGAACACTGGAGCAATCGAGAGTTGGATAATTTTGCCAATGTCGTCAAGCTGAATATTCATGGTGTCCGTGAGTATGAATTAGAGGACATCATTATAGAACCAGATAGTGGCAACTTGGTGTTGCTATGAGGGAATTTTGACTTGTTTCTAAGTGGGTAGGGGCATTAAATGCCCCTACCATTTAGCTGGTTAAGGCTTTACCCGGTAATTTTAAGGTGGCTTCTAAACCACCTTCAGGATGGTTTCTGAGCGTTAAAGTGCCACCGTGTTGTTCGCAAATATTGCGCGCAATGGTTAAGCCTAAACCGGTGCCGCCGCTATCTCTGGAACGTGAAGTTTCAAGCCGGTAAAACGGGGTGAATACTTTTTCTAATTCACCCTCTGGTATGCCGGTGCCACCATCGCGAATGTGGATCATTGCGATGTTATTACTGTCGCGGTTTACTGAAACGTTAGCGTAATGTCCGTATTTAAGCGCGTTATCAATTAGATTATTCACACAGCGTAATAAGGCTTGTGGTTGTGCTCTGATACTCATATTGGTTTCGCCGGTTAACTTGACCGGTTGGCCAGCATCAGTAGCGTCAAGGACGGCACTGTCAATGAGTGAATCTAAATTAACGGATTGTCTTTGTTCAGAGCTGTCCATGCTACGAGCCAGAGTTAAGCCTTCCCGCACCATATCTTGCATGGCAGATAGATCGGTAATCAGTCGGTCACGCAAATCATGGTCGGACACTTTTTCTATCCGCAAACGTAAGCGGGTCAGCGGGGTTTGTAAGTCATGGGTAATTGCTGCCAGCATGTGGGTGCGTTGTTCAATATAGTGGCGGATGCGCGCTTGCATGGCGTTAAAGGCACTGCTTGCTTGTTTTAATTCGGTCGCGCCAGCAACTTCTAGCGGTGGGTGATTAATATCATTACCTAAATCTAAAGCGGCTTGCGATAATTTTTGCAAAGGGCGAATAGTCATGCGTGTAACTAAATACGCCAGGCTGGCAATACACACCAGGAATAGCAATAAATATAGGTAAAAATCGGCAGTAAGCGGCGGTAATGGCATTTTTGGCGGCATTAAGACGAAAGATAAATGCGTGCCGTCGTGTAAGGTAATGGCAAAATTTTCACACGCGGCGTTAGGCCCGGAGCCGCCAAATGAAGGGCATTGGACGAAAGGTAAGCTGGTGACATGAAACTCTGAGCCTATTCTTTCAGCCATCGCATTGGCATTCGCGGTGTTGCTGGTTAAGGCACCGCGTAAATCAGGGTCTAAGCTAATGCGTATCCCCAAGCGCGGCAACATTTTAATAAACGCGCCGCGATTATCGGCCGGCAAAGCGTCGATGGCCATGACTAATTGTTCAGCGCGTTCTAAAAAATGCGATTCGCGAGACTTAATTAAACTATTTTGACGCTCACCTAAGGCGAGCCATAAAGTAAGACAGACTGAGGCGACAATGCCGAGCAATAAAACTAAAAATACCCGGCCAGATAACGATTTAATCACACAGTCTCCACATTCACAGCCAGCACATATCCGCCATTACGTACTGTTTTAATAATTTGCGGCGAGCGCGCATCTTCGCCTAATTTTTGACGAATGCGGCTAATTTGAATATCAATTGAGCGGTCAAACGGATCCGCATCCCGACCTTGCGTCATATTTAATAACTGGTCACGATTTAAAACTCGATTTGGATGTTCTAAAAAAATCTTCAGCATGCGGAATTCAGCACCGGACAATAGCACCACCATTTCTTTAGGATCAAGCAAATGGCGGGCAGTTAAATCCAGCGTCCAGCCAGCAAAACGCAGGAATTGAATTTTGTCATTGGTACTTTGACTCTGGCCGCTGCTACGTCGTAATACGCTGCGAATACGGGCCAGCAATTCACGCGGCTCGAATGGCTTAGGCAAATAATCGTCTGCGCCCATTTCCAAACCTAAAATACGATCTAAAGGCTCACTGCGCGCGGTAAGCATAATGACGGGAAGTGATGACTTGGCGCGTAAATTACGGCACAACGTCAAACCGTCTTCGCCGGGCATATTCAGGTCCAGCACGACTAAATCAACGTCATGTTCATTCAGCGTGTGCCACATCGCATTGCCTTCGGCCGCCATAAAGCAGCGATAGCCATTGGTTTGCAAATAATCCGCCAGCAAAGTGCGGATTTCGCGGTCGTCATCGACGATTAAAATTTGATTTGTATCCATTTGGCTATTATGAAGAATTTCAGTGAAGTTGATTGTCGAGTTTGTATCGGAATGTTGTGACTTGTTGTGAGGAGAAATGCAGTTAAAAAAATAATATTTCGAAACATCACGATACAACTAACATGATTTTTGAGATGCTTTATTTACAAAGGCAGCGCAAGATAGTGTACCTCACCTTATCAGCCGAGTTGCTAGCTTGCCAAACTTGGCTGACACAATAGCATAAAGGAAGACTATGAAAAAAATCGGAAAACACCTAGGTAAAAAAATAGCATTTGGTTTTATTGCCTTTGGTTTTGTCGCAGCTTCGGCGCTAGTGAATGCGCAAGAACATGTGAGTCGTGCATGTCAAGATCAGACTAAAATGGTGGAGAGCGTGCAAGCGAATATGGTGAAGCATCAGACCCAGCTGCACGAACAATTAAAATTGACCGAAGCACAAGAGCCCGCCTGGAAAAACTTCGTTGCCAGCATGCCCGCACCAGCTAAACCTACTCGACTTGATCGCGCCGCTATGGAAAAATTAACCACCCCTGAACGTATGGAACAGCAATTGAATATGCTCAAGGAGCATGAGGCTAAAATGACGGCCAACCTGCTAGCGTTAAAAACTTTTTATGCCGCATTGACGCCAGAACAGCAAAAAACGTTTGATGACTACCACTCCAAAATGGGGCGTAACGCGCATCATAAGGCTGATTTAAAAGTTGATACTAAAGTAGAGGCTAAGTCTGATTCGTAGTAAAAATTGAAATTAAAGTAAGCTATTTAAACTTGCCCTATGGCGCAACGCGCATTGCGCCATCATTTAATCCCCATCCAACAGTAGCGACCAAGATCCCCTTTCGGCGCTGCTTACCCCCCATTCCCTAGAATATTCGCTTAGTCGGCATCTATAATTTTCTTATGGAAATAGAGTAGATCGTGCACTACAGTATATTTACTCAGTCTGTCTTTGCTCACATATCACTGACGATGTAGTTTCAATGCAATGTCCATTCCGTTTAAAGAATTTTTGTAAAAATTACCATATTTAGGTGACGACATGCTTTCTTTTAAAGACTTGAAAATATCCAGTAAGCTATTAGTTAGCGCATCTTTGAGCGTATTTCTCGCTATTTTAGTGGGAGTTTTCTCCATTACGCAGTTGGCTAAGGTGAATCAGGCGACAGATGATTTGGGCAATAACTGGATGCCAAGCGCGGTGTCAATTTTGCAGGTTAAAGCGAATATGGCGTCTTACCGCGCGCAAGAATTAGAGCATGTACTGGCCAAAGATGAGGCAGGCAAGGCGAAGTATGAGCAACGCTTAGAGACTTATTTGAGCAATGCGAAAAAAAACCGCGATATCTATGAAAAATTGCTGACCTTCCCCGATGAAAAAGCCAAATTCGCTGAATACCTGACTTTGTGGGATCAATATCTGGCGGTACACAGCAAAATCATTGCATTATCAAATCAAAATAAAATTGACGAAGCGATGGTGTTAATGGGTACTGAATCATCGCAAGCCAATAGCAAAATGATTCAATTGGTCAATGACATGGCGGATATTAATACCAATGCCGGTGCAAGATCTTATACCGATTCAGTGCAAACATATCAAAGTTCGAGAACCTGGATTATTGGTTTGTTGCTAGTTAGTGTGGCGGTGAATTTAGTGTTTTCAATTTGGATAAACAGATTGATTTCAATCCCGATGCAAGAAGCGTTGCAGGTTGCGCAGACTGTGGCTAGTGGCGATTTAACAAGTCATATTGTGGTGAGTTCAAAAGATGAAACCGGTCATTTATTGCAAGCGCTGCATGATATGAATGCGCATTTAAACGAAGTGATGGGTGAAGTACGGGCGAGCTCCGAGACGATAGCGGTGGCGACTTCTCAAATTGCGGCGGGGAATATGGATTTGTCGCAGCGTACCGAAAGGCAGGCCGGCTCATTAGAAGAAACCGCGGCATCTACCGAAGAATTAACCTCGACCGTGAAGCAAAACCTGGATAACGCCCGTCAAGCCAATCAGTTTTCGATTGCGGCATCCGAGGTGGCGGTACGCGGCGGTAAAGTGGTGTCCGATGTGGTCAGTACGATGGGCGAGATTGATGCTTCTGCCAGAAAAATCGTGGATATTATCGGCGTGATTGATGGCATCGCATTTCAAACCAATATTTTAGCGTTGAATGCGGCAGTGGAAGCGGCGCGCGCCGGTGAACAAGGGCGGGGATTTGCCGTGGTGGCTTCCGAAGTGCGAAATTTGGCGCAACGTTCTGCCAGTGCGGCTAAAGAAATTAAAGAGCTGATCGGTAATTCGGTAGAAAAAGTACAGGAGGGTTCGCGCCTGGTCAATCATGCCGGTAGCACGATGGAGGAAGTGGTTTCCAGCATTCAAAAAGTGACGACGATCATGGCCGATATTACTATTGCCAGCCAAGAGCAAAGTAGCGGCGTGCAACAGGTTAATGATGCCATTATGCAGATGGATCAAGTGACGCAACAAAATGCCGCCTTGGTGGAAGAAGCGGCCGCAGCGGCAAGTTCAATGGAACAGCAAACTTCCGTGTTAAATAAATTAGTCGGTCAGTTTAAACTCAGTGGCGGCGGAGGTAGGGTGGCGGCACGGGCCACAACGGTTGCTAGTCCGAAAAAAGTGACAGCGACTGTGCGCCCCGTGGTGAAAGTGCCGAATAAACCAGCAGCAATGGCGCGTTTGGTGGCCAATAAAAACGCTGCTGCACCCGCAACGAGCTCCGCAGCGTCAAAAGCAGATCCGGGTGATTGGGAAGAATTTTGATGCGACGTTGTAGATTCTTATGCTAAAAAATGCTCGGCTAAACGTACCCAATAAGTAGCGCCAATAGGTAGTAGTTGGTCATTGAAATCGTAGCTTGCATTATGTAAGTTGCATGGTCCCAAGCCATGCCCGTGTTCGCGATGATCGCCATCGCCATTACCTATAAATACATAACAGCCCGGCTTTGCTTGTAGCATATAGGCAAAATCTTCCGCGCCCATGGTTGGTTCTATTTGGGTATTGACTGCGCTATTGCCGACTATGCTGCGCAATACGTCGGCAGCGATGGCGGTTTCTTTTGGGTGATTTAATAGCGCAGGATAATTGCGCTTAAAATTGAATTCAACCTGCGCCTCAAATCCCTTTGCAGTATGTTCGGCGATCCGTTGCATGTTGGTTTCAACCTGGTCCAAAACGGATTCTTTAAAGGTGCGCACAGTGCCGATTAGGGTGGCTTGGTCGGGGATGACGTTGGTGGCACTGCCAGAGTGAATTTGGGTAATGGAAAGCACCGCGCTATCTACCGGACTAACGTTGCGTGACACAATGGTCTGCCAGCTTTGCGCAATTTGCACGGCCACCATAATTGGGTCGATGCCTTTATGCGGTTGTGCAGCATGCGCACCTTTGCCGTTAATAGTGACTTCAAATTCGTTAGAAGACGCCATCATCGGCCCGTCTTTTACGCCAAAATGACCAAGTGGAATACCCGGCCAGTTGTGCATGCCAAACACCGCTTCCATAGGGCATTGCACAAACAAGCCGTCTTCGATCATGCGTTTGGCACCTGCGCCGCCTTCTTCGGCGGGTTGAAAAATCACATAAACTGTACCGTCAAACGTGCCATGTTGTGCCAGATAATGCGCGGCGCCTAACAGCATGGCGGTATGTCCGTCATGTCCGCAAGCATGCATTTTCCCGGCATGTTTTGAAGTGTGGGCAAACGTGTTTAATTCTTGCATGGGTAGTGCATCCATATCCGCACGTAGGCCAACTGCGCGTTCGCTGGTGCCGCGTTTGATGATGCCAACCACGCCGGTCACGCCCATGCCGCGTAGGACCGGAATTCCCCATTCGGTAAGTTTGTCAGCGACGACATCGGCGGTCCGCTGTTCTTGATAACAAAGTTCAGGATGTGCGTGGATGTCACGTCGGATTTGTTGAATTTCAGCGGAAAATTGAACGATAGGGTCAATGAGATTCATGGTGTTTCCTTATTCGGCACGGAAGCGTGGTCATCCTGAATTGCAGGAATTCTTGCCGTGCATGGTGTTCATGTAAAGAGTAAAAAGTTAAGCCCGAAGCCCGGTGCTGTGTTTATTCGATGGGTTTGCGCTGTGCAGTAATGGTATTAAAAAAATCATAAACACCTTGTTCGCTCATATGGCGCGCGTTGGCTAACTCGCCCCCGTGAGTTGCGTATAACACTGTGTTGTCAGGCTTTAATAATACGGCAGCAGGAATGCCCATTTTGATAGGATTACCATAATCATTAGCAATGTTCAGGTTTTTATCAAATTGGCCTATATCGATTTTCACCACGACAAATTTTTTATCTATGAGCGATGCGCTTTTACCTTTTAACGAGCGATCTAATTCAACGCAATCTTTGCACCAGTTGGCACCAAAAATAAGCAGTACGTTTTTCTTGTTGGCTTTTGCCTGGATTAATGCTGTTTGTATATTTACTGCGGAATCGGCTGTTTCATCATAAGGTAAGTTGGTCGCCGCAAAAGCGATACTGCTAATGAATAAGGCGGTTAGCGTGACAACGTAAAGGTAAATTTTTTTCATTGTGTAATCATAGAGTAGTTGAGCTAAATCATTAAATTTATTAGCCGTAAAATTCGCTTTTTAGCAGACTGTAAAAACATAAATCATAGTATTGTTCGCCCCAGTAGCCCGCTTTTCTGGCTAAACCTTCGCGTACAAAACCAAGCTTTTCAACCAAGAGTATTGAAGCGCGATTATTGGGGTGAATTTGTGCTTCAATACGGTTCAAATTCATATTTGCAAACGCCCAGACTATCGCACAGCGCAGCGCTTCTTGCATGTAGCCTTTGCCGCGTGCTTCGACTTTTAAATCATAACGTATGGTGCAGGAATTCCATTCTTTATTCCATCTATGAAAACCGCAAGTGCCTAATAATGTGTTCGATTCATGTGTGCAAAGTCCCCAACGAATGCCCGGAGAAGGCAGCTTACGCAAATTGGCAAAGGTGGTGATTAACGCAAGAGCATCTTCGCGTTGCGTCATGTGATCGGTGCCATACCATTGCATGATGGAATAGTTAGAGTGCATCGCAAATAACACATCAGCATCTTTTTCAGTGAGTTCGCGTAATTTGATCCGGGGCGTTTGTAATTCTGGGAAAATGCTACTCATTCTTTTATCTCCTTAGACACAATAACTTGGTGTTATTTTATGTTTATTGATTTTAGAAAAATAAAGCTTAGTACGATTAAACACCCACAGGCATGATCTGGTCAAATATCTGGCAATATAGCCCTGATGCAGGTTTGACCGGTGAAAATGTAAAACGGAACAGCAAATTATACTGACAAAAATAACACTAAAAGTTAATTTTACTCTTAATGGGAAACCCGGGTTTAATGTAAAAGCATGGAAACTAGTTTAATTAATCGTCGCATAGCGCACTTGGATATGGACGCGTTTTATGCATCCGTCGAGTTAATCAGCTATCCCGAGTTGCGGGGTAAGCCGGTTGCGATTGGCGGCAGAAATGAGCATCGGCCCATTTTGCTGGCCGATGGCACACGTCAATTTTCACGTCTGGCTGATTATGTCGGGCGCGGGGTGCTGACTACCTCCACCTACGAAGCGCGTGCGCTGGGGGTATTTTCTGGAATGGGAACCATGAAGGCCGCCAAGCTTGCGCCGGAGGCTATTTTATTGCCGGTCAATTTTGACGCGTATCGACATTATTCGCGTTTGTTTAAAGCGGCGGTTGCCAGCGTCGTGTCGCAAATTGAAGATCGCGGCATAGATGAAATCTATCTCGATTTGAGTAATGAAGTCGGTGAAACCGTGGAACTGGCGCAAAGAATTAAAAATGCGGTGTTTGAGGCGACCGGCTTAAGCTGCTCGATAGGGATAGCGCCGAACAAGCTGCTGGCAAAAATTTGTTCTGACTTGGAAAAACCGAACGGATTAACCGTACTAAGCATGAGTGATATCCCCACTCGTATTTGGCCTTTACATGTGCGGAAAATTAACGGCATTGGGCCTAAAGCGGCACAAAAATTAGAGGCCTTGGGCGTCAACACCATTGCCCAATTAGCTGAAATGGATACCTCCATATTACAAGAGGAGTTTGGACGTACCTATGCCATCTGGCTTAATGAAGTAGCGCACGGAATTGACCGGCGTGAGGTGATTACCGAGTCAGAAACCAAATCAATCAGTCGCGAAACCACCTTTGAACGCGATCTGCATGCGCGTCATGACCGCGCTGTATTGTCAGAAATTTTCACTTCCCTGTGCAGCAAATTAGCAGAGGATTTGCAGCGCAAAGGATATCTGAGCCGTACCATCGGGATTAAATTGCGTTATGACGATTTTAAATCGGTGACGCGAGATTTAACGCTGCCGGAGCCCACCGCAGATTCTTTGTTAATCCGGCAGGCGGCAGGGGCTTGTTTAAAGCGTGTGCCATTGGAAAAGAGATTGCGATTGTTGGGCGTTAAGGCGAGTGGGTTGGTGGGGGTGGATGAGGTGCCCGCAGGTGGGTTGGCGGTTGGGCGGCAGTTGGAACTGGATATTTAGCGACCATTTTTGTTTTGGCACACTTTGCCGACTTGCAACCCATTGAATATATTAAGTTTTTTTAAGGACGATATATGAAAAATGCCTAAGTCTCGTCATGTTTCTCATTAAAAATAAATTCCGCGGCTTTTTCACCAATCACCATGCAAATCGCATTGGTGTTGCCGCTGATGAGTGTTGGCATGATGGACGCGTCAGCAATGCGCAAGCCTTTAACTCCGTAGACGCGCAATTGCGGATCCACCACCGACATCGCGTCCAACCCCATTTTGCAGCTGCCGACGGGATGATAAACGGTGTCGGCGCGTTGCCGTATCAATTCGCGTAACTCATCATCGCTGTGTGCATCGGCATCGGTCAGGGCGCTGGTACGGATGTTTTTTAAGGCTGGCGCATCCATTAATTTCTGGGTTAGTTTAAGGCCTTTTAGCATCACTTCTAAATCATCTGGATCAGAAAAAAAGTTGGGATCAATCAGTGGCGCGGTATGCGGATTGGCGCTGGCTAAGCGCACGCTGCCACGACTTTTTGGACGCAGTATGCAGACATGGCAAGAATAGCCGTGCCCCCAACGCAGCTTGCGTGCGTGGTCTTCAACCACGCCAATCACAAAATGCAGTTGTACATCCGGGCTGGGTAATTCTGGTGATGTTTTTAAAAAAGCGCCGCCTTCGGCATAATTGGTACTTAGCATGCCGCGCCGTTTTGTAATGTAACGCCAGCATTCACGCGCCATACGCCATGCACCGGATACTGAAAATCCCATTAAATCGAGACTGTTGGCGGTATAGTTCAGCACCATATCTGGGTGGTCCTGTAAATTATTCCCGACTCCTGGTAAGTGATGAACCACTGGAATACCAAGTTTTTCTAATTCAGTGCGATCGCCAACGCCGGACAACATTAATAGTTGAGGGGATTGTAAAGCGCCGGCGGCGAGAATAATTTCACTTTTAGCCCTTGCGGTTTTTACTTGGCCGTTGTGGGTGAATTTAACCGCAACAGCACGTTTTTGATTGGCTATCGCGACTTCTTCATCTTCAAACAAAATTTGCGTTACATGCGCACCGGTCATGACGTGCAAATTGGATCGGGTGGCGCGATGTGGTTCAAGGTAGGCGCGCGCCGCACTCCAGCGTTCGCCATTAAATTGCGTTACTTGATAAGTGCCGGCACCTTCTTGCGATACGCCATTAAAGTCGTTGTTGAGTGGGAAGCCGGCTTGTTGCGCTGCGTTTAAATAGATCTGTTGAAACGGGTTATCAGTGCGCAGTTTTCCTACATGCAAAGGGCCGTTATTGCCGTGAAATGCGTCGGTAAAATCAGCATTGTTTTCAGCACGTTTAAAGTAGGGGAGCAACTCATTAAACGACCAGCCGGTATTGCCTAATGCGGCCCAATGATCGTAGTCGCTAGCCTGGCCGCGTATGTAGACCATGGCATTCAGCACGGAAGAACCACCTAGTGCTTTACCACGTGGCTGGTAACCGCGCCGCCCATTTAAGCCCGCTTGCGGAACGGTTTGAAAAGCCCAGTTGTTGTATTTTGTGGGAAGCATGGTAATGGCGCCGGCCGGGATGCGTATTGCCCAGTCTTTTCCTTCGCCACCCGCTTCTAAAACCAAGACCGTTTTAGTGCTGTCTTCACTCAAGCGCCCCGCAGTGGCGCACGCACCTGAACCGCCGCCTATTACAATGTAATCAAACACAATTTCGGTCATGTAACTCTTTCAGTTAGCAATGCGCTTTAAATGAAAATAAAATTATAGCGTAGCATTATTGCTATAAAATTCTACACGGCAGCCATCCCACGGTACGCTAACAAAAATAATTCATAAGAGCAACTTGTATGGCGGTTTTATGCCGTACCTCGAGGAACAATGTTGTTAAGTTGTGAGAACGGGGGGCTAGCAGTCGTTATTTCTCAACACCAAACTTAATGAATGGGAAAAACATGAGTTGGAATCGCTATGCGTAGTATTGAAAGCCGAATTGTTACGCTGTTTATTTTAATTATTTTGGGTGTGCAGCTAGCTGGATTTTTTTCACTACGCAGCGCACTAGAAAGTAAAGCACGCTCCAGCATGGAGATGGGCCTCGCACATAGCGAACGGGCGATTCAGCGGCTGTTAGATCAACACACAATGAAGCTGACGGAAAAAGTCACAAAGTTGACCAGTGATAGCAATTTTTTGGAGGCGCTGAGCAATGTAAGTAATGCCGACAGTATTAAAATTGAATCCATTCTCGCTAAGCAATGTGCTCAAATGAATGCCAGTATGGGTATGTTGATCGGGATGGATAATCAGATTCAGGTCACCTCGTCGCGACAACTTTCCTCGCAATTAAAACAAGCCAGTATCGCGTTGATATCAGGCGCTGAGCAGCAAGGTTATGCCAGCAGCATTGTAGTGAATAATCATTACCCTACTCAATTGATCGCAGCCTTGCTCAAAACGCCGACCTCGACTGCCTGGATTGTGATGGCTTTTCCATTAGAAAATAATATCATCTTGGAGATGCGCCAACTCACACCGCTGCAAGTCACCATGCTAATCAAAGACAAGCAGTATTGGCAGGTGGTCAGTTCCAGCTTGAGTAATTCGGAAGCAGAAACATTAGCAAAAAATGTACCCAGTTCAATTGCTACTGAAGCCAAAAAAGTAGTGTTAAACGACAGTGAATATAGCATGGAGATGATGGCACTAACCAAGCCGCCATCAGCCGACGCGATTGTGGTTATTCAGGGTTCAATTAGCGACATGGTTGCGCCGTATAATAAAATTCAAATTGGTTTGATTCTGCTCACGCTATTCAGTCTTGCGGTTGCCGTCATTGGCAGCATTACCTTTACTAAACGCATTAGTCAGCCGTTGCGGCAATTGCGTGACATCGCTAAACGCTTAGGCGCCGGTGATTACGATTCGCCTATTCAAGTCAGTGGCGACGGGGAAATTAGCGAGTTGGCGCACGCCTTTGTCAGTATGCGCGATGGGATTGCTCACCGTGAAAATGAAATTAAACGATTGGCGTATTGGGACACTTTAACTGACTTGCCGAATCGGGCGCAATTTACCTTTTTGCTAAAGCAGGCGATTGCAGCAACTAAAGCCGTCGCAGCAACTGAACAAACCTCGCAATCGTGTTTTGTACTCATGATGGATTTAGATAGATTCAAACATGTGAATGACATCATGGGACACAGTTTCGGCGACTTATTACTTAAAAAAGTTGCGAGCCGTTTGCGCGAAGCACTGCCAGGTGCTCAGTTGGCTAGATTAGGCGGTGACGAATTCGCGTTATTGCTACCCAATTCAAATTTAAATGCGGCACAAGAAGCAGCGCTCATCATTTTGTTAATGCTTGAACAGCCGATTACATTAGAAGACCAGGCCGTAGATTTGGGTGCCGGAATTGGTTTGGCTGGCTACCCAGAACATGGCGAAGATGCTGAAATACTATTAAGTCACGCCGAAGTTGCCATGTATGCCGCGAAGCGCAATGTGGGCAGTAATTTTACGGTTTACAGACCGGAAATAGATCAAAGCAGTCAGCAAAATCTGTCGCTGTTGAGCGAATTGCGCTGCGCGATTCAAGAAAACCAATTGCGCTTATATGTGCAGCCAAAATTAAGCTTGGGCGAAAAAGAGGTGGTTGGCATCGAGGCATTGATGCGTTGGGAACATCCAACCCGCGGCTTTTTGGTGCCAGATCAATTCATTCCTTTTGCCGAACAAACCGGCATCATTCGCTTGCTGACACGTTGGATATTAGATAAGTCAGCTGCTTTATGCACAGAATTAATCACACATGGAATTCACTTAAAAATATCCGTCAACATTTCGACGCACGATTTACTGGACCAGGATTTACCGGTTAAATTTGCCGATATCCTGACCCGTCATCGGGTAAAAACATCGTCATTTTGTTTAGAGATTACTGAAAGCGCGATCATGAATGATCCGCATCGGGCGCAAGTTACTTTAGAGCGTTTAAATGCGATGGGCGTTGAACTTTCTATCGATGATTTTGGTACCGGATATTCGTCGCTGGCCTATTTAAAGCGCTTGCCGGTTGACGAGCTAAAAATTGATAAGTCCTTTGTTATGCATATGGAAAATGATAGCGACGATAGGAAAATCGTTAAATCAACGATTGATCTTGGTCACAACATGGGGCTCCGCGTCGTTGCGGAAGGCGTGGAAGATGCCGCTGTTATGGCATTGTTAACGAAGATGGGTTGTGACCAGGCACAAGGGAATTACATCAACCGGGCAATTCCTTCTGAGCAGTTGATTGAGTGGCTAGGGCAAAAAGAAACCCTATTCAACTAATCGCAAATGCACGTCATTCCGTGATTTTTTACTGGAAAACATACGTTTGTCAGCGATTTCGACCAATTTGGGATAATTCGACGCGTCGAGAGGGAAAGTTGCCCAGCCAATAGAAACACGCACGGAAACGATGGTGTTTGAGAGCGCAATTGGCTGTTCAACCAGTGCATGGATTTTATCAACGGTGGTTTCGATGTCAATATTGTTGCTAGCGCCATTGAGTAGCACAACAAATTCATCGCCACCAAAGCGTGCCACGGTATCTGTTTCGCGCACGGCGGCTTTGAGTCTGGCGGCGATGACAATTAATAGTTGATCGCCAGCCGCATGGCCGTAACTATCGTTAATGGTTTTGAATTTATCCAGATCTAAAAACAATAAAGTAAAACTTACCTTCTTAGAAGGGTGTTGTGCTGCGTGCCGTTCTAAAAACTCGATCTGAGCGATTAAGAAATCACGGTTATATATATGTGTTAAACAATCAAAACGCAGCTTGTTTTCCATCTCAATAAATGTTTTTACTAAGTGCCCAATTTCATCTTTGCGATAGTTATGAGGGCGTGGTAATGGTTCGCCTTGCCCCATTTTTTTTGCGACTTGAGTGATGTGCCGAATATCGCGCAACATATGCTCAATGACAGATAAGCCGATTATTAAGGTCAATATAATAAACACCACAACCAATGCAATACTTTGAAATAAGTTGCGGGAAATGCCGCCTATAAAGTCAGCGCGGGGTATTGCCAACACCATAATTCCAACAATTGCTGATGAGACAAACAATATCAAAAATATAATTGTGATATGCAGTTGTATGCGCAATGACGAATTATTCATCTCTCTCCCGGCAAAAAGAGACAGCATTAAAAAACGTTGGGTGTCAGTGAATATCTGGATACTTTGTAAGCGTGACGCTGTTGTGTGCTGCTATTAACGGCAAATATTTGTTTAAGTTTAAATATTAGTAGATAAATTTAATAAATAAATTGTTTTTAGTTAACCAACTTGAAATATTGGCTAGTTGTACGTGAATATTTTGCGCAAATGCCAAGATTGATTCTGCATGTTGCAAGCAAAACCTAACCTGCCAATAGGCAAAAACGTTACAATTCCTGCCATTCTCGATAGAAGGTGAAAAGCATGGCTAAAATTGATTTTGATGAGGCAAAAAGTTGGGTTACGAGCGCGTTATCGTTGCACGCGCATGATCTGATTAAAGCGTTGGCAAGTCGCTATCAAGTGAGTAGCTCCACTGCCTCTGCCACGGTTAAAAAATTGGAGCAGGCCGGTGTCATCAAGCGCACTGGTGCCGTTAATCGACCAATTTTTGAAGCGGCATCCAACATCACGGTAATGCAAAGTTATAGCTTGCCGCTGGGTGATGCGGAACAGATTTGGCAACGCGACTTTGCGCCTTTTTTAATGCAGGACTTAAATGAAAACCTACGTAAATTAATTAGTTCCAGTTTTACCGCTATCGCGAATAATGCTTCTCAACATTCGCAAGGAAATAGCATGCATGTAATCGCTGAACAAACCGCTGACCATATTGAGCTTACTGTGCAAGACAATGGCATCGGTGTTTTTAAACAAATTAGTAAAACCAAACAATGCGCTGATCTGGCAGCTGCGGCAGCTTTGTTAGAACGTTCTAACAGTGCAATTAAAGCGCTGGCCCAGAAATTTGATTTTTTTCTTATCGAAGCAAATGGTATGCATTATCCAGAACAGGCCGCTCCAGCCGTGGATACCGAGACGGAAGAATTGTTTGAACAAGGCACGACAGTGATTATGGAATTAACACTGTCCTAACCTATTTTTAGTATATTTAAAGAGGAAACAGCGAATGGCACATTACGTATTCACCATGAATAAGGTGGGAAAAATTGTTCCACCTAAACGTCAAATTCTAAAAGATATTTCCCTGTCGTTTTTCCCGGGCGCCAAAATTGGTGTGTTGGGTTTGAATGGATCGGGTAAGTCAACGTTGTTAAAAATTATGGCGGGTATTGATAAAGATATTCAAGGTGAAGCAGTGCCGATGCCGAATTTGAATATTGGTTATTTGCCGCAGGAGCCATTGCTTGACCCAGAGCAAACGGTACGCGAAGCAGTGGAAAGTGCCTTGGGCGAAGTGTTTGCGGCTAAAGCCAAATTGGAAGCCGTGTATGCCGCTTATGGCGAAGAAGATGCCGACTTTGATGCGCTGGCTAATGAGCAGGCGCGTTTAGAAGCAATTATTTCTACCGCGTCTGGCGACAATGTGGAATTACAGTTGGAAATGGCTGCCGATGCACTACGCTTGCCAGCCTGGGACGCCAAGATTGGCGTGTTGTCAGGCGGAGAAAAACGCCGTGTGGCGTTGTGCCGTTTATTGTTATCCAAGCCAGATATGTTATTGCTCGATGAGCCAACCAACCATTTGGATGCGGAATCAGTGGATTGGTTAGAGCAGTTTTTACTGCGCTTCCCAGGCACAGTTGTGGCGATTACCCATGATCGCTATTTCCTGGATAACGCCGCTGAATGGATTTTGGAGCTGGATCGCGGTCACGGTATTCCTTGGAAAGGCAATTACAGTTCTTGGCTCGATCAAAAGCAAGCACGCTTGAAGCAAGAAGAATCAACCGAATCGGCACGTCAAAAAGCGCTGCAAAAAGAATTGGAATGGTCACGTCAAAACCCGAAAGCGCGTCAAGCCAAGAGCAAGGCACGTTTGGCACGGTTTAATGAATTGTCCGAACACGAATACCAAAAGCGTAATGAAACCCAGGAAATTTTTATTCCGGTCGCCGAGCGCTTGGGTAATGATGTGATTGAATTTAAAAACGTCACCAAATCATTTGGTGATCGTCTGCTGATCGATAACTTAAGCTTTACTGTGCCGGCCGGTGCTATTGTCGGAATTATCGGCCCCAACGGTGCTGGTAAATCGACGCTGTTTAAAATGATCGTTGGTCGTGAACAGCCAGACAGCGGTGAAGTTGCTGTCGGTCAAACAGCTAAAGTATCGCTGGTGGATCAGACCCGTGAAGACTTGGGCAATACTAAAACTGTATTTGAAGATGTGTGCGGCGGTGCTGATATCCTGACTGTGGGTCGTTTTGAAATGGCTTCCCGTGCTTACTTGGGGCGCTTCAATTTTAAAGGCGGCGATCAGCAAAAAATCGTCGGTAATTTATCGGGTGGTGAACGCGGTCGTTTGCATCTGGCTAAAACCTTGTTGCAAGGCGGTAACGTGTTATTGCTCGATGAACCATCCAATGATCTGGACGTGGAAACCTTGCGTGCTTTGGAAGATGCGTTGCTGGAGTTTGCGGGTAGCGTCATGGTTATTTCACATGATCGCTGGTTCCTGGATCGTATCGCAACGCATATACTGGCTTTCGAAGGTGATTCTCAAGTTTCCTTCTTTGATGGTAACTATCAAGAATACGAAGCCGATAAGAAAAAACGCTTAGGTGAAGAAGGTGCGAAACCACGTCGGATCCGTTATAAACCATTGGCGGTGTAATCTGGCGCCTTAAAAATGTATCAATTAGCGGCGCCAGTCAGCACCGAAATCGAAATCAAAAAAAGTCGATTTATCGGCCAGCTTTACCCTGTTTCAAGTCGTACAGAAGCACGGGCCAAGCTGGCCGAGTTGCGTGTGCAGCATCCCAATGCAGTGCATATTTGTTGGGTGTTGATTTGTGAAGGAGAGTCCGGTCTGGATGATGATGGCGAACCATCCGGCACAGCAGCGCGTCCGATGTATAACGTGTTGGTTCATAAAGAATTGATGAATGTGTTGGCGGTAGTTGTGCGTTACTGGGGCGGTATTAAGTTGGGTGCTGGCGGTTTGGCGCGGGCCTATAGTCAGGCAATATCGGACGCCAGTAAATTGGCAGAGTTGGTGGCGGTTGAGGTGATGTGCCTTCGGAGTTTTACCGTGCAATTTTCCGATGAATCGCATCTACGCCGTTTGTGCGAGCAATTCGCGGTGACGGTACAAGCGGTGGATTATGCTGAACTGGTTACTTTGCATTTGCAGATAAAGCTCAGTCAGGCGGCATTGTTTGAGCAGGCCGCATTTGATGCATTGCGCGGCGCATTGAAAAATGTGACCGAGCTACCTTAAAATTTGCAGCCTTTATCGCGGATTAAATCGATGGCAATTCCAATGGGTGCTAATAAGCCACCACCTGCATAGGCTGTTCGGCAGTCTGGTCGCTGCGCTTTGTTGGCAGCGTCTTCTACGCGAGCTTCCAAGCTTTGATTTTTTAAATTCGCTTCTTGTTGTTTTTCTATTGGTGATCTAGTCCTGTGCAATTCTTGTTGCACGGCACTGGCGCGCAAAGCATCCAAATCTAATCTTGGTTCATTGCTTGGTGTTGAAGAAATAGCTTGAGGTTCAGTTATTGGCGCAGTTGTGGATTCAGTATTGACTGCTGACTTAGTGGTTTTGTTTGGTTGCGATTTAACGGTGGGTGAGTTGTTAGGGGTAGAAATTGGGCGGGGTCTGGGTTGAGCTATTGAAACATATTGCAAATAGCGCAGCTCAGAGGAAGTTATGTCGTGGAAATTATTTCTTAGATGCCACATGGAAATGATCACAACATGCAGCAGCACTACAAAACTCAGGCAAACTAAAGATCGCAGATTGGATTTGGGTGTCATTTGCAGGTTACGTTAAAAATAACATTGTTGCATTATAACTATATCAACAAGGTTGTAAATGGCTGATTGATGATTGGATTAGAGGGTGTGGATGAGAGGCGAGAAGTTATAATCAGCAACTAATCCAACTCATGAAATAAATAGTCATGTCATCTGAAGTAAAGCCACCAAGTCTTATCAACTCCCGTTTTGTTTTAATTACGGTCTTTTTAGACATTCTTGGGATAGGTCTGATAATTCCAGTTTTGCCGCGCATGGTTGCCATGTTTGCGCCGCAACCGGATCAGCAAGCATATTGGTATGGCGCTATTGTTGCCGCATACGCAATCATGCAATTTTTTTGTGCGCCGCTGTTAGGTGCGCTTAGTGACCGTTTCGGTCGCCGCCCAATATTATTAATATGTGTATTGGGGCTAGGGCTGAATTTTTTCTTAATGACGCAAGCACCTTCGTTAATCTGGTTATTGGTAATTCGCGCAATGGGCGGTATGACAGCTGGAAATATCGCGGTAGCGAATGCTTACATTGCAGATGTATCCAAGCCAGAAAACAGAGGTAAGGCACTGGGAAAGATCGGCGCCATGTTTGGCATGGGTTTTATTTGTGGCCCCATGTTGGGCGGCTTGTTGGGCGAGCAGCACTATCAATATCCCTTCTATTTAGCAGCAATCGTTTCGCTGTGTAATTTTAGCTATGGACTCGTTGCATTGCCAGAATCGCTACCATTAAACAATCGCCGCGCATTTTCTTTCACTAGAGCAAATCCACTGCATAACTTAAAAGGCTTAACACAGCTGAAAAATGTAGGTGCATTGGTTTGGTCTATGGGTTTTAGTCTATTCGCTCAATTCACAATGCAAACCACATGGGTGCTTTCAACAGAATTGCGGTTTGGCTGGACACCTTTGCAAAATGGAATTTCTTTGTTCATGGTCGGAGTATGTAGTGTTGTCATGCAAGGCTTCTTATTAGGCGGTGTAATAAGGCGCTTAGGTGAGGCAAAAACGGCAATGTGGGGATTGAGCTCATCTTGTTTGGTATTAATAATGTATGGAGTGACGCAGCAAGGTTGGATAATGTATTTATTAATCCCTTGCAATATTTTAGGCTACGCCGCTGCACCAGCAATCCAGGCTATTTTTTCCAAAGCGGTGGATGCCAAATCGCAAGGCGCGGTGATGGGGTCGTTATCTTCATTAGGAAGTGTTATGAGCGTTTGCGCTACCTTATTAGGTACTTCTCTTTTGGCGCAAGTGGGGCATTTCCCCAAGGGAAATATTTTGTTGGGAGCACCATTTTTCATGGCTGCATTTGCGCAAGGAATGGCGTTATTGATTGCAATGAAGCATTTTTCAAATGTAAAAAAATTAATTTAGTGTGCTGCGAGCCACTGAATTAGACTTTTTTCTCAAATAGTGTAAAAAAATCCTAGCAGTTGCTTGACGAGTGAAATCGAGATGTCTATAATTCGGGGTTCCCTATGGAGAGGTGGCCGAGTGGTTAAAGGCGACAGACTGTAAATCTGTTCTCTCTGAGTACGCTGGTTCGAATCCAGCCCTCTCCACCATAGGTAGAATTAGCGTATTAGCTTATGAATATGGCGCAAGCCAACTTTGCGGGTGTAGCTTAATGGTAGAGCTGAAGCCTTCCAAGCTTATGACGAGGGTTCGATTCCCTTCACCCGCTCCAATTTTTAAGTTTGTGTACTGACTGGTTAATAACTAAGTGCTATTGAGTGCTGGGTCATGCAGAAACAAAGGCTCTTGTAGCTCAGTGGTAGAGCACTCCCTTGGTAAGGGAGAGGCCACGTGTTCAATCCACGTCAAGAGCACCAAAGAATAAGTCTCAATTAAAGTAATCTGTAGTATTCGTAATAAGCAATCGCAAGAAAACAACAATCTCAGTTTGACAGTCTGGCGTGTGTCTAGACATTCTCATCAAAATCGTTAGGAGTCAAAAATGGCAAAAAGCAAGTTTGAGCGGACTAAGCCACACGTGAATGTGGGTACAATTGGCCACGTTGATCATGGTAAAACCACATTAACAGCAGCGATCGCTACTGTATTGTCGAAGAAATTTGGCGGCGAAGCAAAAGACTACTCCCAAATTGATAACGCGCCAGAAGAAAAAGCGCGTGGTATTACGATTAATACCTCCCACGTTGAATACGAAACAGCAGTACGTCACTACGCTCACGTAGATTGCCCAGGCCATGCTGATTATGTTAAAAACATGATTACTGGTGCAGCACAAATGGACGGCGCTATTCTGGTTTGCTCCGCAGCCGATGGTCCAATGCCGCAAACACGTGAACACATCCTGTTGGCACGTCAAGTTGGTGTTCCATACATCATCGTATTCCTGAACAAATGCGACATGGTTGATGACGCTGAGTTGTTGGAATTGGTTGAAATGGAAGTGCGTGAGTTGTTGTCGAAATATGACTTCCCAGGGGACGATCTGCCAATCATTCAAGGTTCCGCTAAATTAGCACTTGAAGGCGACAAAGGTCCATTGGGCGAAGAAGCCATCATGAAATTGGCTGAAGCGTTGGATACTTACATCCCAACACCAGAACGCGCTGTTGACGGTGCATTCTTGTTGCCAGTCGAAGACGTATTCTCGATCTCAGGTCGCGGTACAGTGGTAACTGGTCGTATCGAACGCGGTATCGTTAAAGTTGGCGAATCGTTAGAAATCATCGGTATCACCGACACGGCAGTGACAACATGTACTGGTGTTGAAATGTTCCGTAAATTGTTAGACCAAGGTCAAGCAGGCGACAACGTTGGTGTATTGTTGCGCGGTACTAAGCGTGAAGACGTTCAGCGTGGTCAAGTGTTGGCAAAGCCAGGCACGATCAAGCCGCACAATCATTTCACTGGTGAAATCTACGTATTGTCTAAAGATGAAGGTGGTCGTCATACTCCATTCTTTAACAACTATCGTCCACAGTTCTACTTCCGTACAACGGACGTAACTGGTTCGATCGAATTGCCAGCAGACAAAGAAATGGTTATGCCTGGTGACAACGTATCGATCACAGTAAAACTGATCAACCCGATCGCGATGGAAGAAGGCTTGCGCTTCGCTATTCGTGAAGGTGGTCGTACTGTTGGTGCTGGTGTTGTTGCAAAAATTATTGCTTAAATATTGTCAAGTAATTGTAGTTAGTTGGTAAAGTACGGCATTCGCCAAGTAGTTAAAGCTTGGTGGATGTCGAAAAAGTTCAGTTTAGGGGTGTAGCTCAATTGGCAGAGCGTCGGTCTCCAAAACCGAAGGTTGGGGGTTCGATTCCCTCCGCCCCTGCCACCATCATGCTAGCAGGGCATCGAAAGATAAATATAAGTATGTCAAACAATTCTGTGCAAACTGTCAGCACATCAAGCGATAAGTTAAAAATCACCCTGGCAGTTATTGCTGCAGTAGCAGGCGTGGTTGGTTTTTTTGTGCTATCTGATCAATCAGCTTTGCGCATCGCTGCGTTAGTTGTTGGATTATTGGTGGCAATTGCTTTTGTGTGGACCTCTGAGCCTGGTCAAAGTTTTTTGACTTTTGGTAAAGAAGCAGTACGTGAAACTAAAAAAGTAGTCTGGCCTACACGTAAAGAAGCCGGGCAAATCACTGCCGTGGTATTTGGCTTTGTATTAGTGATGGCGCTATTTTTATGGGGCACGGATAAAATTTTAGAATTTGTCTTGTATGACTTAATTCTGGGCTGGAAAAAATAAATGAGTGAAAATCTCTCGAGTACAAATGACCCAGTTGCAGCGGTAACGCCAACTGGGAATATGCGTTGGTATGTGGTACATGCTTACTCCGGTATGGAGAAGAGTGTGCAGCGCGCGCTGACCGAGCGTATTGAACGTGCTGGCATGCAAGACAAGTTTGGTCAAATATTGGTTCCAAGCGAAGAAGTTGTTGAAGTAAAGAATGGTCAAAAAGCGGTAACGGAGCGTCGTTTATTTCCCGGTTATGTTTTCGTTGAAATGGAAATGACGGACGACACTTGGCATTTGGTTAAAAATACCAGTAAAGTTACTGGTTTTATTGGTGGAAAATCCAATAAGCCGACGCCAATTGCACCGCACGAAGTCGCAAAAATTATGCAGCAAGTACAAGAAGGCGTTGAAAAACCACGTCCTAAAGTCTTGTATGAAATTGGTGAAGTTATTCGTATTAAAGATGGTCCATTTACTGATTTCAACGGTAACGTTGAAGAGGTTAATTATGAGAAGTCTAAAGTTCGTGTAACAGTAACTATTTTCGGCCGTGCTACTCCAGTTGAACTGGATTTCAGCCAAGTCGAAAAAGTTTAAAGATAAAAGTTTAGAAATAAGTAAGACGTCAGCTGTGGCGCTTGGAGTTGAAAGTAACTGCAAGAAATCAGCACAACGGAGGAGCTGGCTTGAGATTTAGCTGATGTATTAGATAAAGATCATAGTGGGCGCTAACACTCAACTTAAGAAGGAGCCATCATGGCAAAGAAAATTATAGGTTTTATCAAGCTGCAAGTTCCAGCTGGTAAAGCAAATCCATCCCCACCAATCGGCCCTGCATTGGGTCAACGTGGTTTGAACATCATGGAATTCTGTAAAGCATTTAATGCGCAGACTCAAGGTGTTGAGCCAGGTATGCCGATTCCAGTAGTTATCACTGCCTTTGCAGATAAGTCGTTTACATTCGTAATGAAAACGCCTCCTGCAACTTATTTGATTAAGAAAGCAGCTGGTATCACTAAAGGCTCACCAAAGCCACATACAGATAAAGTAGGCAAGCTCACTCGTGCGCAAGCTGAAGAAATCGCAACATTGAAACGCGCAGATTTGACCGCCGCAGATATGGACGCAGCAGTGCGTACTATCGCCGGTTCAGCACGTTCGATGGGCATCACGGTAGAGGGTGTGTAATGGCTAAGTTATCTAAACGCGCAAAACTGATCAAATCAAAAATTGATCGTACAAAAGTATATCCATTTGACAACGCTGTTGCCTTGATTCGTGAATGCGCAACTGCCAAGTTCAATGAATCTTTTGACGTAGCGATTCAATTAGGTGTTGATCCAAAGAAATCTGACCAAGTAGTTCGCGGTTCAGTTGTATTGCCAGCTGGTACAGGTCGTACTGTACGTGTAGCGGTATTTGCAACAGGCGAAAAAGCGGAGCAAGCTAAAGCTGCCGGTGCTGACGTTGTAGGTATGGAAGATTTGGCTGAGCGTATCAAAGCTGGCGACATGCCATTTGATATCGTTATCGCTTCTCCAGACACAATGCGTATCGTTGGTACATTAGGTCAGATCTTGGGACCACGTGGTTTGATGCCAAATCCGAAAGTTGGTACTGTTACTCCTGACGTTGCTACAGCGGTTAAAAACGCTAAAGCAGGTCAAGTGCAATATCGTACTGACAAGGCCGGTATCATTCACTCGACTATCGGTCGTAAATCTTTCGCTGATGCAGATTTGAAAGCCAACTTAATGGCCTTGATCGAAGCATTGCAAAAAGCTAAGCCAACATCAAGCAAGGGTGTGTATTTACGCCGTGTTGCTCTGTCATCCACTATGGGTGCAGGCGTACGGGTTGATCACATTAACTTGGCTGCTTAAAAAATAAAGCCCTTACGCTGATAAAGCGTAAGGCGAATCTTTGGGCTGGGTGTATTTTGCATCCAGACAATCAAAGACCGTTGGGCTGAATTCTTCGGGATTCAGGTAATCACTAGGGTAGTTTGATTTATATCTTACTACTTCGAGTGCCCAGCGCAGATGGTGGGCCCGAACAAGTTTTGTAGTTACATGGCTGGAAACAGTCGGAGACTCCTAACTTCGGACGCCGTGTTCGAAACGATGTGAGGAATTTTCCAAACATCATAATTGGAGGTTGACCGTGAGTCTCAATCTGAATGACAAAAAGGCCGTAGTCGCTGAAGTCTCTGCCAAAGTAGCAACGGCACAGACTATCGTTGTGGCCGAATATCGTGGCATCCAGGTCGGTCATTTGACGCAATTGCGCGCCAAAGCACGTGCCCAAGGCGTATACCTGCGTGTATTGAAAAATACATTAGCTCGTCGCGCAGTTGAAGGTACTGCTTTTGCCAGCTTGGGCAATGAAATGACTGGTCCGTTGATTTATGCAATTTCTGATGATGCTGTTGCTGCGGCAAAAGTAACATTTGAATTTTCAAAAACCAACGACAAACTAGTTATTAAAGCTGGTAACTATGCAGGTAAATCACTGGATAAAGCCGGTGTAGCTGCATTGGCAAGCATTCCAAGCCGTGAAGTCCTGTTGGCGCAGTTGTTGGGCGTTATGCTGGCACCGGTTTCTGGTTTTGCTCGTGGCTTGGCTGCATTGTCAGCCAAAAAGGTATCTGAATTACCACCAGCACCAGTTGCAGAAGTTGCCGAAGTAGCGGCTACTGAAGCAGCAGCTGAGTAATACGGATTCCCGTCAAATACCGAATAGATGTAATTACTGAAAAAATTTAGGAGTTTCAAATGGCAATTAGCAAAGACGATATCTTGGAAGCAGTAGGCGCGATGTCCGTAATGGATCTGAACGACTTAGTTAAAGCTTTCGAAGAAAAATTTGGTGTTTCAGCTGCTGCAATGGCAGTTGCTGGTCCAGCAGCTGGCGGTGCCGCAGCAGCTGAAGAGCAAACAGAATTCAACGTAATTCTGACTGAAATTGGCGCGAACAAAGTTGGCGTTATTAAAGCAGTTCGTGAATTGACTGGTTTAGGCTTGAAAGAAGCTAAAGACGTAGTTGATGGCGCACCAAAAGCAGTTAAAGAAGCCGTTTCTAAAGCAGATGCTGATGCAGCTAAGAAGAAATTGGAAGAAGCTGGCGCGAAAGCAGAAATTAAGTAATCGTGCTGGTGTTTGACGGATATTTATTCGTCAAATAGTAAAGTTGGAATCCTCTCGAAAGAGAGGGTTCCGCTTGTCGTTTTAGGTTTCGATCTTAGTTGTAATTTTCCACTTACAGCACGAAGGATAAAGACTTGAAGTTTCTTCGTAGTACAGAAAAAATCTGGTTGAAACTTGAATTCTCTATCTTTCCCTGTCACTCACGGAGTGTTCATGCACTACTCATTTACTGAGAAGAAGCGTATTCGTAAATCTTTTGCGAAACGCGCCAACGTTCACAACGTTCCTTTCTTGCTGGCTACTCAGCTTGAATCTTATTTGGGCTTTTTACAGGCTGACAATGTACCGTCACAACGTAAAAATGAAGGCTTGCAGTCTGCCTTCACGTCCATTTTTCCTATCGTTTCGCATAATGGTTTTGCGCGATTAGAATTTTTGTCCTATGTATTGGGAGATCCTGCTTTTGACGTGAAAGAATGTCAGCAGCGTGGTTTGACCTATGCATCACCATTACGTGCCAAGGTACGTTTGGTGATCTTGGACAAAGAATCGCCGACTAAGCCTGTTGTCAAAGAAATGAAAGAACAAGAAGTTTACATGGGTGAATTACCACTCATGACAACGACTGGTTCTTTTGTTATCAATGGTACAGAGCGTGTGATCGTGTCCCAATTACACCGTTCACCTGGTGTGTTTTTTGAACATGATCGCGGCAAAACACATTCATCCGGTAAATTATTATTCTCGGCAAGGATTATTCCTTACCGTGGTTCATGGCTCGATTTCGAGTTTGATCCAAAAGATATTTTATTTTTCCGGGTAGATCGTCGTCGTAAGATGCCGGTCACTATTTTGCTCAAAGCCATTGGCATGAGCAATGAACAGATCTTGGCGAATTTCTTCGTCTTTGATAATTTCATTCTGCATCGTGAAGGCGCAGAAATGGAATTTGTTGCTGAACACCTGCGCGGTGAAGTTGCACGTTTTGACATTGCTGATAAATCAGGCACCGTCATCGTTGCAAAAGATAAGCGTATCAATAGCCGTCATGTACGTGATATTGAAGCAGCAAAAATCAAAAATATTTCTGTTCCAGAAGATTACTTATATGGTCGCGTTTTAGCTAAAAACGTGATCGACGCTGAAACTGGTGAAATAATTGCTAATGCCAATGATGAATTGACAGAAGAATTATTGGCTAGCTTGCGCACAGCAAACGTCAGCAATGTTCAAACCTTGTACATCAATGATTTAGATCAAGGTGGCTACATTTCTAACACATTGCGCTCAGACGATACTGCTGATCAAATGTCCGCTAAAGTGGCCATTTATCGCATGATGCGTCCTGGCGAGCCGCCAACTGAAGATTCAGTTGAGGCGTTATTCAATGGCTTGTTCTACAACGCAGATCGTTATGATTTATCTGCAGTTGGTCGTATGAAATTCAATCGCCGTATTGGTCGTGAAGAATTGACTGGTTCGATGACGTTGTCCAATGAAGATGTATTGGCAGTCATTAAGATTCTGGTTGAGCTGCGTAATGGCCGTGGCGAAGTGGATGATATTGATCACTTAGGTAATCGTCGTGTACGTTGTGTTGGTGAATTGGCGGAAAATCAGTTCCGTGCTGGTTTAGTGCGTGTTGAACGTGCTGTTAAAGAACGCTTAGGTCAAGCCGAAGCCGACAATTTAATGCCGCATGACTTGATTAACTCCAAGCCTATTTCCGCTGCAATTCGCGAATTCTTTGGCTCATCCCAATTGTCGCAGTTTATGGATCAAACCAATCCATTGTCAGAGATCACGCATAAGCGTCGTATTTCTGCACTGGGACCTGGTGGTTTGACACGTGAACGTGCCGGCTTTGAAGTTCGAGATGTGCATCCGACTCACTATGGTCGTGTATGCCCGATTGAAACTCCAGAGGGACCAAACATTGGTCTGATCAACTCGTTGGCGTTGTATGCGCGCTTAAACGAATACGGTTTCTTAGAAACACCGTATCGTAAAGTGGTAGACAGTAAAATCACTACGCAAATTGATTATCTGTCCGCAATTGAAGAAGGTCGTTACATCATCGCTCAGGCGAATGCGACGATTGATGCTAACGGCAAGTTAAGCGATGAATTAGTTTCTTCACGTGAAGCTGGCGAAACAATTTTAGTAACGCCAGAACGTGTTCAATACATGGACGTGGCAACTGGTCAGGTTGTTTCTGTTGCGGCATCGTTAATTCCATTCTTGGAACACGATGATGCGAACCGTGCGTTGATGGGTGCCAACATGCAACGTCAAGCAGTTCCTTGCTTGCGTCCAGAAAAAGCATTAGTCGGTACTGGTATTGAACGTACTGTTGCAGTCGATTCCGGAACTACGGTTCAGGCGTTGCGCGGCGGTAAAGTGGATTATATCGATGCTGGCCGTATTGTTATTCGTGTCAATGATGCGGAAGCAACGGCAGGTGATGTTGGTGTGGATATTTACAACCTCATCAAATATACCCGTTCAAATCAAAACACCAATATCAACCAACGTCCTATCGTTAAAGTTGGCGATGTTGTGGCGCGTGGCGACGTATTGGCGGATGGTGCTTCAACCGATTTGGGTGAATTGGCTTTAGGTCAAAACATGCTGGTCGCGTTTATGCCATGGAATGGTTATAACTTCGAAGATTCGATCCTGATCTCAGAAAAAGTAGTTGCTGATGATCGTTACACATCGATTCATATTGAAGAACTGTCCGTAGTTGCTCGTGACACTAAACTCGGTGCAGAAGAAATTACCCGTGATATTTCAAACCTGGCTGAAAATCAGTTAGCGCGTTTGGATGAAGCAGGTATTGTCTACATCGGTGCTGAAGTGACAGCTGGCGATACGTTGGTCGGTAAAGTGACACCAAAAGGTGAAACGCAATTGACACCGGAAGAAAAATTGCTGCGTGCGATTTTCGGTGAAAAAGCTTCTGACGTAAAAGACACTTCATTACGCGTTCCTTCCGGCATGGTTGGTACAGTTATTGACGTTCAAGTATTTACCCGCGAGGGAATTGCCCGCGACAAGCGCGCTCAACAGATTATCGATGACGAATTAAAACGTTATCGCCTTGATCTGAATGATCAGATGCGTATTGTTGAAGGTGATGCATTTGAGCGTTTAGAGCGTATGTTGATCGGTAAAGTAGCTAATGGCGGCCCTCAAAAGTTAGCAAAAGGCACGGTAATCGATAAAGAGTATCTGGTTGCTGTAGACCGCCATCACTGGTTTGATATTCGTCCAGCCGATGACGATGCTGCTGCTGCTTTGGAAGCTATTAAAGATTCTATCGCTGAAAAACGTCATCAGTTTGATCTGGCATTTGAAGAAAAACGTACCAAGCTCACCCAAGGTGATGAGTTGCCTCCAGGCGTACAGAAAATGGTCAAAGTGTATTTGGCTGTTAAACGTCGCTTGCAACCTGGTGACAAAATGGCGGGTCGTCACGGTAACAAAGGTGTGGTTTCACGCATTGTTCCGATTGAAGATATGCCATACATGGCAGACGGTACGCCAGCAGACGTTGTATTGAACCCGTTGGGTGTTCCTTCACGGATGAACGTTGGTCAGGTGTTGGAAGTGCATTTGGGCTGGGCTGCTAAAGGCTTAGGTTTGCGTATTGGCGAAATGCTCAAAGCGCACACAGCAATGCAAGAACTGCGGAAATTCTTGGCTTCTATTTACAATGAATCAGGTAAAAAAGAAGACTTGGATAGTTTCTCCGACGATGAAATTCTGGAATTGGCAAATAACCTGAAACACGGTGTTCCATTTGCAACGCCAGTATTTGACGGTGCTCATGAAGGCGAAATTCGCCGCATGCTGGATTTAGCTTATCCAGACCACATCGCTAAACAGTTGGGCATGACGCCATCGAAAAACCAAGTGACTTTGTATGACGGTCGCACTGGTGAATCGTTTGAACGTAATGTCACCGTTGGTTATATGCACGTTCTGAAATTGCACCATTTGGTTGACGATAAGATGCATGCTCGTTCAACTGGACCTTACTCATTAGTTACGCAACAACCGCTCGGTGGTAAAGCCCAGTTCGGTGGTCAGCGTTTCGGTGAGATGGAGGTTTGGGCACTGGAAGCATACGGCGCAGCTTATGTGTTGCAAGAGATGTTGACTGTCAAGTCGGATGACGTAAATGGACGTACTAAAGTGTACGAAAATCTCGTCAAAGGCGATCACGTGATTGATGCCGGTATGCCGGAATCGTTTAACGTGTTGGTCAAAGAAATCCGTTCATTGGGTATCGATATTGATCTGGAACGCAAGTAATAAGGCTTTTGAAGATAAGGCTTTTGAAGCAACGTTTTTTGAAGTAAAAAAGTAGTACCCCTGTCGCCCGAATTTACTTCGGGCGATGGTCGTTAAGATAGCTTGTAGTTAGCGTTGTGTTTCGTTCCCGGTATCAATGGAACTAGTGTCGTAAGACCTGGCTCTCCCGTTGATGCGAACAGGGTATGACGATAAGCAATGTTTGCCGCACTATTCAGCCAACTAGCGTGAATTTCATAGTAAATTTGCGCGCTTGACCGGAGTGAACGATGAAAGCCCTGCTCGATCTATTCAAGCAAGTCCAGCAAAATGAACAATTTGACGCGATCAAAATTGGTCTTGCTTCCCCAGAAAAAATTCGTTCTTGGTCCTACGGCGAAGTTAAAAAGCCGGAAACCATTAACTACCGTACTTTTAAGCCTGAACGTGACGGTTTGTTCTGCGCAAAAATTTTTGGCCCAATCAAAGATTACGAATGTTTATGCGGTAAATACAAGCGCTTAAAGCATCGCGGTGTTATCTGCGAAAAGTGCGGTGTTGAAGTTACATTGACTAAAGTGCGTCGTGAACGCATGGGTCATATTGAATTGGCTTCACCAACTGCGCATATCTGGTTCTTGAAATCCCTGCCATCCCGTTTGGGTATGGTGTTGGACATGACCTTGCGTGATATCGAACGCGTTTTGTATTTTGAAGCCTATGTTGTGACCGATCCCGGCATGACTCCGCTGAAAAAATGCCAAATCATGTCGGAAGATGACTACGCCGCTAAATACGAAGAGCACGGTGATGAATTCACCGCATTCATGGGTGCAGAAGGTATCCGCGAATTATTGCGCTCGATCGATATCGACCGTGATGCAGAAACGCTGCGCGTAGAACTCAAAGAATCCAAATCTGAAGCCAAGATCAAAAAATACGCCAAGCGCTTAAAAGTGCTGGAAGCGTTCCAACGTTCTGGTATTAAGCCAGACTGGATGATCATGGAAGTGTTGCCGGTATTGCCGCCAGAATTGCGCCCATTGGTGCCGCTGGATGGCGGTCGTTTTGCAACGTCCGATTTGAACGATTTATATCGCCGCGTTATTAACCGTAACAACCGTTTGAAGCGTTTGATGGAACTCCGCGCGCCGGAAATCATCACCCGCAATGAAAAACGGATGTTGCAAGAAGCGGTCGATTCATTGTTAGACAATGGTCGTCGTGGTAAAGCCATGACCGGCGCGAACAAGCGTCCGTTGAAATCATTGGCAGAAATGATCAAAGGTAAAGGCGGTCGTTTCCGTCAGAACTTGCTGGGTAAACGGGTCGATTATTCTGGTCGTTCGGTTATCGTGGTTGGTCCGCAACTCAAATTACATCAATGCGGTTTGCCGAAATTGATGGCGTTGGAATTGTTCAAACCATTCATTTTCAATAAATTGGAATTGATGGGTTTAGCGACCACTATTAAAGCTGCTAAAAAATTAGTTGAGATTCAAGAACCGGTAGTTTGGGATATCTTGGAAGATGTGATTAAAGAGCATCCGGTGATGTTGAACCGTGCGCCTACTTTGCATCGTTTAGGTATTCAAGCGTTTGAGCCAGTCCTGATTGAAGGTAAAGCGATCCAGTTACATCCTTTGGTTTGCGCCGCATTCAATGCCGATTTCGATGGCGATCAAATGGCGGTTCACGTTCCACTGTCAGTAGAAGCACAGATGGAAGCACGCACATTGATGCTGGCTTCAAATAACATCTTGTTCCCATCTAACGGTGAACCATCGATCGTACCTTCCCAAGATATCGTGTTGGGTCTGTACTACGCTACTCGCGAAAAAATCAACGGTAAGAACGAAGGCATGATGTTCCCGGATGTGTCAGAAGTGATTCGTGCTTATGACAACAAAGAAGTGGAACTGACTACCCGTATTACTGTACGTATTACCGAGTATCCAAAAAATCTGGAAACTGGTGAGTTTGAAAAGACAATTACTCGTTACGAAACCACGATTGGTCGCGCGATTTTGTCAGAAATTCTTCCAAAAGGTTTGCCATTCAGCGTCTTGAATCGTGCCTTGAAAAAGAAAGAAATTTCAAAACTGATCAACATCTCATTCCGTAAATGCGGTCTGCGTGCGACAGTGGTATTTGCCGATAAATTGATGCAATCTGGTTTCCGCTTGGCGACGCGTGCAGGTATTTCTATCTGTATCGACGACATGTTGGTACCGCCACAAAAAGTAACCTTGATCGCTGCTGCTGAAAAAGAAGTTAAGCAGATTGAACAGCAATATGCATCCGGCCTGGTGACAGCCGGCGAGCGTTATAACAAAGTGGTTGATATCTGGGGCAAAACCGGTGACGACGTAGGTAAGGCGATGATGGAACGTCTGAAGGTTGAAGACGTCGTCAAGCGCGACGGTACAACCGGCACGCAAGAATCATTCAACGCCATTTACATGATGGCCGACTCCGGTGCGCGTGGTTCAGCTGCACAGATTCGTCAGTTAGCAGGTATGCGCGGTTTGATGGCTAAACCGGATGGTTCGATTATTGAAACACCGATTACCGCGAACTTCCGCGAAGGTCTGAACGTGTTGCAGTACTTTATTTCAACTCACGGCGCTCGTAAAGGTTTGGCCGATACTGCGTTGAAAACAGCGAACTCAGGTTACCTGACTCGTCGTCTGGTTGACGTTACCCAAGATCTGGTCGTTATTGACGATGATTGCGGTACAGCCAACGGCGCCGCGATGAAGGCCCTGGTTGAGGGTGGTGAAGTTATTGAGCCGTTGCGCGAATTGATTTTAGGTCGCGTTACTGCGTTGGATGTTGTTAATCCAGATACGCAAGAAACTCTGTACCCAGCCGGCACGTTGCTGAGCGAAGACGAAGTTGAAGAAATCGAGCGCTTAGGTATTGATGAAGTTAAAGTTCGTACGCCATTAACTTGCGACACACGCTACGGTTTGTGCGCCATGTGTTATGGCCGCGATTTAGGTCGTGGTTCTATGGTCAATGCCGGTGAAGCAGTTGGTGTTATCGCTGCTCAGTCGATCGGTGAACCGGGTACCCAGTTGACGATGCGTACCTTCCATATTGGTGGTGCTGCTTCCCGTGCTGCTGTTGCATCTTCTATCGAAGCCAAGTCAAACGGAACTATCCGCTTTACCGCAACGATGCGTTATGTAACAAACGGCAAAGGTGACTTGATCGTGATTTCCCGTTCCGGTGAAGTCATGATTACCGATGACCACGGTCGTGAACGTGAACGTCATAAAGTACCTTACGGTGCAACGTTGGCAGTGACCGACGGTATGGTTATCAAGGCCGGCGTTATTTTGGCGACTTGGGATCCATTGACTCGTCCGATCATTACTGAATACACCGGTCAGGTTAAGTTTGAAAACGTCGAAGAAGGCGTTACCGTTGCTAAGCAAGTTGATGAAGTAACTGGTTTGTCGACCTTGGTTGCGATTGATGCGAAACGTCGTGGTATGGCAACTAAGTTGTTGCGTCCGCAAGTTAAGCTGTTGAACGAACAAGGTCAAGAAGTGAAGATCGCCGGCACAGAACACGCCGTAACGATCAGCTTCCAGCCGGGTGCGTTGTTGATGGTGAAAGACGGACAGCAAGTACACGTCGGTGAAGTATTGGCGCGTATCCCAACTGAATCGCAAAAAACACGTGATATTACCGGGGGTCTCCCGCGCGTTGCTGAGTTGTTTGAAGCACGTTCGCCTAAAGACGCTGGTGTCTTGGCTGAAGTAACCGGTACGGTTGCCTTCGGTAAAGAAACCAAAGGTAAGCAACGTTTGGAAATTACTGATCTGGATGGTGAAAAACACGAATTCCTGATCGCTAAAGAAAAACAAGTGTTGGTACATGACGGCCAGGTAGTCAACAAAGGTGAAATGATTGTGGACGGTCCGCGTGACCCGCAAGACATTCTGCGTTTGTTGGGTATTGAAGCGTTGGCGCGTTACATCGTTGAAGAAGTTCAAGACGTGTACCGTTTGCAAGGCGTTAAGATCAATGACAAGCATATTGAAGTGATTGTGCGTCAGATGTTGCGTCGCGTAACGGTTGTGAATCCAGGCGATGCGAATTACATCGTCGGTGAGCAGGTTGAGCGTTCTGAATTGCTGGATGAAAATGATCGCGTTGTTGCTGCAGGCAATATCCCAGCTACATATGAAAATATTTTGCTCGGTATTACTAAAGCATCGTTGTCGACAGATTCATTCATTTCTGCAGCGTCATTCCAAGAGACAACACGTGTCTTGACTGAAGCAGCGATTATGGGCAAACAAGATAGCTTGCGCGGCTTGAAAGAAAACGTCATTGTTGGACGTTTGATTCCTGCCGGAACAGGTTTGGCTTATCACCGCGCCCGTAAGTTGAAAGAAACATGGGAAGCAGACGAACGCACTGCCATGTTGCAAGCAGAAAAAGCAGCATTTGCCACTCACGCTGAAGCTAGCACAAGTGACATCACTGAAGGCGACGCTTAATTCTTTAAGCGCTTCTTGGTGAAGTAGTAAAAAAAGCGACGTCTTAATAAGGCGTCGCTTTTTTGTTTTCTGATTTGAATATCAGCGATTCGTTCTATGAGGAAAATAGAATAGTTACATCCCATGCTCAACAAATTGCGTAGGCCGCCATTTCAATAATTTATTTTCAAGCGCAGTTAAGAGATATTCCGCCACAAGCGCTACCACCGCCAAAATAATCATCGCTGCAAAAACGCCTGCCGCATTAAATGTGCCTTGCGCGGTGGCGATCAGCAGGCCTATGCCGTGCCTTGCGCCTAGAAATTCCCCAACTACAGCGCCAACCAGAGCAAAGCCAAAACTGACATGTAAGCTAGCTAAAATCCATGTCAATGCAGAAGGAAAGATGACTGAAAAAGTAACCTGCCGTTTATTGGCACCCAGAATATAGGCATTGGCGATTAAGTTTTTATCGGCTTCACGTACACCTTGAAATGCATTGCCAAAAACCACAAAAAATACCATGACAACGGCCAGCGCAATTTTTGAACCTAAGCCTAATCCAAACATAATGATAAAAATAGAACCCAGCACAATCCGCGGAATGGCATTGGCGATTTTGATGTAGATGCTAAATACATCTGACATCAGCTTATTTCGGCCTAGTGCAATACCGAAAAAGATGCCCAGAAAACTACCAATCAAAAAGCCTAATATCGTTTCTTCGAGCGTCACCATTAATTCTTTCCATAGTGGTCCTTGCTCGGTGCCTTCAGTTATCCAAATAAAAAGTTGCTCAATAATGCTCGAAGGGCGTGAGAAAAAGAAGCCATCCAGCCATTCAACGTGAACAGCGAATTCCCAAGTGGCTAGAGTGACAATCGCTACGGCAAAACGTAGAAAAATAACCAGACGATGATGTTTGTTGGCTTTGGCAATTGCCTGTAATTCCTCTTTTCCCGTTGTTGAAGAAGGAAGGGGTGGCGTGGGTGTAAAAGGTGTTGTCATGGGGATCCTAAATATGAACTTCGTCTTTTAAATCAGACCAAATTTGCTTAGATAAATTAATAAATTCGGTTGAGTAGCGGGCGGTAGAAACATCACGCGGGCGTGGCAGGTTTATCTCGTAACTGCTTTTAATTTTGCCTGGCCCTTTGGTGAGCACGATTACCCGATCGGCCAAGGCAATTGCCTCTTCAATATCATGCGTAACAAAGACGACAGAGGCCTTATTTTCAGACCAGAGTCCCAATAATTCATCTTGCATTAACGCGCGCGTCTGTACGTCCAAAGCAGAAAAAGGTTCATCCATTAACAAGATTTTTGGTTCGTTAATAAATGTTTGTGCCAGTGCCACGCGCTTGCGCATACCGCCTGATAATTGATGAGGATAATGATATTCAAAACCGGACAACCCAACACGCCGTACCCATTCCGCTGCTTTGTCTTTTGCTTCCCTTTTGTTAGTTCCGCGATAAATCGGCCCGATCGAGATGTTGTCGATGACATTCTTCCAGGGAAAAACCGCATCAGCCTGAAAAACAAAGCCAATATTGGGATCAATTTTAGTGACCGGTTGATTAAACACGCGCACCGTGCCGGAAGAGGGTGGGCTTAAGCCGGTAATCATGCCCAGCGCGGTGGATTTGCCGCAGCCGGTTGGGCCAACAATGGCGCAAAAATCACCTTCATGCAGCGTCATGCTAAAGTCATGTAACGCTAAAGTGGATACGCCTGTTGGACTAATAAATTTACGGCTGACGTTGGTCAGTTCGATCGCGATTTTTTTCATTTGCGTGCCGCTTTAACAAATTCAGTGGTGTAAGTATTGGATAAATTAATATTTTTCCCTTGCACGGCTTTGTTAAAGCCATTCAATACGTTAAGTACTGTAGCTGGACCAGATTCAGGCATGATACCGTCGGCAGTAAACATGTCTTTACTTGCTGAAAGCGAATCAATGTATTGCTGTTTATTGGCTTTGTAATAATCGGGCGGCATCATGTCGGCAATCTCCTGCGCACTATGTGTCTGGATGTAGGCTAAGGTTTTTACAAATGCTGTGACAATTTTTTGAACCTGTTCTTTGTGTGAATTAACCCAAGCAGTTGGCATATATAAACACGCACCGGGATACGCGCCCCCGAGTGCTGCTTCGGTGGCTTTGAGTGTACGCAAATCTACTAGAATAGACGCCGCTCCGGTGGAGGTTAAGCGTGAAATGGTTGGTTCTGTGGTCATGCCGGCATCAATCTTTTTTTGCGTCATCGCAGCAATAAAGGTTGATCCAGAACCGACTGGTAAGGTCGTATATTCACTATTTTTAACGCCATATTTTGAGGCCAAAAATTGGGTTAAAAAATTAGTCGAAGAACCAAGCCCCGTTACACCTAGCGTTTTCCCTTTGAAGTCTGCAGGTGATTTGATGTGTGCTGATGCTGTTTTAGATACCAAAATCGCTTCGCCAGGTGCCTGGCTGAATTGAACGACGGATTGCACTTGTTTGCCGCGCGCTTGCAAATCAATGGTGTGATCATAAAAACCGACCACGCCTTGCGCGGCGCCAGAAAGCATTTCAGTCACTGCATTTACGCCGGATGGCTCGCTCAGTAATTCGATGTCCAGACCAGTTTCCTTTAGGTAGCCTAATCGCTCAGCTAATTTCACTGGTAAATAGATTTGCTTTTCCATTCCACCAACGATGAGAATGATTTTTTCAGCGCTGATACTGTTGGTGCTGATGGCGAACATGATTAATGTGAAAAGCGATTTTAAAAACGTTGATAACTTAGGAAGTTTGGTCAATTTGATCTCCGTTATTTTGTTTCGTATTTAATGCTATTGGTAAAGACACGCTGGGATGCGCAGCAACGTTATTTGATAACGCCAAAATGAATGTAGCAGGTACAAGCCTTCAATTGGCCTACAATTAGTTATTATTTAATAATAAATTATTGAAGTGCATAGCTGGATTGGAGTGATGCAAGATGAAACTACTATTAGTTGAAGATAATCGTGAATTATCAACTTGGCTAACGCGCCTTTTGCAGGCTTCTGGCTACACGATTGAACAGGCATTTAGCGGAGAAGAGGCCATGTTGCTGTTGAGGACGCAATGTTACGATGCGATTTTGTTAGATATCACCTTGCCAAAAATCAATGGTCAAACGATCTTAAAAAATTTGCGCAGTAAAAATAATGAAGTGCCGGTATTGATTATTAGCGCCTCTGCCGCGCTTGGTGACATGGTTGAAAATTTAAATTTAGGCGCAGACGATTATTTAGCCAAGCCGTTTGATATTGCCGAATTAGAAGCGCGCATACGTTCATTGTTGCGACGTGCTAGCGGCAAATTAAATCCGATTATTTCTTGCGGTAATTTACGCTACGACAGCAATTCAAAAATCTTCAGCAGCCAGTCCTTTGACCTTAATTTAACACCGCGAGAACACGCTGTTTTAGAAGCATTGATGCGTCAGGCAGGTAAGACGGTCGATAAAAAACAGCTGGCCAATAGTTTATGTACGTTAAATGATTCCATATCGCCCAAAGCGCTAGAAATTTACATCTTGCGGCTACGAAAAAAAATCGATCATTCCGGTGCGCAAATCATTACCTTACGCGGCTTAGGTTACATGTTGAGCTATGTTCAAACCACTTAGAAGTCTTAAAAGTCGTTTGATCTTATGGGTGTTTTTACCAGCTTTGCTGATCTCCTTTGTTGACCTGTTATTTACGTATAACAGTACGGACAAAATTGCCACGTTGGTACAGGAGCAGCTGCTGAAAAGCTCGGCAAAAATCATGTCCGAACAAATCAACTTAATCAATGGTGAAGTTGAGTTTAATTTGCCTCCGGCCGCGTTTGAATTGTTTGCTAGTCCTTATCAAGATCATGTGTATTACAGCATCCGAAGCGAGCAAGGTAAGCTGATTGCTGGCGCAGATGAAATAGCGCCATTGAATATCGATATACCGCTTGAACAAGCGCATTATTTTTCAAGCCGGGTAGGCAGCGAATCAGTACGATTTATTGCCTATGCGCACGCGCTGCCAACTGGCTCGGCACACGATATCGTTATTACACAAATTGCCCAAACACAGAAAGGCCAGGCGGCATTTAGGCAGGAGCTATTTATGCTCACCATGCGTCGACATTTTATGTTGTTGTGCATGGTATTAGCCGGTTTGATGGTTGCATCACGATGGGCTTTGCGCCCCTTGATTTCGTTCGGTGAAAAAATCACCCAACGGCAAGGCGGATCGTTAGAACAACTAGATACCAAGGATGTTCCAAGTGAATTATTGCCAGTGATTTCCGCTATGAATGATTACGTGATGCGCTTAGATAATACGCTTTCGTCATACGAACAATTTGTCGCTAGTACCGCGCATCAACTTCGTACCTCATTTGCGGTGTTGACCTCGCAACTTAATTTTGGACGCCGTAGCGCCACGCTGGATAGCACACAAAACGAAGTATTCATTGCACTGCAAAAAACCGTGGCACAAGGTAGTAAAGTGATTAATTAATTATTGATATTGGCCGCATTAGAACGCACTCAACAAAACCATGTTGTAACGCACCCTTGTGTGCTGGCCGACATCGTCAAGCAAGTATTGGAGGAGTTGGCGCCCTTGGCGCAGCATAAAAATAGTGATCTTGGCATTGATAACTTGGATGAAACGGTGCTGATTAGCGCACCGGTTTATTTATTACATGAGCTGGTTTTAAATTTGGTCGAGAACGCGATTCAGCACATGACAAAATCCGGTGTCGTCACAATTTCTATTCTGCGAGAAAAAAATAATTGTATTTTTCGTGTTGTTGACAACGGCCCCGGGATTCCAGAATCAGAGCGCAAAAATGTGTTGCAGCGGTTTTATCGTTTGGATGCAAGCCAATCAACTAGCTCAGGTCTGGGTTTATCTATCGCGAATGAAATTGCCTTGTCTATCAATGCACAGCTTGTTTTGACGACGCCACTAAGCGGGCAAGGTTTGCAGGTGGATATGCGATTTATAAGTACAATTTTTACGCGGCCTTTATAACCTATTGGATGCGTTAAAAATTTCAAAAAATAGGAATATGAAAAATCTTATTTTTCTTGCTTTAATGGCTTGTTTTTATCAATAACTTCGCGGCAGTCGCCTTTAAAGCGAGCGTTGTCGTAGTTGCTCCAGCCGTAACTATCTACATAACGCACATGCGGTTTGAATTGCGCGTTGACGAAGCTGCGGTCTAGTTGTTCGGTCGGGTAATGAACGTCGGCAATATCAAGCAAAGAATGAAAGATATTTTCTGTTGAAAGACGGGCTTTCTTATGCCGTAACAGCTGCTCAATTTTATCAGGATAGGCGCTTAAGTAATCATTTGAATACCACATGAATGCGGGGATATGAAATTCATATTGCGTGTTGTGGCCGTGAAAAGCCAGGTTGCAGCTGCCATCGTACAGCGTTTGCCCGTGATCAGAAACATAGAGCAGTGCGCTGATGTTTTGCTGGGCCTTTAACTGCGTAATGACCTGATCGAGCATCCAGTCTGTGTACAAAATCGAATTGTCATAGCTATTATTGATCTGCTCTTTCATATCGCGATTGTTATAGTCAGGATCCTGCACGCCGCTCAGTGATGGCTTCCAGCGCTCAAATTCTGCAGGGTGACGATGGCTGTAATTCCAATGGTTGCCCAGCGTGTGCAAGACGATTAATTTCTTTGGTGCCGAGTCAGTTAGCGCATTTTGAAACGGCTCCAGCAGAATCTGATCGAAGCTCGAATTGTTGGTAAATCCACCCAAGTTCAAAAACTGGGTGACATCTGCTTCTTTGGCAAACACGGAAATCGGCGTATCAAATTCACCAAACGTCATCTGGTTAGAAAGCCAATAGGTTTTATAGCCGGCTTCTTTGAATGCGGAGATGAATGACTTCTCTGAAAAACCGGCTTTTAAACTCTGGGTTGCTGGTTTGCGTGAAACGATGATCGGCACGGAAAGGCGTGTGGCAGAAACTGCGCTGATGATGTCGGTAAAGCTCACCAGATTGGTTTCGTTTTTAAGGTGCGGATTGGTATCGCGCTTAAAACCATTCAAGCTCCAACGATCATAGCGTGATGATTCACCGATTACGATGACGATTGTTTTTGGGGTTGTGTCGGAGCTGGCGTCAAACTTAAATGTGCTACTTTTTTGGGCGAGAATACTTAAATAATGGCGCTCATACAAAAAATCGGCGGCATGTATGGCAAGTCCAAACGGCCAGGTGCGGCCAATTAACTCTTTATCAATATCGTTATCAGCCCATGCCGGTAATTTGGGCATAGTAGCGCGATAGGCTGCAGTGTAATCTTGAAACCAGGTAGCATCGTCAGGAGAGCTATCTTCCTCCTCGTCGGCACTGGTCGAGTTGGGTGAGCTGGTCACGCTGTGGCTAGGCGTATTAAAGCCAAATTCTTCGCCGTAGACAAAGCCCATGGTGCAAAAGAGTAAAACTGCTAAGCAAAACCAGCGGCTAGAGTGCGACCAGATAAAAATTTTTCTGGATACAATTTGCAGGCTGTACCACCACAAAAATATGCCTATACTGGTTAATGCTAGTAACCAGGTTTTCCTGCCTAAAAATTCGAAGGCTTCCTTTGGACTGGTCTCGAAAATAATGCCCAGATGATGCGGTGAAATGCCTTGCGCAAAAAACAAGCGCAAATAGATTTCAATCGGTAGGGCTAAAAATACCGGTAATAACAGCCAATGAAAATAGTTGGGGCGCTTAAATACACTCCACAACAGCAACCAGAAAAAAATTTCTAAACCGATAATGGTGGCAGCATTTTCAACTGGAATTCCAAGCATCAATGAGAAAAAAGGCGTCGCTGAAAGTAGTAGGTAGGAACAAACTAAATAAAGTTGGGCGGGACGCAATAAATGTTGTTTTTGCATCAAAAGGTGAAAGTTGCTGTGAATGTATGCCATCTTTAACAAGAAAGCTGTTTTATGCAAGCAAGAAGTTGGATTTCGTGGTGCGTAACGGTGGAAATTGCTGGAAAGTGATTGACGTGCTTCCAAACCGAGATTAAACTTGCGAGTTCTCAATTTTGTTTCTGTAGTGTGATAGGGTAATTTCCATCAATTTTTTGATGAAAAAATAGGCAACTGTTAGCCCGGCACGGCAGATATAAAGTCAGAGAGGATTAAGTAGTTATCTACTTAACTGCCCGCACAATGTGCGAGAGATTGATTAGTCCCCGGGCAATCGTTTCCGGGTTTATGTCTTATTTATGTTGGGTTTAGAACGATGCCAACCATCAATCAATTGATTCGCCAGCCACGTGTTTCTGCACGTGTCAAGAGCAAATCGCCGGCGCTGGAAAACAGCCCGCAAAAGCGTGGAGTTTGTACTCGCGTTTATACAACAACCCCTAAAAAGCCTAACTCGGCTTTACGTAAGGTTGCCAAAGTACGCTTAACCAACGGTTTCGAAGTTATTTCGTATATCGGCGGTGAAGGCCATAACTTGCAAGAACATAGCGTAGTTTTGCTGCGCGGTGGTCGTGTTAAGGATTTGCCGGGTGTGCGTTACCATATGGTTCGCGGCGCATTGGATACTCAAGGCGTTAAAGACCGTAAGCAAGCTCGTTCCAAGTATGGTTCGAAGCGCGCTAAAGCAGCCAAGAAGTAAAAACAAACAAGTTAGTTCTTATTTAGTATGAGTGTCGGTTTTAACTGAGCCGAGTAAGTGGCGGGCTATGATGGCTCACCGCGAGGATGTGGAGTTGCCACATGCTCAACTGAAGATCGAAAGGAAAAGAAATGCCACGTCGTCGTGAAGTCCCGAAACGCGATATTTTGCCGGATCCAAAATTCGGTAACGTAGAAGTCGCAAAATTTGTCAACGTTTTGATGTTGTCAGGTAAAAAATCAGTAGCAGAAGGCATCATTTATGGTGCGTTTGATCACATCCAGACTAAATCTGGTAAAGATCCGCTAGAAGTTTTCGCTGCAGCAATTGGTAACTGCAAGCCACTCGTCGAGGTTAAGTCCCGTCGCGTTGGTGGTGCAAACTACCAGGTGCCAGTTGAAGTTCGCCCAGTACGCCGTTTGGCTTTGTCGATGCGTTGGTTGCGTGAAGCAGCTAACAAGCGCAGCGAAAAATCAATGCCACAACGCTTAGGCGGCGAATTGTTGGAAGCCGCTGAAGGTCGCGGCGGTGCCATGAAAAAACGCGATGAAGTTCATCGTATGGCAGAAGCGAATAAAGCATTCTCACATTTCCGTTTCTAATTAGAGATAGATAGAGTGTGCCGTGCTGTTGCTGAGAGTAATTACTTCGCGCAGTACTTTTGAATCAAACCGAGTATCGTGAAAACAGATGCTCGGTTTTGTCCATTATAAGAATTAGGATTGATTATGGCTCGCAAGACCCCCATTGAACGCTACCGTAATATCGGTATTTCAGCGCATATTGACGCTGGTAAAACGACGACCACAGAACGTGTTTTGTTCTACACCGGTGTAAATCACAAGATTGGTGAAGTTCATGATGGCGCTGCCACCATGGATTGGATGGAGCAAGAGCAAGAGCGCGGTATTACTATTACTTCCGCTGCTACTACCTGCTTCTGGAAGGGTATGGCTAACAACTTCCCTGAGCATCACATCAATATTATTGATACTCCTGGTCACGTTGATTTCACTATTGAAGTTGAACGCTCGATGCGTGTGCTTGATGGCGCATGCATGGTTTACTGCGCTGTGGGCGGTGTTCAGCCACAATCAGAAACAGTTTGGCGTCAAGCTAACAAATACAAAGTGCCTCGTTTGGCGTTTGTAAACAAGATGGATCGCACTGGTGCGAACTTCTTCAAAGTTTACGAGCAAATGCGCGCACGCCTGAAGGCTAACCCTGTGTTGATTCAAATCCCTATCGGTGCTGAAGAAAACTTCTTGGGTGTGGTCGATCTGGTTAAGATGAAAGCTATCTATTGGGACGAAGCATCCCAAGGGATGAAATTCGACTACCGTGAAATTCCAGCTGAATTGCAAGAGCAAGCTGCTGAATGGCGCGAAAAAATGGTCGAAGTGGCTGCTGAGTACACTGAAGAACTGATGAACAAATACCTTGAAGAAGGCGATTTGTCAGAAGAAGAAATTAAAGCAGCATTGCGCGCCCGTACTATTGCGGCTGAAATCGTGCCAATGATGTGCGGTACTGCGTTCAAAAACAAGGGCGTACAAGCCATGTTGGATGCGGTTATTGAATACTTGCCATCACCAGTGGATATTCCGCCAGTGACAGGTTTGGATGAAGATGACGAGCCGACATCACGTAAAGCAGAAGATACTGAAAAGTTCTCCGCATTAGCGTTCAAAATCATGACCGATCCATTCGTTGGTCAATTGATTTTCTTCCGTGTGTATTCCGGTATGGTTAAGTCAGGTGATACTGTATTTAACCCGAACAAAAACAAGAAAGAACGTTTGGGTCGTATTTTGCAGATGCATGCTAACCAACGTGAAGAAATTAAAGAAGTTCACGCTGGCGATATCGCTGCTGCAGTTGGTTTGAAAGAAGCAACTACCGGTGAAACATTGTGCGATCCATCATCGATCATCACTTTGGAGCGCATGGTATTCCCTGAGCCAGTTATTTCTCAGGCTGTTGAGCCAAAAACTAAGGTTGATCAAGAAAAAATGGGCTTGGCGTTGAATCGTCTGGCACAAGAAGATCCTTCATTCCGCGTTAAAACGGACGAAGAATCAGGTCAAACCATTATTGGTGGTATGGGCGAGTTGCATCTGGAAATTATCGTTGATCGTATGCGTCGTGAATTCGGCGTTGAAGCGACAGTTGGTAAGCCACAAGTTGCGTACCGTGAAACTATTCGCAAAACTTGCGAAGAGATCGAAGGTAAATTCGTTAAGCAATCTGGTGGTCGCGGTCAATACGGTCACGTTGTATTGAAAATCGAACCGCAAGAAGCTGGTAAAGGTTTTGAATTCGTTGACGCAATTAAAGGTGGTACTGTTCCACGTGAATATATCCCTGCAGTTGAAAAAGGTGTTCGCGAAACATTGACTTCAGGCGTTATGGCTGGTTACCCAGTTGTTGACGTTAAAGTTACTTTGTTCTTCGGTTCATACCATGATGTCGATTCGAACGAAAATGCGTTCCGCATGGCTGGTTCGATGGCGTTTAAAGATGGTTGCCGTAAAGCGAGCCCAGTAATTCTGGAGCCGATGATGTCGGTTGAAGTTGAAACTCCAGAAGATTATGCTGGTACTGTGATGGGTGATTTGTCGTCACGTCGCGGTATGGTTCAAGGTATGGATGAAATCCCAGGCGGCGGCGGCAAGATCATTAAAGCTGAAGTGCCATTGTCTGAAATGTTTGGTTATTCGACTTCGTTGCGTTCAGCAACACAAGGTCGCGCAACATACACGATGGAATTCAAGCATTACTCTGAAGCACCTAAAAACGTGATCGACGCTATCGTAACTGCTAAAGCGAAGTAATCGTTGTAAAATAACGGGTTCACCGTAGTTTATTTGTAGCATTGTCACTATATTCATCCTCGTTGTGAGGGTGGATATAGTTAAGTAACCAACTAAGTACTAATTTAGTACTAATCGTTCTTTTTGAAGGAAGAATAAAATGGCAAAAAGTAAATTTGAGCGGACCAAACCGCACGTAAACGTCGGTACAATTGGCCACGTTGATCATGGTAAAACTACATTAACAGCAGCGATCGCTACTGTATTGTCGAAGAAATTTGGCGGCGAAGCAAAAGACTACTCCCAAATTGATAACGCGCCAGAAGAAAAAGCGCGTGGTATTACGATTAATACCTCCCACGTTGAATACGAAACAGCAGTACGTCACTACGCCCACGTAGATTGCCCAGGCCATGCTGATTATGTTAAAAACATGATTACTGGTGCAGCACAAATGGACGGCGCTATTCTGGTTTGTTCCGCAGCCGATGGTCCAATGCCACAAACACGTGAACACATCCTGTTGGCACGTCAAGTTGGTGTTCCATACATCATCGTATTCCTGAACAAATGCGACATGGTTGATGACGCTGAGTTGTTGGAATTGGTTGAAATGGAAGTGCGTGAGTTGTTGTCGAAATATGACTTCCCAGGGGACGATCTGCCAATCATTCAAGGTTCCGCTAAATTAGCACTTGAAGGCGACAAAGGTCCATTGGGCGAAGAAGCCATCATGAAATTGGCTGAAGCGTTGGATACTTACATCCCAACACCAGAACGCGCTGTTGACGGTGCATTCTTGTTGCCAGTCGAAGACGTATTCTCGATCTCAGGTCGCGGTACAGTGGTAACTGGTCGTATCGAACGCGGTATCGTTAAAGTTGGCGAATCGTTAGAAATCATCGGTATCACCGACACGGCAGTGACAACATGTACTGGTGTTGAAATGTTCCGTAAATTGTTAGACCAAGGTCAAGCAGGCGACAACGTTGGTGTATTGTTGCGCGGTACTAAGCGTGAAGACGTTCAGCGTGGTCAAGTGTTGGCAAAGCCAGGCACGATCAAGCCGCACAATCATTTCACTGGTGAAATCTACGTATTGTCTAAAGATGAAGGTGGTCGTCATACTCCATTCTTTAACAACTATCGTCCACAGTTCTACTTCCGTACAACGGACGTAACTGGTTCGATCGAATTGCCAGCAGACAAAGAAATGGTTATGCCTGGTGACAACGTATCGATCACAGTAAAACTGATCAACCCGATCGCGATGGAAGAAGGCTTGCGCTTCGCTATTCGTGAAGGTGGTCGTACTGTTGGTGCTGGTGTTGTTGCAAAAATTATTGCTTAAGTAAAAAAATCATCACGGTGTTTGTTGTAAAACAAATACCGTGATTCGTTCTTTAAAGGAAAATCATGTCTACACCAAATCAAAAAATCCGTATTCGTCTGAAAGCATTTGATTACAAGTTAATCGATCAATCCGCTTTGGAAATCGTTGATACAGCAAAACGTACTGGCGCTATTGTTAAGGGGCCAGTTCCTTTACCTACACGTATTCAGCGTTTCGACGTTCTGCGTTCACCGCACGTCAACAAAACTTCACGCGACCAGTTTGAAATTCGTACCCATCAGCGTTTGATGGATATCGTTGACCCAACAGAAAAAACTGTAGACGCATTGATGAAGTTGGACTTGCCAGCTGGTGTTGATGTAGAAATTAAATTGCAGTAATCTAGAATTTGGTGTTGTAAATCTTTTTTACATGCTATAATTTTAGGCTTAGGTGTAGATTTATCTGATAAATTCAGGTATGTCTACATGTTTTAAGTGGCAGATTTTGCTACAAACAGTCAGCCCCGCCCAATCGTAGGCGGGAATGGAGAATACAATGAGCTTGGGCCTTGTTGGTCGCAAGGTTGGTATGATGCGCATTTATACAGATGATGGGGATTCAATTCCTGTTACTGTTTTGGATGTCTCAAACAACCGTGTGACACAAATCAAAACGCCTGAAACTGACGGTTATACCGCAGTCCAGGTAACATTCGGTCAGCGCCGTGCATCCCGCGTAACAAAAGCGGTTGCAGGTCACCTCGCAAAAGCAGGTGTTGAAGCTGGTACTGTCTTAAAAGAATTCCGCATTGATGCAGCTAAAGCCGCAGAACTGAAGGCAGGCGATGTTGTGCCTGTTGGTATGTTCGAAGCTGGCCAGATCGTGGACGTTCAAGGTGTAACTATCGGTAAAGGTTACGCTGGTACTATTAAACGTCATCACTTCTCTTCTGGTCGCGCATCACATGGTAACTCCCGTTCGCATAATGTTCCAGGTTCAATTGGTATGGCGCAAGATCCAGGTCGTGTTTTCCCTGGTAAGCGCATGACCGGTCACTTGGGTGATGTTACGCGTACTGTGCAAAATCTGGAAATCGCTCGTATTGATACGGTGCGTCAGTTATTGCTGGTTAAGGGTGCTGTGCCAGGTGCAAAAAATGGTCAGGTAGTTGTAACGCCTGCTATTAAAGTTAAAACCAAGAAGGGAGCTTAATCTATGGAACTCAAGCTCCTAAATGATCAAGGTCAAACTGCATCAAACGTAGCTGCTCCAGATACAATTTTCGCTCGTGATTACAACGAAGCGTTGATTCATCAAGTGGTTGTTGCATTTCAAGCAAATGCACGCAGCGGTAACCGCAAGCAATTGGGTCGTGATGACGTTCATCACACAACCAAGAAGCCTTGGCGTCAAAAAGGTACGGGCCGCGCTCGTGCTGGTATGTCATCTTCCCCGCTGTGGCGTGGAGGCGGACGTGCATTCCCTAATTCGCCAGATGAAAACTTCTCGCAAAAAATTAACAAGAAGATGTATCGCGCAGGTATCTGTTCGATTCTGTCTCAGTTAGCTCGCGAAGGTCGTTTGTCGGTGGTAGAAGAGTTTGCTGTCGATGCTCCAAAAACTAAGTTGTTGTCAGATAAATTGAAAACAATGGGTTGTCTCGACTCAGTGTTGATCATTGCTGATGAATTCAATGAAAACTTGATGCTTGCATCACGTAATCTGCCGAACGTGCTGATTGTTGAGCCGCGTTATGCAGATCCAGTTTCATTGGTGTTCTTCAAGAAAATTTTGATCACCAAGCTGGCGTTGGCAAAGATTGAGGAGATGCTGGCATGAGCACACTAGTTAAATTTAGCGAAGAGCGCCTGTTAAAGGTACTGTTAGCACCAGTGATTTCTGAAAAAGCAACGATGGTTGCGGAAAAAAACGAACAAGTTGTTTTCCGTGTTAGTCCAGATGCTACTAAGCCAGAAATCAAAGCTGCTGTAGAAATGCTCTTCAAGGTACAGGTTGAGTCTGTGCAGGTTGCGAATCGTCAAGGTAAACAAAAGCGTAGTGGTCGCTTTACCGGTCGTCGCAATCACACCAAGCGTGCTTTTGTATGCTTGAAGCCAGGTCAAGAAATTAACTTCACCGAGGAGGCATAATATGGCACTCGTTAAGGTAAAGCCAACCTCGCCTGGTCGTCGTGGTATGGTCAAAGTAGTGACAGAGGGCTTGCATAAAGGTCGTCCGTTCGCTGCTTTGTTAGAAAAGAAATCAAAAACTGCTGGCCGTAACAACAACGGTCATATTACTACTCGCCATATCGGCGGTGGTCATAAGCAGCATTATCGTTTGGTTGACTTCAAACGCACTAAAGATGGTATTCCTGCAAAAGTTGAACGCATTGAATACGATCCTAACCGTACAGCGCACATTGCTTTGTTGTGCTATGCGGATGGTGAACGTCAATACATCATTGCAACTAAAGGTATGGCTGCTGGTGATCAGGTGATGAATGGTGCGCAAGCTCCGATCAAATCTGGTAACTGCTTGCCAATTCGCAATATCCCAGTCGGTACAACTATGCATTGCGTAGAAATGTTGCCAGGCAAGGGTGCGCAGATGGCTCGTACTGCTGGCGCTGGTGTTGTGTTGATGGCTCGTGAAGGCGTCTACGCTCAAGTGCGTCTGCGTTCTGGCGAAGTTCGTCGCGTGCATATCGAATGCCGCGCTACTGTTGGTGAAGTTGGTAACGGTGAACACAATCTGCGTAAGATTGGTAAAGCTGGTGCTATGCGTTGGCGTGGTGTTCGTCCTACCGTTCGCGGTGTGGTAATGAATCCGGTCGATCACCCACACGGTGGTGGTGAGGGTAAGACTGCAGCGGGTCGTCATCCAGTGTCGCCATGGGGTCAGCAAACCAAAGGTAAGAAGACACGTCGCAATAAGCGTACGACTTCCATGATCGTTTCACGCCGTGGTAAGAGATAAGGGGTAGCACATGACACGTTCATTGAAAAAAGGGCCATTCTGTGATGCCCACTTGGTGAAAAAAGTCGAAGCCGCGCAAGCGATTAAAGACAAAAAGCCAATCAAGACATGGTCACGTCGTTCTACGATTATGCCTGACTTCATTGGTTTAACCATTGCGGTGCATAACGGTAAGCAACATGTGCCTGTGTATGTTTCTGAAAACATGGTTGGTCATAAACTCGGCGAATTCGCATTGACTCGTACGTTCAAGGGTCATGCCGCTGATAAAAAGGCTAAAAAATAAGGTGCGATGATGGAAACTAAAGCAATTCTACGCGGAGTGCGTTTGTCAGACCAAAAAGGTCGTTTGGTAGCAGACCAGATTCGCGGTAAAAAAGTAGATCAAGCATTGAACATTTTGGCCTTCAGCCCTAAAAAAGGTGCAGCAATCATTAAGCGTGTTTTGGAGTCTGCAATTGCAAACGCCGAACATAATGATGGTGCTGACATCGATGAGTTGAGAGTTAAAACTATCTATGTTGAAAAAGGTGCGGTTTTGAAGCGTTTTACAGCGCGTGCAAAAGGCCGTGGTGATCGTATCTCTAAACAATCCTGTCACATTTACGTGACTGTCGGTAATTAAGGAGTCACGATGGGACAGAAGATACATCCAACCGGTTTTCGCCTTGCGGTAACACGTAACTGGTCTTCACGTTGGTATGCTGGCAATACAAATTTTGCCACCATGCTCGGCGAAGATTTGAAAGTACGTGCTTACCTCAAGAAAAAACTGAAGAACGCATCTGTAGGTCGTATTACTATCGAGCGTCCAGCTAAGAATGCCCGTATTACTATTTATAGCTCACGTCCAGGCGTGGTTATTGGTAAAAAAGGTGAAGATATTGAAGTGTTAAAAACAGAATTGTCCAAATTAATGGGCGTTCCTGTACACGTTAATATCGAAGAAATTCGCAAGCCGGAAATCGATGCGCAACTGATCGCCGATTCAATTGCTCAGCAATTAGAAAAGCGTATTATGTTCCGCCGTGCCATGAAGCGTGCTATGCAAAACGCAATGCGTTTGGGCGCTCAAGGTATTAAGATTATGTCTGGTGGACGTTTGAACGGTATTGAAATCGCTCGTAAAGAATGGTATCGCGAAGGCCGCGTGCCTCTGCATACTTTGCGTGCTGATATCGACTACGGAACAAGCGAAGCGCAAACAACCTACGGTATCATCGGTGTTAAGGTTTGGGTTTACAAGGGTGATCGTTTGCCTAACGGCGACGCACCAGTAATTGAATCCACTCCGGAAGATGATAAAAAACGTCGTGGCCCACGTCGTGATGATGGCAAGCCAAATAGCCGTCCACGTCCTAAGCAAACCACAACCGGCGCTCCAGCACCAGCTGCTAAGCGTGTACGCGCTGCGGCACCAGTCGTAGCTGCTAAAGCGCCGGCTGAGAAAGCAGGAGAATAATCATGCTGCAACCAGCACGCAGAAAGTATAGAAAAGAGCAAAAAGGCCGCAACAAGGGAATTTCACATTCTCGCGGTACTGCTGTTTCGTTCGGTGAATTTGGTTTGAAGGCGATTGGTCGTGGTCGTATTACGGCTCGTCAAATTGAAGCTGCGCGTCGTGCTATGACTCGCCACATTAAACGTGGTGGTCGTATCTGGATCCGTATTTTCCCGGATAAGCCAATTTCTCAAAAACCTGCCGAAGTTCGTATGGGTAATGGTAAGGGTAATCCTGAGTACTATGTTGCCGAGATTCAACCAGGCAAGATGTTGTACGAGATGGATGGTGTTGATGAGACGCTTGCGCGCGAAGCTTTCCGCTTGGCCGCAGCCAAACTGCCGTTATTGACTACGTTCGTCGTGCGTCAAGTCGGCCAATAATAGGGGTTGAAAATGAAAGTATCTGAACTCCGCGGCAAAGACGAAGTGACTTTGACTAAAGAGCTGAATGAACTGTTGAAGGCACAATTCAGTTTGCGCATGCAATTAGCTACGCAGCAACTGAGCAACACTTCGCAGCTCAAGAAAGTGCGTCGCGATATCGCACGTGTTAAAACGGTCATGAATCAGAAGGACGACAAATGAACGATCAAGTCAAACAAGCTTCTAAGCGCACGCTGATTGGCACCGTTGTCTCCGATAAAATGGAAAAAACGGTAACCGTATTGATCGAGCGTCACGTTAAGCATCCTTTGTACGGAAAAATCATTGTTCGCAGCACTAAGTACCATGCGCACAATGAAGGTAATGTTGCTAAAGCAGGCGATGTAGTTGAAATCCAAGAAGGTCGTCCGATTTCAAAGACAAAAGCATGGTCAGTAACACGCGTAGTACAAGTTGCACAAATCGTGTAATTAGCTATTGTAATTATCAGAAATTGATGTGATAATAGCTGGCTGTCGTTTGCAAGGCATTGAATGCGGCGCAAACGACAGGTAAAATGGCTTTTTTCGCTGTCAATGTGAAAAAAGTGGTTAAAAATCGTCCACCTAATCAGTGAGTGTAGTTAAGCTTTCTGGCGGGACCAAGACTGACCATTAATTTGCATTGTGCAGATTTTATGGATTAAGTTGGGAAAGAGAACATTATGATTCAAACAGAAAGCCGGCTCGAAGTAGCTGACAATACTGGTGCACGCGAAGTTTTGTGTATTAAAGTATTGGGCGGTTCTAAGCGTCGTTACGCAGGTATCGGTGATGTTATTAAAGTCACGATTAAATCTGCTGCGCCAAGAGGGCGTGTAAAAAAAGGTGAAATTTACAATGCTGTTGTAGTTCGCACTGCTAAAGGTGTTCGTCGTCCAGATGGCTCTTTGGTTAAGTTCGATAGTAACGCAGCGGTGTTATTGAACGCGAAACTTGAGCCTATCGGCACTCGTATTTTTGGACCGGTCACACGCGAATTGCGTACTGAACGTTTCATGAAAATCGTGTCTTTAGCTCCAGAAGTTCTGTAAGGGGTCGTTATGAACAAGATTCGGAAAAACGACGAAGTCATCGTCTTGACAGGTAAAGACAAGGGCAAGCGCGGCCAGGTTCAGCAATGGATCGACGCGGATCATGTGGTTGTCGCTGGTGTAAATATCGCTAAAAAAGCGGTTAAGCCCAACCCAATGACAGGCGCAACTGGCGGCATCGTTGATAAGGTGATGCCTATTCATGTGTCAAATGTTGCATTGTTTAATGCAGCAACTGGCAAGGCAGATCGCGTTGGCTTTAAGGTCGTGGACGGTGTAAAAGTTCGCGTATTTAAGTCAAACGGCGAAGTTGTGAAGGTATAACGCATCATGGCACGTCTACAAGAAATTTATAAAGCAAAAGTCGTTGCAGCTTTAACGGAGAAATTCTCCTACAAAACTGTAATGGAAGTGCCGCGCATCACCAAGATTACTCTGAATATGGGTTTATCTGAAGCGATTGCGGACAAGAAGATTATTGAGCATGCAGTTGGCGATTTAACGAAAATTGCTGGTCAAAAGCCAGTGGTGACTAAGGCTCGCAAAGCGATTGCAGGTTTCAAGATTCGTGAAGGCTATCCAATCGGATGTATGGTTACATTGCGCGGTGCGCATATGTACGAATTCCTGGATCGTCTGATCACCGTGGCTTTGCCGCGTGTACGCGATTTCCGTGGTGTTTCTGGTCGTGCATTTGATGGACGTGGAAATTACAATATCGGCGTTAAAGAGCAGATTATTTTCCCTGAAATCGAATACGACAAGATAGATGTTTTGCGTGGTATGAATATTAGTATCACCACCACAGCTAAGACCGATGAAGAAGCGAAAGCTCTTCTCGCCGCATTTAAATTTCCGTTCAGAAACTGAGGTCGCCATGGCAAAACTGGCACTGATTAACCGTGAGCAGAAGCGTGCTGACTTGGTAAAGAAATTTGCCGGTAAGCGTGCTGCTTTGAAGGCCATCGTAGATGACCAATCAAAAACTGAAGAAGAGCGTTACGACGCGCGTCTGAAGTTGCAAGCATTACCACGGAACTCAAATCCGACACGTCAGCGTAATCGTTGCGCTTTGACTGGTCGACCACGTGGCACATTCCGTAAGTTCGGTTTGGGCCGTATTAAACTCCGTGAAGTAGCCATGCGTGGCGAAGTTCCCGGAATGACAAAAGCTAGCTGGTAATAGGAGAATATGCAATGAGTATGAGCGATCCTATCGCCGATATGTTGACCCGCATTCGTAATGCGCAAGTTGTTCATAAAACTGCGGTTGCTATGCCATCATCAAAAGTAAAAGTTGCTATTGCAAACGTACTTAAAGATGAGGGTTACATTGAAGACTTCGCCATTAGCGAAACTGCTGGTAAAGCAGAATTGAAAATTGGCTTGAAATATTATGCAGGTCGTCCTGTAATTGAGCGTTTAGAGCGTGTTTCACGCCCTGGATTGCGCATTTACAAAGGTAAGGGCGATATTCCAAATGTTATGAATGGTTTGGGCGTGGCGATTGTTTCCACACCTCAAGGTGTCATGACAGACCGCAAAGCGCGCGCAACCGGTGTCGGTGGCGAAGTAATTTGCTACGTAGCCTAAGGAGCAGAACATGTCTCGAGTAGGTAAAATGCCGATTGCACTGCCAGCAGGTACGGAAGTATCTATTTCAGCAGCGCAAATCGTAGTTAAAGGCCCAATGGGTGAGTTGTCCCAAGCCTTGAATGGTCTGGTAAAAGTTGCTAATGACAATGGTTCATTGAAGTTTGAGCCAGTTAGTGATGCTCGCGAAGCTAATGCGATGACTGGCACATTACGTGCCTTGGTCAACAACATGGTAAGCGGCGTAACTAAAGGCTTTGAGAAAAAATTAAACTTGGTTGGCGTTGGTTATAAAGCGCAAGCACAAGGCGATAAATTAAATTTATCTTTAGGTTTTTCTCATCCAGTAGTTCATTCGATGCCTCTTGGCGTAAAGTGTGAAACACCTACGCCGACTGAGATCCTGATTAAAGGGATTGATCGTCAAAAAGTGGGGCAAGTTGCCGCCGAAGTTCGTGCATATCGTCAACCTGAGCCGTATAAAGGCAAGGGCGTTCGTTATGCTGATGAGGTGGTTGTGCTCAAAGAAACCAAGAAGAAGTAATAGGGGTTGACGATGGACAAGAAACAATCACGTCTGCGCCGCGCACGTCAAACCCGTGCCAAGATCGCAGAATTAAAAGTGAATCGCCTGGCAGTGCATCGTACCAATTTGCACATTTATGCCAACATTATCGGACCAGATGCAAAAATATTAGCATCTGCTTCGACATTGGAAGCATCAGTTCGTGCAGAATTGGCCGCAGCATCTGGCAATGGTGGCAACGTTGCAGCAGCTACTCTGGTTGGCAAGCGTGTCGCTGAACAAGCATTAAAAGCAGGGGTTACCGAAGTTGCATTTGATCGCTCCGGTTTCCGTTACCATGGTCGCATCAAGGCGCTTGCAGAAGCTGCCCGTGAAGCTGGCTTGAAGTTCTAAGGAAAATTCGTCATGGCAAAAATGCAAGCGAAAACAGCGTCCGATAAACCAGATGATGGTATGCGCGAAAAAATGATCGCGATTAACCGTGTAACCAAAGTGGTTAAGGGTGGTCGTATCATGGGCTTTGCAGCGTTGACCGTTGTTGGTGACGGCGATGGCCGTATCGGTATGGGTAAAGGAAAATCGAAAGAAGTTCCTGTCGCTGTACAAAAAGCAATGGAAGAAGCTCGTCGTAAAATGATTAAAGTAACGTTGAAAAACGGTACTTTGCAACACACTGTTACTGGTCAGCATGGCGCATCGAAAGTGATGATCATGCCAGCTAAAGAAGGTACTGGTGTTATTGCTGGTGGACCAATGCGCGCAATTTTCGAAGTAATGGGAATTGTTAACGTGGTTGCTAAGTCAAACGGCTCAACTAATCCATATAACATGGTTCGTGCCACATTGGACGGTTTGTCCAAGATGAGTACTCCATCGGAAATCGCTGCTAAACGCGGCAAATCCGTTGAAGAAATCCTCGGCTAAGGTGATCGAAATGACAAAGACAGTTAAAGTAACTTTGGTCAAAGGTTTGATTGGCACACGCGAATCTCACCGTGCCACTGTACGTGGTTTGGGGTTGCGTCGTATTAATTCAGTTTCTGAATTACAAGACACTCCATCCGTACGCGGCATGATCAATAAAGTCTCGTATCTTGTGAAGGTTGTATCGTAAGCCGCAAGGCTTGCGATCGGAGCAAATTATGGAATTGAATAGCATTCAGCCAGCTGATGGCGCAAAACACTACAAACGTCGTGTTGGTCGCGGTATCGGTTCTGGTTTAGGTAAAACATCGGGACGTGGTCATAAAGGTCAAAAGTCCCGTACTGGCGGTTTTCACAAAGTCGGTTTTGAAGGCGGTCAGATGCCTTTGCAACGTCGTTTGCCAAAACGTGGTTTTAAATCACTGGCAACTCCGTTCAAAGCAGAAGTTCGTTTGTCACAACTCGATTCTTTGCCAATCGCAGAAATCGATATGTTGGCGTTGAAACAAGCTGGCATGGTTCCTGAACTTGCCAGAGTGGTACGCGTCATCTTGTCTGGTTCTATCACTAAAAAAGTGACATTGACAGGCTTGATCGTGACTAAAGGCGCTAAAGCTGCTATTGAAGCAGCCGGCGGCTCAGTCGCTTAATGCACATACTGGAGCAATAATTGGCGACAACTCCTCAGCTAGCTAAAGGCGCTGCCAGCGGTTTTCCTTGGGGAAGACTGTGGTTTTTATTGTCAGCATTGGTGGTGTATCGGATAGGTACACATATTCCAGTGCCAGGCATAGACCCAGCGCAATTAACGCAACTGTTTAATCAGAACTCAGGTGGTATTCTGGGTATGTTTAATATGTTTTCAGGAGGTGCTTTATCGCGCTTCTCTGTACTTGCACTGGGTATCATGCCGTATATTTCGGCGTCAATTATTATGCAATTGATGTCGATAGTTTCTCCGCAATTGGAAGCGCTTAAAAAAGAAGGCGAATCTGGTCGTAGAAAAATTACCCAATATACACGTTATGGAACTTTATTTTTGGCTGCATTTCAAGCCTTTGGTATTGCAGTAGCGTTAGAGCACCAGGCAAACCTGGTTATTGATCCAGGAATGGCGTTTCGTTTAACGACAGCAGTTACTTTGGTAACTGGAACAATGTTTTTGATGTGGTTAGGTGAACAGATTACTGAACGTGGTTTAGGTAATGGTATTTCTATTATTATCTTCGCCGGTATTGCTTCTGGTTTGCCTAATGCTGTCGCTGGTTTATTTGAGTTGGTTCGTACGGGTTCAATGAATCCATTCTCAGCAATGTTGATTTGTCTTATTGCTGCAGGCGTAACTTATCTGGTTGTGTTCATTGAACGCGGTCAGCGCAAAATACTCGTAAACTATGCTAAGCGTCAGGTAGGTAACAAGATTTATGGTGGGCAAAGTAGTCATTTGCCGTTGAAGCTAAACATGGCAGGCGTAATTCCTCCAATTTTTGCTTCCTCTATTATCCTGTTTCCGGCTACTATTACTGGTTGGTTTGTTTCAACTGGAGATAACTCACCGTTTATGCGATTCTTAAAGGATTTAGCATTGTCGATGGGGCCTGGTGAACCGATTCATGCGTTGTTGTATGCAGTAGCTATCGTATTTTTCTGCTTCTTTTATACTGCATTGGTATTTAATAGCAAAGAAACAGCCGATAACCTGAAGAAGAGTGGTGCGTTTGTGCCAGGAATCAGACCAGGGGATCAGACAGCGCGCTATATCGATAAGATATTAATGCGTTTGACTTTGGCAGGTGCTGTTTATATCACGCTAGTTTGTTTGCTACCTGAGTTTTTAGTTGCGAAATGGAAAGTACCATTCTCTTTTGGTGGTACATCTCTGTTGATTATCGTAGTTGTAACAATGGATTTCATGGCGCAAGTTCAAAACTATGTCATGTCTCAGCAATATGATTCATTACTTCGTAAAGCAAACTTCAAGGGCGGAATTTCTTCACGGTAACGTGAGGGAATATAGACAAGAATGGCAAAAGACGACGTAATTCAGATGCAAGGCGAGATTCTTGAGAATCTACCAAATGCAACATTTAGAGTAAAGCTTGAGAATGGGCATGTTGTGCTAGGCCATATTTCTGGGAAAATGCGGATGAACTATATTCGTATTCTTCCAGGCGACAAGGTGACGGTTGAATTGACACCTTATGATTTAAGCCGGGCGCGTATCGTGTTCCGTACCAAGTAACTTTATTAGTAAAACCAAGTAGTATTAGCAAAGAGGGCAACAAAATGAAAGTTCTCGCATCAGTTAAGCGGATATGCCGCAATTGCAAGATCATCAAGCGCAAAGGTGTGGTTCGTGTTATATGCATTGAACCGCGTCATAAACAGCGTCAAGGTTAATTTAACGTTATTGATCGAGGAATAACGAATGGCACGTATCGCAGGGGTTAATATCCCAAATCATCAGCATACCGTAATCGGCTTAACAGCTATCTATGGTATTGGACGTCCACGCTCAGAAAAAATCTGTGCAGCAACGGGTGTATTGACCAATAAAAAGGTCAAAGATCTGGACGATAACGAATTAGAGAAGCTGCGCGATGAGATTGCAAAATTCATCGTTGAAGGTGATCTTCGTCGTGAAGTCTCCATGAGCATCAAGCGATTGATGGATCTGGGTTGTTACCGTGGAATGCGTCATCGCAAAGGCTTGCCTTGCCGTGGACAACGCACACGTACTAATGCGCGTACCCGTAAGGGCCCACGTAAAGCAGCTCAATCGTTGAAAAAATAATCCGTGTTAGTTTAGTTAGTCACTTTGTGGCTTAACTAAGCTAACGGGTTCAAGGAATCAATTATGGCAAAAGCACCAAATAACGCAGCCGCCGCGCGCGCTCGTAAAAAAGTTAAGAAAAATGTTGCTGAAGGTATTGCACACGTACATGCATCCTTTAACAACACAATCATCACGATCACAGATCGTCAAGGAAATGCACTTTCCTGGGCAACTGCTGGTGGTGCTGGTTTTAAAGGTTCACGTAAATCGACTCCGTTTGCAGCTCAGGTAGCAGCAGAAGCCGCCGGTAAAGTGGCAGTTGAATGTGGCGTTAAAAACTTGGAAGTTCGCATCAAGGGACCTGGTCCTGGCCGTGAATCTTCAGTGCGCGCTCTGAATAACCTTGGTATCAAAATTTCTTTGATTCAAGACGTTACTCCAGTTCCACACAATGGTTGCCGTCCTCCAAAGCGTCGTCGTATCTAATACGCTGGAGTTGTTGGTCTTGTGATTTGCAAAGTTAGAGTTGATTTGGTAGTTTTATAAACTTACCAAACATAGCATCTAACTTTTTCACAGTTCTGACTGATTCAACTCGCACAGTAGTATCTTTCTAGCTTGAATAAAGTTAGAATACGACCCGCTTCGTTTTTAGCGGGTTTTGTTGTTAAGCCCACCGTTTGGATGTAGGTAGTCCAGACTAGCGCTGCAGAATTGTCTGTACAGCGTCATTTTTAAAGGAAATATTGTGGCACGTTATATTGGACCAAAAGCAAAATTGTCACGCCGCGAAGGCACTGACCTTTTCCTGAAAAGCGCACGTCGCTCTTTAGATTCAAAATGCAAATTAGATGTAAAACCAGGTCAACACGGTGCTAAATCAGGCGCACGTACTTCAGACTTCGGTAATCAATTGCGTGAAAAGCAAAAAGTTAAGCGCATGTACGGCGTATTGGAACGTCAGTTCCGTCGTTATTTCGCTGAAGCGGATCGTCGTAAAGGCAACACTGGTGAAACATTGTTGAAATTGTTGGAATGCCGTCTGGATAACGTTTGTTATCGTATGGGTTTTGGTTCAACACGCGCAGAAGCGCGCCAATTGGTGAGCCATAAAGCATTCACAGTTAACTCAATCGTTGTGAACATTGCTTCATACCAAGTTAAAGCTGGTGACGTTGTTGCTGTTCGTGAAAAATCGAAAAAGCAAGTTCGTATCGCTGAAGCTTTGTCTTTAGCTGAACAAATCGGCATGCCTTCATGGGTTTCTGTTGACGCTAAGAAAATGGAAGGTACTTTCAAGTCCGCTCCAGATCGTAGCGACATCGCTGCTGATGTAAATGAATCGCTAATCGTTGAATTGTATTCACGTTAATTAAAGTAGTAGTTTGTGGCCCTTTGAATTTTCAAAGGGCTTTTTTCGACATGCCATCAGCCTTATCGGTGTAATGAGCCGAGGGTATTGAAAAGGACATTTCATGCAAAACAGTTTGTTAAAACCACGTATTATCGATGTAGAAATGCTTGCAGCCGGTCACGCTAAAGTCGTGATGGAGCCGTTTGAGCGTGGCTATGGCCACACATTAGGTAATGCGTTACGCCGTGTATTGTTGTCATCGATGGTTGGTTATGCTCCAACTGAAGTGACGATTGCTGGCGTGGTTCATGAGTACTCCACATTAGATGGTGTACAAGAAGACGTTGTAGATATTTTGTTGAACTTGAAGGGTATTGTTTTCAAGTTGCATAATCGTGACGAAGTCACCCTGACATTGAAAAAAGATGGCGAAGGCGCGGTATTGGCTTCTGACATCGATCTGCCGCATGACGTAGAACTGATTAACCCAGATCACGTGATTGCAAATCTGACTGCCGGCGGTAAGCTGGACATGCAGATCAAGGTAGAAAAAGGCCGTGGTTATGTACCGGGTAACGTTCGTCGTTTATCAGAAGATGCTAACCGCACTATCGGTCGTATTATTTTAGATGCGTCATTCTCACCAGTTCGTCGTGTTTCCTACTCAGTTGAATCAGCTCGTGTAGAACAACGTACTGACTTGGATAAATTGATCATCAACATTGAAACCAATGGCGTGATCACTCCAGAAGAAGCGATTCGTCAATCAGCACGTGTTTTGGTTGATCAATTGAACGTATTTGCAGCATTGGAAGGTACTGAAGCCGCTGCAGAAGCTCCTTCACGTGCGCCGATGGTTGATCCTATTCTGTTGCGTCCGGTCGATGACCTGGAATTGACAGTACGTTCAGCTAATTGCCTGAAAGCAGAAAACATTTACTACATTGGTGACTTGATCCAGCGTACTGAAAATGAATTGCTCAAGACTCCTAATTTGGGTCGCAAATCATTGAACGAAATCAAAGAAGTTTTGGCTTCGCGCGGTTTGTCATTAGGTATGAAATTAGAAAACTGGCCACCTGCTGGTTTAGAGAAGTAATTTGTAGGGAATGAGGAAGATTTTACTCTTCCTCATTTTTTGTTTTGTAGTGAGCGGTACCGGCCCGCACTAAAGTTGATTTAGTGATAGAAGAGCTGGACTAGTTTAAAAATTTTATAAGGAAATATCATGCGTCATCGTCACGGCTTACGTAAGCTGAATCGTACCTCCTCACATCGTTTAGCGATGTTACGCAACATGACAGTATCTTTACTGCGTCATGAAGCGATTAAAACCACTTTGCCAAAAGCTAAAGAACTGCGCCGTGTTATCGAGCCGTTGTTGACTATGGGTAAAACAGACACATTGGCAAACAAACGTTTGGCTTTCTCACGTTTACGTGACCGCGAAATGGTTTTGAAATTGTTTGCTGAATTAGGCCCACGTTACGCAAATCGTAACGGCGGCTACCTGCGTATTTTGAAAATGGGCTTCCGTGTTGGCGACAACGCACCGATGGCTTACGTTGAATTGATGGATCGTCCAGAAATCACCGATTCAGAAGACGTAGTTACAGCAGAATAATTTCCGCTGAATAAGAAAAGCCAGGAATTTCCTGGCTTTTTTTTGGTCTATTGGATTCCGCTATACTATCGTCTTACGCGTTGTCTTTATATTTCAAGGTTTAACTTACATGTCACCTTTGCCACGTACTACCTCATCCAAAATTTTTGCTGTTTTAAATCAGTTGATCGTTAGTTTATTATTCTTATGTGGATTAACCAACGCAATTGCTGACACTGATTTTTTAGAGCCAGAACAAGCATTTCAATTTAGCAGTAAGCAAATTGCGCCAGATAGAATTGAAGTCACTTATCTGATCGCTGACGGTTACTACATGTACCGTGAACGTTATAAATTTGTGGCGATTGGCGCAACGCTAGGTGAGCCAATTTTTCCCAAAGGGCATGTTAAATTTGACGAGACATTTCAAAAAAATGTTGAAACCTTTACTCACTCGATCACTGTTCAAATCCCAATACTCTCAGTTGATACAGCACAGCCTAAATTCACCTTGATTTCACATGGTCAAGGATGCTCAGAACAAGGTTTGTGCTACGCACCGCTCGAATCAAAACAAACGTTTGATACAGCCAAATTCAAGTTCGAGTCAACTGCGCCACCCACAGCTGGTGGCGATGATTCAAACAAACTTCGCAACTCCTTACAAAGCGGCAGATTAATAATAATCATGCCGCTGTTTTTATTATTGGGCTTAGGGTTGGCATTCACTCCGTGTGTATTGCCCATGGTGCCTATCCTTTCATCGATTATTGTTGGCGAAGGCGCTTCCGTAGGACGGCAGCGTGGGCTGATTTTATCCCTCAGTTATTCGTTTGGCATGGCGATCGTGTATACCGCATTAGGTGTCGCTGCAGGATTGTTAGGTGAAGGATTGGCCGCGGCTTTGCAAAATCCGTGGGTGCTAGGTGCGTTTGGGCTGTTATTGGTGGGCTTGTCACTGTCGATGTTTAACGTATATCACTTACAAGTGCCGGCCTTTTTACAAAGCAAATTATCACAAGTATCTGATCAACAGCGTGCCGGAAAATTAATTGGCGTTTTCGTAATGGGTGCCATTTCTGCGTTGATTATCGGTCCGTGTGTAGCTGCGCCATTGGCCAGTGCTTTGTTATATATCAGTCAAACGCGGAATGTGCTGATTGGTGGTGCGGCTTTATTTTCAATGGCAATGGGAATGAGCGTGCCATTGATCTTGGTTGGCTTGTCGGCAGGCTCATTATTACCACGGGCCGGTCGTTGGATGGAGGCTGTTAAGCAGTTGTTTGGCGTGCTGATGTTGGCAATGGCGCTATGGCTGGTTTCGCCGGTGTTGCCTGTCTGGTTGCAGATGCTGGGATGGGCTACCCTGCTTATAGGCTATGGCGTGTTTTTGTTGCGTCATCGCGCCGTCCTTGGCAAAGCGGTGGCCCTAGCGTTGTGCGTGCTAGGTGGTATGGAATTGATCGGCGCAGCATCCGGTGGGCGCGATGTCTTTGCGCCGCTTTCTCATTTTTACAATCAGTCCGGAGCGCATATTCAGTTTGCACGGGTCAAATCGTTGGCTGAACTGGAGCACGCATTACAGGCGGCCAAGGTTCAAGGAAAACCAGTGATGCTGGATTTTTACGCGGATTGGTGTGTTTCTTGTAAAGAGATGGAGAAATTCACTTTTACCGATCAGCGGATACAAGCCAAGTTTGCCACGATGGTGTTGTTACAGGTAGATGTTACTGCCAACAATGAGGACGTTAAAGCACTGTTAAAACGTTTTAATTTATTTGGCCCACCAGGAATGATTTTCTTTGATTTGGATTCAAATGAAAGCGGCCGTGTGATTGGTTTTGAAAAGGCTGAAAAGTTCGTGACTTCGTTGGCTAATTTTGTAGTTGTGAAAGCGACTCCTTAATGAAGTAGATGCGACTAGTTCACCCAATAAAAAAGCACTAGGTGCTTTTTTTATTGGGTGACAAGGTGTTTTCAAACTTACGAAACAGCGTTGCTAATTGAAGATCTTGGTATCGGATTCACAAAAAACCACTGGGCAAATAACAGATTAGGGACCCAGCAAGCCCAGCTAATTATGGGATATACCTGCATAAAATCCATCTGCAACAAACCAAATGTAATGCCAAGATAAACTCTTAACGTAATCGCCGCCAAAGTTAGTGAGTAATTACGCATCATCCAATTGCGATGCGCTGCTATATCACCCTTGCGAATGGCCAGGTAAGCAAGCAATCCGGTTGCTAACCAAAGCAAAGCCATCGTGGCGAAACCTGATTTAGCTACCCAACCACCTGTTGCTACGACGGACATTTCCAACCCTGCGGTACCAGACATTAACACTGCCAATAAATACACGCGACCAGTCCAGCGATGAAATGCGGTGAACTTTTTGCGTAACCGCATATTCATCTGAAGTGCGCCGAGTACGATAGCTGCACTGCCACCTAGAAGATGAAAATAAAGCGAGGGAGCATGGCTGGCGAGTCTTTCTCGCAAGAAGGGTGGAACGTGCGTGCTCCAAAAAAGCAAATGGATGGTATAAGCCGCAACACCGACAGCCAGGAGCAGCATTAAACTCCAAAGCGATTTTCTTAACATTAACTTCATCATTCTCTCCTTAGTTAGGTAGTAATCCGAGGTCGCATCAGGTTTATCGCAATGAAGAATTACATCGATGTTAATTAACAAAACCACGCTTAACCCAACTTGAATAAGTTAAGCGTGGTTGAAGCATTGGTCTTAGAAGTTAGCCAGGAAATTAGTCATGTTTGGCACACCTAAGCCGGTTACATCGTTATAACCCACGCCAGCACTACATACACTGCAGCCGAGGTCAAAACCATTCGAGCCAGCGGTGATATTAGTTAACCCTGGGTTACTGCCTTGGGTGATTCTGGATTGATAAAGTAATCCATTAAAGCCACCGCTGGTGTTTTTAATTAACGTGGACAAAGATTGTCCTTTGTTACCTAAATATTGACCGAATAAGGCGCTAAAACCTGCCCAAATTGGTGAGCTGGCACTTGTTCCGCCGACCATCACCCATTGCTGTTTGTAATAAATCGATAGCGCACTGTGTTGACCATCCGCCACTGCTGACACATCCGGTACGGCGCGATAAGCGTTATTACTTGCAATGGCGGGATAGCTTGCTTGCCAATTTGGTAAGGCGAAGCCTGTCGACGTGCCGCCGCCTGAAAATTGCCAGCCGATTTCACTTTGACTACCCAAGCCCCAATTTAATGAATTAATTTGGGTGCCGCCTACTGCCGTGACATATGGAGAGGATGCTGGGTAGGCAAATCCACCGGGAGTGGTATAAAAATAATTCCCTGAGTCACCACTGCTAGCAAAAAAGATCATACCCAAGTTGGCTTGTGCTGTCGCAAAAGCGGTGTCTTCCGCTAGATATTCCGCTGGTTCTATTTGAGTAGCAGAAACAATTGGAGGGTTATCGGAGCCGCCAAAACTCATCGTCACCGCGGTTACATTAGGCAAGCTAGCAGCATAGGTGATAGCGGCTGACAGATCCGTTGATGAACTACTGTTTGCTGTAATTAAAATAATTTTAGCTTGTGGCGCAATAGCATGAACCATCTGCGTATCTAACTCTACTTCGATACCCCAATCATTGTTAGGGTCGACCGCAGCCCCATTTGAAAGATCTATTTGTTGAAAGCAAGGGTTGGCGCTGTTGCACTGTGGCAGATTAAAAAATTGGCTGTAAGTATTTAAATCGTCCAGCACATTGGCGCTACCTGGCGCATCAATAATGACAATTGTTTGACCTGCGCCATTTAAATTGGCTGGAACATTGTAATGTGACAGTAAATCTACTGGTGCTAAAGCACCGTTAATTCCATGTGCACCAAGGCCAAATAAATCGATTGAACTGACCGAATTGGTATTCCCACTTTGTGAACCTGTTACGCTGGCGCCGGTAATGATGCCCTGTTGAATACTATTAACCGCCGCCTGATTCATGGAGATCAAGTAATCAGTGGTGGTGCCATCGTTCATGTCGTAGTGATAAGCGACGCCACTTTTATGCATATACCCCATATAAATATTGCCGTCCAATTGGAAGTAAGTGCGATATAGCAACGTGGTCGGAATAGGATTATTAGCAATCCACATCGGTAAGCCTTGCACAGTCGTCATTGTGCCATCACTGTATGCTTCTTCCTCGGTGGGGTGCCCAGAACCTTCATCGAATTGCACAATCGGGAAGATCTGTGCAATTGTGCCACCAGCTTGGCATACCACTGTGGACGTAGTTGCCGTGGTCACGACGACATTCGAAAAGTTTTGGCAATTCTGTACGTAGTAGGTGTCCCCAACGCTGGTTCCTTGACGCTTGGTATAGACCGAACCGGGTTGCCATTTGGCATTTGCGGAAAAATTATTTGCTGAAATCCAATTGTTGATAGGTACGCTAGCTTGGAATTCATTGGCAGTGCTGCCCATAAATCCGGTCAATGGGACGGAGCTAAAATTACTAAATTGAGTACTCTGCGCTACGGTGACGCCATCATCTGCGATGTAATCGACTTGAATATTGCTACCTACATAACTAACTTTGCGCTGCGCCGTTGCACTGCGGGTTATTACTTGCCCACCGTTTAGATACACGGCAGGGCCGAAAGTAGGAGCTTGTAAGTTAACGTCTAAAGAAGTAACGACTGGGAGTTGAGTTTGCGCACCCTCAATGGCTGGCGACTTACTTAAACCGCCGGTGGAGTTAGAGGCAATGTAGTTTGCCCCATTGACTAAATTACCTCCGCCGTAGGGGAAGCTCCAGTCGACGGAATACGTGCCGCCTGAAAACTCCAGGCTTTCAAAAATCTGTTGGTTTTTGCTTAAAACGGCATTGGCAACGTTGATTCCTCCGCTACTGCTGTGGCCGCCACAAGCGCTGAGGGTTACTACTGAAGCTAAAACAATCAACCACTTAGTTGGTGTCATTGTTTCGAAATTGATTTTTAACATCCGAAATTGTTCTTTCATCTTATATGATTGTTAGCAGTACACTAAAAAGTAGCTCCTACAGCCCGTCAAGTTTGCACATAAACAAAATTGAGTTTTCGTTTATGCAAAACAAGAACAAGCCTCCTCTTGGTTATTCTCCGAAATATTGAGAGTAATTTTATTATTTATCTATTAATAAATAGAGTGATTCAATTGGCGTAAAGTTGTTTTTCGCACCGTATTTGATATGCAAATACGGCAATGTAACAATTTGTTGCCAATGTGAAACTTTGAGAGCGTATAGAGTTAGTTTCTTTTTGTCTATGCCCTAAATAGGGCATTCTTTAATTGTGTGGTTTGTAAGAAACTGTTTCGTTTCAATTTCTTTTTGGATACATTATTATCGTGACCGATGGCAAATCTTGCCAGGAATTCCAACGTATCTATTTTTGAGAATAAAATGAAAAGAAATATTATTGCAACAGTTCTAGCGGTAGCTGGTTTGATGTTGGGCGCGAGTGCGCAAGCTCAGGTGTATGTTGGTGGTACGGTGGGAGAGTCTTTTTGGAATACAAATTGCTCGGGTACGACGAATTGCTCTACCAATGACAGTGGTTATAAAATGCTCGGCGGCTACAATATTAATAGCCACTGGGGTGTTGAGGCGACGTATTTTTCTGTAGGCAAAATCACTGCTAACGTTGGCGAAATTAATGGTGAAATTAAAGGGACTGGTGCTGATATCGCGGGTGTGTACAGAACCAATTTCGGTAGCAGTGATTGGGGTATGTTCGCCAAGTTAGGTTTTGGTTCGACCAAAGGTGAAGTCATTGCAAGCGAAGGCACATTCACTAATTCAATTACCACCAGAACGACAGAGCCAGTGGTTGGATTTGGTGTAACTTACGCCGTTAACGAAAGTTTTAAGTTGGTTGCCGACATAGATTCACGCTCGGTTAAAGTAACTGTGCCAGGTACGACTACTTCTGGCGGTGTTGTTAGTTTAAATATCGGTGCTCAAGTATCGTTCTAAATTGATTACGTAGAAAAATCCCTAAAAAGGGATTTTTCGGCCTTAGCTGCTACACTTTATTTTGCAAAGTGAATCACGCTACGGATTGATTTGCCTTCATGCATCAAGTCAAACGCAGTATTAATTTCCTCAAGCGGCATGGTATGCGTGATGAAATCCGATAAGGCAAACTCGCCCTTCATATATCGATCAACATAGCTGGGTAATTCAGAACGACCGCGCACGCCGCCAAAAGCAGAGCCGCGCCACACTCGACCAGTGACTAATTGAAATGGTCTGGTTGTAATTTCTGCACCGGCTTCCGCTACGCCAATAATGATCGATTCACCCCAGCCTTTATGACAGCATTCCAAAGCTTGGCGCATGACATTCACATTGCCGATGCATTCAAATGAAAAGTCGACACCACCGTCCGTCATGGCAATAATAGCTTGATGAATTGGTTGATCTAGTTCGGCCGGATTAATTAAATCTGTCGCGCCCAATTGTTTGGCTAGTGCGAATTTACTGGTGTTGATATCGATGCCGATAATGCGTGAGGCGCCGGCCATGCGGGCACCAATTATGGCGGATAAACCGATGCCGCCTAAACCGAAAATTGCCACCGTATCGCCGGCTTTGACTTTGGCCGTGTTCATGACCGCGCCCATGCCGGTAGTGACGCCGCAGCCCAGCAAACAAACCTCTTCTAACGGTGCTTCTTTATTGATTTTGGCGAGCGAAATTTCAGGTAAAACGGTGTATTCGGAAAAGGTCGAAGTACCCATGTAATGGTAGATGGGTTTACCGTCTTTATAAAACCGTGTGGTGCCGTCGGGCATGACACCGCGACCTTGGGTTTCGCGAATTTTTTGGCATAAATTGGTTTTACCTGATTTGCAGAATTTACATTCGCCGCATTCCGGTGTGTAGAGCGGAATTACATGATCGCCGATCGCGACGGACGTTACACCGCTGCCCAGCGCCATCACAATCCCTGCGCCTTCATGCCCCAAAATGACTGGAAAAATTCCTTCGGAGTCTTTACCTGAAAGCGTATACGCGTCAGTGTGACAAACGCCGCTGGCGATGATTTTTACCAGTACCTCACCTGCTTGCGGCGGCATTAAATCGACTTCTTCAATCGACAATGGTTGGTTGGCTGCCCAGGCGACTGCTGCGCGAGTTTTGATGAAGTTCATAGTAATCTCGGTGAATTATGCGGACTGTTATTGTATCGCCAACTTAGTCGAGTGGCTGCATTGCACTAATAATAAACGTAGAAACACTAAGTTACCGATGCGCAATGGTGTCGCAATGCTGGAAACAGTATAGTAATTAAAAATTATTTGCAGGGAAAACTTGCTAAAAAAGATCTGATAGTTTTATCTGTTTACTTTGTTTGGTGTGGGACGAACATTGAAATGGATGTGGCTATAAAGGAGACAGGGATAAGTATGGAAATGACTGGACGATCAAGTCGGGATTGGCGTGAGCTCGGCAACAAAGGGTTGTTTGTAATAGGTCATGCGCGAACCGGCACTACGGTGTTGCAAAATGCGCTGAACGATTCAAAAAATATCCTTTTATTTGGTGAGGCTAATTTTTATGTTGATAAGGGCCAGCCGGATTTTCGTGCGCGTTTTAATAAGTGGCATGACTTGAATGGTAATCAACCTACTAAGAGCACCTATTGCCCCGCGGTGTTTGATGGTGATGGTACTTGGGAAGATTATTGGGTTCATTTCTCTCATTTTTATCGTTGCGTTGGTGAAAAAATCATCTTTAATCCAACGGAAACGTCGGCGCAATGCGATGCGCTAATGGGTTTTTTTGCAGCGCATTTTTTTACTGGGCAGTTCATTTTTTGCTTCCGTAATCCAATCGATGTCCTGTTTTCAGTGAGGAAGTTGGCGGAGTATCATGGCACGCCGATGACGGATGTGTCGATAATGATTAGCTACCTTTCCGTATTGCGGCTTTACCTCACCATGGTGCGGTTGTTTCCCAATGTTCATGTGGTGTTTCATGAAGAGCCATCTAAAGAATGCTTTGATGCAATCGGACAAAGTCTGGATGTGGGCCTGAATCATGTCATGAGCTACTACCAGACTGAACGAGTCAGTCGGCATTCTATTGATGAAATACCTGCAGGGTGTCGTGACCGGGTAAAAGAGTTAGATAGTCTCTACAACCATTTGCGAGATCGTGCCCGCGGAGGCTTCGTGTTGCCGCAACTTGAACAGAATCGTTACAATTATTCACCCACGCATCCTACTCCGCTGGGTGGTTTATACAACGCGACTGAAATGTTGTTACGTGACTTGGCGGTTTCTTGATAGGCGAAAGCGGTGCTAAGTTAGTCTTCGCCTAGCGCCCGCCGCGCGCCCGAATCCGCGCTCGCCATTCGCCTAAAGCGGTGAGTGCACCTTGAAATTCACGTTCGATTAAATCGGCTTCGGCGTCGGTGATCACTCCATCCAGCAACGCGCTGGAAACCGCCTCCGCGACGCCGCCGACTTGGCTCATTACCCGGCACACCGTCTGGGATAAATCGTCGTCGGTAATGTGTTCAGGTTCCGGCACAATAAATGCTGCCATACCGTGCCGGCTCAATAGCGCATGCAGCGGCATCAGTGCATCTTTTACACCCGCTTTGGAGCACAATTCCACGATGGTGGAAAGCTCTTCAAACGAAGGGTAATGGGTGTCAATATGCGGCGCGAGTTTGTTGCGTAACACATTCACCGAGATGTCCATTTTCTCTGCCAGTGCATCAATGCCGCCCGGATAAGCGCGGGCAATTTTGTACAGCGCGTCGTGTTGATTCATGTCGGAATAGCGGCGAGTCATGGTGTTTCCTGTTGAAAATTCTGTTTGGAAATATTCTGGGTGAAATATTATATAGTGGCAACAACTTGCGAGTGTGGGTTAATTAAATTAAGCAATATTAAGATTGAGAATACTGGGCCATTATTTTGGTTTTTATTGCATCAGGACAAACTATCACTTTGAGGTAAATATGTATTGCGAAGACATTGCTTTTAAAGCAATATGAAATCCGTTAAATACGCTAGTTTTTCAAAAAATAGGTGGAGTATATGAATACACGTGTTTTTACTGAAAATAAGAGCTGCTAAGGGTGTGCTGCGTATAATGCGTTTTAATTCATCCGCACTTACCTTTTCACAGCAACTTTAAAAATATGGCAAAACTACTCGCCATTGATGGCCTCAATATCGTGCGGCGCATCTATGAAGCCAATCCCGAACCTGATTCGCCTGAAAAGGCCGAAACTGCGTTGCGCTTTTCCTTATCCGCTTTCCATAAACTGCATCACGAACACACGCCCAGTCACATCGTGGCCGCGTTTGATTTTGGCGGCACAACCTGGCGGCACGCGCTGTATGACAAATACCGTGAACAACGTGCGCCGATGCCCGATGCGTTGCGCCAGAGCTTGCCGACGTTGTATGCGGAACTGGAAAAATTCGGCATTAAAGTGCTGTGCATTCCTGAAGTAGAAGCGGACGATGTGATCGGCACAGTCGTGCTGCGCTGGCTGGCAGAAGGGCGCGGCGAGGCGATTGTGGTTTCAACCGATAAAGATCTGCATGTGCTGATCGCGCACGGTGCATTGATCTGGGATCACTTCAAAAATGAATGGCACGACAGCGCGTGGGTGCAAAATAAATTCGGCGTGCCGCCAGAACAATTAGAGCAACTGCTGGCCTTGATGGGCGACCCAACCGACGGCATTCCGGGTGTCACCAAAGTCGGCATGAAAACGGCGGCCAAATTATTGCAGGCGTATGGATCCATCGACGCGATTATGGCGGGCGCGGGCATACTTAAAAATACCGTGGGTGAAAACCTGCGTAAAGACGCCAAAATATTAGCGCTGTCACGTCAGTTGGTGGTGCTTAAATCCGACGTGCAATTAGGCGTAACCTGGAAAATGTTGGCGATGCCGACAGATGGTCAGCATGAGCGTTTTTGATTTAAGTGGTAATGGCAAAAGTCCGCTTACTTCACCATGCCAGTTACTGGGAAATTCCACCTTGTTTGGGATGCCGGTGTGGATAAAACGCGACGATTTATTGCATCCCGTTGTATCAGGAAATAAATTCCGCAAACTTAAATATCCCTTACTCGCCATTGCAAAACACTGTACTGAAACCGGGCGCATTCCGACGCTGGTTACCATGGGTGGAATCTGGTCTAACCATCTGCACGCTACCGCGTATGTCGCGGCTGAATCAGGCTATAAAAGTATCGGTTTGGTGCGCGGTAATGTAGCGATGAACAGTGCCATGTTAGAGGATTGCCGCGCTCAGGGAATGCAGATTCAATTTGTTGAACGTGACACGTATCGCGCGTTACGCGACATTCCACACTATTGGCAAAATATAGTCGCGTCAGGCTCAGATCAATTTTGGTTTCCGGAAGGCGGTAGCGACCCCGCCGCTTTGCATGGCGTGGCTGAATTGATAGCTGAACTACCATTTATTCCCGATACCATTCTGGTCGCTTGCGGAACGGCCGCGACCTTGGCGGGATTGCTCGCCGGTTTACAAGGACGCAGCCGGGTAGTGGGGATTGCGGTACTTAAAAATGCAGATTATTTGCATGGAGAAATTGCCCGTTTGTTACAGGAAGCGGGTTATCCAGCGCATCAAAATTATCAATTAATTACCGATTTTCATCATGGCGGCTACGCCAAAGTGACACCGGAATTGCGTCAATTTTGCCATGATTTTACAGAGCAAAGCCAGGTGCCGATTGAGCCGGTATATACCGGAAAAGTGTTTTACGCTTTACGTGAATTGATTAAATCAGGCTATTTCCAGTCAGATGAAAAGTTGGTGGTTTTGCATACCGGCGGGCTGCAAGGTGCGCGTGGAATGAGGTGAAAATTATTGTGCGAAATGGTGGATATGTACTAACTATCTGATGGGGAAAGCGTGCTATAAAGATGCATTCTAAGCGGCAATATTTTAATTTCAAATTAATCTGAATCCCCACGCGGAGCACTCATGGAAACCAACGAAGTTGCAACTCAATCTGAATTCGCTTCAACTAATTTAAGACAGTTAGCCGATTTACCCGCACCTAAAGGCTTGCCATTTTTGGGCAACGCACTACAAATTAAAGGCCATCGCCTGCATCAGCAATTTGAGCAATGGAGTCGTGAATACGGTAGTTATTTCCGCGTCAAAATTGGGGCAAGAAAATTATTGATTGTGGCTGACCATCAAGCGTTTGCCAAAATATTGCGGGATCGTCCAGACGGATTTAGCCGCACCGTTAAACTGGCTGAAACCTGGCGTGAAATGGGCTTGCAAGTCGGCTTATTCGGTGCCAACGGTGAAGTATGGAAACGTCAGCGGCGCATGGTGATGGCGGGGTTTGATCCAGCTCATGTCAAAGCGTATTTTCCGGCGATGTGCAAAGTAACTGATCGCTTGGAATCACGCTGGAAAAAATCGATCGGTACTGAGATAGACCTGCAAGCCGATTTGATGCGCTTCACGGTCGACACAATTACCGGCCTGGCTTTTGGTCATGACGTGAATACGCTGGAGTCTGGCGACGACGTGATTCAGCGCCATTTAGATAAAATTTTCCCCGCTGTATTTAAACGCAATTTGGCAGTATTCAAATATTGGAAATACTTTCGTTTGCCATCCGACCGCGAGTTAGAGCGAAGCGTGGCCGAAGTGAATGTGGCAATCGAAGGCTTTGTTAAGCAAGCGCGGGAACGGATTAAACAAGTTCCGACGTTGCGTGAAAACCCAACCAATTTATTGGAGGCGATGATCAACGCCGCCGATCTGGGCGATAGCGGTTTAAATGATACGGACGTGGCCGGTAACGTACTTACCATGTTGTTGGCGGGCGAAGACACTACCGCGAATTCAATCGCGTGGTTGCTGGAGTTGTTGTGGAAAAATCCCGCAGCGCTACAACAACTACAAGAAGAAGTGCGCGGCAAGTTTGCCTTGGATACCCCGTACAGCACTGAAAACCTCAATGAGCTAGATTATTTAGACGCCTGCATTAACGAAGCCATGCGCCTAAAACCCGTTGCTCCGCTATTGCCCTTGCAAGCCACTAAAGACACCGTTATTGGCGATATTCACATCCCAACCGGCACCATTGTGTTTGGCTTATTCCGTCGCGACAGCGTGGATGACAACTTTATTCCCAATGCCGCGCAATTTGATCCGCAGCGCTGGCTCTCTAATGGTGAAACCGGCCAGGCGATTAATTCGGTGAAGCGGATTTCGATGCCGTTTGGTGCCGGTCCGCGTATTTGCCCGGGGCGTTACTTGGCCTTGCTGGAAATGAAAATCGCCATGGTGATGCTACTGACCCGTTTCGATATCGACAACATCAGCACGCCAAATGGGCAAGACGCGGAGGAACATTTGGCCTTTACCATGGCGCCGCTTGGCTTGAAAATGCGCTTGAAGTTACGTAATTAACAGCTATAACCAATAGGTGGGCGCGGTAATTCAAGCTTAAGGTTGGGGAATTAGCCCTTTCTTTCCTGTCCAGCAAGGCCACAAGAGAGTAAACTACGCCCCACCTTGTTTCGCATACTGCGATTCAATTGAAACTCAAGCGAACCTGTGAGCACCATCATGTCTGAAAATTCCCTTCCTTCTTTCTCCGAATTAGAACTCAGTGACGCGTTATTGCGTGTACTGAATGATATCGGTTACGAAACTCCTTCCCCAATTCAAGCCGCCACCATTCCCTTGTTGCTGGCTAACCGCGATGTGTTGGGTCAAGCACAAACCGGTACCGGTAAAACGGCGGCGTTTGCCTTGCCGATTTTGTCGCGCATCGACATTAAACAAACCAGCCCGCAAGCACTGGTGTTGGCACCGACCCGTGAATTAGCTATTCAGGTTGCAGAAGCTTTTCAAAGCTACGCCACGCATATTCCGGGCTTTCATGTCTTGCCGATTTACGGCGGTCAAAGTTATGGCCCGCAATTGTCTGCGTTGCGCCGTGGCGTGCACGTTGTGGTTGGAACGCCGGGACGGGTGATTGATCATCTGGATAAAGGTACGCTGGATTTATCCAAACTCAAAACATTGGTGTTGGATGAAGCCGATGAAATGCTGCGCATGGGCTTTATTGATGACGTAGAACGGATTTTGAAAGAAACACCGGAATCACGCCAGACCACGCTGTTCTCAGCAACCATGCCTTCCGCCATTAAACGGATCGCGCAAACTTATTTGAAGTCGCCGGAAGTTATTACAGTGGCGGCTAAAACCGGCACCGCTGACAATATTCGCCAACGTTACTGGTTAGTCAGCGGCATGCATAAGCTGGACGCGTTGACCCGAATTCTGGAAGCGGAAACTTTTGACGGCATGATTATTTTCGCGCGCACCAAGTTAGGCACCGAAGAATTAGCCGGACGTTTGCAAGCGCGCGGTTTTTCAGCGGCAGCGATTAATGGCGATATTCAACAAGCGCAACGCGAACGCACCATTGCGCAACTCAAAGACGGCAAGATCGATATTCTGGTTGCCACCGACGTTGCTGCGCGCGGCCTGGATGTGGAACGCATCAGTCACGTGATTAATTACGACGTACCGCATGATCCGGAAAGCTATACCCACCGTATCGGCCGTACCGGTCGCGCGGGACGTAGCGGTGAAGCGATTTTGTTTATTACCCCGCGCGAAAAAGGCCTGCTAAAAATTATTGAACGCTCCACGCGCCAACCGATTTCTCCGCTGGAATTGCCGAGTGTTCAGGCAGTTAATGATGTGCGAATTGCTAAATTTAAAGATCAAATTAACGCAACGATTGCTGAAGGCGAATTAGAGCAATTCCAAGCGATTATTGAAGATTTTGAGCGCGAGCATAATGTACCGGCGATTGAAATTGCCGCCGCTTTAGCCAAAATTGCACGTGGCGATGTGCCGCTGTTATTGGATAAAAATAAGCGTGAACCGCGGATGGAAACCATGCGCTCGGATGACCGGCCAGCACGGAATGACCGCAATGATCGTGGTGATCGCGGTGACCGTAATGACCGTTTCGAACGCGCAGAACGTCCACAACGTGAGCGTGGTGACAGATTCGAACGTTCAGAGCGACCAGCCAGAGCAGAACGTGAACGCGGCCCGCGTGTCTCTGAACCAGGCATGCAAACTTACCGGATTGAAGTTGGACATGACCACGGCGTAAAGCCGGGCAACATCGTTGGTGCGATTGCCAATGAAGCGAATATCGATTCAAAAAACATCGGCCGGATTGAAATCTACGACGGTTTCAGCGTATTGGATTTGCCAAGTGATTTGCCTAAAGAAGTCATGCAGCATTTGCAATCGGTTTGGGTCGCTGGTCAGCAATTGAAGATTAGTGTTGACGGTCATTCCGAAGCGGCTCCAGCTACGGTATCAGCGCCAGCAGCACGTGAGCGTAGTGCGCCTGTGCGCAGTGAACATAAGCGTAGCGAAAAGCCGGCGGAATTTGCCAAGCCTTTCGCTAGAGCGGAAGTTGAAGTAAGAGCAGAACCTAAGCCGACTATGCAGCCTGCTGAAGTTGCTGATCCAAAAGCCAGGGTTAAAAAAGATAAGCCAAATACCAAGAGCAAATTTGCAGTGCAAAGCTACCGGATTGAAGTGGGCCGCAATCATGACGTAACGCCTTCCACCATCGTCGCGACGATTGCAGCACAAGCGAGCTTGGAAGCCAAGCATGTTGGTCGGATTGATATTTTCGATACGTACAGCGTGTTGGATTTGCCCGAAGGTATGCCACAACATATTTTGGATAATTTGAAAGTGGTTAAACTGGGCGGCCAGCAATTGAAAATCAGTCACGTTGGTGCTGGTTTGATTAATTCGGATAAGGCGGCGCAAGTGGCACAGGCAGCTAAGAAGAAAAGCTTTGTTGGCGGTGATAGTAAGTTTGTTAAAGACAAACCTGCACGTAAGCCGAAATAAGCGGAATTTAAACGGAATTTAAACGTTTATATAAGAAGCCCCATTACTGAATGTGATGGGGCTTTTTGTTTTTTAGTGGAGTAGCTGCTATTTAAGTTGGCGCATCCAAATTGCTTTTCATTCGCTGCAACAGCGCAAGTATCTGTTGCTGTTCTTCGTTATTCAATCCTTTTACTGCTTTGGAATTCAAGAGCTTGGCTTGTTGAAAAAGCGTGTGCTGTATCGATTTTCCGATGGCTGTTAGAGACAGCTTGGTGTTGCGGCGATCGGCCTCGTCAGCTTCGCCATCCAGCAGTCCACGGTCACGCAAGCCTTTAATCAGGCGTGCCAGTTGTGCCTTGTCACGACCGGTGTGGCGTGCGAGATCGCTCTGCGTGGCACCCGGACGGTGCTCGAAATAACTAAGCACTTTACTTTCCATGTGGGTAATGTCGTGCGGCCCATCGCGCAGCACTTGGTATTGCTGCGAGCGGTACTGATGCATGATGTTGTGGATCAGGTCCAGAACGCCATCTTCTGGAGCTAATTGTGATTTGTTGACATTGTCATTTAATTCGCGCATTATGCTTGATATTATCAACTAATTTGTGAGTGAAGCTATGAGTATAGACCTTGCCGCTAGCCGTGTACAACGTATCCGCTATGAAATCAAACGTCGCGTCCTGCAAGTTGTGCGGGTTGAATCTGTCAGTCCGCACTTTAAAAGTGTCACCTTCGCAGGCGATGCGCTTAGCGATTTCATCAGCGCCTCGTTTGACGATCACGTCAAGTTTATCTTGAGTGAAGAGGGTGCTGAAGAGGAAATGCGGCGAGATTATACGCCGCGTTATTACAACGCGGCGGCGTGCGAATTAACACTGGAATTTGCGTTGCATGGCGATGGCCCCGCCGCTGATTGGGCAGCACAAGCCGAAGCAGGGCAACGTGCGACTATTGCCGGGCCGCGCGGCTCTTTCATTATTCCAATGGATTACGACTGGCATCTGCTGGTGGGCGATGAAACTGCTGTGCCGGCAATTGCGCGGCGCTTGGAAGAGCTGCCGGCAACAGCGCACGCTATCGTGGTGTTGCAGTTGGCCGATGTGAGTGACCGCCGTAAATTTCAAAGCGCAGCAAAACTCGATCTGCACTGGGTGAGTAATTCGGCCGAGCTGATGAAGATCATTCGTGCGCTGAAGCTGCCGGATGGCGAAGGTTATGCCTGGTGTGCGGGAGAGGCGAGTGAAATGGCCGCTTTGCGCCGTTTGCTAGTCGAAGAGAAAGGTCACAGTCGTCATGCGATTCGGGCCGCCGCCTATTGGAAGCGCGGGACGGTCGGGCATCATGAAAATCTGGAAGAGTAATGCAGGTTGGCACTCTTTTGGCACGATGCAAAACGTTACAAAAATGATGCATGTTTCAAAAGCAAAAATTGCTACTGAGCATTTAGTAAATTATACTTAGTGCTCATTTCTCACATGCTCATGCTCATGGTTCCCATGAAATTTCATTGCTGTTGGAAGAAAGTGAAGTTTGCCCTGTTGCTTGGGGCAGTTATTTTGGCTGGCTGTAGTGTTGGGCCAGAGTATAAACGCCCTGATATTGCGGCACCATCTGCATGGCATGAAAATGCTAGTTCCAGTTCTCCTCCCATCTCAAACACGACTGCCCCAGAAACCGCACATTGGCCATCAACTGAATGGTGGCATGGGTTTGCCTGTGCTGAATTGGATGCGTATATCGCACAAGCCAAACTGACTAATAATGATCTTGCCGCGGCGGTGGCTCGGGTTCGGCAGGCGGATCAGCTGGCCAATATTGCCGGCGCTGCGTTATTACCTACTCTTGGTGCCAGTTTTACGGCATTGAATGAGCGTGAGCAGGCCACAACCGGCAATTATGTGGCTGTTAAGCAGTTTTCACCGCAGCTTAACGCCAGTTATATGTTGGATTTTTGGGGTAAAAATCGCGCTGCGCAAGATGCGGCAATAGCGACTGCGGCAGCGAGCCGGCATGACCAGGTGACGGTGGAGCTGACGGTGATTAGCAGTGTAGCGCAAAGTTATTTTCAAAGCCTGGCGTTGCGTGAGCGTGTCGCGGTGGCGGAACATAATTTAGCCAATGCGGAAATTACTTTAAAAGGTTTACAGCAGCAATTACACGCAGGGGTCGCCACCGCATTGGATGTGGCACAGCAAGAAACCACGGTGGCCACGCTCGCAGCAGCATTGCCGCCATTACGCTTGCAACTGAGACAAACGCTGAATGCGTTGGCGATTTTAGTTGGTAAAACGCCAGAAACTGTGGAGGTAAGCAATCAGACTTTGGCTGATTTAACTGTGCCTGAAGTGCGCCCCGGCTTGCCTTCGGAATTATTGGAACGTCGACCCGATGTCGCTGAAGCAGAAGACCAATTAATTGCTGCGAATGCCAATATCGGTGTTGCTCGCGCGGCGTTTTTTCCGAGTATCGAACTGACCGCGTCGTACGGTTACGCCAGTTCAGCCTTAGCTGGCATGACCAATTCTGCCAACATCATCCACACGCTAGCCGCTGGAATAACCCAACCGATTTTTGATGGCGGTGCGATTAAAGGGCAATACGAATTCTCTAAAGCGCGCTATGACGAATTGCTGGCTAATTATCGCAAAGCGATTTTGTCCGCCTTGGGCAATGTGGAAGATGCCTTGGTGGCGGTGCAGCAAAATACCGAGCAGGTTAAACGTCTGGAATTTGCCGTGCAAAAAGCAGCACGTGCGCATCATATTGCCCAGGCACAGCTGCATGCCGGGACAGTCAATATATTAGCGGTGTTGAATACAGAAACCGCGTTGTTCACAGCGCAAGACGCGTTGATACAGGCGAAAAATTCTCATTTAGAAGCGTACCTCAGCCTGTTTGGCGCTTTAGGCGGTGGTTGGCAAAAGGAGGCTGGTAAATAATGAAAAGCATGCAGGTATTTCAGACATTAACTAAAGGCCCACGCGCTATTTTATTGGGCTTGGGTTTGTTAGTCGTGTTGTTTGCAGTGATGATGGGCAGCGCCACTAAATCAGCGCCCATAGTTAATGCCAAGCCGGTTATTTTGGTGGAAAGCGTCTTAGCCAGTAAGCGTGATTTACCGATTTACATTACTGGTTTAGGTGCGGTGCAAGCCTTTTATACGGTCACGATTAGCCCACGGATTGATGGTGAATTAATGAAGTTGGGATTCACCGAGGGACAAATGGTGAAGCCCGGTGATTTACTAGCGCAAATTGATCCGCGCCCGTATCAGGCGGCGTTAGATCAAGCAGTCGCCGGCAAAGCAAAAGATGTGGCACAACTTGCCAATGCGAAGATTGATTTAGAGCGTTATCAAAGTTTGGCACCGGAAGAATTCACCAGTAAGCAAACTCTGGAAACGCAACGCGCTTTAGTGGCGCAAACCGTAGCGCAAATAGCCGTGGATGACGCAGCAATCGATAGCGCTAAAACCCAACTCAGCTATGCAACGATCCGTTCCCCGATAGCTGGCCGCACCGGAATTCGATTAGCCGATCCGGGTAATATTTTGCATAGCGCTACGGCTTCCGGCATTGTTGTGGTCACGCAAGTACAACCTATTTCAGTGATCTTTACCTTGCCGGCAGAAAGCCTGCAAGTCGTGCATAGCGCCATGTCGGCGGCGACAGTTTCCGTATCTGCCGTATCACGTGACGGTAGCACCTTACTGGGAGTAGGCACGCTAGGTTTGATTGATAATCAAATCGATCCAACGACCGGAACGATGAAATTGAAAGCGACATTTCCGAATCAGGATAACCGGCTTTGGCCGGGTGACTTTGTGAATGCCCGCGTGTTAGTAGAAACCCGGCATGACGCAATTACGATTCCATCCAGCGCCATACAACGCGGCCCGGATGGCGTGTTTGCTTATGTGGTTAAAAAAGACAACACAGTTGAAATGCGCAGCTTAAAACTGGGCGCGGAAACCGATGGCGTCGTTATTGTGGAACAAGGCTTGCAAGAAGGGGAGCGTGTAACGACTAATAACCAGTATCGCTTACAGCCCAAGGTGCATGTTCAGTTTACGGATGCGGTGAATAGAGTAATAGGAACTAAAGCACCGTGAATATTTCCGCTCCTTTCATTCAGAGGCCGATAGCGACCTCATTAGTCATGGCGGCTATCTTCCTTATCGGTTTAGTCGCTTTTCCTTTGCTGCCGGTTGCGCCTTTGCCGCAAGTCGATTTTCCGACCATTTTAGTGAGTACCAGTTTGCCGGGTGCCAATTCGGAAACTATGGCGTCTTCGGTCGCCACGCCGTTAGAAAATCAATTTGCGCAAATTCCCGGCGTAGCGCAAATGACCTCAACCAGTGTGCTGGGTTCTACCCAAGTCACGATCCAGTTTGACCTTGATCGCAATATTGACGCAGCGGCGCAAGACATTCAATCCGCGATTAATGTCGCGAGCGGATTTTTACCTAAAAATTTGCCTAGCCCGCCTATTTACCGAAAAATTAATCCAGCAGAATCGTCCATTATTGTGTTCGCGGTACATTCCGATTCATTGCCACTCACCAGAGTTGATGATTTTGCAGAAAACGTGATTTTGCCGCGCATCTCGCAAATTTCCGGCGTTGGTTTAGTGTCGATCGGCGGCCAGCAAAAACCCGCGGTCAGGGTGCAGGTTGACCCGGCAAAAATCGCCGCAATGGGAATACAGCTGAGCGATTTAGCCAGCGTCATTACCACCGCTTCCGTGAATGGACCGAAAGGCGGCATTAACGGCACTAAGCATAATTTCGTAATTTATGACAATGATCAGTTATTAAAAGCGGCTCCGTGGAATGACGTGATTGTGGCGTATAAAAATGGTGCGCCGGTACGCATCCGTGATATTGGCGTGGCCGTAGACGGGCCGGAAAATAATCAGATGCTCGCATGGCAAAACGGAAAAAATGGGATTTTATTGTTAGTCTATAAGCAGCCTGGCGCAAATATTATTGATGTGGTTTCGCGCGTCAACAAAGCACTGCCGCAAGTGCTGGCGTCAGTCCCTTCGTCGATTAAAATCGACAAGATCATCGACCGCACCACCACCATTAAAGCGGCGGTAGATGATGTTGAATTTACGCTGTTGCTGACCATTATTTTGGTGGTCATCGTCATCTTTATTTTCTTGCGCAATATTTGGGCGACGATCATCCCAAGCGTGACTATTCCGTTAGCTTTGCTGGGAACGTTTGCGCTGATGTATTGGTTAGGCTATACGCTGGATAATCTCTCGCTCATGGGGTTGACTATTGCTGTCGGGTTTGTGGTGGATGATGCGATTGTGATGCTGGAAAATATTTACCGGCATATTGAAAATGGACTATCGCCACTGGAAGCCGCTTACAAGGGGGCGGACGAAATTGGATTCACGATTCTTTCGATCAGTATTTCACTAGTAGCGGTGTTCATTCCGCTGCTGCTAATGGGCGGTATTATCGGGCGCTTGTTCCGTGAATTTGCGATAGTCGTGACGCTCACCATCGCTGTTTCGGCCTTTGTTTCGCTGACCTTGACGCCGATGATGTGTTCACGCTTTATCCGTGATGAAAAACACGCTAAGCATGGCCGCTTTTATATGCTGACCGAGCGGTTTTTCGACTGGATGTTAGCTGGCTATACGCGCGGTCTTGATTTCGTTCTCAGGCATCAAGGGATTACTTTAATCACCTTTTTCTTGACGCTGGCAACCACCGTGGGTTTGTATGTAATCGAGCCCAAGGGGTTTTTTCCGCAACAAGACACAGGCATTATTATCGGCTTGTCGGATGCAGCGCAGGATGTGTCGTTTGATGAAATGGTGCGCTTGCAGCACAAACTGACTGACATTATTGCGAAGGACCCCGACGTAGAAAGTTGGGCCACTTCGGTCGGTGGTTCGCGCCCATTAAATAACGGTTTTGTGGTCATCGGATTGAAGCCGCTTGAACAGCGTCATGCAACGTCGGATCAAATCATTGCGCGTTTGCGCAGCCAGTTTCCCACAGTCCCCGGTGCGACATTTTTCCTGCAGTCAGCGCAGGACTTGAATGTGGGCGGCAGGTTATCGCGTACGCAATATCAATATACGTTGCTTGACCCGGATTTAAATGAAATCAACGAATGGGCGCCTAAATTACTGGCGAAGTTAAAAGCCTTACCGCAATTAAGAGATGTTGCCACCGACCAGCAAACCGACAGCACCATGTTGTCGGTAACCATTGACCGAGATCAGGCCGCGCGGTTTGGCATACAGCCAGCCGATATAGATCAAACGCTGTATAACGCGTTTGGACAGAATCAAGTCACGCAGTATTTCACGCAATTAAATACCTATCATGTGATTCTGGAAATTAGCCCTGAATTGCAACGCGACCCAGATACGCTCAGAAAACTTTACATCAAATCGCCATTAACCGGGCAGCAGGTGCCGCTCTCAACCTTTGTGAAATACGACACCGAACACGTCGCGTTTTTATCGATTAACCATCAGGCGCAATTTCCGGCAGTGACGCTGTCGTTTAACTTGTCTGCCGGTGTGGCATTAGGTGAAGCCGTGGAAGCGATTCAAAAAGAAGTGGTGGATATTAAAATGCCGCAAGCTGTGGTTGGCACTTTTCAGGGAACTGCACAGGCCTTCCAGACTTCACTGAAATCGCAGCCGTATTTAATCGCTGCTGCGCTCGTCGCGGTGTACATTATTTTGGGAATTTTGTATGAAAGTTATATACATCCCTTAACCATTTTATCGACCTTGCCTTCCGCTGGCGTGGGCGCGTTGCTGATGTTGCTGGCGTTTCATTTTGAACTGAGTGTGATTGCGTTAATCGGGATTATTTTGTTGATCGGTATCGTTAAGAAAAACGGCATTATGATGGTCGACTTTGCGATTCAAGCCGAGCGAGAGCAGCATCTGCCGCCTGAAGAGTCGATACGTCAGGCTTGCTTGTTACGGTTCCGCCCAATTATGATGACAACAATGGCAGCTTTGCTGGCCGCACTGCCGCTCATGCTAGGGCATGGAACCGGTTCAGAACTGCGCCAGCCGCTCGGTTATACGATGGTGGGGGGCTTGGTACTCAGTCAGGCACTCACCTTATTTACGACCCCGGTTATTTATTTGTATCTGGATCGTTTTAGTTTGTGGCTAAATCGACGTCGCAAGAGAAAAGCACCGTTAGCCTCCAGCACTCTGTCGAGCTAATTAGTATTGAAGGAAGTTGTAATGCTTAGTGAAAAAAATGATGAAAACGCAGTACAAAAAGTAATTGAAAATGAGCAGTTGGTTAACCGCTTGCGCCGCATCGGTTTCGGCATTTTAATCGTTGGCTTGTTGAGTGCCATCGCCGTGTTTATTTTTGCCAGTACAGCGAACAATGCTGACGGTAACGTGGTCGCTTATGAAAACATAGGCGGCGTGAGTTATCCGGTAGACGCGTCATCCTCCAAAGGCTATCAATATAATGTGGAGCGAGTAGGCGGAAAATCTACCTTGCTTGCGGTGGAATTAGACGATTGGTTCGCCAGTTTGTGGCACGGTAAAAAGCTCAGCTATACGCTGGCATTCTTGTCGATTTGTTCCGCTCTTGGATGCTTTTTATTGGCGCGCTTGTTTTCGTTGCCGCCGCATGAAGATGAAGTGGATAATCAGGATTGGAAAGGGTGAGTTTACCTGTTTAATTTATTGCTGAAACAAAAAAGCCCCGTCACTAATTCAAGTGACGGGGCTTTTTACTACTTACACTAACTTATTTTTTTGCAGGTTCAGCAGCTGGAGTTGACGCAGCAGGTGCTGCTGCGGCAGGAACAGCATCGGCAGCTGGAGCAGCAGGTGCAGGAACAACAGCGGCAGGTGCTGGTGCAGCAGCAACGATATCAATCTTCGCTTTTGCTTTCATGTCATCCAACATCTTTTTCAAGTTTTGTTGTTGCAATTGTTGGCTCAAGCCAGCTTTGACTTGTTCTAACGGTGGGATAGTCGCTGTGCTTGGACGTGTGTCATCCAGCATAATCACGTGGTAACCGAATTGGGATTTCACTGGTTCTTCAGTGAATTTACCTTTTTCTAATTTAGCGACTGCTGCGCCAAATTCAGGCACCATGCTGTGCGCGTCGAACCAACCTAAATCGCCGCCTTTAACTTTTGAACCAGGATCTAAAGATTGTGCTTTAGCGATTGCTTCAAATGACTTTGGATCTTTGTTTAACTTAGCAATAATCGCTTTAGCTTCGTCTTCGGTTTTAACCAAAATATGACGTGCTTTGAATTGGTTACCAGAAGCTTGTGCTTTTAATTTGTCGTATTCAGTCGCTAATTGCGCGTCAGTAACTTCATTGTGTTTGATGTAATCTTGAACAAAGGCTTGCGCTAAAACAGATTGCTTCGCCATTTCAATTTCGTCCATCGTGTCAGCAGTTTTATCCAAACCTTTTTTAACCGCTTCTTGCGCTACGATCAATTGCATAGCAATGTTGTCAATGATCATTTTGCGTGTTTCTGGCGTATCAGGCATGCCACGTTGTTGATGCAAAATCATGTCAACTTGTTTTTGGCTAATTGGTGTGCCATTAACCGTTGCAGCAACGACTTCTTTAGCTGGAGTTGCGGATGTAGCAGCGGCAGCTGTTTTGTCAGCTTCTTTTGGAGTACAAGCAGCAAGTGCCATCAGTGCAACTGCACTACCAAGCACAACGCGAGATTTGATCAACATCTTATTTCCTTTAAAGTTAAGCTGCATATGTCGATTGGGTTTAAACACATGCTAGTTATTAATATAAAACGACAACGGATTTTACTCGTGATTCGGGGAAAAATTGCACAATTTCGTGTCAAATTGTTGCACGCCATTTTTTGCTTCCCTGTTACTGCGCTTTGATCACTTTTCTGGCACCGCTATTCCAACGTGTTTCTTAGGAAAACCATGGATTCTAACTGGGGAAATAGACCTTTGCATGGAATTTGTAATGAATATTTAAAAAATAACGGTAAAGAGTGTTTTGCCAACTAAAAGTGCCCCTGATTTGCCAAAGTTATATTTGCCTAATAATTAAGCAAAAAAAGCTTTGTGATTTGCTTAACTAATAAGCAGGGATATTTTTTTAAAATCATTCATTCTCATAGTAACAACTGCTTAAATAGTAAGCAAAACGCTCGACTTGTTATGCAAAGAAAAACACGTTGAAATAAACTTGAAAAAGCCCTTTTTTATTTAAAAAAATCAAGCTAATATCCGCCTGTAGTTAGAAACGTTTTTAGAAGTATTTTATGAAACCTAATGAACAGTTAGGTTTTGATTTAGTTCACTGAGGGCAAACTCGTTGAAAAGCGAGGACGCAAAGCCTCCGGCCTAAAGCGCGCAAGCGTTATGGTAGCGGGGTTGCCAAGCTTCAGTACTGGCGGTTCCCGTTCGTATTTGAACTTTGACTAGGCGTAGCCCTCGCTCATTTTGGAGCGAGTCTTGAAGATATTCCCAGAGCTTAATTTAGTCCCCCGTGGATTGTTGTTGGCCGTTAGTACCGCCACGTTCCTTAGCGCCTGCGGCGGAGGTTCTGATACCAACAGCCGTCCAGTATCCGCAGTCGATATGGCGAGCGGTGTCACGACACTGCAGTTGCAGCCATCTGCATTGCCAACGGCAGCTGCTCAGCAAGTTGCAACACCGGGATTTCATGTTGCTCCCGTCATCTTAAACGCGCCAGATACGACAGATGCAGTAGACAATGCCGCGTCAGCGCGTAAATCACCTCGCATACAGTTGGTGCCGGATGAATTTAAAAATGTATCCACTCGTCGGTTAACCTTGCAAGCACTGCAAACCATTCGACAAACGCATGAGATTAAGGAAGAAAATGTCAGCGTAGCCGGTATGGTTAATCCACTGGCTTCAACCGCGGCAGTGGTTACTTATACCCCAGCACAAATACGTGCCGCTTACGGTTTTCCAACCTTGCCAGCGGCAGGCGCAACCCTCACTGCAGCACAAGCTGCGTCGTTAGGTGCCGGACAAACTATTTATTTAATTGATGCGATGAGTGATCCGAATGTCGCTGCTGAATTAGCGGCATTCAATCAAGCCTTTGGTTTGCCTGCTTGTGCTACAACGCCTATCGCCAGCACAGCAAGTTTACCTTTATCGGCAGCGTCCAAAAATGCATGTCAATTCTCTGTGGTCTATAGTACTACCAGCGGCACGATGACTAGCACGGCACCTGCTTATAATTCAGGTTGGGCAACCGAGATCGCCTTGGATGTGCAGTGGTCGCATGCAACGTCGCCGTTGGCACGGATCGTTTTGATTGAAGTTCCGGATGCTTCACTCAATAGTTTATTAGCCGGTATAAATTTAGCGAACGCGATGGGCCCAGGTGCTGTGTCGATGAGTTTTGGTAGCCCGGAAGGTAGCTGGACCGCCTCGGTTGACTCCTCTTTTACCGTTGCCAACATGAGTTACTTCGCGGCCACCGGTGATTCTGGTGCGGGCGTTATCTGGCCATCTGTTTCTACTCATGTGATGGCGGTGGGCGGTACCAGCTTAACGTATTCTGGAAGTGGTACGCGTTCAGAAACAGGCTGGGCTGATACCGGCGGTGGTACTAGTGCATATACTGCTGTGCCGAGTTATCAGAATAGTTCAGTGCCCGGTATGGGAGCGCAAACTTATCGTACCGTGGCGGACGTGTCGTTTAATGCCAATCCAAATACCGGTCAATATTTAGCCGTGATAAGTCCGGGCAGCTCGACCGTGAGCTGGCTCAGTGCGGGTGGCACCAGTTTGGCGACACCGCAATGGGCTGGGCTTGTGACGATTGCTAACGCCGAACGCGCTTTGGTTTCTAAGACAGCATTAGGTGCATCTCAAACCATTCTTTACGATCAAATTTCTAACGTGCCAGCCAGCTATGCCAGCGCATTTTTAGATGTCACGCAAGGTTCGGACGGTAGTTGCGCAGCTTGCATCGCTAAAGTCGGCTATGACCAATTAACCGGTTTGGGTACTCCTAATGCGACTAGTTTGCTGAATATACTTTCAGGCACATCGACAGCGATTGCTGCTCCAGTTGTTACGCCGGCCAGCATTAGCGGCACAGTTGGCACGGCATTGTCATTTACTGTTTCAGTCACTGCGCCAGATGCCGTTACTTACAGCTTAAGCGGTGCACCTTCAGGCATGGCAATTAGCAGCGTCGGTGCGGTAACTTGGGCTACGCCAGTTGCTGGTACCTATGCTGTTACGGTGAGCGCTAAAGATAGTAAAACCGGTTTGAGCGGTTCGGGTTTGTATACGGTGACGATTGCTAATCCAACCGCGCCGGTAGTTAATGGCGGCAGCATTAGCGGCAAAGTGGGTACGGCACTTTCCTTTACTGTCGCAGTGACTTCGCCAGATCCGTTGACGTATACCTTGGCGCAACAACCAAGCGGCATGACGATTAGCAGCGCTGGCTTAGTCACTTGGGCCACACCGGTTGCTGGTAGTTATGCTGTGACGGTGAGTGTTAAAGACACTAAAACTGGCTTAACCGGTAAAGGCGTGTATAGCATCGTCATCGCAGCTAAAGCGCCACCAACAGTCGCCAGCGCAAACATTAATGGCACAGTGGGTGTTGCGTTATCGTTCGGTGTTACTGCTACTGCACCTGATGCGGTGACATACACTTTAGGTAGCGGCGCACCTTCTGGCATGGTCATTAGTAGTTCTGGTGAAGTTAGCTGGGCTAAACCTGTTGCTGGAACTTATGCGGTTGCGGTGACCGCGAAAGACAGCGTAACCGGCCTGAGCGGTACTGGCGTGTACACGGTAACGATCAGCGTCAAAGGGCCGGTAGTAACAGCGCCGGCAATGACGGGCCAAGTCGGTAAAGTGCTTACTGGATCTATCATCATTAGTGACCCAACTGCTACGGCGTTGTCGGTATCAATTTCTGGCGTTCCAATGGGAATGACTTTTTCGGTGACTGGTTTAACTATTACAGCGACTTGGGCTAATCCAGTCGCGGGTACTTACAGCATGAAAGTCGTTGTGACTGATTCAGCTGGCTTGAGTACAACCGTTACGGTGCCAGTTACTGTTACGCATTGATGGTTGATTCATATTAGCCGGGTGGGTGGGCATTTTGTGCCTGTCCACCCGGCTTATATTTATTTAAAAAATTAACCAGTAAAAAGCTAACCCGTAAAAAAGTTAACCTGTAAAAGGTTAGCCTGTAATACTTGTCCCACCCAGCTCCACGTGTCCAGCAAAGCGACGCGAAAAACTACTGTCGGCATTTACCGTCGCGGTGAAATCATACCAACCGCTAGTTACAGTCTGCACATTCCAGTAAGAACTTACCGTTGCGCCCGCTGCTACGACACACGTCCAAGGACCATCAGTGCGGTAGCCATTCGATGTCACGGTGAAGGTCACGCTGGCAGTCGTATTATTCACCATTGTCAGCAGCAACTGAGCGTTGCCCGCCGTGGCGAAACTGTAAGACGAAGTGACTTCCAGTAAGCCGCCTGCCGCCGTATTGATGTTGCCGACGAAGCGACGCATAAAACCATTCGGGCCGTACAGCGATAAATCGTAATAGCCACCGCCATAAGTTTGTACGTGAAAGTAATCCTTCACTGAACCATTCGCGGCAACGTCATATTGCCACGGGCCGTCGCTGCGATAGTTGTTGGCGTAAATACTGTGATGTACCGCCTGGCTACCGGTGTTTGTCATGGTGATCCAAACGATGCCGGTAGATTTTGCGACAAGCGAAGTGCCGTTCGGCTGATAAGGCAGGGCGCAGGCGAGGCGTGTGCCGAATTCTTGAAGTGGTGTGATTTGATTGAGCGGTGCCGTCGGTGCCGGCAGGGTAGAGCACTGAGTGGCAGCTTGTTGAGCGAGCGCCGCGGTGTTCGGCATGCTTGGCACGCTGACTGTGGTGCTGTTGAAGTTCAGTGTCGAAGTCAAGTCACCGCAAATCAGACGACGCCATGCGGAAATATTTGGCTCCTGAACACCGGTCCAGGTTTCCAAAAAGCGGATTACCGAGGTGTGGTCAAACACCTGCGAATTCACATAACCGCCGCGCGACCATGGCGAAATAACAGTCATCGGTACACGTGGGCCTAAGCCGATAGGAACGCCACTGACGAATTCGCTGGCGGTGCCGGCGGCCGGAACAGGTGGAACGATGTGATCAAAATAACCGTCATTCTCGTCATAGTTGAGGAACATCACGGTCGATGCCCACACGGTTGGATTAGAGGTCAGTGCGCCCAATACCTGGCTCACCATATCGGCACCGTTAGCCGGTGGATTGCTTGGATGTTCCGAAGCACTGGCCGGTGCAACTACCCAGGAAACTTGCGGCAGAGTGTTGTTGAGTACATCGTTCTTGATGGCGGCGACGATATCGCTCACCGTATTGCCCGTTACAACCGGTACCGAAGACATGCCGTTGTTGTACAGCGGTGAGCCAACTGCGGCGTTGCGGTATTGGGTAAACCAAGCCAATGCATTGTCGTCGAAATTGTCGCTGGTCTTTTGGTATACCTTCCAGCTTACTCCCGCCGCTTGCAGCCGTTCCGGGTAAGTGGTCCAGCTGAAGCCCGGCTCGTCGTTGTTCGTTATAGGGCCGCCGCCGGTACCATTTGGGTCGATCATGCCGGACCAAAGATAGAGCCGGTTTGGATTGGTCGGGCCCATGATTGAGCAAAAATAGTTATCACAAATGGTGAAGGCGTCAGCCATCGCGTAGTGAAAAGGAATATCGGCGCGGGTGTAGTAGCCCATGGTGAGTGAGCCTTTGGCGGCTACCCAGTTGTCGTATTTGGCGTTGTCCCAAGCGCTGTGCGTGCCAGTCCATGAGTGATCGAGATCGGACATGCATTGCGCGCTAGTTGCGGTGGTGTCGAGATGGAAAGGCATTTCGTAGCTACTGCCGCTCGGCTGTTTGAATACGGTATTGCCATTGCGCAGTGTTAGCGCGGTACGATCATTAAAGCCGCGCACGCCTTGCAGTGAGCCGTAGTAATGATCGAAAGAGCGATTTTCCTGCATGAAGATGACGACATGTTTCACTGCCGACAGCGAGCTACCAGCTGGTGTCGCCGCCATCGCGGTTTTCAGTACACTAGGAATGAAAGCAGTTGCGGCAGTGGCTGCCGAGGTGGTAAGAAATTGACGACGTGAACCTCTGATTTTTGTCATGACAGGATCCTGTTAGCTACACAAATGGTCTCGAAATTGAGCACCTCGGTTTTATTGCCGTGGGAAGTGTAGGGGAGGAAAATGACGTGCAAATGTCAAATCAATGACATGTCAGTGACGTTTCGATGACATGTTTTGATTGGGGTTTGGCCGTGAATTTATGGCGGATCTAGGGGGGGACTGTAAGTGCAGTTCATGAGCTGCTGCAATGATATTTCCAACATGTTCAATAAGTTCTTCGACAAAGCTCAACGTAACATCAAGGTCGCCTTCATATTCGGCCAGATTCCGTTTGTTGTGTGCTTGGTTGAGTAATAGCCATTGCGCAGGTTGATGCCCGAGAGTGTGTTCCAGGCATTGAAAGACCAGATAGCGATTTTCGCTGCGATAACCATGAAAACGTAGCGCAGATAATGCCGCTGCATGTGCCGCGTTGTAAGCAAGATCAAAGCGACTTTCTATTGAGAGAATAGTTTGTTTGGAGTCATGCCAACGTGCGGTGGCTGATCGTAATAAGCCGGCTAGTTCGCGTGCATCTGGTGGTTCAATCTTCAGTTTCCCGATGCGAGCCAGATTCGTTAGTGCCGCCAAGTCGGATGATGTCATGTTCCGATCCCTTGATAAATATTTTAGGCTGCTCCAGAACGCGCATGATAAATGATTTCCCATCATGAATCCGTTGCGCAAACTCGTCAGGCGTATAGAGCGTAGGGTTTACCACGCGACCGAGTTGGACATTGGATGGCAATAAAGTTTCAAGTAATTGCAGATTGGACGGTAACTTGCCGACCACCATCAGATCAATGTCGCTATTCGCCGTCTCAGATCCTTTGGCAATTGAGCCATAGATAAATGCTAAATCAATGAGCGGCAAAAGCGGTGCGAGCGCGGAGCACAGTACATCGGCAACGCCAAACGTTTTTATTACAATAGCGCGTAATTCTTCAAATATCGGTGTATCAGGATTCGCTTGATAATGCTTCTGATTGCCAATGCGCCGTACGGTGACTAGGGCCGCTTCTTCAAGCCGCGCCAATTCCCGCTGCACGGCGCCGGAACCGGAAGCAGTTAATCCAATAATTTCATTCGCGTAAAACGACCGTTGTGACTGACCAAATATTAGTGCCAGTACCCGTTGTTGCGTTTTAGAGAAGAGTGCGTCTGTGTATATACCCATATTGGGTATGTTAATGCCCAATATGGGTATTGTCAAATTGCAGCTAAATTGAGTTATTCAACTACCTGAAGAAGTCGACAACTCGGAACCACAGCTCACTTCTCCAGCAACAGTGCAGCTAATTCGACAGGTTTCGTCAGACTAATCATGTGTGTCGCACCGGCGATGACGTGCATGCGGGCATTGGGTATTTGTTGCGCAATGTCGTTGCGCATTAATTCGGGTGGGCACGACACATCAAGTTCACCGGCAATGACTTTGGTTGGAATCTGAATTGATGGCAGGCGCTTGAAATGGCTCATGTTAGCCATGCTGTTCCAGCTTGCTTCCCATTCTGCCGCCGAATCAGTTAATACGGAAGCACGGGCATATTGCACATACTGATCATTCGTCGCCAGCGTTTCAGGTGAAAACCAGCGCGTTAATGTGCTGAATACCAGTACCGCAGCAATTAGCCGCTCTATACAAAAGCTGGAAAAAGAATTGGGCGTGCGCTTGCTCAATCGGACGACGCGCAAGATAGGTTGTACCGATGAAGGCATGGCCTTGTATCGCGATACGCAGGCAGCGCTGTTGCAAATGAACCGTGCGCTAACTGCCGCCAAACAAAGCCGTACCGATGCGCGTGGATTATTGAGGATTACCTGCGCACGTAATTTCGGCAGAAAATTTATCGCCCCGTTGGCGATTAGTTTTCGTAAAAGCTATCCGGAAATTGATATTGATTTATCGCTGGATGATGACGTGATTGATTTAATTGAGCACGGCGCAGATATGGCGATTCGTGGCGGGCACCGCGAAGATAGTCGTTTGATCTACCGCAGTCTGGCGATCATGCCGTTTTATGTTTGCGCGACGCCTAAATATTTGGCGCGGGAAGGTACGCCAATCCAGTCGGCAGACATTGCACATCATAAATGCGTGGCATTCAAAGTCGGTGTCAGCTCAGAACCGATGCGCTGGGAATTTGATGACAGTGGCAAACTGTATCGGATGGAAGTGCGCGGTAGTTTTAGCGTCAATGACATCGAAAGCGCATGCCAGGCGGCGCTAGCGGATGAAGGTTTGGTGCAATTGCCCGGCTATCTGGCGGTTGAACATATTCGCGCCGGGCGATTGCGGCCAGTCTTGCTCGATCAGCTCAGTCGTCATCGCTCATTTTCGATTACCTATGTCAACCGGCGTGAGTTGCAACCACTGCGCGATACGCTATTTGCCGATTATATTTATCAATCGTTACGTGATGAAAAACTGTTTTCTTTAACCGCGCAAGAGCTTCAAAATTTTATAGTTTGATATGAATTGGTTTTTGGCGGTCATTAACCTTTTGGCTGCATAACAATCACAGCCATGCCCGCCAGTGCCATTCCAGCGCCAACCATATCCCAGCGGCTTAGCGTAATTCCATCAACAAAGCGTAGCCACAGCAAGGCAATGGCAATGTACATGCCGCCATATGCTGCATAAGTACGACCTGCAGCACTTGGGTGTAATGTGAGTAACCAGGCAAACAGCGCTAAAGATAGCGCAGCAGGCAACAACAACCAGATCGGTTTACCTTGTTTTAGCACCAGCCAAGGCAGGTAGCAGCCAATAATCTCTGCTAATGCAGTGATGGCAAATAAGGCCGTAAGCTTGATTAATTGCAACATCTTCTCTCCGAAGTAAAGTTGCTTGCTAACTGCAAGCAGTGCTATTTTGCCAGTTTAAATCTCAGCGTGGGTTTGAGTATTGATCGGCTAAAAATACCGCAGATAAAAAGTTCTTTAAGTTTCGCATGATCGTGCTAAACTAGTTTCCATGGATACCCAAACTGAAAAAAGTGAACTCACCCTAGCGGCTATTATTAATACCGCGCTGGATATGGTTGCGACCCAAGGACTGGAAAGCTTGTCACTAGGCGAAGTTGCCAAACGACTGGGCATTAGCAAAAGCGGCGTGTTTTCACGGGTTGGCTCTCGTGAAGCGCTACGTGAAGCGGTGCTCGCCGAGTTTGATCGCCGTTTTGCCGACGCAGTGTTTAAGCCGGCAATGGCTCTGCCCCGCGGTCTGCCTCGTCTGAATGGATTAGTAATGGGCTGGATCGGGCGCGCCTGTAACGTCACAGGTTGTATCTATGTAGCGGGGGCTTTCGAGTACGACGATGTTGACAGCCCGATTAGGGAATGTTTGCAAACGAATATCTTGCAATGGCGCGGGATACTGCGCCGCACCGTTATTCAGGCGCTGGACGCGGGGCATCTACGGTCTGACACCGACCCCGAGCAGTTAGTGTTTGAAATCTACAGCTTAATGGTTGGCCTTATGCACGATGCCCGTTTTTTACGTGATCCTAAGGCGCAAGACCGGGTGTGCAGTGCGTATAAACGTTTGATTTCAACTTATCGCAGCTTTAATTACCATCCGTAGAGAAGTATGAGAGAGGTGTGCTGCCGCGACGCGACGTTTGTTTTTTAATGTGTAAATTTCGCACGATAGTGCGAATATGGAGTTTATTATGTTAATAATTATCGAATTCAGCATCTTTGCTATTGCCCTGAGCCTTGGTTATTTAATTCGCCGGATCGAATTAAGTGTTCCTAATTGCAATGAAGATTTTATTTTCTTTTGATTGGCTCAGTGAAGATTGCCTTACCTTCATGACTATGGTCGCTATCTGAAGAAAAACCACCCGCCTATTTTAAATACCGGGCTGACAGCACTGGCGCACTAATGCCCTGAGTGCGCGATGTCCAGGATCGCTGCCAAAGCGTGGATGCCAGGCTTGCGAAATCGAGACGATGGGGGTTGGTACCGGTAGTTCGCTAGTACGCATGCCGTAGCGCACGGTTTGCGTGGAGCGTTCGGCTACGGTGGCAATCAGGTCCGTCTCGCGGGCAATCGCCAGCGCTTCGGTAAACGTTGGCGCCACCGCGACTACTTTTCGGGATAAACCGAGTGCTGCCAGTGCGTCGTCAACGGGGCCGCTCATTCGACCTCGCCGCGACACGGTGATGTGACGTTGCTGCGCAAATAATTGCGGCGTGAGCACGTCAATACGGTCGAGAGGATGCCCTACCCGGAACACCGCAACAAAGCGGTCTTGGAACAATGATTGGCGGATAATTTCAGGGCCGATATCCGGGATCACGCCGATATCCAGATCAATCTTGCCATCCCTTAACGAATCCACATCTTGTAATCCTTGTGGTCGGAAACGTAGCTGCACATCCGGTGCAGCATCTGCCAGCAAGCCTAATAAAATGGGGCCGAAACTGGTAATAAAACCATCGTCCGCACGTATTGAAAAAGTGCGCTGAAGCGTGTGGAAATCGAAACCATCATCATTGCGTAACAATATATTTGCTTTTTGAATCAGCTCACGGGTTCCTTCGCGTAATGCTTCAGCGCGTGGGGTTGGTACCAGTCCTCTTCCAGCCCGCACGAAAATTGGGTCTCCGACCATTTCGCGAATCCGGTTCAAGGTGCGGCTCATGGTGGGGGCGCTGATATTCAAACGCTCGGCAGCCCCGGTCACACTCCCTTCAGTGAGTAAGGCATCAAGAGCAATCAATAGATTCAAGTCGGTCGGGTTCATGAGGGGCAAAGAGGATGGGTTTGATAAGACAAAAAATAGTTAAGCCAAAAATACCGGATTCGTCGTGCAGTGAAAGATCGTAGCATAGTAGCTTAATCTTATTGCTCTTACTCACGATGATCCGTGGCACCCAATTTCCAGTAACCGGCAGAATGAATCATCGCACGTGGAATTAGCCGTTCCACCACAAGATGACTGAGCACCGCCCGCACCATGGAAGATTCGCCTCCAACCCAATATTGACAATCTGAAGCATCAAAAGAGGCACGTTTAATCGCTTGTTCTAGTTGGCCAGTTGTCCCTGGCGGCTGTTTTCCTGCATGCAGCCAGTGCGTTTTTAGTTGAGCCGCACTGTCGAGTACTTGTTCTTCCCATTTATCACTCACTTCAACGAACATCTCTACTTGAACGTTAGGAGGTAACACCGCCACGATGGAGGCCATGGCGGGGAGGGCAGTTGCATCGCCAATCAGTATATGCCGGTGTGCACTGGGATTAATGTCATAGCCTGACCGTGGCCCGGCGAGACTGAGAATTTCACCGGGTTTCGCACGAGCTACCCAATAGGATGCAGGGCCATTGTCGCCGTGTAAAACAAAATCTAAATCCATGCGTCCATCAGCGGCGTTGAATCGACGGATAGTGTAGGCACGTCCCGTTGGCGGCATCGCGTTATTCGTTGGGAAAAACACTTTCATCCATTGAGTCGGTTTATCCACAACGAGAGTATGCAGGCCATCTCCCGCAACCGTGATCCTGCGCATGGCGGGCGTTACATCCCGGATCTGGATGACTTCGACCGGAATGAGTATGCGAGTGGTTGATTTGAATTTCATCAGAAGCTCCTTAATTAATTAATTAGTTTGTTTGCGAGGTCCGCGTGCAAGCCAGACAACACCCAGCGTTGCAGAGAACAAGAGAGTCGATAACAGGAAGAAGTCATTCAAGGAAAGCATGTGCGCTTGTATGTCAAGTTCACGCGCAATCAGCCCCCATGCCTGAGTTTCACTGAAACCAGTTTGTTTTAATGTTGAAATCGTACTGGCAACGTAATCGTTTAATGGAGTGAGTTGCGACACCAGATGGGTTTGATGAAAGCGTGAGCGCTGATCCCAAAATGTCTGCGCCAAGGAAGCCATCAAACTGCCGGACATCATACGAATCGCGGTTTGCAGCCCCGACGCGGCGGCTACTTTTTCCGGAGGAATACCGATCAGCGAAAGGCTGACGATCGGGGTGAGGAAAAAGCCTATGCCTATTCCTTGCGCCAGACAGGTGATCGCTATCGTATTGGCATCAACTTGTGTCGTCATGGTTGAGCGCCAGAATGCGACGGCGGCCCAGGCGATAAAGGCGATACTGGCAAAGCGTCGCGCATCGTTTTTGCTGACCCAGCGCCCAAGAAAGGGGGCGAGTGCGATACCGAAAATTCCCATTGGTGCAGTGACCAAACCGGCCCAAGTCGAGCTGTATCCCAGATTGGTTTGCAGCCAAAGCGGGATGAGAACCAGTGCGGCGAAATAGAGCCCGAAGCCGATCGCTATCGCGATTGTTCCTACTGCGAAGTTACGGTGCGCAAACAGCCGCAGATCAATGATGGGGTGCGTGGCGCCCAGCTCCCATATGATTAAAACGATGAAGCCAAGTACTGCCAGTATCGCCATGACGCAGATCATCGGTGATGCAAACCAGTCCAGCGTCCTGCCACGATCAAGTCCGATCTGAAGGCTGCCGACAGCGATGGCAATTAAGGCCAGGCCAATCACATCCACCGGTAATCGCACCGTTGGCGTGTCACGGCCGCGCAAGAGCTTAAGCGTTGAGGCAACGACAAAAAATCCAATCGGGGCATTCACCAAAAAAATCCACGGCCAACTGTATTGATCGGTTATCCAGCCGCCTAGCATGGGTCCGACCACCGGCCCGGCCATATTGGTCATCGCCCACATGGCAACGGCGAGTGTTTGGCGCTCGCGCGGAAAAACGGCAACCAACAAGGCTTGGCTAAGCGGCACAATCGGCCCGGCTACAGCACCTTGCAGAATGCGAAAAAATAGTAGGGATTCAAAAGATGACGCAAGCCCGCACAGTATTGATGCGATGGTAAAAGCGGTCACCGCAGCAACGAATAATTTGACTTGGCCGAAGCGTCGTGACAGCCAGCCGGTCAGTGGAATACAGATTGCATTCGCCACTGCAAACGAGGTAATCAGCCATTCTCCTTCCTCCGGGCTGATGCCGAGATTGCCGGAAATGGTTGGAACCGATACGTTCGCAATCGTGATATCCACTACCGCCATGAACGATGCCAAGCCAAGCGTTAGTGCTGCCAATGACCGGTTTGCGCCGTGTAGCGGAACAAGGGGTTGTTTGTCGGAAGAGGGCGTCATTTATGGCTTCCCATATTCTCTGCGATGATTTCCTTAACCCGTGTCTCTGCAATGCCGGCTTGCACATCGTAGAGCCCTGCTGCGTTATCGTCCTTCGGTTTCCGTGCCGCTGCCCACTGTGCATCGCAACTGGATGTATTGATTTCAACCTCGGTCGACATACCTATCCTGAGCGGATTGCGCAGCAGTTCGGCTGGATCCAAACTGATTCGCACTGGTACCCGTTGCACAATCTTGATCCAATTGCCGGTCGCGTTCTGGGCCGGTAGTAATGCGACCGCAGCGCCCGTTGCCGCTTCGATATCCTCGACACGACCGTGATAAATCAACGCTTTTCCATAAACATCTGCGGTTACTTTTGCACTTTGTCCAGGGCAGATTCCTTTGAGTTGGACTTCCTTGAAGTTAGCATCGACCCAAAGCCGGTCTAACGGGACAATCGACATTAACCGGTCACCAGGCCCTACACGGCGCCCGAGCTGCACGACGCGTTGTGCGACCATGCCGGAAACCGGCGCAACGATTCTGCTACGACTCAGCGCAATCAACGCTGCTCGCACGCGCTGCGCCGCTGCCTGAATATCTGGGTGAGAAGCGAAGGTTGATCCATCGATTTGGGCCAGCGCTTGCGCCCGTGCTTGTTGTGCTGCGGTATAGATAGCCTCGGCCTTAAGCACGGCATTAGCGGCATGACGAAGGTCTTCACCGGTGACGGCTCCAATGCTTGCCACTGCCTTGCGTTCGGCAAGATCGGCGCGTGCCTTGTCCAGTTCGGCTTGCTGCGCCAGGATATCGGCGCCATAGCGGGCGTCGTTCGCATACAGTCCGCGTACAGTGCGCACCGCCTGCGCTAACTTGGCTTCGGCCGCAGCCAGTTCTACTTGTGCATCGGTGGAGTCGAGCTGAATCAAGCTTGCGCCAGCGGCGATGCGATCGGTATTGTCGGCCATGATCCGTGTGACCGTGCCGGCGATTTGCGGCATCACCTGCACCACCTGTCCGCCAACATAGGCGTTGTCAGTGCTGCGCAGACTATCGTCCGAAAAAAATCGCCAGGCCGCGAAGGCAGATGCAGCGACGGCAATTGCGCCGAAAACGACCAGTAGCCTTTTACGGCGCGTGCTTGAAGGAGTTGCTACTATTTCTTGGCTTGCTTGGGGAGTGGTTTTATCAGTCATGATTTTATTTGTTGTTTGTTGATATCGATAGTGAGGTGATGTTCACGGCATGAGCGCAGCGTGGACGACGAAGTTAATTCACGAGTTGTTGAGTCAAGAGTTGGATGACGGGGCCCACGCACCACCTAGCGCACGTATAAGCGCTATCTGCGCGCTGGCGATCCGTGCTTCTGCCTCGGACAACTGGCGTTGGCGCAAGAGCAGCTCAGTCTTGGCGGTGAGTAGATCCATTGCAGTGGAAAAGCCATGCCGCACGCGCACATCTTGAAGTTCTGCCACGTGGCGCCAATGTGCTTCTGCGGTTTTTGCCTCGTTTCTGCGGAGTTGTTCGGACTCGAGTAGTGCAATGCCATCAGCCACTTGTTGAAGCGCAGTGGACAGCGTGGCGCGGTAGTTTGCTACTGCTGCGTCATATTCTGCCGTGCGACCTTTAAGCGTGCTGCGTAATCGTCCGCCGTCGAATATCGGCAATGTCAATACCGGACCAGCATTCAGTGCCGTGCTGCCTGCGCGCAGCAGATAGCCGACATCGAGGCTCATTAAACCGGCGAATGCCGTCAGATCGACATCCGGATAAAACGCCGCTTTTGCGACGCCAATTTCATGTGCCGCAGCGTCGACTTCGGCACGCCGTAGTGCTACATCAGGGCGGTAGCCGAGCAACACGGACGGAATGGCCGAAAGCGGGGCAGGGTCCGAAATGTTGACCAGGGAGGGACGTTCGATTTGCTCGGCAAAGCCCGGGTCTTGCCCCAGTAACGCAGCAATCCGGCTCTTGCGCTGAGTAATCTCGCTGTCAAGTCGGGCGATTTCGCCGCGTGTCACCGTGACGGCTTCATTGGCATGAATTGCATCGATGTCAGTGGCAAGACCTGCTTTTTGACGCGCTGCCAGCATGCTGATTATCTCTAGCCGGTTACCTAGCGCGGACGCGGCGAGATCGCGCGTTTTGTAAAACAAGTCGAGATCAATATAGGCATCCATCACCGCCGTCTCAAGCAGCAGCGTTGCGTCGGCAACTTCAGCCTGCGAGGCTTTTAATTGTTCACCCGCAGCGGCTTGTGCTTCCCGACGCTTACCCCAAAAGTCGAGATGGTAACGGACATTGACTGTCAGGCTGCCATCGCTCCCACCGCTGCCCGCGTAAGGGGCGGGATAAGTGTAATGATCGGGAAAGCGATCGCCTGCGATTTGAGCACCGCCAGTTATCGACGGTTTATTCAGGTCAAGCACCGCTTCGGCGCGATGCAAGTGCGCAGCCGCAGTTTGGATGGATGGTGCTTCCTGCATGGCGATTTCCAGCAAATGCGCAAGCTGAGGATCTTGGTAAAACTTCCACCATGTGACTGAACCGGTATCGCCGACATTGTTAGCTGCCGCTTGTGTAATGCGCTGACCGACGGCGATGTGCTCGATGTCTGGTGTTTTTAAAGTGGGGGAAATATTGTTGCCGGTAGCACATCCACAAAGTATCAGTGCTAACTCGGCGGTGAGGACATATGCGCCTGCACGCGTCGCTAATTGGCCTTTCATTGGAACTCCGTTTTTCGTTTTAGTACGGATATGCTAGTCCCATGCTGACCAATCAGAAATGACGCATGTGTTAATGTATCTTTTCATTTTTCGCAATCGATCATCAGCAATTGATTGTGAAAAAAATAATTATTAACATTGTCTCCCCCCAGAAAATCGAAGACTTTCTGCAAAAAATGCCTAATATATATTCATCACATAATTTCCCGTGATGCAGGAGCATTGCTTAACAAATTACGTAAAGACATGTTGAAACTCTGTGTCGGTACACCAAGGATTATTAAAGACTCATGCAGATAAAAAAACCTAGTCAAGTTCAAACATTCCTAGGTATAGCTATCTTGTTACTTGGATGCATAGCCGTTGCTGGCTGGATATTCCACGTGCCAGCAATGGTTGAAATAAAAGCAGGGCTCGTGCCCATGGTCTTTAACACGGGCTTATGTTTTGCTTTAGCTGGAGTGGCACTGGCGCTTCCAGAAATTATGCAATTGCCTCCCAGCAATCTCCAGACTGTTATGGGTGCATTTTTGATTGGATTGTGCTGCATTACATTGCTAGAAATAACGCTTGATAAGAATTTTGGCATAGACCTGGTGGCGTTGCATACCTGGTTGAATTATGACAATGTGCGGCCAGGCAGAATGGCACCGAATTCCGCGCTTGGTTTCATTTGTGCTGGATTAGTGCTTGTGCTAATGAACCATGTCAACTCGAAATGGCAGGCAATAGCGGTGCAGGTGCTGACATATGTCGTGCTTGTGATCGGATTAACTGGCTTGGTAGGCTATTACCTGAATCAGGACCTTCTGTTTGGCTGGGCGAGATCAGCCCGCATGTCCATAAACACGGCCATTGGAATGATCGTTACCGCCGGAGCTTTGCGTTTCAGCTGGCATCATGCCGATTGGTATCGTTCACAGAAATATCTGCGCGAAGATCAAAAAATTACGTTGGCCAGTGCCGCCATTATTATTGTTGTGATCATCACGGCAGGTTTGACGAGTTTCGTTGTGCTACAACAAACACTGGAAGCGACACTTAATCAAAGTCTGCGTACCAAGCTCAGCGAACGTAAAGTTCTGTTTCGCACGATTATCAATGCCGGTATTAATAAAGCGCAGGTAATCGCGCAAAATTATTTGGTAACGCAGCGTTTCATTGAGAGTTCCCGCAATGATCAGCTGAAACAAGAATTAGCTGAAGAAGCACGGAAAATACTTGGCTCCCAGTTCACGGGTGTTACTTTATTTGATCCGTTAGGTAAGCAAATTTTTGCGGGCGGGCAGAATCGATCGGCCGATAATATTCAAATCAAACTCAATACCCAGACATCGGCGACCCTATTTTGGGATGACGGTTTCTTCCTTAAAACAGAGTTTCCGATTGAGATTCAAACCAGGCAAATTGGGAAAATCGTGCTGGAGCAAAAGATGGATGAGTTTGAACACCAGATGTTTAATATTGATGGATTGGGCGCATCAGCCGAAATTGCAATTTGTACGGCAGTGAAAACAAAAATCCAATGTTTCCCGAATACGGTCAAATCAACACCGTTTATGGTCGAACCTGTTGGTGCAGCTGGCCATCCGTTGCCGATGGCTTATGCCTTGCAAAGTGAAACGGGTTTTGTGCAGGCATTGGATTACCGTCAAAAAAACGTTGCAGCATTTTTTAGCCCGTTGAGTAATAACCTTGGCATCGTTGTGAAAGAAGATACTGCCGAACTCTATGCGGGAATTCGAGACGCATTAGTTTCCTGCAGTTTGATCATTTGCATATTGTCAGGGTTCGGTATTGTATTGCTGAGGTTTCAGTTGCATCCGCTAACAAGCCGCTTATTTAGCTCTGAAAATAAGCTGCGTAAAAGTGAAAAAAGGTTGAAAGCTATTGCCGATAACATTCCGGCGATTATTGCTCATCTTGATGTTGAAGAGCGCTACCTTTTCATTAACGCACAAACATCTAAAACCTTTGATGCTGGCGACATCGACATTATCGGTCACACTATAAAAGAAATACGCGATCCCGAATTGTATGCACACTTGCAGCCATATATCCGCATGGTGCTTTCCGGACAGCGCGTTACGTTTGAAAGTTCATTGAATTTAAATGGGAAGCCGACACATTTACAGTCCAGCTATGTTCCAGATATCGACGCCGATGACAATGTGGTGGGATTTTACGCAATGACATTCGATATTACGATCCCTAAAAATAACGAACTTCGTCAACGGGAGCTGGAACAACAACTGCGCACAATTACTGACAACTTGCCCGTTCTCATTACGTATATCGATAAAGAACTGAACTTTAAATTCTGTAATAGAACCATGTTTAAGTGGATGGGAATTGAACCGCAAGACATTATTAATCACCCGGTCACGGATCTGTTTGGCATCACATTTTTTGAACAGGCCCGTGCGCAGATGGATCGTGCATTACGCGGTGAGCGGGTGGAATTTTCCAGTGAATTAACAGTGCGAAATGTTACGCGATTATTGCAAACAACGTATATACCGGAGCAGATCAGCGATGGCTCTATCGTTGGTATTTACACTCTGAGCAGCGACGTCACTGATTCTAAAATTATTGAAAATAAGCTGACGATGTTAGCTCGTGTGGACAGCCTGACCGGCCTACCGAACAGGCTTCAATTGAATGAAAAATTGAATGAGGCGATCAACCGTAAAAAACGTTCAAAGAAGGCCATGGCCGTTATGTTTATTGATATCGATCATTTTAAATCGATCAACGATACGATGGGGCACGCTGCAGGTGACGCCGTGTTGCGGGAATTTGGTCGAAGGTTAAAGGCTGCGGTACGAACCACCGATACGGTCGCACGTATGGCTGGTGACGAGTTCGTGATTATTATTGAGGAAATTCAGACTGTCGAAGAAGCAAAGCTGATTGCCGAAAAAATCATCGAACAGGCGAATCAAATTTGGCAGATCGGTGCTCAGCAACTCAGCGTAACAACAAGTATCGGGGTCGCATTCAACTTGGATGAAGATCTTAATTCAGATGAATTATTGGCGATCGCAGATAAAGCACTGTATCGCACCAAAGCAAATGGTCGTAACGGTTATTTTATTTTGCCGCCTGTCGTTTGTTAAAAAACCTCAACTTGCATGACACAACGAATATGAACGATCATGCCCGCCGATAAAGCGGCGCAGTCGCCATTTAGTTTGACGTTTACGTTAACGTCAAACCATGCTATCTTTCCCGCCATCAGGTGCTGTTGTCCCTTTTCGGGGAAGACAGTTAAACGGGAAAGCGGTGCGTCTCCACGGAAGTGGACGATCATGCCGCTGCTGCCCCCGCAACGGTAAGTAAGTGTGGTCGCGTCATCTACGCCACTGGTCATTAGACCGGGAAGGCGACGCGACAAGTCTTGCGAGCCCGGATACCGGCCTGGTGATCTGTCGAGAATGATCGCGGGCGGCGATGAATCCGGTTAAGACGTGCCTTTGTTGCCTTTGCGATTTTGTGCCGTTTCACCGTTTTTAGTAACTCCCTCATTATTCTTCCTAAGGTCTCGACTTCGTACGGTGGGTGCGGGTCGCGGCGCGCATTGTCCTTTCCTTGCAGCGCTTCCAAGTCGGGTAATTGCGCCCGGATTTTTGTCTGTGCTTTCGGTGCGGGCAGAGTCGCGTGCGCAGTACCCTTTTTAATCGTAATGGCCTGACTAAAATCGGGTCCGATCGGAGGAGACTTACTATGACCAACGCAGCATCCCAACTACCTACTGTCAAATTGATTATCAACGGTGAATTCGTTGAATCAAGCAGCCGCGAATGGCGCGACATCATCAACCCGGCCACGCAGGAAGTGATCGCCCGCGTTCCGTTCGCTACACCGGACGAAATCAATGCTGCGGTATCAGCAGCCAAAGAAGCGTTCACGACCTGGCGCAAAGCCCCGATTGGCACGCGTGCTCGTATCTTCTTGAAATACCAGCAGCTGATACGCGAAAACATGAAGGAGCTGGCCGCGATTTTGACAGCCGAACAGGGCAAGACCTTGCCGGATGCCGAAGGCGATATTTTCCGCGGGCTGGAAGTGGTCGAGCACGCCGCCAACATCGGCAATCTGCAAATGGGTGAACTGGCTAACAACGTGGCTGGTGGCGTTGATACCTACACCTTGCTGCAACCGATAGGCGTGTGCGCCGGAATTACCCCGTTTAATTTCCCGGCGATGATTCCATTGTGGATGTTCCCGATGGCGATCGCCTGCGGTAATACCTTCGTGCTGAAACCGTCCGAGCAAGATCCGATGGTGACCATGCGGCTGGTGGAACTGGCACTGCAAGCCGGTATTCCTCCCGGCGTGCTGAACGTGATTCATGGCGGTGAACAGGCTGTTAATGCCATCTGCGACCATCCCGATATCAAAGCGATTTCCTTCGTTGGTTCTACCAAGGTGGGCACGCATGTCTACCACCGTGGAACCCTCGCCGGTAAACGCGTGCAATGCATGATGGGTGCCAAGAATCACGCCGTCATCCTGCCTGATGCAAACAAACAGCAAACCATTAATAGCCTTGTCGGTGCCACGTTCGGTGCTGCCGGACAGCGCTGCATGGCGGTATCGGTTGCGCTGCTGGTCGGGGATGCGAAGGACTGGATTGCAGATCTGGTCAGCACCGCTAAAACCTTGAAGGTCAATGCTGGCACTGAGCCCGGTACCGACGTTGGGCCGGTAATTTCATGCGCTGCGTACGATCGCGTCGCGACAATGATCGAGCGCGGTATTGCCGAGGGCGCGAAACTGGAACTCGATGGGCGTAATCCGAAAGTTCCCGGTTACGAAAAAGGTAATTTCATCGGCCCGACTATTTTCTCCGGTGTGAAACCTGGCATGACCATATACGATCAGGAAATCTTTGGGCCGGTACTGTGTCTGGCAACGGTCGCTACGTTGCAAGAAGGGATTGCAATGATTAACGCCAACCCGAACGGAAACGGCACAGCGATCTTTACCCAATCCGGCGCAGCGGCACGCGTGTTCCAGGAAGAAATCGATATCGGTCAGGTTGGCATCAACGTGCCAATTCCAGTTCCGGTGCCATTGTTTTCATTCACGGGTTCACGTGCTTCCAAGCTGGGCGATCTGGGGCCTTACGGCAAGCAGGTTATTACGTTCTACACCCAAACTAAAACGATTACACAACGCTGGTTCGACGACAGTACGTTGTCAGCTGGCGTGAACACCACCATAGCCCTCAAGTAAGGGGCCGCGATGGACTTTGAACTGACACAGGAACAGCTCGCGTTCCAGCAATCGGCACGCGATTTCGCTGCCGGTGAGCTGGCGCCGCATGCTGCGGAGTGGGATGCAAATTGCACCTTTCCAATTGATGCGCTGCGCCATGCCGGAGAACTCGGCTTTTGCGGCATTTATTCACCCGAGGAGGAGGGCGGGCTCGGTCTTTCTCGGCTTGACGCGGCCATTATTTTTGAAGAACTGGCCGCGGTTGATCCGTCCACTACCGCGTATCTCACCATCCACAATATGGCCACCTGGATGCTGTGCGAATGGGGAACAGAGGAGCTGCGCAAACGCTGGGGCAAACGATTGACCAGCGGACGCGAATTCGCCTCGTATTGTTTGACTGAAGCTGGTTCCGGGTCTGATGCCGCAAGCCTCAAGACCCGCGCCGAACCGGTAGCCAATGGTTATGTACTGAATGGTTCCAAGGCCTTCATCTCCGGTGCCGGAGTCAGCGCATTGCTGGTTGTGATGGCACGCACCGGCGGCTCGGGCGCAACCGGTATTTCTGCCTTCGCCGTACCAGCCGATACGCCCGGTATCAGCTTCGGTCGCAAGGAAGAGAAGATGGGCTGGAACAGCCAACCTACGCGTTCCGTTTTTTTTGAAAATGTGCGGATACCTGCCGATCATCTGCTCGGCGACCTTGGTGACGGTTTCCGGATTGCGATGCGTGGACTGGACGGCGGGCGCATCAACATAGCCACCTGTTCGGTCGGTGCCGCGCAAGGCGCACTCAATGCCGCGCAGATTTATGTCAAAGAGCGCAAGCAGTTTGGACGGGCACTGGCCGACTTTCAGTCAGTCCAGTTCAAGCTGGCCGACATGCTGACCGATCTGGTGGCCGCCCGACATATGGTGCGGCTGGCCGCCACCAAGTTGGATGCCAAAGCGCCGCACGCCACGGCGTATTGCGCGATGGCGAAACGGCTGGCGACCGATATCGGTTTCCAGATCTGTAACGACGCATTACAGATCCATGGTGGTAACGGTTACATCCGCGAATACCCGCTGGAGCGTCTGGTACGTGATACCCGCGCGCATCAGATTTTGGAAGGCACCAACGAAATCATGCGCAGCATCATCGCCCGTAAATTTCTTGAAACCATAATGATAGGAGATATCCGATGAGTGACTATACCAATCTGCAACTGGAGATCGAAGGACACACCGCCCTCGTTACTCTGACTAACCCTTCCGCCAACACCTTCACGCGTGACGGCCTGATGGCGCTTACGCAACTGGTGCACGATCTGAATGCAAGGCGTGATGTAGTCAGCCTGGTGATTACCGGTCAGGGAGAAAAATTCTTTTCTGCGGGAGCGGATCTGAAGCAATTTGCCGACGGCGACAAAGCCATGGCTCGTGAAATGGCGCGTCGATTTGGCGAAGCATTTGAAGCCCTATCGCAATTTCGTGGTGTGTCGATTGCTGCCATCAACGGTTATGCAATGGGCGGCGGGCTCGAATGCGCACTGGCGTGCGATATCCGCATCGCAGAATCGCAAGCGCAAATGGCCTTGCCGGAAGCATCGGTCGGATTATTGCCTTGTGCTGGCGGCACGCAGAACTTGGCCTGGCTGGTTGGTGAAGGCTGGGCCAAACGGATGGTGTTACTAGGAGAGCGCATCAATGCTGACACGGCACTGCGCATCGGTTTAATTGAAGAAATTACCAAGACCGGCGAAGCCCGTGCACGCGCTCTTGAGCTGGCAAAAATGACCGACAAACAAAGCCCGACCAGCATTGCCGCTTGCAAGAAATTGATACAAGGTGCTCGTCACGCACCGCTTGCGCATATGCTGCCGCTAGAACGCGAAGCCTTTATTGATTTGTTCGATTCGTATGATCAACAAGAAGGCGTAAATGCATTTCTGCAAAAACGGCCAGCCCGTTGGAGCAACGCATGAGTGCGCCGGTACTGTTTGAAGAGCGCAGTGCCGCAAACGGCATGCGTATCGGCATCGCTACGTTAAACGCGGAAAAATCGCTCAACGCTTTGTCACTGGAGATGGTGCATTTGCTCACTGAACGCCTTGCCGCGTGGTCAGTTGATACCGGGATTGCATTTGTCGTTTTACAGGCTGCAGGTGAAAAAGCGTTTTGCGCGGGCGGCGATCTGCAAAACCTGTATCGGGCCATGCGTGCGCATCACAGTTCTGCCGAACGTGACGATGTCAGCGCTAATGCGTATGCAATGGAATTTTTTGCGGATGAATACCGGCTCGATTATCTGATCCACACTTTTCCGAAACCGGTGCTGTGCTGGGGCGACGGTGTCGTGATGGGCGGCGGAGTCGGTCTGATGGCCGGTGCCAGTCATCGCGTAGTCACAGAACAGACGCGGGTGGCGATGCCGGAAATATCGATAGGCCTGTTCCCTGATGTGGGCGGCTCCTGGCTATTGTCGCGCATGCCCGGAAAAATCGGCCTGTTCCTGGCGCTGACAGCAACTCAGGTGCGTGCTGCCGATGCCCTGTTTGTGGGGCTGGCCGATTATGCCTTGGTGCGTTCAAATAAAGATGCTGTGTTCGCCGCTTTGCTACAGCAATCGTGGAATAAATTTGCTGATGATAATCACAGTTTTCTCTCTCAGGTTTTGCGTCAGTTTGCTGATCCGACGCTGGCCGAAGCCGGGATGTTGCAGCAGAATTTTGCCGCGATCAATGCGCTCTGTGATCGAACCTCAGTTGCCGAGATTGCAGCTGAAATTCACGCCGCAGCCGGCACCAGCCCTTGGTTGGCTAAAGCGGCGGCGACGCTGGCGGGCGGCTCTCCCGGTTCTGCACAACTATCCATGGTATTGCAACAGTGCGCAGCGTCTAAGCCGCTTGCCGATGTATTTCGCATGGAATATATCGTCGCGCTGCATTGCGCCGCACGTCCGGATTTTGCCGAAGGTATACGCGCTTTGCTGATCGATAAAGACGGCAGTCCGCGCTGGCAACCGGCATCGCTGGAGCAAGTCAGCCACACATGGCTGGAAGGTTTTTTTGCTGAACCGGCATGGGCAGCACATCCTTTGAAAAACCTCGAACACACATCACCATCTGCACCTATTTACGGAGCCGAATTATGAGCAATATCGTTATGAGCAATATCGCATTCATCGGGTTGGGCAATATGGGCGCACCGATGGCCCACAATCTAGTCAAGGCCGGTCACACAGTAACCGTCTACGACCTGTCGCAAGCAGCCGTTGCGCGTCTGGTCGAAGCTGGCGCACATCCGGCGTCGAGCGCTTCTGCGGCGCTTGATAATGCAGAGATTGTCATTTCAATGTTGCCAGCCAGCGCGCACGTAGAATCGCTATACCTTGGCGAGAACGGGATTCTGGCGCAGATTCCAGAAGGGACGTTGATCATCGATTGCAGCACAATTGCGCCGCAGGTAGCGCGCAAAGTAGCGCTGGCTGCTGCTGCAAAAGGGTTGAGCATGATCGACGCACCGGTCTCCGGCGGAACAGCTGGCGCAGCAGCGGGAACCTTGACGTTTATTGTCGGTGGCAGTTCTGCGGCGTTGGAATTGGCACGCCCGGTTCTATCTGCAATGGGTAAGAATATTTTTCATGCGGGCGACTATGGCGCCGGGCAGACTGCCAAGATCTGTAACAATATGCTGCTCGGCGTGCTGATGGCGGGAACCTCTGAGGCATTGGCACTGGGTGTTGCGAATGGTCTTGACCCGAAAGTGTTGTCCGACATTATGAGCAAAAGTTCGGGACGCAACTGGGCGCTTGAAGTGTACAACCCCTATCCGGGCGTGATGGAAAACGTTCCTGCTTCCAAACACTATGCTGGCGGCTTTGGCGTCGATTTAATGCTGAAAGATCTTGGCTTGGCAGCGGAAGCTGCACTGACTGCCCGCGCATCCATCCCTCTGGGAGAATTGGCGCGCAATCTGTATTCGTTGCATAGCCAGGGTGGATCAGGCAGCCTGGATTTTTCGAGTATCTTGAAACTGATTGCACCTGCGAATCTGGACAAACCTAGTTAGGATGAAATCGCTTTACGCGTGGGCGCCTCAAAATTTATTGAGGCACCGATCGGTCGTATCAAGAAAATGAGCGCAACCAAAACGCAGCAATCATGCTGCGTTTTTAATTTCATAATCTGAATTCAGGCGGGTTCTTCGTTGCTGGGCGCACGTAAAATGAAGCTAATGCCTGCCCCGTTCAACGCTGCGGTCAATGCCAGATTAGCGTCATTGACGATCAAATGACCCGTAACGGAAATTTCAAGCGTTTGTTCTTTATCCATGAAAATCCATGGCGTGATCACCTCTGTAGATGGGCTTTTGATACGAATGCATTCGTGTTTTTGTAAATCGCGTGGGGTATGCGGCAACCCGTTCTTCGAGAGTTGCTGCAGTGTTCTTGCCGTTGATATGTCTATCGGTATTGGTTACTTTGTTTAGGAAAAAATAGCGTAAAGCAGCTAATGCCTGCGCTACTGGTTACGTCCCATGTTCCTTGATGAAGCAGCATAATGCTGCGAACAATGGATAAGCCAAGACCGCTGGCATCCGACGATCCGCGGCGGGAGGCATCGGCGCGATAGAAGCGATCAAATAGCCGAGCAATATGGTGCGCTTCTATAGTCGGGCCGCTGTTTTCCACAATCATGCTGGTACCTGCGGGCTCCTGCTTTACCAGTAAACTGATTGTCGTGCCTTCATCTGCATAGCGCACGGCATTAGACAATAAATTCGCCAACGCTCTGCGTAGTAAATTGGCGTCGGCCCACACTAGTCCTGCGCCATGCCACTCGAGTTTAAGATTACGCTCATCCGCAAGCCCTTCAAAGTAGTCCACCATCCGTTCTAATTCATTGGCGACGTCCAGCTGCTTTCGCTCAATAGCGTGGTCTGCATGTTCTGCTCGAGCGAGAAATAACATGTTGTCGGTCATTTTTGACACTCGCTGTAACTCCTCAAAATTGGAGCCCAATAATTTCTCGTAATATTCGGTGCTGCGTTTTTGGCTGAGTGCCACTTCGGTTTGCCCCATTAAATTGCCAATGGGTGTACGCAGGTCGTGCGCCATATCCGCCGAGACTTGGCTCAGTTGCGCAAAGCTGGTTTCGAGCCGATTGAGCATGGCGTTGAATCCTTCAATCAGCGGTAATAGTTCACGCGGTGCCATACTGCTGTCTATCCGTGTAGAGAGATTACCAATGCCGATGGCGCCGGTTTGTGCCGCCAGCCAGCGAATTGGTATCAAGCTATGGTAAGCAATCCAATATGCCAGCGCCGCTGTCAGTAACGCTGCTATCAGAGCGACTTCAACTATTTGCTGGCGATACGTCATTAACATATGTGTGCGTTCAGTTAACAGGCGGCCTGAGGTAATTTGCAAGTCATGAACGTTGCGGTGTTGATCAATTATTTGAACAGTAGTGGAGACAACAATAAAGGGTGTGCCATTTTCTACGGAATGCCGCACCGAAGAGAGGTCTAGTACGGTACCGACCGGCATCGGTGGAATTTCAGGTACTGCGATATGCCCGGGGTTCACTTCGATGAGCGGTTGTTGACCAGGAAATTTTAATATCAACAAGGCTTCACGATTGCCGAGCATATTGGCGAATAATTCGGGCTTTTCTTTGATCAGATTTAATATATCTTCGTCGCGCAACAAGGTGCGTATTTGATCTACGCGGGTCACCAGTGCAGCATCGTCGCGTTTTACCAGTTGAGCGACCAATGCTGCATACAACGTGTAGCCGATAGTCGCCAGCAAAACAAACGAGAGTGCGGCAAATAGCAGTGCTAAGCGAGTTAAAAGAGAATGGCGTTGATTTTTCATGGCTCCACTTCGCAGCGGTATCCCACACCGTGGACAGTGTGGATCAGTTGAACCTCAAAAGGGTCGTCGATCTTTTTACGAAGTCGCCTCACTGCCACGTCAACTACATTGGTATCACTGTCAAAATTCATGTCCCAGACTCTTGATGCAATAAGAGACCTGGATAATACCTGCCCCTGATTTTGCATAAAAAACTGTAATAGCGAGAATTCCTTATTGGTCAGCGCAATGCGCGAATTAGCGCGTGTCACTTTTCTGGCCGGTATATCGATTTGCAAATCTGCGATGTTGAGAACTTCAGATTGCGGTACCTGAGCACCGCGACGTAATACGATCTTTACTCGTGCCAGCAATTCTGCAAATGAAAATGGTTTAACGAGGTAATCATCCGCACCCAGATTCAATCCTTTTAGTCGATCTTCCAACGTGCCGCGAGCCGTCAAGAACAAGACCGGTGTTTCAGGTTGCTTATTGTCGACCTGAAGCCTTCTCATTACCTCCCAACCGTCCATGATTGGCATCATCACGTCAAGTATGATCAGGTCATAATGAAACTCCTGCGCCATGTGTAGCCCGTCGCTTCCATTCGTTGCGATATCGACCACATAGCCGGATTCAGTTAGCCCATTGTGTAAGTAGTCACCTGTCTTGATTTCGTCTTCGATGACAAGAATTCTCATGCTAACTTCCTTGCTCGGTGAGCTTCATTGTTAAAACCGGAATTCGGTATTGTAGGGGTAAAGGAAGTAATCGTCTTGATGAAGTTCCGCCGCAATTTACTTGAAAATAGTCAGCGGCGGTCAGCTCCCTGCATGCAGTTATTAATTGCCAAGTGATTTTGCAGCATCTTCGATCATCGCAGCGACTTCATTGGGTTTGGAGATATAAATAGTATGTGCACCGTCTACTTCAACTGTGTGGCTATGCGCGCGGGCGGCATACATACGTTCAAGATCAGGATTGATAGCCCGGTCTTGTTTTGCCACCATGTACCAACTTGGTTTGACGCGCCAGGCGGGGTTGGTGATCAGCGTAGTATTCACCTTGGCTGATGCAGGTATTTGTGAGCGGGCCATGAATTCGGCCTGATCGGCTGGTAAATCAGCAGCAAAGTCCTCATGGAAGTGGGCGGGGTCGACAAACACAAATCCATCCGGCGTCGTTATCGTGCGTATTTTTCCTGGAATTTTATTTTTATTAGAAGCCGTGGATTCGCCTTCGTCAGGTGCATGCGCGGCAATATAAACCAGCCCAGCTACATGCGGATCGGTACCGGCCTGTGTAATGACCGCGCCACCATAACTATGACCGACAAGAATGCTCTGGCCCGGCTGACGCGCTAATACCCTCACCGTAGCGGCAACATCCTCACTCAATGAGGTGAGCGGCTCTTGCACCATCGTTACGTTGTAACCGTCTTTGGTGAGAATGTCGTACACCGGCCTCCAGCCGGATGCATCGGCAAACTGGCCATGTACCAGAACAATATTATTAATAGGCGCGGCGGAGGCGGGGGATGCAGTGAACGCCAGTAATACGGCTGAAATCGTAGCTGAAGTAATTGCAGCTATTGCACATTTAGGGACAATGGCGATGTTCATGATGATTCCTTTTAATTTGATTTAGGGAGTACTACTTGCTGTAGTGTTTTAGTAGTATGGGCTTCCGCCACCAACAGCCTTATGACGAAATCATTACAAAAAAATGACAAAGGGTTGAATCTCATAAATTGAAAAATCCCCTTGAGTGCTCAAGGGGATTTTGATGTGTGCGCTATTAATTTTGATAGTGTTTTCAAGTTGATAATTTACGGGTTTCCGCATCAATAATTTTCAGTTACTTACCTCGTACCCATCCAATACTCAATACATAGCGTGAGCCTTTATCGACCCGGGTAACACTATGCTCGCTCACATCTGGGCGAAAATATTTGATGCGATTCGATGTGTAAATCGGATTAGCACAACCAAATTCTCCGCCTGATCCGGCACGCTTGATAACGATATTCAAACGGTAGTGCGCGCCTTGTTTGACTGCATCAACATGCGGGGCAATTTCAGCGCCTTCCGGAAATTTCAAAATATAGCAATCAAACGGCAGCGGCCACATGCTTTGCAGAAGAAGCATCTTGTCATAGCCCGACATCTGACGGCCACGTTGCCAGCGGAATGCTGTCTTGAAATAATTTTTTATTAGAGAGAAGGTGTTATTCATTATTTCAATTTAGCGTTATGTTTTAGTTGCATTTTTCTTGGCTTTTGCCGCGCTTTCTCTCACCAGAGGGCCACCAACTGGACATATCGTTGCCAGGCAGGTGTGCAGTGTTCCAATCAAATTATCATCAGCCAGGCTGTAATGTACAAACTGGCCTTTCTTTTCGCTTTGAATCAGATCTGCGTTTTCAAGAATTTTCAGATGCTTGGAAAGCGATGGTTTGCTCATTTCAAAACGCTCAGAAATTTCTCCCGCAGTCATCGACGATTCCGACAGATAAGCCAGAATCTTGCGGCGCGGTGTGGAAGCCAGTGCTTCAAATATTTTATCGATCTTCATATTTATTTAGCTAATTAGTTAATTAGTGTGTAGTATAGCAGCGAATGTCACATTAAACCATGACCAAAACAGGGAGTCCAGATGAAAAATACCAACCCAATGACAGAGGATGTTTGGCTGGTGTACGACGGTGAATGCCCGGTTTGCAAAACTTATTGCAAATACATCCGTATCCGGGACGCCGTTGGGAAATTGCATCTGGTCGATGCGCGTAATTCCGGCGAATTAATGGATGAAATTACTAGGGCAGGGTTGGATATAGACCAAGGCATGGTACTGAAATTCAAAGGGGCGATTTATTACGGACCAGATGCGATTCATATGTTAACGCTGCTGAGCTCGCCTTCTGGAATTTTTAACCGTATCAATTATTACGTGTTCCGTACAAATTTTGGTGCCAAGTTTTTTTATCCAATCTGCAAGGCGTTTCGAACTGCGTTGCTCAAATTGCTTGGAATTAAATATATCGAAAATTTAAAACAGGCTAGGTGATGCACAAACAGATTCTTTGCTTAAAAAACTAATATGAGGTTGTTATGAAATCTACACCAGCAAGCTTGGATAATCATAGGGCAAGTTCGAACTCAATTACATGTGCAACCATCGGGAATGTTCATTATTCACCTGTCAAATCGCTCTGGTTTTTGGGCATGGCAGGAGCCGCGATAGTTGGTGGAATTTTTACATTTTCTTGGGCCGGACTAATATTATTTGTGATCAGTACTGGAATCGTTCTATTACTGGGACATTCGTTGGGAAGTCATCGTAAATTGATACATAACAGCTATCAATGTCCAAAATGGTTGGAGTTTTTTTTCGTCTATCTGGGCGTACTGGTGGGCTTGGCTGGACCACTAGGATTGCTGCGCCAACATGAACTACGTGATTATGCGCAACGTTTACCAAACTGCCATGATTACCTTCGGCATGGCAGATCTTTTTGGGCGGATGGCTGGTGGCAAATTCACTGTGAACTTGAGCTTACCAATCCACCGGAAATACGCATTGAATCATCCATATTAAATCAACGATTTTATCAATTTTTAGAATACACATGGATGTGGCAGCAACTGCCCATCGCCATCCTGTTTTATTGTTGGGGTGGCTGGGGATTTGTATTCTGGGGCGTATGTGCACGAGTGACAGCAGGAATTTTTGGACATTGGTTGATTGGATATTTTGCGCATAACCACGGTGGCATGCACTATGAAGTACGCGACGCCGCTGTTCAGGGCCGCAATATTCATCTCACTTCGTTATTAACGATGGGGGAGTGTTGGCACAACAATCATCATGCCTATCCAGGATCAGCTCGATTGGGAATTCATTCAGGAGAATGGGATCCGGGCTGGTGGGTATTGGTCGCACTGCGCCGTATTGGTCTGGTATGGAATATCAGGTTACCCGATGATCTTCCTGTGAGAACAGAACTAGTCGAATTGCGATCAGATATGCCAACCGACCTGAACATTAAAAATAAGGCAGATAGATGTTGGATACAGGCCCGTCTGTACTTTAAACAATAATTAACTTAAGAAAATCATCATGAATAATATTGCCCAAGAACTAAGCATTGCCAAAGTAAAACGTTCGCAGCGATATTTTAATAAAGCCAGTTTATCTATTTACGATTTCATTTTGTATGGATTTATTTCCAAGTACGCTTGGGGAAGTTCTATCCAGCGGCTGGATGCGCATTATAAAAAATATGTGAGCTTAAGCCATCTGGAAGTTGGCGTTGGTACTGGTTATTTATTAAATAGAATTAAATTTGCGACACCTAGTCCGCGCTTAGCCTTAATGGATCTCAGTCAAGCTTGTCTGGAAAAAACGAAGATTAAAGTTTCCCGATATGCGCCTGAAATATACGTTCAGAATTTGCTGGAACCAATGCAACGCAGTATTCCGCAATTCGATTCAGTCAGCATTAATTATGTTCTGCATTGTATTCCTGGGAGCATCAGTCAAAAATGTCAGGCATTACTCCACTTGAAACCTCTGTTAAAGCAGGATGGCATTTTGTTCGGTACAACGGTGCTATCCACGGGCGTTCCGAAAAATTTACTGGCTAGGCCTGCGATGTCATTTCTAAATTTATTGGGTGTTTTCAATAACAGCGAAGACAGTGCCATCGACTTAGAAAAGTTTTTAAAAGCCCACTTTAAAATTACCCATTTTGAAGTCATTGGCGTAACGGCGTTTTTTGCTGTGAAAATTAACTGATGATCCACTCTTAAAAAATACAGGCTCACTGAAATGAAAAAAATAATTTTAGGCAGGTACCTGCCATTGTTTGCCAAGCGGGTTATTTATACAGATCAACGAGAATCGTCGGCACAATCGGTATTTCGTAATGCACTTGGAAGTACATGGAGTGATCTTCCTGAACAAATACGGCAAATGCATGATGCACCTTCCGGGACAAAATTTAATGGAATTGCGGAAATTAAAAGAGGTAATAGCTGGTTGGTAAAATTCATTTTAATTATTTTTAGATTTCCCAATGAAGGCAATGATGTGCCAGTTGAAGTATGCATTACAAAATCTTCCGACGCAGAATCTTGGCAACGCAACTTTAATGGGAAAATATTTAGAAGCGAAATTAGCAATGGACAAGGTAAATATGAACACCTCATCTGCGAACGATTTGGGCCATTTACCTTTGGTATTGCTTTAGTACCAGAAAATGGAAAATTGAACTACGAGGTGAGGAGATGGAGATTTTTACAAATTCCTTTGCCGGGTTTCCTGTGCCCGGGAGGTGACAGTTTTGAATACGTAAGCAATGACAAATTCTACTTCAATGTCGAAATAAAATATGCGCTGAGTGGTTTGATTGTGAGTTATCGCGGATGGCTCATCGCAAACTGAAATAATACGGATTCTGGGTCAAGCATAACATTCCAGCTTCTTTATAAATTATGGAAGTAGTAGACTTGACCGCTGCTGCCGTGAATCTTTTCTCTGTCAATTAATCATCTCTATGAACATTTTTGTACAGAAGCATTGGGATTAATTGCTGCTCTTTTTCATCGTCAAATCCACAATGATCTTTCCATTCCAAGGGATTTTCATATGTTCCAAATAGCATGTCCCACCACGTAATATCGCCATAATTATTTTTATGACGCTGATATTGATGATGAATGCGATGCATCTCTGGCCGCTGGAAAAAATACCCAATCCATCGCGGTGTTCTAATGCTGGTGTGATAGAAAAATTCTCCCAGCGCAGTTAGCATCGTATAAAAGGCACCGGCTTCCAGTGATAATCCTAAGAAGGTGTAAACAAGAAGGCTGCCAATAATTGAGTTCACAATCATTTCGATTGGATGTTTATAAAAAGAAGTAATGACTTCAATGCGCTGAGGACTATGGTGAATTTGATGAAATCCGACCCATAGAAAATTAGATTCATGGCGCCATCTATGCCACCAATAAAAGATAAACGTGGCGATGAAGTAAGCGATTAAGCCACCAGCAACCGGATGCACATGGTTAGATAGATGAAATAACGACCACGCTGATAGCCAGCGCTCCCAGCTTATCCCAGCGAGTAAGACAACACCTAGTTGGACGCAGTTAATTGCTAATACGCGTAACGGCCAAGTTTTTACTTCAGGCAGGTGCCATCCGGGGATAACACGTTCCAGAACAAAGCAAAAAGCAAACACGAAAAAAATAATGGTCAGTGACATGGCAACCTCAGCTTAAATGATTGGTTGTGTCTACGTTGCCATTAAAAATCGGATTCAATTCCGGGCTATTTAATAAACTGGCAGGGGTGATGGTTTCTCTTTCCCAGGGAATTTGACCGAAATACCAAACCTTCCAAAATCCTAAATTAATATCCGGCCGACTCGCCAGCATTTCTTTGAACGTTTCAATTTTTCCAATAGAGACCCCTGTCGCATCCTTCACGACTTCATAAACAAATCGGGAGCAAAATTCTTTATGCGAATGAAGATTAAAGCCCGTATCGTAAAAAATTCCTGAGCGCTCCTTTACACCACGTTGAATCATTTGAATTTGTTGCGGCGATAAATCAGATTTAAGTCTGGTGACAGCGACGTGACCTTGCTCAGATCTGGCGACAAATTTAGTTAATGTCGTCGTGCGCGAAAACGGAAAGGTACTTTCGCCAATCAATGGTTCGGAGCCATCAATATCGGTAACGATGCCGACATGATTAGTCCATGTTCCGGTCGCGTCAGCTACTTCACGAAAGGGCCTGGCTGAAACGCGGATAAAGATTAAATCCCCGACTTTGAGAGTCTTAGCGATCTGGTCAATTGATGTAGATTGCGACGTTGGATTTTGTACATCGGGAAGTTGAACTGCATTAGCGTGCAATGGATAAAAAAGAACGGCAGCTATCAACGTGAATGCATAGATTGGATTGAATTTTGATTGGTGAAATGAGTTTGTATTGATAAACATGTCAGCTCCTTCGATTGGTGGAAGAGAGCGCACAGTGACATGAAGTATATTTATGCGTTGTATTATTAAGTAAGTTGCTTATAATTAACCATTAAGTCTACTTATTAGCTACTTTTATGACCGAAATCACTCAAATTGTTAATGCCTTAAAACGTCAACTAAAGGCACAAGGGATGACGTATCGGGATCTTGCCAAGGAGCTTGATATGTCTGAGGCGGGAGTGAAGCGATTGTTTGCCAGTGAGCGATTTACGCTGGAGCGATTGGCGCAAATCAGTCAGTTGCTTGGTTTTACGATGGCAGAAATAATGCAAGAAGCTTCGGCTTCAATCATGAAAATTAATATGCTGACTCATGATCAAGAAGCTCAATTAGTGAAGGATCCCAAGTTATTATTGATCACGGTTTGTATTTTGAATCACTGGTCTATTCAGGAAATTGAATCGACCTACGATCTATCTCAAAAAGAGATTTTTAAAAGGCTAATGGTATTAGATCGAATCGGTATGATTGAATTATTACCTGCCAATCGGATACGGCTTCGCGTCAAGCGTGATTTCGATTGGTTGCAAAAAGGCCCAATTCGCCAATTCTTTTTTAAACAAGGTATCAATGATTTTTTATCCGGTAATTATGATCAGCATAATGAGACCTTAGAGTTTGCGCACGCCATGTTGACCGAACCGGCAATTAACCAATTTCAAATTGAATTACGTCGCTTAAAAAACAAGCTGGCAAGTTTGCATGAAGAGTGTATTGATGCCCCATTAAGTAAGAAACGCGGCACTGGCTTGTTAGTGGCAATGAAGGAATGGGAATTTGATGCTTTTAAGCAGCTGCGTAAGTAGCACTTATTTAAATCTACAAATTATTTCTTCAGGCCTTTGTTCTATTGAATATTTCCAGTGCTGACTCTGCGCTGGCTACACTCACGCTGCATGGAAATAAATAGGCCACTCAGTGCAATGCCGTTTAGTTAAGCCAATAACAGCAATAACGTCATCCTCGCGCAGGCGGGGATCCAGTGTACGCAGTACCTTTAGCGTTCAATTTACGAGCTCCTGGATTCCCGTCTGCGCGGGAATGACGTTAATGGCGAAATGGTTATGCAACTTTTTACAGCTTAGCTGAACGAAATAGGCCACTTAGTGGCCTATTTATTCAAGCGTTAAGCTCACGGTTGCGTCGATTTATCAGCTCCTCCAATGGACCAAGATACTTCTTATAATGCTTCCAACGCGCCACAGAGCTTTTGTAGATCGGCTTCTGTACCTGCGCCTGGCTGGCAGTTTTCACGCGGCGTTTGTTTTTATGAAAATCAAGACACCGCTCATCCCATGGTAATCCTATGTAGTGCAGAATCCGCTTTGCCTGGGCTTCGGTATTCTCAACCAGATCTTCGTAGCGACAATCCAAAATCGTACCCGCAGGGAGCACGGTATGCCAGTGTTCCATCAAAGTGATATAGCGGTTGTAGTAATGACCCAGGGAATTGAGATCATAGGAAAAGGCGAGATTGTTTTTGCTAAATATGCGTGAATAGCAGGAGAAACACGAGTCCATCGGATCACGCATGGCATGAATAATTTTCGCGTTTGGGAACATCAGGTGGATCATTCCTATGTGCAAAAAATTGGCTGGCATTTTGTCCGTGATATGCGAGGAGTGCGGAGCCAATTCCCATACCTTGTCCAGATAGCTTTGTCCAAGTTGATGCCATTGCTCCAGAGAGAAATTCGCAATGGCATCGGGATAATGCAGATAATCTTCGCTGAGCGCGGCGTTCACAATCACTTCCTTCATGATCACCAACTCACCGGCGCCAAAGACACTAGGATGCGTCGAAAGTATTTGCTCCAAAAGTGAGGTTCCGGAACGCGGCATGCCGAGTATAAATATCGGCGTTCTTTCTGACGCAATATTTGATGTGGGCTGACGATTTGTCATGTCTGCTAAGGCGTCGGAACGATCGAAAAACACTTTGGTAAATAATTTCTTGATTCGATCGATGAAAGCAATTTCTTTCTCCTCATCCCACGTCACTGAGGAAAATTTCAATCGGTTTCCCTTCTCGTACGCAGAAAAAGATGCATCGAAGCGCCCCAAGTCTTCGTACATTTTGCCGATCGCAAACCAGAACCGTATCTGCGCTTCTGGTTTCAATTCATGCACGGTGGCCAATTGTTTTTCGAGCAGGGCGATTTGCGGGTCGTTTTCGCGATAGGTCTTTAAGGAGGCAATGCCGACGTACGGTTCGAGAAACTCCGGGTTGATGGACATCGCCTTTTCCAACGATAGTTTGGCCTCTTCGAGGCGGCCCGCCGTTTTTAATGCTATACCCAAATTATTATGCGCTTCCGCGTAGTCAGGGTTGAATTCCAAAGCCCGGTGATAGCAAACTTCGGCTTCGGGAATGCGGTCGAGCTCGCTCAGAGCATTGCCCAAATTGTAATGCACGTCCACATAGTCCGGCTTTAGCCGCAAGGCGTTGCGGTAGCTTTGTTCGGCTTCGGTTAATCGCTCCTGTTCTCTGAGGGCGATTCCAAGATGGTTGTGCGCTTCGGCATAATCTGGATTGATACGCAGCGCTTCGCGATAACTTATTTCCGCCTCTGGGTGGCGATTTTGCGCAAACAGGCAATTGCCCAGATTAAACCACGCTTCCGCAAATTCAGGCCGCAACTGCACCACCTGCACATACATGGTTTCGGCTTCGGATAAGTGCTTTTGATTGATTAGAAGATTGGCTAGATTGTAGATGGGCTGCCACGAATACGGGTTAATCTTGAGCGCCTGGCGATATAAAGACTCTGCCTGTTCTGTATTGCCCAGTTCCTGAAGCAGATTGGCTAGATTGGTGTGGTTTTGCGGATCGTTCGGATTGATTTCAGCGGCACGTCGTAAGTAGATTTCTCCCTCTTCTATTTTACCAAGGGAGTGCAGGACTACACCTAAACTGCTGAGCGCTTCCACAAAGTCTGGTTGTAAGGAGAGAGCAATCCTGTAGCTGGCTTGGGCAGCGTCGAAGTTTTCTGAAGCTTGATATACCTTGCCCAGATTGTAATGGGCTGCCATATAGCCAGGCTGAATCACCAATGCCTGCCGGTAGCTCGATTCGGCTTGGGATAATTTGCTTTGTTCCAAAAAGCTGTTCCCAAGGTTGTAATGCACGTCGGCGTCAGTCGGCAAGAATAAAGTCGCCTTGGTCAGCGCGGTAATCGCCTCTTCAGGGTTGCCTAACTTTTTATGTATTGCGCCCAGTGCTTTCCATGTGAAACCGTGTTGCGGAAATTGGTGCGTTAATTTATCCGCGCAGGCTTTGGCTTCAGCGTAGTGCTGCTGCGTAAACAGTGCCAGCAGATTGGCTATTTCGGCTTGGGAAGGCTCTTCTGTTTGATGTTGATTTGGGCTGTTCTGACGCGAGTGCATGGTGGCGCTCTTTCCGATTGCAAATGAGAAGTTGTGAACGTTGCGAGTACCAAGCATTGTACGGCGCGAACCATAAAAATCAGAATTTGAACTGCATAAGGCCGTCAAATTGTTGTAATTTGTGATCGATGTGATGTGGGCAACCGTATGCAAAGCGCGTACGTGAATGGTCGCTTAAGTCGAGCGGCAGCCGTTGATGTTTTTGGGCGGGGATTGGTCTTACTGTGCCTTTTACGAACGTGAGTTTTTTCACATAGTGGACGTTCAGCATTTGATATGAGGGGTGGACGCAACTGGGTGAAGTCCGCTGGAGAGCAGCCCCTCGATGGATCTGCTAAGCCTCTGGTTCGTGGCAAACCACTTCGACATTGTGCCCGTCCGGACCAATGACAAAAGCTGCATAGTAGTTCGCATGGTAGTGCTGGCGCAGACCAGGCGCACCATTGTCTTTGCCACCCGCCTCTAGGGCCGCTCGATAGAAAGCATCGACTTGCTGGCGATTTTCGGCCGTGAATGCTAAGTGAAGATGCGCCGGCTTTTCCTCGGTTTGGCACAGGCATAATGAAGTCTTACTCTTTGGGTTAATAAGCTCGACACCGTACGTTGGCACTCCCTCCGCGGCAACAGCTACGCCGAGCGATTCGAGTGCCTTGAGAAAGAACGTTTTGCTCGCTGCATAGTCGCTGACTCCGAATTTTACGTGGTCAAACATGAGTTCTCCTTAGGTGTTTATTGTTTGGATATGATTTATATTTTTCTGCGACTGACCGGTTGAATCCGTCGATTCCAAGTGAAAAACACTAACTCTAAAATTAAAAAATATCAAATTTCGCTCAAAACCACCAACTCAATAAAAGCCGTGCACAATAAAAAAACCCGCTAGTTTATTGCCAGCGGGTTTCCACAGATTATTTCATTATCTGTGACACTAATTTTTCACTTGCTTGGTACAGATTCCACCAGCCATCAGCGTTGACATGCTGGTGAAATTGTTGAGCAAGGTATACGACGTCAGTAGCTGATATTGACATCCTTAGAGTCAACGACGGTGGCTTTGGTGCAAGCCGTTTCGCTGTTTGAACCTGGTTGAATGCTCCAGCTCGGATTGCTGACGACTTTACCGCCGACATAGGCCTGAATGTTGGTGAACTTGATCGGGCCGCTGCTTGGGAATTGGCTGCAAGAACTGACGCCGTAGGTTTCCAGAGCACCAGCAAAAACCCAGTCAAAGGTCTGGCTATAGCCTTGGGTTTTCAGGGTAGCTGAAGCCAGTGAAGTGTTGGTTTCGTCGGTCGCGGTGATCGTCCAATTCTGGCCGCCCGTGTTGACCATGGTGCCGTAGATCAGATCACCCGGCTTCACAACGACATTGTTGCCGACGTACGTGGTACCCGATTTGCAGCAGTTCCATGAGGCAATGGTCCAATTGTTAGCGCCATAACCATCCCAGCCCAGTACTGGCTGCAGAATCGATACTACGTTCTGAGCGTCCTCGAGGCCCGGGAAAAAGTACAACGTTTGTCCAGACTCGGAGCTAGGATTAGGTGGCACTGTCATGTAAGCCGTCAACTCGTTGGTGCCAGAGCTGAGTGTTGCAGACACAAGCTGCAAGTAGCCGTTGTATACCTCTGGCAGACGTGTGTTTTTTGCAGTCGCCTCGATACGCGTGCCGTTATTTAGGAACCTTGGGTAAGCACATTGGGCAACCTGACGAAGCTTACCGTCAGCGCGCTTGATGCTACCGTCCACTTGAAGCTCCTCACTTTGGTCGATGTGCTGTACGCAGGAGGAATGAAAATAACCGTGTGGAGTTCTGACGTAATCGGCGGTCATCCCGGGTACCCGGGCGATTTCATCCGGCGCTACCTGTACCAGACTCTGGTTTTCCCCGGCGTGAACACTGACCATCGAGATGGTCGCTGCTGATGCCAGACATGAAATGACTAACGCTTTGATGAAGATATTTTTCATTTAAAAATTCCTTATTCAGAGCAAGTGAAATGCCGACACGACGTGGCAGCGTCACACAGGGCAGATTGATGGGGGGAGTTGCGAAATCAGGAAACTTAATATTTCTCCACAGAAAGGCAATGCCATTGATCAACTTTTCCAACGGAACGCAGTGCTGTGGCTCAAGGAGAATATGTACTGAGTAGCGGAGTGTCAAATTGTATTTGTTTGTCTAAGGTGTAATTAGCGTAACAAATGTAACGGAGGGGGACGGCAATCGCTCATTGTTGCAATGAGTCATGACTTGGGGATATTGTTCCAACGTTGAGTTTCATAGGGCGCTGAAGTTAATGTGACTGCCCATGTCGATTATTAATAGGTTATATAAAATTGCGCCAAAGTAATTTGCTTCCTTTTACATGACTTAGTGCAACTGGCTTATTTGTGCAAGCTTTGTTCCATGTCATCACGACGATAACTTTCTCTCCAGAAATCACATCTTATGCGCGTAGCGCTGCACCAAGGTATACCTTCCTTCGGGTATTTGCTGCGACTTAATCAGCGCGTATCCATCTACATGCCAATGTATACGCTGCTCTTGTTCGAGCGCGGGAAGGAGGGCGTCGGCAGCATGGCGTGCGAATGTAATATGAGGAAGGAAAGGCCGGGTTTCGATTGGGAGTGTGAGACGTCGTAACACCGGTTCTAACGATGCGTGTAACTCCAGTAAGTTGTCAGGCACCGAATCTGGTTTCAATACAGCTACTCCGTGTGCCCACATTTCAGGACGGCCAAAACTTAGATCAAATGGGTGAAAGGAAACTTTTAGCCCTTGCACCAGTTCTGGCAAACGGGAATTTGGCACATTCCCAATAAAGTGTAGCGTCAAGTGGAGAGATTCAGGCCGCATCAATGATGCACTTGAAGGCCATGAGCAGTCGTCACTCCAGCATTTCAATTTATTTTGAATAGTTGTTTCTGGCCAAAGAGCTAGAAATAATCGACTGGTGCTGTCAATGTTGCGTGGTGATTTTTCCATGTCAAACTCCGATTTATGTTCGACCTTAAGTAAACGGAAGTCGCCTTTGCTTGCTAATACGCGGTACCAGTTTCTGCTCAATATGAGTATAGTCAATTGCGAAAATTTGGCCAGATAAGTAGGTTTGCATGCGACGAAACCGATGGGTGTTTGTGGTACTGGAGAGCGGCGCTGTCTGTGTTGTATTTGCTTAGTATGCGGGGGCGTAATTAACAAGCTAGTCAGCGCGCGAGCAGCATCTTTCAACGTGCGGCAACAGCGGCATATCTTCCAAATAAAAATTTCCATCTGAGCGTGGAAGTTTAATCAGGGTCTGAATGCGACGGGCAGGTCCATAACATAACGCCATGCACCATCTTCCCCTTTTTTAGCAAGTTTGGAAGAGTAACCTCCAATATCGATTGCGTTGCCGGCGCTGTCGGAACCTTTAAATTGCCATTTGGCGTGAAGCATTGCCAAGTCATCACGCTGCACGCAAGAAAGATGCTCGGACGTCAGTTCTCCTCGCAAAGCAAGCAGTGTCTTCATCTGTTCTCGAATCTGCTCGCTCCCGTTTAGCACATGTCCGGAAGCGAGACAAAGCACAGCGCTCGACTCGTATAGCGCCATCATTCCATCGAGATCATCCGCGCGGAACAACTCATTGAAATGCTTATTCAAATTCTTCGGATCGGTAACCTTCATAAGTTATTCCTTTACGAATCAGTTTGGGAAGTCAGTTTATCAAAAGCGAGATTAGCAAGTTAACGCATTGTAGTAAATGTGGGATGGCGCATTATTTGGGTAAAGAGCGAACACAACCGAGCGCACAGGCTATCAATTTGCGACGAAGCACGTCGTCACCATAGGCACGGGAAGTAGCGCCAACAGTGACGCATCACGTGCGACATATGGCAGTATCCGATTAAAAACGTGTTTGAGAATTGGTGGATTGGCTAATACTAATCGGCGCTTTTACTTCATCGATTGCCATTGCGAAGTTGTTGTTTATTTGCGAGCCGTCGTGCCGGTGTCGTTTGTAGGCCAGATAGCTCCGAACAGCCATCTTTGGAATATTTCATATCTGTCCGTTTGGCGCCGACACCGGTCGCGGTCCGTTTATTTTGTGGCGCCAATGGGTCATCATGCGACCACCACCAAAGATAAAGCCCGCCCTAATGTCCATGAGGCCGCTTGTTATGGGGCTCTGCGATAGCTGGTTTGGGGGCTGCCGGTGGGTGACGAACCACGACAACTGATTCCTCCGGTTCGAACCAGAATTCACCGTGGGGGCCGTCGAGGCGGCCCGTAATCAGTTGAATCAGTCCATCCACTGAATTGACCTGGGTGATAGCTTCCCAAGAGTAGGTTGGGTGTTTGCCGCTGCCAAGTCCGTTGTAAATAATGTCGCCGATCCTGGCGTTGTCAGCGGCTACAGTGATCCTAGTTGTCATGCCAATTCACTCCTAAACCGTCCGCAGCGAAATTGCGGCCCTTGCTTAGATCATGCTCCCCTCCAATCATTCCCGCAACTATATTTCGATCCTTATCCAGCTAAGTTGACGCCACCACACAGCCCAATCTACTGTACTGCAGGCGATGTGGCTCTACGCGACGTCCATCGAACCCAATAATCTGCGTCGTGTACTTGAGTTATGAGAACGTATGTCGTGTAGTGATACACAATATGCTGTAATAGTGCGCCATCGCTTCCAGTTGTCAGTGAAAACTGCCGCGCCTCAATTGAAGGTACGTCTGGCCAACGAAAGGTGCATTGCTGATTATTGCACCAATAATCCCTACCCTGACTGAGCCGAATTACCAGCAACTCGGCATCACCGTTTAGGTATCAAACCGTAAGCCCGTGTAACTGGTCACCTGAGTTTACTTCGATCTTTACATGCGTTGAATTCTCGATAAGTTTCCAAGAAGAACTTGGTGCAAAGAGATTCAATTGGTATTTTCTTCCACTATTATCACCAATTTCACCCATGAAAGCATAATCTCCCGCCAGTTGCCGAAAACTCCCAACTCCCTGCTCAACCGGAGCCCAATCATCGGGGAGATGGTGCCGATCGGTCACGGTACATGCGGAAAGAATTATCGAAACGATGAAAGGAAAAGCATTACGAAAAAATAGAGCTATCCAAAGCCACATCGAGTGCTGCTCTAAAGGCATTGCATTATGATGAGAATTCGTCAATTTAATTTTCTTTCCTTTCATGTCGAAGTGGTTGCAAATGGCCAGAATTACGATAGGGGATGCCCGTTACCGAGCCCTCTGTTCAATACAGCTCCTGCAAGTGTTCATGCTGCCCACAGTGCAAGCGTCAAGCGAAAAACAGTAACTCTAAAATTAAAAAATAGTAACACTAGGCTCGAAACCTACTAATTCGAGTAAGTCGCATACAATAAAAAAACCGCCAGTTCATTCCTAGCGGGTTTCTATCGACTATTTCACTAACCGTGACACTATTATTCACTAACTTGGCACAGATTTCACTTATCGTGCCATCCGTCAAAATTGTAGGTTCTCAAAATAATCGATTTCTCTGTCCAACAAAATCAGGAACATAGGCAATATTTTTGAAAATATGGTTTCTCAATAATTGAGATTACTCTACAAATTATTCAGTTTATTAAATTAACTTGTGATTCATTAGTTCTGCCGTCTAGTTTGCCGAATCGGCTGCACTTAACAGTCACCAAAGCAGCGCCATCTTCGTTTCCTGAAACTTTAATTTCTCCGCGAATTTTCGACATTTTCTTTGCAAATTCGCCGCTAGGAAAATTTGCCGTGGCTTGAAAAAGTAGGTATAAAAATTAATATTAAAGAAACTTAATCGCGCAAACATTTTCCTTGACAACTGTTTCCGTGGAAAGTAATATTCGATTCAAGGAGGAACTGAAAATGACCGCAAACAAGAAACAAAAGCTGAAAGCTAGCAACTTGAAATCCCACCTCGGATTTTGGATGAGGTTGGTCTCGAATAATGTCTCGCAATCATTTGCACGCAAATTGGAAAAAATGGACGTGACAGTTGCCGAGTGGGTGGTCATCCGAGAAATGTACAGCGGTGACGATACGACATCACCAGGGGTAGTTTCTGAATTGACCGGATTGACTCGAGGCGCGGTTTCGAAACTCATCTCCAAACTTCTCGAAAAAAAATTGGTAACCAGAACCGAAGCGGTAGAAGACCGCCGGTATCAGGATATCCGGTTGACCGAGACGGCAATTGCCATGGTCCCTAAGCTGGCTAAATTGGCCGACGCCAATGATGAAGAATTTTTCGGTGTGCTGTCTACTGAAGAACGTGAAGCATTGGCAGCAGTACTTACGAAAATAGTGATACACAACCATTTGAAAAAATATCCCATTGATTAAGGAGTGAAAAATGAACAACGCAATTGAAAATCTTAAATCAGCGCAACAAAGGGCCATGGCTGGCAGACCAAAGGCCGGCGGCTTTCCTTATTTAGCAGAAACGCTTAGGAGTGCGGGCGTAAAACGCAACTGCTGGTTTCTGCCGTCGTGCCAAAGCTTTTACGTAACGGAACTTGGTCCCGTTGCTGTCCAAGGCACACCATTGATAGAAGGTATGGCGGACGTACCTCCCTTCAACCGGGAAGCCCTTATCACCGCACTGCGTATAGATCAGGCTGGCAAAAGCACCTTTTCAGAATTCCTGATCGCGAGTTGGAAAGCTGGGACCGTGAAATACGACGTCGACTTAATCGCTCGAACAGTCACTTACTATGGTGTAGACGGTGAGAGTTACGTTGAATCGTATCCGCTAGTTGACGTATAGGATCGTGATCCGACACGTTGTGCCAGCAACAGTAATTAATGTCCTGGGACCGCGCCTCGCTGGAAGTTCGCGGTTCATAAACGGAAAAAAACTATCATGATTGATCATATTGGAATTCGCACTGCAAACGCAGACAAACTGATTTTGTTCTATACCAATGTTCTAGCTACGCTGGGGATTGAAAAAAAGGCGGAAAATCCCGGCGGTGCTTGCTTCGTCACCACGGCCAAGGTTTGAAATGAAAGCACAGGCATTTACAAGGGAAGTCGAGTGCAGATTGCTGCCACTGGCAAACAGTGACCGCGCAGAAGCCATGAGCGCCTATCTACTTGGCCAGTTTAAGTTTTTGGGATTGCCTGCGCCGATCAGAAGGGCCGCTGTCAAAGACCTGATCAAAAGTCCATTTGACGATGCACAGAAATTGTTAGAAGCAGCGAGAATGCTTTGGGCAGGTGAGGAGCGAGAATATCGTTATACGGCAATTGATCTGCTCCGACATCAATCTCATCTGATTGGCCTGACAGATCTGCCCGCCATTCGCGATCTTCTATTGTGTGATCCTTGGTGGGAAACAGTAGATGGTCTCTCTGCAGTAATCAGCACCGTGCTCCATACTGAACATACAAATAAAGCGGCAATAAAATCCATCATGGACGAATGGATTGTGCACGAAAGTTTCTGGGTCAGACGATCTGCCATGCTGCATCAACTTGGCTGGCGATTGGATACCGACAAATCAAGGTTAAAGCGATATGCGTTGAAGCTCGGCCATGAGAAAGAATTCTTTATTCGGAAAGCAATTGGGTGGGCACTGAGAGACTATGCGCGTTGGGATCCTGAATTTGTCCGCGAATTTGTCATTAAGTATGGGGATCGTCTTTCCAGTTTGACGCTGCGTGAGAGTTCAAAACACTTAGATAGTTGATCCATTTAACATTTCAAACTGACTGGAACTCTCGGCCTGGCCACTCAATCCAGGGCAATTACACTCGAACCGCTTCGATTTTGAAAACATGCATGCCCGTCTGTCCGGGAACGCTATCGACATTAAATTTCACATTCCATTGATTACCTTCTGCGTCACGATATTGCCAAACGCCGGTTGTTACTGCTGCAGAACCACCGCTATCCAGAGCCATGCCGGTGTACGATTGCACGACGTGTTTTAGGATGTCACTGTCGGTCTTCTCCGAACGAAGTCGATAGCCAATTTCCCATTGCGTTGAGTCACCGCTGCTGCTGGCTATGCCGTCCATGCTGCCGGTTTCATGCGCAGACATCATGCCAATGCCCATGATTTCCTTGACGATATGGAATGCATCAGTACCCGGCAGATAAGCCCCTTCCGGAAGCCACTTGTATTCCATTTGTTGCGCAATCGCGTGAGCCTCCCCGTCACCCGCAATCAAGGACACCAGATGTAGTGCGCCGTCGATTCCGGCGGTCAGTCCGCCCGTTTCGATAAATTTTCCGTTATCTACCACGCGCTGGTCGCGTACCACTTGCAGCTCCGGATGTTTCTTGCGTAGTTCATCAATCCGACCTGCCGTAGTTGTGACTTTGAGCCCGGAGAGCAGTCCAGTATTAGCCAGCGTGAAAGCGCCATTGCAGACCGACATGACGTAAGTTGCATGCGCGCTCTGCTTTTTAATCCAAGCCAGTGTAGCCGGGTCCGATTGCACTTTATCAATCTGGCCGCCTGGTACTATCAGGATATCGGCCTGAGGAGCATTGGCGAAAGTGTAACTTGGCACGACTTTCATTGCGTCAGAGGGATTGATCGTTGCTTTGGTTGCGGCAACCGTGAAAATTTGCATACCATCCGTATCAAAGACCTCGAGCGGGCCGGCGTAATCGATGACGTCGACACCTTCAAACAACAAAATTGCAACCCGTTTGGGGGCAGCACCAGCGGCGTTGGTCGTAGCGATAGCACCGAACAAAATGGTTGCCAGGGTAAATAGACGTAATAGATAGCGATACAAGGTATTCATTAAATGCTCCAAAATTTTTATTAAGTGAAACGCTGCCATAAAAATATATTGCCGCGTCGCGCGAGGAATTGAGATAAGTACGCGGAAACAGTATCGAGGATGATTTTATTGGCAGCAATGACAATTAACATTCAATTCCAGCCAAAATATGTCTCAACCATATCAACGACTTAGTCAAAATAAATTTGTAAATTAATGATTGATGGCAGAAATTGAATGTTAATTGACATTTAGGCCAACTATGTTTCCGCTATGATTATTCTCAATCGCAACGCAAAGAAAGACATTGATATGACGAAGGCCGCTGACCGTTCGCCAAAATTGAAATTGGCGCCGCGCCGAATTGTGCTGATCGCCTACGACGATATGAATTTACTGGATCTGTGCGGGCCGCTGCAAGTATTCGCAACGGCCAACAGATACCTGGCATCAGAAAAGGTGACTGGGTATGAGACTATCGTTGTCTCCATCGAAGGTGGATTGATAACGACAAGCGCTGGTCTGCAATTTATGACTGTACCAGTCTCTTTTTTGAAAGGGTTGAGTATCGATACGCTTATCGCGCCCGGTGGATGCGCAGGCGAAGAATATTATGCGCCGCCGGCGTTGATTGCATGGGTCGCCAAACGGGCGTCATCGGTACGCCGTCTTTGTTCGGTCTGCACAGGCGCGTTTTTACTTGCGGCGGCCGGTCAGTTGACCGGAAAACGCGCAGCCACGCACTGGGCGTGGGTGGGAAGGTTAAAAAGACTCCATACGGATATCGACATCGATGCCGATAAGATATTTGTTCGTGACGGCAAAGTCTGGACTTCAGCAGGTGTGACCGCAGGTATCGATCTTACGTTGGCGTTGATTGAAGAGGATTTCGGTCACAAGATCGCAATAGACACGGCACGCCAGTTGGTGATGTTTGTGAAGCGTTCGGGAGGGCAATCGCAATTCAGCGTTACCCTGGCCACACAGACGACCGAAAGTGGGGACTTTGGCGAGCTGCATGCGTGGATCGCTGCGAATCTTCATGAGCCGCTGACTGTCGAGCGTTTAGCTGAACGCGCGAGCATGGCGCCGCGCACTTTTGCCCGCACCTATGTCAAGAAGCTGGGCCGCACTCCGGCGAAGACAGTTGAAATGATGCGCTTGGAAGTAGCATGTCGCGCATTAGAGGAAACCGACCTGCCGTTGAAAAATATTGCAGCCGCTGCAGGCTATGGCGACGAACAAACTTTGCGACGAGTATTCCATCGGCAACTCGGTGTTGGTCCAGCACAATATCGCTCGCGGTTTTCAGGGCATCAGGATGTGAATTTCTAAATTAATGCCAATGCGGCCCAGTGACTGGTTCACCGAAAATGGAACGGACTATCTATATCGTGCCGATTCCGAGCTTTTGTTGTAAACACTGATCAACTCCTAACCTGCGCATTGCCGCCATGGTTCTGTGCTGATGTTGCCATGCTAATCTCAGAGTGGTGTTTAACTGTGCGTAAACAGAAGCCGTCTTAGTATTGTTTATAAATCCAAGATTTATATTTAGACGCGTTTATTGGTGGAAGAGGGTGTTTATTTAATGGATTGGGCTGGTGGTGATGTCATGCCGGATTATGTTGATTGAAAAATTGGTGCATTACGCTTTCCGCTAATACGCCCTACGATTGCAAGTCATTTCACATTACGAGTTGAAATTTTTAGACACGTTTAATCCCGGCGCCGAACCTGGCCATCGCTTCAATAATTTCAGTTAAACCATGTCCATAAGGAGTTAGTTCGTATTCCGTCGTTGGCGGTATCGTGGGGTATGCGGTTCGGATCACCATGCCATGTTGTTCCAGCAATCGGAGTCGGGCGGCCAGAAGTCTGGGGCTTATGCCAACCAGACTGCGTTGCAATTCGGAATAGCGTTTTTTTCCCCCGATCAAATCACGTACGATCAAGGTGGTCCATTTGCCGTCTAAAATTTTTGCAGTGCGCTGCACCGGGCAGGTGGCGTCGCAATCAGTGGATTGCGAGAGATGCTTGTCTGCTTTCTTTTGAGTATTCATCACTTCCCTTTTGGTAACTACTTCACATTGGGAAGATAGTAATTTACATTGTGGTTCCGATCAATTAATTTGGAAATAATTTTATGTTTCGAATCACATTAAGAGTTATCGCCATCATACAAATGTTGTTGGGTCTGGCTTACCTGATAGTTCCAAATCTGTTTTTGCATCAACTGGGCCATAGTCAACCTGCTCCGGATCTGCTGTATCCGCTTGGCATGCTTGCTGCGCGCTTTCTGGCCTATGGTGCCGGATTTTGGATCATTAGCAGTGCCCCTGAAAAACACGTGCTTTGGATTCGGTTGATGGCACTGATCCAATTGATCGATCTGCTTGTCGGCGCGTTCTACACAGTCCAGGGTGTGGTGCCTGTGTCCCTGTCAGCATTTCCCATGGTGAATGCAGTCTGGATTGGCTTGTTGTGTTTTTATTGGAAACCGATACAAGAACCTGTGCTCCGGAGAGCGTAGATATGAGGCAGATGATTGGATATCTGCAGGTGATGCGTTTGATGCTGTTCACGTCGAATCTATTCAGTACATTATTTGAATTGACTTGGTACAAAACGATGTTGGAATCGTGGCTCGCACCGTTGATCACACCAGACGCGAAAATTTTGGAAGTGGGTTGCGCAGGAGGTGATTTGTCACGCTGGCTGGCCGACAAACAGATGCAGGTTTGGGCCGTGGATAGCTCTGCCGCTTCATTGGGAAAAGCCATGCACATCTCCGGGCAGGTGCACTTCGCACAGGCCGATGCGCATCACCTGCCGTTTCCAGATGGGTATTTTGATTTCGTGGTGGCCGCGTCGCTGATCAATGTGGTGGATGCGCCGGACGCAGTAATCGGCGAGATGCATCGGGTATGTCGTGACGGTGGCACAGTGGCCGTTTTGGTGCCCGATCAATTATTTACTGTTGCGGAAGCGGAAAAATTTCTTGAAACCGAGAGACTTACCGGATTTTCCAGAGCCGCATATTCAACCTGGAATCGCCTCGCCCGAAAAATGCATGCTGATGATGTGTATCGCTATTTTAATGAATGTGGCCTGGTTAATATTTCCTCGAACCGCTTGTTGGATGGTTTGGTGTTTGCGATGTATGGAAACAAATTGATCAACATTAATTCTTAAAAGCGTGATGAACGTTGGCTTTGTTGGCGTCATCAAATTATGAATTGAAGTAATGATGAAGGTAAAAAATGAATATGCAGCGCGGTTGGGCTGGAATGCATTATTCAAGTGCGCTAAATATATGAAAATCCGCATTTCATAAAGCATGAACCCGTCAATTTAAGACCGCGTCGGTTTAATGATTTGCAGCAGCAATTTATCATTTGCTGGCTGTGTGCGCTATGTATTGTTCGCCGCTTGTCTCCAACACGTCAAAATTAGAATGGTTAGCGAGCATTAGCTGATCAATAAATCAAATTGCAATCATGACTGCTTGGAATGGGTCTATCCCGTACAATTTCATTCTCTGCGGAAAAAGTTCATCGATTTGCACGTAGCAGGCATAGCTTCCGCTCGAATCGTTGGAATACTCAGGCAAACTAACGGACGCAACAATCTGCCTTGTACTTCCGTTAGTCTTGTCTTTGAATATAACGGTCTTTTTGATGGAGTAATTATCAACGGTTGTCATCGGGAATCTTATCTAATGATGCGCATTGAGACGGCTACGGTTGATAAATCCGGCATGTAAATATCAACGCATAGGCCACTACTTTACCTGCAGTTTGTTAGTAGCAGAAAATCTTTGTGCTGTTAGACGCTTGGATCGTTAATCGTGGCGGTCATGGTTTGCGCTGTCGTAATTTAAAAATCAAGCTGCTCTGCTTCAATACCCAGTGCCGCTGCTATTTTTTCGCGCGTGGATTTGCGTGAGGTTTTTTTAGCTTCCAGTTGAGCGTAGGCACTTTGTGTAACACCCATGCGTTGTGCGATTTCTGCTTGGGTCAGCTCTAAATATTCACGCCATGCACGCGCAGCAGAAATGTTTTTATCCATAGCGAGATTCACGACATGGTTAGGTATGGTGGCTTCTGATTTTGGCTTGCCAAGTTTCAGCGCTTGGTAATCCGCAAAAGGAATCACCGCATAAGCAGGATGTCCACTTGCATCGCGGAGAATTTGGACATGTTCAGTATGTGTTTTCATCGCGCTTCTTTACCTCTTGAATGGAAACGATGTGAATGACACCGTCAAAATTAAAAAATACCCGGTAACCGCCCACCCGTAAACGGTATTGATATTCATGATTAGTCAGCGATTTAACATTAATGCAGTTTGGCATTGCAGCTAGTTTGTCGCATTCACCGCGAACTTTCTTACTGTCCTGAGCTTGCAATTTACGTAATTGCTTGGCGGCTTTAGGTGTGTAGTTAACGGAGTTCATAAGCACATGTTATAAGTTATTAAGTAGTTTAACAAGCTAAATCTAATTATTTGTATAAGTCATGAAGTCCAAAATACAAGCAAATATTAACCGACACTCAGAAGCATAATTGCGAAGGTATTGCGAATGGGGACGCTAGCACCACTTATTTCTTTCTATCACCGGCAATTCCCATATGTGTAGATGCTCGCGATGTAGGTATCGGCGAACAAGGTGAAAAGAACGTAGAAATCGTTCAGCCTGTGTTTTTGGGTCACAAGGATATGCTTGTCACCCAAAAACCATATCTAGGTAAAGCAGTACCTGTCGTGGGGAAATTATGCATGCCATACGTGTTGATTCGACTAACTGCGTAATTGCTGATTATAGTGTTATTTTATTCAGAATTAACTGCCGGGAATCCGTATCCCCTCAAAGGTGACCGTTCAGGGCAATTTGCTCTTGATTTGGCAGGTGGATGGAGGATCGTCTTTTCACCTGATCAAGATCCGTTGCCAATGCATGATGATCAGTCCATTGATTGGTCTCAAATCACTATTATTAGTATCGAATTTATTGGAGACTACCATGACTGATTTGGCAGCCCCATTTGCGCCTGATTGGGTTTCACCGCCAGGCGATACGTTACTCGACATCCTTGAGGAGCGTGATTGGACTCAAGACGAGTTAGCGCAACGACTGGGCTATACCGCAAAACATGTAAACCAGCTCATAAAAGACAAAGTGCCGTTGACTGAAGATGCGGCGATTCGCTTGGAGCGAGTTGTAGGCAGCACAGTTGGTTTTTGGTTGGCGCGCGAGGCAAAGTATCGCGAACGATGCGTTCGCCTTCAAGCGGCCGAAAAATTCGCTGGTTGGATACGCTACCAATTAGAGAAATGCTGGCGCAATTGCAAAATACCGCATTGATGTCAAATCTAAACCTGCGCTGGTGGAATCCTGCCTACGTTTTTTTGGTATTGCTTCGCCAGACGAATGGCAGGGGAGATATGGGCAAATGCAAGCCGCATTCCGTCGTAGTCGGGAGGAACAAAGCGATGTGGGTGCGATCTCTGCTTGGCTGCGCATGGGCGAACAGGATGCAGAAAAACTGGATGGCGATAAATTCAATCGCACTAAGTATATTGCAGCACTAACGGAAATTCGCAAACTTACCGTACTTCCACCGGAGCAATTTGAACCACTTCTACGCGAATACTTCAAGTCTGCAGGTGTAGCCTTTGTCATTGTTCCAGCCATTCCCAAGGCACATGTCAGCGGTGTGGCGCGTTGGCTTAACCCGCATCGTCCACTCATTCAACTTTCGCTGTATGGGAAAACCAATGACAAATTTTGGTTCACATTATTCCATGAAGCTGCTCATGTATTACTTCATGGAAATGAGAAAAAATCAGTCTATCTGGATGATCCGACAAAAACGGGGAATGCTTCAGCAGCAGAGCGAGAAGCGAATGAATGGGCCGGACACTTTTTAATTCCGCAACAACACACACTTCAATTACCTGAACTACGTACGAAAGCTGCAGTGATTCATTTCGCAAATTCAATTGGGATACACCCCGGCATCGTCGTTGGGAGACTTCAGCATGACGGCATAATTGATCCTTCGTGGATGAATGATTTGCGTATGAGCTTCAGACTTAATGCTGCCAAATAAAATGATTAAGGCAAATTGGCACAAGGTGGAATTCTGCAAATCCTGCGTTGTTCGTATCAGGTAGGTCGTCAATTGACGCAACGTGTTGCGACGCATGGGACGGTAAAACAGCCTATAGGTAGACGTCAAAACGTTACCGTCTCAGTAGCAATGCGCTTGAGTAACACCCAAGCGCAAAGTTACATCAACAATCAAAAAACATAACTGGCGCGCACATAGTAAGCACAGCCAACGGGATCGGCAAAGCGCGGATCATACGCGGGCTAAGTGAACCCAGGCTTTAGTCGGCATCATTAAGAGTGTGGCCGCTGTCCGCCTTCAATTCATCCAGTGTTTTATAAGCGTCGGAGATTCTTTCGTCAATGAATTTGAGCCGTTCAGTCGCGTGACAAAATCCTGCCCGGAATAATATGCGTGAAATACGATCACTGCAAAGACCTTCCAGAGCAAGATGATCGAGTACTTCAAAAATGGCAGAGAAGTCGCTGATGATGTCACGAGCCTGCGTATAGGCGTCAATCGTGTCGACGGCGAGGTGAGTAAGAAGTGGCGGGCGTTGTTGAGTGTGTGTCTGCTGATCGATACCGGTCATGATGCGCTCCTGTCAGTTCGGTTTGACCGATACCCATCCACGGAGGGTGGGTGGAAAATAGCAGGGTGAGAACTGGTACTACAACCAGAACCAGCAGCCCGAAGGCTCCTGCTAATCACCACTCGTTGTGCTTTGTTTCCATCATCATCTACTACCTTATCTAATGCCAGAACAGGGTCGGCTAATAAGCCAAGTCCAAGAATGATGTTGCTGGAAATGCGTGCGTGTTTGGAATGCGATTGGGTTGCTGGTTTCATTTTGATGTTTCCTAATATCTATTTTTTATAAAAATACATGTTCAAAATAATTAAAAATGGATCACCATTGAGTTAAGTAATCCAATCAGCATTGCTTGCCGCTATCGGATAGGCGAAATGAATTTCCTTTATTGATATTTCCGCTACAAAACTATGCTGAAAGTAGTACAGGGGTCATTTTAGCTTAAAATATATTGAAATTAAACCACAAAGGATAAATATATCTTATTTGGTTGATATGGGGCACTACTGCATATCGCAGAATGTACGGATGCCTACCATTGAAGAAAAAGTATCGTTTTCAAAGCGATTAGACGCGTCGTTACGACGCAGCCCAGAACCCGTCAAGGGAGCGACTGAACTTGCCTTACGATTTAATTTGCGTTACGTGGGAGATGCGGTATCAGCTCAGACAGCGCATAAATGGCTCACAGGGCGTGCGATTCCTACTCATGATAAGTTGGCGACTATCGCTAAATGGTTAAACGTGGATGAGCACTGGTTGCACTATGGAGCATCACCTGCCGGAACAAATGTGAGGAAACATGCTGCGCCAGCCATGAATGACGTTATAACGCCAGAGGTGATTACGTTGGCACAGAGAATTTTATTATTACCGCCGCATCAACGGTATTTGATTGAAGACCTGATTGCACAATTACGCCAAGAGTAATTCGTAACCTGTAATAACTTGCAATAGGTAGGGTAATGTAATGGACGCTTTCCTCTCTTTTAAGTAGCAATTAAAACTCTACTTTGGCACATTACGATGCCGTTTTGGGAGGAAGGCGTCCATTACATTACCCTACCTCGTTGGAAGCTTGTGCTCATAATATATTCTGTTTAGCCCATCTTCTTTTGTTTGTTTTCTAAAAGCTGCATATACTTTAATTCAATTTTTAATTTTGTGCATGCGGACTGTTTTACTTTTCGATCAACGGGGAACCTTTGAAAATGTTCAATTGTTAATCGACGCAGCAGGATTAAAGGAAATATATTATTTTTGGCTTCTTTAATAATTGCATCTATTTCCTCGAGTGGAAATCGTTCAAAGTGATCTAATTTGATCGCATAGTCAATCATATTAACTGAGAGGCCAGAATACTGGTTCCTAATTTCCTCATATAGGGGCGCCAATGAAGCCACTCCGACTGCGGAAGATACTCGCCGTATTACAACTGTCGAAAATGCTTCGATCAAGAATGCGATAAATTGTTCTGCCTTTGGTTTTAACGATATTTCAGTTTCTTTTGCTGTGACGTTTCCTAACCAATCATCGAATAGTGTAATTAGTCCTTCTTGATTTTCCTCAGCAAACTGAAAAAATTTTGTCATTGTTCGCAAACCAAGTTGATAACATTGATCAGCAATTTCTTTCTTTATATTTCCGTCTAACGAACTTGGGAAATTCTTTAGCAATTGGCCAAGTACTTGTATAGTTTTAAGTGCTACATTTAGTTTTAAAGCGTCATCTACATCTTCATTTTGTTTTTGTAGTGAGCCATTCACGTGATCAAATTCATCGAGGCGTTGATTTATTTCAGCGCGTGAATGAGATGTTTTTCGATCGAGTAAAATGGATTTTGGAAGGTCAGCGTGCATTTTGTTGATGAATTTAATATGCTCGTCAAAATCACACGCAGCTACTCCCACATAAATGCTTTTGGCGTTTCTAAGCATTACGTCTATGATGGACTGGTCTTTATTTGACAGATACGCTAAGAACATTAGTATGTTCGCGTATTCTTCACGGTAAATTTCCCCACCTAGTAAACTCAGCCGTGCCTGCCCCGTTTCTGTGCGTAGCCGATCACTTAAGAAGCGAGCCGCAAAATAGTAGTAGCAATATTTGTAGCGAAACCAATATTTTTGATCATGTTCAATAAGGATATTCGCATCTAATAATGGTTTTTCAATTTTTTCCAATCGAATCGTCTGCTTGGAAAATTCACAAAATTCTTTGTGAATTTCACTAATCTCTTCTTTGGTTACAAAACGTGTTTTTCTTTGAAACATTGATTCAGCCAACATGCCAAGAAATGTGTATGCCGTATCAAGATCAATTTTTGTATTTGCATTTGTAATTGCCGAAGTAATTAGTAGTTCATATAAATACCCGTGTGCGCCGTTGTAAGTGTTTAAGTTTGTACTTGCTTCAAGTTGCTGCAATATTATTAGAATAAAAATAGGATATGACGGAAGTAAATTTTTCCCCAATAGTCCATCAACTGTCCGCTTGGTATTCACAACCATTTTCTCAAGCTCCAGTTCGTTAACGGTATATTCTTTACCGATCAAGTACCAACGCTCGATTAATTGTTCCCGCAATTGATTGCCAAATGGTTTCACTTCATATTGAGAAAAATGAGCGAAATCGTTTTTAGTTGCCGCATTTGCTAATTCATCAACGAACGATAATGCATGCGAAAATAAGATTATTTTGCCGAATTGATTTTCGATATGTTCGATGAATCTCCCCAAACCTTTTTGATTAAATGGACTGAGGTGAAGGTCATCTAGAAGCAGCACCTTCTTTTCGATCGGTAGTTGTAGAAAAGTTTCTTGTAAATCAGGCGAATATTGATCTGAAATTGCTTCAAAAAGACGATTTCGAAAATGGGTGTCTTCAATGTCCCGATCTTTTAGCATGCTGGCCCGCATAAAAATTGGAATCAAACCACTCTCGTGATAGGACATATATAAATATTTTGCAAAAGAAGTTTTCCCGGATTGTTCTTCTCCGATAATTAAGATTCGATTTTTATTGGCGCTACTTTTCGTGAAATTTGCCATCGGAACGGCAGGTATTACTAGATCTTTACTTTCGTCTAGTCGTGATATTTCATCCAAATAACCTGGAACGAATATATCTTGGAATTCTAATTTCCCCTTTCTTGAATTTGTGAAGCCTGCACCTGGATCCGCCAAAAATCGATCAATATATGAGGAGTTAATCTCGAATTCGTTGCGAACGCGATTTTTGTTTCTTTGAAACTCGATCCAATCTGGATTATTGGTGTTAGCTCTATAGAGTCCTTCGCTGAGATTGAAAACGAAAGTTTTGATTAATTTACGTTCAATATCAAGCACAAATGCATTGAATCCACTTTCAGACGGATTTTTATGATTCTGAAGAACAGCCCCTTCAAAGTACGTAGAGTTTGTTTTGGAAAGCAAGTCTGTTTTATTGTAGTGTCCAGGCACATGTTCATGGCCTGATAAGATTAGATCGGACGTAGACTCGACGTGTTTGCGAAATTCCCGGGCATTATTTGATTCAAGCCAATTGTAGGGATGATGAAAACATGAAATTACAATTTCCGCTGCCGATTCGATAGATGGTAATTGGGATATTGGAAAGAATAGGTCACCTTGAGTTTCTGTAATAGATGAACTTATTGCGGTGTTGTAGTTATGTATGTTGATTTTGTCGTTTCCCAAATAAATGGTACTAGCACTGTAATAATGTCTATCAATGCTATGCTTGGGATGACATTCGTCAACAAATTTTCTAAAATTTTTCTGAGGTTTTAATAGGCACTCGAGAATTTCATCGTCAATTGATGGAACCGAATGCTTCTTTTGCATTTCAAGTAATTCGCTTCGAATTTTACTTGGATTTGAAAAGTCACAATCATGATTTCCAGGAGAAAAGCACCAGGTGATATTTTTAAAATTTTGAAGTTCACGAATACGTGCTTCTAGTGCTTTAAAAAAAATTGAAGCTTTAATATATTCATTTTCATTACCGGTATTTGCAATGTCCCCGGTAACAAGAATACTCAAGTCCTCTGCATTGGGTTCGATAGTTTTTACGGCATTTGAGATTAATTGGAGTTGATTTTCTATTGGATTATCACTTTGTTTGAAGTGAATATCGCTCAAGTGCAAAATGACTATTTTCATTCTATTCATCCGTTTGAATTATGAAATACAAATTAATTGCGCAATTTCCAATATCCCCAAAAATCATATAAGAATGTTGGCTAATTAAATTCTCTTTATTTGGGACAACCCTTTTATGTAGTGTTTTTTATAGATCGAATTCAACTGGAAGTTATCGCTTATCGATAAGAAAAAACCGCCAGTTTCCTAGCGGTTTTCCAGCGATTATTTCACTAACCGTGACACTATTTTTTCATTAACTTGACTTAAATCCCACTTATCGTGTCACCCGACAAAATCAAATATCAATATTCCCAGCCCGCAGCGCATTCGACTCAATAAACGCCCGACGCGGTTCCACATCATCACCCATCAAGGTAGTAAAAATCTGATCTGCGGCAATCGCATCTTCGATCTGTACTTTGAGTAAGCGGCGTACTTTTGGATCCATCGTGGTTTCCCAGAGTTGACTTGGGTTCATTTCGCCCAGACCTTTATAACGCTGTTTGGAAACGCTGCGTTCGGCTTCGTCACGTAGCCAGAGCATGGCGTGGTGGAAGTCGGCTACGCTGGATTCTTTTACTCGTTCGCCTTCGCCGCGGCGGATGAAAGCACCTTCGCCAACCAAGCCTTGGAATGTTGCGGCAGAGCTGGCTAATACGCGGTAGTCGTTGCTTTCAATGAAGTCGGCTTCGATGGAGCTGACTCGTACATTGCCGTGGTACATGCGCTCGATGCGCAGGCCGAAGCGTTCTGATAAATCATCGGTGGTGACGATGGCTTTAACGCTTGGGTCGTTAATTGCGGCGGTCATGGCTTGCGCTGTCATTTCTGCGTTGGCAGCTGTATCCAGTTGCAACGTGACGCCGGTCATGATGGCGGTGAGTGCGGCGCGGTCTATCATGCGGGTTAAGCGCAGCATGATGGCGTTGGCTAAGTTGTATTGGCGGACTAATTCGGCCAATGCTTCACCTTCAATCGGAGCTGCGCCGGTACTTGGGGTCAGTGCCGCGTTATTCAACGCGACTGTCATCATGTAGCTGGCTTCTTCGGTGTCGTCTTTGAGGTAACGTTCGTCGCGGCCGGCTTTTACTTTGTACAGTGGCGGTTGGGCGATGTAGATGTGGCCGCGTTCGACCAGTTCCGGCATTTGGCGATAGAACAGGGTCAGCAACAAGGTACGAATGTGGGCACCGTCGACGTCGGCATCGGTCATGATGATGATGCGGTGGTAGCGCAGTTTTTCGATGTTGAATTCGTCCGGGCCGATGCTGGTGCCTAGCGTGGCGATCAGGGTGGTGATCTGTTCGCTGGACAGCATTTTTTCAAAGCGGGCTTTTTCAACGTTCAATACTTTACCGCGCAATGGCAAAATCGCCTGGAACTTACGGTCGCGACCTTGTTTGGCTGAGCCGCCCGCAGAATCACCCTCGACCACGTACAGTTCGCATAAGGCCGGATCTTTTTCTTGGCAGTCAGCGAGTTTGGCGGATAAGCCCAAGCCGTCCATGACACCTTTGCGGCGCGTTAATTCGCGTGCTTTGCGGGCTGCTTCACGAGCGCGGGAAGCTTCTACAATTTTGCCGCAAATGATTTTGGCGTCGTTCGGGCGTTCTTGCAAATAGTCGCTTAATGTTTTGGCGACGATCTCTTCTACCGGGCCGCGTACTTCAGACGACACTAATTTATCTTTGGTTTGCGAGCTGAATTTTGGTTCAGGTACTTTCACTGATAGCACGCAGGTCAAGCCTTCGCGCATGTCGTCACCGGTGACTTCAACTTTGGCTTTTTTAGCGTAGTCGTGTTCTTCGATGTATTTGTTAATTACCCGTGTCATTGCTGCGCGCAAGCCGGTTAAATGGCTACCGCCGTCGCGTTGCGGGATGTTGTTGGTGAAGCATAAAACCTGCTCGTTATACGCATCGTTCCATTGCATCGAAACGTCAACGGAGATGTTGGTGTTTTGGTCCGACATACGTTCGCCGGTTGCTTGGAAAATGGTTGGATGTAATACGCTCTTGCTTTTGTTGATGTATTCAACAAAGCCGCGGGTACCGCCTTCAAAGGCGAATAATTCTTCTTTGCCGCTGCGGTGGTCGCTGAGTTTGATGCGAACACCGTTATTGAGGAAAGATAATTCACGAATCCGTTTAGCTAAAATTTCGTAATGGAATTCAATGTGAGTGAAAATTTCTTCATCGGCCCAAAAATGTACTTCAGTACCGCGTTTGTCGGTGTCGCCGATTACTTTAATCGGTGAGCAAACTAAGCCATTAATGGTTTCAATGGTGCGATCTTGCGGAACGCCGCGCACGAAGTCCATGGTGTGAATTTTGCCGTCGCGGCGGACAGTGAGTTTGAGTAATTTGGATAAACCATTGACGCAAGAAACACCAACGCCGTGCAAACCGCCGGAAACCTTGTATGAGTTTTGGTCAAATTTACCACCGGCATGCAGTTCCGTCATCACGATTTCAGCGGCGCTGCGCTTAGGTTCGTGCTTGTCATCCCATTTAATACCGGTCGGAATACCGCGGCCGTTATCGGTAATGGAAATGGAATTGTCAGCATGAATGGTGACGTGAATTTCGGTACAGTGGCCAGCCAGAGATTCGTCAATGGAGTTATCCAACACTTCAAACACTAAGTGGTGCAAGCCAGTGCCGTCGGACGTATCGCCAATATACATGCCGGGGCGTTTTCTGACGGCTTCTAAACCTTCAAGAATCTGGATGGAAGAAGCACCGTATTGGCTTTGATCTGGTGTGGAATCTTGATTAGAATCTGGCAAAATCTCGGACATGGCTACCTTTGGTAAATTTTAATAGAGCATCAAACTAAGCAACGAACTAAGCAACGAGCGAATTGCTAATGCTGCAAACACTGCAAGCGATTAGCAAATATAACTAAGCTGTTGCGGATTAAATCCGCATTGGCATTACAACGTATTTGAAATCGTCTTGACCTGGAACAGTAATTAAGGCGGACGAAGTTGAGTCACCCAAAGCGATATTGATTTGATCGCATTTGAGGTTGTTCAATACGTCGAGCAAATAGGTGACATTGAAACCAATATCCACGCTGTCGCCGCTGTAATCGATTTCAATTTCTTCGACGGCTTCTTCCTGGTCGGCATTGGTGGAACTGATCTTCATGCTGCCTGGCGTAATTACGCAGCGGATACCTTTGAATTTATCGCTGGTCATGATCGCGGCGCGCTGTAACGAGCGCAGCAACGGTTCGCGGCCGATAGAGAAGTTATGCACGTAACCTTTAGGAACTACCCGATTAAAATCAGGGAATTTGCCTTCGACTAATTTGGAAACCAGTTCGATATCGGCAAAATTTAATTTAACCTGGTTGTTCGCAATATTGATTTGTACCGGCTCGTCGGTGTCTTCCAACAAGCGCTGCAATTCAATAATTGTTTTGCGCGGAATAATGACTTCCTGGCGGGTAAATTCCTGATCGGTCTCAACCTGGCAATAGGCCAGACGATGGCCGTCGGTCGCGACTGCAATCACGCTCTTGCCATCCACTACCAGCAATAAACCGTTTAAGTAGTAGCGAATATCTTGCTGCGCCATTGAGAAATGCACCATGTTAAACAGGTGCTTCAAGGTTTTTTGCGGCAAGCTGACCGTGGTATTAAATTGCTCGGCAACGGCGACTGTAGGAAACTCTTCCGCGGCCAATGTTTGCAGATTGAAGCGTGATTTTCCGGATTGTACCGTCAGGCGTTTATTCACCAACGTCAGTGAAACTTCGCCTTCCGGCAGGGCGCGCAAAATATCTAATAACTTACGCGCTGCTACCGTGGTCGCAGTGACTTCATCACCGGAACCAATGGCTGCATTGGTGGTGATTTGCACTTCGATGTCGGTGGACAGGAATGACACTTTTTCGCCATTTTTGCGTATGAGGATATTGGCCAGAATCGGCAATGTGTGCCGACGCTCGACAATACCACTCACGATTTGCAAAGGGCGCAGCAGAGTGTCACGATGGGTTTTGACCAATTGCATAAGACTGTCCTCTAAGTAAATAGTAAAAGGATGAATTGCTAAACTGAACCAGCTAATAAGCGATTAACAAGCGAATTGCACGTTAATCGCTGCGTTCAATTTAGCCTTTCAGGGTTTGCTCTAACACGTGTAATTCATGGTTGCATTCCGGATTCTTGCTGCGGTCTGCGGTGATTTTTCGTACTGCATGTAATACGGTGGTGTGATCGCGGCCACCGAATAATTCGCCAATTTCAGGCAAACTTTTTTGCGTTAATTCTTTGGCTAAATACATGGCAATCTGGCGCGGTCGGGCGATATTGGCCGGACGACGTTTGGAGTACATGTCGGCGACTTTCATATTGAAAAAGTCGGCCACCGTTTTTTGAATATTTTCGACAGAAATCTGACGGTTTTGTACCGACAGTAAATCTTTCAGCGCTTCCTTGACCACATCAATGGTGATGTCTTTGCCGTGAAAACGTGAGTAAGCCAAAATTTTACGTAAAGCGCCTTCGAGTTCGCGCACGTTGGAACGTAAATGTTTGGCGACAAAGAACGCCACATCGTCAGAAAATACTACGCCTTCTTGCTTGGCTTTTTTCAGTAAAATCGCAACACGCATTTCAAGTTCCGGCGGTTCAATCGCTACCGTTAAACCGGAATCGAAACGTGAAATTAAGCGATCATCCATGCCGGTGATCTGCTTAGGATACGTATCGCTGGTGATGATGATTTGTTTTTTTGCTGCGATTAAGGCTTCAAACGCATAGAAGAATTCTTCTTGAGTGCGGTTTTTTCCGGCAAAGAATTGAATATCATCGATTAGTAGTAAATCGAGCGAATGGTAGTAGCGTTTGAATTCGTCAAAACCCTTGCGCTGGTAAGCCGTTACCACGTCGCGTACATATTGCTCGGCGTGGATGTAGCGAATTTTGGCGTTAGGGTTATCAATTAAAATCTGATTGCCGATCGCGTGGATCAAATGCGTTTTACCGAGACCAACGCCGCCATATAAAAATAACGGGTTGTAAGAAACACCGGGATTATTTGCCACCTGAATCGCCGCAGCGCGGGCTAATTGGTTGGCCTTACCAGTTACGAAGCTGTCAAAGGTGAGCGCATTGTTGATGCGGCTTTGATCGCGTTTTGGCGTTTCAATAATCGTGGTTGGGCGAACTTCCTCCGGACTGCGAACTTCATCGGGACTCGTGCCAATATCGACCGTGGCCGGTAAGTCGTGCGACGGTTTTCTGGCGACGTTTAAGCGTGGGTCAAGAATGAATTGCACATCAATCTGGTCATCCCAAAACTGGATGGCTAATTCGGTGATGCGGCTGGCGAACTGGGTTTTTACCCAATCCAGTTTAAAGCGATTGGGCGCAGTAATGCGCAACTTACCTTCTGAGTAATCAAGCGGGGTAAGTGGTTTAATCCATGCACTAAATTGTTGAGGAGTTAATTCCTGCTCCAATTGGGCGGAACAAGCCTGCCAGAAATTTTCCATGAATCTTTACTGAGTGAGTTGTTGCGACGGGTCGATTGAGTGCGCATGATTACATATGACTATAAGTTTGTTGCCATTAAGAACCAAACTCGGCAACTGCGCGACTCAAATTACCAAACCGCTATTCTACCCGCGACTGGGGAAGTTATCCACAGGCTGGCCGACTATTTTTTATTGCGTTGTTTTGTGTCAATTGAAACTTTTTGTGACCACAGCAAGTTTCATTGGGTTAATTCCTGTCTGTGTCGTGGATTTGGGCGATGGGGTAGGGCGCGGCACTTTTTGAGATAAAATGCGCCCGTTTTGAGTCTGGCTTACCAAGATTCATATACTTCCCGTATTTTTTTAAATATTTAACGTATTTAATGGCTCTTAATATGATGGAAATCGTATTTTTCGGCAGTATATATATTGGCTAATGAAAAACATGACTATTGGGATGATTTCTTGAAATTAATACTAGAGTATTCTAAAGTGAAATATATACTTTATTTACCAACGTAATGCGAAGTTTTTACGCTTAACTCTTGACAGGAAACGGCAAAATGCTGTCTAATCTCAGGTTCTCTGCCTTTGATTTATTTGTGGCGACAGACTCTGCGTGCTTCTCTTATGTTGTTTGTCAGGATGTTGAAATGTCTGTTTAGGCTGTTTGTCATGCGTTGTAGTTGTTATGTTGTCCCGCATGCTCCGTCCTAGGTGAATAGTTAGAGTAGCGAGTAATAGTAATATATTAAGCAGTAAACCAGCCCGAATTTGAACCGATTTTTTTGCTAGATTAGCGAGACCAACATGAAACGTACTTACCAACCTTCCGTCGTACGCCGCAAGCGCACTCATGGCTTCCGTGCCCGTATGGCAACCCGTGGCGGCCGTGCCGTTTTGAACGCACGCCGTGCTAAAGGCCGCAAGCGTTTAGCTGTATAAGTGTTAAAAAATTACCTGCGTTACTAATTAATGAACTAAGTGAATGAACTAAGTGATTATTAATGCCATGACTGGTAATTTCGAACGCACGCGTCGTATCGTTAAAACGGATGAGTTTTCATCCGTTTTTCGTTTGCGGCCCGTGTTTAAGACAGACCACCTAGTTTTATATGCGCGTCCCAATTCGTTGTCGCACGCGCGTTTAGGCGTTGTAGCTGCCAAACGGCTGGCTCCACGTGCCGTTACCCGCAATGCGGTGAAACGTGCTGTGAGAGAAGGTTTTCGCCAATCTGAATTGCTGAGCTCCTTAGGTTTGGATTGCGTAGTGCGTTTATCCAAGTCGGTAGGCAGTAAAAAAGAACCGGCGTGTACCGCTGCGATTCAAGCGCTGTTACATGCAGAAGTGTTGAGCCTGTTTGCGATTCCTTCTAAGCTAAATCGTGTACTGGAAGCTGCGGCTGCTGCAGCTTTAGTCATAGCCAAGCCCCCCGCAACAGATGCGAGTGCAGAATGAAGTCGATTCTGCTTTTTTTGCTGCGTGCGTACAAACTCACCATTAGCCCTTATTTAGGGCAAAACTGCCGTTTTTACCCAAGTTGTTCAGCTTACGCCGAGTTGGCGATACGTCGTCACGGCGTACTCAAGGGTTCCGCTTTGGCAGGTAAACGACTGTGCAAGTGTCATCCCTGGCATTCGGGCGGCATAGACTTAGTTCCGGAAAACGAAACTAATAAAGACCAACAACCCGATGAAAATAGCAAAACTAGATTAAAATTGGCGCGCTCTTATTGTGGCACTCACAATAAATGCACCTCACACCATCATCTTCACAACTGATTAAGACATTTTTGGATAGCATTTATGAATAAGCGTATCGTCCTGTGGATTGTTTTCTTAATGTCGCTGTTGCTCCTATGGGAAAACTGGCAGCGTTTCAATGGAAATCCTTCCATGTTTTTTGCCAGCCCGACGCAAGTCGTTAAGAAGGATGCGCTGCAAACAGATCCGGCTAATCCAACGGTTGCCGCTGTAGATGGTTCAACACCAGGCGTAACTGATGCGACGGCGGTACCTTTGCATGGTGAAGTTATCACCATTGTGACTGATGTGTTCAAGGTTGAAATCGATACGTTGGGTGGTGAATTAAGCCATCTGGAATTATTAAAGCAAAAAGAAGGCGCTGATACTTCATTTGGTAGCGGCTGGAAATCGTTGATTATGCCAAATGCTACGCATACAGCAGAATCGAATGTAGTGTTATTTGACCGTAGCGAAAAGCGTACCTATTTGGCGCAAAGCGGCTTGCTGGGCAATTACCCAAATCATAAATCGTTGTTTGTCGCTAAACCTGGCTTGCGTACTTTAGACGCGGCTGGTCAAGTGCAATTAGTGTTGGAATCCGAACAGAATGGCGTTAAGTTAGTCAAGACTTACACCTTCAAAAAAGGCTCTTACTCTATTGATCTGTCACATCAGGTCGTGAATGATACGGCCGCGCCAATTACCCCTTCGGTGTATATGCAACTGGTGCGCGATGGTGGCAAGTTAGAGGGTGAATCACGTTTCTACAGTACCTTTACTGGTCCTGCGGTATTTACCGAAGAAGAGAAATTCCAAAAACTTACCTTCGATAAAATCGAAAAACACTCAGAAACCCACGCACTCAAAGCCGATAACGGCTGGATCGCAATGATTCAACATTACTTTGTTTCCGGGATTATTCCGCAAGATAAAGTACAGCGTGAAATTTTCACTAAAAAGGTCGACACCAATTTATACGCAGTCGGTAACATCATGACGATGGGTACATTAGCGCCGGGCGCTTCTGAAACATTGAGCGCGCAGATTTATTCCGGCCCGTTGGTGACTTCCATTTTGGACCATGTTGCACCGGGCTTCAATCTGGTAAAAGACTACGGCTGGACTACGATCGTTGCTAAGCCGGTGTTCTGGCTGATGGATGAAATCCACAATGTCTTAGGCAACTGGGGCTGGACGATTATTGTTTTAACTATCTTCATCAAACTGGCTTTCTTCCCATTATCGGCTGCTAGCTTCCGCAGTATGGGTAAGATGAAATTGCTGACGCCTAAAATGACGGCGATTCGCGAACGTCATAAAGAAGATCCGCAAAAAATGAATCAAGCGATGATGGAATTGTACAAAACGGAAAAAGTAAATCCGTTGGGTGGTTGCTTGCCGATTTTGATTCAAACTCCGGTATTTATGGCCTTGTATTCCGTCGTGTTGGCGAGTGTCGAATTGCGTAACGCGCCTTGGCTGGGATGGATCCATGATTTATCCACGCCTGACCCATTCCTGATTTTGCCGATCTTGATGGCTGTGTCGATGTTCATCCAAACCAAGTTAAATCCGGCGCCTGCTGATCCTATGCAAGCCAAGATGATGGCAATTATGCCGCTGGTATTTTCGGTAATGTTCTTCTTCTTCCCATCTGGATTGGTGCTGTATTGGGTGATTAATAACGTATTGTCGATCGCGCAGCAATGGGTGATTACAAAAAATATAGCTGCGGCAAAATAAAGCGCCTACGTAAATCGCCTTAGCGGCGATTGATACGCAAGGAGAAAAGCCCGGGTTTAACCGGGCTTTTCCGCATTTGCTCTTCCGTTGCTTTGAATCTACACCTAAACTGTAGAGCTTAAATTGATTCTGCATTAAATAAAAAAAGGCCGATAAAAATGAATTTGGACTCTTCCCCGATTGCCGCCATTGCAACCGCTCCTGGACGCGGCGGTATTGGTGTTGTACGTGTTTCCGGTCAAGAAATAATGCCATTATTGAAGGCCTTGTTCCCCGAGGTAAATCTCAAACCACGGCACGCAACGTACCTGCCTTTTTTAGATGCTGATGGCAGTGTGATCGATCAAGGGTTGGCTCTGTATTTTAAAGCGCCACATTCTTACACCGGGCAAGATGTTTTGGAGTTACAAGGCCACGGCGGCCCTGTAGTGTTGCAAATGTTGCTGGCGCGTTGTCTGGAAGCGGGCAAGGATATCGGGCTGCGCTTAGCCGAGCCGGGCGAATTTACTCAGCGGGCGTTTCTGAATGATAAATTAGATTTGGCACAGGCGGAAGCTGTGGCCGATTTGATCGAGGCATCGACAGAAGCGGCGGTTAAGTCTGCCTCACAATCATTGTCCGGTGCATTTTCCAAAGTGATTCACCAACTGGTTGAGCAAGTAGTGCAGTTGCGCATGCTGGTCGAAGCAACTCTGGACTTTCCGGAAGAAGAAATTGATTTCTTAGAGAAATCGGATGCACGTGGGCAATTAACTCGTATCCAACTGGCTTTACGCAAAGTGGTCGAGCAAGCCGCTCAAGGTGCAATCTTGCGTGACGGTTTAAATGTCGTGTTAGCCGGGCAGCCCAACGTCGGTAAGTCTTCGTTATTAAATGCGTTGGCCGGTGATGACATTGCGATTGTGACGCCGATCGCCGGAACGACGCGTGATAAGGTGGTGGAAACAATTCATATCGAAGGCGTGCCTTTGAATATGATCGATACCGCCGGAATTCGCGAAGCAATGGGCGAAGATGCAATTGATGTGGTTGAGCGAATTGGTATTCAACGGACGTGGGCCGAAGTAGCTAAGGCAGACGTTATTTTGCATTTAATGGATGCCAGCCGTGGCCCAACTCGGGAAGATGAATTGATTGCCGATCGCTTTCCGCCCGAAGTGCCTATCATTCGGGTCTGGAATAAAATTGATATTTCCGGCCATCATCCCGCTATAGATGTCATGGAAGGCTCAGCACATGTCTACGTTTCTGCACATGAACATCAAGGCATTGATTTGCTGCGCAACGAATTGTTGCGTATTGCCGGATGGCAGCAAACTGGTGAATCGTTGTATATGGCACGCGAACGTCATTTACACGCGCTGCAATTAGCCAGTGAACACTTAGAGCACGCCGCGTATCATGCCGCGCAAACAGATCAGGCGCTGGATTTATTCGCTGAAGAGTTACGTTTAACTCAAGATAGCTTAAACAGTATTACCGGTGCTTTTAGTTCGGATGATTTATTGGGAGTGATCTTTTCCCGGTTTTGTATTGGGAAGTAAATCGTGTTGGTTAAATCTTGTTATACTTGTGCAATTAACTGCACAACTATGGGGATTTTATGCGCATCCTAACTTATTCAGAAGCACGTAATAATTTAAAAAAAGTATTGGATAACAGCATAGACGATGCAGACGTTACCATTATTCACCGTCGCGATGGCGAGGATGCGGTAGTGATGGGCTTGAATTATTACAACAGCTTAATCGAAACACTCCACCTGACATCATCACCGAGTAATGCTGCCCATCTGGCTGAATCCATTGCAGAATACCGCGCGGGTAAGGCAGTCCAACGTAAGTTAATAGCAACAGACGAATGAAGCGTCATCTTTGTTTTACGCCAACGGCATGGGATGATTATAGCTATTGGCAAAGCCAAGACCGGAAAATGCTGAAACGAATTAATGTCTTAATTAATGGCATGCTGCGTGATCCATTTGAGGGGATAGGTAAACCTGAATCTCTGCTTGGTAACTTATCAGGGTTTTGGAGTCGGCGTATTGATGACGTGCACAGGTTGGTCTACGCAGTAGAAGATTCTCAAATTATTATCATTGCATGCCGTGGGCATTACGATAGATAAAGCCAGTGCTCCCGCTTTTGTATAGCAAAGTAAATCTGTGAATGAGATGTAAAAGTTGATGGTACGCTATGAAAGTTGGAATATAGTATTAATAGTTGGACTGTTTAATAGAGGCGAATATGAAAATTAAATTTATTCAAATGGCGGTGATAGTGTCTTTAACGGCTGCGTTGAGTGCTTGTGTTGTGGCACCACAGCAACCGATAGGCTATCGCATGACTAGCACTGTTTTACCGACTTACGTTAATGGTCAATATGTAGGGATGCAGCCTAGCAATTATATGCCTCCGGCATCTGCACCGACTTATGCACCAGCGGCACCTACTGCCGCAGCACCAAATTCAACTCCGACAACGACAACTGTTGCAACTAATCAGCAGCCAGTAGTGGTGCAACAAGCGCCTGTGTATATGCAGTCACCAACGCCGTCGGTGGTTTATATTCAATCTCCGGCACCAGTGGTGTATAGCAGTTACTACGATCCTTACTATAGTCCCGTCTATGTTAATCCTTGGTACGGCGGCATTGGTATTGGGGTTGGTATAGGATATTACGGAAGATGGGGCGGTGGCTGGCATGGTCGTGGCGGTTGGCATCGTTGATGCTGTCTGACTCAATGCAAAAAGCCGCTAGATTTTAAAAATCTAGCGGCTTTTTTAATACCTGAATTAATTAACTGATTAATTAAGCAAATTTATCCAGCAACGCCGCCAAATGCTGAGCGCGTAATGTCGCGTCTTCCACGTTTTGTGCGCCAGCAGTATGAGTAACCATTGCGCTGGTGAGTAAGGTAACAAATGAACGATCCAATGCTTTACGGGCAGCAGCCATTTGTTGGGCAACACCATCGCAATCGGATTGCACCGCAGCGTTTGCAATTAATTTTTGAATGCCGCGCAATTGGCCTTCAATACGTGCCAAACGATGCATCAAATCTTTTTTCTGTGCTGGGTTGAGAGCAGTGCCTACAACGACTTTTAAGGGGGTATCTGACATGATAGCTTCCTTTTCTTTTGTATGGTGGTTGTTTGGGTCCATCAATAATACTATGCTGAGTATGCTAGCATTAAAATTATATTTTGGACAGCATGTGTGTTATTTTTTTGTAAAAATGTTGTTGCGGGCAATAAATTCCATGTAACCCTTAGCGCGCAGCAGGCAAGCCGGACACGTTTCGCAGCCATAACCCCAGTCGTGCTTCTTGCCACGTTCACCTAAATAGCAGGTGTGGGTTTCTGTGCGGATTAAGTCAATTAATGCGGTGCCGCCTAATTTGTGTGCGAGTTCCCATGTTTGCGATTTGTCTAACCACATTAATGGGGTAGCCAGATTGATGCGGGTGTTCATGCCCAAATTTAGCGCTACTTGCAGCGCTTTCATGGTGTCGTCGCGGCAATCAGGGTAGCCGGAAAAATCTGTTTCGCACATACCACCTACTAAAACATCAATGCCGCGCCGATAAGCCAGAGCTGCGGCGACAGTCATGAACAACAAATTGCGACCCGGTACAAAGGTATTTGGCAGGCCATTTTCTTGCATGACGATGTCGATATCCGCTGTCATGGCAGTTTCGGAAATGCTTGAGATTAGTGACAGGTCAAGCAAATGGTCCGGGCCTAATCGCTCCGCCCAATGCGGATGCAGTGGTGCGATTTTTTCGCGCAAAATGGGACGCATCACCAATTCAATGTCGTGCCGTTGACCATAATCAAAGCCCAGCGTTTCTACTCGCTCATAGTTTTCTAAGGCCCACGCTAAACAGGTAGTGGAATCTTGTCCACCGGAGAACAGAACTAAGGCTGACGAATTCATGGTTGACCTTTCAATGCTAATTTAAAGACTTATTTTAACGAATTACTTAAGGGTTATTTTTAACGCGATCTAAAATCTGATCTATCGTATCGCCATTGGCGTCGCTAAATTTGAGCCGTACCGGATACCATTCCATGCTCGGTGCCAGCCAAATATCCAAACGTTGATCTTTGGAATCTGGTGGCGGTGCCTTGATGATATGCACTGTGGCGACATTGCCGAATGGCGTAGAGATGGTGACGTTGTCGTCCACCGTAAACGTCCACTTTTCTGCATCACGGCGGCCAGCCACAAATAGCTTCCATTGGGAGTTTGGAATAAATTGGGCTGGTGCTGCGCGGGCGATGGAGACTAACTGCCAGACGGCGCTGGTACGATCTTGTTCTCCGCCTTTGAGCGGATATGTTTCACTCGATTCGGAAAAATTCAGTGTTTTAGTTTTGCGGTCAAAGCGGGTTTGCGTGGCTGGTTTACCTAAGCGTTTTTCTTCAAATTGATCTGGTGCCAAGCCGAACGAATCGATTAATCCGGTGCTATCCGCCTGCAAAATTTTCCCAAGAATTGCGGCGCGCGTTTCGGTTTTGATGGAATAAGTTTGGGTTGAGTTTGAGCCGCCTACCTGCCAGTTGACATCGGCTTCGCCATCCAGACTAAAACCGCTTTGTTTGGCTTTGATGTGGTAGTGCAGTTGCGCTGATGGCGCTAAATTGGTTGGATAATTAATGCTGGGATGCTCTTCAGCTAAAACAGCTGTGCTGAGTAGCTGTAGTGATGCAAAAATAAGGGAAAGGCTGAGTGAAAATTTCATTGTTTTGATCCTGTGATGATTTTACGAATAGTTTGCGTAGTAATGGCCCCGTTGGCTTCGGAATTGCGAATTTGCACGGGTAGCCAATGTAAATCTGGCGCGATCCAGATGTCTAGCCGTGAAGAGTAAAGCCCGGGGCGTGGCGGTCGAACGATGTGCCAGGTTAGCAGGTGGCCAAGTTTGGTGTCGATGGTTTCTTGTTCCACTACAACGAACTGATAAGGGCTAGCTTCTTTTTCTTCCGCGACTTGGATGGTGATGTTTTTACCGGCCTGGAATTGGCTAGGATCTGCGTTGCCGATGCTGGCTAATTGCATTAACACGGTGGCTTTATCCTGAGCTCCGTCCGATAAAGGAAGCATTGCTGTGGACGCTGAAAAACTAATGGTATTGCTGTCGTAATTAAAATGGGTAGCTGTTGCCGAGCGTCCGCGCCGTGTTTCAGTTACTGTGCGCGGTTTGATGCCGGTTTCGGCCAGTTCGCCTTCACTTTGCAAGCTGTATAAGCGGATCGTGGTGAATAATAAATTGACGCCAACCTCCATTTGCATGGTGTAGCTTTTGTCATCATGTTCCCAGCGAATTTCACCTGAACCATAATAAGGATTGGCCACGTTAGGCTCGGTACGCACTACGTCCAAGATATAACTAGCTGAAGGCGGCGGTAAGGTTGATAAGGCCGGTGCAGTTTGAGCGACCGGTGCAGGAATTGTTTCTGGTATTGGCGCGGCTACACTCAGCTCAGTCGCGGCAGGTTCTGCCATGGGCGCTGCTGATTCAGTTGACTCGGCGGGCTCTGGCGACTGGCTAATAGGTTCGATTTCAACGGGTGCTTTGGGGTGCGGCGGTAATGGCTGGATTTTCTTTTGTGGAGTCGCTTTTGGGGGTGGAGCGGTAAATTTAGTAATGACCGGGATTTCGTGCAGCGTGACTGGAACGACGATGTTGGGTATCGGCGATGTAAAGCGAGTTCCGCTAAAAAATTGTAGCAGCACTAAGTGCGCTAAAGCGGTGAGAAAAATAGGAATGATGCGGCGCGTGTTCAAAATGTTTCGCTCTATTTTTTAGTCATACAAAAGAAAATCCTGCGGTAGAGAAGCCAGCTTGCGACACCAAGCTATTCGAAGACAAGCGAAGAGACGTCAGTGTATACGTTTTCGTTAATTTTATGCAGGCTTAGTTTGTATGTAACCTTCTGTTTATGTTGACTATTGTTCGCGATGATTAGTACTTGACTAGTTTCAGGCTTGACCAGTTAATCAAGCAAGGGCAAGATGCATTACCGTTTCATTAATCCCCTTTCTAATTCTTTACCTTTGAACTTTGACCTTGGAGATAACGCTATGACCCAATCAGCCTCATCAGATGCATTTAATGATAGCTTGAGTTTCGTAAAAAAATTATGGGGCGGCATGAGTGTACCGGGAATGACGGTACCGGGCATGTCGATGCCAGTGCCCAGCATGTCGCTGGAAGACATGGATAAGCGGATTCAGGAATTGAAGACAGTAGAGTCCTGGTTAACGGTGAATATGACGATGCTTCATAGCACTATTCAAGCCCTGGAAATTCAGCGTGCCACCATTGCCACCTTACATTCGCTGAGTTCCACCATGGCACAAACCATGCAAAGCGTGAATTCTAGTGGAACCAGCAATCCATTTGCAGCGGGTTTGGCATCTGAATCTGGAGCTGCAGCAGCTACAAAGTCTGGTGCGCAGGAAGATGCCGACGTTGCGCCCTTAATGAGTCAATCTGCTACTTGGTGGAATGGCGTGCAAGAGCAATTTAAGCAGGCACTTGGCACAGCGCTGGCAAACAGTGCGGCAAATTATGAGGTGGCAAAGTCGGTAACTGAAGATGCAACTAAAGCGGCAACCGATGCGGCAACGCAATTGGTTGCTAAGGCGACGAATTTGAAGGCCAGCGCATCTGCGGCACCGAAACCACCTGCCAAGGGTGCAACTAAGTCGGCACCAAAGTCGCCAGCTAAGCCAGTACCTAAAGCTGCCAGCAAAGCAAAAACTGGTGCGGCTTCAAAGACGGGTAAATCTGTTTAGCATCCCCGTGTATATAAATTAATTTTTTCAAAAAACAGGGAGGTATATGAATTTCCCTGTTTTTTGACGAAAACATTGGCAATATTATTGTCGATATATCGCTTTAATCCCCCTCAAAAAAGTAAGCTACTCTCTTAAAACATGGCACGGTTACCCCGACTCACTATTGCAAATCATCAACATCACATAATTCAACGGGGCAATGATAACCGGCTAATTTTTTGTGATGCGGATGATGTCGCGTTGTTTCGCCAACTGCTTTTAGAGGCGGCAAAGAAATTTGATGTTGCGATCCATGCCTATGTATTCATGCCAAATCACTTCCATTTATTAGCAACTCCACAAACCGATGACGGGTTGGGGCGCATGATGCAATGGCTAGGTCGGCACTATGTCCCTTATTTTAATCGGCGTTATGAACGTAGCGGTACGCTTTGGCAGGGTCGGTTTAAGTCCTTACTGATCGATTCTGCAGCATATTTTATGTTGTGCAGCCGCTATATTGAGTCTAATCCTGTGCGCGCCGGATTGGTGTCAGCCCCTGCCGACTATGTTGATTCCAGTTATTTGCACCATATAGGTGCGTTGGTTGATCCGTTAATCAGTGATCATCCGCTGTACTGGAATTTGGGTAATACGCCTTTTCAGCGTGAGGCAGTATATAAGGAATTGCTGGAGCAGGCACTTACTTTAAAAGAAATTGAAGAGATAACTAAAGCTTGTTTGAAAGGCTGGCCGTTAGGCTCTTCGCATTTCAAGGAGCAATTAGAGAAGCAGGCAAGTCGGCGAATTAATCCATTAAAACGCGGTCGGCCGCGCTTGCATAAACCGAAGTTGGAAAAGCAGGATGAGAACAATCCAAAATAAATAATCGGATAGGGAAGCTAGGGTAGGATGCTTTTTTATTTCTCGCAAACAACTCTGACCCTATTTAATTTTTGATTAAATTAAATTCATATTTAATGATCTCTGACCCTATTTAATTCTGTTGAATTAAATGTTGCAGTGCTTTATTCTTTGCTCACCCCCTAGTCCCGTTGTGGAGAAAAATAATGCAAGCGCAAGGTCTGTACGATCCAAAAAATGAACACGATGCCTGTGGTGTTGGCTTTGTTGCCCACATTAAAGGTAATAAAAGTCACATGATTGTTGAGCAAGGTTTGTTGATACTACAAAACCTGGATCATCGGGGTGCGGTTGGTGCCGATGAGCTAATGGGCGACGGTGCCGGGATTTTGCTGCAATTACCAGATCAATTCTTCCGTGAAGAAATGGCTTTGCAAAATGTGATCTTGCCGCCGCCAGGGGAATATGGCGTAGGAATGGTGTTTTTGCCGAAAGAACACGCATCGCGTTTAGCATGTGAACAAGAAATTGAACGCTCGGTGCGCATCGAAGGGCAGATAGTGCTGGGCTGGCGCGACGTGCCTGTAGATAAAAGCATGCCGATGTCGCCGACCGTGCGCGACAAAGAGCCTGTCATTCGCCAGATTTTTATTGGCCGCGGCCCCGATATTATGGTGACCGACGCGTTAGAGCGTAAGTTATACGTAATCCGCAAATCGGCTGTACACGCGATTGAAGCCTTGCATTTAATTCATGGCAAAGAATATTTTGTGCCGTCGATGTCGGCGCGCACCATCGTCTACAAGGGTTTGCTGTTAGCTACCCAAGTCGGCGTGTATTACCAGGATTTGCAAGATCCACGCTTTATTTCCGCATTGGCGCTGGTGCATCAGCGCTTTTCAACCAATACTTTCCCAGAATGGCCGTTAGCACATCCGTATCGGATGATTGCGCATAACGGTGAAATCAATACGGTAAAAGGAAACTTTAACTGGATGCGCGCCCGTGAAGGTGTGATGAGTTCCGCGGTGTTGGGCAACGATTTACAAAAACTGTATCCGCTTATTTTTGAAGGCCAATCCGACACCGCGTGTTTTGATAATGCACTGGAATTGTTAGTGATGGCGGGTTATCCGATCGCCCAAGCAATGATGATGATGATTCCTGAAGCGTGGGAAAACCACACGATGATGGATGACAACCGGCGCGCTTTTTACGAGTACCACGCCGCGATGATGGAACCGTGGGACGGCCCTGCGGCGATGGCATTTACCGATGGCCGTCAAATTGGCGGCACTTTGGATCGCAACGGTTTGCGTCCGGCACGTTACATCATTACTGATGATGATTTAGTGGTGATGGCGTCGGAATCTGGTGTGTTGCCGATCCCTGAATCAAAGATCATTAAAAAATGGCGTTTACAGCCGGGCAAAATGTTTTTGATCGATTTAGATGCTGGTCGTATTATTGACGACCAAGAAATCAAGAATACCTATGCCAATGCCAAGCCGTATAAACAGTGGATTAATTCGGTACGCATCAAGCTGAATAAATTGCCGGAAGCCGCCGCGTTGGCCAGTTCTGACGTGGCTTTGTTAGACCGCCAGCAAGCGTTTGGTTACACGCAGGAAGACATTAAATTTTTGATGACGCCGATGGCCGAGTCGGGTGAAGAAGCGATTGGCTCAATGGGTAACGATTCACCCCTGGCGATTACTTCCAACAAAAATAAAACGCTCTATAACTACTTCAAGCAGTTATTTGCGCAAGTAACCAATCCGCCGATTGATCCGATCCGTGAAGCGATGGTGATGTCGCTGGTGTCATTTATCGGCCCGAAACCGAATCTGCTCGATACTAATAACATCAATCCGCCGATGCGTTTAGAGGTTGCGCAACCGGTGTTGAATTTTGCCGACATGGCGCGCTTGCGGAATATCAGTGAATACACCGGCGGGAAATTCAAATCCTATGATTTAAATATTTGCTACCCAGTGGTGTGGGGCAAAGAAGGTATCGAAGCGCGTCTGGCGTCGATTTGTGCGGAAGTGGTTGATGCGGTTAAATCAGGCCATAACATCATCATTATTTCAGACCGAAAAATGGACGCGGATACGGTGGCGATTCCGGCCTTGTTGGCGACGTCGACGGTACATCAGCATTTGGTCAGTCGCGGTTTGCGCACCATTACCGGCTTGGTGGTGGACACCGGTTCGGCGCGTGAAACGCATCACTTTGCCTTGTTGGCCGGTTATGGTGCCGAAGCAGTGCATCCTTATTTGGCAATGGAAAGCCTGCAAGTCATGGCGGCCGAGTTAAAACTCAGCGCAGATGAAGCAATTTATAACTACACCAAAGCAATCGGCAAAGGCTTGATGAAGGTGATGTCCAAAATGGGCATTTCAACTTATATGTCGTATTGCGGCGCGGAGATCTTTGAAGCGGTTGGTTTGAGTAAAGCACTGGTGAGTAAATATTTCCGTGGCACGGCGTCCAATGTCGAAGGTATCGGTTTATTTGACGTAGCGGAAGAAGCCTTGCTGTTGCATAAACAAGCCTTCGGCGCTGATCCGGTGCTAGCCAATGCGCTGGATGCGGGTGGTGAATATGCATTCCGGATACGCGGTGAAGATCATATGTGGACGCCGGATGCGATTGCGAAATTACAGCATTCCACGCGCAGCAATAACTTCAATTCGTACAAAGAATACGCGCAGATTATTAATGATCAATCTAAACGCCATATGACGTTGCGTGGTTTATTTGAATTTAAAATTGATCCAACAAAAGCCATTCCGCTTGATCAGGTTGAGTCGGCCAAAGAGATCGTTAAACGCTTTGCCACTGGCGCAATGTCGCTCGGTTCGATCAGCACTGAAGCGCATACCACGTTGGCTGTGGCGATGAACCGCATTGGCGGTAAATCGAACACCGGTGAAGGTGGCGAAGATCCGGCGCGTTATCAGCAAGAGCTGAAAGGTATCCCGATCAAGCAGGGTGAAACCATGGCTTCGATTTTGGGCGCTGAGCAAATCAAAGTGGATATTCCTTTGTTGGATGGCGATTCACTGCGTTCCAGAATCAAGCAGGTCGCTTCCGGGCGGTTTGGCGTGACGGCGGAATATTTGAATTCAGCAGACCAAATTCAAATCAAAATGGCGCAAGGTGCCAAGCCGGGCGAGGGCGGGCAATTGCCGGGACATAAAGTATCGGAATACATTGCCAAACTACGTTTTTCAGTACCTGGCGTGGGTTTGATTTCACCGCCTCCGCATCACGATATTTATTCGATTGAAGATTTGGCGCAGTTGATTCATGACTTGAAAAATGCCAATCCTAAAGCCTCAATTTCAGTCAAATTGGTTTCGGAAGTGGGCGTTGGAACAGTGGCAACCGGTGTTACTAAAGCTAAGGCCGATCATATTGTTATCGCAGGTCATGACGGCGGTACCGGTGCGTCGCCATTGTCATCGGTAAAACACGCCGGTACGCCGTGGGAGTTGGGCTTGTCGGAAACCCAGCAAACTTTAGTATTAAATGGCTTGCGCGGCAGGGTTCGGGTGCAGGCTGATGGTCAGATGAAAACTGGCCGTGACGTAGCGATCGCTGCGATGCTGGGCGCTGACGAAATTGGTTTTGCAACTGCGCCATTGGTGGTGGAAGGCTGCATCATGATGCGCAAATGCCATTTGAATACTTGCCCGGTTGGGGTTGCAACGCAAGATCCATTATTGCGCGCCAAATTCGCTGGCAAGCCTGAATACGTGGTGAACTATTTCTTCTTTGTGGCCGAAGAAGTGCGTCAAATTATGGCGCAATTGGGTTTGCGTAGTTTTGATGAAATGATAGGTCGGGTTGATCTGCTGGATAAATCTAAAGCAATCACGCATTGGAAAGCGCAAGGCTTGGATTTTAGTAAAATTTTCCATCAAATTGAAAAAGACTCGCCTATCAGGCATGTGGATGTGCAAGATCATGGTTTGGAAAAAGCTCTGGATCACAAATTAATTGCGCAAGCACAGATCGCATTAACAACCGGTGAAAAGGTCTCGTTTATTTCGTCGGTAAAAAATGTCAATCGCACTGTCGGCACCATGCTGTCTGGCTTGGTAGCGCGTCAGTTCGGTCATGATGGTTTACCAGACGATACGATCCATATTCAATTGCAAGGCACTGCAGGACAATCCTTCGCGGCATTTTTAGCGCACGGCATTACCTTGGATTTGGTTGGTGAAGGCAACGATTATGTCGGTAAAGGTTTATCCGGCGGGCGAGTTATTTTGCGCCCGAATACCGAATTCCGTGGCCGCGCCGTGGACAATATTATTTGCGGAAATACCGTGTTATACGGCGCAATCGCTGGCGAAGCGTTCATTAACGGCGTGGCTGGTGAACGTTTTGCAGTACGTAATTCAGGTGCGACCACGGTGGTGGAAGGTACTGGCGATCACGGTTGTGAATATATGACGGGCGGCACCGTTGTCGTGCTGGGTGACACCGGACGCAACTTCGCGGCGGGGATGTCGGGCGGTTTGGCTTATGTCTATGACGAGCACGGGGACTTTGCGGCGAAGTGCAATCTGTCCATGGTGACACTGGAGCCGGTGTTGTCCGGCATCGAGCAGCAAGCGCATAGCGGTGTTCTCTATCACAGCGTATTAAGAGGCGGGATAGGCGAAACGGATGAAGCTATTTTGCGTAACCTGATTGAACGCCATTTCAAACATACCGGTAGCACCAGGGCGCGTAATTTGCTGGACGACTGGGCGCGTAGTCGTGCCAAGTTCGTCAAGGTATTTCCGACTGAATATCAACGTGCTTTAGCTGAAATGCAAGCCGCCAAATTAACTCAAAAAGCCGCCTAAAGAAGAGGATTTGACTATGGGTAAAGTAACTGGTTTTATGGAATATGCGCGCTTGCAAGAAGCCGCGGAAGCGCCTGCGACACGGGTAAAACATCATAAAGAATTTTTGCTGCATCTGGATGACGCCGCTGCCAAAACGCAAGCGGCACGCTGCATGGATTGTGGGATTCCTTTTTGTAATAACGGCTGTCCGGTGAATAACATCATTCCTGACTGGAATGACTTGGTGTATCGCGGTAATTACCAGGAAGCGCTGGATACGCTGCATTCAACCAATAATTTTCCGGAATTTACCGGCCGGATTTGTCCTGCGCCGTGTGAAACAGCCTGTACCTTGGGAATTAATTCAGATGCGGTGGGAATTAAATCGATAGAGCATTTTATTATCGACAAGGGTTGGGAAAATGCGTGGATTAAACCGCAAATAGCCAGCAGTTCCACCGGCAAAAAAATTGCCATCGTGGGTTCGGGACCGGCTGGCATGGCCGCGGCACAACAATTGGCGCGGGTTGGTCATGCGGTTACCGTGTTTGAAAAAAACGATAGAGTAGGCGGATTATTGCGTTATGGAATTCCCGATTTCAAATTGGAAAAATTGCATATTGATCGTCGCGTAGAGCAAATGCAGGCCGAAGGTGTCGTGTTTAAAACCGGTGTGCTGGTTGGTGATGACTTCCCCCAAAATATCACCAACTGGTCGCAAGAAACTATTTCGGCAGCGCAGTTGCAAGAGCAGTTTGACGCCATCATCATGGCTGGCGGTGCGGAGCAACCGCGTGATCTGCCGGTACCGGGTCGTGAATTAAAAGGCGTACATTTTGCGATGGATTTTTTGCCGCAGCAAAATAAAGTCAATGCAGGCGATAAGGTCAAAGAACAAATCAAAGCCACTGGCAAACATGTGGTGGTGATCGGCGGTGGTGATACCGGTTCCGATTGCGTCGGTACATCCAATCGTCATGGCGCTGCTTCGGTCAGTCAGTTTGAAGTAATGCCTATGCCGCCGGAGCAAGAGAATATTCCATTGGTTTGGCCTTATTGGCCGCTCAAACTGCGTACATCCTCTTCACATGAAGAAGGTTGTCAGCGTGATTGGTCGGTTGCCACTAAACGGCTGGAAGGTCGGAATGGCAAAGTGGAAAAACTGATCGCAGCGCGGGTTGAATGGCGTGATGGAAAAATGCAGGAAGTTGCCGATTCTGAATTTGAAATCAAGGCAGATTTGGTGTTATTGGCGATGGGATTTGTATCGCCAGTGCAACAAACATTAACATCCTTCGGTGTTGAGCAAGATGCGCGTGGCAATGTGCGTGCTACCACTGAGGGCGTAAAAGCCTACGTGAGTTCTGTAAATAAGGTATTTACCGCAGGCGATATGCGACGCGGGCAATCGTTGGTGGTCTGGGCGATTCGTGAAGGGCGGCAATGCGCGCAGGCGGTGGATAAATTCTTGATGGGTTCTTCATTATTGCCACTTTAAGAAGTTTTAGAAAAAGACGAATTGGAATAAATTTTCAATTCGTTTGTAACTACAACGTTACAACATGTCAGGTTGGAAATTAGTTGCTCTCAGCAGGGATTCTATGTTTTGAACTACAATGTCGAATTGCAAAATAAAACCTCCTTCTGTGACTAATCTCGTTGAAATCCAAAATTTACATTTTGCATATGGTGATCGTCCGATATTGACTGATCTGAACATGCAATTTCCGCGCAACAAAGTTGTTGCGGTAATGGGTGGGTCTGGCTCAGGTAAAACGACGATACTGCGCTTAATTGGCGGTTTAATTGCGCCCAATGCCGGTCAAATTCGCTTACTTGGTGAGCCTATCGCTCAGCAAAATAGCCCTGCGCTATATAAGCAGCGTCGCAATATGGGCATGTTATTTCAGCACGGCGCCTTATTTACCGATTTATCGGTATTTGAAAATGTCGCTTTTCCTCTGCGTGAACACACCAATATGCCCGAATCGCTGCTGCATGATTTAGTGCTGTTAAAGCTCAATGCAGTGGGTTTGCGCAATGCCGCACAACTCAAACCATCGGAAATTTCCGGCGGTATGGCAAGACGCGTCGCTTTGGCGCGTGCCGTTGCGCTTGATCCCCAACTGATTATGTATGACGAACCGTTTGCCGGGCTGGATCCGATTTCAATGGGCGTAACGGCTAACCTGATCCGTCAATTAAATGATGCATTAGGCTCAACTTCAATCTTGGTTTCGCACGACGTGCATGAATCGTTTGGGATTGCCGATTACGTCTATTTCTTGTCGCAAGGCAGTATCGTGGCACAAGGCACTCCTGCCGAGATGTTGGCTTCAGAGCATCCTTATGTGCAGCAGTTTGTGAATGCGCGAGCCGATGGGCCGGTACCATTTCATTATCCGGGCAACACGCTGGCGCAAGATCTGGGCATAGGAGCGCGCTCATGATACATAAATTGATTAGCCAGTTAGGTCATGGCGTGAGAGTTTGGTTAGCTGAATTAGGTTTGGCGTTCCGTACGCTTTGGGCAATATTGGCCAGTGGCTTGGGATTGTGGAAACGGCCGCGCTTGATTACTACGCAAATCCATTTCATCGGAAATTATTCTTTAGTCATTATTTTGGTTTCGGGCCTGTTTGTTGGCTTTGTGCTGGCCTATCAAGGTTATTACACCTTAAACCGTTATGGCTCAGAAGAGGCGCTAGGCTTGTTGGTGGCGTTGTCGCTGGCGCGCGAGTTGGGACCAGTTATAACTGCACTGTTGTTTGCTGGTCGTGCCGGTACTTCATTAACGGCAGAAATTGGTTTAATGAAGGCGGGTGAGCAGTTAGCCGCAATGGAAATGATGGCGGTTAATCCCTTGCAACGGGTATTGGCGCCGCGCTTTATTGCCGGAATAATCGCTATGCCAATTTTGGCAACCTTGTTTACCGCAATGGGAGTCTTTGGCGGTTATCTGGTCGGCGTACAACTCATCGGTGTAGATGAAGGTGCGTTTTGGTCGCAAATGCAAGGCGGGGTAGACCTTTGGGAAGATATTGGCAACGGAATTATTAAAAGTATTGTGTTCGGTTTTGCCGCTACTTTTATTGCTATTTACCAAGGTTATCAAGCTCAGCCGACTCCAGAAGGGGTATCACGCGCTACAACGCGCACGGTGGTGCTTTCTTCCCTCATGGTGTTGTGGCTGGACTTTGTACTGACCGCACTGATGTTCAAGTAATTAAGAAGTTATACAAAACCAAGACAAACGAATAACGATTTTGCCATATACTCCGCTTCGCATAAGCGGCATGGCGTTAAAGGATGTGAAATGCAAAACAAATCATTGGATTTTTGGGTCGGCCTGTTTGTATTAATGGGCGCTGTCGCATTACTATTTTTGGCCTTAAGAGTAGGGAATATGAGTTCCTTTTCACTTAATAGCAGCTATATTGTAATAACCAAATTCGACAATATTGGCGGGCTAAAGCCGCGCGCTCCGGTAAAAAGTGCCGGTGTCGTTGTTGGTCGGGTTGGTGCGATTAGCTTTGATGACAGTACTTTTCAAGCAGTCGTGAGTTTGCAACTTGATCAGCGTTATAAATTTCCTAAAGACAGCTCAGCTAAAATTTTGACATCAGGTTTGTTGGGTGAGCAATATATTGGATTAGAGCCAGGTGGCGATGTCAACGCACTGGTTGCAGGCGATAAAATAAAAATGACCCAATCGGCCATCGTATTAGAAAATTTAATCAGCCAATTTTTGTTTAGTAAAGCGGCTGAAGGGAAGGATGAAAATAAATGAAACTTAAGGCATTAGTTTTAGCGGTATCGCTGTTCGCATTATCGGGTTGTGCCACTGTGCCAAACGAAGACGGCACGCAAAGTTCGCGGGTTGATCCGTTCGAGAGCATGAACCGTTCTACATCGGCATTTAATGATAAATTTGATCAAAATTTATTCCAGCCGGTCGCGCGTGCCTACGTCAACGTTGTACCTGGTTTTGTGCAAACGGGTATAGGCAATTTCTTTGGCAATATTAATGACGTCTGGACTGCTGCAAATAGTTTTTTGCAAGGTAATGTGGAAGACGGTTTTTCCGACATCATGCGTTTTAGTCTGAATAGTACCTTTGGGTTTTTGGGGATTTTAGACATTGCTTCGGAAGCCCGAATTCCTAAGCATCGCAAAGATTTCGGTCAGACATTAGGTGTTTGGGGTGTGCCAAATGGCCCTTATCTAGTTATTCCATTCCTAGGCCCTTCTGTGATGCGTGATGCCGCGGCATTGCCTGCGGATTACTATGCGGATTTGTGGACTTATACTCGCCCGGTATACATCCGTAATATCGGATCCGGGGTGCGCCTGGTTGACAAGCGTGCCGGTTATCTGGATGCATCCTCCTTACTGGAAGATGCCGCTTTAGATAAATATATTTTTATTCGTGATGCTTATTTGCAGCGTATTGCCAGCCAAATAGAATCGCGTAAAGATGCTAAGCAAAATCGTGAAGATAACGCCGAGATGCAAAGACAGAGTGACGATGATGTGATGAAAGAGCCGGCAATGTCAGGCACGCCAAGTGCAGTTAAGCCGCTGCCAACACCGTAATTATTTGGTTGATTACGCAATAAATTCGCATAACTAAATGGAAATTTTATGAACATGTTAAAAAAAATATTTGTATCACTCATCGCTAGTTCTGCTCTTTGTTTGGGTGTGGCACATGCAGCTGAAGAAGCGCCGGATGTGTTGGTGAAACGGATCAGTCAGGAAGTGCTGGACGTTGCTAAATCCGATAAAGATATTCAAGCTGGAAATCAGCAAAAAATATTGGATCTGGTTGAGCAAAAAATTCTGCCATACGTCGATTTTCAACGTATGACGGAATTAGCTGCGGGCCGTAACTGGCGTGTTGCCACACCAGCGCAACAGCAAGAATTAGTAAAGCAATTCCGCAGCTTGTTGATCTACACTTATTCCGGCGCTTTGTCGCAAGTGAAAGATCAAAAAATAGAATACCGCCCATTCCGCGCTGATCCAGCTGACACCGATGTTGAAGTACGTAGCCAAGTTGTGACGGCGCGCGTAGGTCAGGCGATTCAGTTGAACTATCGTTTAGGCAAAGGCGCTGATGGCTGGAAAATTTACGATATTAACGTGCTTGGCGCGTGGTTGATTGAAACCTATAAAGGTAACTTTACGGCAGAAATCAACAAATCAGGCATTGATGGTTTAATCAAAACCTTGACCGACAAAAACGCTAAATTAGCTGTTTCATTTGCTAAAAAATCGACCTGATAGAAAAATAATGTCTTTTACTCCCACATCCGTATTCACCCACGAAAACGCCACGCAGCAACTGGCCGCAGGCCTTGCTGCGATTGATGCGGGGCAAAGCGCGTTTGCTTTTAACCAAACTAATAGTATTGATTCCAGCGCGGTTGCTTGCATGTTGGCATGGCAGCGGCACGCACAACAGCGTGGCGTTAAGCTGGAATTTCAGCAGTTGCCGATCAATTTAACTAATTTAATCGCGCTGTATGGGGTAGCTGAGTTTTTGTGATTTTTGCTGCGTAGGTGGGCATGATGAAATCGTGCTCATCCTACAATAAATCCATTTTCACAATGCCTTATTGTTTTATAACTATCAGTAAATTGGCTATATTTTTCACGCAAAGCCCATCATTAAGTCAGATTTCCCAAATTCCCCTATAATCAATCCCCTTGTGTTGCGCAGGCAATCTTGCTCGAACTCATTGCACTCACGCAGTACATTCATTTACACGCATTTGTTCTTTAATTCACACTTTAAATAAAGCATTCAGCCCATGGCGGCCCTACAAATTACCGATATCAAAAAAAACTATGCAGCGTTACAAGCGCTGGATGGCGTTTCCCTGACTGTTGAGCAAGGTGAGTTCTTTGGTTTGCTGGGGCCGAATGGCGCAGGTAAAACCACCTTAATCTCGATTATTGCCGGCCTCAATCGCGCCACTTCGGGGCATGTTTCCGTAATGGGACACGACGTGGTAAGCGATTATCGCGCTGCACGCCGGCAGTTGGGCGTGGTGCCGCAAGAGCTTGTGTTCGACCCGTTTTTTACCGTGCGTGAAACCCTGCGTATGCAGTTAGGTTATTACGGCTTAAAAAGAAACGATGCGTGGATCGATGAGATCATGGAAAACCTGGATCTCACCAATAAAGCCGACACTAATATGCGTGCTTTATCGGGCGGCATGAAACGGCGCGTTCTGGTTGCGCAAGCTTTAGTGCATAAGCCGCCTGTAATCGTATTGGATGAACCTACTGCTGGTGTTGACGTGGAGCTACGCCAGACTTTATGGCAGTTTATTGGTCGCCTGAATCGGGAAGGCCACACGATTGTGCTGACCACGCATTATCTGGAAGAAGCGCAAGCGCTATGTAGCCGGATCGCCATGTTAAAAGCGGGTAAAGTCGTGGCGCTGGATACCACCGCTGCCTTATTACAGCGCGTCGCTGGTTCACAATTGAAGCTGCGTTTATCTGGTGCTGCATTACCTGCATCTTTGCGGGCACTGCAAATTCCAAATGATTCCTCTCATACTGGCACGATATTGCGGGTTAACGACAGTACGGAAATAGAGCCAATTTTGGCGAGTTTGCGGCAAGCCGGTTGCGTAATTGACGACCTGCAATTGCAACAGGCTGATCTGGAAGACGTATTTTTACAAATTATGGGCGGCGCACAGAAATGATCGGTTTTCAAACTTTATTCTATAAAGAAATTTTGCGTTTCTGGAAAGTCGCAACGCAAACTATCACCGCGCCCATCATGACCGCACTGTTGTATTTGCTAATCTTCGGCCATGTGCTGGATTCGCGGGTGCAGGTTTATCCGGGCGTGCGTTACACCGCGTTTTTGGTTCCCGGTTTAGTCATGATGAGCGTGCTGCAAAATGCATTTGCCAACGCTTCTTCGTCGCTGATGCAATCTAAAATTACCGGTAACTTAGTTTTCATCTTGCTACCGCCGTTGTCATATTGGGAATTATTTAGCGCTTATGTATTGGCGTCGATAGTGCGCGGTTTGGTGGTCGGTTTGGGTGTGTTTGTGATTACTGCCTGGTTTGCCGACTTGTCATTTGTTGCGCCGCTCTGGATAGTAGTGTTTTCTTTATTGGGCGCTGCCATGTTGGGCACGATGGGGTTAATTGCCGGAATTTGGGCTGAAAAATTCGATCAGCTGGCCGCTTTTCAAAACTTCCTAATCATGCCGGCAACTTTTTTGTCTGGTGTCTTCTATTCCATTCATTCTTTACCGCCAATCTGGCAAGCAGTATCCCGTTTCAACCCGTTTTTCTATATGATAGACGGTTTTCGCTACGGCTTTTTTGGGCAGTCCGACGTCGATCCGCTGCATAGCTTGCTAATCGTTTCGGCATTTTCTGCTTTATTGGCCGGAATTGCGCTGACTATGCTAAAGAATGGTTATAAATTAAGAGCCTAGAACTAGGACTTACGCAAAACCACCCCAGCGGCGTTGCGCCTTGCTGGAACAATTTTGCATAAGTCCTGAACTATAGATAAATAAGGAAGTAAGCGTGTTACCAACTCCAGAACAAATCAACGATTACATCGCCGCCGGTATGCAATGCAGCCACTTAAGCGTGCAGGGCGATGGACAACATTTTCAAGCGACTATCGTGTCGGACGCCTTTGTTGGCAAGCGTTTAATACAACGCCATCAAATGGTGTACGCCGTATTGGGCGACCGTATGCGTGAAGAAATTCACGCGCTTTCAATGAAAACCCTGACACCCGAAGAATTCGCTCAAAATAATGGATAAATTATTAATTACAGGCGGCACACGCCTCACCGGCGATGTGGTGATTTCCGGTGCCAAGAATGCCACGCTGCCGATCTTGTGCGCTGGTTTGTTGACCAGTGACGATCTGCATCTCACTAATTTGCCGTTACTTAAAGACGTTTCCACTATGGAGAAATTGCTGAGCCAAATGGGCTTGCGCATGAATGTCTCGGGCAACTCGGTAACTTTGAATGGCAGCAACATCCATAACCTGGAAGCGCCATACGACATGGTTAAAACCATGCGCGCATCTATTTTGGCATTAGGCCCGTTGTTGGCGCGTTTCGGCGAAGCGCGGGTTTCCTTGCCGGGTGGGTGCGCAATTGGTGCGCGTCCGGTTGATCAGCACATCAAAGGCTTGCAAGCGATGGGTGCCGAGATCACCATCGAAGCTGGCTATATTCATGCCAAAGCCAAGAAGCTCAAAGGCACGCGGATTGTGACCGATATGATCACCGTCACCGGTACCGAAAACTTATTGATGGCAGCTACTCTGGCGGAAGGCGAAACGATTTTAGAAAATTCCGCCTGCGAACCTGAGGTAGTTGATTTGGCCAATTTGCTAGTGGCGATGGGCGCACAAATTAGCGGCATCGGCACTTCACGCATGGTTATTCAAGGTGTATCCAGCCTGCATGGCGCACAGCATCACATTATTTCGGACCGTGTTGAAGCCGCCACTTTCTTGTGTGCAGTTGCCGCAACAGGTGGTGATGTAACGCTGCAAAACACCCGCGTGGATATTTTAGACGTGGCGTTAGACAAGCTGCGCGAAGCGGGCGCTATTCTGATTACGGAAGCCGATACGATCCGTATTCAAATGTCATCGCGTCCTAAAGCGGTGAGCTTCAGAACTACCGAATACCCAGGTTTTCCTACCGATATGCAAGCGCAATTTATGGCCATGAATTGCATCGCGGAAGGTACTAGTCAAGTGACGGAAACGATTTTTGAAAATCGCTTTATGCACGTACAAGAATTAAACCGCCTGGGCGCATCGATTGAAACCGAAGGACATACCGCGATTGTGCGCGGTGTTGATAAATTGGTCGGCGCTCCCGTTATGGCAACCGATTTACGTGCATCGGCGAGTCTGGTGATTGCGGCATTGGCGGCAGAAGGAGAAACCTTAATTGACCGTATTTATCATTTGGACCGTGGTTACGATCAAATGGAAGTGAAACTATCGGCGTTGGGTGCAAACATTAAACGGGTCTCTTAACGACCGGGGTAAAAACTGATTCTATGAGTGCGCAACTTACTTTAGCTTTATCCAAAGGTCGGATTTTTGACGATACTTTACCTCTGTTAAAAGCAGCGGGAATCAGTGTTCTTGAAGACCCACAAACTTCGCGCAAATTAATTTTAGCAACATCTAATCCTGCGTTGCGCGTCATTATTGTGCGCGCATCGGATGTGCCGACCTACGTGCAATATGGCGCTGCGGACTTCGGTGTGGCAGGTAAAGATGTGTTGATCGAACACGGCGGGCTTGGTTTGTATCAGCCGGTTGATTTGCAGATTGCGGCTTGCCGGATGTCGGTCGCGGTGGCGCAAGGCTTTGATTATGCGAAGGCGATACGGCAGGGTGCACGATTGCGGGTGGCGACGAAATACGTAGAAATTGCACGTCGCCATTTCGCCAGTAAAGGTGTGCATGTGGATTTAATTAAGCTGTATGGCTCAATGGAGTTAGCGCCTTTGATTGGCTTGTCCGACGTGATCGTGGATTTGGTCAGCACCGGAAATACTTTGCGTGCCAATCATTTGGTGGAAGTGGAAGAAATTATGGATATTTCTTCGCGCTTAATTGTTAATCAAGCTGCGTTGAAATTGAAACGCGAATCTTTGCAACCGATTTTGGCCGCATTTGAAGCGGCTTCACTTCAACAGTAATACTTATGTCTGCTCCCATTGCCATCACCAAGTTAGATTCCTCTACCGCCGATTTTCAACAGCGGCTTGCCAGTTTATTGGCTTTTGAAACTAGCCAGGATGATGCAATTGAACATGCAGTAGCGCAAATATTGACCGATGTACGCCAGCACGGCGATGCAGCCGTGTTAGCAGCAACCCAGCGCTTTGATCGTCTCACAGCAAGTTCAGTGGCTGAGCTGGAAATCAGCAAAGACGAAATGCAGCAGGCGCTCAATAGTTTGCCTACCGAACGCCGCATAGCGTTAGAAACTGCCGCACAACGGGTGCGCGCTTATCATCAAATTCAAAAGCAGGAATGCGGTTCATCCGGTTTCAGTTACACCGAACCGGATGGCACGGTGCTGGGGCAAAAAGTCACTCCGTTAGATCGCGTTGGAATTTATGTGCCAGGCGGTAAAGCGGCTTATCCATCTTCGGTATTAATGAATGCTATTCCAGCCAAAGTAGCAGGAGTGGCCGAAGTGATTATGGTCGTGCCTACTCCGGACGGGGTAAAAAATCCGCTAGTCTTAGCAGCGGCATTCATTGCTGGTGTCGATAAAATATTTACTATCGGTGGCGCACAGGCAGTAGCCGCTTTGGCTTATGGCACTGCAACTATTCCTGCGGTCGATAAAATTGTCGGCCCGGGTAATGCTTATGTGGCATCAGCCAAGCGCCGCGTCTTTGGTACGGTTGGTATCGACATGATTGCCGGCCCGTCAGAAATTTTAGTGCTGTGCGACGGAACGACAAATCCTGACTGGGTGGCGATGGATCTGTTTTCACAGGCGGAGCACGACGAGTTGGCGCAGTCAATTTTGTTATGCCCGGATGCCGACTATATAGCGGCAGTTGAGCGCAGCATCAACCATTTAATTGCGACGATGCCGCGTCAGGAAATTATCCGCACCTCACTCACCAATCGCGGCGCATTAATTTTGGTGCGTGATATGGATGAAGCATGCAGCATCGCTAATTCAATTGCGGCAGAACACGTGGAAATCTCCACTCAACAGCCGGAACATTGGGCAGCAAAAATCCGTCATGCCGGAGCCTTGTTTTTAGGCCGTTTTTCTTCCGAAGCTTTGGGCGATTATTGTGCTGGCCCCAACCATGTTTTACCAACTTCCCGCACCGCACGTTTTTCTTCACCTTTAGGTGTGTATGATTTTCAAAAACGTAGCAGCATGATTTGTGTGAGCGAAGCCGGTGCACAAACCTTAGGTAAAGTTGCTGCCGAATTGGCATATGGCGAAGGCTTACAGGCGCATGCGCGCTCGGCTGAATTACGTATTCAATGAGGTATTCTTAAGGGAGTAGACGTGTCGTTGATTAAAAATATCATCCGCCCTGAAATTCTTGCACAATCTTCTTACCATGTGCCGGATGCTGCCAATATGGTGAAACTTGATGCAATGGAAAATCCGTATGGGCTTCCTGACGCGATCAAAGCCAAGTTGGGCGCACACCTTTCCGAAGTCGCGTTGAATCGATATCCAATACCAAGCTACCGTGTTTTAAAACAAAAAATTTGCCAACAATTCGGCGTACCTACAGGCTTTGATGTCATTTTAGGCAATGGCTCGGACGAGTTAATTTCGATGCTCTCAGTTGCTTGCGCCAAACCGGGTGCAAAAGTGTTAGCGCCAGTACCGACCTTTGTGATGTACGCTATTTCCGCGCAATTGGCCGGGGTGGAATTTGTTGGCGTGCCTTTGCAGGCGGATTTAACCCTCGATTTACCAGCCATGCTGGTGGCAATTAAACAGCATCGTCCTGCACTCCTGTATTTGGCTAATCCAAATAATCCAACCGGAACCTGGTTTGATGACGCGCAGATCATTCAGATAATTCACGCCATGGCCGAGATTGGCTTAGTGGTAGTTGACGAAGCCTATCAGCCGTTTGCACCGGGCAGCATGATGTCGCGCTTGCCTGAATTTGAGAACTTGATTGTGATGCGCACCGTTTCCAAATTAGGTTTGGCCGGTTTGCGTTTGGGCTATATGTCTGCAGCCCCCGCTTTATTGGCCGAAATTGAAAAAGTCCGTCCACCGTATAACGTGAATGTGTTGACTGTGGCTGCGCTGGAGTTTTTGCTGGATCATATGTCACTCTTTAATGAACAGGCAGAGCAAATTTGCAAACAACGTAGTGTTTTGATTTCAACGTTGCAAAAATTGCATCAAATACATGTGTTTCCATCGCAAGCAAATTTTGTATTGATTCGGGTCTCAAATTCCGAGCAAATATTTAATAAACTGCTTGAGCATAAAATTTTAGTCAAAAATGTCGGTAAAATGCATCAGCTACTAGTAGATTGTTTGCGTGTCACAGTAAGCACTCCAGCAGAAAATCAGCTGTTTATGGATGCATTAATCGCCACATTAAAATAGCACCCTTTCCTTACCCACCTACATGTAACGGATTAATCTTCACCTATGCAAGCTCAGCAACCCCAATCCCAACAACGCCGCGCTGAAGTCACGCGCAACACTAACGAAACGCAAATTCGTGTTGCCATTAATCTGGACGGCACCGGCCAGCAAAAACTCAATACCGGCGTTCCTTTTTTAGATCACATGCTTGATCAAATTGCCCGTCACGGTCTGTTTGATCTGGACATTGAAGCTAAAGGCGACCTGCATATTGATGCGCATCATACGGTGGAAGATGTCGGCATTACTCTGGGTCAAGCGTTTGCATTGGCGTTGAAAGATAAAGCCGGAATTCGCCGTTACGGCCATGCTTATGTGCCGCTTGATGAGGCCTTGTCGCGCGTCGTGCTGGATTGTTCTGGTCGCCCCGGTTTAGAATTTCATGTGCCTTGGAAGCGCGCCATGATCGGCGGCTTTGATGTCGATTTAACCCATGAATTTTTCCAGGGTTTTGTTAATCATGCACTGGTTAGTTTGCACATCGATAATCTACGCGGCGAAAACGCCCATCATCAATGTGAAACCGTCTTCAAAGCTTTTGGCCGTGCGTTGCGCATGGCGGTGGAATTAGATCCACGTTCAGCCGGTATAGTCCCATCGACTAAAGGATGTTTGTAAGATGAATCGTATCGTCGTAGTTGACTATGGTATGGGTAATTTACGCTCGGTAGCACAAGCTTTACGCGCTGCCGCACCGGAAGCTGATGTGGTCATTTCTGGTGAAATTGCTGCTATTAAACAAGCCGACCGTTTAGTTTTACCTGGTCAGGGGGCAATGCCAGACTGTATGTCTTGTCTGCGTGATTCCGGTCTGCATGAAGTCTTGATGGATGCGGCCCGTAACAAGCCCTTGTTTGGCGTGTGCGTGGGTGAGCAAATGTTGTTTGACTGGAGCGCGGAAGGTGCAACCATTGGTTTGGGTTTGTTGCCGGGTAAAGTTGAACGGTTTGATCTGGCGGGACAATTGCAAGAAGATGGGTCGCGTTTCAAAGTACCTCAAATGGGCTGGAATCAAGTGCGTCAGGCTGGCACGGTGCCGCATCCGTTGTGGGCTGGCGTAGCTGATCAGAGCTATTTTTATTTTGTGCATAGCTATTATGCTAATCCAGCCAACTTGGAACATACGGTCGGCTGGACTGATTACGGACAACCATTTGCAAGTGCGGTTGCGCGTGATAATATTTTTGCTACGCAGTTTCATCCTGAAAAAAGTGCCGCAGCAGGTTTGCAGTTGTATCAGAATTTCGCCAATTGGAAGCCTTAAAAGAAGTCATGAAGTACGCTATAACTAAGTAAGTTGTAACTAAAACCAGTTTCCCCCTTTTTTAACTAATTAATAAATACCATGTTGCTCATCCCTGCTATCGACCTGAAAGACGGTCATTGTGTTCGCCTGAAACAAGGTGATATGAACCAAGCCACCGTGTTCTCAGAAGATCCGGGCGAAATGGCGCTGCATTGGTTGCAACAAGGTGCGCGTCGTTTGCATCTGGTGGATTTGAATGGCGCGTTTGCCGGCAAACCAAAAAACGAAGCAGCGGTTAAATCCATTATTAAAATGGTGCAATGGTATGCCGAAGAAAACGATCTGGATGAAATCCCGATTCAACTGGGTGGCGGCATTCGTGACCTGGATACTATCGACCGCTATTTAAACAACGGTTTAAGTTACATCATTATTGGCACCGCGGCAGTAAAAAGCCCGGGCTTTCTGCATGACGCCTGCAGTGCTTTCCCTGGCCAGATTATTGTTGGACTAGATGCCAAAGACGGCAAAGTTGCGACCGACGGCTGGAGTAAATTATCTGGGCATGAAGTGATTGATCTGGCGAAAAAATTTGAAGGTTATGGCGTTGAGTCAATTGTCTATACCGACATTGGCCGCGACGGCATGATGGGCGGCGTGAATATTGAAGCCACCGTTAAATTGGCGCAAGCGGTCAGCATTCCGATTATTGCTTCCGGCGGAGTGCATGTATTGGCTGACGTGGAAGCGTTGTGCGCGGTGCAGGATGAAGGTATTGAAGCAGTAATTTGTGGCCGCTCGATTTACGAAGGAACGCTGGATTTACTGACCGCACAAGAACGCGCAGATCAACTGAGCGAGACGGAATGACTTTAGCGAAACGCATTATTCCCTGTTTGGATGTCACTGCCGGCCGCGTTGTTAAAGGCATTAATTTTACTGAATTACGCGACGCGGGAGATCCGGTAGAAATCGCTCGGCGCTATGATGCGCAAGGTGCAGATGAAATTACTTTTTTAGATATTACGGCCAGCTCTGATGATCGGGATTTGATTTTACCGATTATCGAAGCCGTCGCTTCGCAAGTATTTATTCCCTTAACGGTGGGCGGCGGAGTGCGGGTAGTTGAAGATGTGCGACGCTTGCTGAATGCCGGTGCCGACAAAGTCAGCATGAATACTTCGGCTGTGACGAATCCGCAATTGGTGGCTGATGCAGCGCAAAAGTACGGCTCGCAATGCATCGTTGTGGCGATCGATGCGAAACAAACCGCGCCGGGTTACTGGCAGGTATATACGCACGGTGGCCGGAATGCAACCGGTTTGGATGTGGTGGAATGGGCGCGCAAGTTAGAGCAGCTCGGTGCTGGTGAGATTCTGCTGACCAGCATGAATAAAGATGGCACTAAATCGGGATTTGATCTGGCATTAACGCGGGCAGTTTCAGACGCGATTAATATTCCGGTGATTGCTTCTGGTGGAGTAGGGAGTTTGCAGGATTTGGCGGATGGAATTCAACTAGGTCATGCCGATGCGGTGTTGGCAGCCAGTATTTTCCATTATGGACAACATACAGTTAAAGAAGCGAAAGAATATATGGCCGCACGCGGAATTCCAATGAGGTTGTCATGATCACTAAGCACAGCGCTAAAAGCTCAAGTAAATGGTTGAATAAGGTGCAGTGGGATGAACACGGCCTGGTTCCCGTGATTGCCCAACAGACCGGCACTAATGATGTGCTGATGTTTGCATGGATGAATCGTGATGCCTTGGAAAAAACCGTGGAATTGGGCGAAGCCGTTTACTGGAGTCGTTCCCGTAAAAAATTGTGGCACAAAGGCGAACAGTCCGGGCATATTCAAAAAGTGCTGGATATCCGGCTTGATTGTGACTCGGATGTGGTCTTGCTTAAAGTTGAGCAGGTTGACGACATCGCATGTCACACCGGCCGACATTCCTGCTTTTTTCAACAGCTCAATGTGGCTGAAGCAGAATGGCAAGCGGTTGAGCCGGTGCTAACGGATCCTGAAGCGGTGGGTAAATAATCAGTGGGTAAGTGGGTCATAAGCAGGTAACAAGTACCAAGGAAAATAGTATGAGCAACACCCTGCAACGATTAGCGGATGTGATTGAGTCGCGCAAGTTGGCAAATGGAGGCGATCCGGAAAAGTCTTATGTGTCGCGCCTGTTTGCTAAAGGCGATGATGCGATTCTCAAAAAAATCGGTGAAGAAGCAACTGAAACGGTGATGGCGGCCAAAGATGCACGCGTGTCCGGTGAACGTAGCGGCTTGGTGTATGAATGCGCCGACCTGTGGTTTCATTCTTTAATCATGCTGGCGCAGTTTGATATTTCCCCGCAGGCGGTGCTGGATGAATTGGCGCGCCGAGAAGGAATTTCTGGCATTGAAGAAAAAGCGGCGCGTAAAGATGTATTACGTGACGAGCTGGAACATTCCAAACATCAACAAGGATAAGAGAGAATACGTATGGAAAATTGCCTGTTTTGTAAAATCGCGGCTGGCACAGTTCCTGCCCAAAAAGTCTATGAAGATGCCGAATTCCTGGCGTTTAACGATATTTTCCCAGCGGCACCGATCCATTTATTGATCATTCCTAAGCATCATGTTGCTACTTTATCCGACTGTACTAGCAGCGATACCGAGTTGCTTGGTAGAATGCTTGCCTTAGTGCCTAAATTGGCAGAGCAGCAAGGTTGCCATGTGCAACTGGATGATGCAGGAAACCGCATTGGCGGCTACAAAACCTTGATTAATTCGGGGCCGGACGGTGGGCAGGAAGTGTATCATTTACATGTGCATGTCATCGGCGGGCCTCGTCCGTGGCACGGGAAGAATATTCAGATTTAACAGGTTCTGATTTAATGCAGGAACAAACAAGGGAGTTGTGATGGGTTCATTTAGCATATGGCATTGGTTAATCGTCTTGGTGATTGTCATGCTGGTATTTGGCACTAAAAAACTGGGCAATATTGGTGAAGATCTCGGTAAAGCAGTTAAAGGCTTTAAAGATGGCATGAAGACCGATGAAGAAAAAAAAGCCGTGCCACCAGCTCAAGTAGCGGATAGTTCTACCGTTGACGTTGACGCAAAAGAGAAGAAATAGTGAAGCGGTTAGTGACTGCGCTGAGCAAGGATAGTCGCCATGATTGATCTGGGTTTAGCTAAACTGGCGCTGATCGGTGCTGTCGCGTTGGTCGTGATCGGCCCGGAAAAACTTCCTAAAGTTGCCCGCATGGCCGGCTCTTTATTGGGTCGTGCGCAGCGCTATCTGAATGACGTTAAAGCCGAAGTCAGCCGCGAGATTGAGCTAGACGAATTACGCAAGATGCAGGCAGATGTTGAGACGGCCGCCTCGGAATTCAAATCCAGTGTTGCCAAAGAAATGACCGATGTTGAGCACGGTGTTAATTCGATTTGGGACGGCGATCAAGTCAGCGCAAAACAAAGCCTGCAAGCTATTCCTGAAGAAGCCAACATCGCACGCAAAGCGCGTGAATTCCGTCGCAAAAAACTCCTGCGTAACTCGGCTCTTCCGGCTTGGTACAAACAGCAACAAGGCAGTAAAACGCGCATCCTGTCTGCTTCAGCGCGGGTTGCAAAATATCGACCGGGATCTAAATCGACCCAGTCGTTTTACTCGTAAAGTGCCTTATGTCTGAACAATCTTCCAACGCGAATATCAATAGTTTTATTTCCCACCTGATTGAATTACGTGACCGTTTGGTGCGTATTTCTGTTGTCGTGATTATTGTATTTTTAGGCTTAATGCCGTTTGCCGCGCAAATTTTTGATTTGTTGGCCGCTCCGATGATGCATGCTTTGCCGGCTGGCGCGCACATGATTGCCACTGGCGTGATTACGCCATTTTTAATTCCAGTCAAAATTACCCTGGTGCTGGCGTTGCTGATTTCCCTGCCGTGGGTGCTGTACCAGATTTGGGCATTTGTTGCGCCGGGTTTGTACGCGCATGAAAAAAAATTGGTGGCACCGTTGGTAATAGCTTCATCTGCCTTGTTCATTGCCGGTGTCGCGTTTTGCTATTTCTTTGTGTTTCGCGTGGTGTTTTCTTTCGTTAATCAATTCGCGCCCAAGTCGATTTCGGTCGCGCCGGATATTGAAAGCTATCTCGACTTTGTGCTGACCATGTTCCTGGCCTTTGGTGTGACCTTTGAAGTGCCGATTATTGTAATTGTGCTGGTGCGCATGGGCTTTGTGACAGTAGAAAAATTAAAAGCCATCCGTCCGTACGTGATAGTTGGTGCTTTCGTGGTCGCAGCGATCGTCACGCCGCCCGATGTAACTAGCCAGTTGTTGCTGGCAGTGCCGATGTGCTTGCTGTATGAAATTGGCTTGTTGGTGGCTCCTTGGTTTAAGAAAGCCACGGCCGCACCGGTGGAAAATAATAGCTAAGTAGGGTGGGCACGTTCTTGTGCCCACGCGTTACCTTCGATTAATAATAATTTCAATTAAAAATCCATTGTTTATTAGCGGTTACGCGTGGGCACGATGAAGCCGTGCCCACCCTACAGACCCGCCTCACGCAACCAGCAAACCAGTGGATAAGCATCCTTGTAAGCACCAACCAAAATTTTGGTTAATTCCTCAGTTTGCTGCCCGATAGTTAGCTCGCTAAGCGCCAGCACATTCCACACCATAAAATGCTTGAGTTTGATTAATTCAATCTGCGGGTGATCGGGCTCAAAGCCTTTCGGAGCCCGCAGTAATTTATCTTTTTCTTGCAACCCACCAAAAGCTGCCTGCAATTTTTTAGCCTTTAATATCTTCGCCAAACTCGCACCGTTTTCAGCAATGTGGTTACGAATTTGTTTCAGCCTATCCGCTGGCGGCGTATATTCGCCGACTGCATAACGCAGATCGCCATTGGCGCTCAGGTGAAAGTAATAAACCGGGCCGCCTCCTTGGCTGGGCTTTTTAATGTCGCCAGCCGCAATCGCCGCAGAAAAAGTGGTTTTGTACGGACTCTTATCGTTGGCAAAGCGCACATCGCGATTAATTCGGAACAGCGCTTTTTTAGGATTGCAGCCCAGGATTAAGGGGTCAAATTTGCTGATTTGAACAATCAGATCACTCACCAAGGCTAAAAATTCTTCGCGCAAAATATCATAACGCGGCTTATTCATGACAAACCATGCCCGGTTATTGTTGTCGGAAAGTTCGGCTAAATAACGGGTCAGGTCTTGAATATGCATGGTTGGTCGTGTGAGTTGTTAGCTTTGGGTATTTGATTAATGGCTTACTGATGGATTACTTGGCGCCATCTTCGTCATCGTCATTCGTGGTTGACACTGGTTGTGGCTGACGAGTGCCGATTAACACATCCAGAGTCAGGGTTTTTCCCTTGCGCAAAAAAGTTAGTTTGGCTTTTTGATCGGGCGGTAATTGTGCAATCAAATTCATCATGGCAACCCGATCGGTAACCTGTGTGTCATTCACTTTGACTAAAATATCGCCCGGTTTAACACCGGCACGATCCGCTGGGCCGCTACGAATTACGCCGGCAATTAATGTTCCTGCATTTTCTTTTACGCCAAAATTCTCAGCTAATTCCGGCGTAACGTCTTGCGGTTCAACCCCAATCCAGCCGCGTATTACATGGCCGTTGGCCATAATGCCATCCATAACGGATTTAACTGTGCTGACCGGAATGGCAAAACCGATGCCCAACGAACCGCCATTTTGTGAAAAAATGGCGCTGTTAATGCCGATTAAATTACCGTTGGTATCAATTAGGGCACCGCCGGAATTGCCTGGATTAATGGCTGCGTCAGTTTGAATGAAATTTTCAAAGGTATTGATATCGAGATGATTCCGGGCCAGCGCAGAAATAATTCCCATTGTAATTGTTTGCCCAACACCGAACGGATTACCAATGGCTAATACCACATCGCCCACGCTGGCTTTTTCGATGTGGCCTAAGGTGATAGCGGGCAAGTCAGGCAAGTCGATTTTAATCAGCGCCAAATCCGTTTCGGGATCGGTGCCTACTACTTTGGCTATCGCTTTGCGGCCATCGGTGAGTACCACATCGATTTCATCGGCGGAATTCACCACGTGGTTGTTGGTGATCACGTAGCCGTTGGCGCTGACGATGACGCCTGATCCCAGGCTTGATTGTTTTTCAGGCGGGGGATTCGGATTTTGGCCGAAAAATCGTCTGAATAACGGATCGTTGTAGAGTGGGTTTTTAGCGCGCTTCACTTCTTTTGTGGTGAAAATATTCACCACCGAAGGCATGGCGCGCTTGGCGGCGTCGCGATAACTGCCGGGCGCTACTGTATTAATAGGCGCTTCCAGCATGGGAATGGTGGAGGAAGTTAAGTGCGCACTTTTTCCAAAACTGGAAAATTTATTGACCCACTCGGGTTTTAAGGTGCTTACAATCAATAATAACGCCAAACAGATTGTTGCTACTTGAGCGAATAAGAGCCAGAGTCGTCGCATAGAATTTTAATTTTGAGAGGTAAATAAAGATGAATCTACATAAGAAACTGGTAAGTAGGGATGAGCTTAGTCAATTTCTAGCCGATAAGTTACAAATTTCTAGAATAAATGATTATTGTCCAAATGGCTTGCAGGTGGAAGGTGTTGAGCAAATAAAAGTTGTAGTTAGTGGCGTAACGGCGAGTTTGGCACTGATTGAGGCGGCGATTGAATTGCAGGCGGATTGCCTTATCGTACATCACGGTTATTTCTGGCGCGGTGAAAATCCGTGTTTGGTGGGACCAAAATATCAGCGCATCAAAAAACTCATCAACCACAATATAAATTTATATGGCTACCATTTGCCGTTGGATTTGCATCCGGAATGGGGTAATAACGTGCAGTTAGCCAGGCAGCTGGAATTGGTTGCGGAAGGAACTTTTGCCGATCAGAGCTTGGCTAGCTATGGCTACATTAATAATTCAGAGCTGCGTACCGTGGGGGATTTAAGTCGCTGGATAGAAGCCAAATTAGGGCGCACACCCTTATTAATTGGCGAACCAGATCAACCTTTGGGGAGGATTGCCTGGTGTACCGGAGCTGCGCAAAACTTCCTGGATGATGCGATCAACATCGGTGCAACGGTGTATTTGTCGGGTGAGATTTCAGAGCCGACTGTGCATTTGGCGCGTGAGTCCGGCGTGGCTTATTTGGCTTGCGGACATCATGCTACCGAACGCTACGGTGTGCAGGCGCTGGGTCAGGCAATTGCGGAGCAGTTTGGTGTTATCCACCATTTTGTGGATATACCTAACCCAGTTTGAGGTTGTTCAATGCGCGAGTTATTTGTTTAATAAATCACGAATTTCGCGCAACAACAGCACTTCTTCCGGTGTTGCAGCGGGGGCCGCCGGTGCCTCCTCGGCTTTTTTTCTGGCGCTATTCACTAAGCGCACCATTTGAAAAATGATGAAAGCCAAAATCAGGAAGTTAAGGACAATGGTTAAAAAATTGCCGTAGGCAAATACTGCGCCGAGTTTTTTAGCCTCGACCAAGGTCAAATTAGTGTCTTGGTGGTTGAGTGGCAGATAGTAATTCGCAAAATCCAGGCCGCCGACCACTTTGCCAACCACTGGCATGATCACGTCTTGTACTAACGAATCGACAATTTTACTGAATGCTGCGCCAACAATGACACCGACTGCCAAATCAACGACATTGCCGCGCGTGATAAATGATTTAAATTCTTGCATCATTGCCATATTGGCTCCTTATGGTAGTTGTAAATAAGTAAGTAGTTGCTATTTTACACCTGCGAACTTAAATTATCTTTTAAAATCAACTGCTTTAGTGTGGTGTCATGCAGCAAAACCAGCAGAGTTTTGCTCAAAAAACGAGCTTGATTGCATGCATCTTAATGTTTTCCTTTAATTCAGGCTCTGGCTCCTTTATAATTTAGGGTTGCTGGATGTTAAGTAATAGTCTTATTCTATGATGGCTGTAAATTTTTCAACAAATTTAGTTTTGACGAATGGGGTTGGTATGGGTAACGAAAAGCAGGTCGATTCCGGCCGCCGTGGCTTGCTCGTCGCAACGTGCGCGGCAGGTGGAGTTGTAGGTTTGGCCGCAACAGGTGCGCTGGTCAGCACATTTCAACCATCTGAACGCGCAAAAGCAGCGGGCGCTCCAGTTGAAGTGGATATTTCAAGTTTGCAACCAGGGGAAATGACTGTCGCCGAATGGCGCGGCAAACCAGTCTGGATACTTAAACGTACGCCTGAAATGATGGCGAGCCTGGCTAAAACGGAAAGCGAAGTTGCTGATCCTGATTCGTTAAAACCTTACACTATGCCGTTGCCCGAGTACTGCGAAAAGCAAAGTCGCTCGCGTAAAGACCATAAAGATGTGTTGATTGCAGTTGGCATTTGCTCTCATCTGGGCTGCTCGCCAGGTAAGAAATTTGCAGAAGGCCCACAACCATCGTTGCCTGACAATTGGGTAGGCGGATTTTTATGCCCATGCCACGGTTCCACATTCGATTTGTCTGGCCGTGTGTTCAAAAACAAACCAGCACCACAAAACTTGGATGTCCCACCGCATATGTATCTTTCCGACACTAAAATTGTCATCGGTAAAGATGAGAAAGGCGAGGCTTAATCATGGCATTTGTTGAGAAGAAGCTGCCGGCAGACGCACCCGTCGTCGACAAAGCTCTGAATTGGGTTGATTCCCGTTTTCCATTAACTAAATTATGGAACGATCAATGGGGCCAATACTACGCACCAAAAAACTTTAACTTTTGGTATATCTTCGGTTCATTAGCCATGTTGGTGTTGGTGATACAAATCGTCACCGGTATTTTTTTGGTAATGCACTACAAACCAGATGCAACGTTAGCGTTTGCCTCAGTTGAATACATCATGCGCGAAGTGCCTTGGGGTTGGTTAGTGCGCTACATGCACTCCACCGGAGCTTCTGCGTTCTTCATCATCATTTACCTGCACATGGCGCGAGCCTTGATGTACGGTTCTTATCGCAAGCCACGTGAACTGGTCTGGTTATTCGGCTTTGCCATTTTCTTGTGTTTAATGGCAGAAGCCTTCTTCGGTTACTTGCTGCCTTGGGGCCAAATGTCTTACTGGGGTGCACAGGTTATTGTTAACTTGTTTGGTGCAATTCCTTTCATCGGTCCTGATCTGTCATTGTGGATTCGTGGTGATTATGTTGTGTCAGACGCTACCTTAAATCGTTTCTTCTCATTCCACGTTATTGCGATCCCGCTGGTATTGCTGGGCTTGGTTGCTGCGCATTTAATCGCCTTGCATGAAGTCGGCTCAAATAACCCGGACGGCATTGAAATCAAAGACAACTTAGATGCTGACGGTCATCCGTTGGATGGCATTCCTTCACATCCTTACTATTCTGTTCACGACATTTTTGGCGTGACGGTATTTTTAGTCTTATTTAGCGCAGTGGTTTTCTTTGCTCCAGAAATGGGTGGCTACTTCCTGGAATCCAACAATTTTATTCCGGCAGATTCACTGAAGACGCCGTTGCACATTGCTCCAACTTGGTACTTCACACCGTTTTATTCGATCTTGCGTGCTACCACAAGTGAGTTCTTGTATGTGGTGCAAGCCGGTATCGCGGGGTATGTCAGCCTGATTTACTTAAAAACTAAATTGCCGGCATTCGTCAAAGCAGCGATTGCCGCACTCGGTTTGTTAATAATTATCGGCATGATGCCATTCGGTCTGGAAGCTAAATTCTGGGGCGTGGTGTTGTTCGGTTCTTCGGTAATGATTATGGCTGGTATGCCTTGGCTGGATCAGTCTCCGGTTAAATCAATACGCTATCGTCCGGACTGGCATAAAACCGTGTTTATCTTGTTCGGTATCGCGTTTGTTGTTTTGGGATATTTGGGTGTAGAGCCGCCATCACCGGTGCGTGAACGTATTTCGCAAATTTGTGCTGTGATCTACTTTGGTTTCTTCTTATTAATGCCATGGTGGAGCGCGATGGGTACATTCAAGCCAGTACCAAGCCGCGTTACATTCAAGCCTCACTAGCATCCAAAGGGACAGAAGATATGAAATTTGTTAAAACATTTATCGCTACCTTGGTTTTGCTGCCAGCTTTGGCATTGGCAAGCGAAGGCTATCCGTTGGATAAAGCCCCTGACCGTGCCAACAACATGGCGGCATTGCAAAACGGTGCAAAATTATTCGTTAATTACTGTCTGAATTGCCACTCTGCTGTTTCTATGCGATACAGCCGCTTGAAAGATCTGGGTTTAACTGATGATCAAATCAAAAATAATTTGCTGTTAGCTGGCGACAAAGTCGGTGATCTGATGACCACCCACTTGTCGGTTAAAGATGCCAAGGCCTGGTTTGGTGCGGCGCCGCCTGATTTATCCGTGATTGCCCGTTCTAAATCATCCGAAGCTGGTAGTGGCCCTGATTGGTTGTATACTTATCTGCGCACTTATTACAAAGATGAGTCTCGTCCAACTGGCTGGAATAACATGGTATTCCCGAATGTCGGCATGCCTCACGTGTTATGGGAATTGCAGGGTGTGCGTAGCGCTGAGTTTGAAGAGGTCGAAGACGAGCATGATCATGCTAAAAAAACCATCGAATTCAAAAAATTCACTATGCTCACTCCTGGTAAATTAACCCCACTTGAATACGACAACGAAGTCGCTGATTTGGTTGGTTATCTGAACTGGATGGGCGAACCAGCACAAAGCACGCGTAAGCGTTTAGGTGTTTGGGTGCTGATGTGGTTGAGCTTGTTGAGCTTGCTGGCATGGCGTTTAAATGCATCGTACTGGAAAGAAGTTAAGTAACTGAATAAAGAATTAAGTTAAGTAAATAAGTAATAGTGATTTACTGTTTAGCGCGGTAAATCACTATGTGTTGTACGCTGTTCGTACTATCAGAGTGAACCGTTAGGTCTTGCTCTATTTGTTTTTAAGGAACTACAAAAATGATGGTTCTCTACTCGGGCACAACTTGCCCTTTCTCACAACGCTGCCGTTTGGTCTTGTTTGAAAAAGGAATGGATTTTGAAATCCGTGATGTTGATTTATTCAACAAGCCTGAAGATATCTCAACCATGAATCCGTACGGTCAAGTACCTATTCTGGTCGAACGCGATCTGATCTTGTATGAATCCAACATCATCAATGAATACATTGATGAGCGTTTCCCGCATCCGCAATTGATGCCAGCGGATCCGTTAATGCGCTCACGCGCACGCTTGATGTTGTTTAATTTTGAAAAAGAATTGTTCATTCATGTACATACTTTGGAAAATGACAAATCAGGTAATTCAAGCAAAGTATTAGACAAAGCACGCGCAGAAATTCGCGATCGTTTAACAACTTTAGCCCCATTATTTATCAAAAATAAATACATGTTGGGCGAAGAGTTTTCAATGTTAGACGTCGCTATTGCACCTCTGCTGTGGCGCTTGGATCATTACGGCATTGAAATTTCAAAAACAGCAGCGCCGTTAATGAAATACGCAGAACGGATTTTTTCCCGTCCTGCCTACATTGAAGCGTTGACTCCTTCTGAAAAAGTAATGCGTCGTTAATACTAAGTCTGTGTGGCAGCCTGTTGTTCAGGTTGCCCGCAGTGCTGGAAAAAAGTGGTAAATATTATGTCGGAAACAGCCTCAACCAAGCCGTATTTAATTCGCGCCCTGTACGAATGGTGCACGGATAATGGCTACACACCGCACATCGCCGTCAAGGTGCAAGGTCAAGTGCGCGTACCGATGGAATTCGTCCGTAACGGCGACATCGTTTTAAACATCGCCTTCTCAGCCTGCAGCGGTTTGCAGATGGATAATTTAGCGATCAGTTTTAAAGCACGTTTTGGCGGAGTATCACGTGATATTTATGTGCCGATAGAAGCTATCGCCGCAATTTATGCTAGCGAAAACGGGCAGGGCATGGCTTTTGAAGTTAGTTCTGAATTAGTAAATAAAGAAATTGCGCCGTCGCCAGTAACTGAAAAGCCAGCAATGACTTTGGCAATTACTAACACAGACGATAGTTCGGCAAAAACAGAAACAAATTTAAAAGAAATCAGAAAAAAACCTAGCCTAACCATCATAAAGTAATATATAATCTCGATCTTCAAGTTTAGCCGACTTAGCTCATCTGGTAGAGCACCTGACTTGTAATCAGGGGGTGGCGGGTTCAAGTCCTGCAGTCGGCACCAGTATTCAAAACGCCTTCAACGGTTTCCGTTGAAGGCGTTTTTTTTGCGCGTCGTTAAAAGTACAGTATCAGTACACTTAGCAATCACAAAGGCCCATAGCGACCATCGTTAAAACCCCTTCTGGCACTTGGAAAGCATTCATACGCAAGCTCGGTTGGCCTACAACTTCCAAAACGTGATGCCGAAGATTGGTCGCGCCGAACGGAGCATGAAATGGTGCGTGGTGTTTTTATTGGTAAGCGTCCGACGGCACCACCTACCACCTGTTCAGGCGGCAGAGTTAGTGGTAAGCCCGTAACGGGAGAAGTTCGTCGATGCGACTATTCGAACAGGTAGGTAATTTTTCTAAGGTGTCTTTCAGCCAAGCGAACGGCTCAATACCGTTGGCTTTGGCTGTTGCCAGTAAAGTTTGAATGGCCGCTGCCCGTTTCCCGGCGCGTTCTGAACCAGCGAATAACCAATTCTTTTTTCCAAGGGCTATTGGCCGAATCGCATTCTCGATCGGATTATTATCTATGGGCAGGTGTCCGCTGTCGGCGTAACACAAGATCGCTGGCCAGCGTTTTAAACTGTAATCAATGGCGCGCGACAGCTCACCGCCTTCCGCGCTGGTTTTGCGTGTTCAGCTCGCCATCGCTGTCGCTCTTCAATGGAGTAGCCTGCCGCTTCACTTTCGAGTCGATACAACTCGGCAATCCGTTGCAATGCTTCTTCCGCTATTGGGTGTTGATTGGCGGCGTGCAAATCAAAGAATTTGCGCCGGGCATGTGCAAGACAAGCCAGTTCGGTGATGCCTTGTTTGAACAAGTGTTTGTAACCGCCATAATCATCCACCATCAGATGACCCCGCCAATCAGCAAGAAAGTCTTGCACATGCGTGCCGCTGCGACTGGCTTGAAATTCAAACACGACGATGGGCGCACCGGCCTCCAGGTTGTTGCTGCGGTACGCCCTCAAATACGCACGTTTGGTTTTACCTTTGCGGGGGTCAAGTTGCGGTACCGGCGTTTCATCCGCATGTAATACGCTGCGTTGTTTGAGAAGTTCCGATAAACGCTCTGCCAATGGTTGCAGCGCGACACCGATTCGACCTATTCATTCCGCTAAGGTTGATCTGGAAATCGCCACGCCATGACGGGTACTGATTTGTTCAATTCGATACAGTGGCAGGTGATCCAGATATTTTTGAATCACCACCCAAGCATGTAAGCTGGGCGTAGCTAAGCCGCCGTCAATGATGGCCGCCGGTATCGCTGCAGCCGTGATGGTTTCGCAATGGCGACAGGCATACTGGGGACGGATGTGGCGTTGTACAAAGAACCGTGCTGGATCGACATCGAGTTGTTCGGTGATGTCTTCACCGATCTGGACTAACGCTTGACCGCAGGCACCACACGAGCAGGATTCGGGTTCATGACGGTGTTCAATGCGTGGCAATTCGGTAGGTAATGCCTTGCTCTGGTAGTGTTCCTGCCCTTCTTCGGCGATGAGATCTTCCAGACGGGTTTCGAGTTGTGCAATCTGACGATCCAGTTTTTCCGATTTGCGGCCAAACTGCATGCGTTTGAGTTTGTTGATCTGGAGTTGAAGTTGTTCGATTTCCAGACTGCGGATACTGAGTGCCTGCTGCAGGGTGGAGACCGTGGCACGTAATTGCTCCAATTCCTGATCGCGCTGCAACAGCAACGCTTTCAGTGCGTCCGTGTCATTGGGTAAGGAGTCAGGGGATGTGGTCAGCATGCACGTAGTTTACGCGCGGCGGTGTTGGTTTACAACAGGTCAGTGCGTGTTTACAACATCGTCATGGCAGGTTGGGTGTGCTTGGGTTGTTTCCAGTCGATTCCTTCCAGCAGCATCGATAGCTGGGCCTGGGTCAAATGCACTTTGCCGCTGTCGGCTTGCGGCCAGATGAACCGCCCTTGTTCTAGTCGCTTTGAGAGCAGGCATAAACCGTCACCAGTTGACCACAGCACTTTGATGACGTTACCGCGCCGCCCACGGAATAGAAACACATGCCCGCTAAACGGGTCGTCTTCCAGCGCCGTTTCTACTTTAGCCGCCAGCCCATTAAATCCGGCGCGCATATCGGTGATGCCCGCAACCAGCCAGATGCGGATCCCTGCAGGCAGGCCTATAGCATGACAGCAACTCGGTGAGAATCAGCTTCAGCGCCATCGGATCGGCGCGGCCTTTGATGCGCATGCTGATCTGTCCGGCATTGAGTAAGATAAAACCGGAACACGGTGAGGTTTCCTCTGGCACAGGTGCTTTATCTGATTGGGATGGCGCAATGGATTCAATCAACGCCACCGGTAGTAACTTCTGATCTGATTGGGCGTTTAGCAAGCCTTCCCGGTATCGTTGACGCCAGCTATGCACCAGATTAGGTCGGATATCATGCTCGCGCGCGATGTGCGTTATGCAAGCACCTTGTTGCAGCGCTTGCTCTGCAACTGCGCGTTTAAATTCGATGCTATGTTGGCGATGTGGTTTGCGCAGGGTACGTTGTGCTGCTGTTTGATCTGTTTGCGTCATGATTGAATTGGCTCGATTTATGTCGTTGATTGTGTTCAGATATCATGACAATTCTTGCTTTCTTTGCTTAAACGGTAGTGACAGCACGCTTACTTGTAGCCAATCTGCGCGGCTGATTAATGATTTGATTCTTGACATGCATTGCTCTCCAAAATGATCAGTTCTGAAGAGTGCAGGAATTTAATTGTTGTTCATAGGTGATAGCGCTGGACGGTTACTTTTATTGACGTTCCCTTGATATTACGTCTGCCATCAGGTGAGTTTTATGCAGCCAGTTTTGCCTGGTTTTGCATCTTTCTATAGCAATTGAGATATTGAATTGGCGATTAATACCCAAGTATTGAGTGCTGACGGGTTCGATTATAAAACACTTCAATATATTCAAAGCTGGCCGCCTTTATATCATCATGGGTTGCGTAGCGTATCCCATGAAAGCATTCATTCTTGAAGCTGTTAAACCAACTCTCCGCCTGCGCATTGACGCTCCTATGTCAAGAAATCGTCGCTGCCGCCAAGTCCGCCAGAATTAATGGGTATAGCTCCCGGATGATGTATCGCTTCAAACAGCGATGAATTTCTTTATTCGACATACCTTCCGCAGTTCGCCTTTCAACGTAAGCACGAGTTCGTGGTTCACTTCGCATTCTCACCATGGCTATAGTCCACAGCGCATTATTGGCCTGACGATCACCACCACGATTTAGGCGATGACGTACTGTTTTACCTGACGAGGCCGGTAATGGATTTGCACCACATAGCGCAGCAAGCGCGGCTTCACTACGCAGGCGCTCAGGATTGTCGCCGGCAACGGCGATCAATGTGGCGGCAGTCTGAGGGCCGATGCCGAACTGTTCACGAAGATGCGGAGCGGACTGCATCGTCAACTGCTTTAGTGCTGCATCTAACTCCTTTAACTCAGCCGCCAGCATCAGCCAACGTTTCGCTAATAAACGTAATGTCGTGGTTAAAGTCTTTAGGAGTGTTGTTGTTCCCAATTGTCGAAGCTGTGCGCAGCCAGCAACGCATTGTTCTGCTTTTATTTTCCAAAGGCGTTCGCGAATTTCCTGTGGAGCACTAACCAATATCGACCTCAATTGATTAATCGTCTGTGTCTTCGCCTTCACTGCGCTTCGCCGAGCAATGGAGATCGTGCGCATTGCCTCTGCAGCACCGGACTGCGACTTCGGAATAGATGTTGCCTCGCCAGAAAGAACTGAACGCGCGGCATTTTCTGCGTCCGTCGGATCAGACTTGCCATTCAGCCGACGCTGGCTATGGTTAGGTCGATTGATTTCCAATACCTCAACTCCTTGCTCGCGTAAAACGCGAGCAAGGCCTGCACCATAGGTGCCAGTACCTTCCACACCAGCACGCTTTACTCATCCCAATGAGCGCGCCCAAGCCAGAAGTTTCAAATAACCATTGGCATCCGTTGGCGTTGCCAATGTTCCAAGTAATTTCCCGGTATGGCTGATGACTGCTGCAACATGGGTATCCAAATGCGTATCAACACCCAGGATCACTTCATTTTGTATTGATTGATCATGCATTTCGCACTCCTCATTTAAGGTAGGCGCATCACCAATCCCACTTGCCGGACAGGACACTCACGGTGCAGAACAAAGCTCCTATTAGGTCACAAGCACTGGGCCCGGCAACGCTCTGATCAAATCGACAGGTCAATGCAAAGGCAGCAAGCCAATCCCAGCACGGGTCAGATTTGGCAGGCGTTCTCCGACATAATAGACTGAGTGTCCTAGCAATTCCCCTTGCGACTCATCGAGCAGATCATACCCAATTCTTTGAGCTCATCCTGAAATGCATGGCTGGGGTATTCGCTGCCTCGATCCGAGTAGCGCATCACGCCAGCGTCCGGTCTGCGTTGTGGATTCAACGGGTTGATGCAACATATTGATAAAAAATCTCAGCCAGTGTTTTATAGTTTAACGTTTTTCTAGGTCGCTCGTTCAATCTTCTTGCCACTGCATTCAGTTTCACTTGCGAGAATGTCGATAGGTCGAGACCCTTTGGAAAGTACAGACTCAATAATTCATTTGTATTTTCATTCGATCCATGGTGCCACGGGCTTTGTGAGTCACAGAAATAAACCTGAATGTCGGTCAGCAATGTGAAACGCTTGTGACCGGTCATCTCTGAACTTCGATTCCAGGTTAGCTGCTTGTAGAGTTCTATAGGTAATTTACGCACGTTTTTAATCAATGCAACAACAACTGACTTGGCATCTTTACCGTCGACCTTAACTAACATCATGTAACGTGTATGACGCTCAACGTGAGTTCCACACACGATAGTCGCTGATGCTGACCTCCAGTACGCCGCACATTTCAGTCAGTGTATAAGGTTGTACTGTGCCTATTCATCCAGGCTTACTTCACAGAACATCCCTCGCGAAATACGTCGCTGCTTTTTTTATGATTTCATTCTCCCGCTTCAGTTGAGCAACTTCGGCGCGTAGTTTGGAAAGTTCCATTGCCTCCAGCGTTATCACTTTACTGCCAGCGCCTTTCAGCTTGCCTTCCGCTGCCGCTTTGACCCAGTTACGTAGCGTCTGATCGCCCAACCAATTCTGTGATCACTGTCGCGATTGATTCACGATCCTTAACACGTTTGACAGCAAGTTCCTTGAGCTTCGCTGTGTAGGATTGTTTCAGTATTTTTTTCATTTCCAGTCTTCCTAAAGTAACATTATTTTACGCCACCTATGGAAGACTAAATTTCAGGGAAAGCTCAAAGCTTACTATGACGCTTTCAGCTAAGACGCCTTACTTAATATAGGATACTCGGGTTTTACGTAAATTGGGACCGAAATCAGTATCTGAAAACTGTTCCATTTTGCGCTGGCATAGTATTTCCTATTGGGTGAATATTCGAAAATATTCCGCCTTGCGTAGTCACTCCATAAAAATGGCCATCGCTTCCTAATGTTAAAGAGGCCTGGGGATTCGCTCCATCTGACGTACCGCCAGCAAAAGAATAGAGTACTGTTTCAACTCCAGCAGGAGTGATCTTGTATATGGTACCTTTTTTGCTGGTTCCGCCATTCGATGTAACCCCATAGAAATTGCCATCGCTTCCCAACGTTAAAGAGGCCTGGGGATTCGCTCCATCTGACGTGCCGCCAGTAAAAGAATAGAGTACTGTTTCAATTCCAGCAGGAGTAATCTTGTATACGGTGCCATTATTGCTGGTTCCGCCATTCGATGTAACCCCATAGAAATTGTCATCGCTTCCCAATGTTAAAGAGGCTAGAGGATTTGCTCCATCCGACGTGCCGCCAGCAAAAGAATAGAGTACTGTTTCAATTCCAGCAGGAGTAATCTTGTATACAGTGCCATTATTGCTGGTTCCGCCATTCGATGCGACCCCATAAAAATTGCCATCGTTTCCTAATGTTAAAGAAGTTTGAGGGTTCGCTCCATCCGACGTGCCGCCAGCAAAAGAATAGAGTACTGTTTCAATTCCAGCAGGAGTGATCTTGTATATGGTACCTATTTTGTTGGTTCCGCCATTCGATGTAACCCCATAGAAATTGCCATCGCTTCCCAATGTTAAAGAGCCCTGAGGATTCGCTCCATCCGATGTGCCGCCAGAAAAAGAATAAAGAACTGTTTCAATTCCAGCGGGGGTAATTTTGAATGCCGTGCCGAAACCGTTGGTTCCACCAATCGATGTGGCCCCATAAAAATTGCCATCATTTCCCAATGTCAAAGAACCACAAGGTGCAATTCCATCAGATGTACCCCCAGTAAAGGAATAGAGCACTGTTTCAACACCGGCGGGAGTGATTTTGTATGCAGTTCCATAACCGTAGTTTCCACCTTCCACTGTCACACCATAAAAATTGCCATTATTCCCAATAGTTAAAGATGAATATGGAAAAAATCCGTCTTCCGCAGTGCCAGTAAATGAATAGAGTAATGTATTCACGCCTGAAGGAGTGATCTTGTATATCGTGCCGAAATTAGGGTAAGACCAAGGTACTCCTTGGGTGGGGACGCTAGCAGTGCCCCCAGTTACTCCATAAAAATTGCCGTCATTTCCTAGTGTTAAAGAGCCATAAGGATCTGATGAGTCCGATGTGCCCACAGCAAAGGAATAGAGTACAGTTTCAACACCAGCAGGAGTGATCTTGTATACGGTGCCATTATTGCTGGTTCCGCCATTTGATGTGACCCCATAAAAATTGCCGTCGCTTCCTAATGTTAAAGAAGTCTGAGGATTCGTTCCATCCGACGTGCCACCAGCAAAAGAATAGAGTACTGTTTCAACGCCGGAAGGAGTAATTTTAAATACAGTGCCGCCATTGTTGCTGTTTCCACCATAAGCAGTTGCACCATAAAAATTGCCATCATTTCCCAACGTTAAAGAATAAGGATATGCACTGAAACTAAAAGAATAAAGTACACTTTCAACGCCGGCGGGGGTAATTTTGAACACCGTTCCGTTGTTACTGGTACCACCAGACTCCGTTACACCATAAAAATTACCATCATTTCCCAATGTTAAAGAAGCACAAGGTACGGCTCCATCTAACGTGCCGCCAGCAAAAGAATAGAGCACTGTTTCAACGCCGGAAGGAGTAATTTTAAATACAGTGCCGCTATTGTTACTGGTTCCACCATTAGTTGTTACTCCATAAAAATTGCCATCATTTCCCAACGTTAAAGAATAAGGATATGCACTGAAACTAAAAGAATAAAGTACACTTTCAACGCCGGCGGGGGTAATTTTGAACACCGTGCCGTTGTTACTGGTGCCACCAGACTTCGTTACACCATAAAAATTGCCATCATTTCCCAGCGTTAAAGAAGCACTAGGTGCGGTCCCATCCAACGTACCTCCAGCAAAGGAATAAAGTACTGTTTCAACACCAGCAGATGTGACCTTGTATATTGTGCCATTGTTGCTCGTACCACCCAGGGTTGTCACTCCATAAAAATCACCATCATTTCCTAACGTTAAAGAAAAAGAAGGGTGTGGCCCAACTGGCGTTTGGCCGGAAAAATTATGAAGTATTGTGTCTGCGGCAGCCTCGCATACAATACTCACATCAGTGACATTTGCTACAACATTTACCCCCGTGTCATTAGTTACATGGCATAGTTGACCTGCGGTTAGAGTTCCCACCGTAACAGCATAACTACCGTTTCGAACTACGGCAACGTCAAATGCAAATCCAGAGTTTGAAGTTACTGTTTGTGCGTCTGCCCCGTTATTTAAGATAGTAATTTGCGAACCTGGGTTTAAACCAGTAACAGTTCCCGAAATTGTAAACATTGTTGAAGTTTGAGATTGTGAACTTGCACCGCCTCCGCACGAACTTAACAACAAAGTTAATAATAAGATTTGGAAGTGTGTAACGAAGCTGTTTTTTTTCATTGTCATTTACCGTTCAATTTGTGGTTGGACATTCGTTGTGGATTGGAATTTAAAAAAAATAAAAAAATAAAAGAAAACCAAATACCTATCACTCGACTTCATTTAATCCACCAGAAGGGCTCGCCTTTCGCGATTTTTACCCGTACCTTACGATGCTTCGTTACGCCGTCGGAGCCGCTCTTTATTTGAATCAGTATTAAAATAACCTGCTAATTACCCATCCAGGCGATGCCAGGAACACCAGTAGGATCATTAGCAGCTAAAGCAATTTCAACAGGTACGTTAAATATTAGTCTCACGGAAGAAATATTTTTTATAGCTATGCTTTCTTTTCCCGTTAACAACAACAAGCCTCCAGAAGAATTTAAATTTCGCGCGCCCGCATAATACATGACATTGCCGTCAACAAGTTTAATAAGCATCTGTACCTCAATGAACGCTTTTTGGGTTGAAAAAGGTTTAACCAAGATTGCTGCTGCAATAAGTGTTTTGTCAGATATAGCGGAAGGTGGGGTTAGATCAAAAAATAATGGGTTACTGATTAAAACTAATCCATCTTCCCAAGCTGGTGCCGGCTTAAGCACGCTACAGTTTCTTTGGTACATCCAACTTGTTCCTTTCCACCATGGATCGATAGGAACACATACTGGTGAAATGCCGGAGTCAATGGCAACGGCCATATTCTGCCATTGAGAATTATTAATTGTTGGAGAGCGGGGTTCTCTGCTTATTTTTCCAGCGAATGACAGCCAACCAGAGCCTGTAAACCAAACAAAAAATAGTAAAGCACCAAGGTTTTTCCTAAAGTGCCCACTTGGCTTCGAAGTTTTCTGATGTGTGAGTGCGGAAAATAATCCGGATGCAACCATAATGCATCCAGAAAATCCCACAACTATGTGTCTATAAACGGGAATGCCATCAAGCCTCGTCATGTCTAGGTTCCAGAGGTCGCTCAAAGCAAAAGCATTCAAGAGAACATTAAAAAACAGGAGTGAAAGCCCGATGATAATTAAGGCACCAGCCTTGCTTTTCCTGTTGAAAATTGCAAATCCACTAACGCTAACAACAAATAATCCGGCCAGCATCAAAAAGTATGTAGTAAGTTGCGGTGTCTGGCCAATAACGTAGCCACCCAAAAATCCAAGAAAATACCTAAATGAAGCAATTACTTTCGAAGCAAAAGTGATTTCATTGATCCGGAATGGCATCATTCCAGTTTGTGCGCTAGTGACCATTTGCAAAATTTGCCCTATGCATAGCGCTACCACGATAATCGTTATCCAACGAAACCTTGATTTACTAACCATCGCGACCAAGATCATTGCCGGTAGAGCAGCAAGAACCGCTGGTTTGGAAACCATCAAAATCGGGACAAACCACGCCCACCAAGGAATATCTTCCGAGTCGTCGACTAAGGCAAGAGCGGTGACAATTGCTACAAAAAATGCTGAAAAATATGTGAAATTAATAAATGTCCTGGTTTCAAAATCAGCAACCATCAAAATGGAAATGGCCGTTAGGAAACGTAATAAGTCACTTTTTACTAATATCCGGAATTGCGCCAAGCAAAAGGTACCTACCATCATCGCTGTAAAGATAATTGCGGACCATGTATAAAAGTATGGAACTGATGCTGCTGGCAAATTAAGCTGATTCCCAACAAAGGCAATTAAACGCTGAGGAGCTGGAATATATCCAGAATCTGTGGAAAAAAGTTTCTGCAGATATGATGGCGAATTTGCATTGGGAAAATAGTTAGTGGCCATTTCGGCCCACATCTCTCCGCCTAATACCCAGCCGGGCTGCATGGCCAGCTGATAAAGAATATAGAAAAATATAGTCAATGAAAACAAAATAGTTGGACAAAGGTTGCTCTGCATTGGCTCATTACTAGCCGGAATGCTCATTTCAAACAATCGATTGCGAATGTTTTTTGGATACGCTATTATTTTTTTTATCATAAAAACTAATTCCTATTATTTTTTTAATATCATTTGGCAAGATTCATTCGGTACTGTTCTGCATCCCAATTTAGTAACTCGGCGATTTGAATATCTGTAAGAACTCTCATTGAAGAGTGAGGTTTCTGTCTTACTATTACATCAAAGTAGCAGCGTAACTGTACTTGCTTAGCCTTGTTAAAAGATGACTTTGCATATACCCCTTTACCTTTTACGAAAACAAGCTCAGGTAGCTCGATCAAAAATATTTTTTGATCGTTAAAAGCTTCCCATGTTTGATATACATAAGCCCTGGGACCTAAAAATACTACGTGGTCAGGATATAGCGCCCAATCAGAATTCACTCGGTTAAAAAGGTCGGGGGTTAATGCTAATTGATGTATGTCTAAATCAGCTACTGGGGCATATTGGTCAATTAAGTTTGCCGGAGGCAAAAACATCAAGTGTGAAGGAGGGCAAATGTCAGCGGGTCTGGTGCTTAACGCGAGCGTTAATTTACAAATAATTTGGTCCGCCTCTGCGACATCTGCTCCACCGATCACGACTCCATGATTTCTAAGAAAAATCACCTTGGTCGTCGGTTTTTGAGTCAGGGTGGCGCTGATCTCCGCGGCAAGGGCACTCCCAGGTTTGTAGTAATCAACTACAGCCCAAGGCGTGGATTCATCGAGCAAAGATTCAAAATCGGCCTGAAAATTGTCACGAACCAGGTGGGCCAATACTTCAATTGCATGCAGATGCACCACCACGCGTGATGGCATTAAAGCATGCAGCAGAGTCTCGATAGATGGTCGTAATAAGGACTCTCTGCATAGTCTTGGCTCTACCGAAAAATCGCCATCGTCAAGTGCTTTGAGCAAATGAGGTAAATCAATAGGTACAAAGATATCTTTTTGCTCTGCGTCAGCAAGCCATGTGCCCGAGGCCTTTACCCAAAGTATGCTTCCATCTTTCCATGAAACATTTCCCCCTGCTCCCTGAACTAGTAATGGATCTTTGCCAATTCGGGTGCAATATGCTTTGACCTGTTCGGCCGTTGAGTTAATTTGCGTACTCATCATTGTTCAGCCAACTTTGTGATCAATTTTCTCAATTGGGAGAACTCGTTGAACGATGCATCTGGTCTGTTCGCGTCCGTGCCAAGCTGGACACCCGGATGTGTTTTTTGAAGTGTTACGGCATTGATATTTTCTCGGGCCCCTCGAATGTCATTCACGGGGTTGTCACCAATCATCCAGATACAATCACCTTTCGGGCGCATTTTTTCCAGCGCAATCTGGAAAGGCGCTTCATGCGGCTTATCGAAACCAGCCTCTTCACTAGTGACAATGTAGTCAAAGTAGTTGTCAAGCCCGAAGTAGACGACCTTTCTGAATTGGATCTGTGCAGTCAGGTCGGTGACAATCGCCGTTGGGATGCCAAGCAAACGGATGTCGTCCAGCAACCCCTTTACTTCATCAAACAAAATGGCGTTGCTTAAAAAAGTTCGCCAGTAGGTTTGTTCAAAATCCAAGGCCAGTAACACTTGCGAACCCAAGCCCATAATCTCAAGCATGCGCTGAAGGTAGAGTAAGCGGCTATGGGAAGACGCAGTATGCTTAAGCCGAGTTTTGATCTGGTTTCTAGCCTCTTTGAAAGCTTTGTCAAAATCTTCAGGAGAGATTGAAAACGTACTGACAACTTTATCCCTCACCGCTTTCTGCGCAGCAGCGTGCGCAGGATCATATGGATACAATGTGTTGTCTGTATCGAATAAGAAAGCGTCTGGCAGGCGAGTGAATCGCTCTTTATTATTGATCTTCATTATATGAATCGCTTTGTCAATGCTTGGCTGATATGAGACAGGGTGATTAACTGCATCAAGCCCGCCATACCGGCTTGCCACTTGGGCGGAATGTCTAAGAACTCGAGAACCTTCGGGCATAGCATCTCTGCCGCCATCGCAACGTCTGCTGCCGATGCTTCACCTTCGATGATCATCTGCACTTCGCTGCCATCATCGCAGACGATGATGTCGACATGCAGTCCGCAGACTCCAACTAAAACACGGTTCAGAGAGAGTTCGTTGAACCCATGTCGTGTTTTGACTATCAGCTTTAGCCGAAGGGGGTGTTTGTCATCCAGGCTTTCCAGCATCCGGGGATGGATCGGGTGCAATGCAAGGGTCAGATCACCATAGGTAGATTGAGGTCGGATGAAGCGTTCAGAATCAGGTTCTCTTTTTTCGAATGAACTTAGCACACGCTCCACCGTATGGCCTCGTTTGTCTACGTCTCGCTTGAGCTTGAAGTGTCGACGCAATCCTTCATCAATATCAAGGTAAATTTTCAGGTTGTAGCAATCTCTGAGTATCGGAAGATAAAGCGCATGCAAACCACTAGCGATGATGAAGTCGTTACTGGTGATTTGGACCGGCTTGCTCATCTTCCCCGTTGTATGGTCATAGTGCTTGGATTGAATGCTCTTCCCGTCAGTCAAAGAAACCAGATCGCGACAAAAACCTTCCAAATCATTGGACATGGGATTCAGATGGGTCATCACCTGCCACATAGGTTTCTGTCTGTCCCATAAATGGTAATCGTCACCGGATAGCTTGACGACCGAATGTCCGCCAAACAGCGCTGTGATGGAATCGGCAAAGGTGTCTTTACCTGCGCCAGAATCACCTGCTATACCAATGACAAAAGGCTTGCGACTCAGTCTGAAAAAATCATTGCGACTGATTGCCTCGCGCCAGATTCGTATGGCTAGCACAACGCCGATGGCGACCATGGAGGTGTGCAGGAGTGAGGCGGCATGACTGCCCAGTTGTGCAGACATATGGAGCGCACTGCCTAAGTCAAAGCCACTGTTATTTGTAAGTTGGAGCGGCGTGACAAGTAGGGTACTCAGCACATAAAGAGCCGAAAATACCCCAATCAATAAGATGGCGATTCGCCCGCTCATTGCCTGATAGAGCACAAGAAAAGGAATGCTCCAAACAAACCATCCAGGTGATGCTGGCGTCATCAAGACGATCAATAAGAAGGCCATTCCAGTTATCGCTTGAAACAAATCAAAGTTCAGACGTCGGATTCGCCACGCCAGGTAAAGCATGATCATGTAGACCAATGGGACAATGTAGATGGAAACATTGTCGCCCAAGCTGAGAGCTAATCTATAAACTTTCCCCATCTCCGGATTGCCGAACAGCATTTGAAGAGCTGCATAAGAGAAGAGAAAAGGTACGCCAAGAATCAGTGAACATACAAGAAATCCCAATAGAAATTGGGCAATACGCTGCCGTAAAGCTTTATTGTTGTAAAGAAATATTATAAAAAATGGCAATGCAACGACCATGCTCAATTTGGCTGAAATCGCTGCCGCACACAAAGCTCCGGCAAATTTCAGCTCAACTCGACGAATGAAAAATATTGACAATGTTAAGAACAAAGCGGGCACTAGGTCGTTGAGTCCTAGTGCATAGCTCGCGAGAATGACAATGGGGGATAACCAGTAGACAGCTAGAAGTAGGCGTGGGCGGCCCGGTAAAAGATGATGAAGTGTGGTCAGCAAGCAAAAATCAGCTGCCAACAACGTTAGCTCATACCCATACTGCAAAGGAGCGCCGATTAGCTTGGTAATAAGTGTTATTGGCAAAAAAAACAACCACATCGCGTAGCCATAAGGAAACGCTACGGGCGTACCTCCTCCTGTCATCCATCCTGACCACGGGTCCAGTGTTACCGAAGAAATACTGGCATCCAAAAATGGGACATACCAGTCGGATACGGCAAGAGGGGTAAGCCCTATGATTAGGGCTAAACGAATTGCAAGACCCAAGAAAAACATCGGATGAAGGCATACTTTCCTCATTGCGAAGCTACCACTTTTTCCCAAAGGTCTGGGCGTTTCGTGCAAACAGCATCCGACTTAATATTTCGCTCTCTCAGTAGTGATGCCAGAGCAGGAATTTCAGTTTCAGCATCCCGACCTTGTAATTCTGGGGAAACCAGGCAGAGCTTGAACCCGGCGTTCATGAGGCGCTGGGCATCATCTCCACTAAGAGGGAATTGGCTAAAACAGTCTACCCAAACCCAATCCACCTTTCCTGCCAAGGTCAGTGCTGTCTCAATTGATTCAAACTCCGATACCCGGACGGCACAACGATGCTCTCCCGCTTTTGACCACTTCACCAGAAACGGGAATGATTGATCCAGGAAAAAATAATCGTCAATGCCTTTCGATGTCATGATAGCAATCAGACGCGATTCGAGACCTTCTTCTTTCACATTGAGAATCAATGTTCCATGCTGATAGACATCAATCCACTCATCAAAAGACTCGCCAGCAACGAAAGGATCATGGTGCATGATCAACTTCTGTCCCTCACTCCGAATGTCTACTTCGACACCATATTTGTGGTTGGTTGCCCGAAGTTCGTCGATGCTGTTGCGGCGATGAGAAATGAGTTTCATATCGAGATTTTCTTTTTTAATTGCAGGCTGAAGTCTATGGTCCTGCGAATGAACTTCCACTTCGCTGCCCAGTTAACGTTCCAGTGCGACACACCATGCGCCCGTTCACCAAACTTGACGGGAAAGCGATGGACCTTGAGCCCTTGGGTTTGGGCTTGATAGTAGGCGTACAGGTCGAGTGAAAAGTCGTCGGGTGGCGAACTCCATGACTCGAAGAACTTGCGAGGGAACATGGTTGGCTGAGCATTGATGTCCCACATCGGTCTAGCCAGCAGAAGTGTTTCGAAGAAACTCATTCCGATAGTAAATATGACATCCGCAAATGGGCGACCGTAGCGATGCCCCTTCACGAAGATGTCTGTACCATGTTTCTCAAATAGATCAAGACCGCTTAGCGCATCTTGTGGATCAGTCTGCATGTCCGCATGTGTCCAGCCAAGGATTTCGCCTTTCGCGGCTCTGAGACCCGACAGGATTCCAAAACCGTAACCTTGGTTCTTTTCAACACGCACGGTCCGACAGCCTGGGTACATCGGCAGCATATTCAAGAGTACTTGGGGCGTGCTGTCTGTCGAGCCATTGTCTACTAGTATGACTTCGACTTCTGACATGGTTGCAAGTGCTTTGCATCGCTCTAGCAGTAACGGTAAATTTTCCGCTTCGTTGTAGCAAGGAATGATCAGCGAGAATTTCATGTGAGCCCCGAAGTAGCACGGGGTTTAAACACAAATAGCTTCATGCCTAAGAAATTAAGAGTGGCCGAAACCCCAGTTGCGAGCAAAAAAGCGAGGTGAACGGCATCAGTTGCATCAGCAAAAAGTTTCAATGCCAATGAATTGACCAGTACGTTGGCTCCCAGCGTGATCCCATACAAGATAACAAATCGCCACAAACTGCCTGATGCATGTGACTTATGGCCAAAAGTCCAAAAACGATTGGCGAAGTAGGCAAATACCGTCCCGGCAAGGAAACCTATTGCCTTCGCCATATCGACGCCTGCTACCTCAAGCCAGACCAAACTCCGATATGCGCCAAAATCAACCAAAACGGTCAATGAGCCAACAATCAAAAAAATACCAAGTTCGCGCTTGATCATGCTTGTCTGCCGGGCAGATGCGGCAATATGGCTTGGCACCTTGTTTCAATAGCTTTTAGTTGATCTTTGGGAACCCGTCTATCCAGTTCCAGTCGATAGGGATGACCAGGCCATTTGTGGAAGCATGACTGCCAGTATTCAAAAGTGCGTAGGTCATTCGGGGTTCCCCAGCACAGATAGCTATCGACCTCAAGCAGGTGACACCGCAATCCAAGTTCAATAGCATCGTTGATGCATGAGTCGATGTAAAACTCGCCGTTAACCCGTCCGTCGCGAGCAATCAAATGCTCTATAGCACGACGGAAGTCTTCGCCGCGGCGGAATGTAAACGTCCCTAAGACAATGGGATCAGAGGCGGGGTTATCAAGTGGTGTTTTGACGGAAATCGAACTGATTTGTCCCTCCTTAGCATCGATCCAGCCGAACATTTTCGGGTGACGTACCGCATTGGGGTAGCCGCGAATACCCCAGACAATGACGTCCACACCCAAGTTATCGACCAACCCGTCGAAAGCGCTGGAGTCATATAACACACCATTGTCACAAGTTCCAATGGTGATAGGCCCTGGGATGTTATCCAACTCATTTTCTAATGCATCCAGGCCAATCAGTGCCGTACAAGCTTGGCCCTCAGTAACACGAGCAATCGTTTTGATGATCGACATTGGATAGAGTCGCTTAAGTTCGGTCGAAACGTCCTCGTACCCTTGCATATCGGATCTCACTACAAAAACATAATGCTCTGCGGGAGGCAGATCATGTGTTGCTTGCGCAACCATGGACATCCCAGAAACTGGAATCAACGGTTTGGTTAACTCGTACCCCTCGTTGGAAAAACGCTGACCCAGGCCTGCCATTGGAACAATCAGTGAGCCGTGGGGTTTGGGCTCTCCTTTAACCGGAGCGACCAACCTTCTAAAAGTCATGGACCATGTGTTGTATTCAGCAACGTCTTCCGGTGTACCCCATTGCATAAAATGTTGAAGCGGGTAAACGGCCACAGACTGGTTATTGGCAAGAAGCGGCTTATAAGCGAGGCTGACGTAGTATTCGCCACCCACATTGAGATCCTGCTCCAACGCAATACGAAAAGCTTCGTTCATGATTTGCGCTGTAATGAAGTAATAAGTTCCACTGGAGGCATACTCCTCCATACGGTTATTGGTATAGGGTTGTTTTTCCTGAATATCTTGAACCCAGCCACTCATTTCACGCATGTAGGCGTAATTCGTGTTGCCAAGCGTGTGAGGATGAAAACCTTTATATGCAGGTATCGCTCCTTGACAAGCAGTTTTGGCAACGTATTGCTTGAAATGATTCCAGTCCCAAGAACAAGTAAAGTCACAATAATTTACGACAACTGGACGATCTGGATCAATCAAGTTTTCCACTTGTCGTACAGCGTGAATTGGACCAAGTTTGTGGGGATGGATGCCTATGATTCGACCTGTCGGACAATAATGCCTAAGAATCGACTCCATGTGGTAGCCGGGATCATCCAGGTGATCCTGATTGCAAATAAAAATAAAATCCTTCTCGCCAGGGAACATATCTATGACGTGTGCAACAATCGGCTTCCCGTCAATTTCAATCAGCGGCTTGGGAACGGAATACCCTGCTCTGCGAAAACGCTCGCCAAAACCTGACATAGGAATAATAATCTGCACAAGATACCTGTCTTTTTAGACTGTGAATTTTGGTCGCTCACAGGTAAAAGTTGTTATTTTGAAATAATTCTGGAAGGCTATCATTGTAACTTATTTGTAGACGTTAAGGCTTGATCTGACAGCAGGGAAAATGCATCAAATACCCACTAAACATAAGCCAAGTACCTCAGCATGATATTGCTCATGAAGTGAGGCGTAAAGATGTTTTTTTGGAATGCAGAGCTTTTTTTGAAGTATCTTGTCGTAAGAGGTTCATTGTAATTTTTTTTGGTGATGCTTAAATTTTCAGCCGCGTTGCGATCCCACGTAAGGCAGGCATTTTCTTTGAAAATAACGTCAAGATACCAATGCAGTTGATTCTTAGCGGCAGTAATGTGTGTGAATGGCATTGTTGATTTTTCGTGAATCTGGGTCAGAGAACTGATATGAAACCGTTGTTCACTGGTGCGTTTTTCGCCGATTTCACGAATTGATTCGACCATGATCATGCTCTTTAAGTCTGCCCAGCTACCCGGCGTCAGTAAGCGTTCGACTTGTAATCAGAGGGGGGGCAAGTCCTGCAGTCGGCACTAGTATCCAAAGGGTTAGAGTATTAGTTTGCGCGAACCCTTTTTTATTTGATTTTCAATATAGCTACTATTGCGCAATTTGAGAATAACTAGCTATCGCGCGCCACATTGACGCCGCTCCAGAAGTCATCATTTTTCTTTGCGCTGGGATGCGTTGAGCTATAAAAATCACTGAGCGCGAAAATTTCGGTGTATATCTCAGCCGGAAAGCCCGCTCGATTTTCTCTTTGTGTGGTCAGTAGGTCTTTGAAGTAGTCGGAGGCTTGCACGGGTTCCTGCCAGACTGCACATAGCTTGCCGACTATGTGCGGATAGCTGGCTAGCAAGTGCGTGGGGAAAAGTTTTTCGTTATTTTTAAGCAGAATTTTTAGCCGTTCAGCAGTATCGCTGGCTGGCATTTCTTCGTGATTCATGTCACACCCCCTGAATATGTACGGCTATTTTAAGGCGGAAGAAACAGCATAAGCTGATTAAAATGTACCACTGAATCTTGCTGGGTGCAAATTAGAAATTTTTCTTTTTTACAATATTGCAACAAAATAAGTTGAGGTACATTTTTAACTACTCATCGTGAAAGATAGCCTTTCTATATTTATAAATTCGTGTCAAAGTTGATGCGGCAAAGTAATGCGTCTCTGTTTTATCCGGTAACTATTCAATCCTATGCAAAAAATTTTCAACAAGTTCTTTAGCCGTAAACAAACAACACAGTTAACACCTCCCATTTCAAACGAACTACAAAAGCTGGCTGTACCAGCTTCAGGTGCGCTGGAGGCTAATCCTTTTGAAATTGGTTTGAAAGATGCCGGACACGACGGTTGGTACCGAGTGGAAAGCGGTGAGTTATATGCAGGTTTTCTGATTGATGCAGATGATGTCGTTGTGGATGTCGGTTGCGGCGATGGTGGTAGTGCGTTGTTCTGCGCAAATCGCGGTGCACATGTGATCTTCGCTGATATTGATCCTGATAAAGTTGCTGCGACCACTCATCGGCTGGCCGGAACACCTGCGCGCTGCATTCAAGGCGTGGTGAGCGATGCTAATCCGCTGTTGCTTGGTGATGGCGTGGCAAGCAAGGTAATTTCAATGGAAGTTCTTGAACATGTTGACGATACGGCGCAGTTTTTAAGTGAGCTGGTGCGTATTGGGAAGCCTGGTGCTCAGTATTTGATAACAGTCCCTGACCCGGTGGCAGAGCAATTGCAGGTCGGTCTGGCGCCAGATGTCTATTTTCAAAAACCGAATCACGTGAGGATTATCCAGCGTGATGAATTTGAAAAGATGGTGACAGACGCTGGTTTGGTTATTGAAAGCCATAGTTACTATGGCTTTTACTGGTCAATCTGGTGGATGTTTTTTTGGGTCTGCAAGGTTGATTTGTCGAATCCCCAGCATCCATTACTGAATAGCTGGGCTCGGACTTGGGAAGCATTATCTGATCAGCCGATGGGTGATCAGTTGAGAAAAAGCATGAACGCCTTAATGCCTAAAACTCAGGTTATTGTCGCTCGCAAGCTGTGAGAACGTTCAACATCGATTTGCGCATCTAGAAACGCACAACCAACGAAATCGGGATGACGAGTATTGATTACATGGAAAATAATGCTGTAGTCGCGCCATTCGTAGTTGGTGTCCAGATGCGAATCTAGTCGCGATAGGGAGATTGCTATTGAATAGCTGCCCTTGCCAAGATTCATCGGGAAGCGACAGCGATAAACCAGATTTTCTCCCGGTAATAAATCAGTCTGGGGTTGGTCTAGCCGGTGGGTGTTAATGCCAAAAATTGATTGCCCGAGCTTGTCCTTAATCATATATCCCATGACCAGACGTTCGACCGGATTGTTGATCTTTACCTCAATTTCTAAAGTAACGATTGTGCCGACCTCAACTACGTCCAGCTTTTTATTCTTATCATCGAACAAGTTTACAGCAACAATACTGGCTTCGCCTGTGCCGGAAATGGTGCGCAACCGACCATCGGCTAATCGTTCTTGTCTGACGGTTTGCTGCTCACGTTCGGCCAGCATGGCATTATAAAAATCCATCACTTCAATGGGATCTCCCTGCATTTCCAGTTTGCCGCGATTGAGCAAAATAGCGCGATCACAAATGGTCTGGATCGCATAGCGATCATGCGTGACGATTAATAACGTGGTGCCGGCCTTGCGAAATTCCCTGATACGACTAAAACTTTTGTGCTGAAAATACGCATCACCTACTGACAACGCTTCGTCGACAATTAATACATCGGGCCGATGTGCCGTCGCGACGCTGAAGGCCAGGCGCATCTGCATACCGCTGGAGTAAGTCCGTAGCGGTTCATCAATATAGTCACCGATTTCAGCAAAGGCTTCGATGGCTGGCATGAGCGCTTCAATTTCATCCACATGCAGGCCGCGCAACTGGCAAGCCATGATGGCGTTTTGCCTGCCAGTAAAATCGGGATGAAAACCCATGCCGAGTTCCAGTAAAGCCGCTACGCGTCCTTGAATTTCAACCGTGCCAGTGGTTGCTTGTGTGGTGCCGGTAATCACTTTCAGGAGCGTGCTTTTGCCAGCGCCATTCATGCCAACTATTCCTACTGCTTCGCCCGCCGCCAATTCAAAACTGATGTCCTGTAACACCCAATGCAATTGATGGCGTGGCGTAGAAGTTGGCGAAAGCCATTCGACTAAACGCCCCCAGCGGTTACCGTATGATTTGTAGGCTTTACCTAACCCTTTAACTGTTACTTTACCCATTAGAGTTCATCCGCCATTTCACCTACATGTTTGCGAAACAGGGCCATGCCGCACAAACATAGCACACCACTGATTAATGTCGCCGGCCATAGACTAGACCATTGCGGCCATACACCGCTGACGAATATACCTTGATATGCAATGATGAGAGACGCCATCGGATTGAGCTTTAGTAGGGGCTGAACTTCCTCAGGCAAGATAGAAGCTGTATAGACGATGGGAGTAAACCAGAACCAGAATTGCAGAACAATTCCAAACAATTGACCGACATCGCGAAAAAAAACATTGAGCACACCCAGAATCACACCTAACCCGATTGAAAATAAAATTTGAATCAGAAGCACCGGAATTAGGCCTAAAAATACCCAGCCAGGGAAGTTACCCGTGATAAGTAAGAAAATCAGGAATAAGCCGAAGATGATGGTGAAATTAATGAGGGCATTCATGATTGAAATGATCGGCAAACAACTGCGCGGAAAACTCTGTTTCTTAATCAGATTGCCATTTTCTATAAAAACGTTTTGCAAGCGCGACACACTGTCGGTAAATAATCCCCAAGTCAATAAGCCAGCGCAAAGATAAATTCCGTAGGAAAATTGACTGCCGGCGCTGGGTAATCTTGGATGCATTAGCTTGGTAAAGATCACTGTGTAGACAAAAATCATGGACAGTGGGTTTAGCACCATCCACGCTGCGCCAAGCATCGAATTACGATAGCGTGCCTGGAATTCGCGCTGAACACTGCCCAGAATAAATCCACGGAAGTGCCATAACGCAAGCAAGCTATTTTTTATTCTCGCTAGTATCTGAATCTGCAACATGAATTGCGCCTGCCATAGTTGTTTCGAAACGTAGATAACGTCTGAAAGGTTAAATATTTATTCAATACGGTTTTCGATAAAAAACTACGATCTTTCTTTGCCCGTAGAGATCGCTGAATAGTCCTTGAGTTTGGATATACGACGTTTTAACCAGTCAGAACTAAAATTAATGCGATCCGCAAAACGTTTGCCATGCGCTCGGAATGGCGTTTCAATAAAGCGATAATTTAACTCACCGAAGATTAAGGTGAGCGCTATAGCTGTTAGTGCGAGGCGAGGGTCATAGGTTTTGTCGAAAATGGTATTTACCGGTTCTACCCGGCACCAAATTTCGCGGCTGCAAAAATAGGCTGGGATGTGTGTAAGATACAGCGCATAAGATCGACTGCCAAACCAAAGAAAAATATCTTTTAAAGGGTTGTTCGGCATCAGATAATCTTTGTCATACGACCCAATGAATACCAAGACAATAGATATTAACGCTACTATGCCGATCCAAAAGCGGTATTCCATGAATCGATAAGAACCTATCGCTCCTAATAAGAACAGAAGCGTAGTTAAAATAATCCAGCGCAACCACCGATGATTCTTTAGAAAGGTCGGCTCAAGCCGGCGATAACTGTCGTGATTACTCCATATTGCTAACAACACGCCGAGAATGATTGCATCGGATCGTGTCTGCATCAGAATCAGGTCGAAATGGCGATTAGAGAAAAATTGATAAATTAGCGGGATGGCCAATGCTAAAGGTAACCAACGACGAAAGACAATTGCCACAAGCGGTAGTAAAAGGTAAAACTGTTCTTCGAGTGAAAGGCTCCAGTAAGGGAAGCTTGCTCCGTATGGGGAGCGGCCAAATGTTTCAACTACCCTAAAGTTTGCATAATTAAACAAGCCAGCAAGTGTTGCGTCAAGGTTGACCTTCAATTCACCGAATGCACCAGACCGATTAAATGAAACAGTAGCGACCAGAATTAGCATGAGCCATAACCAAGCTGAGGGCCATAAACGTGATGCTCGTCGAGCCCAGAAGCTTAAAATAGTAGAAAACTGTCGGTCATCGTCCCGATTTAAGCGCGGAATTAGATCGCGAGCGATTACGAATCCTGAAATGGCGAAAAATAGATCAACACCAGTCCACCCGCCAAAATAGTGATACAACAATTCTAAAAGGTGGCTGGGCTGAGTAAATAAATTGTATTGGGTGTGCTCTACTAATACAAAAATTACGGCAATACCGCGTAACAATTGAATATCTGAAATGCGTCGATTCATGTTTTTTTAAGTCATTGAGAATTGGTGTAGCGATTCTAGCGAATTAATTAGAATCGGCATTGATAGCCATGATTAATATATTAATATGCTCGCCCTGAATTTTAGAATGATTATGGAAATCCATTTCTATATACTGGCGTTGTGCGTATTTAAATAATCCGCTAGTATACTTCTTTGCCTTGGAGTAACAAGAATCGAATGCAGAATTTTAATGATTTTTCTTGTGTATGTAATGGCTGTTTAGTATGTGTGGTGTGACGTTTTCTTAATCGAAAATCAGATTTGAATCTAGGATGAGCAATGTTTGTATTTTTATAAAAAGGTGTTTTGCTCATTTTCTGTTTAAACTACCAAGCTAGCCAGTGCTTTGAACTCTATCCCCCCAAATATTTTCCTTAAATAGTTCTTACTTCTTTAGCATCGACTTCATCATTTGACCAATCAGATAATTTCTAGAAAGGTTCCTCAGTGAAGGGCTGCTAATTTGAAGCTGATTTAATGTGGATTTTTGGTGTCATATAAATAACAGTCGATTTAACACACCTGATGAATTTCATTCTGTTTTCGGATATTAGCGAAACTACGATCAATAAAGGCCTTGGCCTGCCTGAGTATAGTTATTACTTCGTCTTAAAATCCTTTCACACTGCCTTGTCAGAACTTGGAACAGTCACGATAGTACAGCATCCTGAAACGGAAGTAGATGCGCTGTTTGAAGTATGTCAGCAGCGCGACGAAGAATGCCTGTTCCTTTCTTTTTCCCCTCCTAATAAGACATTGGTCGATCTGAAATGCCCCACCATTTCAGTATTCGCCTGGGAGTACAGCAATATCCCGACTGAACAATGGGATGAGGATTTGCGCAACGACTGGCGTACCGTCTTTGCTTGTCATGGTAGAACTATTGCTTTGTCAGGTTATACCGTTCGTGCCGTTCAAGACGCCATGGGGGTTGACTTCCCGGTGTTGGGCGTCCCCACACCGCTATGGAATCAGTTTTCAGGAGCTCGTGAACGATTGGGCCCTGTAATAGTGGGAGCAAAAACAACAATTTCTTTGCGCGGGACGGTTCTGGATAGTCGCCAACTGAATTTGTCTCCTGATTTTTTGATTTCCCGTATTCCAGCCCCAGTTGTAACTGTCGAGCAGCAGGTGGAGATTGCCTTGCCACTGCCAACGGATACTGAACTCTTGCAGTCGGCCGCTGTGCCAGCGAAAACGTTGGGCTATCGGCTGGAAGTGACAAAACGACTCTTGTTGGATTGGTATCGGGAGGTGATACGCGATCTGATGCCTTTGTGGTTTGCGAAATTGTTAGCTGTAAGTGGTCGTAAAATCATTGCGCTGGTCAGGCATGAAGTAAAGAGGGAAGTGCCACCACCAGAGGTGCCTGAGCCAATACAAGAAGAAGTGCCTGAGCTAATACAAGAAGAAGTGCCTGAGCCAATCATTCAACCTGAACCGCCGGAAGTGGAGATGAGCTTGGGCGGCGTTGTGTATACATCGGTATTCAGTCCCAAAGATGGTCGAAAAAACTGGTTCGACATGGTGACGGCATTTTGCTGGACTTTTCGCGACGTTGAAGATGCTACGCTGGTACTGAAGATGAACGCAGGTGACCTGTCTTCATATCAGCCGACGTTGATTACCTTACTATCCCAATTATCGCCGTTTAAATGCAGAGTTGTTACCGTACATGGATTCTTAGACGACGCAACATATGAACAACTGATAGGCGCGACCACATATTACGTCAATACGTCCTTATGTGAAGGCTTATGCCTGCCGCTGTTAGAATTTATGTCTTGTGGTAAACCGGTGATTGCGCCCGGACATACGGCAATGGAAGACTATATCGACGAGTCTGTTGCCTTCATGATTAAATCAGGGCTAGAGCACAATGTTTGGCCGCACGATCCGCGTGATTTGTTTCGCACATTGCGCTATCGCCTGGACTGGTCATCAATCTGTACCGCCTATTGGGATAGTTATCAGATGGCGCGCAATGCCCCGCAAGAATACCAAAAAATGAGTAATCGCGTTTTGGAACGATTGCAATCTTATGCATCAGTTGCGGTAGTTAAAGAAAAGTTGCAAAACTTTTTCCAGCAAACTAACAGCCGCAATGTGTAATCCAATCTTTACCTGCGCCACTCTATAGGTCTCACCATGATCATTATTATTTACTCGGATACCAATGCTGGCTCGATAGAAAAAAATCTGGGTATGTCTGAATACAGCTATTACTTCGTATTGAAGGAGTTCCGCCCAATTTTGGAGCAACTCGGTATTGTTGTGACGGTTACCGACCCTGCGCGCGAGGTTGATACGATTTATCGTAATGCACAAGCGCATGGAGAAACCTGCGTTTTCTTGTCTTTTTCACCGCCGCACAAAACTGAAATTAATCTCGACTGCCCGACTATTCCCGTATTTGCCTGGGAATTTAATACTATTCCACAGGAAATATGGGATAACGATCCACGTAATGATTGGCGTACCGTGTTCGCAAAACTCGGTTGCGCTATCACCCATTCAAATTTTACGGTTGCAACGGCGCGTGCGGCGATGACGCCAACCTATCCGATTATTTCTGCACCGGCACCAGTTTGGGATCGCTTTGCCAGATTGCGTGAACGTGCAAATTCAGGTGCTGTTGAGATAGATATCGCTGGTACCGTTATTGATACCAACGATACTGATATCACCGTATTTGGGCCGAAACAACGACACGTTCCCAAGCCGAATCTGGTCAGGTCAGCAGCGCTGGCACGTGAGCAACCAGTTAAATTGCATCTTGACGGTGTGGTGTACACCTCGGTATTTAATCCCTATGACGGGCGCAAAAACTGGTTTGACATGATCGGTGCATTTTGCTGGGCGTTCCGTGATCATGAAGACGCGGTGTTGGTATTGAAATTGACGCACCACGACATTCAGCCCGCAGTTGTGTCATTGCTGGAAGATTTATGCAAGCTCAAGCCCTACCAATGCCGTGTAGTGCTGATCAGCGGTTATCTGGCTGACACTGAATATGAAAAACTGGTGGCGATGACGAGTTATGTCGTCAATACGTCGCACGGGGAAGGGCAGTGTTTGCCATTAATGGAGTTTATGTCTTGTGGCATTCCGGCTATTACGCCTGATCACACTGCCATGGTGGATTATATTAATGGTGATAATGCGTTTGTCGTCAGTTCCAGCACAGAGCCTAGCCATTGGCCACACGACCCGCGGCAAGCATATCGGACTTTGCGGTATCGAATAGATTGGGGTTCTTTACGCGATGCTTATTTAGATAGTTATCACGTCTTTAAGCACGATCAGGCACGCTATAAAAAAATGGCAGAGAGTGCGGTAACTGGTTTGCAAAAGCATTGCTCGCAGGCTGTCATTGCGCAACGATTGCGCGAATTTATCTTTGCACATCCGCGTCTGACTAGTGCGGATAGAGCTACTTTTGAAAACAAGCAGAAGAATGTCTTGGTACCGTGATGCAAAAATTTTTCTCCAGACTATCCAACTTATTCAAAGCTGAAGTAGTAATAGAACCGAAACTGGCACCGTTAATATCGGAACAGGGCGTAGTTGATTCACGTATCTGCGGCTTGATGGATGCCGTGCAAAGCGGCTGGTTCAATCAAGCTAGCGGGGAATTGGTCGCCGGTTTTCCAATTGCTAGCAATGATGTGGTGCTTGATGTCGGTTGTGGTGATGGTGCTGCTACATTATTTGCAGCGCGATGTGGCGCGGAAGTTATTTTCTCCGACTCCAATGCAGAAAAAATTGCGAAACTAAGCCTGATAGTAAAATCTGTGCCGGCTCGAAAGTGGCAAGCATTGGTCTGCGAGACGGATCCCTTGCCACTCCCAGACGGACGAGCCAGCCGCATTATTGCGATGGAAATGCTTGAGCACGTTGATGATCCGGCGCAAGTGTTGGCGGAACTGGTGCGCGTTGGTCAACCTGGCGCACTGTATTTGCTGACCGTTCCTGATCCTGTTGGTGAACATGTGCAGCAACAGATAGCGCCTGCCGTACACTTTCAAAAGCCGAATCACATCCATATTTTTGAGCGAGACCACTTTGCTGCAATGATCTCCAACGCCGGATTGAAGATAGAAAACCGTCAGTCTTCGGGCTTTTACTGGACGATGTGGATGTGTCTGTATTGGGCCAGCGCGCCGCAACAGCAAGATGCAACACTAGACCAGATCAAGCAACCGTATCCACCATTATTGAACGAATGGGCCAATACCTGGCATCAGCTGATGTTGACTCCGGACGGAAACAAGGTGAAAGAGAAGCTGGATAGTTTTATGCCGAAAAGCCAGATAATTATTGCCCGTAAACCGTAGTGCTTGAGTTAGGAATCTCCTTATAAAAAGAGCCTAAGATATAGCTTCAGATGGATTAACTAAGTTGCCAGTCTTCGGTTTCCATCCTGGTGGCATAAGCAAGTACAAGAGTGCATTTTTTACGCTTCCAGCATTTTTTAAGTCTTTAAACAGTAAGAGAATTTCACCGAAATAAGTATCAACAAAGCTGTCTTGATCTACATCGCGAGCTAAACCATATTGCGGCTTGATTTCTGGAATTTCTCGCTGCAGCGTTTTAAAAAGTTTGTCCCAAACAGGTAGTGTGTTGCAATAATTTTTATCAATATATTGTGGATTATTTGCATGGTGTACACGATGATCAGATGGCCATAAAAAAATGTGGCCTAATATTCCGCTTGGTTTCCCTTTATGCCAAATTTCTTCGCTGATATGAATAAGCGTACCCCAACAACCATCTATTATTAAAACAAAAATAAGTAGTTGCAATGGAACGCCTAATATTGCGCAGATTGCAGTTCTTACCAATGTCGCATATAAGCCATGCAGAAAAAATGCTGTATAAATTAGTGATAAATTTATTTGAGCAGGTGCATGATGTGGGGAATGCAGTATCCAAAGTAATCGTACTTTATGGCAAGAGTAATGAAATACGAAATGGCTAAACTCCCATATTAAAAAAGCGTATAAAAAATAGATAAGCCGGCTTTCTACTTGAAATAAGGCAAATTTAGAGAAGAAATTAAATGTAAGAATAAAAAATTTTAACGTGAGATATACCGGAATAACAGCATTAGCTGCGTACATCATTAAAGGGATTTTATAATGTCTGGAAATCCTGAAAGTAGCTCTTCGATTCAACCAAAAAAGTAATCCAACTTCCAGCACTAGAATAATTGGCGCAATTGGGGAAATAAGCGCTTCAATGCCAGCCAATGTAGCAAAAGTCGTTAAACTAAATTGTTGGACATTGACGAGATCAACTAAACCTCCAAGCCCTAAAAAATTAATGACATTGTGAAAAATCCACATAACAACCTTTGCTTACGGTTAATAAATTATTCCAATACCTGAGAGCTTGGAATTGAGAATAGGATAAGGCCAGAATTATTTGAAAATCCAATATTTACTGAGCATATAGCCATTAATAGCGATGATAGGTAAAGATACTAACTTACCTATCAGTGGGGTTTCAGTTAATGACATCGACAGGCTAACGCTTGCGATTGTAATCAGGTAGTTGATTACAACCACGCACAGATATCGGACAAAGCGGCGTGATGTCGTGTTAGCCCGGAAAGTCAGATTTGCATGAAATGCGTAATTGATTAATAAACCCGCCAGAAAACCTGTTGAGGTTGCACCAACGTAGTTAATTCCAAATGCAATAAGCAACTGCATGAGGCCAATATCAATTAACGCACAGACACCGCCGCCAACGATGAAGACAAAAAACTGTCGTTGACGAATAAAAAATTTACGCATTAGGTTTCTTTAACAATATTTTTTTGTGAATAGGCCGATGCGGAACGGAAGCAATATCGTAAGCAAGAAATGCCAAGATCAATTGAATTCCCATCAGAATTGGCAAGGCAGCTAGCATGACAGTGCCCGCTGGAGTAGCTGTATCAATGCGCGCCGAATTCAGCCAATGCCAGACACCGTAACTACCACCCATTAAAACTAACCCGACACCCAGCGGTAATTCAATTGATGCGAGTGACATGTTGCGTAAGTAGTAGTTGTAAAATAAGCGCTTAAAGAAATTTCGTATGTGTTTACCCAGGAATTCAGTTACGATTTTAGATATTTTTAGATTGCTTACTTCATCACCGTAGTTGGCATCCATAGGAATATCAACCACCACCGCGTGCAAAGTATTGAGTCGGAATAACATATCCGATTCAAAGAAATAGCGGTGACTGATTTTTTTGAATGGCAGATGACGTAAAGCTTCGGCGTGAATAGCAGTGTATCCATTGGTTGGATCGAAAATATCCCAGTAGCCAGAAGACACCTTGGTGATGAAAGACAAGACGGCATTACCAAACAAACGCACTGTAGGCATTGCCCGGATTTGTTCTAAATCAAAAAAACGGTTACCTTTTGTGTAATCTGCTTCCCCAGATAAGATGGGCGCAATAAAATTGGGGATAAGACGGGCATCCATTTGTCCATCACCATCAAGCTTAATGATGATGTCGGCCCCCCCGGCAAGTGCCGCAACATAGCCGCTCATGACCGCACCACCGACCCCTTGATTTTCTAAATGATCGATTACAACCACGCGTTGATCACGACAGTTTGCGCGCACGAAGTTGCCAGAATGGTCCGGGCATTTGTCATCAATCACATAAATCTGACTGACTTCGGAGCCTATACCATCAATCACTGCAAGTATGTGTTGAGTTACGCGGTAGCACGGGATGACTACAGATATAAGGGGTAATATTGGATTATTCATACTAGTTATTCCCGCTTATTTTATTCGTTAGTTGTAATCCCATAATCCGTTTTCGCCAATCTAGCAATAGTGCTACGGTAGTCAACATCAACGTTATAAACGAAATACAGGCCCCCCATCGAAAGCTCGACGATTCGAAGGTAAATTCCAGTTGATGTTGACCTTCAGGAATAGCTACCGCTTTACCTTGCACTTGGGCGCTGAAAACTGGCACTGGCTTCCCGTCTAGGTATGCTTTCCATCCGGGGTAATTGGCGTCTGCCAGGAAGAGCCAGCAGGGCTTAGTGGCGTGCAAATTAAGATGATAATGCGTGTCACTGGCCTTTATTATTTCAAAATTTGCAGGGGAGGGGCTATCAGCTGCTATGGGTTGTCGAGAAACAAAATCGCTTGGTTCTATTTGGTGATTACTGCCGGCGGCATTTTCGATGACTAAAGTTCGTTTTGTCCATGTTTGCATAACAGCTAAAGCCGCTTCGGGGCTGTCCACTGTTACATGATCCTGATAAATTTGAAAACGGGGCATTGCCGCTGTGTTTTCTATAATCCAGGGAAATCCATCGCTATGCAAAAATGTACGAAACGCCAAGTCATCCTTTGCTGGCTCATGGGTCGAAATGTAACGAATACCTAACGTATCGATTAAGCGTAATCCTGGAGGCAAACTGCTGGTGCCGTTAATCTCATTCAGGATGGGATTAGTTAATAGCGTATGACGTTTCAACGGGAGGGCAAGTGCCCCATCCATGGAATTTATTCCCCATAATGTCGATGTAAGGCCAGAGAGCGAGTAGAGCATAACTTTCATTTCAGCAGTCAGATTGGGAGTATGCGGATCATGAAATGCGTAACCTAAGGCAACTGTCGTATCTAACACCTTGTAGTCTTGCCAGTTCTTGGTTGACTTAATGGCTAATACAGAAGTTGGTATTTTAAAGTTATCGTTGTTTGCCGTTTGAAAAGGGTTTAGTCGCATACTACATTCAACAGTCAATAAAAATAGCAATGTAATTGGTACGAATCGACCGTATTTTGAACTAAGAAGAATGGTAACTGTGATGAAAGCAGTGATGGCGATACCCAGTTGGATAATGGCGATATCAGGTGTGTATAGTGTTGCAGCCGCAGTAATCCAGACTAGAGCAACACCAAATAATATGGCACTTCGCCTGGCTCGTGTTTGCATAGAAAACCACGGGTTGAATGCGTCTATCGACGACCCCGCAATCAGGATAATTCCGATTATTCCGGGTATCAAAAACTGGAAAGTAATCCGTACATAATGAATTCCAGGGATTAAATTATGATCGTAGACAAAACGAAAAAATGGCGAGTTGCAACCTAGTTGAATGAGGATGATGGCAGCGAATAAGTGTCCTGTGATGCGTATTGAACGCACACCAGACAATGCGCATAACGCAAGAGCCAAGATAAGAGGGCTGCCTATATTGACAAAGGAAACTGCGCGTGGATTTCCATAAAACATGCCACGGAGGGTAGTCGTAACATCTACGATTAAAGTGAGGCCAGTACCATCATTGCGATGCGACTGGGCGATAAGTTCAAGTAAAGGTAGCCATTGAATTGCTGAAAGGCCGATGCAAATTAGTATTGCCGCAATTCCAGTCGCGATACGGATGCTCCATGTATTAATCCATATATTCCGGGTATTTTCATTAAAAGCATCTGCAATGACACGGACACCCATATAAAGTACAGTTGCGTGAAATCCAGGTGTATAGCCAGCTAACAACATGGCAGTACAAGTTGACCCAAGAAATACAGATGATCGTAAATTAGGTTGTTGCAACCATTTTTCTAATGACCATAAACACCAAGGCACCCATAGAAAAGTTCCAGTACCAACTGGATTGTCCAGAATTGTATAAATCCAAAATGGAGAAAACGTGACTGCGAGCGCTGAAAATGCACTGGCTACAGCACTAAAGCCAATTTGTCTGCATAACCCAAGCATCCCTGCGCCAGTTAGTAATAAGCAAATGAACTGAAAAAAATTCATTGCAAAAATAGGACCTGCAATCGGCGTAATAATCGTACCAATTAAGAAGGTCAATGGATTGGCAAACGCACCTTGACCTTCAGCGAAGATCGGATGTCCACCATAAACCCCGGAAGCCCAAAGAAGTGACGCATGTCCTGAAAAAGCACGACCTGCAAGATTAAACAAAGGTAAACCGAATCCGATCATATCGCCATGAAACACAGAGCTAGGAGTGAATAAGGGAAATCGCCACATGATGAGGGCGAGAATAGTTATTAGTACCATTCCTAGCCATAAGCTTCGTATGGATATCAACGGCTTGTTAGGGGAGTTAGTCAATGTGGATACTGAGTCGGATTTTTGGTGAAGTGGGGCGATAAATTTCATGAGCGAATATATAAAAACTTTTTTGATTAGTTATTCGTTAGTTCAGTTTATTTTTATTATTAATATCTATCCATTTTAATAGACAGTTTTCCATTTGTTCCCAAGTAAAGAACCTACGTTTTTCGTAATAAAGAAATCCTGAGTGCGGGCGTTGAAAAATACGTTCATAACTCACATGCTGCAACTGCTGCTTTCCAATAAAAACATAATGTAAGAAAACGAAAGGAAATAAGCCTATCCAGGTAACTAATTGAGATGGATAACTTAAACAGTAACGTAAAAAATCAATACGGTTTTTCAGTGGAATATTTATTTTCTCCACAACGCCGTTTGATGGAAGAGGTGAAAGTACTCTAAAAAAAGAACCTATACAAAGATAACGATTATAAAGTGGGAATTGTCGAACACGATTGAATACGTCGCTATTCATAGTTGTACAAACTGTTAGTGCATGAAGTGCATCATGATCTTGATGACCGCCTTCCCATGCCGGTATATAAATCGCCGCTAAATTAGAAACTTCACTCAATATTTCTTTTAACCAGTTGGAGGCACGTTCTAAGTGTTCAAGGAGTTTTGAATCGGAGATGTTAAGTGTGTCCCCTGGGAAAAAGATATCTTGTTTTTTGACCCCCAATTTTAATAAAACGGATATGGATTCCTGATTGCGAATTTCTGACGTGACATTTTTGGCATGGCCATTGGTTAAGTATGCGCAAATGATGCGGTGCCCTTGATTAACTTCACTCAATATTGCATGGAAAACTCCAAACTCATCATCTTGATGTGCAAACAAAAAAAGTGCCACCGGCGTGGAAGTAGTTATCTTCATCAATAAGCATCAAAATCAAGAAAAGAAAGGCTTGCGTGTCCTTTTTCAATTTTTTGAACATTCCCTGTTAGTGAACGAAAAATCAGATTCAAAGGTGACGGACGGAGTCTCAGTGGAATAGTTAAGTATTTCATGTCTTGTGAAGCGCCATCAGGGATCAGACCCAAAAATAATCGGACAGGTAGAAATTTTTTTCTCTCACTACGATTCAAATCCATGGCTTGATCGTTTAATGTTTCTGCATATACAGGGAATGATTTCCACACGCTTGAAGCATAAAATTGCCTGAAGTCGCTATGTTTGTATTGATAAACTGTATTTTCGGGGTTTGAGCAGCGCCAATTTAAACAGTCCGCAGACCATATCCGCTCGAATTGCGTGTTGCGTTTAGCGACTTCAAAATCGATATTCAAATGACCCACTCCAAATCGCGCGTCTAATTGATCAACTAGTTGAAATCCTAGTTTACCTATAAATCCTGGGGTGCTGTTGGCATTTGCAACGCCGTACACACAATCAAAATTATTCTCAGCTCCAGCGGAATAAGTTTGTTCAGCGAGTTTGGTAAATAATCCTTTTCCTTGATATAGCGGATGAGTTGCCGTGTTCAATGATAATAAAGCTTGGACCTTAACTCCGTTAATAGAAACAAAAGTTGGAACGCAAACATAATGTGCCGCTAATATTTCGCCATCCCAAGCATCAAATCCAATCGCTAAACCAGCCGGATTTTTGCAATATAGCCATTGCAAATACTCTGGCGTAAATTTAGTACTTTTCGGGAAGCATGTTGAGAAAAGTGAAACGTATAGTGCTAGTGTTTTGTTATCGAATTTAATTGGTGCAAAGGTAAGCATTTAAATATCTAAGTTTTCTTTTCGGGTAGTTTTTGAATGAAGGGTGAAGCCTGGAGTGTGCATCAAAACTTGGTGCGCTAAAAGTCGAATACAGCTAAATACCATGAATATTCATTGCTTTACCATAATGTTGTTTATTTTCAACAAAACAATCAAAATGCCCTAAATAGGGCATAGCCACTTTAAAAATTCGGGTGTAAATTCACTTCACTTTATTTTTATAAAAAATCAACTAATGTTGCAAGAAGCAAACGCAAGTTGCAACTCACAACGTAGTGCCTTACCCATTGCGCAAGAAGACAGCGGCATTGTCTCTCTGGTTATTATTGCTCAATTAGTCGGTCGACGAGATGATTCGTTGAAGCCAAGTGACATATTAAGTGTCACACGGCAATTAGAAAATGCAAAGACAAGGAATGTGAATATGCTAAGTATGAGTTGTCCGAGATGCAAAGCAATTCAGTTCCCGTTGGACTGACTTAAACAATAGTGATTAGGAGTGGATGTGGGAAATTTTAAAAATTTCGCGATAATAATTTGGAGATTGTTCGCAATAGGACTGGTATTCGCGTCATTGACTCGTCCCGTCTTGGCGAACGATTTTGATGATGCCGAAAGGTACTACGCTGATAAGGACTATACGAAAGCAGCGCAGTTGTATAAAGAATCTGCCTTGAGCGGAAATGTCAAAGCACAGGCGATTTTGGGTATGCTTTACCAATATGGGCGGGGCTTGGATATGGATTACTCCAAGGCGATATCTTGGTATCAAAAAGCGGCCAATCAAGGAGAAGTAAGCGCGCAAGACAAGCTCGGATCAATGTATGAAAATGGTCAAGGCGTAGCGCAAGATTATAAACAAGCGGCCTTTTTGTATCGCAAGGCGGCTGACCTAGGGTTTGCTGATGCTCAATTTCATTTGGGTATTCTGTATGCCATTGGCGGTGGAGTGGAGCAAAGCTACAAGCACTTGGTCGTCCATCGTTAGGATTGGTTGGGCGCTATAACGCAAGTAATCAGGCACAGAGTTCAGAGGCGGGGCAGCCATATATTGGCACTAATGGACGGGATCGTTATATCGGTGTTGAGATGACTATTCCTTTTTTTGAAGGATACTCCAGAACCTACAAAATCCGCAGCGCACAAGCACAATTGGAGGGCAAGCAAGTTAGCCTCGCGGATGCCGGATGCCGAATTGCAGGTGGCTCAGAATGTCTGGATCAATTATCAAGGGCTTAAAGTGAGTGCGGAAAACTTGCGCATTTCACTGGAAATAGTTGAAAGTGCACAAGAAGCATTTGACGCTTCGGAGAGTCGCTATCAAAAAGGAGTGGCAGCTATTCTTGAGGTAATTACTACACAGACGGCGCTTGCTAATGCACAACAGCAGCGCATTCAGGCGTTGGCAGGTTGGCAGAATGCACGTATACAACTCGCTGCGAGCGTGGGGAGTCTGGATTTGTCAACGTTGCATTGAAATACACGGTAAGTCTTGTTGCAATATTGGCGGTAGATATTTATTCCCTGATTTTTACTCTAAGGTTACATTTTTGAGATATAACTCGGGGTTGTATGAAGGGAAGCATCAATTATTGTCGCTTGCCCTGTGCGGCAGGGCTGATAAGTCACCGCAGCGGGCTAATGTCTGGTCTACGTAATGCCTATGTAGATTTTCACGTGAATGTAGCAACTCTCCATACAAATCCACATACGATTGCGCCATTTGATCAGCGGTAAAGTGCTGCCAATATCGCTCCGCAGCACGTTGCCCCATTTCTGCTGCTTCTGTTGGATGTTCCCATAAATATCGCATTGCTTGCTGCAACGCTGTTGGGTCACTGGGTGGCACAACCAATCCGGTCAGATCTGCGATATTAATGAAGGTAGTGCCAGTGCCTATTTCGCTGGAGATCATTGGTTTTCCGTGCATTGCGCCTTCTAATAACGAAACGCCAAACGCTTCTGAGCGTAAATGCGAAGGGAAAACAACGCCATAGCAAAGCGTAAATAAAGCGACTTTATCTTCATCGGGTAGCTGCCCAAGAAAATGTATATTGCGCAAACCTAGTTGTTTTTTTAGCGCTTTTAATTCGTCTTCAATCGGGCCAGCGCCGACTATGACGATAGGATAATCAACCCCTTGCATAGCCTCCAATAAAATATGCAATCCTTTGTAGTAACGGATAACGCCAACAAACAAGAAAAATTTAGGGCCGAGTTTAGTGCGCCAGTACTGCAGCTTTTCCAATGATGGTTGTGGGTAAGTAGCTTTATCTAAGCCAATAGGAATAATACTTACTTTGTCTGAAAATTTTTCCAGCACATTGCTGGTTTTTAAGTAATTAGGTGAAGTTGTTACAATGCGATCTACGCTGGCAAGAAATTTTCGCTTTAGTGGGCGATATAATTTAAGCAGGTATTTTTGCCGGATAATATCTGAATGATAGGTGACTACTGACGGTTTTTTTACCCTGGTAGCAAAGTGCACAACATCCATAAATGGCCATGGAAAATGGTAGTGAATAATGTCCGCTTTCTTGGCCAATTGGCTAAAGCGTAAAAAAGCAGAGGCAGAAAATCCAGTCGATGCGATCTGGAAATTCATTCTTGCGCGATTTACTTTATAGCCATTCATTTCAATGGTACGAGGCATACGATTTGTTGTTAGTGCCAGCACTTCAGTGTGAACCCCTTGTTTGCTAGCACCAGTAGCAATCTGGTGAATAACCTGTTCAACCCCCCCCATTGAATCTGGGAGTGAAGTTTTATAAAAATGTAGAACTCGCATGAAAGACCACTTTAAAAATCGGCGTTGTGCTTATGATTGTTGTTTTATTTTTTGGGCTAATTTATAAGCGGTTATCGTTGCCGCTGCGGTTTTATCCCAAGAAAAATGACTAGCGCGGTTTATACCGCGTTCCCGCGCCGCTACACACCAAGTATCATCTTCTAGTGCACGGACTATTGCATCGTAAAGCTGATCTACATCGTCTGCGGGAATTAGAGTTGCTCCATCCGTTCCCGTTACTTCGGGCAATGAGGCTGCGTTTGAACAAATGACTGGGACTCCGGCAGCCATTGCCTCCAATACCGGAAGGCCGAATCCTTCATAGCGTGATGGGAAAAGAAAAACTCGTGCGCCGGCATAAAGTGAAGGTAATGCGGCTTCATCTACAAAGCCAAGGTAACGCGCCCATCCGGCATGTTCGCCAGCTTTTAATCGTTCAATGGTTTTTTCACTATGCCAACCCTCAAAACCCGCGACAATTAAAGGTATCCGTTGTCGCAATGCATCAGGCATTCGTTCGTACACATCAATTAGTATGTCGATATTTTTACGGGGATCAAGCGTGCCAACAAATAAGGAATAGGATCCGTAATTTAGCTTCAGGGTAGATAAAACAGGTGCCACTTCAAATGCTGACATAGGTCGATAATCAGGGGACGCTGCTAATGGTGCTGTGACAATACGATCCAATGGAAAGTTAAAGTAGGAAGCAATCTCTTGTCTGGTAAATTCAGAGTCAGTCAATAACACCTGAGCCCGTTTTATGGTTAATGGCAGCTCCTTGCTCATGTGGCGCACACGCGCTTCAGGATGGCATTCGGGCCATAAAAATATAGATAAATCATGGAAGGTGGCCACGCAAGGGCCGCTGAATTCTGGCAGATAGTAATTGGGCCCGTGATAAATATAGCCCTCATCTTTGAGCTTGCACGCCGCACGTTCTTGTTGCTTGGCGATTAATTTGTGATAAGCCTTACTGATTAATGGCATAGAACCCGCCCAGCGCCGTAATCTCACACGCGCTTTTTCACTATGGTTGCCGGTGTTGGGGCGTATCGATAAATCTGAATGTAGTGCGCCATCACGAAAATAAAGTACCTTCTCAATTTCTTCGGCCTTAGGTAAGCGGTTCCCTAGCTCATGAGCATAGCGTCCAATCCCAGTTAACGGGTAACGTATGGCATCTGCATTAAATAAAATTTTCATGTTGATTTAGTAAGGGATAGCGATACATTCACTCAAATGTGCATCATATCAAGACGCTTCTTTTGAATAGCAATATTGAGTGGAGCTGTTTCGGCCAAGATCGAAATATAAAAAGTGGTTTCGCCAATCGCCATTTTTGAAGTGCATTATGGATGCACAGCAAGTATTTATTGGTAGAAAGATTGTCCCAAGAATACAATGTAGCTTCGGATTTGTCGATAAATTACAGTAATATTTGACGAGGTTCTCTACTAATTTGATCGATGCTTAACAATGTTGAATTTGAGGAAGAAATAGTAATTGATAGTTGCTCTGATCTAAGGAATTCAAGAGGTGCTAATTTAATAGCGTTGCCTAAATTAAATCTAGAGGTAACAAGAAATAGGTATGAAAAATTATTGAATATTTACTATTTGCATTTGTACGACATACTGTTGCCGCATGCAACAGTTATCAAGAGAACCCTGCATGGGGCAACAAATAAAGCGGGCAAAACAAAAGGGTTGCCAGCCGAAGCGGGTAACCCTTTGTATTTACTGCACATTCTTGGTGGCCCGGGGCGGAATCGAACCACCGACACAAGGATTTTCAATCCTCTGCTCTACCGACTGAGCTACCAGGCCAAGAGCGACATTATAGACAGCTTTAATTGGAAATGGAAGGTTAATTTGAAAAATATTTCTTAATGTATCGCACTAAGCGTATTTTAGTGTTGCCGTTATAATGTTTGAATTGTAATTTGGGGTGAATAGCTATGCGTTGTGAGATCGGTGTGATAGGCAATGGGGCGGTGGGTAAAGCCGTGGCGCTGGGCTTTGCGCAGGCTGGGTTTCAGGTGATTTTACTGGGTCCTTCAGATAGGGCCGCAACTGTGCGGGCTATATCGCCGGAATGGGATGCGCGGGTGTTTGCGCTGAATCATACGGCTAAAAATTTACTCAGCAAGTTAAAGGTGTGGGATGCGTTGGATTTACAACGTGTGGCGCCAATTGAATCTATGCAAGTGTTTGATGATGCCGGTGCGGCGTTGAACTTAGATGCTTATGCCGCTTACCAAAATGAGTTGGCATGGATAGTGGAAGATCAAAATTTAAATCAGGCGCTGGATGCGGCACTGCGATTTGCCCCGAATGTGCAGCTGATGACGGGAAAAACTGTTGCTATGTCGGCTGATTTTTCTGAGCTGACTTTGGAAAACGGAGCAACCTTGCAGGCTGAATTATGGGTCGGTGCAGATGGTGCGCAATCTTGGCTGCGCAATCAGGCCGACATTGGCTTGGATTATCGCTCCTATGATCAGCGTGGCGTGGTAGCTAATTTTAGTTGCGCTAAACCACATCATGGTATTGCTCATCAATGGTTTATTGGCGAGCAGGGCATTGTCGCTTTGCTCCCTTTGCCGGGACAGCAAGTTTCCCTGGTGTGGTCAGCGCCGGAAGCGTTGGCCGTGACCTTGTTGGGGGAAACTACTCATCAACTAGCGCAACGATTGGCACGCTATTGCGGTGAGGTTTTGGGCGAATTAGTTCCGTTGCCGCCGCAGCGTGTGCAAGCTTTTCCGTTGAATTTTATTTCCCCGCACAGCATCATCGGGCCGCGTTTGGCATTGGTCGGCGATGCAGCTCATGTGGTTCACCCATTGGCTGGGCATGGAATGAATTTGGGCTTTGCCGATGTGGTGGCGTTGTTGCAAACAGTGGCGGAACGTGAAGCATGGCGCAGCTGCGGTGATACGCGGGTGTTGCAGCGGTATGCCAGAGCGCGTAAGGAAGATGTATTATTAATGCAGCTGGCTACTGACGGTTTGTCGCGGTTATTTGGCTCGCAATTGTCGCCATTGCAAACTGTGCGGAATATGGGAATGACAATAGTAAACAAATTGCCGTTTTTAAAAAAGCAATTGATACTGCAGGCAATGGGTAAGTAGTTAATTTAAAAAAGGATTATATGCAATCGATCAAAAAAATAGGTTTAGTAGTAAGTAGTCTTTTAATGAGCTTGATACTCACAACGGCATGCGCGCAAACGGATCATGAAGCGGCGATTAAGAAATTGCTTGAGCCGAAGTTAGGAAATGAAGTGGTAGTGGATGCGGTGAAAAAAACCAGTTACGCGGGTTTATATGAAGTGCAAGTTGGCGGCGATATTTTTTATACCGATGAGAAAGCGCAATTTCTTTTTGTCGGTAATGTCATGGATTTAAAAACGCATAAAAACGTCACTAGAGCTCGGCTTGAAAGTTTGAATAATGTGAAAATTGCTGATTTGCCGCTGGAATTGGCGATGAAGCAGGTTAAGGGTGACGGCACGCGCGTGATTGCTGTGTTTGAAGATCCTAATTGCGGTTATTGCAAGCGCTTGCGCAAAGAGATGCAAAAGATAGATAACATTACTGTCTACACCTTTATGTATGACATCTTGTCGGAAGATTCTGCCATTAAATCTAATAATATATGGTGTTCTGCTAATCCTGCCCAAGCATGGAATGACTGGATGCTGAATGGCAACGCTGCGCCCGATGCACCAGCTAGCTGTACGACAAGTCCACATGAAAAAATATTGGCATTGGGTGCAAAATTACATATAACTGGAACACCTGCGATATTCTTTGCTGACGGTACACGGGCACCTGGTTTTATTGATGCGAACGCGTTGGAAAAAAAATTAGCTGACGTTAAATAAGCTACTTTCAAAACAAAACCTCGAACCATGTCACAGCAAAATACGGTTGGCATCCTCTTAGCAGCGGGCGGTGGTCTGCGCTTTGATCCAACCGGTGTTCAAAATAAATTAACGCAAATTCTACCTAGTGGCACTCCCGTTGCGGTACAGGCTGCCGGCAATTTACTTGCTGTATTGACTAAAGTGATTGCGGTGGTGCGTTGCGCAACGTTGGCGCAGCAGTTGACGGAAGCAGGTTGTGAAGTACATCTGTTTTCACAAGCGGAGCAAGGCATGGGTGCTTCACTGGCGTATGTAATACACCATGCGGCAGGCGCTAACGTCGATTCAGTACTGGTCGCCTTGGCCGACATGCCTTATCTGCAGACCGAGACTATCCGCAAAATGCTGGCGGCATTAGCCGCTGGTACGGATATTGTGCAGCCGTATTATCAACAGCAGGCCGGGCACCCGGTCGGATTTTCTAAACGTCATTTTCCGGCATTAATGTCCTTAACCGGCGATATTGGTGCGCGCCATTTATTGCGTGAATTTTCGGTATTGCAGTTGCCGGTAGATGATGCCGGTGTCGTGCGTGACATTGATTTTTTGTCGGATTTGCAAGGAAAGTAATCTGGGTTAATAGTGTGCATTTTCTTTAGCTGGCGTTAAACTACTGACCTTATCTATTTAAGCTCTGTAGGTTATAAAAAATACACCATGAATCATCATTTTCTTAGCAAGCGTTTGGCCCACCAACTGGGTTTTGTCGGATTAATTCCTTTTATTATTTTAAGTTTGGCTTGCTGGATCACTCATCCGGATTGGCTGGATGGTTTTGTGTATGCGCAAAGCGCTTACGGGATTGCGATTTTATCGTTTTTGGGCGGCATACATTGGGGCGTTGCGCTGACTTCGCCAGAGTTAACGGCAGAGCAAATTAAGCGCGCTTTAATTTGGGGTGTGGTTCCGACTATGATTGCCTGGTGTTCCAAGCTGAATTTCGGGTTTGGCTTTTTTGTGCTGATGTTTGGTTTTATCGCCTCCTACCAAATTGATAAACGTCTGTACGTTACATACCAAATGCCGGAATGGTTTTTAGTATTGCGACGTCGCCTGACTATTGTTGTAGTGGCCGCTTTGGCGCTGACGGTACTGGCGGTTAATGTACGAGCTTAAAAATAACTATTCCAAATAAAATTATGACAATTCACTACACAATTATTCCTAAAGATTTAGCCGGACACCTGTTTCAGGTGACAGTGCGAGTCGATCAACCTGATCCGATCGGGCAGGTATTTATATTGCCAGCCTGGATACCGGGTAGTTATATGGTGCGTGAATTTGCGCGCAATATTGTGCAGATTAAAGCCAGTTGTAACGGTAAAAAAGTCCGCTTAACTAAGTTGGATAAACATAGCTGGCAAGCAGTGCCAGTGTCCGGCTCGTTGACGTTGGAATATGAAGTGTATGCCTGGGATTTATCGGTGCGTACCGCGCATCTGGATCAAACACACGGTTTTTATAATGGCACTAGCGTATTTTTGCGCGTGGTCGGGCAAGAAATGGACAGCCATGTTGTCGATATTCAAAAGCCTGTCGACCCTGCCTGCAAACAATGGCGCGTTGCGACTTCGTTGCCTTTATTGAAGGCCAAGTTGTATGGTTTTGGTAGTTATGTGGCAGAAAATTATGACGCACTCATTGATCATCCGGTGGAAATGGGTGAGTTTGCGATGGCTAGCTTTAGCGTGCATGGTGTTCCGCATGACTTTGTAGTGACCGGGCGGGTTCCTAATCTGGATTTAGACCGGATTGTGCGCGATCTGGAAAAAATCTGCGCCACGCAAATTGCTTTTTTTGAGCCGAAAACGAAACGCGCACCGATGGATCGTTATGTGTTCATGACGATGGCAGTCGGTGATGGTTATGGTGGATTAGAGCACCGCGCTTCTACTGCTTTAATTTGCAACCGGACTGATTTGCCAGTTAAAGGAAATGAGGGCAATGAAGATGCAAGTGAGGCTTACATCAGCTTTCTCGGCCTGTGCAGCCATGAGTATTTCCATACCTGGAACGTAAAACGTATTAAACCGGCAGCGTTTGCGGCATACGATTTGCAGCAGGAAAATTACACGCCATTGCTCTGGTTGTTTGAAGGAATTACCAGTTATTACGACGATTTAATATTGCTACGTAGCGGCATTATTGATGAGTCTGCATATTTGAATATGGTCAGCAAAACACTTAATGGCGTGTTGCGTGGTGCAGGACGGACTAAGCAAAGTCTGGCCGATTCGAGCTTTGATGCGTGGACCAAATATTATCGTCAAGATGAAAATTCCCCGAATGCGATTGTCAGTTATTACACTAAAGGTTCTTTGCTGGCGTTGGCTTTAGATTTAACGATACGGCAAACAACTGCTGGTAAAAAATCGTTGGATGATTTGATGCGCGCTTTGTGGCAAACCTTTGGCCGTGATTTTTATAAATTAGCGCTAACCGGTGATCAGCAAGGAGTGACTGAGGCGCAGGTTGAAGCGATGGTCGAGCAAATTTGTGGCGTTAAAATGAAGCCGTTTTTTGATCGCTATGTGCGTGGTACTGCCGATCTGCCTTTGGATGACATGTATGCCGATTTTGGTGTTGGTTTAGTCGATCAGCGTAAAGTGCGTCAACCAAGTTTAGGCGTTAAATTAAGCCGCGAAGCGAATGACTGCAAATTGGCGCAGGTGTTTAATGGTCGCGCTGCGCACGCGGCAGGCATGTCAGCTGGCGATGTGATTGTGGCGATAGATGGTTTGCGAGTGAGTGCGACCGATGTGCCGACTAATTTGAGTAAACTGTTAGGACGTTATGCGGTCGGTGCCCGCGTCGTGGTGCATGCATTCAGGCGCGATGAATTAATGCAGTTTACGGTACGTTTGCAATCGGATGATGTGCCGATGTGGGCTTTGCAGGTTAATGAGCAAGATCCTGCGTCAAAAAGCCGTGTGAAAGTTAAGCAGACGGCACAATTAGCGCGCCCGAGTTCGCTCAAGTCAAGCTAGAAAATTTGGCAATATTGACATCTGCATACTTGTGTACGCAGATTGATAGTTCGCCTTATTTATGTAAAAAGTCGCGCCATTTCCATTCCCGGTTCTGGCGCGCGCATAAACGCTTCACCGACCAAAAATCCATTTACATTCACATCGCGCATCCGTTTTACATCTTCCACGCTTGTTATTCCTGATTCCGTAATCACCAGTTTTTCAGCTGGAATTTGCGGCAACAAGACGATGGTGTTTTCTAGCGACACATCAAAGGTGCGTAGATTGCGGTTGTTAATGCCGAGCAGCGCGGTCTTTAATGTGAGCGCTGCTTTTAATTCGTCGGCGTTATGCACTTCCACCAAAACTGCCATGCCCAGCTCATGCGCGATGGATTCTAATTCGCGCATTAAACCCGCATCCAACGCCGCGACGATCAGCAAAATCGCGTCCGCACCCCAAGATCGCGCTTGATATATCTGGTAAGGATCAATCATAAAATCCTTGCGCAAGGCGGGCAATGTGCAAGCAGCTCTGGCTTGCTGCAAATACTCAGGAGCACCTTGGAAAAACTGTACATCGGTCAGCACAGATAAACACGCTGCACCATGAGTGGCGTAACTGGCCGCAATTTGTGCAGGATCAAAATCTGCGCGGATGATGCCTTTGGACGGCGAAGCTTTTTTAATTTCAGCAATCACACCCGCGGCTCCGGCTTGAATTTTATTGCGCATGCTGGCTTCAAAGTCACGCACGCCAGCGCGTAAATCCGTGTTTTCTTCTACTTCACGACGCAAGCTGGTGAGTGCCTGATATTTTTTAGCGGCGCGAACTTCATCAGCTTTCACATCTAAAATTTTAGTTAAAATGTCAGACATTGTGCGCTCCGAGTTGCTGGGTTACCTGTACAAACTGATCTAATTTAGCGCGTGCTGCGCCAGACTCAATGACTGCATTTGCGCGACTTAATCCATCAGCAATGCTGGTGGCAAGGCCTGCGCCATAAATCGCCATGCCAGCATTTAATGCGACAATGTCACGTGCCGGGCTAGCTGTGTTGCTTAATGCTTCAAAGATTTTTTGTTTCGATTCATCAGAGTTGGCGACTTTAAAACTGCGGTTGGACGACATCGCCAAACCAAAGTCTTCCGGGTGAATTTCATATTCGCGGATTTCACCGTTCACCAATTCACCGACCAAAGTACCTGCACCGAGCGACGCTTCATCCATATTGTCGCGCCCCCAAACGACTAACGCATGTTGCGCACCTAGCCGTTGCAATACCCGCACTTGAATACCGACTAAGTCAGGATGAAATACGCCCATTAAAATATTCGGTGCGCCGGCCGGATTAGTCAACGGTCCCAAAATATTAAAAATCGTTCGTACGCCTAACTCTTTACGCACTGGTGCCGCGTGCTTCATGGCGGCATGATGATTCGGTGCAAACATAAAGCCGATTCCGGTTTGCGCAATTGATTGGGCAATCTGTTCGGGTTTGAGGTTGATATTTGCGCCCAAAGATTCTAAAACATCGGCACTGCCTGATGACGAAGAAACGCTGCGCCCACCGTGTTTTGCTACGCGTGCACCTGCTGCTGCTGCGACAAACATCGACGCGGTAGAAATATTAAACGTGTGCGAGCTATCGCCGCCGGTGCCAACAATGTCGATTAAATGGTCGGTATTGGCGAGCGGGACTTTGGTCGAAAATTCACGCATGACTTGCGCTGCAGCGGTAATTTCGCCGATGGTTTCTTTTTTGACCCGCAAACCGGTTGTGATTGCCGCGACCATTACGGGTGACATTTCACCGCTCATGATTTGGCGAAACAAGAACAGCATTTCATCATGAAAAATTTCACGGTGTTCAATACAACGCAGCAGTGCTTCTTGTGGAGTGATGTTCATTTTGCGCTCGCTACAGTGATGAAATTTTTCAATAAAGCATGACCGTGTTCCGACAAAATTGATTCAGGATGAAATTGCACGCCCTGAATATTAAAGTCGGTATGTCGTACTCCCATAATTTCACCGTCATCCGTCCACGCGGTTACTTCTAAACAGTTCGGCAAGCTGGCACGTTCAATCGCTAACGAGTGATAACGGGTAACCGTATACGGCGTTGGCAAATCTTGGAAAACACCCACGCCGGTATGTGCAATTAAACTGGTCTTGCCGTGCATGACTTGTTTGGCGCGAATCACTTTGCCACCAAAGGCTGCGGCAATACTTTGATGCCCAAGGCACACTCCGAGCATCGGAATTTGTCCGGCAAAACGTTGTAATGCGCCGACTGAAATCCCCGCTTCATGCGGCGTACAAGGTCCGGGTGAGATGCAAATATGAGTAGGGGCTAAAGCGGCCACTTCGTCTAGCGTAATTTCATCGTTGCGATAGGTGCGCACTTCTACGCCCAGTTCGCCGAAATACTGCACCAGGTTATAGGTGAAGGAATCGTAGTTATCTATCATTAGCAGCATTTAAATCTCCCCATCCAGGCCATCTTGCACATGTTCGGCCGCGCGTAACACAGCGCGTGCTTTATTTTCCGTTTCTTGCCATTCGGAATCCGGTACCGAATCAGCGACGATTCCCGCAGCGGCTTGCACGTACAACATGCCGTCTTTTAAAACGCCGGTACGGATCGCAATCGCTAAATCCATCGCGCCGCTAAATGATAAGTAGCCGCAAGCACCACCGTAAATACCGCGTTTGGTGAGTTCCAGTTCGTCGATAATTTCCATGGCGCGTACTTTGGGGGCTCCGGATAAAGTACCGGCCGGGAAAGTGGCTTTTAATACATCGAGATTGGAGAGATTATCTTGCAGCGTAGCTTCCACGTTGGAGACGATGTGCTGAACGTGTGAGTATTTTTCAATCGCCATTTGGTCGGAAACACGTACTGTGCCGGTTTTAGCAATGCGTCCCAAGTCATTGCGTGCCAAATCAATCAGCATGACATGTTCGGCAATTTCTTTCGGGTCGGCTAATAATTCTTTGGCTAACTGTTCATCTTGCGCTGGTGTGGTGCCGCGTGGCTTGGTGCCGGCCAGCGGGCGTATCGTTACCGTATGGCTGCCATCTTCCTGGCCTTCATTGCGTACTAAAATTTCTGGCGAAGAACCGATGATGTGCATGTCGCCAAAATTGTAGAAATACATATACGGTGACGGATTGAGCGAGCGCAAGGCTCGGTATAAAGACAGCGGCGAATCGACATACGGTTTCTTAATCCGCTGACCAATTTGTACCTGCATTAAATCGCCTGCCATAATATATTCTTGAGCGCGAGTGACTGCTTTGAGGTAATCCTCTTTTGCAAATTCGCGAATAGTTTCTGTGCGTACTGAGGCCGAAGTCACTGGCGCATCGACACTCCGGCGCAACATGGCGCGTAATTCTTTGAGGCGTACCCGGGCTTTAGAAAATGCTTCCGGTTTGCTTGGGTCGGCATACACAATCAAATACAGCTTGCCCGACAAGTTATCAATGACCGCCAATTCTTCCGTGACTAACAATTGAATATCCGGCAAACCTAAATCATCTTTTGGGCAGGAGTGCGCTAACCGCGTTTCAATATGGCGCACTGTATCGTAGCCAAAATAACCTGCCAGGCCGCCGCAAAAACGTGGCAAGCCGGGACGCAAGGCCACTTTATAACGCGCCTGAAAGGCAGCGATAAATTCCAGTGGATTACCGGTATGGCTTTCAATCACTTTGCCATCTTGCAGTACTTCGCAGCGTTCGTGATAACAGCGTAGCGAGGTATTGGCTGGCAGGCCGATAAATGAATAGCGTCCTAATCGCTCACCGCGCACCACGGACTCCAGCAGAAAGGTGTTTTTGCCGCCGTGTTGGCTTTGCGCTAATTTGAGGTAAACGCTTAAGGGCGTTTCCAGATCGGCAAATGCTTCGATGATTAACGGGATGCGGTTATAGCCTTGGTTCGCCAAGGAATGGAATTCGATTTCGGTCATGACTTTCTCTTCTTCCCCATGCGTGGGGTGAAATGATAAAAACGTGCTGGCTGCATAAGGACGATCCTCGCTGCAAGCCAATCTCTGGCATTGGGCTAATGCAAATGTTGATTAGCCGCTGGAAATGCTAGCGTCGCCATAGCCAGGCCTCGAAAGTGCCTGGAGTGGTGACGGGACGTTTTTTAGTGAGAAACATTATTGATGATTTTGGGGGGTGTTAGGGTTGTTAATTAACTGTTCACAAAATGTGCAGCGCACAACAAGGTTTCGACTATACCATCAGTATCAATTGCTTGTACAGCCTCGCCGTGATTGTAACCGTAAGGTACGGTAAGTGCCCAGCAACCGGCCGCGCGTGCTGCGATGGCGTCGTTACTTGAGTCGCCAATCGCCACTACCTGATTGGGCTCAAGCTTAAAATCACTGCAAACTTGTAACAACGGGGCTGGGTGCGGTTTTTTGTGCGGCAGGCAATCTCCGCCATAAATCACGTCAAAATAATGATGTAGCGATTTTTGTTTTAACAGCGGTAGCGCAAAGGAAATTGGTTTGTTGGTTACACAAGCCAGCCGGATGCCTTGCGCCTGCAATGCGCTTAATCCTTCTTGTACATCAGGGTAGAGCTTGCTGTACTGACCATTTATCGATAAGTAATTGCGCTGATAGCTGTTCATGGCGGCATCAAAGTGGCGTTCTACTTCAGCAGGTGAGAAATCGACAGCCAGTACTTGTCTGATTAAATTTTCACTACCTTTGCCGACCATGTTTTGAATCACGGCTTGCTCTAATGGCGCGAGCGCAAATTCGGCACGCATGGCATTAATCGCCACCAGAAAATCACCAATGGTGTCGATCATCGTGCCATCTAAATCAATGATCGCGGCTTGAATGCCGTTCATTTTTATCATGCGACTGAAGCTAATTCACGGCGCATGCCAGCAATAATGCCAGGGTAATCAGGCTTGCCAAAAATAGCCGAACCAGCAACAAAGGTATCGGCACCAGCGCGGGCGATTTCAGCGATGTTGTCGGTTTTTACACCGCCATCGACTTGCAACATAATGTCGCGACCGGACGCATCTATTAATTTTCTGACAGCGGCAATTTTTTGCAGCGTATGTGGAATAAAAGATTGTCCGCCAAAACCGGGATTGACCGACATCAGCAAAATCAAATCGAGCTTATCCATTACATGTTCTAAAAAATTTAATGAAGTACCGGGATTAATTGCCAGGCCAGCTTTGCAGCCGTGGTCGCGAATTAACTGCAAAGTGCGATCCAGATGTTCTGTGGCTTCAGGATGGAAGCTAATAATATTGGCACCGGCTTTAGCAAAGTCCGGAATGATACGATCTACAGGTTTGACCATTAAATGCACGTCAATCGGTACTTGCACATGCGGCCGAATCGCCTGACAGATCATCGGGCCGATGGTTAAATTTGGTACGTAGTGATTGTCCATCACATCAAAATGGATCATGTCGGCACCTGCCGCCACAACATTGCGCACCTCTTCACCTAAGCGGGCAAAGTCGGCGGATAAAATGCTGGGGGCGATGCGGTATGTGGGAGAGGTGCTCATTGGTAGTGGCCTGAAGAGGAAAAAAGATGCGTTATTTTACCTTGAACTGGTTTGGAGCCTGGAATTTCCTTCGAAGAATACTGGATTTTGAGTGTTGAAATAGCATTCATTTAGTGCAAATTGACTTGTGCATCATTGTAAATTTCCTATACTCTTAAAGGTGTTTGGTTGAAATTACAGAATCTGTAGGGTGCAGCGCTAACCTGATGCTCTTTGACTTTTAAGGCAATTTAAATGATAAAACTTGATCTTTCGCGCCGCAGCTTTTTGAAGGTCAGCGTGGTGGCCGGGGTGTCGGTCTACGTAGCACCCATTGGCGGTAAAGCGTTTGCAGCCTTATTTGAAGAAAAAATCCTGAGCCCGATCAAATGGGACGGTAGTAGCGGTCAGGCCAAATTTCGTATTGATGGTATTGCCAAAGTCACTGGCGCTAAAGTGTTCGCGCGCGATATACGATCCCGCGATATGCCGCACTGGCCGACGCAGCAATCGCATGCCTTGATTTTGCGTACAACAAAGGCAGATCGCAATTACCAAGGGTTTAACCTGAACTTGCTCGGAGCTGAATTGCAACCGGATCGTATCGTTACCGCTGAAGATTTACTGCGCGACGGCCTGGCTTTTCCTGCATTTTACGGCGAAGACATGCTGCTGCCAGCGGGTAAAATTCCAGCGTATCTGGGCCATGCCGTGGCGATTCTGATTTATCACGACTTTGCCAAATTCCGGTTTGCCAAAGATTTGTTGCAATTTAAAGATGAAGTGATTCAATACGGCCCAGTTAGTGCGCCGCTGGAACGTGATCCTTGGGGCAGCTTCCGTTTTGTACGAGTTGGTGGTGCGACGCCGTTTGATGATGACGTTTTTTCCAGCCTGAAAAATGCTCCGCTATTCCCGAGCATGATGCGCAAACATCAACCAGTCTGGCCCGACGGGCAAGAGCATGGCAAGTTGGGCGAACAGGGCATGTTTTACGCAGCGCAAATCCAGCAGCAACTAGATCAGCCGCCCGCCGATTGGCTGGTGATGGAGCGCGACTACAACACGCAGTCGGTAGATACGTCGGCACTGGAACCGGATAACGCCAACTGTTGGTATGACAGTGTTAATCAGGAATTACACATGGTCGTGCCGACCCAGTCTCCCGCTGAGGTGGTGGACAGCACAATTGAGATGCTGAAAAAGGGTAAATTCCCGCTCAAAAAACTGTTTCTGCATCCGTGTTATACGGTTGGCTATGGCTCTAAAGATCACTATAATTTTCCCTTCTATGGTTTGCTGACCGCGCTTTACGCCGATGGTAAGCCGGTACGTTTGGCGAACGACCGCTTTGAGCAATTTCAAACCTCGATCAAACGGCATGCTTTCAAGATGCATTACCGTATGGCGGTGGATCGCAAAAGCGGTTTGCTGCAATCATTCAAAGGCGATTTTGAAGCCAATGGTGGCGGCCGCGCCAATTTTTCTCCGTCTGTCGCAATGGTGGGCGCCACTGCCGCGCAGTCTATTTATTATTTTCCAAAAAATGATCTGGCTGCTGTCGCGATAGCAACGCGCGCTATTGATGCGGGCTCGGCACGCGGCTACGGTACACTGCAAAGCATGGCGGCAACCGAGATGATGGTTGATGAAATCGCAGAAAAACTCGGCCTCGATGCAATTGATTTCCGGCTTAAAAATGCCTTGCGTTCCGGGATGAAAAATACCCAGGGTGCGATACCGGCTGGCGCTATTCGGGTTGATGAAGTGTTGCAAAAAGCCAAACTTCATCCCTTGTGGATAAATCGTGCCAAACAAAAAATGACATACGAAGCGGCGCATCCGGGCATGCGTTACGGCGTTGGGTTTGCCTGTGTTCAAAAGGATTTTGGAACCGGTGCAGAATCTTCCTTTGCCAAAGTTGAAATCAGCGCTGACGGACATATCCAACTGCATCATAGCGGCGTGGAAATTGGCACCGGCATGTCGACTTCGCAAGCCATTGCCTGTGCCAAATGGCTGGGAAAACCGGCGGATGAGGTGCAAACGGCGATTACCGATTGGGCCGATTTACCCGTGACGGCCAGTGGTGATCCCTACATCATGAGTCAGGCTGAGCAAGACAAATTGGCGATGAATCCACGTTGGTCGCCAGCTTATGCATCCCCGTCCAGCGCCACCAATTCGGCTTTTTACTTTACTCACAGCACCCGAGAAGCAGCACGCGTCATTTTTTTGCATGGCTTGTGGCCAGCGGCGTTGTCTATCTGGAGCCAAGGTATAGGCGGTGGTCAGGCGGCTCCGTTGGTAGTGCGTGTGGAAGATGCGCGTTGGGTGGATGGCAAATTGTCGGCGGCTGGACTTGAGGCACTGCCTTACGCGCAGTTAGTTAAAAAAGCGCATGAACTGGGGCTGGTGACGGGTGCCACCGTCCATGTATTTAATCGTTGGCAATGGAGCGAAGCTGAGTTTGAAGTGAGTGGCAATGTAGTGCGACTGCCGCTGGATGGCTTATCGTTACGTTATGGTGACGGTGCTAGTCCGGTACAGAAAAAACGGATGACAACTGACGGCGGTTATGAAGTTTTGAATCGCAAAAAAGTATTTATCCCGCCTACTCAACGCAATAATGCGGCTGTTACTTACTATAGTGCAGTCGGCACGCTGGTTGAGCTGGCTATTCACGCGGCGAGCGGCAAGGTGGAATTGTTAACGCATCATTCCATCATGGAATGCGGGAACCAGTTATCGCCGCAACTGGTTTCCAGTCAGTTGCAGGGCGGTTTAGCAATGGGCATCGGTCATGCCCTGCATGAATATCTGCCGCTCTATGAAGACGGGCCCGGCAATGGCACTTGGAATTTCAACCGCTACCAGTTGCCACGCGCGGCCGATGTTGCAGTCTGGACCCAAACCAGCGAAGTGCTGCCACCGTTGACTGAAACCGATCCGGCTAAAGGAATTGCCGAAGTGGTGATGATACCGGTGGTGGGTGCGATAGTGAATGGCATTGCGCATGCAATAGGTCATCGGTTTACTGATTTGCCAGTAACGCAACAACAATTACAGGAGATTCTGGCATGAGCAGGACAATCTATCCAATCACGCTGCACATCAACGGCAAACCGGTCGGCCCTGTACCCGTGCCGGAAGGCATCATGATGATTGATTTTTTACATGAATATCTGGATTTGACTGGCTCACGTCTCGGTTGCGGCCAAGGTATTTGTCATGCCTGCGTGGTGATACTTGATAAGCCGGACGGCTCCAGCGAAGAAGTGCGCTCCTGCATTACCGGAGCACATTTTTTTGATGGCAAGCAAATACGCACCGTAGAAGGCCACGCCCAGCGTAACGAGCAAGGTGAAGTGGTGACGCTTTCGCCTGTGCAGCAAAAGTTTTTAGAACATTACAGTTTTCAGTGCGGATATTGCACACCGGGGTTTGTGAATGCAGCCACTGTGCTGCTGGAAAAGCTGAAACGTCATCCAGTCAGTCGTGCCCAGCTTGATCAGGCGATTACCGATGGACTGAATCATCATATTTGTCGCTGCACTGGTTATGTACGTTATTTCGAAGCGGTGAAAGAAGTTGCATTAAGCACCGCTGGCTTGGTAAAGGATGTCAAATGAAAAAAGTGCTAACTGGCTTGGTATTGCTGGCTCTAATGGCGCTGGTCGGTTGTGATGGCAGCATCGGAGCAACCGATAAAACTATCCAGCCTGACCATAAGGCGCAGATTGAATTTGGTCGTTACTTAACCAAGGCAGCGGATTGCGCCGCTTGCCACACAACTTCGACTGGAGCGCCCTTTGCTGGTGGCGTTGAGCTGGCCTCACCGTTTGGTAAGTTTTACGGCTCGAATATCACGCCAGATAAAGAGCATGGCATTGGCAAATGGAGTGCGGACCAGTTCTATAAAGCACTGCATGACGGAGTAACACCTGATAAACATCTTTATCCTGCAATGCCGTATACCTCATATCGCGGCATGACGCGCGCCGATAGCGACGCCATTTATGCGTTTCTGATGCAGCAAAAAGCAGTTGCCGTTGCGACGCGTCCGGCTGATCTCAAATTTCCTTACAATATGCGTTTTGGGATGATGTTTTGGAACGTACTGTTTCTGAAGAATTCACTCAATGATGCTTCAGTTGGCCAATCGGCCAGTTGGCAACGCGGTCAATATTTAAGTAATGTCATGGGACATTGCGCGGAGTGCCATACGCCACGTGGACTATTTGGTCAGCTTGATTTGTCTAAATCCCTAACTGGTGCGGCATTGGCGCGGGTAGCTGCACCGAATGTTACACCAGCCGGTTTAGCAGCGGTCGGCTGGAATCCTGCTGATTTGCAGACTTTTCTTGCCAGCGGTATCGCACCGCAAGGATCAGCTTATGGCGATATGTTTCCGGTGGTGCATTTAAGTACTCAATATCTGAGTAAGGATGATCTGGTTGCCGTGACCACCTATCTGTTCGGTGACAAGCCGCTTGTGCCAGAGCCAGTTAAAGCCATTGCGCTGGATACAGCGGAATTAAAAGCCGGGCAGCGCTTGTATACAGCAGTCTGTGCTGGCTGCCATGGTTTTCAGGGCGAAGGTAAGCCGCATGTCGCGGTGCCGATGCAGGGAAATTCGACAGTACGTAATGCCGATTCGCATAATCTGATTGTGACGATTCTGGATGGGGTGGAAGCGCAGAAATTCCCCGGAATTGAAAACCTTCAGGAAATGCCTGGGTTTGCGACTACGTTAAGTGATCAGGAGTTAGCGCAATTGACTAATTTTTTACGCGCTCAGTGGGGTGGACATGCCGCCAGTGTTACGCCGGAGCAGGTGAAAGGGTTAAAATTGGCGGCGGGTACAAAATAATTAAGCGAAATTTACTTATGAAACTCCGGATAAGACGCTGTTGTTACATGTAAATTAACACTCACAGCTTGCGCTGCCAGTTAATTTAGTGTCGAATAGCTGCTTATCTTTATAGTTGGAAGAGCAGGCGATCAATGGCATTGTATGAATTTAGTGTATCAGTAGCAACCAAGTACTTAGGGCAACAATCGGACCCTGAGGCGTCAAGATATGTGTTTTCCTACACTATTACCATCAAAAACACCGGTACAGCTAAGGCGCAATTAATCGCCCGGCATTGGATTATTAAAGACGCCAATGACCATGAAGAGCAAGTACGCGGATTGGGCGTGGTGGGCTATCAACCACTTTTGGAGCCGGGACAACAATTTGAATACACTAGCGGCACAGCGTTGGCTACGCCAATAGGAAGTATGCACGGCACTTATTTATGTGTTGCAGAAGATGGGGAGCAATTTAACGCTACTATTCCAGAGTTCGTACTGTCTCTGCCATGGACGCTGCATTAAAACGTCTTATTCTTCATCACTTGGTGGCTTTGCGCCAGAGAACATTGTCCACCACACAATTAAAGCAAATACTAAAAAAGCACCTGTTGCTTCTACAAATATTAACCACATAGTTCCTCCATGTTCAAAATAAACCGTAGTGTACCGTCTTTGGCCGCTCTTTTACTGTTAGCTGCATGCCAAACGACGGTTGTTGAGCCAATCAATAAACCAACTCCGCCTGTCGCGACAATTCCAGCTGTGACGCCACCAGTGTCGGTAATTGAATCGAAGCCACAAAATTTAAAGGCGAGTTTCAAACAGTTGGACTATTCAGATTTGCCGGGCTGGAATCAAGATAATTTAAACGAAGCCTGGCCGGCATTTAAAGCTTCGTGCAAAGCATTGATAAATAAATCAGATTGGCATGAGCTGTGCACAATTGCCCAAACTGTGGATGGAACGGATAGCTCGGGAGTACGCAGTTTCTTTGAAGCCTTCTTTAATCCTTATCAAGTAATTAATCCAGACGGAACTGAGTCAGGCCTAATTACCGGTTATTACGAGCCCTTGTTACGCGGTTCTCGTCAGCGCGGCGGTTCCTACCAAACGCCGTTGTACCAAGCTCCATCGGACTTATTAACTATTGATATGGCGGGTTTGTATCCAGAGTTAAAAGGTATGCGCCTGCGCGGACGAGTTGTTGGTAATAAAGTAGTTCCATATCCAAGTCGCGCCGAGTTATTACAGCCGGGTGTCTTGACTGGTAAGGAAATTTGCTGGGTTGATGATTCGGTGGATGCGTTTTTCTTGCAAGTTCAGGGTTCAGGGCGGATATTTTTTGCCGATACGAATGAAACGGTCAGATTGGCGTATGCAGATCAAAATGGTCAGCCATATAAGTCTATTGGTCGCTATCTGGTCGATAAAGGTGAGTTGAAATTAGAACAAGCTTCGGCACAAGGGATTAAAAACTGGATAGCCAATAACCCTACGCGTGAAAATGAAGTATTAAATGCTAATCCGAGCTATGTGTTCTTTAAGGAAGAAAAAATCAGCGATCCAATGCAAGGGCCCAAAGGCGCATTGGGCGTGGCCTTAAGTGAAAAGCGTTCGGTAGCGATTGACGCTCAATTTTTACCATTAGGCGCGCCGGTATTTATTAATACGACTGAACCCAATACTGACGTACCGTTGAAACGCTTAATGATGGCGCAAGACACCGGTGGCGCAATTCGAGGTGCAGTCCGCGCTGATTTTTTCTGGGGCTTTGGCGCGCAAGCAGGGGATATGGCGGGGCGCATGAAGCAACGCGGCATGTTGTGGGTGCTTTGGCCCAAATTAGCTAGCGCCCCACTAGGCGTCGTAGTGAATCAACACTAATTAATTGCAGACATACTATATATAGAGGAAAAATTATGAATTACGAAGCTATCCTGGTTGAAACAAAAGGTAAAGTTGGCGTGATTACGTTAAATCGCCCAAAAGCCTTAAATGCATTGAATGACCAGTTAATGGACGAATTGGGTCATGCATTAAATGAATTTGATAAAAACGAACAAATTGGCTGCATCGTATTAACAGGCAGTGAAAAAGCATTTGCCGCAGGAGCTGATATTACGCTGATGGTTAATTACACCTATATGGACGCCTTTAACGGTAACTATGTCACGCGTAATTGGGAGCATATTCGTCAAATCAGAAAACCAGTGATTGCAGCTGTAGCTGGTTATGCGCTGGGTGGCGGTTGTGAGTTGGCGATGATGTGTGATTTTATTATCGCTGCAGAGAACGCTAAATTCGGCCAGCCAGAAATTAAATTGGCAACTATCCCTGGTTGTGGTGGTACGCAGCGTTTGCCGCGCGCCATTTCCAAATCAAAAGCCATGGATATGTGCTTAACCGCCCGCATGATGGATGCAGTCGAAGCCGAACGTGCAGGTTTAGTATCTCGAGTTGTGCCACTGGATAAACTCATGGAAGAAACTTTAGCAGCAGCGACCACAATCGCCGGCATGTCGCTGCCTATCGTTATGATGATCAAGGATTCAGTCAACCGCGCCTATGAAACAACCTTGTCGGAAGGTGTTCAATATGAACGCCGTATGTTCTATAGCACCTTCGCTTCTGAAGACCAAAAAGAAGGAATGAAATCTTTTTTAGAAAAACGCTTGCCAAACTTCCGCAACCTTTGATATAGTTCGCCTCCCGTCGAAAGACGGGGAAAAAAGAAGCGGTAGCGAAGCGGAGGAATGGCAGAATGCACCCGTTAAATTAACGCTTTAAAGTAGGGTACGAGAGCAGTAAAGTGGGAGAGCAGAAAAAACGAAGTGTCGAAAAATAAGTGTTGACGCGGAGTAGCAAAAGCCCCATAATCTCGTTTCTGTGCTGCAGACAAACAAAACGCTTTGTCAGCGAAGAG